>CAWIHC010000004.1:0-190424 GCA_963835895.1 uncultured Acidobacteriaceae bacterium | reverse complement strand
CTCTTCCGTGGACGGGACGATGTCTATGCTATTCGCTGGGAGAACGACGACGGTCGATCTGGATACATGCCCAAGGCGGATCGCGACTGGAAATCGTATTTAAGCGCCAAGGACAAAGATCGCAAGAAGGTTGATCGCCTGACACGAAAGTACAGGTCACTCACCGATGACGTTGTCCGCGCGCATCTTGTTGGCGAGCATACGGTAGGACTCTACCCGCTCCTACAGGATGAGACATGCTGGCTGCTGGCGGTCGATTTTGACAAGAAGACATGGCAGCAAGATGCCACCGCGTTTCTCGCGGCCTGCCGCGAACTCAACGTGCCAGCGGCACTGGAACGCTCACGCTCAGGAAACGGTGGCCATGTGTGGGTATTCTTTGAACGAGCAATCCCCGCCACAACCGCGCGCAAGCTTGGCTGTGCAATCCTCACTCGAACCATGGAATCTCGCCACCAACTCGGACTGGATTCATATGACCGATTATTCCCCAACCAGGACACGATGCCCAAGGGTGGGTTTGGCAACCTGATTGCTCTTCCTCTGCAAAAGGTTCCGCGCGCAAACGGGAACAGCGTTTTTGTTGATGTACAGTTCCGCCCATATCCGGATCAATGGGAGTTTCTGGCAAGCGTCAAGAGAATGTCCGCTGACGCCGTCGAATCCGTAGTTTTTGAAGCGCAAAAGCGCGGAGATCTAATCGGCGTCAGAATCAGTATCGCCGAAGACGAAGACGTTGATCCCTGGATGCTACCGCCGTCACGAACGAGAGCGGAGCGCCCGATACCTGGGCCTTTCCCAAAGCAGGTACAACTTGTTCGGTCGAATCTTATATATGTCGAGAAAAATGGACTGCCTTCCGCAATGTTGAATCGGCTACTACGCCTGGCGGCATTTCAAAATCCGGAGTTCTATAAAGCCCAGGCTATGCGGCTTCCCACATTCAACAAGCCGCGAGTAATCGCATGTGGCGAAGATCTCGCCAACTACATCGCATTGCCGCGCGGCTGTATCGCCGAGGTCGTGCAACTACTTGAAACGCACCACATCAAGGCGGTGATGCGTGATGAGCGGTTTGCAGGCCATCCGATTGACGTGGAGTTCTCCGGCCAGTTGCGTCCGGCGCAACTCGATGCCGCCGCTATGATCGCCGAACACGACGAAGGGATTCTCTGCGCTCCTACCGCTTTTGGAAAAACCGCTTTGGCAGCATGGATAATCGCCGCGCGGAAAGTGAATACTCTCGTGCTGGTACACCGTCAGCAATTGCTCGATCAATGGCACGCAAGGTTGGCAATGTTCCTCAACCTCCCTGCCAAGTCAATAGGTCAGGTTGGCGGCGGAAAGAGCGACGTAGTGGTTTGCGTAGACATTGCCATCATCCAAAGCACTCACGACAAAGCAGGAGTGAAAGACTTTGTCGCAGAATATGGTCAGGTCATTGTCGATGAATGCCACCATCTATCTGCATTCACATTTGAGCAGGTTCTGAAACAGGTAAAGGCGAAGTACGTCCTCGGCCTGACGGCAACTCCTGAGCGCAAAGATGGACACCATCCCATCATTTATATGCAGTGCGGCCCAATACGATACAAGCTCAGTGCGCGCTCGATGACCGCAGCCTCACCGTTCGAGCATGAGGTAATTCCGCGATTGACAGAATTTTGCTTGCCGCCCGAACAGGCTGACACGACGATTCAGGAACTGTACGCCGCGCTTGTGGATGACAACACCCGCAATGAACTGATCGTCGGCGATCTGCTGCGTGCAGTCCAAGATGGATGCTCACCGCTGCTCCTCACCGCCAGGACTGAGCACCTAAAGTATTTCGAGACAGCTCTCGCGGGTAAGGTAGAAAGCGTATTTGTGCTGAAAGGGGGCATGGGGAAGAAGCAACGGCGGTCGATAGCAGAGGCAATTGCAGCCGTGCCGGAGGACGCGCCAAGAGTCATCCTGGCAACCGGCAGCTACATCGGTGAAGGCTTTGACGATGCTCGGCTGGACACGCTGTTCCTGGCAATGCCAATTTCATGGAAGGGCACGTTGCAGCAGTACGTTGGACGCCTTCATCGGCTTCACGATGCGAAGCGCGTTGTCCGAGTTTACGACTATGTCGATTCCAATGTCCTCATGCTGGCAAGAATGTATGCACGGCGATTGAAGGGTTACAGTGCCATCGGCTACCGGATTTGCAATGCGCCCAATGAGGTATTTGGAACGGAACGGCAAGCTGCCGGCCTGGAGAAACCGAATGCGGCACTTCTCGGCTGAAATGGAGGAATATGACGCAGAAGCAAAGCAAGCCCGTGGTGGTCCACATGGATATTCGCAAACTGAAACCTGAGCCGGAAACCAACCTTCCGTCCCTGAGCAAGGCGAAGCTGGAAGCACTGATTGAGGAAGCGGTGGTCGATGCTTACGGCGATGAGGAGCAGACCGGCGGCTTCTTCACCATGATTGAGGAGCATCTCGCACTGCCGTTTACGGTCAGTATCCTCGGCGTTGAGGCCGTTGTGGAGAAGGTGGATATGACGCGTGATGGCCGGATTGTCGCGGTTTGTCGGCGAGACGGAGTCAAGCAGAGAATTGAAATCCTCGATCTGCCGCTGCCCAAGCCCGCACCAGCAGGCGCGGAATGGATTGCGGCTTACAGCCATTGGCGCAGAGGGTTCTAAGTGAGCGAATACCAGTACTACGACTTCAAAGCAATTGATCGTGCGCTGACAAAAGCAGAAATGACCGCGCTGCGGTCTATTTCCACGCGCGCCGTGATTACCTCGACGAGTTTCACGAATCACTACGAGTGGGGAGACCTGAAAGCCGATCCGCTCAAACTTCTGGCAGAGTATTTCGACGCCTTTGTCTACGTGGCAAATTGGGGGACGCGGGAGTTATGCTTTCGCTTGCCGCAGGAGTTGGTTGACTCGAAGCAGCTCAAGGCGATGCTCCCAGGCAAGACCGCATGAGTGCGCAGTTCTGGGAAATTCGTGATTGTTGCATTTGAAAGTGAAGTGGAGCCCGACGACGATTGGGATGATGGCACAGGCTGGATGGGTTCGTTGATCTCTTTGCGCTGCTGATCTGCTTCGCGGCGACTTCCGCTGCCTCTACCTCGGATGGCTTTCATGTGTGCAGAATGGGGAATTCTCCGGAGATGCATTGGAGCCTCCCGTGCCTGCTGGCCTGCGCGAACTGTCAGCGCCACTCGATTCGTTGATCGAGTTTCTTGGAATCGATGAGGATCTCATCGAAGTTGCCGCTGCTGCTTCAGAGCCGTTGAAAGCTGGGCCGTCGCGCAAGGAGCTTGCGGACTGGATTCGAGGCCTGCCGAATAAGGAGAAGGATGGCCTGCTTGTAGACGCGCTGACGGAATCGGATGAACGGTGGAGGATCGAACTTCTGCGCCGCTTTCAGCACGAGAACGCCCCTGGATCAGGTCACGGCGCAATCGAACGGCGTACAGTCGAAGACCTCCTGACAGCATCGCATGCCCGCGCGGATGAGCGAACACGGAAAACGAACGCCAAGCGGGCAGCAGAAGCAGCGCGGCAGAAAGCGAAGGAAGAAGCTGACCGCGCACTGTACCTGGACCATCTGGCAAAGCGTGAAAATGCGGTCTGGAATCAAGTAGCGGCGTATATCCAGAAACGGCAACCGAAGGATTACGACAGGGCCGTGATTCTGCTAACTGATCTGCATGACTTGGCTGTTCGTCGAGGGCGTGAATCAGTATTTCAGTTGGCACTGGAGGATGCTCCGCAAGACCCATGCAGCCAAGGACACCTTTCTGCGCAGGCTGACAAAGGCGAAGCTATAGCCGGGGGCGGCGGCCCCTTGCCTGGATTTTAGGACAATGCAAAATGTGCGATTCTATCGCATATTTTGCAAATGTGAATTGCCGGCAGGCGGTGGGCATCGTGGAACTTGAGCCCTTTGTTTGCGAGATTTGGGAGTGCTGCGGAATGTACGCAGTGCTTGCAGCGTCGAATGTGAGCGAAGCAAGCAAATCCCCGTTATCCGCCAAAGAGACTTGCATCCCTGCAGCATTGTTTACTTGTAATCGCACGTCAGTATATACTTGCAACAGCACGGCTCGATAAACTTGTATTCGCCCAGAAGGGGACAGGCGCAAATGGCGACACCGAACGAAAAATTGGCGGCATCTCTGAGCGTTCTCCAGGAACTGCAGAAAGACGGGCGGCGTGTCTTTCAATCGAGGGAATTGAGCCGGGTTCATCGGGACCGGCTGCTGAAACATGGATTCATGCAAGCGGTCATGAAAGGCTGGCTTATCTCAGCCAGCCCTGGCGTGCGGCCCGGAGACAGCACGCCGTGGTTTGCGTCCTTCTGGGAGTTTTGCGCCCGATATTGCAACGAACGTTTCGGGAAAGACTGGCATCTTTCACCGGAACAATCGCTTCTGCTCCACGCTGAAAACACCATCATTCCGGCTCAGGCAATCATTTACAGCCCGAAAGGCCATAACAACATGGTCGAGCTGCTCTTTCGCACGTCGATTTACGACCTGAAGGAACAGCAATTCCCATCACGCAACGACTTGGTTATCCGCAATGGCCTGCGAATTTTTTCCCCAGCCGCAGCACTGATTCGAGTGCCGGAATCCTTCTTTGTTCGCAACCCGATTGAAACCCAAGTCGTGCTTGACGGGCATCCGCGATGCATCTGAACTGCTCAGACCTCTGCTGGATGGAGGCCACTCTGCTATTGCTGGCCGTCTGGCAGGTGCCTTGCGTCGTGTTGGCCGCGCGGAACAGGCTGGCGAGATTCTTTCGGCGATGAAGGCAGCAGGGTATGACGTTCGAGAAACAGACCCGTTTGAAGTTGCGCAGCGTGTATTCGCAATAGGCGGGGCTACGGAAGCGCCCATCGTTGGCAGGCTTCAGGCTATCTGGTCAGCATCGCGGGATGCCGTGCTTGAGAGTTTCCCTAAACCGCCTGGGTTGCCCAAGAACAAGACCGCATACCTGAACTTCGTTGATGAGATTTACCAAAGCGATGCCTATCATTCGCTGTCTATCGAAGGCTACCGCGTCAGCCCTGAGTTGATTGAGAGGGTAATGTCAGGGGCATGGGACCCGGCGCATCACGAAGCAGATCGGCAAAGCCGGGATGCACTGGCTGCGCGTGGGTATTGGCAAGCTTTTCAAAAAGTGAAGGGAACCGTGTCCAAGGTGCTTGCGGGCGAGAATCCGGGAGCGATTGCCAGAGCGGATCACAAGGAATGGTACAGAGAACTTTTTGAGCCATGCGTTGTATCCGGCTTGATCCCGGCCTCGGCCCTTGCTGGTTATCGGAATGACGCCGTTTACCTGCGAAATTCCAGGTATGTTCCACCGCGTTGGGAAGCTGTGCGCGACGCCATGCCCGCGCTGTTCGATTTGATCGAAGCGGAACCGGAGCCATCTGTTCGGGCTGTGCTCGGTCATTGGCTTCTTTGGATATATTCATCCCTATCCCGATGGCAATGGCCGCATGGCCCGCTTCCTGATGAATGTTCTGCTGGCTTCCGGGGGGTATCCGTGGACGGTGGTTCGCGTTGAAGACCGTACAGAGTATTTGAAGGCTTTGGATCGTGCGAGCATTGACGTGGACGCAAGACCCTTTGCCCGATTCATTGCAGACCGGGTCCGGTGGTCGCTCAAGAAAGCTAGGCGATCCGTTAGAGCATAGGCGCACGATAACCATCTCTGACGCGCCGCGTTGGAAATGACATTCCCGGAATAGCTGGATAATAAGCCGAGGCTCCGAGGTCGGTGTCAAGGCTCTTTGACTGCGAATGCGGTGCGCGCAGCCCGGCCTTGACACAGACCACACTTCTGCTACGCTCTGGCCATCCGGAATGTCAGAGCGGACTTTGTCCAGGCGGCAACTCTAACTCGCTTTCATAGAATCAAAAGTTTATCTGCGCCAATTATTCCTCAAATAGACGCCTGCACTTTCCTGCGACCTGATGCAACTCCGACTTGCGACAATGCCCTGGCGATTGTCCATAGAGCACAAAACGCCCCTATTCGTGATGTAGACACACTTGGCTGCTTAATACATCGTGGTGAATAGGAGCGTACGAATAATGTTCGATTCAGATCATGTCTTTGAACCCCTACTCGATAGCGAGCAGGCTGCGGCTCTCATTAAAGTGCATCCAAAAACCCTCCAACGTTATGCGCGCGCCGGGCTCGTCGCCGGTCTGCGTGTAGGCAAACTCTGGCGCTTCCGGGCTTCGGATCTCGACCGCTGCCTGCCGATCAAGGTAAGCTCGGAACAGCTATCCGTGCCGTCTCACCACCCTTGAAATGGAGAGGAAATGAGACGCTCACGATTTCAACAAGGCAGCCTCAAACTTGTGGAGCGAAAAGGAGGCCGGAAGGCATGGGAGTACCGTTGGTACGAGGTCCAAGCCGATGGCAGCCGCAGGCGCCGCAATCTGGTGCTGGGAACCCTGGAACAATATCCGAACGAAACGGCGGCGCAAAAAGCCGTCGCTGTGCTTCGGGTAGACATTAACGCTGAAAGCCCTCGGATGAACCTGGCCCCGATCAGTGTTCAGATGCTCATCGACCACTACCGGGATAAGGAACTCGACGAGGACTCAGGTAAAACCTACGCGACACGCAGGACGTATGAAGGCTATTTCCGGAAATGGATATTGCCTCGTTGGGGGACGTACCGCGTGAAGGACGTTCGATCCGTCGCTGTAGAAGAATGGCTGCGCTCCTTGAAGCTGTCGAACGGCAGCAAGGCAAAGATGCGGAACATTATGCACGCCGTCTTCAATCACGCAATCCGGTGGGAATGGCACGAACGGAATCCGATCTCTTACGTGCGTCAAAGCGCGAAGCGGTCAAAGATTCCGATTGTGCTTTCGGTTGAGGAGATCGCCGCGCTGCTTCGCTTGTTGCGGGAGCCAGCGCGCACTGCAGTCTTGCTCGATGTGCTCACAGGCCTGCGCGTGGGTGAACTGTTGGCGTTGAAGTGGAATGACATTGATTTTCAAAAGTCGCAAATCTCTGTCACTCGCTCCATCGTTATGCAGCGCATCGGTGATTGCAAGACGGAGGCAAGCCGTAAGCCGGTGCCGATGGATCTCCGGCTGGCAGTCTGCTCTCTACAACTGGCGGATGATGAGTCCGTATCCGCGACCGGAGGATTGGATTCTCGCGAGCCCTCATTCCAACGGTCAATTGCCTTACTGGCCCGGCGCATTCTACCGAGCTTACATCTTACCGGCAGCCAAAATCCTCGGCATCGAAGGCATTGGCTGGCACACATTCCGGCGCACTTACGCGACACTCCTCAAGGCCAATGGTGAGGACGTGAAGACGGTGCAGGAACTACTCCGCCATGCCAACAGTCTTGTGACGATGAACCTGTATGCACAGGCAGTCACGCAGAACAAACGTGACGCTCAGAGTCGCATTGTGACCATGGTGCTAGACGACAACCGTCTGCGCATAGCGCAGCCCAGCGAGAGCACTTTTGCTTATCGGACCATAACGGACCTAGAAAATTCTGGAGGTGGATTGCAAGTAGTTGATCCTATTGGCGTCCCCGACGGGATTTGAACCCGTGTTATCGCCGTGAAAGGGCGGTGTCCTAGGCCGGGCTAGACGACGGGGACAGCTTGGGAGAGCAGAACGCGGAGGGAGATTTGGCCGCGCGTGCCCTTATAAGAGGCTATCAACTCGGGAAAAGCGTGTCAAAAAGAACGCCTGAAACGAAACAGCGCTTTCATGCATCCAAGAGCGCGGCAGCGAGGGCGGTCAAGAAGCCGCCAAGGGCGGAGAGGCCGGAACCAGAAGCATCACCATCGCGTAGCTGAGTTGTGCGCTATTCTCGATGAAGATTCACATTGAAGCCGGCGCCTGCATCGGGCAGCGCCGCGCTGATTTTTTGTGTCAATTACCCAGATCCGCGTAACGCATCATCCAGGCGAACTCCGCAACGAACCAAAGCGGAGGCGCTCCAAAGCCTGCCCGCTCAAATGTCCATCGCAAAGCGAGCGCGGCGGTCACGGTAACCAGAGGAAGAATCAAGTGACCCAGAGCAGATTGCAACACGTTTATACGATAGGTTGTGTGATTCTGGCAGGATTGGCGGCTACAGGTTGCCAGAAAAAGCCCGCGCCAGCGGCCGGAGGACCCCAGATGCAGGCTTTGCCGGTGCAGACGGTTAAGGTGACGATGGCGCCTGTCGCGCAAAGCAGCGAGTATGTGGCCACCATCAAGTCGCGCCGCTCAGCCACCATGCAGCCGCAGGTCAGCGGATCGCTGACGGTGATTCACGTCCGGTCGGGCGACCACGTTCGGGCAGGCCAGGCGTTGATTGAGATCGATCCCCGGCAACAGCAGGCCACGGTCGCTTCGCAGCGTGCCACCGAGCGCCAGAAGAAGGCTCTCTACGATTACGACACCGTCGAGGTCGACCGCCAGCGCAAGCTGTTTGAAGCGGGCGTCACCAGTCGGGACGCCTACGACCAGGCGCAGCAGGCCTACCAGAACGCCAAGGCTGACTACGAGTCGGCGATGGAGTCGCGCAAGACGCAGGAACAACTGCTGGCTTACTACACCGTCCGGGCGCCATTCGACGGCGTCATCGGCGACATTCCCGTTCACGTGGGCGACTACGTAACGACTTCAACTGTGCTCACCACCGTAGATGAAAACAAGGATCTCGAGGCGTACATCTACATCCCCACCGAGCGTGCTCCCGAGGTGCGCATGGGTCTCGGCGTAGATCTGACTGACAACAGCGGCAAACTTCTGGAGAAGACGAAGGTCGACTTTATCTCGGCTCAGGTAGACAGCACGCTGCAGGAGATTCTGGTCAAGACCCCGGTGCAGGCGACGCCCGAAGTGCTGCGCAACGCGCAGATGATCAAGGCCAGGGTGATCTGGAGCACGAGGCCCATGGCCGTGGTTCCGGTTCTGGCAGTAGCGCGGCAGGGCGAGCAGAGCTTCGTCTTCGTGGTGCAAAAGATGAATGGGATGGCCGTAGCGCACCGGACGTCGGTAACGCTGGGCGACACTGTGGGGAACAGCTACTCCATCACTTCAGGGTTGAACGCGGGCGACAGCGTGATCGTCTCAGGAACGCAGTTCCTTGTGGACGGCATGCCGGTAATGCCCATGCCCGGCCCCGCGCCACCTGCACCCTCTCATGGAGCAGGTGGAGCGCAAAGTATGAACAGCGGAGCTAAGGCGAACACTGGTGGAGCGCACACCGTCGCGGCCAACCATCCCCTTCACAAAAAGCACCGGCAGGCACGTGCATGGAAGAATGAGCACACGCAGACCGCGAGGGTCTCATAACGCGAGGGTCTCCTAGGAAAGAGGGCTCATCTTGTTTGTCGATTTCTTTATTCACCGCCCGGTCTTCGCCACCGTTTGCGCCCTGCTGATCATTCTTGCGGGCGCCATCTGCATTCCCAATCTTCCCGTGGCCATGTATCCCACGCTGGCGCCGCCAGTGGTATCGGTAACCGCCAATTACGTGGGCGCCGACGCGGAGACGGTCGAAAAGGCCGTTACCATTCCGCTGGAAGAGGCCATCAATGGCGTAGAGGGAATGCGCTACATCAGCTCGTCCAGCACCAATAGCGGCACCTGCGAGATCGACATCACCTTCCAGACCGGCTATAACCTCGACATCGCCGCCGTCGACGTGCAGAACCGCGTGGCCAGCGTGGAGGGCCGCCTGCCCGGCGAGGTGGTTTCCACCGGCATCGACGTCCTGAAATCCAATTTCAACTTCGTCTTTGGCGCCGGATTCTTTACTCGCGACGGGCGCTACTCGAGCGAGTACATCTCCAACTACCTCGACATTTATGTGAAGGACGCGCTCAAGCGCGTGCCCGGCGTGGGCGATGTGTTAATCTTTGGCGAGCGCAAATATGCCATGCGCGTGTGGCTCGATCCGGTGCGCCTCGCGGCGCGCGGCCTGACCGCAACCGACGTGGTAAGCGCGCTCCAGGAACAGAACGTCGAGATTCCCGCCGGCCAGCTCGGGCAGCCGCCATCCGACGCGAAGCAGGCGTATCAGATTCCCGTTCGTGTTGCGGGCCGGCTCACCGACCCGGCTCAGTTCGACAACCTCATCGTCAAGAACTCGCCCAACGGCCTGGTGCTGCTCAAAGACGTGGGCCACGCGGAGGTGGGCGCCGAAAGCTACGGCACGGCGCTCAAGTACCTGGGCCATGACGCGATGGGCATTGGCGTGGAGCAATTGTCGAACGCCAACTCGCTCGATGTGGACCGCAGGGCCAAAGCCGAGCTCGAACAGCTTTCGAAGAACTTTCCGCCCGGCCTGGAGTACGCGATCGCCTTCGACTCCACGACCGCGGTGGGCGAATCCATTCGCGAAGTGCTCATTACGCTGGCCGCGGCCATCTTCATTGTCATTACCGTCATCTTCCTCTTCCTGCTCGACTGGCGCGCCACCATCATTCCCTCCGTCACCATTCCGGTTTCGCTCATCGGCACCTTCGCGTTCATCCGGATCTTCAACTTTTCCATCAACTCGCTTACCCTCTTCGGCATCACGCTGGCCACGGGCCTGGTGGTCGACGACGCCATTGTCGTCATCGAGAATGTGCAGCGCCACATTCACATGGAACACTCCAAAGCGCGCGAGGCCACTTCGCGCGCCATGGGCGAGGTCACCAGCGCGGTCATCGCCACTTCGCTGGTGCTGATTGCCGTGTTCGTGCCGGTCTCGTTCTTCCCCGGCACCACCGGCATTCTCTATCGCCAGTTCTCGCTCACCATCGCGTTTTCCATCGCCATCTCGGCGTTCAACGCGCTTACGCTTTCGCCTGCGCTTTCCGCGCTCTTCTCTGCGCGGCGAAGAAGCCCGCCCGCGCCAGTTGGATTTTCTCCATATCCGGCTCGTCTCGCGCGCTTTTGCCGCATTCATTCATGGCGCCGACGCTTTTATCACCTGGATGGCCAGCACCTATGCGCGCATCATTCATGTTGCGCTGCAACTGCGCTATCTTGCTCCTGGTGGTCTTCTTTGCCGGGACTGGGCGCAACCGTGTGGATCTACCGCCATGGTTCCCACGGGCTTCATTCCGCAGGAGGATCAGGGCTATTTCATGGTCGATCGTGCAGGCGCCTCCGGGCTCCTCGCTGGCCTACACCACGGCTCTCGCCGATCGCGGAGCCGCCATCATTGCGCAGAATCCCGACGTGAACGGCTTGTTCTCCGTCATTGGCTTCAGCTTTGCCGGCAGCGCCTCCAATGCCGGCATGATGTTCGTGAATGCCCGGCCGACGCAAGAGCGCCGCGGAAAAGGACACTCGACGGCCGACATCCTCAGAGATCATCGCGCCGAAGCTGCAAATGCTGATGTTTGCGCCCAATGGCGGCCTGGTGGAGGCATTCGAGCCGCCGGCTGTGGAGGGCGTGGGCAGCTTCGGCGGATTCCAGTTCATGCTGCAGGACCAGGGCGGCAACACCCTGAGCGATCTGGACCGCGTGGCGCACCAGATTGTGAACGCCAGCAGCACGCACAAGGATCTCACCGACCTGTTCACCACCTTCTCCGCCAACGACCCGCAGGAACTGGTGACCATCGACCGCGAGAAGGCCAAAGCGATGGGCGTTTCGATCTCGCAGATCGCCACGACGCTCAATGTCTTCATGGGCTCGGAGTACATCAACGACTTCGACTACAACGACCGCACCTATCGCGTCTTCGTGCAGGCCGACCAGCCCTTCCGCATGAATGCCAGCGACCTGCACAGCTACTACGTGCGCTCCGATTCCGGCCAGATGGTGCCGCTCGACAACCTTGTCACTGTTGCAGACAGCGCGGGCCCTCCGGTGATCACTCACTACAATCTCTTCCGCGCGGTGGAGATCGATGGCTCGGCCGCTCCGGCTACAGCTCCGGCCAGGCGCTCGCCAGCATGGAGAAGCTGGCCAAGGCAAACATGATGCACGGCATGAGCTTCCAGTGGACCGGCCTGACGCTCGACGAGATCGAATCCAGCGGCAAGGCGCCTCATCATCTTCGGCCTCGGCATTCTTGTCGTCTATCTCACGCTTTCGGCGCAATACGAGAGCTTCGCGCTGCCGTTCATCATTCTGCTGGCCGTGCCCATGGCGGTGCTGGGCGCGCTGGGCCTGGTTTCGCTGCGCGGGCTGGCCAACGACGTCTATTGCCAGATCGGCCTGGTGATGCTGATCGGCCTCTCGGCGAAGAACTCCATTCTGATTGTCGAGTTCGCCGAGCAGTTGCGGCGCAAGGGCCGTTCCATCGCCGAAGCCGCCATTGAAGCCGCGGAGCTGCGCTTGCGGCCCATTCTGATGACCTCGTTCGCGTTCATCCTGGGTGTTCTGCCGCTGGTCTTCGCCACCGGAGCAGGCGCGCTTGGCCGCCGGTCAGTGGGAACGACGATTGTCGGCGGCATGTTGCTCTCCACCGTGCTCAATCTCGTGTTTATTCCTGTGCTCTATGTGATCCTGAGCCGCGTGCTCAGGCGCGGCGACCCGGTTGTGGCGCTGGCGCAGACGGAAAGTTAGCGCGCCCGTCTATGGCTGCTTGACCACCTGCACGGGCCCCACCTGTGTGGCCGTGGCCGTATAGAGATGGCAGTTGTCCGCGGTTTCCTTGAAGCGGAAGTAAGGGTGGAGGAATAGCGCGGCACGCGCATCGCCTGAGCCTTCGGCCAGATCGGTGAGCCAGACGCCGTCAGGGCGCGGCTGATTATGGATATGCAGCCAAAGACCCTTGTGCACATTGGCCACCAGGCCGCCGCCGATCTTCAAATCCGCCACTGAGGTTACGTTGATATCGATCAGCTCGCCGGTCTGCTCATCGATGGAGACCTTACCCTGCATCACCTTGGCCAGATGCTGGTTCAGGTTCTTCGCTTCGAATTTCGGGTTGGGCACGATGTCATAGAAAAGAACGCTGCGCCCATTCACGGTCTCGCGGCGCCCGTTGGCCAGCATCATGGCTTGCATGAAGTCTTCGAGCTCCTGGTTCTGCTTGTCTTCTTCCTTCTGCGCATTGGCCTGGTTGCTGTATTTGAGTGTCTCCTTCATGACGCGATCATCTTGCTTGCGCTGGTCGTCGGCGGAGAGATCCTTGCCGTTTTTCTGGAGGGTGCGCTCGACGGGAATGCCGTTGACATAAAACAGATCCGACACCACCGAAGTGTCTTTCCTGGTGTTGCCTTGGCTGTCGGTCTCGATGGTCCGGTCGGTAATGCGGCAATCGTATTTTTCCCGCTCGGCCGCCAGTTTGCGCTCATTGGCGAGGGCCCGCTGCAGCAGCTCGCTGGCATTGGGCAATGGCGCATTGGATGCGGGTTTAGGGATTTGCGCGGCGCATGCACACCGCGCGGCGAAAAGAACGACAGCGGCGAGAAAGAGGATGGCGGCGTTTCGATGCATGAGATGGCGATTCAACGACGTACGGATGTTGGACGCACTGTCGCGCCGCTTTGTTGGGAAGCTTGCTAAGGTCCCACCGGCAGCGCTGGCATGGCGCCCTGGGTCTTTGCTTCAGCCACCACGGCGTCCAGGTGATCCAACACCTCGACCACGGTCATGGTGTAAACCTCGCGCCGTGAGTCGAAACCTTCCTCGACCAGTTGCTTCAAATATCGCCCGGCGACCTGCGCGGCCAGCTGGTCGGTGATCACTTTGCCCGAGCGCTTCTTCTGCTCCACCCATGCGGTGCACGGCAGAGCGATCCACATGGGCCGGCCGTTTACGTCGAATCGCACGTCCACGGCGTCGGCGTGGCGCGTAGCGATGGCCACCATCGTCCCCTTCCAGCGGCAGTGGAGGTCTTCGCCGCTCCAGCGGTCGGCGACGTGGAAGTCCTCGTACATGTCTTTAGCGTATCGTTCCGGCGGTGCGGGGGCAAGCGTGCACCGTCCTTCGCGGAAAGAGTACGGTCCCACAGCATCCGTGCCTCGGTGGACTCTGCTCAAATCGCGCTGATACACTAATGGGGTTGCAGTGGCGCCATTTTCTTCTGTTCGGACCCGCCTGCAAGTCTACCTGCAAAGGACAAGAAAGACCCGTGGATACTCGAACCCGTCACGCCCTGAAAAAAGACAAATTTGCCCAGGCTGCCGCAAGCAGCGCCAGTTGGATCGGCGAACACCGGACCGCCGCAGTGCGCTGGAGCATCGCCATCGGTGTCGTTCTTGTTCTGGTGATCGGCGGACTGATCTTCTGGAACCTTCGCTCGTCGGCAGCAGATGCCGCGCTGGGCGCAGCCCTGGATGTGTATACAACGCCCCTGGCCACTCCCGGGGCTCCCGCTGAAGCCGGCATGTATACCACTGCCGCCGCACGCGCCAAGGAGGCCAATCGCGAGTTCGTGGCCATTGCCCACGATTACGGCTGGCTGCCCGAAGGGACCAAAGCCCACTATTTTGCCGGCGTTACCTACGAGGAGCTGGGCCAGAACGGCAATGCCGAGAGGGAGTTGAAGGCAGCGGCCAGCTCCTGGGATCGCAATCTGGCCAACCTGGCCAAGCTGGCTCTGGCCGGACTCTACCGGCAGACGTCCCGCGACAACGAGGCCATCGCGCTCTACAACGAAATCGCTGCCAAGCCTTCGGCTACGGTGTCAACCAGCGTGGCGCAGCTCGACCTTGCCGATCTTTACGCCGCGGAGGGCAAGCAGGACATGGCGCGCGCGCTGTGGGCCAAGGTGAAGGATGCGGACAAGGACGGCGCGGCGGGGTCGATCGCCGCGCAAAAGCTCGCCGCAAAGTAGGATTGCTTGCGCCGTCCGGAAAGGCCCGGCCGGCCTCCTCTTTGAGCTTTTCCTAAAGTGCCGAGGCAGGCGTCGAGCGTACCTGAGCATTTTCTTCTCTGGCTGCGTCTGGTGAGTGATGAGCACCAGCCAGGCCATTTACGCAGGGTGGATGGAGATTCCCACGAGCGCGGTAAACGACGAAGCCCGCCGGCGCGCGGAAGATGATGCGCTTGCGGCGCTGGTCGACCAGTATGCCGGCGCCCTTTACCGCGTAGCCTTTTCCGTCCTGCGCAATCCAGCCGACGCCGAAGATGCCGTGCAGGAGGCCTTTCTGCGCGTCCTGCGCCATCGCGATTCGCTGGGCGAGGTGCGCGACCACCGCGTCTGGCTCATTCGCATCGTCTGGAACATCGTGCTCGACCGCAAGCGCCGCGCCAAGACGCGCCCTGAGACCGACGACGTGGCCGAGCTGGCGCGGGTGCTGCCCTCGACGGGCCTTTCCGCCGAGGAGATTGCCGCCGCGGCGCAGCATCACGCCCATGTGCTTGCCTGTGTTGACCAGCTGCCCGCCAAGGAGCGGCAGGTTCTGATGCTTTCGGCCTTTGAAGAGCTGACCAGCGTGGAGATCGCTTCAGTGCTGGGCATTACCGAGTCCAGCGTGCGGTCGCGGCTCTTCCGCGCCCGCAACCTGATGGCCGGCCTGCTCGAACACCAGAGGAGTTTGCGATGAATTCGAACCCTCACCATCCAACGGCATTTGAATCCGCCTTCCAGCCCGGCGGAAGAGACTCTGCGGCTGATCGCCAGCCTGCCTGCGCCCGCTGGACTGGAAGATCGTGTCCATGCGGCTCTCCGTGCTGCACCGCGCCGCGGCCGTGTTCTGGCCTGGCCGAGGGCCATTCGCCCGGAGAGCGGCTGGATGCGCACCGCGGCGGCGGCGGCAATTGTCTTTGTCGTTGCGGGCGGAGGATGGGGCGTATACACGCGCGTGGAGCAGAACCAGCCAGCGAAGGTGATCGTGATGCCGGCGCACATGCCGGCTGCAGGCGGCTTTTCGGGAGCCGGCGCCATGCGGACACCGGAGACCATTCCCGGCCCGATGGCGCCACAACCCGCCAAGGCGAGCACTGCGCGGCCCAAGGCGGCGACGAAGGCTGCCCATCGTCCCGTGCCGATCACCAAGGGCCAGAACGGTTCAGCGGTCGCGCCAGAGACGCAGCCAGAGACCTCCAAATAGCGCGCAGTGCGCGCGGTTCCTCGTTTAGAGTGAAGCCATGTTTGCGCGGCGCCTCTTCGTGAACCGAATCGACGCCGCGGGCGAGCGCCACGCTTGCCCCATCCGCCAGATTGACAACTTTGCCATGCGAAATTTCACCAACGATGCGGTTTTTGACGATACTTTTCCGGCTGGCGACGGCGTTTTGGAGGCTGGAAACGGCGTGCCGCTCGAGCGGCTGCAAACCGCTATGGAAGAGTGGTTTCGGCGCAAAGGCTACCTGAAGGCTGAGGAGCGGCTGGAAGTCGTGGAAGAGCGCGCAAGCCGTTGAGAAATCGACAGGAACGCGCAGTCCTGAAGCTTTCTGGAGCGCTCAAAGAAAAACGGCAAAAACGGAATCTGTGAGACTGTGAAGCGAGTAGCTGGAAGTCGAAGAGAATGAGCAAGTTCGAGCCAGCCCACAGTTTCACAGCCCGTTTTTTGATGGCATAGGGGGGTGGGGTGCAGAGGCAGGGACCAGGGACCAGGGAACAGGGAACAGGGAACAGGGAACAGGGAACAGGGAGCTTTCATGGGTGAGTGACTCTTTGTGATCTTCATCCTTGTTCCCTCCGGTTGATCGTCCCTTTGGGGCGGATTCTCTTAGGCCGCGGCTGTCTGGGTTACGCTACTCCCGCCGGCCCAAAGTTTCAGCTCGGCCTGGCGGCGGGCTTTTAACCCCGCATTGACCTCGCCGGCGGCATGGTCCCACGCGAGCAATTGCTGGGCGGCGGCCTCATAATGGCCGGCATTCAGCTCACGGAGCAGGGTTGAACCGGCCAGCCGGCCCGCACCCAAGTTGAAGCAAAAGTCGACCAGCGCGTCGAACTGCCCCTGAGTCAGCGCCACCTTGACCAGCCGGTCGACAGCCCGCTCGGCTTCCTGAACGTCGCTGGCAAGCATCGCGGCGGCCTGCGACTCGTCAATCCCGCCCGGGAAAGACTCATTGGGCTTGATCAGGTGCCCATAGCCGATGGTCGGAAGCCCGGCTACATCGCGATAAACATGATCGCGAAACCCCTCCGACCTCTTGATCAGTTCCAAACCCTCAGCGCTCAATTGCATGGAAAGCTCCCTCGTCTGCCAGAAATGGCAAAGGGCCTGCCTTGGACCCTCCTGACGAATGGAAGGACTCAATGCAGACCCTAAGACCACGCTAGCAAAACCGGCGAATTAATCGGCAAACTTCAAAAAGAAATTTTCAGGTCGAATTTGCGACATAAGTCTATTGTTATCAATTTAATGCCGTGCCGATGAGCATGCAGAGTGCCAAGTTACCTATTTGCGTCGAATTTTGCACCGAAATCTATGCCCAAAACAGGAAAAACTGCACCTTTTTTGGTGCAACCTGTAACTCAAACGGGCTGAACACCTTATCCCTGGCGGGAGGGTCTAGCTGTGTTTTTTCAACAGGAATCCCATTATCGATCTTGACAACATCTGACGGCAGTCAGTGACGATCTAGTAAAATTGTCAAATGGTTATAAAAAGGAAAACACGCAACTTAAGACGAAAGGCACCGCTATGGATTTGCCTCGTGGCTGGTGTCTCCGCCGTTGCAATGGTGGCGCTGGTGGTGCTGTTCTCGGCGCGCACAGTGCAAGCGGATGCGCGTCTTCCCAAACCAGCCTTCACCGCGCCTGCGGCTTCCCCTGCAACGAGCGCAACTCCGGCATCGCTCGCTGACCAGGAACCCCAGATTCCGCAGAACGCCCCAACCGCCGCCGCCCAGAACTGGAGCGACAGGATTCATGGAGTAGCCTCCTGGTACGGCGGCGTCTTTAACGGACGCAAGACGGCCAGTGGCGAGATCTACGATATGTACGCCATGACGGCCTGCCACCCCTCGCTTCCCTTCGGCTCCATCGTTCGGGTCGTTAATGTGCACAACCACCGCTCGGTTGTGGTCCGGATCACGGATCGCGGCGATCTGGTCCAGGAGGGGCGCATTATCGACCTCTCCTATGGCGCGGCCCAGAAGCTGGGGATGACCTGGTCTGGCCTCGCGAAGGTGGATTTGCAGGTTCTCTCTTTGGGGAAACCGAAGAAACAGTGAACAGTGGACAGTGAGCAGTGGACAAATCCCGGGCCTGAGGGCCCGGTTATTTTTTGCGCGCGAGCAATCCCTGGTCGCCGGCTAGGATGCGAAGCCATAGCTTTCTCCTTTTGCGCGGCCCACCCCACCCCCTCCCCCCGTATGCCATACCTCCATATTTGATAACAAAGGGTTTACGGGACGACCCATACCTTAGCCATACCTTACCCATACCTTCCATACCAATTTCCAGGGCCGCATCCAGCAAATGGCGAGATTCAAGGCAGTTACGCCGTATTGCGCGCCGTTTCCGATGCGATGTGGCCGAAAAACGCTGGGCGGCCCGAGATGCCGACCATGCCCGAACGACACCCGGAGCCGCCCACCAGCTCTCAAAGAGGAGACACGCCCTGTTTTTGTTCTCTAGGTAAAGGGTAGCGAAACGGGGGAATTAATCGGCAAAATTGGCGAAAGAATTTGGCGGAATGTTTTCAGTGGGTTGGGGGGGGTAGTGGGGCGTGGAGGGGGTTGACACGACGCAGCGGGGATGGCGGAGCTAGTGGCGGGATGATGGTGGGGCGGTCGCGGTCTTTGCGGTTGCCGAGCGCGGGGTCGGTGGCGATATCGGCGTTTATGGGGACCGATCGTGGGAGCTCATAGCCTCTGCCCAAGCAGAGGCTCGGACGGGGCGCCCTCGTCGCGGAAAACGACCGCTAGAAAACTAGCCTGGGGCTCCCGCTCGTAGGCCTCAAGATTGGCGCAAAGGGGGCACGCTAACGGTCGTACAATGGTCCCAACCGTCAAGCAGAAAGCGAATTGTTGTGCGCCATGGAAGAAATCCGTCTTCAGAAGAGCAACTGGTTCTACGATCCAACTCAACAACTTGGTCCAGCCGGTGGATTCGGCGTAGTATTTGCTGGACAATCGGCGACTGGAGAGAGAGTCGCGATTAAGCAGCTCAAAATCGACGCTGATGCTTCCGCTCACCGCGAGCTTCGCGTCGCTTCCTTGTTTGAGAACCAAAATACGTCCAATGTGATACCAATCTATGACTCAGGTGAAGACGCCACCTCTGGCCGGTACTTTGTCGTAATGGCGTTGGCCGACAAGAGTCTCCAAAGCGATATGAACGCGGGCCGGAAGTTCTCGATTGCCGAGGCGGTCGACATTCTCCAGCAGATTGCCAACGGGCTTTCCGAACTGAAGGGCCTGGTTCATCGAGACCTGAAGCCTGGGAATCTCCTACTCCATGAGGGCAAGTGGAAGATCGCTGATTTTGGAATCGCTAGGTTCATCGAAGAATCAACGTCTGTGAACACACTTGAGGGATGCCTTTCACCTCACTACGCAGCCCCTGAACAGTGGCGGCTGGAAAAGGCGGAGGTTGCGACTGACCTATATGCCCTTGGATGTATCGCATACGCGTTGGTCTCTGGAAGACCACCATTCGTTGGTTCAACGCCGGAGGACATGCGCGATCAGCATTTAAACAAGCCACCGGTCGAGCTGCCCGATGGAACACCACTCAAGCTCAAGATGCTTGTCAACATGCTCCTCCGGAAGAGTCCAAGTGCGCGGCCGAGCCTGGGCCGAGTGATTGAACAGCTGAAGGGTATTGAGGAGGAACAGAAAAATCCCCAAGCGCCTTCCGTCATAGCCGACGCGGCAGCGCGACTTGAACAGAAGAGGGCGCACGAGGAGTCGGTCGCCGCGGAGCAGAGAACGAAAGAACTTGTCCGTAACGATTTGGCTGAATCTGGCAAACCGATTCTTGCAGGGATAGTGTCCGATCTCCGGGCCAGAATTCTGGCGGACGCCCCAAACTGCGAGCATGACGCGTCGCCGGAGATCACTCTTGGCAGTGCCCACGTTTCGCTGTCTCCGAGCTTCAGGGGCGCGAGAACCATCCCAGAAGGCGCATTTTCGAGATCAAATTTCGATGTTGTTCTTGCCATACCCTTCAGAATTGTGCAATTGAATCCCAGGTATATTTGGGAATCCGCCCTCCTTTACTGCAAACCAACGGGTGTTGAAGGCTACAGGTGGTACGAAGTATCGTTCATGCACACGCCCCTCTCAGCGATGCAAGGCGGAATGGAACCGCAAAGCTTGTTGGAGGCCGTGAACGATGCGCCCTACCGCTACTTTCACGCGGATTCCGCCCTCGGACCGGGACTCACACGCTATCAGGTTGCATTCGGTCCTCGAACCATCGATGACGAAGATGAAGCCGAGTTCATTGAACGATGGGCTACGATGTTCGCCGTTGCGGCTGAGGGGAGATTGAAGTACCCGAGCCGCTTGCCGCTTTCCGCCGATTATTGGAAAAAGCTCGGGGTCTACGGCATGTGATCTGGTCAACAAGCGCCCTCATCGCCAACCCACTTGCCGTATCCCCTCTTGTACTGAGAAGTCGGCTTGTCGGATGGAGTCTTGACCGCGACTGTCGGGAGAACGGTGAGTCGTCCAGGCTTTGCGGTCGTGACATTGGGCGGCGGTGGCTTGCGGGCGGAGTTTGAAACTTTCATCGGCCCAGCGAGGTTGGCTCGCTGGGCCGTACTTTGTTTTCGATGTTTTTGTGGGCGGGTTTGCGCGGGGGTTGAAACCCCCGCCTCTCACCCCGGCCTCTCACCCCACGGACGAAAGACCTGTCCGCGGGGACCCCGGGCCTCTTACCGTTGTTTGCGGCATGAGTGAATTCATGCCCTGATACAAGACCAAAAGCAGAAGCAGGTCCCTCGGCTCCGCTTACCCCACGATCGCTTCGCGACCACGGGGCCCCAAGCGCGCTCCGCTCGGGATGACACAGGTTGAGGGTGGTAGAGTTCTCGCTATCCCAGGTCTCAGAAACGAGACCTGGGGCACCCCATCTCTTGTGGAGGTTGAGAGCGACCTACGCGGGGGTGCGCATGGCTTCGAGGGCTTTGGTCAGGTCTTTGGCGAGGGTTTGCTGGGCTTCGGGGGTGAGTTTTTCGTCGTGGCTGGTGAGGTAGAAGACGTCGATGGCGGTTTCGCCTTCAGTGTCGATGAGCGCGACCTTGATGTTGCACTGATGGGTCGAGAGGGTGAGGGCGATCTGGCGGAGGAGGCCGGGCATGTCCTGCGCGACCACCTGCAAGAGCGTGGAGTGCGTGGAGGACTCGGAGTCGAATTCGAGCTTAGTGGGCACGTCGAGCTTGTAGTTGCCGGGGTGGTTCAAATGGCGGCGCGCCGCGAGCAATTGCTCGACGGAGATTTCTTGCGCGACCACGTCGTGGACGTTCAAGAGGAAGCGGTCCTTCTCGGTGGGGTTGAGCTCGAGGGTCCGGAATAGATCGGTGAACTGAAAGCTATCGACAATGACGCCGGCAGTCGTTGGAGTAAGCGCCGGCGCGGACGATGTTCATGCCCCAGGCGCTGAGGACGCCGGCCACGTCGGCAAAGAGGCGGGTGCGATCGCGGGTGATGACGGTGAGGTCGTAGAGCTGGCGGCTGGGGCGCAGATCGAGCTGGACGTTGTCCTTGTCGAGGTTGAGCGCCATTTGAAAGTGGTTGCGAATCTGCTCGGGCAGGCGGGTTTGCAGATAGCGCTGCGGGAGGCCTTCGAGGAATTGCCTGAGCGCGTCGTGCTGCGGCGGCGGGAACCATGGAGCGGATGCGATTGAGGAGGGTGGGATCGATGGCGGCGTGATAGCGCGCCTCGTCAACCGAGCGGTCCATGAAGTTTGAGGTGGACATGTAGAACTGCCAGAGGTTTTCGGCCTTCCACGGGGTGAGCGCGTCGGGGTTGACGGCCTTGATGTCAGCAAAGGTCATGAGGGTGAGCATTTTTAGCAGTTGCGGGCTGCCGATCTTGTCGGAGAAGCCGCGCACGTTGTCCAGGTCGAAGATGTCGCGCCGCATGGCCGACGACATTTCAAGATGCAGACGAATGAGCTTGAGGATGGACTCGCGCTCCTCGGCGTCGAAGTCGAGGCGGGCGAGGAAGCTGTCGGCGAGCTCGACGCTCTGCGCCGCGTGCTCGCCGGCGCGGCGGCCTTTGCCGGTGTCGTGCAGGAGCAGGGCGAGGAAGAAGAGGTCGAGGCGGTCGATTTCGGGCAGGAGCTGGGCGAGGCGCTGCTCGTGCTCGCTGGAGGGCTGGCGGAGGCCGTGGACGTTGTCGATGACCAGGAAGGTGTGCTCGTCGACGGTGTAGCGATGGTAGCTGTCGCGGATGACCAGCGCGTCGATGCCGTGGAACTCGGGGATGAGCATCTCAAGGACGCCGAGGGCGTGCATGGTGCGGAGGGCGTGGGCGGCGTGGGGACCGAGAAGGACTTCGCGGAGCGCGTTCCAGAGGTAGGGCCCCTCGGGGATGGAGATGGCGAGAACGGGGAGCGCGTCGGTGATGCGGTCTTCGGCGGCCTGCGAGAGCGTGTAGCCGTGCGTGGCCATGAGGGAGAAGATGCGCAGGATGGCGGCGGTGTCATTGAATTGCGCGCCGGGCTGAATGTCGATGCGGCCCTGGTCGAGAAGGAAGTCGGTGCCGGCGATGGGGGAGCGGCGGCGGCGGAACTGGCGGTAGAAGCTGACCGGGGCGGGCAGATGCTCCATAAGGAGGGCGGCGCGGCGATAGATGACGCGTGCGTGCCGGTAGTAGGTGCGCATCCAGTAGGAGGGATCGGCGGTGCCGCGGGTCTCAAGGCCGATGGAGCGGGCGGCGGCCTCGTCCTGCGACTGCCAGTCGAGGGTGTTGTCGTCGCGGCCGTGGCGGAAGTGGAGGAAGGCTCGCGCGGCGGCGAGAAAGTCGAAGGCCGCCTCGGCGTCGCCGCGCGCGCTTTGGAAGACGCCGCCGCGCTGGCGAGGCCATTCCTTGGTGGCCTTGAGATGGAAGAGGACCGCGAACCAAACGGCGAGCGAGTAGTCGCGGAGTCCGCCGGGACAGTCTTTCAGGTTGGGCTCGAGATGGAAGATGGTGTTGCCGAACTTTGCGTGGCGGGCGCGGGCGATTTCGCCGAGCTTTTGCGTGATGGAGGTCCACTCGCTGAGGAAGAGGCCGGGAAAGGTGACCTGGTGGAGCTGCTGGTAGAGCGGAAACTGGCCGGCGAGGAAGCGGCGATCGAGCGTGGCGAGGGTGAATTCGAGGTTGTCGGGGTCGAAGCGGCCGGATTCCTTGACGGTGCGCGAGCTGGGGCTGGCGCGGAGACCGATGTCCCACATGCCCTGGATGACGGCGCGAACGGCTTCGCGGGACTGCTCCTCGGTTTTTTCGTCGGCGAAGGCGAAGAGGACGTCGATGTCGGAGTAAGGGAAGAGATCTTTGCGGCCGTAGCCGCCGAGGGCGAGCAGGGCGGAGTTCTCCGGGGGCAGGCCGGCAAAGGCGCGGCGCCACATTTCAATGAGGATGCGGTCGACGACGGCGGATCGGCGGCGGATGGCGGCCGTACCGTCGCCGGTGCGCTCACAGGTTTGGCGGACAAGCGCCATCTCCTTGAGATACTGCTCCCGAAGATCGTCAACCGCAAAAACGACTGGGTCCATAGGATTTGTTAGCGTACGGCATTTTCAGAGACACTGCGATTTATTCGGCGTTTTGCAAGGCCAGCGCTCCCTGGTGGTCGCGCCGGCTGGGGGTCCCCGGCTTCGGCATACACGATCTCTGAAAATGCGATGGCCTGCCGAAGCAAGAAGGAATTGTTACAAGAATAAGCGATAAATGCCGGGAGGGGGGAGTTTTCAGGCAGTTTCGGAATACAAGGAGACGTTTCGAGCGTGATGAATAGTGGCTTTTTCTTGATGAAAAAGCCACTTGGGTGTGTGCTTTCGGTCCACACAAATTCCGAAACTGCTATCGGTGGGACGGCGAGAGGGATGAAGGGCCGGCGAAGCGTGCAGGAAGGCGCAGCGGGGGCGATTGTTGAGACTCCGAGCCGTGACCACTGTCACGAGGCGAATCTCGCAGCCAGCCATAGACTTTCAGGCAAGATGGCGGCACTCTCTCTTTCGGCCAGCGCCGGAGAGGCGCTGGTGCTTGGACTTGCGACGGGGCCGGTGTGCCTGGCAACCTGCGGGCCGGTGGTGGTGCCGTGGATGATGGTTCAGCCGCGGGGAGTGGGGCTGCACAGCCGGCAGTTAGGGTTGTTTCTGGCCGCGCGCCTGGCGGGGTACATGGTGTTTGCGGCGGCGGTGTGGCTGGTGGGGTCGTCGATTCCGCGGGCGTGGACGGGCCGCACGTGGCTGATGGGCGGGATCGAGCTGCTGCTGGCCGCGGCTTTGTTGGTATACGCCGTGGGCTGGCCGCACCGGCGATGCGCCGCGGCGAAGGAAGGCGGCAGGTTGGTGCAGATCGGCGAGACGCCGCGTTCGCTGCGATCGGGAGCGCTGGCGCTGGGATTCCTGACGGGAATCAATCTTTGCCCGCCGTTTCTTGTGGCGGGCGTGCGCGCGGCGCAGCTTGAGCATTTATCGGCGGCGCTGCTGTTCTTTGTGTGCTTCTTTGCCGGAACCGCAGTCTGGTTTCTGCCGTTTCTTTCCTTGGGATTCGTGCAGCGGACGCCGGCAGTGGTCACCGTTGCCCGCATGGTTGCGGTTCTGCTGGCCTGCTGGTATGGGTTTTCCGGAGTCTCCATCCTGATCGAGAGGACAATGTATGGCTAGCCGTGCCTCTACTCTTGCGCGGCCGGCGGCGTTTCGCGGCGTCGGCCGGTCGATTTTGCTGACGCTGCCGATCGCGCTGTGGGCGCTGCTGATGTTCACGCCGTCTTTCCGGCAAGCAGGCCGGGATGAGCATATCGGCGCGGCTGTGGTCATCGTCTTCATGACTGCGCTCTTCTTCCTGATGATGCGAACCGGGGAAACCTATCGCTGGCGGCGCATCTTTTTTGTGGCGCTTGGATTCCTGTTTCCGGTGGGCTTCATCGCTGCCTTACTCGCCGAGCGCGGAAGCATGAGCATTCCCATCAGCCGCATGGTCTCAGGCGACACTCCTTTCTGCTTCATGGTGACGCCAACGATCCTTTTGCCGGCGGCGTTCGCGCGGACAATCATTTTTCCGGGGTCGATTCTGCCTAGCGCCAACCATCCCCACTCGATCGCGCCTATGATCGGCCTTTGGTTTGCCCTGACTCTGGTGCTGGGCAAGGCGTGGTGCAGCTACGCGTGCTTCTTCGGCGGAATCGAAGAGGGCTTTGCCGCGTTCGCCAAACGGCCAAAGCTGCACCGCTTCGTCGTTCGGTATGGGCACATTTTGCGGCTCGTGCCGTGGGCCATCCTGGTGTTCGTGGTTCTGGTTTCGGCGGCGATCTTCGAGCCGGTCTATTGCATGTGGCTGTGCCCGTTCAAGGCGGTCACCGAGTTTCCCGCGGTGCGCAACGTGGAAACGGCCATCCAGATGGGGATCTTTGTCGCGCTGTTCGTGGGCCTTGTGGTGGTTCTGCCGTATCTGACCAAGAAACGGACGCAGTGCGGTTTTTTTTGCCCCTTCGGCGCGTTTCAATCGATCTTCAACAAGATCAACCTGTTTGAGATTCGATTCAACCGCGAAAAATGCGTGGATTGCACGCTGTGCCAGACAAGCTGCCCCACGGTGGCGCTCTCGGCGGATTCGATTCGCGAGGGAAAGACGCTACTGAACTGCATGAAGTGCGGCGCCTGCGTTGACGTCTGCAAGAAGGACGCGGCGGTGTGGCACCTGAAGGGGACCCCGGTTGCGGTGAAACCCGAGCGCGCCCGGCTGCTGTTTCTCTACGGCGCGTGGGCGCTGGCCACGATGTTCGGTGGCAGCATTCTGGCCAATTCGGTCGCCACCATGATGCATTGGTTGCCGGGGAAGTGAAGGAGGGTCACATGCGCGCGCGCATTCTTTCGATTCTGGCCTACACGGGCGCGGGGCTCACGCTGCTGATCGCCGTGTGTGTTCCGTTTGTCCTGATTGGCGCTTTCAGCAATGTAGTGGCCCACGCGGGGTTGCACATCGACGCCACGTACTCGGGCGGCACGATTGCCCGGACGATCCAACGCGATGGCTACCGGATTGTGGTTTACCAGCCAGTGCAGCCGCGTTTACTCGAACGCGTCGAGCCTTTTGTTCAGATCGTGTTTGAGCCCGCGGATCAACTGCCCGCGCACGTCAATGACGAGATCGATCTCGATGGCGATGGCCGTCCCGATGTGCGCGTGAGCTTCACCGTGCCTACTGATGCAAGCGTGAAGCTGCGCGGCGACGTGACGACACTGAATGGAAGCTACGTCTCGCTCTCTCATGTGAGCGACGAGTCGTTTTCGAGGATGGTGGTGCGGACCGGCAACGAGATTGTGGTGCGCGTACCGTTGAACAGGGAAGTGGCGGGGCGCTAAGTCCCGCGCGACACTATTGCAGAAAGGGCACGAACCGCCAGGCACCAGTCCGAAGGCAACCACGAAGCCGCCGTGCACCATGCCCACCTGGTCCACGGCCACCACATTCACGCAGCGGAGCACGCCGCCGAGCACCACATCGAAGCCCGCGGCGAAAAGCAGCTGCGCCCACCTGGCATTGGAGGTTTCCCGGCTTGATTGGCAACCAGGAAAGGAAAATTGAAATTCCCGCTTGGGTACAACTGAGAGACACGTACAATCAGAAATCAGAACCAGAGGGTATTTGCACTACCATCCTCTGTGGCTCATAGTTTGTTGCCTCGTCGTCCACGAATCTGAGGATCAAAAATGACTCGATCGATGGGCAGGTCGCATTCTTTGCCATGAACAGAACAGTCAGCTCGCTCTTTAAGCAATCGATTTCTCATAAACGATTGTCCTGAGGTTGTGAATGCGTTCCTGTGTTCTGCTCACCCTTGTCCTGATTTCCTGCGCTCCCGCTCTTGCCGCCCAGTCCGCCCCTCCGTTCCAGATCTATGGCGGCTACACACGCCTGTCCAACTCCTTCAACGGAATACCCGAATCGCAGAACGCACTCAGCGGCTGGGACGCCAGCGTAGCATTTCCTGCGTGGCACGGCCTGCGCGTCGAAATCGATGTCTCCCGCTACTCCGGAACCAATCTTGGCGCACAGCAACATGCCCTCTCGATCATGGGAGGCGGGCAATACGAGCGCACGTTCCACCGCGAACGGTTATTCGTTGAAGCTCTCTTCGGCGATGTGGGCATGAACCGCGACTGGGGACCCAACGCGCAACCGGGCGAATCGACCTCGTTCACTACGCTGCTTGGCGGCGGCCTCGACACCCCGCTCAGCAAGCACTTTGCCCTTCGCATTCAGGGAGACTATCGCAACGAGAATCTCGCTCTTATTCAAGCCACCAGTCTGGCCCCCTACCGAGTACCGGGTTTGCCGCAGAATTTCGGCAGCATTTCGACCGGCCTAGTCTGGGCTCCCCGCCTGGGACGGTCTTCGTTCACACAGGCAAGCGCGCATGAGCGAACCCCCGTCGCGAGTGAGCTGCAGTTTGAAGATCTCAATTCCTTCGGTCACTTCCACATCTTTGCGAACAGCTGGTGGAGCTATCTCCACGTCGCGGGAGTGGCGTATGACCGGCACTCATGGGGAAAGTTCATCGGCGCACGCATGGATTACGTGGCTGAGATTCTCCCGGTTGTGATTCTCAAGCAACCGAGCCAAACCGACGTGTGGGGAAATCGGCTGAGTTCGACGTTCACAACACTCTACGGTGCAGGCATATCACCGGTCGGCCTGCGCATGATGTGGAGAGACGGCAAAGCATGGAAACCCTTCTACATCGTTAAAGGAGGGTTGATCGGCTTCAACCGAAAAGCGTTGTCGCAGTACGCCGCTTACTTTGATTTCAGCCTGCAGCAAAGCATCGGCGTCCAATTCCGGCTGAATCATCGATGGGATTTTCGCGCAAGCATAGAACACTTCCATTTTTCAGATGGATTCGTCGTGCCGAGCAATCCAGGAATCGATGAGATGTCGTACAACGCCTCTCTCGCTTTTCATCTTGGAAAACAGTCGGCTGGGCAATAATTCCTGACAAAGCCGGGCTTATGTGCTGACGACTCACACCGTTGCTATTGCGGGAAAGGGACGAACTTGTCCGCGCAAGAGGCTGGGTTCGCCTTCGGCGGGAGTTCCCTTGATCGTGGAGTCTTCGCCCGCGGGCAATTCCAGATTGGTCGCGCCGGGTCCAAGCGTGAGATCGGCGTGATTCACCTCGTAGGTGTAATTTACCTGATCGGTAATCTGCACGCCGTCGAGCGTGGCGGCGATGCGGTGGGTTTGGTCGTAGCCGTTGAAGGTGATCTTGCCGCCGCCCGAGACGCGAACATTGTGCAGCGTGATGCCGCGCATGGTGGGAGGCGAGTTGCCCTGCAGGGTGCCGGCCGCGGAGTAAGCGGTGTCGAGGGTGATGGGATTGGGCGAGTTGCGGATGCAAACGTCGTCGTAGACCACGTCCTCAGTGAGGCCGCCACGCGAGCCGTTCGACTTGATGCGGATGCCGTTGTCGGGGCCGTCGAGCGAGAGATCGAAGACGCGGATCTTGCTGACGCCGCCGTTGGTCTCGCTGCCGATGGACATGCCGTGGCCCCAGTAGAAGTGATCGTGGCTGATGGTGATGTTGGTTGCGCCGCCCGGCCCGCCCTTGATGGCGACGTTGTCGTCGCCGGCGCGAATGTAGCTGTGCGTGATGGTGATGTTCTTCGCGCCGTTGCCGGGGTCGACGCCATCGGTGTTGCGCGCCAGCCGCTGCGGCGTGTCGATCTTGAGCCACCACACCGTGAAGCCGTCGGCGTGGTTGAACACGACGTGGAAGTTGGGCGAGTTCTTCAGCGTGATGCGGTAGAGCGTGAAGTTGCCGGAGTCGTTGGCGACAATGAGGCGCGGAACCTGCTGCCCGCCGCCGGCACGCGCCTGTTCGGCCAGATCCCACCAGGAATATTGCGAACCCAAGCATCTTTTCTCCGCCCCGGCCGTCGATGACGCCGTCGCCCATGATTGCCGAGTCGGGCGCGTGGTCGACGGAGATCAGTGGCTTGCAGCCGCGCGGGCCGGGATCGTGGCTGACGATGCCGCAACTGCCCGGCGACACGGCGTAGAGAGCGGGATCGCGCGAGGCGAAGAGCGTGACGCCCAGGCCAACGATCAGAGTGACGTCGGGGCGCAGCTCCAGCGGGCCGCTGAGAAACGCGTTGTTGGTTTCGTTCACGTGGAGCATCACAGCCCGCCCCTTGCCGCACTTGTCGATGGCCTTCTGGATGCGGGCGGTGTCGAGCTTTTGCTCGTCGGCGGGAGCAAGGGAGCGGCCGCTGGTTTGCAGTTGGGCGTCGAGCGTGGTGCACAACTGGGGAAAAACGGCTCAATGACGTTGCGCGTGTCCTGCGCGGGCAGGCAGGACGCGGCGGCGAACATCAAGGCAAGAAAAGAGACGAAACGGGGAGTGATGGCCGCGATTCCTTTAGATTGTCGCATTGCAACAACACACTAAAGCACTCGACTCTCTGAAAACAAGAGCATGCCCGAAGCGCGTCGATCAGTCTACAGCGCGTTTTCGCCGCGTTCGTCGTTGCGGATGCGGATGGCCTCGTCGATGCGGCTGATGAAGATTTTGCCGTCGCCGATGCGGCCGGTGCGGGCGGCGCTGATGATGGCCTGGATCGCCTTCTCCTTCAGATCGTCGTGAACCACCATCTCGATCTTCACCTTGGGCAGAAGATCGACGGTATATTCGCGGCCGCGATAGAACTCGGTGTGGCCCTTCTGGCGGCCGTGGCCCCGGGCTTCAAGAATCGTCATGCCTTCGATGCCCGCTTCCAGCAGCGCATCCTTCACGGCATCCAGCTTTGAGGGTTGGAGGACAGCTTCAATCTTCAGCATAAGCAGAGAATCCTCGTTCGATAGCGTAACAGGCGAGGCGGCAGATTGGCCTCCTCCACCCCAAGAATTTTGCCTTGCGAACTGCCAAAGGCACGGATCAAAAACTCGTCATGTGTTGAAATCGTAACCCTCTTCGCCGTGCTGCGAAAGATCGAGGCCGGCCATCTCGTGCTCGGGAGTGACGCGCAGGCCCATGATCTTGTCTACGACAAAGAGCAGAATCAACGTGCCGACGATGGAGATTCCCCAGGCGATGCCCACGCCGGCGAGCTGGTTGAGGACCTGGCTCCAATGCCCGTCGATGCCGCCCGTGGGCACGCCCTTGCCGAAGATGGGATTGATGACGCTGGCGGCAAAGACGCCGGTGAGCAGCGCGCCCAGAGTTCCTCCCGCGCCGTGAACGCCAAAGGCGTCGAGAGAATCGTCGTAGCCGAAGCGGGACTTGACCTGGAAGACCATGAAGGAGCAGAAGAAGCCGGCGGCAAGGCCGATGAACAGCGCGGACATGGGCTGCACGAAGCCGGAGGCCGGCGTGATGGCCACCAGGCCGGCGACCGCGCCGGAGATGGCGCCCAGCGCCGTGGGCTTGCCGTTGTGAAACCACTCGAAGATGGTCCAGCCGAGGGCGGCGGCGGCGGTGGCGAAGTGCGTGTTGACGAAGGCGCTGGTGGCCAGCGGGCTGGCGGCCAGGGCGCTGCCGGCGTTGAAGCCGAACCAGCCCACCCACAGCAGGCACGCGCCAATGAAGCTGAGCACCAGGGAGTGGGGCGGCATGGCCGTGTGCGGATAGCCGATGCGCTTGCCCAGATAGAGCGCGCAGACCAGCGCCGAGACGCCGCTGGTGATGTGCACCACCGTTCCGCCGGCGAAGTCGAGGCTGGGGATGTGGTTGCCGGTTGCGTTCAGCAGGCCGCCGACGCCCCACACCATGTGCGCCATGGGGCAGTAGACGAACAGCGACCAGAGCGAGAGAAACACGGCCATGCTGCTGAACTTCATGCGCTCGGCAAACGCGCCGGTGATGAGCGCCGGCGTGATGATGGCGAACATGAGCTGGTAGATCATGTAGGTCTGCTCGGGAATGGTGGCGGCGTAGTCGGGATTGGGAGTGAGCCCAACGCCGCGCAGGAAGAGGTGCTCGAATCCGCCCATGAATACGTTGCCGTGGCCGAAGGCCAGCGAATAGCCCACGATCGCCCAGAGAATCGTCACCAGGCCCATCATGGCGAAGCTCTGCATCATGGTGCCGAGGATGTTCTTCCTGCGCACCAGACCGCCGTAAAAGAGCGCCAGGCCGGGGCCGGTCATCAGCAGCACCAGCGCCGCCGAGGTCAGCATCCAGGCGTTATCTCCCGCGGATTGAGCGTTCTGGACGGCTTGCTGGAGGGCGGTGATCTGCGCCTGCGTTGCAGGGGCTTGCGAGGCTGGGGCGGATGCTGTGGTTTGGGCCAAGGCCAATGCCGGGAATACAAGGAGGGCGGGCAGGGTGAGCAACTTCAACAAACGATAGGGCATGAGGTCATCCGGTTTGAAATTTTGCGCGCAAGGCACGGAAAAAGGCGGTGAATGTTGCACAACTGGCGATGGAAGACCAGCCGTCTGGCACAAGTTAAAAGCGTCCGGGAGCCGACCAAGGTGGCCGCCGGCCAGAATCATCGCGAATGACGCTTTGAGCTTTCGTTTCATTTTCGTAAAGTCGACGGAATAACGCAAGTTTCTACGAAATCCCTATTGCATCTTCATGTTCGGAGTGATGCGCGAGGCCGGGAGGGGGATTTCGGACGCGTGAACGAGGGAGACCGCAGCAGGCAGGGTTTCAGGATTCATTCAAGAATATGCAACTGACCATTCCTGTTGGCGGGAGGGGAGTTATATAGTAGACCTATGGCGGCTTCCACGGAGCGCGACCATTATCTTTTTGGCGCGCTTGATAGCAGCGCAAAAAACCGCATCAAGGTGAGTGAAGCCAACTACGGCTACGAAGAGCCGGAGGGCGTCTTTCTCACCTCGCTGGATTTTGCGGTCAATTGGGTGCGCAAGAACTCCGTGTGGCCCATGACCTTCGGGCTGGCCTGCTGCGCCATTGAAATGATGTCCATGGGCGCGGCGCGCTTCGATATCGCGCGCTTCGGCGCAGAGGTCTTCCGGCCCTCCCCGCGGCAGTCCGACCTGATGATCGTGGCCGGGCGCGTCGTCGCAAAAGATGGCCCCCGTGCTCCGCCGCCTCTACGACCAGATGCCCGAGCCCAAGTGGGTCATCTCCATGGGCGCCTGCGCCACCTCGGGCGGCGTCTTCAACAACTACGCGCTGGTGCAAGGCGTCAATCAGGTCGTCCCGGTCGATGTTTATGTTCCCGGCTGTCCGCCGCGCCCCGAGCAACTTATCTACGCGATTTCGCTTCTACAGGAGAAGATACAGCGCGAGCCCCGCAGCCTGCTGAAGACCCTGAACGCAGGGTGAGCCCCGTCATGTGGCCAGAATTCCTGGAGAAGTCACTGCGGGAACCGCTCATGGCGCGGCGAGTCCAGTGCCGGCTCTCAGGTTTCAGGGAAGTGGCGGCTTGTGGAAAGAAAGATGGGATGTGCTCAGCAGAGTCCTATTGTGCTAGGGTTTGATGGTGTTGAATCGAAGATCGGGGCTGCGCACGCTGTGCGAAGCCGAAAGGGGGAAGCGTGAATTCCTTTTTCAAACCGTTTTTCCAACCGTACATCAACGTAATCGTGGAGCGTAAAAGCATGTATTCGCGAACTCTGAAGTCCGTTTTGTCTGTCCTGGCTTTGGCGTGTTTGGCCCTTTTGCCCATGGGTTGTAAGAAGGCGCCGCCGATCACGTTAGCGTGCAACGCCAGCGCGCCTGCCGTCTATCCGGGCGATCCGCTGACAGTAACGGCGACGGCCGGGTCGGTGGACACGAACAAGAAGAACAACGTCATTTACAGCTGGAGCGGAGACGGAGTAACCGGCAATGGCACTTCAGCCACGGTGAATACGGCTGCTCTGGCTCCCGGTTCGTACACCGCGAAGGCCGACGTGAAGGAGGGCAAGAAGGGCAAGGAAGGGCTTGAAGCCCGGCCAGTCCGCGGAATGCTCGGCCGAGCTATACGGTGAAGGCCTTCGAGCCGCCGACGATCAGCTGCTCGGCCAGCCCCAGCACCATCAAGCCGGGAGACACGGCGACCGTCACTTCGGTGGGCATGAGCCCGCAGAACCGTCCGCTGACGTACAGCTACTCGGCCACGGCGGGCACGGTGACGGGCACCGGGACCACGGCGGAGTACTCCTCGGCAGGCGCGCCGACGGGGGCCGTGGGGATCACCTGCAACGTTTCCGACGACAAGGGCCACGACGGTTTCCGCCAACACGAGCGTGACCATCACTGGCGCCGCCTCCGCCGCCTCCGCCGCCGCAAACGCAGGCGCTGTGCTCGATCAGCTTTGCCAACGACACGAAGCGGCCGATGCGCGTGGACAACGAAGCCAAGGCGTGCCTGGACCAGGTGGCTCTGGACCTGAAGCAGCAGGCTGACGCCAAGGCGGTGGTGGTAGGCGAGTCGGATGCCAAGGAGAAGGCGACGACGGAGAAGCAAGAGAAGTACGCCGCCAAGCACAAGCATGCCAAGGTGGAGGAGTTCGCCGCGCAGCGCGCGGTGAACGCCAAGGACTACCTGGTGACGGAGCAGGGCATCGACGCTTCGCGCATCAGCGTGGCCACGGGCATGACCGACGGGCAGACGGTGGAAGACTACCTGGTGCCGGCGGGGGCGACGTTCAGCTCCGACGTGACCGGGACGACGCCGGTGGACGAGACGGCGGTGAAGCCGCAGATGCGCAAGCCGCTGCCGGAGCGTCACCCGAAGAAGGCGGCGCAGTAGGCTGACTTTCTTCTATCGGCAAATGGGCGGGCCGCGCAGGGCGCGGCTCGCGCAAGCAGAAAACTGTCTTTCGGTGGAGTGTTGAGGCTGACCGGTGCACAAACTGGTTAGCCTCTTCGCATTTATGTGGAATGCTGTATTCGCCGGCAGGCCATTTTCGCTCTGGCGGTACACTAAACGGCGCTCTCCGCTGTCTAATGAAGACAGCCAAGCAGCCAAAAACCCAACACTGCATCCAGCCCATCCGATTTCAAGAACTGGAAGGAGACAGCGATGCGAGCGACGCAATCATTCACAACAAGTGATCTTATTTGCGGGCCTGGCAGCGGCAAGTGGCGCGTGGCGCAAGCCCAAACCTCCATAGCGGCAAGCCTGTATGGGGCTTTCAACGGGTCAACCTCAGGCAATAATACGCAGCAGAGTCCGGCCAACGCGGCGGGCGGACTGGTTGAGCTGCGGCAGATCAGGAATCCGCTGGTCGGCTACGAAGCCACGTACGCCTACAATCGCGACAATCAGACGTACTCCACGAGCAGCTACGCCGTTTGCGGCCTTTGTACCGCGGGTCAATCATGGACACCGGTTTCCGCCAATGCGCACGAGCTGACCGGCGCCTGGGTGGCGTCTCTGAAGGTCGGCGCTCTCCGGCCGTTCGCACTGGCCGGCGGTGGCGTTCTCTTCAATGTGCCCAGCAACGGACAGGCCACCACCACAACTCTCATTACCGAGTGTGGCGGGGGAAACCCTGGGTGCACCCCGGGCACCATCACGACCAACACGATCCCTACGAGCACGTCAACCAAAGGGGTCTTTGTTTACGGAGCCGGTCTCGACTGGACGCTACTGCCGCATCTCGGCCTGCGCTTGCAGTATCGTGGCAACCTCTACAAAGCCTCCGACCTCACCAGCGCTTTCAGCTCCACGAATGCATTTACCCATACGGCCGAGCCGGTGATTGGGATTTATTTCCGGCTGTGAATCGATGGTTTTCCGACGCAACCATTCATCCGAGGCGGTCGCGGAACCCAACCGCAGAACATTCCTCCTGTAGTGCGATGAGGCTGACCGGTGCACAAACTGGTTAGCCTCTTCGCATTTTGGGCCCCGAAATTGTCTATTCTTGATAGAGATGCGAGGGAGCTGTCCTGTCTGAATGAGCCGCTTGCGGTGTGTTCGAAGTGAATCGTGCCGGGTTGGGGTTCCGGCGCAATGGATTCTATCCGTTGCATTTTTGCTGGGCGCGGCCTACTTGCAGGCGCAAAACGCCTGGACCGTCGTGGGGCCGGCGGGCGGCGATGCGCGCGCGTTTGCATCGTTTCCAGGCCAGCCGAAGCATCTCCTTCTCGGCACGACCAACAGTTGGCTCTACGAATCGCATGGACGAAGGCGCAACCTGGCATCGGCTGGCGAAGCTGGGCAGCGCCGACGGCTTTGTTCTCGACAGCATCGTGGTCGACTCCGCCGACCCCGCCACGATTTACGTGGGCGCGTGGAAGAACTCGGACGACGGCGGATTGTGGATCAGCCACGACCGCGGACGGAGCTGGAGCGAGCCTGCGCGGATTCAAAGGGCCAGCCGGTTCACGCGCTTGCGCAGGCGCCTTCCGATCCGCGCATCCTGTTTGCCGGAACACTGGAAGGAGTCTTCCGGTCGAGCGACGGCGGAGCGACATGGGCGCAGATCAGCCCGCCGGGCAGCCACGAGATTCATGAGATCGAATCGCTGGCGGTCGATCCCGGCGATCCGGACACGGTTTACGCCGGAACCTGGCACCTGCCATGGAAGACCACCGACGGCGGCAAGACCTGGCACAACATCAAGCAGGGACTGATCGTCGACTCCGATGTTTTCTCCATCATCGTCGATCCCGAGCACACGCACACGGTTTACCTGAGCGCATGCAGCGGAATCTACAAGAGCGAGAACGCGGGCGTCCTCTTCCACAAAGATCGAGGGCATTCCCTCGGAAGCAAGAAGGACGCGGAGCCTGATGCAGGATCCGGAGAACCGCGAGGTGGTGTACGCCGGAACCACCGAGGGCCTCTACAAGACCGTCAATGGCGGCAAGACCTTCGAGCGCATGACGGACGCCGACGTGGTAGTGAACGCCGTCTATGTCGATCCCGACGATTCAAATCGCGTGCTGCTGGCCACCGATCGCGGCGGCGTGCTCGACAGCCGAGGACGGGGGCGCGACATTTACGCCGTCGAACCAGGGAATCAGCGAGCGCAAGGTTGCGGCGCTGCTCGTGGACCGCGACCATCCCGAGGTGACTGTACGCGGGCGTGGTGAACGACAAGAAGTATGGCGGCGTGTTTCGCTCGAGCGACGGCGGCGCGCACTGGGAGCAGTTGGGCTCGGGGCTCGACGGCGCGCGACGTGTTCGCGCTGGCGGAGACGAAGGATGGACGCGTGGTGGCGGGAACCGGCCACGGGATTTTTGTTCTGGAGAGTGCCGGCGATCCGCCTGCGGCAGGGAGCGCGGCAAGTGCAACTGAAGGGTGCGGCAGCGCCTGCGGCGGATGGTTCGGCGGCCGCACAGCGCTGCTCTCACTTGGCAGCCACGGAACAACATCGTGAATACGGTGGTGAAGACGATCACCGAGACGCATCTGCACACGAAGGTCAACATCGAGAAACAGGTGCAGGCGCCGATGATTCGAGTTGGAGAGCCCGGTGAACGCGCTGGACGTTTCCGGCGATGTGTGGGTGGCGGCCACGAGCTACGGCCTGCTGACCAGCCGCGACCAGGGCGCCAGCTTGGCAGGGCGGGCCGGTGATGGGCGAGGGCGATTACCTGTCTGTCACCGTTCACGGCGACACCATGGCCGCGGCGCGCGCCGATGGCGTGGTGCTGTCGAAGGACGCCGGGCAATCCTGGTGGCCGATGGGACTGCCGACGATGCTCACGCGCATTCATCGCGTGGCCTTTTCGCCCGACGGCACGCTCTGGCTGGGCGCGCGCGAGGGCGTCTACTTTACCCGCGACCTGGGCAAGACCTGGATGTGGATTCATCGCCTTCCGTTTCGCGACGTGGACGATCTGAGCTATGACGCTGCAGTGAAGAGAATCCTGGTCAGCTCGCGCTCGAGCGACCAGGTCTACGCCATCGACCCCAAAACCATGACCTGGGATTGGTGGCAGACCGGCTACGATATCGTGCTGATCCGCGCGGCCGGCGACCGCCTTGTGGCAGCCTCGCTCGACGATGGAGTGCTCGTGGGGCCGAAGTTAAGTTCCGCCGAGAACAGCTCCGCTGCAGGCGCGAGCGCGACGCCGTAGCCACACGGCAAATCTCATAGGGCGCAAGCTGCGCGCCCCTACTGCACGTTGAACGCTTTGTCCACGATGGCGTTGGGATCGCGGCCGGCGGGGAGCAGCGTGAAGAGCGATTGCGTTGCAGTGCGCACCACGGCCACGTCGCCGGAGCGGCGATCGGCGACAAACAGCAGGTGTCCGGCGGCCGAAAATGCGAGCGCCGCGGGGCCGTCGCCAACGTGAGATCGGAGCCGATGCGCTTGCCGTCGTCGATGGAGTAGACGGTCACCTCCTGCGAGCGGTCGTTGGCCACGTAGAGCAGAGAGTTGTCGCGAGAGACCAGCCCGCGGACGGGATCGTCGCCGATCATGTAGGTGTCGCCGACCTCGTCGGTGGTGTTGTAGATCTCGGAGACGGAGTCGGAAAGGGAATTGGAGACGAAGATCTCGCCGCCGTCGGGCTTCAGCGCCAGATCGACGGGCGCCCGGCCTACATCCATCAGCGTTTCCAGGCGATCGGGTTGTGCGGGGTGGGCGTCGGGCTGCGCCAAGCGCAACGACCATCACCTGATGACCGGCCGAGCAGGGCACAAAGGCCTTCGAAGAATCGGGAAGAATGACCACCTCGGCCGCTCCGGGGCAGCCCGCAAACGCGGCGCGCACTTTGCCGCTGGCTGGATCGATGATGGTCACCGAGTTTCCGCGCTGGTTGGCGACGACGAGAGTCTTGCCGTCGGGCGCCAGGCGCGCGGCAACGGGCTCGTCGCCGGCGGCGATCTGCGCGATTTCGCGGCGGGCCTTGAGATCGACGACGGAAACGGAATTCGAGCCGGAGTTGGCTACGTAGGCGACGGTTCCGGCCGCGTTGAGATCGATCGAGAGCGGCTGCCGGTGCAGCGGGATGGTGGCCACGACCGCGTTGTGCTCGGCATCGATCACCGAGAGCGAGCCGTTGGCGCCGCAGCGCCGGAGTTCACCACGTAGATTTCGTTGCGCGTGGGGCTGGCGGCGACGGCAACCGGATCGTGGCCCACGGGCAGCTCGCGATCCACGCGGACGTTCACCACGTCCAGCACCGTGACGGTGTCGCTGCCTCCGTTGGTCACGTAGACGTACTCGCGATAGTTGGGCGGATACTGCGGAAAATCGTGGGGCCGGCAGCCGGTGAAAGACAGGATGGGCAGGGACAGAGCAAGCAAGACGGCGCGTGAATCGAGCCTGCTGCCAGATTTCCGATTTACGCCAACTTTCCACCGTCTGTTCACTGTCCCGCGGCGGCGGGAACGGAGACGCCTCGCGTGCAGATTGCGGCCGACGACCGGCGCGATCTGTTCGATCTCGCTCATCATGGTCGCGAACTGCGCGGGGTAGACCGACTGCGGGCCGTCGGAGAGCGCGCTCTCAGGATGGTCGTGCACCTCGACCATCACGCCGTCGGCTCCGGCGGCAACTGCCGCCCGCGCCATGGGCAGCACGCTGTCGCGGCGGCCGGTGCCGTGGCTGGGATCGACGAGGATGGGCAGGTGGCTGACGTGCTGCAGGGCGGGAACGATGCTCAGGTCGAGCGTGTTGCGCGCGTGGTCGGCAAAGGTGCGCACGCCGCGCTCGCAGAGAATCACCTCGTAGTTGCCCTCGCTCATCACGTACTCGGCGGCCATCAGGAACTCTTCCAGCGTGGCGCTCATGCCGCGCTTGATGAGCACCGGCTTGCGCAGGCGTCCCGCCTTCTTGAGCAGCGAGAAGTTCTGCATGTTGCGCGCGCCGATCTGGATCACGTCGGCCCATTCGGCCACCAGGTCGAGGGTCTCGGAGTCGAGCGCCTCGGTGACGATGCGCAGGCCGAATTTTTCCCTGATTTCGGCCATGATCTTCAAGGCTTCAAGGCCCAGGCCCTGAAAGGCGTAGGGAGAAGTGCGCGGCTTGTAGGCGCCGCCGCGGAAGAACTGCGCGCCGGCCGCGGCGACCTGCTGCGGCAATGGCAAAGGCCTGCTCGCGGCTCTCGATGGAGCAGGGCCCGGCGATGACGGCCAGGTCGCGGCCGCCGATGGTCGGCGCCGGTTCCGGCAAAGCGGACGACGGTGTCTTCTTCTTTCACGTCGCGGCTGGCGAGTTTGTAGGCTTTGGAGACGCGGATGACTTCCGCAACGCCGGAGAGCGATTCCAGGTTGCCGCGGTTGACCTCGCCCTGATTGCCGGTGATGCCGATGGCGGTGCGCTGGGCTCCGGGAAGGGGATGGGGACGGAAACCCAACTGCACAATGTGGTCGCAGACCGCCTGGATCTCTTCCGGCGTAGCCTGCGCTTTCATGACAACCAACATGACTACCAGCGGTTCTCCAGTTCTCTATGAGGTATTCACAGCGTTGTACGGGGTGGCTTTTGCTTCCACCTCACGGACGAAGACCTGTCCGCGGGGACCCGGAGAGGGAAAAGCCACTTGGCTGTCGCGGTTCCAGCTTACTGCAACTGGAGAACCGCAGTAGCCCACCGATCGCATCAGTCTACCGGCTGGAGGAGCGAAGGGCAATTTCTAGGGTAATGGCGCGGGAGCGATGAGAGAAGAGGCCGCCGGGGTTCGCGGCGCGGAACGAGGATCGAGATGCGTAACAACGCAGATCCGGGGTGAGAACTCTCGGGAGCTAAGCGGCGGAGATTATTTTGATTTGGATTCGTCTGTCACTTCAGTTGAGCAATTCGCGGCCACGATGGCGGGAGCAATGACCATACCGATAAAGGCAAGAGCGATCAAGAAGTCATGCATGATATAGGTCCCCATTCGGCGCTCAGCGGTTCTGGACACTCGCAGCGGTGAAGGTCTCTGTGGCGGGCTCGCCTCGTTTTGAGGAGAAGTCGCCGCAACGCGAGAGTCCAAGGCTCGGATTAAAGCCGAAAAACCGTTTTGCAGCCGATCTACCAATCGCATCATCGGCGGTATGAGAGGAATCTTGAAATACCACGAAAAGTCGGCTGAATGCGCGGAAGTGGTAGAGCGCGTGACGTTTTGGAGAGTAACGAAGGGCATGGCGAGGCGCAAAATTCACGATGCTTCGTGACGGGGAGCACAACGGGGTGTGACAAGCTGGGGCGGCGGGGAGACTACTGCGCCAGTTTTCGCGTCGATTTTTGTTCCTGGGACTGCCACTTGACGCAGAGCCATGCGGCGTAGCCGAGCTGGATGGCCCAGGTGACGGTGTAGGCGGCCCGAGTATAGAGGTGATTGAGCGTCGCCACGATCGCGTCGTGCTGCGCCGCGGACATGTGGAGGCGCCAGTCGAACGGCGGTTCCGGCGGCGCGGTGAAGACGAGCATAACACGCCCAGCAGAAGAGAGCGATGGGGACGGCAACGATCAACGCGGTACCAAGTTTTTTCATTGCGAACTCAATTCTCCCGTCACAGTCGCGACCCCATCAGAAATTCAAGGCCTGCTCGGCTTCTTCGGCGGCGATCTTCTGCTGCCGCCGCTCCACGCGGTAACGGAAGTGCCAGGATGAGCACGCCCCACAGCAAACCAGGCGAGCATATTCCAGAGAAGCGCGCCGACCATCGATGGGTCCATGCCGGAGTCCTGCCCGCCGCCAAAAACGGGCGCCGGGTGCTGCGTGCGCCACCAGCGGTTGGACATATAGACGATCGGCACGTCGAGCGCGCCGAAGATTCCCAGCACGGCGGCCAGCGTCTGCATCTGGGGCCCGGCGGCAAAGCGGCGCAAGAGCAGGTAGCTGACGTAGATCAGCCACAGAACCAGCGTGGTGGTCAGCCGCGCGTCCCAGGTCCACCACATGCCCCATGCGCGCCTGCCCCAGAGCGGTCCGGTGATCAGCACTACGGTGCAGAAAACAACGCCAACTTCAGCCCCGGCCAGAGCCCAGGCGTCGAACATCTGCGCGCGGCTCGGGGTGGTTGTGACGCGTGAGCCAGGTATCCGATGGAGCCAATGAGACTGACGGCGAAAAACAGGAATGCGACCGACGCCGAAGGCACATGGTAATAAATGATGCGGAACATCTCGCCCTGCGCGGCGTCGTTGGGAGCGACGTAAATGGCCTGATTGTAGGCCCAGCCCAGCAAGGCCGACAGTGACAAGAAGATAAAGGCCGATGGCGAGTTTCTTCATGGGGAAATCCTGACCTCTCCAGTGTACGACGCTGCCGCGCGCGGCCTCTCAGCTCTCCCTCAATACGGTCCAGATCCACCGGCGAAGGTGAGCACAAGGAGGGAATAGCCGAAGAACGGCAGCGGACGGCTGAGGGGCGTCAACGCCACTCCCCAAAAGATTTGTTCCGCACTGATGGCGAAGAGAATGGCAGCGATGATGCCGGTAAGGCGGGTCCACATGACGAACTCATTTGGCATGCAGGTGAGCAGAAGTGCCGCAGACCATAACGCCGTTCCCGCAGCAAAGGCAGGCACGCTGGCGGCGAGGCTTGACGCAGTGCCGGAGAGCATGACTCCCTCTCCGATCGCAAAGACTAGAAACCCGGAAGCAACGGCCAGCTTGTCTTTGCGGAAGTAGCTGAGCGCGAGAATGGATGCAGCGACCACGAGGCCCACGGCATCCAAAGCCCAGAAGGCGGTGCGAAGGTGGGCGGCGGCGACCATGCTGCCCGCCATGCCAAAGACTCCGCCGAGCGCCAGACCGAGGCAAGCAACTCGATTGATGGGATTCTTCATGGCGCGGAACATCCTATCCGAGGGGCGGCAGCGAGTGAACATCATTTCTCAGTGAGCCAATCTGCCACTGCTACCATGAACTTGCCGATAGCCACACATGCGCGATCACCTGGCCACACTCATCGACGATTTTCGCCGCTTCGACCGCGAGATTGCCGTGGTGCGCTACCAGGGCAATCGCCGGCGCGTGACGACGTATGGCGAGCTGGCGCGGCTTGCCGGGCGCTTTGCCGCGCTGCTCGCCGAAGCGAGGCATCGCCGAGGGCGACCGCGTCCTGCTCTGGGCAGAAAACAGCGCCGAGTGGATCGCCGCCTTTCACGGCTGCATGCTGCGCGGAGTGCTGGCCGTGCCGCTCGATGCCTTCGGGACCGCTGAATTTGTGGCGCGCGTGGCCACGGATGTGCAGCCCGAAGCTCGCCGTCGGCGACGCGATCCTTCTGGCCAAGCTCGCCGCGGCGCGCGACGGCGCCGACCATTCCCACGCTCGCCTTCGAAGATTGGCTGAGCGAGCTGCCGGCCGACGGAGATGGGCGCCATCTCCGGCCTCTCGAACCAAACGCCGCTGCAGATTCTCTTCACCTCCGGCACCACGGGCGACCCCAAAGGGCATCGTTCTCACGCACGGCAACGTGCTGGCCAGCGTGGGCCCCATTGAAGACGGCGCCAAGCCCTACATGCGCTACGAGCGGCTGGTTCATCCGCTGCGCATTCTGCACACGCTGCCGCTGAGCCACGTCTTCGGCCAGACCATGGGCCTCTGGGTTCCACCCATCTTCACGCGCCGAGCTGCACTTCGAGAGCCGGCTGGCTGCGCCGCGGCTCATCGAGCTCATCCACAGCGAGCGCATCTCCGTGCTGGCCGCCGTGCCGCGCGTTCTGGCGCTGCTGAAGACGCATTTGGAGGCGACACACGAGGGGCTTGCCGAGCGCGTCGCGAGTCGCCGCAAAAGCTCAGCCCGTGGCGGCGCTGGTGGCGCTTCCGCCGAGTGCATCGCGAGTTCGGCCTGAAGTTCTGGGCTTTCGTCTCCGGCGGCGGCGCGCTGCCGGGGCCGCTGGAGCAGTTCTGGAACGCGCTGGGCTTCGTGCTCGTGCAGGGCTACGGCATGACCGAGACCACGCGCGCTCATCACGCTCAATCATCCTTTCCACGTGGCCAAGGGCACCATCGGCAAGCCGCTGGCGGGGCGCGAAGTCAAGCTCGGCCCCGATGGCGAGGTGCTGGTGCGCGGCGCGGTCGATCTCCGGCGCCACCTGGGAGGACGGCAGCCATGCGCCCGCGCGAGGACGAGTGGCTGGCGACGGGAGACATTGCGGAGCGGCAGGAGTCGGGCGAGCTGCGATTCCTGGGCCGGAAGAGCGAGGTGATTGTCACCGCCGCGGGCGTGAACATCCACCCGGAGGACATCGAAGCGGCGATCGAGGAACAGCCTGAAGTTGCGGCCTGCGCGGTGGTCGCCATGGAGACGCCCACAGGGCCGGAGCCGTGCGCGGTGCTGGCCTGCCGCGGGTCAGGCGAACTGCGCGCTGGCGGCCATCGAGCGCGCCAATGCCACGCTGCCGGAGTTCCAGCGCATCACGCCGCTGGGTGCTTTGGCCGGAGCCCGATCTGCCGCGGACCTCGACGGGCAAGGTGAGGCGCAAGCCGGTCGCGGCGTGGCTGGCACGCATCCAGGCCGCGGCCGCGACGCCAAGCGAGCGGCACAGCGGCAACGAACTGGCGACGCATGCATTCGGGCCATCGTCGGACTGGCTGCTGGCGCTGATTGCGCAGATTACGGGAGAGGCACATCCCGGCGTGGGCGACGAGCTGCGGCTGACCGAGGATCTGCATCTCGACAGCCTGGGACGCGTGCAGTTGGCCGTCGGCGATCGAGGAGCGGCTGGGCATCGTTTCGGGCACGAGCCTGCTTGAAGAGGTGCAGACGCTGGGAGAGCTGCGCAGGGTGGTGGCGGGCGGAGGAACAAGGGAGCAAGCCACCGCAACGGGCAGAGACGGCCGTTAGGGACCCCGGCCGGGAGCGAGGGAGCGGGGAAGCAGGAGAACAGAGACCAGAGAACAGAGGCCAGAGATCGGGACAGAGGCGAAGCCGTTTCCGGCGCGCAATCTCCGGTCCGGCGGAGGCCGGGTTCCGTCCGCGCTCGAGCACAACGCGTGGGCCGCATTTGTTTATCCCGAGTGGCCGTGGTGGAAGCCGTTCCAGTGGATTCGCGTGGCGTTTATTGAAGCGGTGATGCGCCCGCTGACCTGGCTGCTGGCCGCGCCGCGCGTGGTGGGGCCGGACAAGCCGCTTCCCGAGGGGCCGCTGCTCATCGTCGCCAACCACGTGACGGCCTACGACGGCCCGCTGATCCAGTACGCGCTGCCCGGGCCCTACCGCCGGCGGATCGCCACGGCCATGGTGGGCGAGATGCTCGAGGACTACCGGCACTGGCGCAATCCCGATTGGCCGCCGGGACACAAGGGCTTCTATATTCTCGGGCCGCCGGCCTACTGGCTGGTGACGGCGCTGTTCAATGTGTTTCCGCTGCCGCGCCAGCGCGACTTCCAGCGGAGCTTTGCCCACGCCGGCAAGGCCCTGGACCGCGGCTACAACGTGATGGTCTTTCCCGAGGGCACGCGCTCGGCCGAGGGCCAACTGGCGCGGTTCCGGCCGGGCATTGGATTGCTGGCGAAGCAGAGCTATGTGCCCGTGCTTCCGGTGGGCATTCGCGGGCTGGGCGAGCTGAAGACCGGCGAGCGCCGCTGGTTCCGGTCGGGGACGATCGAAGTGCACGTGGGCGAGGCCATTCGGTTTCGGCCCCGAAGAGAGCGAGGCCGCAATCACGGCGCGGCTGCACGATGAGGTGGAGCGGCTGATGGGGGAGAACGGCTAGCTCTCAGCTTCTCAGCCCTCAGCCTCATGGTGCGGATGCAGCATTTGCGATGACGTTCCGGCGGGCTAAAACCGACGACCTGCAGGTCGTCGAAAACGCGATGCGGCGCGAGAGGAAAAATCGTCACATCTGAAGGCAGAGATCAGAGACCAGAGAACAGAGATCGGGGAGCGAGGGACATCGAGTTCCAGTGGTAGAGGGTCGCGGGTTGCGGCGGGGACGCGCTAGGTGTACATGGGCGGTCATGAAATGGATTAGCCTCTAATCTCGACCCCTCGTGTGGATGTGGGGCGCATTCATGATGACGAATCATCTGAATCAGCAAGCACTTGAAAAGCTGCTTGAACTGGCGCGGCAGGCCGCGGAGAACTCTTATTCGCCGTATTCGGGGTTGCGCGTGGGGGCCGCGCTGCAACTGACGAACGGCGAGACGGTGACGGGGACCAATGTCGAAAACGTGAGCTACGGGCTGACGATTTGCGCGGAGCGGGCGGCGGTGGCGCGGGCGGTCACAGAATTCGGGCCGAAGATTCGGATTGCAGCCGCAGCGGTGGCGAACCTGAATGGATTGGCGAGCCCACCGTGCGGCGCGTGCCGGCAGGTGCTGGCGGAGTTCATCGAGCCCGACGCGCCGGTGGTGTTTCCGGCCGCGGACGGGATGCGGACGATGGCCTTCAGCGAACTGCTGCCGCTGGGGTCGGAGATGAAGCTGAAATAGGGCACTGAATCCATGATGCAACCCGACAGCAATTCGACTGAAGCCTCCAGCAGCGCTCCGCTGCACATGATCGACATCATCCGCAAGAAGCGCGACGGCGGGGAGCTGGACGCGCGCGAGATTGCGTTTGTGGCGGCGGGCGCGGCGAATGGGTCGATTCCGGAGGCCGAGCTTGCGGCGTGGCTGATGGCGGCGTGGCTCAAAGGGCTTTCGCTCGACGAGACGCGCGCGCTGACGCTGGCCATGCGCGACTCGGGCGAGAAGTTTTCCCCGGCGCGGCTGGGCAAGCGGACAGTCGACAAGCACTCCTCGGGCGGCGTGGGCGACAAGACCAGCTTTCTGGTGGCGCCGCTGGCGGCGGCGTGCGGCGTGGCCGTGCCCATGATCAGCGGACGCGCGCTGGGCCACACGGGCGGGACGCTGGATAAGCTGGAGGCGATTCCCGGCTACCGCACGGCGCTGACGCTGGCCGAGTTCGAGGCGGTGATCGAGAAGTGCGGCGCGTCGATCATCGGGCAGACGGACGAACTGGCGCCCGCCGACCGCAAGCTCTATGCGCTGCGCGACCGCACGGGGACGGTCGAGAATCCGGGGCTGATCTGCGCGTCGATATTGAGCAAGAAACTGGCGGCGGGGCTGGACGGGCTGGTGCTGGACGTGAAGACCGGCTCGGGCGCGTTTCTGCGCAAAGTGGAGGACGCGGAGTTTCTGGCGGCGCTGATGGTGGCGACGGCCGAGGCCGCGGGCACGCGCACCGTGGCGCTGCTGACCGACATGGGCCAGCCGCTGGGGCGCGCGGCCGGCAACTGGATCGAGCTGGTGGAGTGCGTGGAGCTGCTGCGCGGCGAGCGGCCGGCGTGGAGCGAGGATCTGCGCGAGCTGTCGCTGATTCTGGCCGGATGGATGATTCATCTGGGCGGCAAAGCGGAATCGCCGAAGACGGGCTACGCGCTGGCGGAAGCGGCGTTGACGGATGGCGCCGCGCTCGCTGCGTTCTATGAAGATGGTCGATGCGCAGGGCGGCGATGTTTCGGTCTTCGACGATCCGGCGAGCTTTCACAAGCCGGGCGCGACGCAAGATAGTGGAGGCGTGGGAGAGCGGATTCGTGGCGGAGATGGATACGACGGCGCTGGGCTGGGCGGTGCAGCGCACCGGCGCGGGGCGCGAGAAGGCGGGCGAGCCGGTCGATCCGCACGCGGGGATTCTGTTCCATGCGCGGCGCGGCGCGAGGTGGAGCGCGGACAGCCGCTGGCGACGATGTACGCGACACAGCCGGAGATGCTGGCCGAGCCGGTGGCGATTCTTAGAAAGGCAATTCACTTTTCCAAAACCCCGCCGCACGCAGTGCCGCTGGTGGGGCGCGTGTTTACGCGCGATGAGGCGGAGAAGTATCTGAAAGGCGCCTCCTAGTCGCTAGCTTTCAGCTCCCAGCTTTTGGCACCGGGCCTCGTGCTTTTTCGATCGGATTCGGTTTGCAATGCTGTAACTTAATCGAGTGACAGGTTACGGCTCTTCGATTCTGGCAAAGGCCTGTGAAGCGACCAGTCTTGACGATCGTGGACCATCATTGGTCCGGTCGTCGCGGACTGCATCGCGGAGTAAGAGGCTAGGAGCTAGCGGCTGAGAATCTGCCTTCAGGAGGCGAACGCATTGGCGCGATTCACGGGGGTGTTGGGGATTCTGGCGGTGCTGCTGGCCGCGTGGCTTTTCTCAACCGACCGCAGGCACATCCGCTGGCGCACCATTGCCTGGGGGCTCGGGCTGCAGATTACCTTCGCGTTTATTGTGCTGCGCTTCGGCTGGGGCGTGCGCACGATGACCTGGGCGGGCGGCGTGGTGACCAACATGCTGTCGGCGACGTTCGCGGGCACGCAGGTGTTGTTCGGCCAGCTCGGCCTGCCCAACTCCGGCGCGTTCGGCGAACATGCTGGGGGCGAACAAGGGCGCCATCTTTGCGTTCCAGGTGCTGCCCACCATCATCTTCATCTCGGCGTTCTTCGCGGTGCTCTATCACATTGGGCTGATGCAGATCATCATTCGCGGCATGGCGTGGGTGATGCTGAAGACCATGCGCATCTCCGGCGCGGAGAGCATGAACGTGGCGGCGAGCATCTTCATGGGGCAGACGGAAGCGCCGCTGACCATCCGGCCGTTTTTGTCGAAGGCCACGCGCAGCGAACTGATGACGATCATGACCAGCGGCATGGCGCACGTTTCGGGCGGCATCATGGCCATGTACATCTCGCAGGGCGTGGAGGCGCGGCACCTGCTGTCGGCGGTGATCATGACTTCGCCGGGAACGATTCTGATGGCCAAGATGCTGGTGCCGGAGACGGAAGTGCCGGCGACGGAAGGCAAGGTCGTCATCCCCAAGGACGAGATGCACGCCGAGGAGAACTTTATCGGCGCGATTGCGCGCGGGACGATCGACGGCGGCAAGCTGGCCATGAATGTGGCCATCATGCTGATCAGCTTTCTGGCGCTGGTGGCGCTGCTCGACATGATGCTGGGCTGGGTGCACGGGCATCGCGTACATGCACTGGGTTCCGGGCAGCCTGGGGCAGATTCTGGGATTTGTCGGCGCGCCGGTGGCGTGGCTGATCGGCGTGCCGTGGCGCGACTGCCCGGCCATCGGCAACCTGCTGGGCACGCGCATGGCGCTGAACGAAGTGATCGCCTACATCGGGCTGGGCGCGCAGAAGGCGACGCTGCTGCCGCGCTCGTTCACCATCGCCACGTTTGCGCTGTGCGGGTTTGCCAACCTGGGATCGATCGGGATGCAGATCGGGGGCATCGGCGCGCTGGTTCCGGAGCGGCGCAACGACCTGGCGCGGCTGGGCGTGCGGGCGATGCTGGCGGGGACGATGGCGAACCTGATCTCGGCGTCGATTGCGGGGATTTTTCTGGGGTAGAAAACTGACGCTGCAAGCTGGCAGCCTCTCCAATTATCCGGGATAGGCGCCGGTGATGTAGCCTTCGAGCGCCTGGATGGCGTGCTCCTGGCCGGAGATGACCCACTTGACCAGGTCGCCGATGGAGATGATGCCCACGACCGTCGTCGCCCTCCATCACCGGCAGGTGGCGGAAGTGGCCGTCGGTCATGAGGTTCATGCACTCGTCGACGGTGTGCAGCGTGGTGACGGAGACGACGGGGCTGGTCATGATCTCGCGCACCGGAGGTTTCGCGGGAGTGGTGGCCCAGCAGGATGCCTTTGCGTGCGTAGTCCCGCTCGGAGAGGATGCCCACCAGGCGCGGGCCGGACATGACCATCAGCGCGCCGATATCGTACTTGGCCATCAGCGACAGGGCTTCATGCACCGATTGCTCGGGAGCAATCGACAGGATTTTGTGTCCGGCTTTTTGCTTCAGAACCGCTCCAATGGTGTCGGTGATGCTCATCGGAACCTCCCTGGGACTGTGGCAGGTCGCGCAGCGGAGTGACTGCCTCCGCTCCGCGGCGGCGTTCTCGCCGGGGAAGAGCAGTATACCCCGACTTGCACACAACTGTCGTACTGATCCTTCCACAGCACGCGATGTGACGGAAATCACAAGCCTTTGTTTATTGGGGGGCGCGTCAGGCGGTCGGGCCGGAGGCTGACGGTGCGCAGGCGGCGGAGGCGGTAGACGATGGTGAGGAGGGTGACCGTTCCGCAGGTTAGAAAGCTGGCGCCGAGGCCGACGATGAGGGAGTTGTCGCGCTCGTAGACGCCGTGAACGACGCCGATGACTTGCAGGATGCAGAAGCCGCCGAAGGTGACCAGCGAAACGCCCTGGTCGCTCTTTTTGCGCCAGACGGCGAGCGCCTGGGGCACGAAAAGGGCTGCATTGCCCAGCAGGGCGAGCCCGAAGACATAGGTAATAATTTCCCTCATTCCCGATCGACCCCTCGGCGCCCGAGAGGCGCACCTTTCGATGATCTCATTCGGGGGCGGAAAGCGGGTCGGCAAGTCAGCAGGTCAGCGGGTGAAGGGTCGTGCTTTCTCACCCTAGGCGCGAGAAACAAAAACGCGCCTAGGATGGGGCACCCAAGGTCGTGCGAGGTGCAGGGCGACTTTAGAAGTGCAGCTTGGCTCCGAACTGAATCTGGCGCGAGGTGGTGGAGGTGGCGGTGACCACACCCGCGGTGGGCGAGATGGCCGAGGGGGTGACGGTTTGCACTCCGCCCGACGAGGTGATGGTGGGCGCCGACGAGTAGACGACCTCGTTGGGCGTGAGCAAGTTGGTGTGATTGAGGATGTTGAAGAACTCGGCGCGGAACTGCAGGTCGAGCCGCTCGGTGAGGTGCGTGTTCTTGACCGCAGAGAAATCCAGCTCCGAGAGACCGGGCCCGACGAGCGAATCGCGCTTTACATTGCCGTAGGTGCCGTAGATCGTGTTGCCTCCGCTGCCGTTAGGCACGCTGACCGTGGGCTGAAGGAACGCGTTGGGATTGAAGTACTCGGTGGCGGTGCGTGGGTAGAGGTTTCCAGTGAACGAGGGGTTCCAGTTGGGCCGGATGGGATTGCGCGAGTCGCCGTTGCCCGGCGGGTTATAACCGAGTTGCGGCGAGAAGGGGAAGCCGGCCTGGACGGCGAAGATGGCGCTCGCGGTCCAGCCGCTGATGAGGAAGCCGACCGGCCCTGAAGAGCGGTTGAGAAAGGGCCGGTTGGGGCCAAAGGGCAGGTCGTAGCTGCCGTTGATCGAGGCGGCCTGGCGAACGTCGGTGGCCGCCGGGCCCCAGTCGAGCTTTGGATCGAGCGGGAACGAAACAAACGCGGGCGTGTTTCCGCTGACGCTGGTGTTCCAGGCCGAGCCGTCGTCGAGATTCTTTGACCAGGTGTAGTTGCCGCGGAGCTGAAGGCCGCTCGCATAGGTGCGGCGCGCATCGACCTCGAGCGCGTTATACAGGCCCACGCCCTGCGATACCCACGAAGTCGAATTGGCAAGATTCGGATTCACGTCTGTGGTCGAGGGGTAGTAGACCTGGCCCGTTGATGCGTAGACCGGCGTGGGCTCGTTCATGTCTTCAGAGAGGATCTGGTGGTAGCCATGCCATCCAACGTAGCCCACGGTGAGTGACGTTTCCGGAGCGATCTGCTGCTCGATGCGCAGGCTCCAGGTGATGACGGTGGGAGTGGCGATATCGGGTTGTACATTGCTGGGCGAAACCTTTGCAGTGGGAGGCGGCGGCACGCCAGCCGTGAAATTCAGACTCGACACCGCGATGCTCTTGATGGACTCAGCCGTGTTGAAGGGCGCGGTCTGATCGAGGCGGTAGTCGAGCGTGTCAAGCAGGCCGTGATAGAGGCCGACGCCTCCACGCACCGCCGTTTTCCCGTTGCCCCACACGTCCCAGGCAAAGCCGAGCCGCGGATTGGGCAGGAACTTTGCGCGGTTGGTCGACAGCGCGGAGTTGCCGACGACCGGCGTGGTTTGCAGAACGCCGTTGACGATGGCGTAATTCGCGGCGCGTCCCTGTGATTCGTTCCATCCGTTGGTGGACTCCGAACGGAAGCCGGCGCGCAGCTCGAGGCGAGGAGTGACTTTGATGGTGTCCTCAAAGAAGCCTGCGCCCTCGAATGAACGCCAGCCAAGCTCGGTGGGCGCGGGAACCAAGGTAAAGGTGGCCACCGTTCCCTGGAGGAAAGTGGTCGAGCGTGGAGAACGAGGCCTGGCCGTACTGGTCCTGCGCGAGCAGATCGTTGGACTGTATGCGTTCGAGCCATGCGCCAGCTTCCATCTGCTGGCGGCCTTGCGACCAGTAGATGTGATCGTCCTCAGGTGAAGAGATTGCGCGCCGTGCGGTTGTTGCTGCCCACGTTCGCGCCAGCGCCCGTGATGGCCGATGCGCCATTGGAGGCGGTGCTGCCGCTGATGACGATGGCGCCGACGGGATCGCCTGAAACCCACCCGGGCACGCCGCTGACGGGAACCAGACCGGTGAAGAAGTAGCTGGCGCGCGAGTAGCCGAAGCGCGCCGTGTTGAGCAGCGAAGGCGAAAAGACGTGCTGCTCCTGAACGCTGGCGACCTGCTCGCGCAGACTCTCGTTGACATAGCTTAGGGGATTGGCGGAGGGCGAATTTGCGGCGCTGTCATCAACGGTATAGACGGCGAAGAGCAGATCTTTGCTGCCGAGATTGTCGTCGAAACGAGTGGTGCCGAAGTCCTCGTGGATGTGTTGCGGCGGATGGCTGAAGGCTTCCGCGATGCCGCTGGGATTTCCGTTCGCGAGCAACTCGGGCCCGTTCTGGACCGGCCAAAGATTGAGGAGCGGGGCGACGGCGGAGTTGACGCCGACGTATTGTTCGACGCCCGACGAATTGGGCACGTAGCCCTGGCGCGCCTCGTTGTCGGGAACCAGTGTGACGTCGCTCAGGCCCCAGTTCTGGCGGAAGCCCTCGTAGTTGCCGAAGAGGAAGAGCTTGTCTTTGCGGATGGGTCCGCCGAGCGCGCCACCAAACTGGTTGCGCTGGAACTCTGGGATCGCGGCCTGGTCGAAGTAGTTGCGGGCGTCGAGAGCGCTGTTGCGGATGAATTCGAAGGCGGTGCCGTGCAGCTTGTTGGTGCCGGACGTGGTGACGATGCTGACCTGCGCGCCGTCGCGCTTGCCGTAGCTGGCGCCGTAGGTGTCGGTGACGACGTTGAACTCGCGCACCGCGTCGACGCCGAGCAACTGGCCGCTGGTTCCGCCGGGCGTGACGTTGATGAGCGACGCGCCGGTGTATTCGATGCCGTTCAGCAGAAAGAGATTGTCCTGCGGGCGACGGCCGCCGACGGAAAACATATTGCCGACCGAAGAGTTGGAGGTTCCAATGCCGCCGGAGCGCTGGTTGGTGTAGTTCACGGTGGCGGGATTGAGGGTGAGCAACTGATCGTAGCTGCGGCCGTTGAGAGGGAGTTCCTTGACCTGGCGCTCGTCGATGAGGCCGGAGGTTTGCTGCGAAGTTGTGTTCACGACGGGATCGCCTGCGTCGACGACGACTGTCTCGTGCACCGTGCTCACGCTCAGCGAGAAGTTCACCTGCGGACGCTTTGCCCGATGGCCAGCACGATGCCGGTCTGCTCCTGCGGCTGAAAGCCGTCGTGCGCTGCCGATACGGTGTAGGGACCGACGGGCACGCTCGGCGCAGCGTAGCGGCCATCCGAGCCGGTGAGGAGCGTGCGCGTGGCGCCGGTGTCGGTTTGGCGAACGGTGACGGTGGCGCCGGTCACTGCGGCTCCGGCGGAGTCGTGAATGGTACCGGCAATGGTGCCGCCGACAATTTGCGCGGTGGCCGGCGCGGCGCCGAGGGCAACCGTGAGGAACAGAGTTAGAAGGATGCGATACAGCTTTTCCTGAATGGTCATCTGCGTCTCCTGAGGATTTCTGGCGTTTTCGGAAATGGTGTGCGGTTTCAAGATTGAGCAAGGTCAACGCCCCCTGTTGGTCGCGTTGACTCGACGGTTGCGGTTTCACATGACAGCATTTCCGAAAAACGCAATGGCAAGGCCTGCTGGTGCAGGCTTATGGATCAGAGCGCGCACCGGGAAATGCCCACGTGGGGTCTGAGCGCGCTTCAAAATGAAAAACTGGAAGAGGGATTTAGCGGCAACAACAACGACAGCCGGCCCGCCGGGAGGCAGGCGCGAACGGCCGAGCTTGGGGAAGAAATGTCATGGTTGCGTCAAGAAAACTGGATTGGGGTTTGGTGTCGAGTTGAATTCACCGGCCTAGACACTAAAGCCGCGCCAGCAGATTTGCTGTCACGCGGCCTTAAGGTGAATCGGCTGAGTCTGAAATCCGCTCAACAACAAGGCCGGTGTGACGTGCGACAACACGCCCGACACAGCAACTTGATGAGCAGCAAACTCATGGTTTCTACGATAACGAAAGTTCAGGGCGCGGTCAACCTAGCGTTCCATGCTGCGCGGGCGGCCGAGGAAACGTGCGCCGAGCGCGCCGCCGGCGACGGAGACGGCAAGGAGGATGATTGCCAGAACAACGGTACTGAAGAGAATCATGCCGGCACGTCCTTCGGGCGAAAGCATGATGGCTCGATTCATCGCGATCTGCTGGGCATCGAGGCCCCAGGACGCCATAAGCTGGGTTGACTGATTGATTTGGGTGAGCCACGCATCATCGAAGGCCTGGCTGTGGTGCAGCCAGAAGCGCATGGCGTAAAGCGAGATTGCCGTAGCGAAGGCGGCTGTCCAACCACCCAGAATTCCGGTGACGAGGCCGATGCGCGCGCCTGCCCCGATCGTGATCCATGCCGGGCGTCGGCTGCGCATGTAAAGAGCCACCGCCCAGGCGCCGGCCGCAGCCATCAACGGCACCCCCAGGATCCCTGCCGGGGAGAACATGGAACAGAGCGCGCCAGCCGGAATGGCCAGCATGAGAGCCAATCGCAGGGCAGCCTTCCAATCGACTGTGCCCGCATCGCGAACCGGCTCGCCCGCGCGCTCTGAGAGGTTGGGACCGGCGGATCCGTCAGCCGTGTAGACGAGCTGGGGCAGACCGCAGAAGGGGCAGAAGCAGTCCCCTGGCTGAACGGTCTGGTGGCAACGGCTGCAAGTCACTTCCATACAACTATGAGCCTATCGCATCGGGCGTAAGGGCGGGATCAGAGGGCGGGATTGGCCAAGCCGAGCTTTTCAGCGACGATGGCCTCGGCCGCGGCGAGCGCCTGGTCGAGCGACATGTTGGTGGAATCGAGGATGACGGCGTCGGGCGCAGGCTTGAGCGGGGAGTCGGCGCGATTGCGGTCGCGCTCATCGCGGGCACGGAGGTCGCGAAGCACTTCATTGGGCGGCGGCGCGGGCGAGGCGCCCTTTTGGCCGATCTGCTCGTAGCGGCGCTGGCCGCGGACTTCGGGCGCAGCGTCGAGGAAGATTTTGACTTCGGCATGGGGGAAAACGACGGTGCCGATGTCGCGGCCCTCCATGACGACTCCGCCGCGTGCTCCGACCTGCTGCTGCAGGCGGACCATCCATGCGCGCACGGCGGGGAAGATGCTCACGCGCGACGCGGCTTCAGTGACGGTGGGGTTGCGGATGAGGCCGCTGACGTCCTCGCCATCGAGCAGGACGAGATTCTCCTCCTCGCCGGGTTCGAGACGGATTTCGGTTTCGCGAGTGAGCTCCTCAAGGGCTTTGGCGTCGTCCAACGGGACCGCCGAACGCAGGGCCTTGAGAGCGAAGGCGCGGTACATGGCGCCGGTTTCAAGATTAAGCAGGCCGAAATGCCGGGCGAGGTGGCGGGCGATGGTGCTTTTGCCAGCTCCTGCAGGACCGTCGATGGCGACAATGATCTTCCGGGCGTTCTCAGCAGCAGCGATGCGCTTGTCTTCCGCGCTCATCCCCGTTTCTTCGATCGCCGATTGGACGAAGCGGTAAAGCCATACCGCGAACGATTGCCTGCTTTTGCGGAGGCTGCCAATGCCGGCTTGCGGCTGCCGCGCGCGTCAGATCGCACATCCTTGCGGGAGACGGCGCGCCGCGAGACGGGTTTTGCAGCGGCCTTTCCGTTGGCGGTGTGGCCGTTGCCGTTGCGCAGATTTCTCGACGCTGCCGCTGCCGGCTTTGCCTTGTGCAAGCCGTTCGCGCCGTTGGCCGAGCGGGAGTGGCCGTTCTTGGAAGCGCTCTTGGTCCAGCGCGGGGCGTGCGCGTGGCGCGAGTTGCCGCTCGAGCGCGCGTCGCGGCTGGTGCGTCGTGCGACGCGGCCAGCAGTGGAACTCTGCGCCGGTTTGCGGTTGCGCGCGTGAGTGGGCTGATGACTGAAGCGAGGCCGTGAAGCTTGCGTCTTTTCGCGGGGCTGCGCCGGGCGCTCCAAGGCGGGCTCAGCAGGCTTGCGCTGCGGCGGAGGCGCGGAGACAAACTGCGGAGCGGGCTTGGGCTGCACCGGTTCGCGCAGCGCTTCTTCGTGCTCGTAGGAGTGAAGGAAGTGCGAGGAGGCCGGCATGGACGAACTCGCGTAAATCGTGGGCGGCGCGGAAAACTCAGGGAGCGTTCCGGCGACGTAAAAGTGCGGAGCGTGGCCCAGCGCGAGGGTGTGCACCTGGCGCGTGGCGACCAATCCGCGGAGGACTTCACGCACCTTGCTGCGCGCGGTGAGCGGCGCCAGGAACATCTCCACTTCTTCCATGCTGGCGGCAATCACCGCCTGCAGGTAGATGGAGGCGAGAACGGAGATCGCGGTGACCTGGGATGTGGACGCGCCTTCAGCGATGGCCTTCTGATAGCGGAGGCGGAGAAGCTGCCACTGCGGCGTTTTGCCGGGAGCCGAGACGACAGGAATGATGCGCAGTTGTTGCCAGAGCTCGGTGATGGCGCGCAGAACAGCGGACTCAGAGACCTCGCGGCCGAGTGCATGTTTCAACTGAGGGATGGTGGCGTCGCCTGCTTCAAGTTGCTTGTAGGCCTGAATGGCAAGCTGCGAGACCTGGCGCGATCCGGTCAACTGAGGGCTGCGCCGCCAGTCGCGATCGCCGCGGAGCGCGTAGACGTAGGGCAAGACCCAAGCCGCTACAACAAAGTCGGGCTGCTCGCCCGGCTGACCGAGCAGATTGAGGCGGACGGCAACGCTTTCCGACTCGAGGCGAACCAGCAGATCTTCGGCAACGGCAATCAGTTTGGCCGACGGAGATGAGTTGTGCTCACCGGCTACGGCTTCAACGAAGGTTGGGGCAGTGAAAGAGGCGAACTGGCGCCTCGGCAAGAAGAGACACAATCCCGTCTCCTCCAACCATGTACGGGCATCTTCGAATGTCAATTGCCCGCGTCCGTTCAGGCGCATCCTTTCGGCGCGCGATGCTTCCAGTTGTTCTGCTGTCAAAGAAAACCTCGCTTCCAGGTTTGCAATCACGGCCTGCAACCCGCGCTCCTGGGAGCGCGCCGGCCACCTTCCAAGCGTCCGAGGGAGGGGTCTCTTAATGGACCCTAAATTCGGTGAAAGGCCCGCTGGATCTCCTTCCAAGAATACAGCAAAGCGATTGGACGTCCATGCGGGCAACTGGTTGGGTGGCTGGTCTTTGCAAGTTCTAACAATAACCATTCTATACGGTTTGGATCAAGAGGTGTATTGACCTTGATGGCAGAATGGCAGGCAATGGAGGCGGCAATGCGGGAGCGGAGGCGGGTAAGTTCTTCATTCCGCGATGGTTCACCGGAATCTGCAGTGGATTGGTCGATGACTTCGGCCAACATGCGCTCCAGCTCGGCGCCTTCGAGCCCGACGGGCGCGGACTTGACCGCAAGTGTTTGAGGGCCAAAGGGTTCCACTTCAAAGCCGTTGTTTTCGAGCTCCTCGGCGATGCGGGCGAAGACGACCATCTGTTCGGGCTGCAACTCTACCAGCAAAGGCATGAGCAGGCGCTGGCGCTGGACGCGTTCCACCTGGCGGTCCCGGAGGATCTTCTCAAAAAGCACCCGTTCGTGTGCAACGTGCTGGTCGATGATCCACAATCCATCGTCGCCGGCGGCCAGAATGAAGGACTCGCGCAGTTGGCCGAGCGGCTTGAGCGAGCCGAGGCGGTTGAGGGAAGCGGCTGCTTGTTCGGCTTCGACCAAGGCGGCGGCTGCGGCGGAATCATTCGCGTAAGCTGTTGCGCCGTTGGGGTTTGGGCTACATTCACCGGCGATTGGGACGGAACCGGGGGGGAAGAGGGCGTTGGCGGTTGCGCTCCAAGCCTGCGGGTCGAGGGTCTGCGGCGGCTGGCCGCCAAAGGGCAACGCGCCGGGAACGGGAGAAGGCACACGCGGGGTCAGGTGGAACGGTTCGGCGTCGGCGAAGGCGGCCGGATCGGAGTCCGGGGCGCCGGGAAGCGGCGACGCCGCGGGCGGCATAAGCGACGGGCTGGCCGAGGGCTGTGAGTCGAGCGCGGCAAGGAATCCGGCGGCGGGGCGAGCTTTGATGAGCGCGGTGCGCAGGCTGTCGCGGACAAAGTCGTGGACATGGCTCTGCTGGCGAAAGCGTACCTCAGTCTTGGCGGGGTGAACGTTCACGTCGACTTCTTCGGGCGGCATTTCAAGAAAGAGCAGAACCACCGGGAAGCTAGTGGGAGGGATTACGTTGCGATAGGCCTCAGTGATGGCGTGCAGCAAAAGCCGATCACGGATGAGGCGCTTGTTGATGAAGATGTAGATGGAGTTGCGGTTCAGCTTTTGCAGCTCCGGCTTGGAGTAGAAGCCTGAGAGGCGCAGGGAGCCGGGCTGGCGAGGGGTCTGGTCGGGATCGCGCTTCCATGGCGGCGGCTCGGGCAGGCCGGCGCGCTCGAACGGGGCTTCAGCGGCGACGGGGAGAAGCTGGCTGAGTGTCTCCTTGCCAAAGACCTGGAAGATGCGCTCGGCGGTGCGGGCAACGGGAGGCGCAGAGAGGATGGTGTGGCTGGCGGAGAGGAGTTCAAATTGCTTCTCGGGATGAGCCAGGGCGTAGTGTGTGACCAGCGCCGTGACGTGGGCTAGCTCAGTGGATTCGGCGCGCAGGAATTTGCGGCGCGCGGGTGTGTTGAAGAAGAGATCGGCGGCAGCGATCGTTGTTCCGCGGGGCAGCGCAGCATCTTCGACGCGCAGAATCTTTCCGCCGGCGACCTCAACGCGCGTGCCCGCGCCTTCGTCGCCGGTAGCCGTCTCGAGCGTGACGCGCGCAACTGAAGCGATGGAGGGCAGCGCTTCGCCGCGAAAGCCCAGCGTGGCAATGGAGAGCAGATCGTCCGCGGTGCGCAGCTTAGAGGTGGCGTGACGCTCGAAGGCCAGCAGTGCGTCGTCTCGGTTCATGCCGTAGCCGTCATCGGAGACGCGGATCAGCTTTCGCCCGCCGCCTTCGACTTCGACGCGAATGCGCGTGGCCCCCGCATCGAGTGCGTTCTCAAGCAGCTCCTTGACGACGGATGCAGGCCGATCCACCACCTCGCCGGCGGCGATCTGGTTGGCAACCTGATCGGAGAGGATGCGGATCTGGCCCATAAGAACTCAGGGTAACGCAAGCCGATGGACCAGACCCGAGGAGAAGCGCGCGCAATTCGCGAGCGGCTATTTGCTGACTTCCTTCTTGACGTGCGCCGCGGCAGGCTTGACCTTGGTGCGGGAACTCGGCGTTGCGGCCGGCTCTGTTGCTGGCTGGGGGATAGGCCCGATAATCCACGAGTATAGGCTTGGATTTCAAGCGCAGTCAACGCGGCGGCAAAGGCGCAAATCGCAGCCAATGGAGCGGGGATTCGCGAATCGGCAGGGCAAAAGCTGACGCCTTGGGAGACTCCCTGGGAGCGGGCACTTTGTGCGCGGTGGGTACCACATGCAGAGACGCGAGCCCGAACTGTGACCGAAGGCACACGCGGTTCACGGCAGGCACGCGACAATAATCGGGTAAGGCTTGGCAAGCTGTTAGCGTCGCCGGCCGGGAGAGGGAATTCATGAGCGATCTTGCCACGTTGGCTGAAGCCGTTGCCGTTGACCCACTTGTCGGCCATCCGCCGGACTACCACGTCTTTCATAAGTTCATTGCGCGCTGCAAGGATCTTCCCGCGATCACCACAGCGGTGGTTTGGCCACTGACCGAGGTGGCCCTGAGCGGCGCGGTAGAAGCCGCGGCCGCCGGCCTCATCGAGCCAACGCTTATTGGACCCGAAAAGGCCATGAAGGCGCTGGCGGCGAAGATCGGCGTCGACATCAGCGCATTCCCGATCGTGCAGGCTGAAACCGAGGCTCAAGCCGCCGAGGCTGCCGTGGTCATCTGCCGCTCAGGCAACGCACAGGCCCTGATGAAAGGCAGCCTGCACACCGACGAGCTGTTGAAGCCGGCCATGCAGCGCGATACCGGGCTGCGCACGGCGCGGCGCATCTCGCACGTGTTCATCATGGATACGCCGGCCTACGCGCGTACGCTGCTCATCACCGACGCGGCCATCAACATCACACCTGAGCTCGAAGACAAGGTTGACATTGTGCAGAACGCCATCGACCTGGCGCACGCGCTCGGCATCCCCGAGCCCAAAGTGGCGCTGCTTTCGGCGATTGAAACCGTCAATCCCAAGATCAAGTCGACGCTCGACGCTGCGGCGCTTTGCAAGATGGCCGATCGCGGCCAGATCACGGGCGGCATTCTCGACGGGCCGCTGGCCTTCGATACCGCGGTGAGCGAGAAGGCGGCGCAGATCAAGAAGCTGGTTTCGCCGGTGACCGGCCAGGCCGACATTCTTGTGGTTCCCGATCTCGAGAGCGGCAACATGCTGGCCAAGCAGCTTGAATATCTGGGCGGAGCGCAACTGGCCGGCATCGTGCTGGGCGCGCGCGTGCCGACGATTCTCACCAGCCGCGCCGACTCCGCTGAGACGCGGCTTACGAGCTGCGCCGTTGCCGTGCTGCTGCATTACGCGGCGCACCCGGCGGTGAAGGTGTAGCTGGAGCGACAATCATTGCGGCGGGAAAGGCCACTATCGTAAGGTTGGCGTTGACAGGAGGCGTTTGTGCCGATCTCCGCAGCCGCATCCCCCATTGTTGCCGCCGCGGGCGGCAGTTTTCTGCTCGAATCGCGCACGCCGGATGAGATCTTCACTCCCGAAGATCTGAACGAAGAGCAGCGCCAGATCGCGGCCACAGCGGAGCGATTCGCGCGCGAAGAGATTCTGCCGCGCGTGGCGGCGATCGAGGCGAAAGAGCCGGGCGCGATGCCGGCATTGATGCGCAAGGCCGCGGAACTGGGGTTCACCGCTGTCGATATTCCCGAGGAGTACGGCGGCCTGGGGATGGACAAGGTCAGCTCGACGCTCATCACCGATCACATCTCGGTGCTGGCCAGCTTTTCAACGGCGTTCGGCGCGCACATCGGCATCGCCACGCTGCCGCTGGTGTGGTACGGGACCGAGGAGCAGAAGCAACGCTACCTGCCCAGGCTCGGCACCTGCGAGTGGATCGGCGCCTATGGATTGTCCGAGGCCAGCTCGGGCTCCGACGCCATGAACATCCGCACCCGCGCCACGCTTTCGGCCGACGGCGCGCACTACATTCTGAACGGCGAGAAGCAGTGGCTCACCAACGGCGGCATCGCGGGGCTGTATACGGTCTTCGCCAAAATTGATCGAAGAGAAGTTCTCCGCGTTTCTCATCGAGCGCGGCACGCCGGGCCTGACCGTGGGCGCCGAAGAGCACAAGCTGGGAATTCGCGGCTCGTCGACCTGCCCACTGGTCCTGCAGGATTGCCGGATTCCAAAAGAAAATCTGCTGGGCGAGGCAGGCAAGGGCCACCACATTGCGTTCAATGTGCTGAACGTGGGCCGCTTCAAGCTGGGCGTGGCCTGCGTGGGCGGGGCGCGGCACGCGCTGGCGGCAATGATCCGCTACGCGAAAGAGCGCCACGCGTTCGGCAAATCGATTGCGGAGTTCGGCCTGATCCAGCGCAAGATTTCTTCGGCAGCGGCGCAGCTCTATGCGGCCGAGAGCATGGCCTACCGCACGGCCGGCCTGATCGATGCGCGGTCGGATGGGGCACGGCTTGACGGAGCGCGCACGGGACAGGCGCATCGATGTTCCGCGCAGCATTGAGGAGTACGCGGTGGAGTGCTCCATCTTGAAGGTCTACGGCTCGGAGATGCTCACGCTGGTGGCGGACGAACTGATCGCCACGATGGGCGGATACGGCTACGTCGAAGAGTATCCGGCGGAGCGCACCTACCGCGACGCGCGCATCAACCGCATTTTTGAAGGAACGAACGAGATCAACCGGCTGATCATTACCGGATGGATGATGAAGCGCGCGATGAGCGGAAAGCTGCCGCTGCTCGCGGCGATCAAGCGCGTGATGGACGAGGTGACGGAGCCGCCCGCGTTCGGCGGCGATAGCGATGGTGGCGAGCCGCTGGCGCGCGAGGCCGCAGTGCTGGCAGCAGTGAAGAAGATGGCGCTGTTTGCGGCGGGCGTGGCCAGCCAGCGGTTCATGACGGGCCTCGAAGAGCAGCAGGAGATCATGGCCGACCTGGCCGACATGATCAGCCAGGTCTATGCGCTGGAGTCGGCGCTCATGCGCGCGCAAAAGATTGCGCGCGCAGGCCGCAGCTCGGCTGAAGTTGCCGCGGCGATGACGGGGCTGCTGGCAGATGAAACGATGGCTCTGGCCGAGCCGGCGGCGCGGCGAGTGCTTGCGGCCTGCGGCGAAGGCGACGCACTGCACACGCAGCTGGCCATCCTGCGGCGGCTGGCGCGTGTTCACGCCGGCCGACGTGGTTGCCTTGAGCCGCACGGTGGCCCGCCAGTGCGTCGAGTTGGAGCGCTACCCGGTTTAGAGCACTCGTCCCAATCCTATGCAGCCTACGCCGATCGTTGCTTGCACAATTCGTTCTCTCCTTGCCGAGGCGGAAGGCCTACTGGCCGAGGGTCCGCACGCGGAGCGCGCGCGGCGCGACGCGGAGACGCTGCTGCTGTATGCGCTGAGGCAGGATGCGCCGGAGACAAATTTGGCCTGGATGATCGCGCACGCGCACGAAACTCTGCCGGCCCACACGACTGCTGCTTTTCGCGCATGGGTCGAACGCCGCCGCGCCGGTGAGCCGATGCAATACATCACGGGCGAGGCGGAGTTCTACGGGCTAAGTTTCAGGGTCAATCGCGATGTGCTGATCCCGCGGCCCGAAACCGAGCACCTGGTGGAAAAAGTGATCGAGCTTGCGCGCGGGTTCGAGCGGCAGCGCATCGTTGACGTGGGCACGGGATCGGGAGCGATTGCCGTGGCACTGGCTTGCAATTTGCCCGACGCGCGGATTTTCGCAACAGAAAAATCCGAGGCGGCGCTCAAAGTGGCGCGGGCAAATGCGGCGCGCAACGGCGTTGCGGAACGCGTGCGCTTTTTCGAAGGAGACCTGCTGGCTCCCGTGGCGGGCAAGCTGTTCGATCTCGTCGTCTCCAATCCGCCTTACGTGCCGGAGGGCGATCGCGATGCGCTTTCCGCGGAGGTGCGCGATTATGAGCCGGCGCGGGCGCTGTTTGCGGGCGCCGATGGCCTCGCAATCTATCGCCGGCTGATTTCCGCGGCGTTTGGCGTGCTCGTGCGAGGCGGTTCTGTGGCGCTTGAGATCGGCTATGGCCAGCAGGGGGCGGTTGATGCACTCCTAGCCGACGCCGGATTCACCGAGATCGAATTCACGAAGGATTTACAAGGCATTCCCCGGGTGGCTGTCGCGCGCCGCCCGTGAATCCGGAAGCGGTCCCGGTGAATCCAAGGGAAGGCAAGCATTCCGGCGCTCAGCACGCGCGGCGCTCTCGGTCACACGTCCCCCAAGCCTCTTGCTCTACCGTTCTTCTGAAAGGAATCTCCAAATGCCCTCATCCAAAGGCTACGGAACGCCCAACGCACAATCCCCACTCGCTCCCTTTTCCTTCAGCCGCCGCGAACCTCGGCCAAGCGACATCGCCGTCGAGATACTTTACTGCGGCGTCTGCCACTCCGATCTGCACATGGCCCGCAACGAGTGGGGCAACGCGATTTATCCCATGGTGCCGGGCCACGAGATCGTGGGCCGCGTGACGGCCGTGGGCAGCGCTGTGACCAAATTCAAGGTGGGCCAGATCGCGGCCGTCGGCGTGATCGTCGACTCCTGCCGCCACTGCGCGCCGTGCAAGCGCGGCGAAGAGCAGTACTGCGAAGAAGGCGTCACGCTCACCTACGCCTCGCCCGACCGCGTGGACGGCTCGATCACCATGGGCGGCTATTCCAATAATTATGTTGTCGACGAGCGCTTCGCGCACACGGTGCCCGCGAATCTCGACCTGGCCGGAGTGGCGCCGCTGCTCTGCGCGGGCATCACGACCTACTCGCCGCTGCGCCACTGGAAGGTTGGCCCCGGCAAGAAGGTGGGCATCGTGGGCCTGGGCGGACTCGGCCACATGGCGCTCAAGTTCGCGCACTCCTTCGGCGCGCACGTGGTGCAGTTCACCACTTCGCCCAAGAAGAAGGACGACGCAATGCGGCTTGGGCGCGAACGAGGTTGTGCTATCCACCGACGCCGACGCGATGAAGGCGCACGCCAAGTCCTTCGACTTCATCCTCGACGCGGTTTCGGCGCCGCACTCGCTCGATGCCTACACCGAGCTGCTGAAGCAGGACGCGACCATGGCTCTGGTGGGGCTGCCGGACAAGCCTCCCACGATCAACGCCGGCAATCTCATCTTCAAGCGCGCGGCGCTCTCCGGGTCAATCATCGGCGGCATGCCCGAGACGCAGCAGATGCTCGACTACTGCGGCGAGCACAACATTACGGCAGACGTGGAGGTCATTCCCATCCAGAAGGTCAACGAAGCCTTCGAGCGCATGCTGAAGCAGGATGTGAAGTACCGCTTCGTGATCGACATGAGCTCGCTGAAGTAGGGTTGCATCTTTGCGCAGTCATCCCAGGTCTCGGCTTCGAGACCTGGGGTACCCCGCAGGAGTTGCCGGATCCAGCTATATTCCGTGCGCCATTTTTCCCGTCTTCAGAAAGTAGTCGAGAGCTTGTGTCCGCGCACGGTCGCCTTCTGTGCTTGAGGAAGGGAGCGTCGCGTTGCCTTCGTCCGTGAGGCCGGTGACGGTACGTTGCCACTTGAGTTTTGTACCGCCCGCGGCAGTGCGCTCCAGTGTGAGGTTTAGCCGGCAGACCTGGGCGGGCGAGACGACGGTGAATTCGATTCGGCCGGGCGGTTCGTAGCGATCCACATTCCAGATGCTGGGTCCCTGCGGAGTCCTGAAAATGCAGTTTTCTTCGGCGACGCCTGAGTCGCTGTAGATCATCTCGCCCTTCCAGCCATCGAGCCACTCGTACTCGCGAACCGGGCAGAGCAGCGGGAAGACAGCCTCAGGAGGCGAGTTGAGCTCGCCGAGATATTCGCTGACCGTTCGTCTGGAGCGGCAGGCGGGCACGGTTGCGGCAAGGGCGCCGTTCGGAACGGCGATAGCTGCCGCTCCAGCGACACCCAGGGTCTTGAGAAACTGTTTGCGCGTCATGGGTCGATCTTGAACTATAAAGTTATAGACAGGTCAAGCGGATTTTTTACTGATTCTTCGGAGCCCGAAATCACCCCATCCTCGTGAGCTTCCGGGACGGAGAAATCGGGCCGGGACTCCTAATCTGCCCGCCCGGTCTTGCTCAGCTCCTTATAGAAGCCGAGGTCTCTCGAGAGCAGGCTCTTGGCGATGTAGACAATCTGGCCATAGTGCAGGCCGAAGTGCTCGACGACCTGGTAGACGGCGTCGAGGCCGCGCACGTGGTAGCCCTGAATCTCGTAGGGAGCGAGCAGCTCTTCAACCGTGAGGCGATGGAGAACTTTGGCGGCTTCGTCGAGCGATGGCGCCCAGCCGGGCGAGTAGGTCAGTGGCTGAGAGCCCGCCTTGCGCGGCGAACTCGGCCGGACGGTCGCGCTTGTCGTCATCCTTGTTGAACGAATCAACAAGCCATTGGCGCACGTTGCCGTCGAGATGCAGCAGCAAGTTGCCGATGCTGTTCGAGGCGTCGTTGGGCCGCCACCAGACCTGCTCGCCGGTGAGCGGCGCGACGCATTCCTTCATGCGCGGCCAATACTGCCCGAGGAGTTTCTGCCGCGAGAATGCGAGAAAGTGGGAAGCGAGTTCTGTTTCAAGTGGTGTCATCGAGGAAACCCTGAATGTGGTTCGTGCTTTCCCAGGTCCCAGAATCGGACCTTGAGGGGCACCCATGATCATTGCAATTCGAAGCAACTGGAGAACTAGATCAGCTCGTAGCCTGCGAACCAATAGCCGATTTCGAAGGCCGCAGTGTCTTCCGCGTCGGAGCCGTGGATGGCGTTCTCCTGGATGAGAGCGCGCGAACTTCTTGCGGATGGTTCCCTCTTCGGCGTTGGCAGGATTGGTGGCGCCCATCAGCTTGCGCAGATCGGCAATGGCGTTGTCCTTCTCAAGGACCATGAGGAACAGCGGGCCTGAAGACATGAAGTCAGTAAGGCTGTAGAAGAATGGCTTGCCGCGGTGAACGGCGTAAAAGCCCTCGGCCTCGCGCTTAGTGATGGATTGCCTTTTGATGGCGACGATGCGGAAGCCGGCCTTGTCAATCTCGGCCAGAATGGCGCCGGTGGATCCGGCGGCCACTGCGTCCGGCTTGATGATGCTGAAGGTGCGTTCGAGCACTTGTGGGTTGCTCCTTCGTGGGGAATTCTCTCTCTATTCCATTGTAGTGGAAGGCTTTTGGCACGAACTGGCGCTGCCAGGAATCGCCTGCCGGCCCTGCAAACAAAGGTTGCCGCAGGCGCGCGCCGCGGTGCTTTGCCGTGCATTTGACGCTGCGCTTGCGCGCCTCAAAAAGGGTGCACTCAAGCGGCAAATCCTGCTGAGGTGGGACGAACCATTACTTTCGTGCACTGTCCGAGAGAGCGGCAGTTTATCCCACTAAAGGGGTATTCCGAAGCCGTTTTTGCCGCTGACAAGCGGTTTGTTTTCTGCTACAAGTAGTGATGTGCAGAGAAGTGTACCGGGGTTGATCACCGGAACTCGGCTGCCGATAGACTGTATTTTGGGGATCACTGATGGCATTGACTTGTACTCCAAATTGCTGCCGTGGTTGCGATCGCGCTGTATCTTGTGCGTTGGCGCAAGAACGTGCAGCGCCGCAATGCGCAGACATGGGAAACGTTGCTGGCCCGGCTGCGTCCTGAGTGGAGCGCGCGCGAGTTGAGCGACCAGTTCCTGTGGAAAGAGGGCTTGAGCGCCACGCCTGAAGATGCATGGCAGCGCATGGAAGGGCCGAAGGGCCTGTGGGTGATGTACCAGAATGCGCGGGTCATGCAGGAGATGGCGGACTACGCCGCCAAGCACTGCGAAGGCGTGGATCGCCTGCTCGTCGAGACTCTGCACAGCGACGCCATGCAGATTCGCGTCTGCGTGCTGATGGCTCTGGCGCAATATGCTTTCGGCATGCCAGCGAAGGTGTTCGCGTGAATGCTTTCCGCGCCGCCTCGATGTACACCGGCATGGCCGCCCGCATGACGCAGTTGCTGCAGGAGCACGCAGCCGTCATGGTTCCGGACTTTGTGGCGGCGATGTAACTCGGATTCTTCTTTCGAAAGAGAAAGACCCCGGCTGCGGCCGGGGTTTTTGTTGTGTGCTCGATGGAGCGGGGCCGGCTCAGGCCTGCATCGATGGCAAGGAACGTCGCAGATCCTCGCGTATTCCTCCTGGCTGAGCCGGAAGCTGAGCGCGGCAGCCGTCTCTTCCACCTGCTTTGCGCTGCGCCCGCCCACAATGGCGGCGGTGATGGCGGGGTGGTGCAGCGTCCAGGCCACGGCCACCACGCCGGGAGTCACGCCGTGCGCCGCTGCCGATCTCGCGCAGCAGCTCCACCAGGCGCAGATTGCGGCTCAACCGCGGCTCGCTGAATTCCATGTTCCTGCGCCGCCAGTCGTCGGGCGGCAAATGTCGCCGCGCGCTCGGCGGTCATCTTGCCGGTGAGCAGGCCGGAGAGCATGGGCGAGTAGTTGATGACGCCGATGCCGTTGGCCTGCGCGAAGGGAAGAATCTCCGCCTCGATGGCGCGGCGCAGCATGGAGTAAGGCGGCTGCAGGCTGGTGATGGGCGCGATCTTCATGGCGCGCTTCATCTGCTCGACGGAGAAGTTGGAGACGCCGATCCAGCGCAGCTTGCCCTGCTCGCGCAGCCGCGCCAGCGCCTCCCACCCCTCTTCGATCTCGCTGTCGGGGTTGGGCCAGTGAATCTGGTAGAGGTCGATGGTCTCCACGCCGAGGCGGCGCAGCGAGGCCTCCACCTCTTCGGCGAGCGAGGCGGCCTTGAGCGAGTTGTAGATCGTGCGGTCGGCGTGCCAGCGCATGGAGCACTTGGTAAAGATGTAGGGCTTGCGCGAGGACGATTTGACGGCGCGCCCGACGATCTCTTCCGAGTGGCCCAGCCCGTAGACGGCCGCGGTGTCGATCCAGTTGATGCCCAGATCGAGCGCGCGATGGATGGCGGCGATGGAGTCGTTGTCGTCCTGGGGGCCCCAGGAGAATTGCCAGTCGCCCCCGCCGATGGCCCATGCGCCAAAGCCGATGGGGGTGAGGTGCGAGATCGGAGTTGCCGAGGGTGCGGAGGGGGTGCGAGACAGCAAGTGTCATATCTAAAACGTAGATGATTTGCGCGGGCCCGGCGCTTCGAAAAAAGTTAGCAAACTGGTCAAAATTGCACAGTTTTCATTGCGGCGAGTTCATAGGGTTGGGGCTTGTGCACTCCCCAGAGCGGCGGCAGCGCTGCCGGATCATCCGGCTTTCCCCTTGAGGGCAGCACACCCTTTTTCGTTGCCGCCGCACCTGCTTCAATTTCACCCAGGTAAAGAGCTCGCCGATGGGACTGCGCCCCGCCCCGCCACTCGCGGAGTTCGACGCTAGTTCAGGAACATCGTGCGGTAGAGCGTGTCGCGCTGGACGGGCTTGAAGCCGGCGTCGCGGATGATGCGGCGCAGCTCTTCTTCCGTGGTGCAGTTCGAGGTGCCGGCCGCGCGGACGACGTTCTCTTCGAGCATCACCGAGCCCACGTCGTTGCCGCCGAAGTGGAGGCCGAGCTTCGAGCACCTTCAATCCCTGCGTGACCCAACTGGCCTGCACGTTCTCGATGTTGTCGAGATAGAGCCGCGAGATGGCGAGCACCTTCAGGTATTCGACGCGGTCGCTTCGTCCCAGCCGCGGCCGCCGAGCGCCGTGTTCTTGGGCTGGAAGCTCCAGGGGATGAAGGCCGTGAATCCGCCGGTCTCTTCCTGCAGGCGGCGCACGACTTCAAAGTGATTGATGCGCTGGTCGAAGCTCTCGCCCACGCCGAACATCATGGTCGCGGTGGTGCGCATGCCGAATTGATGTGCCGTGCGGTGCACGCTGACCCAGTCTTCGGTGTCGCACTTGAGGCGCGCGATGCGATGGCGCACCTCGTCGTCGAGAATCTCCGCGCCGCCGCCGGGGATGGAGTCGAGGCCGGCGTCGCGCAGGCGCGCGATGGTGGTGCGCAGGTCGAGGCCGGAGTACTCGGCGATGGCCAGCACCTCAGAGGCCGACAGGCAGTGCAGCCAGATTTGCGGGAAAGCGCTGCTTGATGCCGTGAAAGAGCCGCTCGAACCAGTCGATCTTGAGATCGGGATGAATGCCGCCCTGCATCAGCACGCCGGTGCCGCCCATCTCGAGGGTCTCGGCGATTTTCTCGTAGATCGTCTCGAAGTCGAGGATGTAGCCCTCGTCGGAGCGCGGATCGGGCTTGCCGGCGCGGGGCAGCGGGCGATAGAAGGCGCAGAAGGTGCAGTACTCGGTGCAGAAGTTGGTGTAGTTGATGTTGCGATCGATGATGTAGGTGACCACGCCCTCGGGATGCAGGCGGCGGCGCACGGCGTCGGCCTCGAATCCCAGGCCGATCAGGTCGGGGGAGTGGAAGTAATCGAGAGCCTGCTGGCGCGAGATCGGCATGGAGTTCGATTTTACAGAGAACAGAGATCAGAGAACAGAGATAAGAGCGCAGAGGTCGGGGGCGGGCAGAAGTTTCATTTGCCGCGGAACAGGAAGATGCCTCGGGTCTGGAGCGGGCGGCCCTGCGTGCGGGCCAGATTCGATGCAGTGGAAATGCCGCTGAAGAGAATGAAGAAATCGAGAAACGCCCGGAAGAAGCCCTTATTTCTGTTGATGGTCATCGAGGAAGAACCTTACTCGCCGATTCGCGCCTTTCCAAGTCTATTGGATCGACAAAAGGGTTCTGCGGTTGCATGATTCTAACGGCCCCGGCCGTAGTGGCTCAGTTTGGAGAAGCATTCCCTCAGGGGCTAAAGCGGTTCCACAATTGCTATACCCAGGTCCGCAACCGCCAAGTGGCTTTTTCATCAACCGGGGTGGAAGTAAAAGCCACCCTGCAAGACGCCGGAAAGGGCACGTGAATTGTGGAACCGTTCTAAAGCCCAGATTCATTTGGCGCGACTTACGGCACGACTGAAGTCGTGCCCTTTCAAAGTAAATCCAAACTGACCCACTACCGCCTAGATGCGCCTATTTCCACACGAACGTGGCCTTGTCTTTGTCCTTGCGCGCCTGGCCGACGGGAAAGACCTGGCCGTGCATGACGACGAAGACGCCGGGGAGAGCAATCGCGCGGCAAGCAGGCTCTCGGTCAGGTTTTGCAGGCCGTCGCTGCCTTCGAAGCCGAGGGGCGTCATGGCTCCGGTCAGGATGATCGGCACCTTGAGATCGGGAAAGGCCTCTTCAAGAAACAGCCCGGTCTCAACCATGGTGTCGGTGCCGTGAGAGATCACGATGGGAGCGCCTTCGGGAAGAAGCTCGGCCACGCGATCCCGGACCTCGGCGCGATCGGCGTCGGTCATCTCCAGGCTGTCTTTGTTCATCAGGTGCATGGCGCGGATTTCGGCGTCGGGCAGGCGGAGCATGCGCAGATAGCGGTCCAGCTTGGCCGCGCGATTCTCCACCGCGCCGCTCTGCTCGGAGTAGACCTTCTCGATGGTTCCGCCTGTCGAAAGCAAATAGATGCGCTGCATGGCCGGTTCCTCACTGACTTCACTACTATGCGCGATAGCGCTTCTGGTGCCAGATCCAGGCGGTGCGGACGATCTCGTCGAGCTGGGTGTAACGCGGCTTCCAGCCCAGTTCGCGCATGGCTTTTGCGGAGCTGGCAACGAGCACGGCAGGGTCGCCGGGCCGCCGGGGATGGATCTCCGCCGGGATGGGATGGCCGGTGACGCGGCGCGCCGACTCGATGACGTCCCGCACGCTGAAACCCTGACCGTTACCAAGGTTGTAGATGAGCGGGCCCTGCTTTTCGGGGCCAGACGTCGAGCGCGGCGAGCGCCAGCAGGTGCGCGTCGGCCAGATCGGAGACGTGGATGTAGTCGCGGATGCAGGTGCCGTCGGGCGTGGGATAGTCGTCGCCGTAGATGCGGATCGAGGGGCGGCGGCCGAGAGCGACGTCGAGAACCAGCGGGATCAGGTGCGTCTCGGGCTCGTGCGCTTCGCCGCGGGTGATGCCCGCAGGCCCCTCGGCGCGCCGGCCACGTTGAAGTAGCGCAGCGAGGCATAACGCAGGCCGTGAATGCGGTTGAACCAGGCCAGCATCTGCTCCACCAGGAGCTTGGACTGGCCGTAGGGGTTGGTGGGCGCGAGGCGCGCATCTTCTTGAATCGGAACGGATTCCGGCTCGCCGTAGACGGCCGCGGTGGAGGAAAAGACCAGCCGCCTGGGACCCGCAGGCCAGCATCGCCTCAAGCAGCGAGAGAGTGGATGCGGTGTTGTTGCGGAAGTAGATCTCGGGCCGCACCATCGACTCGCCGGCCTCAATGAGCGCGGCAAAGTGAAGCACGGCGTCGAAGGGCTGGTCTTGCTTCCGGGCGGCTTCAAAGATGGCTTCGAGGGCCCGCCGGTCGGCCAACTCGCCCTCGATGAACTCCACGCCGGCCGGCAGCAGATCGCGCCGGCTGTGGCTCAAATTGTCGAAAACGACTGCCTTGTGGCCCTTTTCGGTCAAGCAGTCCCGCAACAGTACCGCCGATGTACCCCGCACCGCCGGTAACGAAAATCTTCACAAAAAGACTATCCTTGCTCGTCGACAGTTTGGGTTACCTTGAGTCTATAAGAGCAGTGTCTCGACCGGGCGGCCATTCGAGCCGCCCGGCGTGGATCTTCCGCGCGGGCGATTGGCCGCGCGGGAAGCGCATACAGGCGCTCTGGAACTACAATGATGGTCGGGCCGTTCTGGACGTCCCGATTTGGCATCCCAGGAGAGCGTCTCCTGTCGCGAGACCCGCGGCCGATTCCTTTGAAGTGCCTTGGATGATGAAGGAAAGGAACGGAATGTCCGTGGGCAGCAGACCCGGCTCGGGTGAGTATTCAAGCGGATTCCGCCTGTGCCCTTGGTACCTGTACCTACACAATTTGGGTGATCTGCGAGTAACCAGCAGCTTCGTATAATGGTAATGGTTTCTTTCCAATTTTCCCTCATGGAATCTGGACTAGGAAGCGATGGGAGGGTTAGAGCGGTTCCACAATTCACTTGCTCTTTCCTGCGTCTTGCAGGGTAGCTTTTTCTTGATGAAAAAGCCACATGGCGGTTGCGGACCTGGGTATAGCAATTGTGGAACCGCTGTAGGCGCAGCCATCAGGGTTATGGGAAGTAGATGGCGCCGCGCGGCACATCGTTTTCAGCCGCCGGCACGATCGACCTTCCGGCTTATGACTGGGTGACAGAAGCAGTTTGTGCTCGATTGAACGTTGTCAAAAAGGTGGAAGGGCGCAGCAGTCAGTAGGCGTGATGGTTTGCGATCCCCGAATTTGCTATTTTTCCCCGAGTTGGCCCTCCGCCGGAGCGGCGGCCGCAAGCGAGGTTTAAAGAGATGCCGACATCGTATACCCCCGGACAGAGCACATTCGGTTTGCTGCCCGAGCCCGAGGCCCGTCCGCTAGCCTTCCTCATGAGCGGTGGCATCAACGTGTTGATCGCCGTGACAGCCATTGTTATTGGCATGACGGCGAAACAGGTGCTTCAACAGCACTACGAGATGACGGAACTGTCGTCCCCAACAATCCGCCGCCTGCGGTGAAGATCAAGCAGCCGCCGCCACAGGAACTGCCTCCGCCGCCGGAGCCCCCCAAGGTGGAGTTGCAGCCGCGGCAGATCGAGATGCCCAAGCCAAAGCCGGAGCCGAAGCCCATTCAGATGGAAGCCAAGGTGACGCTGCCGGCGGTGCAGCCCAAGCCGCAGACGGTGATTCTGGCGCCGCAGCCCAAGGCGGCTCTTGCGGCCGCGATGCCGGCGCAGAACTCGATGGTCAAGCCGTCGACGGCGCCGGTGCATCTGGGCGAGACCTTCGGCGTGACGCCCAATCCCAACGCCACTCGTCCGGCCACGGTGGCCGCCATCGGCAATCCTTATGGCGGCATGCAAGGCCCGGCAGTGGCGCCGCATGGCGTGGTGGGTTCGACCGGCATCGGCAACGGCACCAAGTACGGTTCCAGCGCCGGCATTGTGGGCAAGGTTGGCTCCGCCGGCATTCCCGGCGCCACCGGCACGGGAAACACGTCGAACTACGGCAAGGTGGCCTCGGCGGGAATTCCGGCGCATGACGCAGGTGGCCGCGGCGCCGAAGATGATTACGCAGCCGGTTCGTTCGACCGAGGTGGAAGTTCTTTCCAAGCCGCCGGTGCAGTACACGAACGAGGCGCGGCAATTGCACGTCCAGGGCGATGTGGTGCTGAGCGTCACGTTTCTGGCCACCGGCCAGGTGGTGGTGCGCGGCGTGATTCAGGGACTGGGCCACGGGCTTGACGAAGAAGCCAAGCGCGTGGCGCAACAGATTCGATTCCGCCCCGCGACCAGCAATGGCCAGCCCGTGGACGTAACGACCAAGATTACCATTACGTTCCAATTGGCGTAGAAACGGCGCTCCAATTGGCGTAGCATCACGATGGTAAGGCATGAAAATGGCCGATACTCGGCCGCCGCGCACGTAAAGGCGCGCAGGGCGAGAGACAAAGCCGGAAAAAGTTCAATTAGGAGTCACACATGACGTTTCGGAAGATCCCCCTAACCTTCCTGATTCTGACCATGGGTGTTGCCTGCGCGTACGCGAAGAAACAGCCAAAGTACGAACAGGCGCGCCAACTCACCGCCGAGCAGGCCGCACTGGTGCAAAGGGCCATCGCACAGGAAAAGGTGCTGATCAAGAACATCCAACTGCGCACGCCGCTGGTGGAAACCTACATCCAGGACACCCGGCCGGACGTGAAGCTCTACGAAGTGCCGGTGGACGACCAGTACATGCTCAGCCGCGTGGACTTCGGCAAGGGCTTCTTCGACAAGACCTACGAGCCCAAGGAGGAGGCCAAGCACGGCTTCTTCAAGGGCTCCTTTGCGGCCATCACGGGACTGACCAAGGCGCTGGGCCTGGAGAAGTTTACCTACAATCCCGAACGGCTTCATGCAGATGATGTTCCTCGATCCGTCGGGATTCGACCAGCAGCATTACGTGTTCAGCTTTGTGCGGCGCGAGTTTCTGGGCTCGGTGCGCACCTGGGTCTTCGACGTGCATCCCAAGGCCGACGTCAAAGGCATGGGCCGGTTCTACGGGCGCATCTGGATCGAGGATGAGGGCGGCAACGTGGTGCGCTTCAACGGCACCTACACCGGCCCACCTCAGAGGATGCTTCAAAGTACTACTTCCACTTCGACAGCTGGCGCATGAACGTGCAGCCGGGCATCTGGCTGCCGGTGGCCGTGTACGTGGAAGAGACGCAGCGCACCGAGGCCAGCAAGTCAGTGGGCCTGAAGGCGCAGACGCACTTCTGGGGCTACTCGCTGAAGCTGCCCACGCGCGACAGCGAGAACGTGAGCGTGAAGGTGGACGACGCGGTGGACAAGAGCGACGACTCGCAGGATGTGGGCCCGCTGCAGGCCTCGCGCATGTGGATTACGCAGGCCGAGAACAACGTGATCGACCGCCTGGTGGAAGCCGGCCTGGTGGCGCCGCTCGATCCGGGCGGCTATGAGAACAAGGTCCTGGACCAGATCGTGATCAACCTGGTGGTGCCCAACAACCTGGCCTTCACCGACCAGATTCACACCCGCGTGCTGCTTACCGACACCGTTGAAGCCACCACCGTGGGCAACACCATCCTGCTCAGCAAGGGGCTGATCGACAGCCTGCCCAGCGAGGAAGCGATCGCCTCGGTGATCGCCATGGAACTGGCGCACATCGCCATGGGCCACCACATCGACACCCGCTACGCCTTCAACGACCGGCTGCTGTTCCCCGACACGGCGACCTTCCAGCGCATCGACATGAACCACTCCGACGTGGACAACGGCACCGCCGCCAAGAGGGCCATGGAGTATCTCGCAGAACTCCATGTACAAGGACCGGCTGGCGAACGCGGGCCTTTACTACGAGCAGCTGGCGGACCGGGCCAAGGTGCTGAAGGCGCTGAATACGCCCAAGCTGGGCGATTCGCTGCTGAAGGCCGATGGCACGCCGTGGATGGCCGAGCTGGAGCACATGGCGCCCAAGCTGAACTGGGACGACCTGGCGCAGACGCCTGCGCTGCCGCTGGGAAGCTGGCTCAAGACCGATCCCTGGGACGACAAGGTGCACATGCTGAACGCCAAGCGGTATGCGCCGATGAACGCCCGCGACAAGATGCCGTTCGAGGTGACGCCGATCTTCTACAAGCTGCAGCGCTATGAAGCGGCCACCGTAGCGCCGCCTGCGGCCGCGCCCGCTGCGCAGCCGGCCAACGATCAGCCGGCCGCCGCACCCGACAATGCACAGCCAGCTCCGCCGGCTCAACCCTCGAGCAGCGCCGCTGGCACGCCGGACCACCAGACCGCAGCCGGCGGCACACCACCGCCGCCGCAGCAACCAACTGCAGCACAGAACCCGCAGCCATAAGATAAAATGAGTCCCGCCGAGACCGGATACGGCGCGCCGCTTCAAAACCAGCGCACCCAAGCCGGTCCGGAGTGTGAGTCCGATTGGTATTGCCTTGCGGACCGAAGATTCACAGGAAGTGGATTTGTGTCTTGCTTATGAAGAGAGCGATCCTGGAGCATTTTCGATTCATTTCCTGCCGTCTGGAAACCGTGCAAGGCGGCTTTCTCTTGAGGAAGAAGCTGCTTAGCCGCTGCTTTTCTGTAGGGACCAGAATCGGAAATGCTGTGGCGTTCTTTTGCGTCGTTTCTTCCTTCGCCCTCGTCTCCGCGCGGAGTCAGGTTGTGCCTGCGGCCACTTCAAGCACATTCAGTCTCTCCGCCGGCGGGCTTGGTTCGATGTTCCAGCCCGATTACGCCGGACCTGGGCATCGCGCATACCAGCCCCAACCGGTTATACGGCCCCGGCGCCTATGTGGACGCGCATTTCAGCCGCTGGCTGCAAGTGGAAGCCGAAGGCCGCTGGCTGCGCTTCAACCAGTACTATCTTCCAGGTTCTACGACGGGCAATCGGCGAGAACACCTACCTGATCGGCCCGCGCATTCCCATCGCCACCTTCCACCGCGTCACGCCTTACGGCAAGTTTCTCGTCGGCCTGGGCAACGGACCGTTTCTCGACGGAAACACCTTGGTGCTCGCCTACGGCGGCGGCGTGGACTACAGGCTGACCCGCCGGTTCACGCTGCGCGCCTTCGACTTCGAATAGCAGCAATGGCGCGTGAATCCCACACTCTACCCATACGGCGGCAGCGTCGGCATCAGCTACAAAATCTTCTAAAGACAGGGACCAAGCCACCCCAACGAGCACAGTCCGCTCGCCCCCCGCTGCGCGACCCCGGCAGGGACCAAGGGAACAAGGAAGGCTTGAGCTGTTCAGGCCCCACCCTGGTCCGCGGGCGATGGGCGCCACACTCTTACGGCGCGACGTGCAGCGGCGATGCCTTTGCCGTGGGCATAGGCACATGCAGGATTCCGGCGACGGTGGGCGCAATCTGGCGCATATCCACCAAGCCTAAGTCGCGATGGCGCGCGATCCCGGCTCCCACGGCAAAAAACGACGAGCGCATCTCGGGATCTTCGGGCGAAAATCCATGCGAGCCGCGATTGCCGGGAATCGGCGTGACAAGGCTGCCTGAGAGCGCGTTCGCGGTATAGTAGCCGGGCTTCAAAACCACCAGAAATGCCGCGTCGGGGAAGGCGCCGCGCTTGCGGATTGCGTCGCGATCGAGAATCTCAGCGATTCCGTTGTTGGGGTTCGCCGCCAGGCTGTCCAGCATCGCCTTCACCTGCTGCTCCGTGGCGTGATCGTTCGGATCGTGCAGCATAATCGCCGCCATGCCGCCGGCCATCCACGGTTCGGCCTTCCATGAGCTGACAATCGGAGCCTTTGTCGCCGGATCAGGCGCGCCCTGGATCAGCCCTGCCTGAAGAAAAGGAATGGCGAGGTTGACGGAGTGCGAGATATTCATGAAGCCGTGGTCGGAGACGATGACCAGCACGGCGGAGGGATTGTTGGCGAACAACTGATGCGCGAGGCGCGCCACCATCCCGTCGAGCGCTTCGAGGTCGGCGCAGGCATCGGCGCTGAAGGGACCATGTGCGTGCTGCGATTCGTCGAGCGAGCTCAGGTGCAGAGTCATAAATGCCGGTTTGTAGCGGCGCAAAATCTCGAGGGTGTAGCGGGTCTTCATCTCGTCACCGGCGATCGAGGTGTCGTTGCCGTTCATGTATGGGCCGGCCGCGGGCTTCAACTGCTGAAGCAGCGTGGCGGGCCGCGCCAGCGCCGCCATCAGCAGCTGGTCATCGGGATTCGCTGACGACGCAGGGCTGGCGCCGCGCCAGAACTCGGGGATGAGGTAGTCAACGTCGGTGGCGCCCACGCTCACCGGCCAGCCGACGCTTGCCGTGCGCAGGCCGGCCTGGTGCGCAACCTGCCACAGCGTGGGAACGCGAATCTGCGAGGCATACCAGTTCCATGCGCCGCAGAAGTGCTGCTCGGGATCGAAGTCGAGATTGTTGTAGATGCCGTGCTCGGCGGGCCAAACGCCGGTGATCAGCGTGGTGTGGCTGGGATAGGTGACGGTGGGCCAGATGCCCACCACGCCCTCGGCATAGGTCCCCTTGGCAATGAGTGTGCGCAGGTAGAGCAGCTTCATGCCGTGCGCGTCGGCCTGTGTAATGTACTCGGGCTTGAGGCCATCAATCGAGATCATCAGAACAGGCGCGGCGTGGGCGAAGAGCGCGAGGACGAGAAGGACAAGCGGCAAAACCAAAAAACGGCGGACGAAACGGCGAACGGCGGCGTTCATGCGAAGTGCTCCTCTAGACATTTTGATGGGAACCGACGAGGCCGTCCGCACTCTCAAGTTAAATTCACAAGCGAGCGGCGATGAGGACTGCGGGTGAAGTATACAGGGAACAGCGGACAGTGGTCTGGGAGCAGAAGTCAGAGCTGGTTCTCATCGGCCTTCCTGAGCGAGGCCTGCAGCTCGAGAACCTGCAGCTGGACCTGCTTCACTTCTTTCAGAATCTCCACCCGGCTTCGGTTGATGAAGTGCTTGAGCAGCTCGACGGATGCAGCAATCAGCCAGAAACACGCCAGGACACCGAACCAGACGCCTCTGGTCGTGTCGAGCCTGTAGCCTCCCAACGTAAGAAAGACGGTGGAAAGGCCCACTAAATAGATCCACAGCGCCGTTACATACCATTTTTCGCGGCGAAACCGCCGTTCGTTGGTCTCGAGCGCTGCGGCTACCTCTGCCTGGTAAGCGGCGCGATTTTCTGGCTGCGGCAAACGCGCCAGCAATCGGTCGCGCATGCTTTCATTTTTCTGTTCCATAACCACCTCCACTCAGAATTTCCTTCATGGCCCGTTTTGCGTAATGGATGCGGGATTTCACGGTGCCTTCGGAACACCCGACGACTTCTGCAATCTCCGCCAGCGAAAGATCCTCAAGAAAATGCAGGACCAGAACCTCGCGATGATGGAGGCCGATTTGATTCAACGCCACGATGAACCGCAGCGGCATCTTCTTCGGCGAACGACGGTTCCTCGGCATCCTGAAAATCCTCGAGGTGCACCGCTTCCGCCTGTTCGCGCGAGTAGTTTTTGCGGATTCGATCCACCGCAATTCCATGCGTGATCGAGTACAACCACGGCGCAAAGCTCCCGGGTCTCTCAGCTTTCGGATGCCGCGAAACGCTTTGATCCAAACTTCCTGAAGCACATCGAGCGCGCTGTCCGTGCTTGCCGGTCAGGCTGGCCGCGTAATAGAGCAAGGGCCGCTCCATCAGCGCGATCATGTCCTCGAATGCGCCCGGCTCGCCCGACTGGCAACGAAGCGCGAGCCACTCGTACGGCGCTCGATTCTTGCTTTCCATGTGCGTTCAACCATTATGTCGAAGCAGGCGGGCGATAGGTTCAACCAGGCGGGAACGAAGTGGGAAAGTTTGTTCGGGCAGCAAAAAGGGCCGCTCCGCGTAGAACGGCCCGCTTCGCCAACTTAAGCATTATTCCGAGCGCTCAGTTTTCTCTTGATCCTTTGGCAATTCGATATAGACGAGCCAAAAACGGGTGGATTGTGGATGAGATTTGTCAATACATACCAGGCGGAACTGATGGGGAGAACCTGCACGAAGTTCGTGACCGCCGGAGGAAATTCCATGGTCAGTGACGGTCAGCCCCCCATCATTTTGCCCAGAACAGGCGAGTCCGTTTTTCGCGACAGCCGGCGCGCCGACAGGCTTGCCATTATTGCATTCCAGCACCTCGCCGTAGCGGGCGAGTGGTTTGCGATAAAAGGCTAGAACGTTCTCTGGCGTGTCGGTAGTTATGTATTTGGCGACTATGATCCTGAAGTGGGTGTCGCCGAAGGTAAAGCCAAGATCGGCGGTGTTGTCGTCGTCAGCTTCCTTGGCGAGAGTCGAGCCGGGATAGTCGGGCAGTCCGATCTGAGTCGCACTAGCGTTTTTGTTGGCATGAAGCTCGAGGTTGAAGCCGGAACTCTGTGCAGAAGGATTCGACTCCGCCAAATGACAAAACAGCTGCAAACAAAGCGATTGCCTGGAACGGAAGAAAGCGATAGGTTGCAACGCGCATGGAAGTCCTTTCTGGGAAGATCTATGAAGGGTATACGCCGGAGAGGAATTCAAAGTTCCATCTGAACAACAAAAATAAATAGGGCCACTCGAGTTCGAGTGGCCCTTCTGTGAACTGCGAACTATGAACTGCGAACTCCCCCGTTATGCCGGCGAGGGTGAGCCCTCGGGCAGGCCGCTGCCTGCGCCTGGACCGCGGCTTTCGGGCTTGAGAACCTGCTGCGGGGTACCGTCGGAATCGCCCCCTCCGGCAAGCGAGGACCGCATCTGAGGCAGTTCCTTGCCCTCGAGCAGCAGCTGCAACTCTTCGGCGTCGATCGTCTCGCGCTCCAGCAGCGCGGCGGCAATGCGGTGCATGGCGTCAGCGTTCGATTCCACGAGGTTATGCGCCGATTGATAGGCCTCGTCGATCAGGCGGCGAACCTCGAGATCGATCTGCCGCGCGGTTTCCTCGCTGAAATCGCGATGCTGAGCAATCTCGCGGCCCAGGAAGATCTGCTCTTCCTTTTTGCCGAAGGTGAGCGGACCCAGCCGGCTCATACCGTACTCGCAGACCATGGCGCGCGCCAGCTCCGTGGCTCGCTCGATATCGTTTCCCGCGCCCGTCGACATCTGGTTGAGGAATATCTCCTCGGCCACGCGGCCGCCGTAAAGCATGGCCAGCCGGGTTTCCAGGTACTCGCGCGTATAGTTGTGCCGGTCGTCGGGCAAGTGAACCGTCACGCCCAACGCCATGCCGCGAGGAATGATGGTGACCTTGTGTACCGGGTCGGAGTTGTCGCGCTTGAGCGAAACCAGCGCGTGGCCGGCCTCGTGATAGGCGGTAACGCGCTTCTCCTCGTCGCTGAGGATCATGGACTTGCGCTCAGCGCCCATCAGTACCTTGTCCTTGGCCAGCTCAAAGTCGTACATCGTGACTTGCTTGCGGTTCAGGCGCGCCGCATTCAGCGCGGCTTCGTTCACCATGTTGGCGAGATCCGCGCCCGAGAAACCGGGTGTTCCGCGGGCGAGTACGTTTAGATTCGTGTCGTCGGAGACGGGAACCTTCTTGATGTGAACCTTGAGGACCTCCTCGCGCCCGCGAATGTCGGGCAGGCCCACCACCACGCGCCGGTCGAAGCGGCCGGGCCGCAGCAGAGCGGGATCGAGCACGTCGGGGCGGTTGGTGGCTGCCACCAGGATGACGCCGTCGTTTGATTCGAAGCCGTCCATTTCGACGAGCAACTGATTCAGCGTCTGCTCGCGCTCGTCGTGTCCGCCGCCCAGGCCGGCGCCGCGATGACGGCCGACCGCGTCGATCTCGTCGATGAAGATGATGCAGGGCGCGTTCTTCTTGCCCTGCTCGAACAGGTCGCGCACGCGGCTTGCGCCCACGCCGACGAACATCTCGACGAAGTCGGAGCCGGAGATGGAGAAGAACGGAACGTTGGCCTCGCCGGCCACGGCGCGCGCCAGCAGCGTCTTGCCGGTTCCCGGAGGCCCGACGAGCAGCACGCCCTTGGGAATGCGCCCGCCCAGCTTTTGAAACTTCTGCGGCTCGCGCAGGTACTCGATGATCTCCTTCAGCTCTTCCTTGGCCTCATCCACGCCGGCCACGTCTTTGAACGTGACCTTCTTTTGCTGCATGGAGAGCAGGCGCGCGCGGCTCTTGCCGAACGACAGCGCCTTGTTGCCGCCCGACTGCATCTGGCGCAGCATGAAGAACCAAACCAGCAATCAGCAGCACAAACGGGCCCACGTTGATGAGAAGGGGAATCAGGAACGTTGTTCTGCGGCTCCTTGATGGAGAAACTCACCTTGGCCGCGATCATCGCCTTCAGGAGGTCTTCGTAGTTACTCGGAAGCGTGGTGTGGAACTCGTCTTTGGGCGAGACCTTCAGATGGCCGTGCAGCTCGTCGCCCTGGATGGTGGCGTCCTGCACCTGGTTGTTGACCACCTTGTCATAGAGGTCGGAGTAGGCGTACTCCGGCTCTTTGCCCATGCCGGCGCTCCTCTCCACCACTGCCCAGAGCATCACCAGGCAGATGAGGATAAAGAGCCAAAACATGATGGTTTTAACGCTCGAGTTCACCAACGTCTCCTTTTCGCGGCGAAGGCGAAACAGCTACCGCGACCCCCAATGATCAATCCCTGGCCGAAGGCCACTTTCTTAGACGCCCCCGCGCCCGGTAAAGTGGCAAAAACTACGCAACGCCCCCAAGAGACACGCAAGCCGTCGCCGCCAGAGAAGCAGTAACCCGATTGTACTCCCAGGGCAGTGGAAGTTGGAGGCATGCCCATGCTACGAAAGGGGCAGGATCATGAACGTCAACCGCCTTTCGTGCTTCGCTGGTTAGGGCGCTTCCACGCCGTCGGCGCCGGAAAACTCCTCCGAAATCAACAGTTCAGGGTCTGGCTCCAGCTCCACGCCCCGCATCCAGACAATTCGCCCGTCGATTTCCAGAACCGGCCAAAGCGCCCGGTCCGATGCCCGTAACCCGCAGACGTTCCAGCACTTCCTTCACTTTGCGCGGACCGCCCGAGTAGCGGAGCCTGACCCGGTCGCCAGGCTTCCAGTTGCGCAGAATGGCCGTCTTTGCCGGCGGGCTGCTGCGGTAATTCGGAATTCGGCCAGCCGTTACGGTCCTGCGAACCTCGATGCGAAGCCAGAGCCCGAATGCCGGCGCATCGATCTCGCCGGGAATCGCCACATCGTAGCTCGTCGGCAGTGCTCCCGCACTTTCCCCTTTTGGAGCAGGGGTGTGATCGATTGACAGCCGCAGCTCGCGGGCCGTTCTCTCCGCGCACAGGCCCTGCGGCAGCGCAAGCTTCTGGCCGGCGCGGCCGGTGAGCGCCAGCGAGCGCACCGCTTCAGTTGCAGCAAAGTCGAGCGCGGCGCCGAACTGCTCGGCAGCATAGCGAATGAGCCGCCTTTGCAGCGCCGGAGCGAGCGCGGCCAGCCGGTTCACTTCGATGGCCAGGCCGGAATCGATGCCGGCACCGGCAGCGCGGCCGCCCCCCCGCGCCGGACGCCCCGGCAGCAGCAACTGCGGCGCCAGCCGGGCCAGCTCCGCCTGCCACCACGCTTCCTCATCGCAGGCCAACGCGGCCATCTGCGCCATGTGCTCGCGCAGCCGCGGGTTCCAGCCCTCGAGCAGCGGCAGCAGCTCGTGGCGGATGCGATTGCGGGTGATGGTCAGGTTGCGATTCGACGTGTCCTCGCGCCACTCCTGGCCCAGTTCGCGCAGGTAGGCCTCGATTTCAGCGTGGGTCGCGGCCAGCAGGGGACGAATGATCTGCCCCGCTCCCGCGGTTTCGAGTTTTGGATGAATGCCCGATAGGCCTTCGGTCCACGCTCCGCGCAGAAATTTGGCCAGAACCGTCTCGGCCTGGTCGTCGAGCGTGTGTGCGGTGGCGATTGCATCGAGCGCCACTGCGTGGGGCGGACTTTTGGACAAGAGTTGTCGAAACCACGAGTAGCGCAGCCGACGCGCAGCTTCTTCGATGGTCTCAGCGGGCTTGCCCGATCTGGGATCAGCCTGCGCTTCCCGGGCGGTGTCCACGTGCGCCTCGTGAAAGGGCAGGCCGAGCTTGGCGGCCAGCTCGCGGCAGAATTCCAGATCGCCGTCGGCCTCGGCTCCGCGCAAACCGTGGTGCAGATGAGCGGTATGGAGCACGAGTCCCAACTCCCCGCTACGCGCGGCGAGGATGCGCAAGAGGGCCACAGAATCCGCGCCGCCTGAGAGAGCGACGGCAAGGCGCATGCCGGGCTTGAGCAGCGTGGTGTCGAGCGGTGGCGTTGCTGGTGAAGACCTGCGCACGAATGGATGATAGCGCGAGGCGGGCTGGAAGCTTGCGCGGTGCTATACTCCACCAGTTATGCAAGTGTTTGTCATTCTTCCCGCTGCCGGACTAGGCACGCGGATGACCGGCCCGCAACCCAACCCGCAGCCGAAGCAGTTTCTGGCATTGGACGGCGTTCCCATCCTGATTCACTCGCTGCGCGCGTTTGCGGCGGCGCCGCGGGTTACGGCGATGTATGTGGCCGTGCGCAAGCCCGAGATGGAGCGAGCCGAGGCGCAGGTGGCCGAGTATGGATTCACGGGACGCGTGCACGTGGTGGAAGGCGGAGAAAAGCGGCAGGAATCGGTGGCCAACGCGCTTAACGCCCTGCCTGCCGAGCCGGACGACATCGTGCTGGTCCACGACGCCGTGCGGCCGCTGATCGACGCGGCCACCATTGAGCGCACCATCGATGCGGTGGCCGAGTACGGCGCGGCCATTGTGGGCATGCCGGCCACAGACACCATCAAGCAGGTGGAGCGGACCGCGCACGGAGCGCTGGTGACCGCGACCATTCCACGCGAATTTGTGGTGCAGGCGCAGACGCCGCAGGGCTTCCGGTATGGGCTGCTCCAGCGCGCCTTTGCCGAAGCTAATGCCGACGGCTTTGTGGGCACCGACGAGGCTTCGCTGGCCGAACGGGCGGGTATTCCGGTAGCCGTGGTGCACGGTTCTCAGGTTAATCTGAAGATCACGCAGCCGGGCGACCTGGCGCTGGCCGAGTTCTACTTGCGGCAGCGGGCGAACCAGGGCTAATCAGCAGACCCTGGAGAAGCCACGATCAAACAGCCGGGTCACGACCGCTCGACCGGGCGGAACAACTTCGGAGAGCCACGCGGATGATGGACACACGCATCGGATTTGGCTATGACTCGCACGAATTCAAGTCCGGCGTGCCGCTGCGCCTTGGCGGCATGACGCTGGACCATCCCGAAGGCCTGGCCGGCCACTCCGACGGCGACGTGCTGCTTCACGCCATCACCGATGCGCTGCTGGGCGCCGTGGCCGCCGGCGACATCGGCAGCTTTTTCCCGCCCGGCGATCCCCGCTGGAAGGACGCCGACTCCGCCATCTTTCTCAACCTGGCGCTCGAAGAGCTGCAACACGCGGGTTACCGTATCGTCAACGTCGATACCACGCTTGTCCTTGCCGCGCCGAAGATCGCGCCGATTGCGGGCGAGATGAGCTCGCGGGTTGCCGATCTGCTGGGCGTCAACATCGATCAGGTGAGCATTAAGGCCAAGACTCCTGAGGGCCTGAACCTCGATCACGTTGCCCAGTGCCATGCGGTGGCGTTGGTGGAGCGCGTGCAGGAACCGGACGAGCTGAAGAGCATGAGCGAGGTGGTCGAGAGCCAGCGGCAACTCGAGGACGTAGTCGAAGACCTGCTGAGCTCCGTGCACGGCGTGCCAAAAAAGCGGACGATCACGCCGGTCTACGACACGGAAGACATCACCTGAGCAATTGTCTTGCAGAAGCGGAAATCAAGTTAGCCGATAGCGTTACCGATTCCCTCGCGTTTATATGAGGAGAATGGGAATCCCATATTGCGCCAGGTTCCGATCCGCACTTACAAGGATCAACCCTTCCAGTTGCGCTTGAGCCAGAAGCAATCTGTCAAATGGGTCTCGATGGTGTGTTGGGAGTTGGGCTGCCCATTCTCCGTGACGAATCGAGACCGGCAATTCCAACAGCCCAAACGTGCGCAACGTGGAGCTGATCGGTACCCTCAAACGCAGTTTACCTGCGGCTTGCTTCAAACCTAGCTCCCAGGCACTTGCAGCGCTCAAGAACTTCTCTTGGCCTTGCCGGAGTCTCGTGAGCACGCCTGTGGATAGTCTAGCGTCTCCAGTATCGAGCCAGATCAGAACATGCGAGTCCAACAAGAATCGTTCCCCGGTCACTTCATTCCCCCGGTGCGAAACAGAAAATCACTCTCGCCGTCTTCAAACAACTCGGGAGGAAGATCGTCGTAAAAATCGTCCGCTATATAGGTAATTCCGAGCAGGTTTTTCCCAAAAGGTAGCGGCTCCAGCTCTGTGCCGTTTTCACGCTCCGAAACTGGGGTCAGCTTTGCCATCGGCTTGCCGGCCTTGGCGATCACGATTTCCTCGCCCTTGGCGGCCCGCTCCACGAGGCTTGAGAGCTGCGTCTTGGCTTCGTAAAGATTCACCTGGAGCGGCTTTGCAAACTTCTTCGCCGGCTTGGAGATTGGGTTCGCGGCCATGACGAAACTCCTTCCATTTCATTTTGAGCCCAAATCTTGAGTTGGTCAAGTTGGTCAAGTTGATCGCGCTCTCTGTTCGTCTTTTCCGAACAGAAGGCCAGCCCAACGCAGAAGTCCCGGCCTCGCCGATTTTTGTTGCAGATTCATCGCTTTGGCTGTACCTTGGCTGCGAATCCCGTTCCGCGTTGGAGCTTTCTCAATGAATTCCCTGGCGGTATTTCTGCAAGATCAGCCCGATTTGTCTGCAGTGCAGCACGCACTCATGGTGATCATTCCCATCATCGTCATCGGCTACCTGGTGGCGGTCGCGCTCGTCATGATCCCCTGCTGGTTCATCCTGAAGAAGGCCGGCTTTTCGCCGTGGCTCGCGCTGCTGTGTATCGTTCCCTCGCTTGGCACGCTGGTTCTGCTTTACGTGCTGGCGTTTGCCGAGTGGAAGGTTGTGCCCGTGCCACAGATGGCGTATCCGCCGCCGTATCCGCAACCGCCGCTTCCGCCGCAGCCGTGAGACGCTGAACACAGCCCGGCAGGGAGCCTTGCGATAGCATCGTGAATGGAAACGAAACGACACGATGCCTGATCCCAACTCCTCCGGCGCCACCACTCCGCGCGTTCGATTTGCGCCCTCGCCCACCGGCTTCCTGCACGTGGGCAGCGCGCGCACCTTTATCTTCAATTGGCTCTACGCCCGCCACAACCACGGCGACCATGGTGTTGCGCCTGGACGACACCGACGTCGAGCGCAACACCGAGGCCAGCGTGCAGTCGATCTTCGAGGGGCTGCGCTGGCTGGGCCTCGACTGGGACGAAGAGTACAAGCAATCCGAGCGCCTCGACCTGCACCGGAAGGCGACGGAGGCAATCTTCGCCAAGGGCCTTGCCTATCGCGACTTCACCCCGGCCCACGCGACTGACGACGAGCACTCCTCCGCGCAGGGCGCCTGGCTCTGCAACCCCGGCATGCGCGATTTATCGAGAGAAGCCAGCGACCGCCGTGCCGCCCGCGGCGAGCCGTTCGCGCTGCGCTATCGCGTGCCGCGCGGCGAGGGCCGTATTTTGCAATTCGTCGATGGCGTTTATGGCGCGCAATCCAAGCTGGCCGACGAGGTGGAAGACTTCGCCTTGCTGCGTTCGGACGGCATGCCGACCTACCATCTCGCCTCGTGCGTCGACGACGCCGATCTCCGCATCAGCCACATCATCCGCGGCCAGGATCACCTGACCAACACCTTCAAGCACCTGCTGATCTTTGAAGCGTTGGGGGAGGGCCTCGGCGCCCAGCCGCCGCAGTTCGCGCACCTGCCTCTGCTCGTCGCTCCCGACGGCACCAAACTTTCCAAGCGCAAGCATGGCCCGGTCGTCAGCGTCACCACCTACCGCGATGCCGGCTTTCTGCCTCAGGCTTTCGTCAACTTTCTTTGCCTGCTGGGCTGGTCGCCCAAGAATGACCGCGAGTTCATGACGCTCGAAGAGACTCAGGGCCGCGTTCACTCTTGAGGGTGTCAACCGCGCCAACGCGGTCGTCAACTTTACGGAAGATGATCCCTTTGACGCCAAGGCCGTCTGGCTTAACGCCGAGCACATTCGCGCGTTGCCCGTCGACGAATTGAGCGAAAGGCTGCGGCCGTTCTTCGAGCAGGCCGGTTTCCATGCCTTGCCGGAAAAAGTCGCTGGCTGTCACGCCGCTCATCCGCGAGCGCATCAAGCTGCTGCGCGATGCGGTGCCGGCGGCCGACTTTTTCTTCCTCGATAAACTTGCGCCTTACGACCCCGCCGAGCTGATTCCGCAAAAGGGCGATGCCGCGATGGCGCGCCGTGTCCTTGAGCACGCGCTGGGTGATCCTCGCCGGACAACCAATTTCGATCACGATTCGCTCGACCAGGCCCTTCGAGCCGCAGCCTCGCACCTGGGTTTGAAGGCCGGGCAGGCCTTCCAGCCCATCCGCGTCGCCGTCTGCGGACGCAAAAACGCGCCGCCGCTGTTTGAAACCATGGTTGTCCTGGGCCGCGATGTATGCCTTGAGCGCATCCGTGAGGCCGAAGCCAGCCTGCAATCACTCGGTTGAGCACAGACCGTGTCGTGGGATAAAGAAAAGGAATCGCTGCTATGACGAACGCAAATCCGGAAAGTCCAGACGCTCACAATATTGACGTTCGCACTCCCTCCAACTTCCTCCGCGAAGCGATCGCCGAGGATGTGCGCACCAAAAAGTACGGCGACGCCCAAATCCAGACGCGCTTTCCTCCCGAGCCCAACGGCTACCTGCACATCGGCCACGCCAAGGCTATTTTTCTTGATTTTGGACTGGCGGATGAGTTCGGGGGAAGCACCAACCTGCGCTTCGACGACACCAATCCCGAGAAGGAAGAGACGGAGTACGTCGAGGGCATCATGGAGGACGTGCGCTGGCTCGGCTTCGAGTGGGAGCGCTTGTGCTATGCCTCAGACTACTTCGGCCAGCTCTACGAGTGGGCTTTGAAGCTGGTCAAGGAAGGCAAGGCCTACGTGGACGACCTGACCGCCGAAGAGATCCGCCAGCACCGCGGCACTCTTACCGAGGCCGGCAAGGACAGCCCCTACCGCGACCGGACAGTTGAGGAAAATCTCGATCTGTTTCAACGCATGAAATCCGGCGAGTTCCCCGATGGCAGCCGCGTGCTGCGCGCCAAAATCGACATGGCCTCGCCCAACCTGAACATGCGCGACCCGGTGATGTACCGCATCCTCCACGCCTCGCACCACCGCACCGGCGACGAGTGGTGTATCTATCCCATGTATGACTTTGCGCATGGCCAGTCGGACTCGATCGAGCACGTCACGCACTCCATGTGCACGCTCGAGTTCGCCGACCACCAGCCGCTCTACCGCTGGTATATCGAGCAGCTTGGAATTTTCCCGTCGCAGCAAATTGAATTCGACCGGCTCAACCTGACCTACACGCTGCTCAGCAAGCGCAAACTACTACAGCTTGTAACGGAGAAGCGCGTGAGCGCGTGGGACGATCCGCGCATGCCAACGCTCTCCGGGATGCGCCGCCGCGGCTTTTCGCCTGAGGCCATCCGCGCGTTCGTCATTTCCGCCGGCGTTTCGCGCACGAACGGCATTGTAGAAATCGAAATGCTTGAGCACTTCCAGCGTGACGACCTGAATCGCCGCGCCAGCCGCGCCATGGCAGTGCTGCACCCGCTCAAGCTGGTCATCGACAATTACCCCGAAGGTAAAGAGGAATTCGTCGAGGTCGCCAACAACCCTGAAGACCCCGCCGCCGGAACGCGTCAGGTTCCGTTCAGCCGCGAGCTTTTCATTGAGCAGGATGATTTCCGCGAGGTTCCTCCGCCGAAGTACTACCGCCTCTCGCCGGGAAAAGAAGTCCGCCTGCGCAACGCCTATTTCGTCACCGCCAAAAGCGTAGTGAAAGACGCGCAGGGCAACGTCGTCGAGGTGCATTGCACCTATGATCCGGCGAGCCGCGGAGGCAACTCGCCCGACGGCCGCAAGGTGAAGTCCACCATGCACTGGGTCTCGGCCGCGCACGCCATCTCCGCCGAGATTCGTCTCTACGACAAGCTCTTCACCAAGGCCGATCCCTACGACCTGGAAGAAGGCCAGGACGTGCTCGACAATCTCAACCCCAACTCGCTCGAAATTCTAACCGGCGCAAAGCTTGAGCCGTCGCTCGCGAACGCAAAGCTCGAAGACCGCTTCCAGTTTGAGCGCGTGGGATATTTTTGCCTGGACCCGGACTCGTCCGAAACCAGAAAAATCTTCAACCGGACGCTCGCACTCAAAGATTCCTGGGCCAAGATCGAGAAGAAGGCGGGAGCGTAGGGGACCGCTTGCGTATCGGCAGCCTAAATCCAGCGAGAAAATCCATGGCAGAGCAGAGATAAAGATGCTAGAGTTCCCTGCAAGGGGGATGGACGGATGCAAAACTTTGAGGGATTTTCTCTGAGAGAATTGGAAGGCGTGGGGGTGGTGTGTTCAAAATGCGGGACGGAAGCGATGTACAGAGTAAATGAGGGTCCAGACGCAAGCGCTAATCAGAATTGTCCCGAATGTAACGATCGAAATTTCATCCAGCTTTTTAATCCGTCCGGGCGCAATCCACTCACCATCGTAGGAGCGTTGCAAAGCATGGTTCCGATTTCCACTCAAAGTGAAATCCGCCTGTACTTCATGCCTCGACCCGAATAATGGGTGGCGCAAAACCCGGTCAGTTCCTCTCCAGGGACCAATCTTCCGTCACCTTCTCTTGCCGCCTTCAAAGTCCCCGGGTAGTCGCCGCGGGATGAGATTCCGAATCCTGCAGTTCTTCCTGTGATAGACCTTGATCTCTGGCTCAATATAGAACTTCATGGGAACCTCGCTGCCTTTAAATCCCCGCGGCGTCATCAGCGCCAACTCGATTCTGAAGCTATCTGATGCAAGACGCACCCTTAGCTTGTCCGGCTTTAAAACGAGAATGTCCTTGCCCTTGACTACCGTCCGCCCGAAGCTCGCAATCGCTATGCACTTCTCTCCAACCCGGATGAGCTTTCCGCAATAAGAGCAGATCGCCTCAACAGGCGCTGCGTCGCAATTGAACCGCGTTTGCATTACAGCTCATGATTCTGAGATTCCAGCCTCGGGTTGTCAAGCCGGGTGACGCGCACCCCGGGCCCCAATTTTGAGACTTGGGAACGGGCAATCCCGCATCGCCTAAGTCCACGTTAGCTGCGCCAGCTCATCGAAGTGGGCATCGCGGGCGCACAGCATCAGCGAATGTTCGAGAACCAGAGCCGGGTGCCCCAGGTCCGGACCTTCGGACCTGGGAAACAAAAATCATTCCCTTCTGGCGAATTCCCGCGACAATCCCCTACGGAATCAGAAACGCTCCCGGAATCCCTTCGTCCAGCGTAGCCAGAACCGCTCCATTCGCGCTCGCCAGCTGCAGCAGATGGCCGTCCGTGGTCTGCGCCGGAGATTTTACCCACCTCGGCAGGGAAGAAATGTCGTTCTCGTCGTTGATAAATTCGAGCGGGAACTCTTTCCACGCCTTCAGTTCCTGCAACAGGGATTTTGCGCGTGCTACGTCCATACCATAGGTGCGAACATTCCCAAGCACGCGAACGAATCCAAGCTCGGTAATGGAGCAGGTAAGGAAGCTATCGCTCTTTCGGGACCGAATCCAGGCGCCTGTCCGGTTATGAAGGCCATGCTGCCTGAACCCGTAGGCGACGAGCAAGCTGACGTCCAGAAGATATTTCATGGAAAGTCTTTGAGCAGCTCTCTTACCATTTCACTGGTCAGAATCGGCGCATCGGGACCAGCGTCAATCACCGGGAAGCCCGTGATGGGGTCTTTGATGATTCTGGCCTTGAAGCGCGTCCTCTTTGGGGCCGCCAGCACAATGCGATCCTTCTCGATAGCAATATCGAGGGTATCGCCGGCGCGAATGCCCAGCCTGCGGCGAACCGGCTGGGGAATCACGATCTGGCCTTTGGTGGAGACCTTAGCCTGCATGGTAAGACAATCTTACCGCAGAATGGCTTTTTTGAGAACCACGCGGGCTGTGCCCCGATCCCCGCGCCCCGTGGCTCGCTGGCCAAAGCCGCCGTCTTGCCGTAGAGTGAATCCGTTCACAAGGGAGACAAACATCGTGTATCGGAACATGAGGGTGACGGGAGTGCTTGCGGCGGTTTCGGCGCTGGCGCTGGGGTGCATCGTGCCGGGCTTCGCAGCCACGCAAACAGTCGGCAGTTCCGTTGGCATTTTTGAGAGCCAGTCGGATGTGGGGAATGTGACACCGCCAGGAGCCGCGAGATTCGACGCCGCAACCGGCGTCTACACCATCCGGTCAGCGGGAGCAAATTTGTGGGTCAACGTGGATGGATTCCACTTCGTGTGGAAGAAGGTCTCGGGCGACGTTTCGCTTACCGCCGATGTGAAGCTGGCCGACGCCGGCCCAACTGCGAGCCCGCATCGCAAGGCGCTGCTGATGTTCCGGCAGACGCTCGACCCCGATGCTATGTACGCCGACGCAGCGGTTCATGGGTCCGGTGAAACAGCGCTGCAATACCGGCGCAACAAGGGCGACACCACGCAGGACATCGCCTTCAACATCGGCGCACCGCAGCGGATGCGGCTGGAAAAGCGCGGCGACACCGTCACGCTTTTCCTGAGCGCGCACGGCGAGCCGCTGCACCAGGTGGGAGCGTCGATCAAGCTGCACTTCCATGGCAATTTCTACGCTGGCCTCGGGGTCTGCGCGCACAACAAAGACGCGGTGGAACAGGCCACCTTCGCACATGTGGAGCTGCAGCCACTTACGGCTCCCGCTGTGCCAGCGACGATGGCGCTCTACAGCACTCTCCAGACCATCGCCATCGACAACAATGCGCGCATGGCATTCGTGATCCAGACCGGCAAGGGACAGATGGAAGCGCCCAACTGGAGTCGCGACGGCAAGACGCTGATCTTTGAACGCGCGGGCAAGCTGTGGAGCGTGCCCGCGGCAGAAGGCGATGGCTCGCTCGCCGAGGCCACGCCAATCGACATTGGCGACGCCAGCGACTGCACCGGCAGCCACGGCCTTTCGCCCGACGGCAAATGGATCGCGATGACCTGCACCACGCCGGACCATCCTGGCCGGCGCGTCTATATCGTGCCTGCAACGGGCGGCGCGCCGCGCATGGTCACAGCGAATCCCGACTCCTACTTTCATAGCTGGTCGCCGGACGGGAAGACGATCCTGTTCACGCGTCCCAGCCACGGCTCGGGGAACATCTATTCCATCTCGATAGACGGCGGACAGGAAACCGCGCTGACCACGGGCGCCGGCGTGAGCGACGACCCGGATTTTTCGGCCGATGGCCGGCGGATTTACTTCAACTCCGACCACGCGGGCGGAATGCAGATCTGGCGCATGCGGCCGGACGGCAGCCAGCCCGAGCAGGTGACCTTCGACGAGAAGCGCAACTGGACAGCGCATCCCTCGCCGGACGGAAAATCGATCCTGATCCTCTCCTATGACAAAGATGTGACCGGGCACGCGGCCAACAAGGACGTGACCTTGCGGATCATCAACGCTGCCGACGGGAAGATCCGCGACCTGGTGGAGATTGTGGGCGGAGCCGGCAGCGACAACGTGCCCAACTGGGCCCCCGACGGCGCGCACTTTGCCTTTGTGAGCTACCAGTTTCTGCCCGCCGACGACAACGGCTCCACGCAATGACCTGTGGTTAAGCCGGCAAGGCTGGCAACGGCCGGCCCACTACGGGGTTCCATAATTTATTTTCCGATCACGTCGATCGGCACGTTGATCGTTTTGGGCGGCAGGCACTGGTTCTGGTCGCAGGCCTGGTAGTGCAGCTTGCCCTGGACCAGGTGATTGCCCGGCGTTGCCACGATGCGCGCCTGAACGAAGAACTCGCCGGTGTAGACGCTGACTTTGGTCTTGGGATCGAAGGCGAGGGAGATGATCGTGCCCGGTGGGTAGGTGGCCGCATCAAGCCGCACGCCCATGCCGTCGGGGATGGAGAACGTCGTCGGGATCAGGAACTCGTCGCTGGGCGTGTGCGAGTTAATGTGCAACCCCTGCGCGACGCGGAAGTGCAGCGTGACCGGGATCGGCTTGCCCGCGGGAACGCTCACCTGCTCGGGAAAGAGATACTGCACGGCGTCGGATTTGACGATGGAGCGGTTCTGAGCGGTCGGCGGAATCACCTGTGCCCCGCCCGCCAGAGCAGCGAGACCCAGAAACACAACCGCTGCGCAAAGTTCTTTTCTTATTTTCATCGTCGCCTCAGGTCCCGCAGCATTTCAACCGTCGGGCTGCTAGCCTGCTCACTCCGCTCGCTCCGCTAACAAAACTTACTCCGCTGTTAATCTCCCAACGCCTTCCTGATGTTCCTCTCGATGTCGCTCTCCGAGGTCAGGCCCACGGACGCCGCAACCACTTTGCCGCTGCGATCGACGAAGAATGATGCGGGCAGATCGTCGAGGCCGCCGTAGTCGCGGCTGATGCTGTCGCCATCGAGCAGCACCGGGTACGGTACCTTCATTTCTGTCGCGAACTTGCTGGCGTTGGCCTCGGCCTTGGCCCATCCGGCCTTGTCGCTCACCTGCAGGTCGTCGCCCTCGGCGTCCACGCCCAGCACCTCGAATCCCTGCGCCGCATATTTGTTGCGCAGCTCGATGATCCAAGGCGTTTCCACCTTGCACGGGCCGCACCATGTGGCCCAGAAGTTAATCATGACGGCCTTGCCCTTGTAGCTCGCGAGCGAGACTTTGCTGCCGCTCAGGTTCTCGAGCGCGAAGCTGGGCGCAGGTTTGCCGTTCAGCGGCGAAACGTAATTCAGCGTGTCGCCTCCGGGAGCCGGCACCAGCTCGCCCTGCGCGGCACCGGACAGCAGCTTTTCGGCGGCCTGCCGGCGATACTCCCAGTTCGCCCAACCCGCCCAGGCAAAGATAGCCAGAATGAAAAGAATGGCGATGAGAACAATGGTGTTTCGGCGCAACGGGAATCGACCTCGTAGTTTTATTGTACGAGCGGGAAACAGAGATCAGAGATCAGGGGTCAGTTCTGAATGCATCGGCCAGGCGGATCCGTGCAGACGTTGGGACCATAGGCTTTTCCGGCGGGCTGGAAAAGCGGAAGGGCGAAGGCGAACCGGCGCGAATCAAGCTGACGGCTAAGAGCTGAAAGCTGAAAGCTTGCTTCCAAGCTGTTAGCATGAAATGCCAATGAGCCCCACCGAGAAAGACGAGCCGTTCCAGCCGGCGGCGCTGGTGCGCACTGAAGCCGCCGCGCTTGAAGCGCTTGCCCGCCGCCTCGATGGGCCGATGGCCGGGCCGTTCGGGCGTGCCGTCGAACTGATCCTGCGCTGCGGCGAGCAAAACGGCCGCGTGGTGGTCACCGGCATGGGCAAGAGCGGCATCATTGCGCAGAAGATCGCCGCCACGCTCAGCTCCACCGGCTCGCCGGCGCTCTTTCTGCATCCCGCTGAGGCCGTGCATGGCGACCTGGGCGTGCTGATGCCCGGCGACGTGGTCATCGCGCTGTCGGCCATCGGAGAAACCGAGGAGATTCTGCGCCTGCTCGCGACTCTCAAGCGCAAAGGCGACGCGCTCATCAGTTTCTGCTGCAATCTGCACTCGACTCTCGCCGCAGCGAGCGACGTGGCGCTCGACTGCTGGTGGAGCGCGAGGCCTGCGGGCTGAATCTTGCGCCGACGGCGTCGACGACGGCGATGCTGGCGCTGGGCGATGCGCTGGCCGTTGCGGTGAGCCTGCGCAAGGGCTTCCGCGCCGAGGATTTTGCGGAGCTGCACCCCGGCGGCAAACTGGGCAAGCAGCTCGCCAAGGTCCGCGACCTGATGCACACCGGCGAAGACGTTCCTGTTGTCGCGCCCTCGACGCCGATGGCCGATGTGATCTTTGAGATGTCGTCGAAGAAGCTCGGGATGACGACAGTGCAGGAATCGGGACGGCTGCGCGGCGTGATCTCGGACGGCGACTTGCGGCGGCTTTTGGAGCGCGAAGGCGGCGCGGCGCTGGGCAAGACGGCCGGCGAGGCGATGAATGCGCACCCGCGCACGATTGCTGCCGAGGAACTGGCGGCGCAGGCGCTGGCGATCCTCGAAGAGCGCAAGATTACCTCGCTCATCGTCGTCGACGCGGAGCAAAAGGTCGAAGGCGTAGTGCATCTGCACGATCTGTGGGGCGTGGAGTTGATTTAGAAGCAGGGTTCAGGTTTCAGGGGTCAGGGATCAGAAAGACCGGACGGTTGGGGGTCGTGCTTTTCCAGGTCTCATTATTCAGACCTAGGACACCCGGCGATATCGCAGATGACGCTTAATCAGTTTGAAGAATCTTCCAGCGCCTCTGCTTGTGATTCCTTTTGTAACAATACGGGGATTTCCGGATCCGGCTCGGGATTCCCAAATACCTCCCATCCCGCTCCTTCCGACGGCCGATTGGTCACGTAAAATGAGTAAAACTCCGTCCCTTTTTTCGTGATTTGATAATCAACTTTCGCGGCAACATGGCTACTCAGTGCAACAATGTATTCGGGCTTTTCTCCCCTCGCATCACTGACAAAAACATAGACGTGGCTCTCCGATTTCAACCGTTTTGAATGAGCGCCCAACAGCCAAAAATTCGCCCGCCCGCTATTGCTCTTTACTTGTACAGACCAAGCTTTCTGACAGGCCTGATCCGTGACCAAAAGGTCCGCGCCGGCGGCGCTGCGTGATGTGGGGGAAACAATAAAGCCGCGCTTTGATAACTCCGCAGCCACTAGATAGACACCAAGCATTCCGGTCATTTGCGCCTTGTTTGGCATGTCACAATCCTTTCCATCAACTCACAAAGTCGGCGGCTTCATCGGCAGCCTCGCCTTAATTGCCTTGGCAAGAATACGCTTAGTCTGCGCAACCGCCAGAACATTTAGAATGAAAGCTGCTTCATTTGCCCTGCGTTCGCCGCAGCGAACGGGAAAGTGCACTCACTTTTTCTATGCATCGTTGGTCGAAACTTTTTATCCCCACTCTGCGCGAGGCCCCGGCGGACGCCGAAGTGGCCAGCCACAAGTTTCTGCTGCGCGCGGGCTACATTCGCCAGCTCGGCGCCGGCATCTACAACTATCTCTTCCTCGGCCAGCGCTCGCTGAACAAGATCATCGCCATCGTGCGCGAGGAGATGGACAAGATCGGCACAGGAGTTCTACCTGCCGGGCATTCTGCCGCGCGAACCGTGGGAGGAGAGCGGCCGCTGGACCGGCATGGGCGACAACATGTTCCGCCTGAAGGACCGCAAGGGCGCCGATCTGTGCCTGGGAATGACGCATGAAGAGATCATGACCACGATCGCGCGCGGCGAATTGCGGAGTTATAAGCAGTTGCCGCAGATCTGGTACCAGATTCAGACCAAGTTCCGCGACGAGCCGCGGCCGAAGTCGGGCCTGCTGCGCGTGCGCCAGTTCATCATGAAGGACAGCTACTCCTTCGACATCGACAAGGCGGGCCTTGACCGCAGCTTCGATCTGCACGACCGCGTCTATCGCGCCATCTTTACGCGCTGCGGGCTCAAGTTCGTCGCCGTCGAGGCCGACTCGGGCGCCATGGGCGGCTCGCAGTCGCAGGAGTTCATGGTCTATACCGACGCTGGCGAGGACCTGATTGCAAGCTGCCCAGTGTGCGGCTACGCGGCGAATCTCGAGAAGGCGACGTCGCGGCTCGATCCGGTTGTCGAGATGGAGGCGACGGGCGACGGCAAGCCGGAGCTTGTCCACACGCCGGGCTGCGCCGCGATCGCCGATGTTGCCGCGTTCTTCAAAATCTCTCCGGCGTCGGACATCAAGTGCGTAGCGTATATGGCCAAGCGCGGATTCGCGGGAGATGGCCAGGCGATCTGGCTGCCGGTGGCTGTGTTTCTGCGCGGCGATCACCAGGTGAACGAGACCAAGCTGCTCGGGCTGCTGGGCGCGAGCGAGTTGCGTACGATGCAGGCCGAGGAACTGGAGCAGTACTTCCACGGACCTGCGGGCTATCTGGGGCCAGTTGGCCTGGCGCCGAAGCAGGTTGCGAAATCCGGCAACACGCCTCTCGAATTCTCGGGAGACGGAGATCTCGCCGTGATCGTCGATCATGCGCTCGAAGGCCGCAAGAACATGGTCTGCGGCGCAAACAAGCTCGACTACCACCTGCGCAACGTGACGCCCGGCCGCGACTTCAGCTGGACGCTAGCCGCCGACATCCGCAGCGTGAACGAGGGCGAGGGCTGCCCGAAGGACGGCTGCGCCGGCAAGCTCGTCGTCGGCAAAGCGGTCGAGGTCGGCCACATCTTCAAGCTCGGCTACAAGTATTCCGAGTCGATGGGCGCGCGCGTTCTCGACGAGAACGGAAAAGAAGTGACGCCGATCATGGGCAGTTACGGCATCGGCATCGAGCGCATTCTCACGGCGTCCATCGAGCAATCGAACGACGCCAACGGATTCTGGCTGCCGGCCTCCATTGCGCCATTCACGGTCGTCGTCACCATTACGAACGTGGGCGACTTCTCGCTGCGCGCTGCCGGAGAAAAGCTCGCCGTCGATCTGGAAGCAGCGGGGCTGGATGTGCTGCTGGATGACCGCGACGAGCGCGCCGGCGTCAAATTCAAGGATGCGGACCTGGTCGGCATTCCCTACCGCATCAACGTGGGCAAGAAGGCTGCCGCGGGCCAGGTGGAACTGGTGACGCGCTCGACGAGCACCAGCGTGGATGTAGCCTTGAGCGAAGCGGTGGCGCTGGTCAGGAAGCGCGTAGAAGAAGAAAAGCTGCTGGAAGCAAGCCTCTAGCTGGCCGGGTTCTTCCTGCGATACGCGGGGCGGTTTTCCAAATGGCTTCTTCAGCACGAACGAGCTGAAAGCTGAGTGCTGAAAGCCGGAAGCTGTTTTTGAGGAGCGGCAATGGCAATACGAGTCCGAATCCCGAGGTCCCAATCGGGGCATCATCTCCGGTCGCGGATTCTGCTGGCCCTGCTCGTGATCTTTGTTGTCGGCGCCGTGACCGCAGGTTCGGTCTTCGCGTATTTCTACGTCAAGTACGAAGGCATTGTGGACGAGCGGCTGAAGCAGCCGATCTTCGCCAACACCGCGCAGATCTACGCCGCTCCGCGCGAGGTGCGTCCGGGGCAAAAGCTTTCCATCCACTGGATCGCCAACGAGCTGCACGAAGCCAGCTACTCGGGCGACGGCGCCGCGCAGCCTTCCCAGCTGGGAACCTACAGCGAAGGCGTGCAGCAAATCACGGTGCAGCCCGGCGCGCAGTCCTATCACGCGCCGGATAACGCGACCATCCACGTGAGCGGCGGCGTGGTAGACGCGATTACCGACGCGCACGGCCAGGCGCTTTCGAGTTACGAGCTGGAGCCGCTGCTCATTACCGGCCTGAGCGAGGGCGCCCAGCGCACCAAGCGCCGCGTGCTCACGTATGAGGAGATTCCCCCGAATCTCGTTCATGCCGTCATCGCCATTGAGGATCGCCGCTTCTTTGAGCACAGCGGCATTGACTATTGGCGCATCCTGGGCGCGATGCGCAACGACATCTTCCACCTTCATCGCTACACCGAAGGCGCATCCACCCTCACGCAGCAGCTTGCGCGCGGATTCTTCCTGACGCCCGAGCGAACTTATTCGCGCAAAGCGCGCGAAGCCGTCATCAGCATCATCCTCGAGCACCGCTTCGATAAGCAGCAGATCTTCGCCATGTATGCGAACGAGATCTCCCTTGGGCAAATCGGCAGTTTTTCCATCGACGGCTTCGGCGAAGCATCGCAGGACTACTTTGGCAAGGATGTGGGCCAGCTCGACCTGGCGGAGTGCGCGCTGCTCGCGGGGCTCATCCAGAGCCCCAGCCGCCTGAATCCCTTCCACCATCCCGATCGCGCGATTGAGCGCCGCAATCTTGTGCTCGACTCGATGGTGGAGACCGGCGCCATCACCAAAGATGAAGCTGAAACGGCCAAGGCTGAGCCGCTGCATCTGGTCGCAGGCAGCGTGGACGAAAGCGAAGCGCCGTATTTTGTCGACCTGGTGCACGAGCAGCTTACGCAACGGCTGGGCGACCGCGACTTCAATCGCGAGGGACTGCGCATCTACACCTCGCTCGATCCCGATCTGCAGCGCCTGGCGTCGCAGGCCGTGGATTCAACAATTCACGTCGTGGACGCGCAGGTAGACAAGATTCACGCGCGCGACAAGAAGCTGGGCAAGCCGTACGTCTATCCGCAGGTGGCGCTGATTGCTCTCGATCCCCACACCGGCCAGGTGCTGGCGCTGGTAGGCGGGCGCAGTTATGGAACGTCGCAGGTGAACCACGCGGTGGCGCACCGCCCCACGGGCTCCATCTTCAAGCCGTTCGTCTATGCCGCCGCGTTCCAGACTGCCGTTGAGGGCACGATGCTGCCGGGGCAGACGAAGCTTTTCTCGCCGGTGACTATGCTCAGCGACGAGCAGGCCACATACGGCGAAGGAACCCAATACGAATACACGCCGCGCAACTATGAGGGCAAGATATTACGGCGAGACTGACGGCACGCTATGGATTGATGCGATCGGACAACAACGCCACCATCGGCCTGGCCAGCATGGTGGGCTTCGATCGCGTGGCGGCACTTGCGCGTGACGCAGGTATCAAGAGCGCGCAGGGAACTCCGTCGATGGCCATCGGTTCCTACGACGCCACGCCGCTCGACATGGCCAGCGCATACACGACCTTTGCCAATGGCGGCGTGCACATCGATCCCTGGATGCTGGCCAGCGTGCGCACCTCCACCGGCGACATCGTCGAAGACTACACGCCCACCACGCGGCAGGTGCTCGATCCGCGCGCCGCCTTCCTGATCACCAGCATGATGGAAGCCGTGCTGCAGGGCGATGGAACAGGCGCCGGCGTGCGCAACATGGGATTCACCTCTCCCGCGGCGGGCAAAACGGGCACCAGCCACGATGCGTGGTTCGCCGGCTTTACCAGCAGCCTGCTGTGCGTGGTGTGGGTGGGCAACGACGACTACACCGACGTACAGATGGAGGGCGCGCACGCCGCAGCGCCCATCTGGGCAGCGTTCATGCGGCAGGCGGTCCAGTTGCCGCAGTACTCGGACACGAATGAATTCATGCCGCCCGATGGCGTCCAGATTGACACCATCGACAAAAACACCAACCTGCTGGCCGACGCTGCCTGCCCAGACGACTACACCGCGGCCTTCCTCGATGGCACCGCGCCCACTGAGACCTGCGACCACAAAGGCTTGAACGGCGAAGACCACCGCAACATCTTTCAGAAGATCTTCGGGATCGGCAAGCCGGGAAATTGAAGTTGCGCTACCATTTAGCCGTCCCCTGAATCGGTCTCAACGGAGGAACTGCTGATGGCCAGCGCGGGCGATCGGGCAAAATGGCACTGGGCGGAGGGTATGAAGTTCGCGCTGGAGGGTGTAAAGCTCCTCTTCCTCCTGAACGGCGCGGCTTCGATTTCGATCCTCACGTTCATTGGGCACATGAGAAACAACGCCGGCCTTCTTGTAGGAGCTCTTATCGCTTTCTCACTTGGGGCTGCGAGTGTCGTCCCCGCAATGATCTTTGCCTACCTTACTCAATTGCATTACGGCAATGCCGAACACGCCACGCCGTACAACGTCGGCACTTGGCGCACAGCTGTAAAGCTTCACTATTGGGCCTATGCCTTTATGGGGCTTGGGTTGCTTTGCTTCCTTGCGGGCGTTGTATTGGCTTCATGCGGCCTTTGGCACCTCCCAGGCACGAGCCTTTGCCCGTCCTAAGGGTCGAGCCTCACCCGTCCACGTCTGTTCCGTCCGGCATGGGCTGGCAGCGCGGGCACCAGAACGTGACACGCGCGTCCGCGCCCTGGATGCGGCGGCGGATCGGCTCTCCGCAGCGGCGGCATGGTTCGCCCGCGCGACCGTAGACCCACAGGCTGGCGCCGGGATCGGATGCGTGCGTGGTGCGCCGCTGCTGCCCGCGATAAGTGACGATCAAGTCGCCGGAGTCTTCGAGGACGTTGACTTTGAGCAGCTTTTGCGCGCTGGCGATCGTTGCCGCGGCTTCTTCACGGGTCAACGTTCCAACCGCGCGAAATGGATGGAGGCCGTTGACAAAGCAGATCTCCGATTTGAAGACGTTGCCGATGCCGGCCAGCACGGTTTGATCGAGCAGCGCGTCGGCGATTGCTGCGCCGCGGCGGGCGAGCAGCCGATCCAACGCGGCCTCAGCGTCAAACTCCGCGCTGAGCAGGTCGTTCTCCGTGCGCGCGATGTGCAGATCGCGAGCCAGTGATTGCTCCGTGTGCATGCGCGCCACGGGCACGCGAAAGCCGACCGCCTGGTACTCGCTGTTCTCAATCACGATGCGCATGTGAATCCGCGGGGCCTGCCAGCGCTCACCCTTCCGGTAGATGTGCCAGCGGCCATTCATCAGCAAGTGAGAAGTAAGGATTCCGCCGCCGGAAAAATGAATGAGCAGCCATTTACCGCGCGCCTCGACACAATCGACGATCTGGCCAACGAGCGGCGTGTCGTCGTTGAATCGCGTAAGGAGCGGGAATGTCGATTGGAAGCCGGTGACCGGTTTGCCTGCGAGCGCGCGGCCGATGTTGCGCGCGGTGCGAAAGATGGTGTCGCCTTCAGGCATTGTTTATTGAACCTCGGGCCTGTTCGGCTCGGCATGGGTGATGGCGAGTGGAATGCGGCGCAGGTGCATGCCAAGTGGTCCGGGATGAAAGCCCGCATCCATGAGGAATCGCGCCATCGAATGCGCGGCCACCGGCTGGCCGTTGATGGTGGTGATCAGCACGCCCTCGCGATTGCTCCCACGCATCCGTTCTTGTCCGCGCGCGCAGAGAAAATGCGCTAGCCCGGCAGCGGCTTGCGAACGCTCCGGCTCCTCGGCGGGCAAAAAGACCAGCAGGTTCGGATTGCCGCGCTTGAGCCACGCCACAAGCTGGCCATTGTGCAGAATCACTTCGGCGTAGGCTGCGCGCGTAAGAATGCGCGGGGCCGATTCCGAATCTTCTTCGGCGACGGGCAAATCGGGCCAACGCAGCACTGAGCCGTAGGGGTTGGCCGGATCGGTCGCAGCCAACTGCACGAACTCGGGCTTTTCAGCCGGCGGCTCGGTGCGCAACTGCCGCAGCAGATCGACTGCTGCGGGCAGGGCAAACTGCGTGGCGCCCAATCCGCCGACAAAGTAGCCACGGCGAATCCGCCCGCTTTCTTCGAGCGCCTTCAGCACGTCATACACCGCGCTGAATCCGCCGGGCACGTTCTCCGCCGCCACCGACTCGCGCAGCAACACGCCGTAGCGATTGAGCAGTTGCAGCGCGAGCGCATGGCTGCGTTCCGTGGTTGTTCGCCGGGCTGCTTCGGTGCTTTGGCCCGCAGCGCGCAGAGGCAGAAGGGCCCAGCGCCCCTGTGCCGTGGGCGGCGTAGTGCGCCGCGAGCGGAAAACCATGCCCGTCTGGAAGCGTCGCGGCGTGCGCGCGCTTTCAGGCCGGGCGATATACGCGCGAAGGGCGTGAAGCGAGTCATTGGTGATGAGCCCGCGCCACACCAGGCTCCAGATAGCTTCGATTGTGTCGCCGGGGTAGCCCGAGCCTGCGGCTTCATGCAGCGAATCGAAGAAGCTCGCGCCCGTCGACTCGAGAACGGCGAGCAACTTCTCCTCGCGCTCCGTCAGCGGTTCCACGATTGGCCGCTGCTGCGCCAGCAACGGAAGCTTGTCGGCGAGGAAGAGCGCGATGCGGCCGTCGCGTTCGCCAATCGGCTCGACGCCGGCCCACGCCACTTCACCGGCGGCGATCAACGTGTCGAGTCCCGCAGATGTGAAGTCGGCGATGCGCGCGGGCAAAACTGAAGTTTCAAGCAGCGATGCAGGCAATGGCGCGCCTTGCAGGCTCTCGATGGCGTCGAGCAGAGCGTCGAGATGCGCGGTTCCCGTGCGGCGCGGCGCGAGCACGCCCTGCCAGTGCGTGAGGAAGCGCGCCAGCGTGTGCTGCTCTACCGGCTCGACTTCGCGGCGCAGTTTGGCCAGCGACTTGCGGCGAATTTGCCGCAGGATTTCCGCGTCGCACCACTCGCGATGCAACCCGCCGGGACGGAATCCGCCCTCGAGCACGCGGCCCTCGTGCGCAAGCTGCCGCAGCGCGTTCTCGACAGCCTCTGTGTCGAGAGCAAAACGGTCCGCGGCCTCGCGCAGCGTGAATGGCCCGTGCGTGCGCGCGTAGCGGCGCACCAATTCGAGCACGGGATGAGCCACGGGCTCGAGCAGCGCCGCTGCTAGTCCGGGCGGCAGAGGAATGCCAAGGCCGTCGCGATATCGCGCCGCATCTTCAGCAGCGATCAGCCGCTTTTCGCCGGCGATGCGCAGCTCCAGCAGGCGCCGCGAACGGATAAGCCGGTCAATACTCGACAAAAGATCGGCCGAAATCACGCGGCGGCCCAGCTCCTCGCGCGAAAGATCGCCAAGGCGCAGGCACAAATCGTGGATCCCATCGGCCGAACGCGCGCGGTAGTTCTCCGCAAGGCACTGCGCCGCCTCTTCCACAGCGGCAATCGCGTCGGCGTCGAGCAGCTCGCGCAGGTCGGCCTCGCCGAGCAGCTCGCGCAACTGATCCTGATCGATGGTGAGCGCCTGCGCGCGGCGCTCGGCCAACGGCGCATCGCCTTCGTACATAAAGTTGGCCACGTAGCTGAAGAGCAGGGAAGCGGCAAAGGGCGAAGGCTTGCGCGTTTCCACCACGTGCACGCGCAACCTCCGTTGTTCTATCTCCCGCAGGATTTCAACCAGCGCAGGCATGTCGAAGACGTCGCGCAGGCACTCGCGATAGGCCTCGAGCAGCAGCGGGAACGATGGATAGCGCGAGGCCACGCTGAGCAGATCGTAGGAGCGCTTGCGCAACTGCCAAAGCGGCGAGCGCTGATCGGCGCGGCGGCGCGGCAACAGCAGCGCGCGGCCCGCCGCCTCGCGAAAGCGCCCGGCAAAAAGCGCCGTCGATCCCAACTGGCGCAGCACAAGCTGCATGGCCTCAGCCGACTCGACAAGGATCCAATCGGAGTCGGGCGGCTCGTCTGTGTCGGGGAAGCGCAGCACAAATCCGTCGTCGCCCCAGAGCGTTTCCACTTCAGGCCCGCCGGCAGCGCGGATGCGCGCGCTGACCGCCATCGCCCAGGGAATGTGGATGCGGCTGCCGAAGGGCGTCAGCACGCACACGCGCCAGTCGCCCAGCTCGTCGCGGCAGCGCTCGACGACGATGGTGCGGTCGTCGGGAACCTGGCCGGTCGCATCGGCCTGGTCGGCGAGAAAGCGCAGCAGGTTTTCCGCGGCGCCGGGATCGAGATCGTGGTCGTTGACGAGGCGCGTGAGCGCGGCGGCCTGCGGCAACGCGCGCAGCTCGCGAACCATGGCGCCAATGCGGCGGCCAAACTCGAGCGGGCGGCCCGGTCCGTCGCCCTTCCAGAACGGCATCTTGCCCGGCTCGCCTGGAGCGGGCGTCACCAGCACGCGGTCGTGCGTAATGTCGGTGATCCGCCACGTGGACGCGCCGAGGATGAACGTCTCGTTGGGGTGCGACTCGAAGACCATCTCTTCGTCGAGCTCGCCGACGCGCACCGGCTTGCCCTCAGTGAATGCGAGGAAGACGCCGTAGAGGCCGCGATCCGGGATAGTGCCGGCGTTGAGAATGGCCAGCCGGGCCGCGCCGTCGCGAGCCGTGACGACGTTGCGCACGCGATCCCACGTGAGCCGCGGGCGCAACTCGCCAAACTCGTCGGAGGGATAGCGGCCGCTCAGCAGGTCGAGCACGCCGTCAAAGGCCGAGCGCGAAAGCGAACCAAACGGAGCCGCGCCACGGACGAGGTCGAAGAGAAGATCGACGGAAACCTCGGGCTTCGGAGCTTCTGCATTGAGCGTCCCGGTCGAATCGAAGCCGTCAAACTTCAAATCGGCTGTGAGGTTTCTTCCCCGCCGAGAATTCTTTCGAACGTTTGTTGGGCGCGCAGCCCTCGGAGGCCGCGCGGATGCAACGATCGCCACCAACTGCTGGCACAGCACATCGAGGGGATTGCGCGGGAAGCGCGTCGACTCGATGTGGCCGTCGTGCATGGCGCGCGTGACCGCCGCGCATGCAACGAGATCGGCACGGTACTTGGGGAAGAGAATGCCTTCGCTCACCGCGTCCACGTGATGACCGGCGCGGCCGATGCGCTGCATGCCGCTGGCCACCGAGGGCGGCGACTCGATCTGGACGACGAGATCGACGGCGCCCATGTCGATGCCCAGCTCGAGCGTCGAGGTTGCGCAGAGCGCGCGAATCTGCCCGGCTTTGAGCTGCTCTTCAATCACGGAGCGCTGCGCGGCTGCGAGCGAGCCGTGATGCGCGCGGGCGATGGGCTCGCCGGCCAGGTCGTTGAGCGCTCCAGCAAGCCGCTCGGCGGTCTGGCGCGCGTTCACAAAGAGGATGGTCGAGTTGCGCTCGCGAATGATTTCGAGCAGGCGCGGATGAATTGCGTTCCAGATCGAGACGCGCCGCGGAGTTTGCGAGGCTGGTCCCGAGGGAATCTCTTCCATCTCTCCCAGCCGCGCCATGTCTTCCACCGGAACCTCGATGCGCAGCTTGAGCTGCTTGGGCGCGGCGGCATTGACAATCGTTACCGGCCGGTAGCGCAGGGGCGTGGCATCGGCCACGTCAGGGACATAGGGAGTAGGGCCTAGGGACCCGTCGGCGACCGTGGCGAACTCATCGTCCATTAGGCCGTGCGCATCGCCGATCATTGAAATCGATTCTGTGCCGCGATGATTTTCTAGTCCCTTGTCCCTAGTCCCTAGTCCCCCAGTCCCTTGCCTTCTTGCTCCCTTGCTTCCCTGCTCCCTTGTTCCCTGTACTTCCACTCCGCCCAGAAACCGCGCCACCTCCTCCAGCGGCCGCTGCGTGGCCGAAAGCCCGATGCGCTGCAGCGGCTTGGCCGTCAGCGCCTGCAGCCGCTCCAGCGTCAGCGCCAGATGCGCGCCGCGCTTGGTCGGAACCAGCGCATGAATCTCGTCCACAATTACCGTATCTACCGTGCGCAGCGCCTCGGCCGCTTGCGAGGTCAGCAACAAATACAGCGACTCGGGCGTGGTGATGAGGATTTCCGCAGGATGCCGCGCGAAGCGTGCCCGCTCCCGCTGCGGCGTGTCGCCGGTGCGCACGCTGATTGCCGGCTCGTGGAATGGAACGCCCATGCGCCGCGCCATATTGGCCATCCCGGCCAACGGCGAGCGCAGGTTCCGCTCCACGTCCACGGCCAGCGCCTTCAGCGGCGATACGTAAACAATCCGGCAACCTGACCGCTCATTGCTGGCGGTTTTCTGATCCCTGTTCCCTGATCCCTGATCCCTGTCTTGCAGCATCAGCCGGTCCAGGCACCACAGGAACGCGGCCAGCGTCTTGCCTGTGCCCGTCGGCGCCAGAATCAGCGCATTGTCGCCGCGCGCGATCACCGGCCAGCCCAACCGCTGCGGCGCTGTCGGCGCCTCGAAGACAGCGTTGAACCACGCCGCCGTTACCGGGTGAAAGCAGGCAAACGGATCGGAGACTTGGAGCGGATTGGTTTTGTGCGGGGACATGCTGCTCTCAAGAGAGTAGCGCAAAGGCCTTGGCGAATACAAAGCGAAGAAACAGAGATCAGAGATCAGGGGTCAGGGATCAGAAACTCATCCGAGACGAACTAGACCACCGTTTCTATTCCTTATGCCCCGCGTTTCCCAGCCGCGCCACGCTGAACTGCGCCCCGGCGAACAGAATCAGCCCCGAGATATACGCCCAGAAGAGCAAGCCAACTGAAACGAAGAACGGTCCGTAAAGCGACTGCAGATCGAGGTGCGGCAGAACCGCCGCATAGATGAACCTCGAAATCAGCCAGACGGTTCCCGTGATGATCGAACGTCCGCAGCACCGGACGCCAGGGCACCTTTCGGTTCGGCAGCAGCCAATACACCGAGAAGAAGAACAGAATCGACGCCACGCCGGTGGAAACGGTCAGCCAAAGGAAACTGATTCCTTTGACGACGAAATTATCCGTGTGATGAAAAGACACCACCGTCAAGACTTTCTCCATGCTCACGTTCGCGATCATGCTTGCCACACCGAGCGCCACCATCAGCAGCGCCAGCCCGAAGGCGATGGTCTGGTTGAACAGGTAGTTCCGGCTCTTGGCCACACCCCACGCCTGGTTGAGAGCGACCTCGAGCGGCAGAAAGATTCCTGTGCACGAGATAAGAATCATCACCAGGGAAAAAGCCTGCGCGCCGTGCCGCTTCAACAAGGGATATACAACCTCTGCCACAAGGTTGTGCGCCACCCAATTCGGGTCCTTGGTGGCCGAGGGCAGGAAGTAGTTCACCATATCGTTCACGACATCCACCATCGCCTGCGAATGGAATATCGAGAGTGCCAGCGTGTAGAGAAGCACGACGAAGGGAATGAACGAGATGATGGCGTTGGCCGCGACGCTGAATGCGAAGGTGTGCACCTCGCTGTCGAGCAGATACGCAATGAGGGCGGTGCCGCTCTTGCGCCAGCGGTACCACTTGGATTGCGCGGCCGGCTGAACGGGGCCAGACGCGGCGGCAGCCATTGCCTCCCCGGCGTTTTGGATTTCAGTGATTGGATCGGTCGCGGAATTCAACGCATCGGCCACGTGTCAGTCCTTCTCAGGGTCAAAAAGATCTCCGGAGTTCCAGTGTATGAGGTGCAGTTGCAGGAGGATGCTGCTTTAAGGATAGCCCCTTTCGCGGGTGGCCTGTATTGCTCAGCGGCGGACAAGCGCCGCTCCCAGCCCGCCTCGCAATCACCGGCCCACCGGTTTAGAGTGTTTAAGAAACCAATCAACCTTGCTTCGGCCGCCATGTCCGAAGGCGGCAGCAGCTTCACGGAGCGCAACATGGAGAATCAATGCCGCAAGCCGCGCGGCTGGCTGGGCCGCTGGTTGCTGCGTAACATGAACAAGCGCCACTCCGGTGTTACCGATTGGGGACTCTCGCACGTGTCCATTCCCCGCGACAAGGCCATTCTCGACGTGGGCTGTGGCGGCGGACGGACCATTGCCAAGCTGGCGGCCGCATCCGGATCGGGTGTCGTGTACGGTCTCGATCACTCCGCCGAAAGCGTCCGAACGGCGTCAGCAACAAATGCCGGCCTGGTCCAGGCTGGCCGCGTCGCGATCCGCGAAGGTTCCGTCTCGCAACTGCCATATGACAGCGGCACATTCGAACTGGTCACAGCCGTCGAAACGCATTTCTTCTGGCCCAATCTGTCCGCCGATGTCCGCGAAGTTCTGCGCGTCGTCAAGCCCGGCGGAACGTTGGCCATCATCGCCGAGGTGTACAAAGGCGCAAACGCACTCACGTCCAGGATGGTGGAGAAACACGCGCCGAAGACAGGCATGACGCTGCTCACGCCGGACGAGCACCGCGCCCTGCTTGCAGACAACGGTTTCGCTGACGTTCAGGTGTTCACCGACCCGCAAAAGGGCTGGGTGTGCGCGACCGGCCGCAAGCCGCTCTGATGATTTTGGAGATCGGCGCTTTATTGCCGGTATCGGCGTTGACCTCGTCATGGATGATCTCTTTCGGGGTCCGCGCCTTGCGGATGAGCGCGCCATTTCACTCCCGCCGCAACTTCTCGAGCGCCCACCGCGCGGCAGCGCGCAGGCCGTCGTCGGCCGCCGACGCCCACGCTTCGAGCTGTTGTGCAAACCTCGCCTGCCCGCTGTTGCCCATGGCGATGGCCACATTGCGCTTAAGGCCCATGAATCCCGCCCGGCGCACCGGCGAGCCGTTGAACTGCCGTTCGAAGGACTGCTCGTCCAGAGAGGCCAACCAACCCAATGCCGGATTGATAAGCTCCGTGCGCGGCTCGAGCTCGGCGTCCGCGGCGATCGGGGCCTTTCCGATTCCAGGGGCACACATCCTGGCAGATGTCGCAGCCGAAGACCTGGCGGCCCATGCCCGGCATGAGTTCTTCGGCAATCGGCCCCTTGTGCTCGATGGTCAAGTACGAGATGCACCGCGAAGCATCCATCTGGTAGGGAGCGATGAGCGCATCCGTCGGGCAGGCCTCGATGCAGCGCTTGCAGGTGCCGCATCGATCCGGCGCGAGCGTCGGAACCGTGGGTTCTTTTGCTCTCTGGACTGGCAACGAGGTGATGAGCACCGTGAGAAACCCAAACGACCCCAGGCGCTGATGAATCAGGCAGGTGTTCTTCCCTGTCCAGCCAAGCCCGGCCGCGGTGGCGAGCGCTCGCTCCACCACCGGCCCGGTGTCGACGTACGCTCGCGATTCGAAAGCGCCGAACTGCTCATGCAATTGCGCCTCAACCACGCGCATCCGTTTGAGCAACACCTTGTGATAGTCGCTCGGTCGCCGCTCGCCCTTGGCGTCCACGCGGCTGGGCAACAAACGGCTCGTCCAGGCATAGCGCGCGATCCACGCGCTCCGCGGGTCGTGCGTTTCGGTGGAGAGCGGCGCCGCGCAATGGTAGTTGGTAAAGCAAACCAGCGCCGAGCGCGCCCAGGGGAAGGCAACTCCCACGCGCTCGCGCAGCAACTGCCCATTCTCCGCTTTGCGCTGAAGGTAGCGCATTGTCCCTGCGCGCCCCGCGGCAACCCACTCGCGAAAGCGGGCCGCGTCGCGCGCCTCGGCCTCATGGGGCAGCGCCACCAGCCCCGCCTCTTGAAAGCCAGCCTCCAGCGCTAAAGAATGCACGTTCTCCCGCCTCAGGCCGGGAGCCGGCGCCTCAGGTTCGGCCATGGAACACTCGCGAAACTCTCCCAATCGCGCCACCGTTGCCCCTTCGCCTGGCTGCAAGATTGAAGGGGCATGAAACAGAGTCCAGAGTACCCCAATCTTTGAGGAATCCGTCTATACTGTTAAGTCTTCCACCGTCAACCCTCAGGTCGTTCGGGAACTGGCGTGCGGGTTGCGATTTCTCCTGTTCCGCGGCGTGAAGCCGGTTCCCGCGGAGGAATCTCCGATGAGGAAACACTGGTCGCATTCAATCTCCCTGCTATTGTCCCTGTCTGGATTCGCCATCTTCTCAATTTCTGCCGCGGCGCAGACGAGCGCCCCAAACCAATGGACCTGGATGGGCGGAAGCAGTACGCAACCATGGCCTGCCAGGGGCCAAGGCGGAGTGTACGGCACGCTGGGAACACCTGCCGCCGGAAATTTCCCCGGAAGCCGCAGTTTCGCCGCAACCTGGACCGACACGAGCGGCAATCTCTGGCTCTTTGGGGGGGGCGGTTATGACGCCAATGGCAACAGCGGGGAACTCAACGACTTGTGGGAGTTTAATCCTTCCACGAACGAATGGGCCTGGATGGGCGGAAGCAGCACGATTGGCAGCGATGGCGGCCAGTTCGGGGTGTATGGCACATTGGGAACGCCTGCCGCCGGACAACATCCCTGGAGGCCGCTTTGATGCTGTAACCTGGACCGACAGCAAAGGCCATCTCTGGCTCTTTGGGGGCCGTGGCACCTCAGCCGACTACGGCCCGGATTTGTGGCTCAACGACCTTTGGGAGTTCGATCCCTCCACCGGCGAGTGGACATGGATGGGCGGAGACAGCAGCACGGGAGGTCTGGATAGTCTGCCCGGAGTGTATGGCACGTTGGGAACGCCGGCCGCGGGAAACAACCCCGGTAGCCGCGAAGGGGCTGTCAGTTGGATCGACAACAAGGGCAATTTGTGGTTGTTTGGTGGCAATAACGACGGCATGTTCCTCAACGACCTCTGGGAGTTCAATCCTTCCACCAACGAATGGGCCTGGATGGGCGGAAGCAGTACCGCCCCGGCATCCTGCACGCCCGCAGACTGTTCGCTGTCTGGAATCTATGGCGAGTTAGGAACGCCTGCTGCCGGAAACAATCCCGGCGCCCGTTTTTGGGCTTCGAGCTGGACCGACAAGAATGGCAATTTCTGGCTGTTTGGCGGATACGGCTTTGATTCCGTCGCCAATCTTGGCGATTTGAACGATCTGTGGGAGTTCAATCCATCCACAAACGAATGGACGTGGATCAGTGGAAGCAGCACTGTTCCTGGATCTAACCAGGGCGGCCAGCCAGGAGTGTACGGCACATTGGGAATGCCGGCCGCGGGGAACGTCCCCGGCGGCCGTTACAGCGCTGTGACCTGGACCGACAGCGGCGGCAATCTCTGGCTCTTCGGGGGCAATGACAACGGTTTCCAGAACGACCTGTGGGAGTTCAATCCATCCACGAGCAAATGGACGTGGATGGGCGGAAGCTCTGTGTTCGACAACAGTTGCTTCGGAGTGTTCGGCACTTTAGGCGATTCTGCCGAGGGCAACGTTCCCGGAAGCCGCTATGCCGCTTCGAGCTGGACCGACAGCACCGGCAATTTCTGGCTCTTTGGCGGCGAGGGACCATTACCTTTCGACGGTGAATGGTTTCTCTTCAGTCTTAACGACTTTTGGAAATATCAGCCGTCTTCAACACCCGCCTTTACGAATGCGGCGACGCCCACTTTCAGCGTTGCGGCCGGGACCTATACGTCGACACAAACGGTGACGATAAGCGACGCCACAGCTGGGGCAACCATCTACTACACCACCGACGGTTCGACGCCGACCACGAACTCGAGCATTTATACGGGACCGCTGACGGTGTCACTGTATTCGACTACCGAAACCATCAATGCCATGGCCGTGGCTGCGAATTACCTCAACAGCGCGGTTGCTTCCGCTACATACGTCATCAATCTTCCGCCCTCCTCGAGCACGGTGACCATGATCGCTTCTTCGCTGAACCCCTCGAATGTCGGCGAGTATGTCACCTTCACGGCCACGGTTTATCCGGTAAGTTCCTCGGCCACTCCGGCGGGGACCGTTCAGTTCAGCGTGGGTACTTCACCGCTGGGGCCTCCGGTGGCGCTGAACAGTAGCGGAGTTGCCACGTACACAACTGCGGCGCTATTCGCAGGCGGCGGAAACGTCACGGCGGCTTATATACCGGGCAGCGGTTCGCCGTTCATCGCCAGCACGTCCTCGCCGTTGCAACAGTTTGTTGCCGGCCCTTGCGCGGGCTCAAGCTCTACCACGCTTACCTCATCCCAGAACCCGTCGAACACGGACCAATCCGTGACTTTCACGGCAACTGTTGTTCCCGGGGTGTTTCCTCTTTGCGACCTTGGCGGCGGCCCTCCCCTCAACTCGGGCACTTACGCGCCATCGGGCATATACGGAACCGTTCAGTTCACAGTGAACGGCACAGCGATGGGACCGCAAATTCCAGTGGGCGGCAGTGGCAGCACCAGCGACAGCGGCGTAGCCACCTACTCGACCAGCACGCTGCCCGCAGGCACAGACGCGATTACCGCCATCTTTACGGAAGGCAATGGCTACGTCGGATCGAGCACGTCGGCGCCGCTGAGCCAGGTGGTTACCGGCACTGCAACCACTCCGGACTTCTCCGTTGTGGCCACTCCCGCGTCGCTCACCTTGACTGCCGGACAAAGCGGCACGACAGGCGTCTCAGTGACTCCGCTGAACGGCTTCAACTCGGCTGTTTCGTTCAATTGCTCGGGTCTGCCTTCCGGGGCATCGTGCCAATTCTCTCCAGCAACCGTGACGCCCTCGGGCGAGGCTGCTTCGACGACGCTCACATTGACCACATCCGCAGCCACTACCGCGGCTCTCCACCGCAACTCCCGTCCGCTGTTTCCAGCCGCTACGCTGGCGCTCGTGCTGTGCTGTGTCGGCTGGAAGAAGCGGCGCCGCGTGCAGATGATCTTGTTGTTGGCGGTGAGCGTATTCGGCCTGAGTCTGCTTGCCTCCTGTAGCGCGGCGCCAGCGGGGCCGCCTGTCATTCCTAACCCCGTTACCTCGACGGTCACCGTGACGGCAACGGCCGGGTCGATTCAGCACACTACCTCTTTCTCGCTCACGGTAAACTGACGCGTCCCAAGAATCGCGCAAAGCCATCGAGGCCTCTGCCCGCAGGCGGAGGCCTCGGTGCATGGGCCAATATTTCCCTGCCACGACGCTCCCGACGCAGGCCGGAGTTTCATCCCGCGTTGGCCATGGAACCGCCGCACGCTCAAGTGCGTATAGGTGAATGTACCGTTCGATCGGCCCGCGAATTCAGCATAGCTCTCGCGTGGGTTCCAAGGTGGCGATTGAACGGGCGCCTCATTGCTCGCCCAGAGCGGGCGGTTTTCTTGAGGAGGTTCAAAATGAATGACACAATGTGCTGCACAGAATTCCCGCCCATCGGCGCAGGCGAACCTACGGAACTGGTAAGGGGCAACGAAACCGCCTTTTTGGAGCACGTCATGCCGCTAGTGCGCCGGCAAAGCGTCTCGCTCGATCTCGAAGCCGTCTCGCGCATCGATGCCGCCGGTCTTGCCGCGCTGATCAAGCTCTTCTGCGCCGCCCGCGAGGCGGGCCATGACTTTACCATCCTGAATCCTTCGCCGCACGTGGCCGAGATTCTTGCTGTCGTGGGCCTCGACAAGGTCCTTTTGTCTCAACATGCAGGCAATTTCTCAGGATTCGAGACGCACGCAGAGGCAACGGCCGCCTGATTTGAGCGAAAATTCTCAGGAATCGCGTTGCGGGCCGCTCCGTCGTCCTAAAATGCGGTACTCAATACTCCAGATCGGTCCGGCCGTTCTCCGGCTCACCCTCCCCTTGTGACCAAAAGCACAGGCAACCGGTTCCCCTGGACGATATTCCTACTATCGACACAAGAATGCCGCTCGACTCAGTCGCATAGTCAGGGCCTGGCCCATCCAGCCGCTTCGCAACTTCCAGTTGGCGCGCTGGGCCTCCGTTCCTTTACCCTTGCCTATGGACCGCACGGCGGAATCCTACGAGATCCTACAAGCAAGGGAGGCTTTATCCCATGGCGCAGGGCGTGATGGAGCAATCGTCTGCTCAACCGGCAGGCTCAACAACAACCAAGTATGTCTACTTTTTCGGCGGCGGCAAGGCTGACGGCAACGGCAAGATGAAAGACGTTCTCGGCGGCAAAGGCGCCGGCCTGGCCGAGATGACCAATGCCGGTTTGCCCGTGCCTCCCGGATTCACCATCCAGACCGAGGCCTGTCGCGAATATATGCGCGGCAAGTTGAGCCCGCAGATCGACACCGAGATGCTCGACGCGCTGGAGAAGCTGGAAAAGATGCAGGGCCAGAAGCTCGGCACGGGCGAAAATCCGCTGCTGGTCTCGGTCCGCTCCGGCGCCAAGTTCTCCATGCCCGGCATGATGGACACGATTCTGAACCTGGGCCTCAACGATCAGGCTGTGGAAGCGCTGGCCAAGCGCAGCAATAATCCTCGCTTTGCTTATGACTCCTACCGCCGCCTCATCCAGATGTTCGGCGACGTGGTCCTCGACGTTCCCAAGAAGAAGTTCGAGCACATCTTCGACGGCGTGAAGGCCGCAAAGAAGGTGAAGTTCGACTACGACCTTCAGCCCGATGCGCTCAAAAAGATCATCGAGGAATATAAAAAGCTGGTGAAAAAGGAGACGGGCAAAGACTTTCCGCAGGACCCGCTGGAGCAGTTGGTCGCGGCCCGCGACGCCGTATTCCGCAGCTGGCAAAACGAGCGCGCCAAGACCTATCGGCGCATCAACCACATCGACGACTGGCTCGGCACAGCCGTCAACGTGCAGGCCATGGTCTTCGGCAACCTGGGCGAGAACTCCGGCACCGGCGTGGGCTTCACGCGCAATCCCGCCACCGGCGAGCACATTTTCTTCGGCGAGTACCTGATGAACGCGCAGGGCGAGGACGTGGTTTCCGGCGTCCGCACTCCGCTCCCCATCAGCGAGCTCGAAAAGGCCATACCCAAGGTCTACGACCAGTTGAAAGACATCACGCGGCGCATGGAAAAGCACTACCGCGACATGCAGGACTTCGAGTTCACCATCCAGGATGGCAAGCTCTACATGCTGCAGACGCGCAACGGCAAGCGCACCGGCCTGGCCGCTGTTCGCGTGGCCATCGACATGGTGCGCGAGGGCCTCATCACGCAGGAGGAAGCCATCTTCCGCGTCGAGCCCAACCAGCTTTACGACTTCCTGGTTCCGCGGCTCGTGGAAAAGGGCGAGAAGATTGAAGTGCTCGCCACCGGACTGCCGGCCTCGCCCGGCGCGGCTGTCGGCCAGATCGTCTTCACCGCCGAGGAAGCGGTCAAGCAGCACCAGAACGGCCCTACAAGTCCGTCATTCTCGTCCGCGGCGAAACCACGCCTGAGGACATCGCCGGCATGGAAGTGGCCGACGGCATTCTGACCTCGCGCGGCGGCATGACCTCGCACGCCGCTGTCGTCACCCGCGGCATGGGCAAGTGCTGCGTGGCCGGCGCCGGCGACTGCATCGTCGACGAAGCCAAGAAGGAACTGCGCGTCAAGGGCAAGACCTTCAAGCAGGGCGACTACCTTTCGCTCGACGGCACCACCGGCCGCGTGATCGCCGGCAAGCTCAAGACCCTCGACGCCCAGCCCGACGATCCCGATCTTGTCAAGTTCATGGGCTGGGTCGATCCGGTTCGCCGCCTGCGTGTTCGCGCCAACGCCGACATCCCGCGCGACGCCAAAAAGGCCCTCGCATTCGGCGCTCGAAGGCATCGGCCTCTGCCGCACCGAGCACATGTTCTTTGCCGAAGACCGCATCGAGCACATGCGCGCCATGATCCTGGCCGACAACGAGAAGGACCGCCGCGCGGCCCTCAAGAAGCTGTTGCCCATGCAGCGCGCCGACTTCGCCGGCCTCTTCAAGGCGATGGAGTCGCTGCCCGTCACCATCCGCACCATCGATCCGCCGCTGCACGAGTTCCTGCCCAAGCGCGAGGACCTGCTGGTCGAAATCCAGCACCTTGAAGACACCAAGCCGCGCTCGCCCAAGCTCAAGGAACTGCGCACGCTGCTGGCTCGCGTGGAAGAGCTGCACGAGCTGAACCCCATGCTCGGGCTGCGCGGATGCCGCCTCGGCATCACGTTCCCTGAGATCACCGAGATGCAGGCGCGCGCCATCATCGAGGCCGCGGTCGCAGTCAAGGCCAAGGGCGGCGATCCGCATCCCGAGATCATGATCCCGCTCATCGGCTCCATCGAGGAGATGCGCAACCAGGCGGCCATCGTTCGCCGCGTGGCCGACGAGGTCTTCAAGGAGAAGGGCGCGAAGGTCGACTACATGGTGGGCACCATGATCGAGCTGCCGCGCGCCGCCCTCACCGCCGATCAGATCGCCGAAGAGGCCGAGTTCTTCTCGTTTCGGCACCAACGACCTGACGCAGACCACCTTCGGCATCTCGCGCGACGACATCAACACCTTCCTGCCCGCGTACCTCAAGCTCGGCATCTTCAAGCAGGATCCCTTCGCCACGCTCGACCAGGCTGGCGTGGGGCAACTGGTGAAGATGGCCGTGGCCAAGGGACGCAACACGCGGCCGAACCTCAAGGTCGGCATCTGCGGCGAACATGGCGGCGATCCGGAGTCCGTCAAGTTCTGCCACAAGATCGACCTCAACTACGTCTCCTGCTCGCCCTTCCGCCTGCTCACGGCGCGTCTCGCCGCCGCGCAGGCCGCGCTCGAAGAGAAGCTCGGCGATCCAGGGCGGCAGCAAGTAACCGCAATTCAGCTTGAAACAACGAGGGCGTCCGCCGCAACGCGGACGCCCTTGCTGTTTCTGCGGGCGGCCAACCGGCCGAGGAATCTGTCGAAAGCCGCGGTGGAGAAGCTTTCTTAGCTCGCTGCTCGCCCCTCGAAGTGCGCCTCAATCTCTTCCAGCGTCTTGCCCTTCGTCTCCGGCAGGAAGAATGCCGCCACGAGGAAGTACACCACCGTGAAGCCGGCAAAGAGGAAGAACATCGACGAGTAGCCGTGCTTGCTCACGAAGGGCAGAAAGATTGCGGCCAGCGTGGTCGAGACCATCTGGTTGATCACCAGCGCAATGCTCATGCCGTTCGAGCGGATGCGCGTGGGCATCAGCTCGCTCAGCGCCAGCCACACCACCACGCCCGGCCCCATGGCGTAGAACGCCATGAATACATAAAGTCCCAGCGCCACCAGCCAGCCGTGCCCGGCCTCGGGCACGCGGCCGACCAGCGCCTTTTCGATCTTGAGCGGCGCGGTCCGCGCGGCCGCGAGATCGGCGAACGGATTCTTGAAGAGCGCCTCGATCTTGTTCGCCGGCACGCAGCTTGCGCGCGTGATCTCGATCGGCGCGGCCGCCGCATCGTCCGAACGCACAAAGCTGGTGGCCGCGGTAAAGTCGCCGTAGGAGTAAATAATCGCCAGCGACGCGCGATCGCTCTCGATTCCGCGGCCCGCATCGCCCTGTGCCGCCAGCAGCCGGCCCGCCTCAGCCGGATCGAAGCGCAGCGTCAACTCCTGGCTCGGCGAAACCAGCGCCTGCACTGCATCGCGGCAATCCACGCTCAGCTTTTCCGTCGATCCTGAACAGCAATGCCACGCCCACCAGCGCGACGATCACGCCGCTCGTGCCCATCACCAGCAGGAATTTCCGGCCCTTGCGGTCCACCAGCATCATGCCGATCGTGGTCGCCAGAAAATTCACCACCGTAAAGATCACGTAGCCCCAATGCGCGGCGAGATCGCTCAGCCCGCTCTGCAGCAGAATGCCCGTGTTGTACCCGATGATCGAGTTCACGCCCGTGGCCGTGTTGCAGAACAGAATCACGCAGGCCAGCAGAAAGGGAATCACGTATTTGCGCCGCAGCAGCGAATCGCGAACCTGTTGCCCCACCTTCGCGCGCGCCGCGTGCGCCGTTGCCGCCATCTCTTCAAGTTCCAGCGCGGCCTGTTCGGGGCTGCGCGAACGCAGCAGCGCCGCGTACGCGCGCTCCTTTCGCCCCCGCCGGAAAAGCCAGCGCGGCGACTCGGTGACGAACAAACTGCCCAGCACAAACACAGCGCCGGGCGGCAGCGACACCCAGAAGATGCTCCGCCACGCGTGGTCCTTGAAGCGGAAGAGCGCCGCGGCGTCGCCCAGCTTCGCCACCGCGGCCACGCGATAGCTGAAGTACATGCCCATCAGCGCCGCGGCCACGATGCCCAGCGTCAGCATCCACTGGAAGATGGCCGTGCCTTTGCCGCGGCTCGACGCCGCCAGGCACTCGGCCAGGTAGAGCGGAACCACCACGCCGATCAGCCCGCCGCTCATGCCCTGCAGCAGCCGTCCGAAAAACAGCGGCCCATAGCCGTGCGAGAGCGCAATCACCGGAATGCTCACGACGAAAGCGCAGCCGCTTACGATCATCAGCGGCTTGCGGCCCATCCAGTCGGCCAGCAGCCCGGAGAACAGCGTGGAGAACACGCTGCCCAGCAGCACCGCGGCCACGATGAACGAAAGCTGCGACGCGGTCAGCCCCGAGGTCGCTTGCAGGTACGGCACCGCCCCGCCGATGATGCCAACGTCGATGCCGTAGAGCAGCCCGCCCAGGCCCGCCACCAGAAGCAGAAACGCGTTGTAGCGGCGCATCGCGGCGGAAGCGGCCGGCGCAGGCGCGGGCGTGAATCCGGCGGAGTTCACGGGAAGGTCTTCCTCTCGCTCATCGGCATTCGGCTTTCTCGCTCCGTCTCACGGCAGGCAGAATCGCGCGATGCACCAGTCTACAGCGGTTCTCCAGTTGCTGTAAGGCGAGGCCATAACGGCCAAGTGGCTTTTTCCGGCACGGGGTCCCCACAGACAGGTCTTCGTCTGTGGGGTGGAAGTAAAAGCCACCTTGCACAGCGCTCAATATACCGTGTATGAACTGGTGAACCGCTCTACAATGGTCGCATCGCATTGAATGGCTCGAAGTTTTGAGCCGAAGGCGGTCTTGAGTTGCAGAGTTTCGTTCGATTGGTCTCATTCTCTTTGCCGCGGGCAGCGCTCGTCACCCTTCTTGCCGGCGCAGCACTGGGCCTAGCGCAGACGAAGGTTGTCCTTCTTCCCGCTCCGCGCGAGGCGCATCTTGGGCAGACCACGGAGCTGCCGGACAAGATTCTCGTCGCCGTCCCCGGCCACGATGCGGAAGACGAATTCGCCGCGCGCGATCTGGAGGACGCGCTGAAGCGCATCGCGCCCGCCGCCGATGAATCCCACGCCGCGCAACCGCCGTATCGCATCACGCTTCTCCGCGACGGTTCCGATGCCGCGAAGGCCATCCTCGCGCGCAACAACCTCGCCTTCGATCCGGTCGATGGAATCGGAGGGCTACGTTCTGATCATCGAGCCGCACGAGGCAACCATCATCGGCGCAACCGGCGCGGGTGTCTTTTACGGCGTGCAGACCTTCAAGCAGTTGCTGCCGTTGCCCGGAGCGCCGCGCGTGCTTCCCACGGGCACGGTGCGCGACTGGCCGGCCATGCAATATCGCGGCATCAGCGACGATCTCTCCCGCGGCCCGTTTCCCACGCTCGAATTCCAGAAGCACCAGATTCGCGTCTTCGCCTCATTCAAGATCAATATCTACTCGCCGTATTTCGAGCACACGCTTCTCTATCCCGATCATCCGCTGGCAGCGCCTGCCGGGCGGCTCGCTCACGCCGGCGCAGGCCGCGGAGCTGGTCGCCTACGCGCGCCAGTATCACGTCACCATCGTGCCGGAGCAGGAGGCCTTCGGCCATCTGCATCACGTGCTCAAGTAGGAGCTCTACCAGGATGTGGCCGAGACTCCGCACGGCTACGTGCTCGCGCCCGGCCAGGCCGGCACGCTGCCGCTCATCAAGGATTGGTTCGCAGATCGCGCGGGAGTTTCCCTCGCCCTTCATCCACATCGGCGCCGACGAAACCTTCGATCTTGGCCTGGGCCGCACGCACGACGCGGTCGCGCAGCAAGGCTACGGGCCCGTCTATGTCGCCTTCCTCAAGCAGATTCACGACGCGCTCGCGCCGCTCAATCGCCGCCTGCTCTTCTGGGGCGACATTGGCGACGCCAATCCTGACGCCGTCGCCGGATTGCCCAAGGACATGATCGCCGTGCCCTGGAACTATTCGGACCAGACAGGCTTCGACAAGCTGATCGAGCCATTCGCCAAAAACGGCATCGAAACCTGGGTCGCTCCCGGCGACTCCAACTGGAACGAGGTCTACCCGCAGGACCAGACCGCGCTCTGGAACATTCAGGGATTCATTCGCCGACGGGCAGAGGCTGGGATCGACCGGCGCGCTCACCACGGTCTGGAACGACGACGGCGAGGGCCTCTTCAACATGGATTGGTACGGCGTGCTCTTTGGCGCGGTGGCCGCGTGGCAGACCGGCGAGAGCTCCATCGCCGATTACCAGGATGCCTACGGCCAGATCTTTCATCTCGACCCGAGCGGCAAAATCAACGCCGCCGAAAAAGAGCTGATGGCCGCGCAGGGAGACCTGCTCGGCGCCAAAACCGGCATGACCAGCGATGCGCTGTTCTGGCTCGATCCGTGGAGCGCGGAGGGACAAGCGGTTCGCACCCAAGCTGCTGCCCGTTGCGCACGATCTGCGCCTCCACGCCGAACACGCCATCGTTCTGCTGGCCCAGGCGCGCCGCGACAACCCAAAGCTCAGCGAGCCCGACGCGCTCACCGCCATGGATCTGGGCGCGCGCCGTCTCGATCTCATCGGCCTCAAGTTCCAGCTCGCGCAGGAGATCGCCGCAGCCTACGCCCAGGCGGTCGCCCAGCAGCACGACAAGACGCAAAGCTCGGCCACCAACACTCTGCTCAGCGAGATCAGCGGCGCAAACGGCCGCTGCCAGGACCTGCGCGACGCCTACTCGGCCTTGAAGAGCGAGTACAGCCAGGTGTGGCTCGCCGAGAATCGTCCCTACTGGCTCAACAACGTCACCGTCCGCTACGACCTGGAGATCGAGCGGTGGCAGCGGCGCGGCGACCAGTTTGCGGCGGCGATCTACGGCTGGCAGAATGGCCAGGATCTGCCTGCGCCCGCAGCCCTGGAATTGCCCGGGACTGCCGCAAATGCGCACTGAGGGGATCAGGCGGAATTCAGGTCGTGCTGCCCGCCGTGCCCGTGCCGACCTTGGCTGAACCAAGTCAATTACCGGTGTGCAGATTTCTCTCCTCACCCGCGCGCGGCAGATGCAAACTAGAATCATGCTCGACCGCTCCGCCGAAAGACATTTACCTGTCGTCCTGCTCATTGACGACGACCTGGTCAGCCGCGAAGTAACCGCCACTGTGCTCACTATGGCTGGGTTTACCGTCCACACGGCCGTAAGCGGGGATGCTGCGCTGGAAATGCTTACCAAGGGAGTGTTCCGGCCGGGCGTGATCCTGACGGATGCGCAGATGCCGGGCTTGAGCGGAACGAAACTGATTGCCGAGCTGCGCAGCCACACCAAGGCCCGCATCTACGTGATCAGCGGCAGCAACGCGCCGCCCGAAGTGGCCGAATGCGGCGGACGGTTTTCTGCTGAAGCCCTTCAATGCCGAAGCCCTGCGGAAGCTGATCGAAGGGCTACCAGCCGGATGCAGTTTCCTCGCTGCTCGATCCGAATGAGCCTGCTGTCAGCGTCGAGGTTCTTGCTCAGTTACGCAAGGTCATGCCCGAGTCAGCGGTGCGGCAAATCTACTCTGCCGTCGTCGCCGATCTGACCGTGCGGATCGATGCGCTGGAAGCGGCAATCGCCAAAGGCGACGCAGCGGAGATTCGCCGCATCGGCCACGCCATTAAAGGCGGCTGCGGCATGGCCGGCGCCCTTCAGGCCGCCCGCCTGGGCGCGCTTCTGGAGACAATTACGCTCGACTCGAAGGATAACCAATTGGATAACAGCGCCGTCCTGCTCTGCGATTTGCGTGCCGCCGCCCGAGGGTTGAAGCGTATGCTGGATGCTGAATTGCCCGCCTGATCCTTTGCATTTCTCTGCGATGTGGAATAGGCGTTTGGGAGGCGTGTGGCAGAAATGGAACGACCCATTCGAATTGTCCTGGCGGATGACCATCCGGTTGTCCGCATTGGCGTGCGCAATATGCTGACGAAGAACGACGGCTTTGACGTGGTGGGCGATGCCACCGACGGGGACGAAGCCATCACGCAAACCCTTGAGCTCCAGCCCGATGTTCTCCTGCTCGATGTCGCCATGCCGCGCCTGCCGGGCCTTGAGGCCATGCGCGCCATCATGAACGGCCCCTCCACGGCCAAAATCCTCCTTCTTACCTCCACCATCACCACGCAGCAGATCATCGAGGCCCTGCAGATCGGCGCGCGCGGCATCGTGCTCAAAGACGCTCTCGCCAGCCACCTGCAGACCGCCATCCGCACCGTCCACGCCGGCGACTACTGGATCGGCGGCAAGCGCGTCGTCAACCTGGTCTCCGCTCTGCACGAACTGATGCAGCAGGCCGCCGTGCCGCAGCGCAAGACCTACGGCCTCACGCCGCGCGAGCTTGAAGTTGTGGGCTGCATCGTCGAGGGCTGCAGCAACCGCGACATCGCCAAGCAATTCTCGCTCAGCGAAGAGACCGTCAAGCGCCATCTCTCCAACATCTTCGACAAGACCGGCGTCTCCACGCGCCTGGAGCTGGCGCTCTTCGCCATCGCGCACCACCTCATCACGCCGCAGTAGTGGGATTTCCGCCGCGCGCGCGCTATCCTCTGGGATTATGGACTCGAACTCACGAGTCTGGCTATCTGCGTACGGCAGGAGCGCGCATGGGAGAGCTAAGCAGAATCGGCATTGCCCTCGATTCCGAGCTATTGAAGCGGTTCGACCTTTCCATTGAGAAGAGCGGATACACGAACCGCTCCGAAGCCTTTCGCGACCTGATCCGCGACCGGCTAGTGCGGGAGCAGACCGCCGCGCCCGATGCGACCGTCGTCGGCACCGTCACCCTCATTTACAACCACCATGCTTTCGGGATCACCGAAAAGCTGACTGAAGCGCAGCACGAGCACCACGACCTGGTTGTCTCCACGAGCCACGCGCATCTGGACCATGATTCCTGCCTCGAAGTGCTGATCGTCCACGGCAAGGCCGGCCGCGTGCAGCAGTTTGCCGACTTGATCATCGGCCTGAAAGGCGTGCAGCACGGCCGCCTGGTGATGAGCGTGCCCACGCATGCGCTGGATGCGGAGCACGAAGCCACACACACAAGCACACGCGCAAGCACCTGCACTGAATCGGCATTGCGGCATTTGTCAAAAGCTTCTTCCTAACGCGAATCGCACCAGAAACGGTTCGGTGGGGTGGGTAACGCGTCCGAATGCCGGCGGCGTGGCTAATGCATTTGGAGTGATTTGGTAGACATAGGCGTAGTCAATGTCCGCATCTTTGCGGTTAAGCATGTTCAAGAATTCGGCCGCAATGCGCCACTTCTTGAAAAATTGATAACCGACCTCGCCATTGAGCAACACCGTTTGATTTGACTGATAAAGTCCGTCCGACGTCAAATAGCGCGGACCAAAGTAGCGCAGGCGCAAACTCGACGAAAAGCCTTTGTAATCGTGCAGTGTGGCGGCCGAAGAAATGACCACCTTAACCGCTTCAGGCACAAGCTTGCCGCCCGGGCCTAGCTGTTGCCAATTTACATAGACGCAGCCAGGTATGGGAGTGGTGGGGGCTGTCGCGGGGCATCCGCTGGCGTTGTAGATCGTGGTGGTGGTTTGTGCCGCGGTCGTGACAGTAGCTGTTAAGGGCAAATTTGAGACCCATATCGTCGCATCGCCTGGGTCTAATTGGGTGAACTGGGCTCTGGAGTCCGCAATGTCAAAATCAAAAGCCAAATGTTCCGTTGGCGTGTAGTAGTTCGCCCATTCGAGGCCATAGCGGTTGCTCGACTGTTCTGAAGGAGACGTGCCTCCGGTGTCGCCATCCTGCTCCAGTTCGGAATTACTGTGGAGATACCAGAGCGAAAGGGTGCTTTGCAGATGTGGGACGGCCACATTGCGCACACCGATTTCCCCGCCCTTTTGTTGGACCAGGGGAGAAATTTTCGGCATGATCGTATTGGGGTAAGGATAGTCCGGCGAAACCGGCTCCACTACTTGCGTTGAGCCACGCCCGTTGTTCGAGTGAAAACTGAATCCACCCTGTAAATAGAACTCCGTGCTGGCCCACGGTCCGAAAATCAAACTTGCCTTAGGGCTAGGCAGGAACTTGACGGCCGAGCCGGAATTGGCCGCGTTAGCCGATTCGGTGGTGCCGTCTGGCAAAGTAACAATATCGGGCACCGTGGTGGTGGTACCGTTGGCCAACGTAATCAAATTGGTCGCGTAAGCCAGACTGGTGACGATAAATTTTTCCTCGTCGCCGCGCAGGGCCAGGACCGAGCGGAATTTGTTCGCCCACTGGATTTTGTCTTCCCAAAAGGCGCTGCCTATCATGTCCGTAAAGTTATCCCGGGACGTGGTCGCAGGCAAAGTGGGGCAGGTGGTGTTGGGAACAGTGACAGAGGCGTCGGTGCTGCCATTGTTGGCAAAAGCAAGGTTGTTGGGCAGCGTAACAGAAAGAGTGATCGCGGAGGTGGGGTCGGCGTAGATGCATGTGGGAAGCACGCCGGCGTTGGGAAGACCGCTGTTGGCGGCGGGGAAGAAGCTGGCGCCGGTGGCGGAATAATCGGTTTTGGTCGTGCGCGCACGATTCTGCGACCGGTAAAGGCCGTTGTTGATCCAATCGTTGCGGTACTGTACGCCGAAGGTATTTGACATCTTGCGGCCATGCCATGTGCTGAAAACCGTGTGGTGAGCGTCCAGGTAACCCACCCAGCGCCTATCCTGCTGATTGAACTGGTCCTCTTTGCCGTAGTCCACCAGGTAGTAAGTGAAATCAGAAAATAAGTCGAGATCGTAATACCATACGGCGGCCATGATCTTCGACTCGGAATTTGTATCTTGGCGATGCCACTCACCCTGCAAGCTATAACGCCGGCTGTGGCCACCGTCAGATGGGTTTAGTGTGCCGAAGAAACCAACCAGGGATTGGGCGGTAACCGGGATCTGATCGCTCGAGTTCCATTTTCCGTGGTAAGCGCGGGCTGTGATGCTGGCGCCATTGGTGTCGTCGCCCTCGCTGTAAGTTAGGATGCCGTTGATTTTGTTAAAACCATCCGGATGCACCCATGGGCCGTTATAGTAATACTCTTCTCCGCCGTACAGTAAATTGCTCGAACCGAGCTTTTGCGATGCGCCGAAAACGGCCCGCCCATAGGTATGCGTGCCGCATTCCAACTTGACGAAGTTCTCGGGCAGAGTCTTGAAAAATTCCACATGGGCATTTGCAGCCGAGCTAAAGTTGCCGACATCGGCGTAGTAAGGGCCTTTCTCGAAATTCACCCGCTTCACAAACTCCGGGATCACGGTGTTCATGTCCGAGTAGCCCTCGCCGTGCGCGTGTGACGGCAGGTTCAGCGGCATGTCGTCAAGGAAAATGGCTATATCCGTGCCGTGGTCGAGGTTAAAGCCGCGCAGAAAATACTGGTTGGCTTTGCCGCCGCCAGCGTGTTGCGTGATGATGAGACCGGGAACCGTCTCCAAAACTTCTCCTGAACGAAGGATCGGGCGATCCTGGATTTCCTTTGCGCCCACCGTTCCCTGGGAGCCGGATTCGGCGACTCCGATAAGGTCATCCTGCCGTCCCTGCACGTTGATGGTGGTGCTCACGGCGCCCACTACCAGAGTGATGCGCAACGGGGCCGGCGCCCCGGTGGTCCCTATGGTGACAAGGATTTCTTTGGTTTCAAATCCGGGCTTCGATACGACGAGTCGATCATTACCTGCCGCGAGTCCAGAAAGAATGAAGGAGCCGTTCCTGTCCGACTGTGTCGTTCTTTGTACAGTACCGTTCGCGCTGAGAACTTGCACGGTAGCCCCGGCAATCACCGCGCCAGACGTGTCAACGACAGTTCCTGATAGCTGAGGCAGATAAGCCTTATGGGCCGCGCCCGCATGGGCCGGCAGGCCCGCAAAGAGCGCAAGCAGGCCGAGTGCTACGTTCTTCGCTTTCTTGCTACGCAGGGCGTTACCTTGAATTTGGGCATGTTTCAATGCTTGTGACTCGCGTCACACGATTTTCTAATTCGTGCTACTATGTGACCTTACCACACAGCTCGCGGCGTGATTAGACCCCATGCCACAACGTGCAAGCCCTTTTGAGGAGAAGAAGATGCGCCAAACTGCGTACTCACGTTGGCTGATCCTTGCTGCTGGCCTTTTGCTTGCGGCAGCGCCCGCACTGTCGCAGCAACCGCAGCCGGTTCCACAGGCCATCCCGCTCGCGTGTGCGCACGGCGATTGCCCCATTCTCTCGGGCGCGCCCCAAACAAAAGGCATGCGCAGCGGCTTTGTGCGCCTCAGTCCGGGGCAGACGGTCGGTTGGCACAGCACGGGCAAAAACGAAGAGGCTCTCGTTGTGCTGCATGGAAAAGGGAAAGCTCTGATCGACGGCCAGCCTGCGCTTCCCTTCGTTGCTCCGGCGCTCGTCTATATCCCGCCCGCAACTCGCCACAACGTGGAGAACACCGGAGGCGATTCGCTGGAATATGAGTACGTGGTCGCACCGGCAAAGGCGCCGTGAGACTTGTTGCGGGCTCGACTCTATCCGCGGCGCGCAGAGTTGGCCCGCCGCTTTCCCAGCGCCGGCAATGTGCCGCGCGGGAAGTCCGATGACCGGCGCACCACCAGGCGCGTCGCGACCGGCCATTCCTTTTGTGTGGACTGGGGGTGGTCCGCCTCGATGCCGGCGCGCAACGCCTGCACCGCCGCAGTGGCAAGTTCCTTGCACGACATTTGCACCGTCGTTAACGGCGGCAGCATAAACTGCGCCAGGTGGATGTCGTCGAATCCCACCACGGAGATGTCCGCGGGCACCTTGAGAGTGGTTTCGTCGAGTGCGTGCAGAACTCCGATTGCGGTCATGTCATTGGAGCAGATCACCGCTGTGGGCAGCTCGGCCAGCGCGATCAGCTTTTCCATGGCCGCCTTGCCTCCCTCCATCTTGTGATCGCCTTCGACGATATAGGCGCCGGGCACGGTGAGCCCCAGCTCGGTCATTGATTTGCGGAAAGCGTCGCGGCGCGTCACGGCGGTGCGCATGCGCAGCGGCCCGCTGATGAAAGCAATGCGGCGATGACCGAGCGCCGCCAGATGCTGCACCGCCTCGCGAATTCCCTCGCCGTAATTCACCTTCAGTACGCGAACGTTAGATTGTTCCGGCCCAGCATCAGTAAGAACCAGCGGAAACTCGCGTTCCACCAGTTTGTGCACCTGCTCCTCGTCGATGCCGAACGTCATGACAGCCACGCCGTCAACGCCGCGCTGCAACATGCGGCGCATCAGCGACTCGGTCCGCGCCGGATCGTTGCTGGTCGAGCCGATCATCACTTCGTAGCCCTGCGCCACGGCCAGGTTCTCGAACTCCTGCACCAGCTCCGGAAAGAACGGATTGGTGATCTCCGAAACGATGAGGCCCAGGATGCGGCTGCGTCCCGACACCAGCGCCCGCGCCTGGGTATTGGGCACGTAGCCGACTTCTTCCACGGCTTTCCAAACCCGATTGGCCAAAACCGGATCCACAGTGGCGATGCGGTTGACAGTGCGCGACACGGTGGCAATGGAGACGCGGGCGCGCCTGGCCACGTCGTGAATGTTTGCGGTGGCGCGGCGGCGCTTTCCTTGAGCTGTGCTTTGTCGGCTCACGGGCAAAGACGATTGTACGCTTTTCCGGGTTTTTCTCGGGCGAGCCAGAGTGACAAAGCCCGTGGAGAGCCGCTGGATTCCGAGTCCTGGGCCGGTTGAGTGTCCGCGTAGCGTTTCCGCAGAGCAGGGAAGGAGCGGAGTTTTGGGAAACGCTTACTTACGTCGCGCCCAAGCCAACCACTCTGTGTTCAAGCGTCGGCTACGGATGATTCTGCGCTCCGGCCACGACCTCGAGCCCATGGCGCAACAGCGGCAGAATCGCCTCCAGGCTCTCCTCGGCGCCGCGCCGGCTGCCGGGCAGGTTCACGATCAGCGTACTCGCCCGTATTCCCGCCACGCCGCGCGAAAGCCACGCATAGGGATTCCGCTCCGCGCCCTTCGCGCGCATGGCCTCGGCCAGCCCCGGCGCTTCGCGATCGATCACGCGCCGCGTTGCCTCAGGCGTCCGGTCACGCGGACCCAGGCCGGTGCCGCCCACGGTCAGCACCAGTTCCGCGTTCTGGCCGACGAGCGCTTCGAGCGCCGCCGCGATCGCGTCTTCGTCGTCTTGCAGGAGCGCTGTCCGGATCTCCGCCTGCGGCCACTCGCGCGTGAGCAGTGTGGCCACCGCGGGACCCGCGGTGTCGGCCATCAGCCCTTGCGAGCAGCGGTCGGAGATGGTGAGCACGGCAAACAGCATGAGGCGATTGTAAGCGCTAATTCTCCGGCAGCACTTTGATGGTGTGCAGCCACGTTTCTACCAGCTTCGGCCATCCCATGATGGGAAGGTCCCTGGGCCGCAGTCCGTAGCCGTGCCCGCCCTGCGCGTAGATGTGCAACTCCGCCGGCACCTTGGCGTTCTTCAGCGCCAGATAGTACACCAGCGAATTCTCCACGTGAGCGAAATCGTCCTCTGCCTGAAGAATGAACGTGGGCGGCGTATTGGCCGTGGGCTGAATCGCGGGATTGAGCGCGAAGTTCTGGTCCGCCAGGGCAATGTAGCCGGGATAGATCACCACCGAGAAATCCGGCTTGCAGCTCAACTGGTCGGCAGCGTCGATGGGATCGTAGACGCGCTTCAAATAGATGTTGCTGATGGCCGCCGACAGATACGCGCCGGCCGAAAAGCCGATCACGCCAATGCGATTGGGATCGATACCCCATTCGGCCGCGTGCTGCCGCACAAGGCCCACGGCGCGCTGCGCATCCTGCAACGCCGCCGCGGACTTGGGATATGGCCCGCTGTCAGGCACGCGATACTTCAACAGCACGCACGTCACGCCGATCGAATTCAGCCAGTCGCAGACCTCTGTGCCCTCGAGATCGATGGAGAGAACCTGATAGCTGCCGCCGGGAAACACCACAACCGCCGCGCCCGTGTTCTTTCCCGTCGGCTTGAAGAGCGTAATCGTTGGCGTAGAGACGTTGGTCAGGCGGATATAAGTCTTGCCCGCCACTTGCTTGGTCCCGGCTGCATTCACATTGATCTCGGGGGGCAGGTTGGCGCTGGCTCCCGGCGGCGTGCCGGGCCAAATCGCCATGGTCATGTGGCCAGGCGGCGGCGTCCATCCGGGGTTGGAAGCTAGTGTGGACGGCGAAGCGGCGGTTGGAGCCTGCGCCCACCCGACCGCGGCGATCGCCGCATTGACAGCAAGAATCAGAATCTTTCCGGACATGTTTAGTATCTCCGGTTCGACCGTGTCCAGCGATCATCGCAGGCGCGCCGGAGGCCATGCAAATCCCGCCGTCAAGTGATCTAGATCACATTCCGCGGTGCTCCCTGGCACATCCCGGCACTTTTCTCGGTGACACGCTTTCGGGTGTGAGGTGTTCGCCATGCGGGGATCCGATATGGGCCGCTGGACGCATCCGGCCACAATTCTTGTCGCCACGGACTTAAGCGACCTGGACCATCTCATGCCGTTTGCCCTGGAACAGGCGGGTGAAACCGGGGCGCGCCTCATTCTTCTGCATGCTCTCTCTTCGGCCGCGGTCATCGCTGCCGATGCCTCCGGAATGCCGTACTACGACACCGGCAGCGCACTCGAAACCGCGGAACAGATGCTGCGGCCATGGTGCGAAGCAGCCGCTCGCCGCGGCATCCGGTGCGACGCGCTGGTGCGTGAGGGCCACCCCACTCAGCAGATTGCAGCCGCCGTCCGTCAGTTCCAGGCCGACCGCGTGCTGCTCGGGACACGGAGCCGGAGCAAGATTGGCAAGCTGCTCCTTGGCTCTGTGGCAGAGCAAGTGCTGCGCTCGGTCTACCTCCCGGTCATTACCGTGGGACCCGAGGCTCATCTCCCGGTGGAAAGGGGCGAGGAACGCGTCGTCCTTCACGCCACCACACTCAGAGAGACCTCTCGCCCGAGCGCGGCGCTTGCCTGCCAGGTGGCCGCCACCCAGAATGCAAAGCTGGTTCTGCTCCACGTACTTCCGCCCATCGACGTGATGCAGCGCAAAGGCTTGCCCACCGGCATGGACTCGGCCGCCATGGTCGATCTGCGCATCCTGGCCGAGGAAACAGGCGCCCGCTGCTGTTCCGCCGTCGAGCCGGTCGTCGCTCACGGCAACCCTTTCATCGAAATTCTGGCTCTGGCGGCGGAGCGCCATGCCAGCCTGATCGTCCTCGGCGCCACGCACCGCCTGGCCCTCGAGAACCTCACTCGCGACCGCACCGTCTATCGCGTGCTGGCCCACGCGCGCTGCCCCGTACTCACGCTGCGGGAGCCGCAGGCCCTGCCGGAAGAAGCTCTGGCCGAATACCGCAGTCGCCCATCATTGAGGCGCAACTGTCCCGTTCAACTGCCGCGGTGTTGCGCATCGATTGTCTTGTTTGGCGATGCAGGATTAAGCGAAGGTCTCTAGCCGCTTCAGGCACTTGTCCTGCAGGTAGTGCAGGTGGCGAAGACGAGCCAAGCCCGCGGAATTCGAGCCCTCGGCATGCGACGCGAAGATCTCTTCTGCCAGGTCGTGGAGTTGCCGATGAAGAGTCTCGATGGCCTGAATCGCCGAATTCGTTCCGCGCGCTGACTGCTTCTGGCCGTTCAGCCACGCGCCAACCCGGCATTGGCTGGCATCGAGCGGCGGCGGAACAGCGCGCTTGCCCTGCAGATAGGCCTCAAAGGCCCCCAGCCAGGCGCGGTGCTCTACGCTGGCGTACAGCACGGGCGAGTTCTCTGCGCGCACCACAGGCACATCGCCCCAGTGCGGATCGGGACGCCACGCGGCCGCCCACGCCCGGAATTCATGCGCCGGCATGGACGCCGCAATGCCGTAACCCTGGGCCAGATCGCAACCCATTTGCAGCAGCATCAAGCCGTGTTCCGCTGTCTCCACTCCCTCCGCAATCACCTGCCTGTGGAAGGCCGCGGCCAGCCCCAGCACGCCCTCAAGAATCGTCAGGTTCTCTGGTTCCTCCAGCATGTCGCGCACAAAGCTCTGGTCGATCTTCAGCACATTGGCGGGCAGGCGCTTCAGATAAGTCAGCGAAGAGTAGCCGGTGCCGAAATCGTCCAGGCCGATCGATACGCCGATCTCCCGGCAGGCCGCCAGGACCTGCGAGGTTCGCACCACATCCTGCATCGCGCTGGTTTCCACCACTTCCAGTTCCAGGTCCGACGGCTTCACTTGCGGGTGCGCCGCGAGCCGGGCGCGCAGGCGATCGGCGAAGTCCGGTTGCTGCAGCTCGATCGCGCTCACGTTCACGCTCACGGGCAAATCGAAGTCCTCCGCCTGCCACGATTCCATTTGCTTGAGCGCGGTCTCGATCACCCATTCGCCCAACTCGACGGCCAGCGGGTGATCTTCAATCACGGGAAGAAACATGCCCGGCGGCAGCAGTCCGCGCTCCGGGTGTTGCCAGCGAATGAGAGCCTCGGCGCCCACCACCTTGCCGGTGCGCATATTCACTTTAGGCTGGTAAAAAAGCACGAACTGCCGTGCAGCCAGCGCCTGGCGGATGTGCTCGATGTTCTCGTGCCGGTCGCGGACCATCAGGTCCTGGCTCGGATCGAACATGCTGAAGCAGTTGCGGCCGGCCAGCTTGGCCTGGTACATCGCCTGCCCGGCCTGGCGCAGCAGCACGTCGGCGTCCATGTCCTCCATCTTGCGGATAAAGGGTCACGCCGGCGCTGGCTGAGACGCGCAGCATCACCTCGCCGATCTGGGCCTCCTCGGATGCCGCCGCAAGCAGGCGGTTCAGAGTCGGCATGCACGCCTTGTTGCCGTCCAGATCGAGGATCACGGCGGCAAACTCGTCTCCGCCCAACCGGGCCAGCGTATCGCCCTCGCGCAAGGCGCGCTTCATCCTGAAGGCCAGCGCCGTCAGCAGCGCATCGCCGGTTGAGTGGCCATAGCGGTCGTTGATGCCTTTGAAGCCATCGAGGTCGAAGTAGACGACGGCCAGCAGGCTCTTGCTCCGGTGCGCATGAGCCATGGCCTGGCGCAGCCGGTCGGCGAACAATGCCCGATTGGGAAGGCCGGTCAGCGCGTCGTAATGCGTGATGCGCTCAAGTTGCTGCTTGTGCTCCTTGATCTCCGTGATGTCAGAGAACAGCCCCACATACTGCTCCACCTCGCCGCTCGCGTTGCGGATCGCATTGATGGTGAGCATCTCCGCGTAAATGTCTCCGCCCTTTGTGCGGTTCCAGACCTCCCCCGACCAATAGCCCTCGCGCAACAGGGATTCCCACATGTTCTCGTAGAATTCCTTGCTCTGCAGGCCGGATTGAAGCAGCCGCGGATTTTGTCCCAGCACCTCTTCGCGCGTGTATCCGGTAATGCGGGTAAAGGCCTCATTGACATCCAGAATCGCTCCCGTGCGATCGGTGATCATGATGCCTTCGCGCACGCCGGTGAAGACGTTCGCGGCAAGGCGCAGCCGGTCCTCAGTCACTTTTCGCTGGGTAATGTCCTCGGCGAACAGGACGATTCCGCCGACTGAGCCGTCGCCGGCCCGCCAGGGAATGACCTCCCACCGGATCCACTGCACCGCGCCGTCGCCGCGATCGAAGCGGTCTCTCATCCGAGCGTTGCCGCTCGCCCGCCAGGCCGCGCCGATGCGCGTCCTTCCACCGCTCCGGAATGTCCGGGATCACCTCGTAATGCGACCGCCCGATGATCTCGCTGCCCACAAGGCCATAGTCTTCAGCCATCTGCCGGCTCACGGCCACGTAGCGCATCTCGCGGTCGAACATGGCCAGCGCCACAGGCGCGTGCTCGATGAACAGTTGCAGCAATTCCTTGTTCTCGCGCAGCGTCTCCTGAGCCTGCCTGGCTTCGGTGATGTCCCGAATGGTGCCGGGCATCTTCACGGGACGCCCCTGGGCGTCGAACTCCAGCCGTCCCAGGCCGTGCACCCATCGCACCGCTCCGTCTGTCCGGCGAACAACGCGATACTCCTTGTCAAAGCGTTTGCCCTGGCCAAGCACCTCATCCTTGAAATAGGCAAGCATCGACGATCGATCGTCGGGATGGATCAGGGCAGCCCATCCCTCAACGGTGCGCTCATATTCTTTATCGATTCCGAATATCTCGTCCATGACATCCGAACTCGTCCACAGCCCAGTGTTGATATCCAGCCAATAGCTGCCCAGGCCGGCAATGCTCTGTGCCTCCCGCAGCGATTCCTCGCTGTCGCGCAACCTGAGCCGCGATTCGACGTATTCGGTAATATCCGGGACCGCGCCGAAGATGCCCACGATCTCGCCGTCCGGCCCGGCGATCGGGTATTTCCGATCGTCGAGCCAATGGTTCGATCCATCCTGCGCCGCCATCTGCTGGATCTGGTTCACGCGCCGGTTTTCGGCAAATGCCTGGTTCTCCAGTTGGTACGACAGATCGGCGATGGCTTCGGGGTGAAGGTCGTAATCGGTCTTTCCCACAAGTTCGGCAGGGTCCTTCGCCGTTTCCGTCAGTAATGAAACTGCGTGGCTCGCCGCCAGGATCACATGGTTACGATTCTTGATGTAGATGTAATCGTTGGTGTGCTCGATCAGAGGTTTGAAGCTCGTCAACAGAAAGGCGTCACCGGGCTCACGCACATTTCGCGCGTCCTCCAGGGTCAGCTCCAGAAGAACGTTTTCTCCGGAGCGGGCAGGCTTCTTCTTGTAGCACCCCTTCACGCAGCGAATACGCCCGTCGGCGTGGCGCAGGCGCAGGTTGAAGCAGCCGGATCTGGCCTCGAGATCGGAAGAGAAGATGGTTTCCGCGATCCCGGCGTCGTCCGGATGGATCAAATCCTTGAGATTGACCTGGCCAGTGAGGAATCCGCGTTGGTTATAACCGAGCAGGGCTTCCGTACTACCCCGGACTGACACGAGCCGGGGTGGATCGCTTGATGCGAAGCAGAAGGTGGAGTTCAACACGGGGCCCTGTTCCTCTGCGTCGGAACATGCTTGTGTCCGGGAGGCTAACATATCCCAATTTCAGTCGACAATGAAAATCGTAGGACATAGCCGGAATCAATACATCGCCCCGGCGACGCAGGCCGGTACAACTTTCCGGGCGTGGAACAGCCCGAAAGGTGGCAGACCATTTCGGGCAACCTTGTGTGCCCGGTTCATGACCCCTGGCGCCTCGGCTCGCGCTCCCGTTGTCCCCGATCCGGCGCGTCCTTTGAAATCCACCGGAAGTTTTTGGGGCTTATCGCGCCCGCGAACGCCTCATGAACCAAATCATGCACTCGTTATCCACGAGTTTTTAGTTACTGCATCGATTCCGGTGCGCCTATTCGCGCGCACTCTTGGCATAATCGCAATGGGAACGATTCCTCCGTAACTGTTCCGAGAGCTGCGGTCTGGGTCTCGGCCGGAAATCTGAGTTCAGCATCCGCAGCCGGAAGTTGAACTCTCATGCCGAGATCGTTTGGTTTCACCTGGGGGAGCATCCAAGCGTGACCAGTTATAGCCGTCAGGACGTTTTGCGCATCCTGCAAATCAGTTCCCGCCAATTGCAAGCCTGGGAACGAGCCGGGCTGATCCCTCAACAGGAACTCTATAGCTTTCAGGATCTTGGCCAATTGCGCACGCTGCGCTCGCTGCGCGAGGACGAAGTGCCCGCGGCCTCGATCCGCGACTCCATCCTGGCCATGAAAGCGGTCGCCGGCATGAGCAACCCGCTGCTCGAGGCGCGCGTGGTGCGCACGGGGACGCGTCTCGCCTTCCGCCATCACGGCGCCATGGTCGACCCCATCCGCCGCCAGTTGCTCTTCGACTTCGAGCGCATGGGCGGGCCGCAGCAACGCCGCCTCCGGGCCCGGCTCCGCTGCGCCGCATCGGCCCGCCAGACCTGCGCGGCCTTCAGGAGCGCTTCCACGCCGCGGTTCAGGCCGAGGAAGCCGGCGAAAAGCAGCGCGCCATCAGCCTCTACCAGGAGATTCTCTCCATCGATCCGCAGTATGCGGCGGCCTGCATCAACCTGGGCACCCTGTTCTTCCACCTGCGCCAGTACGGCCGCGCCGAAGAGCTCTACCGCCGCGCCACCGAGGCCGACCCCGGTTATGTGCTGGCCTACTTCGATCTCGGCAACGTGCTCGACGAGCTCGAGCGTCTCGACGAATCCATCTGCCGCCTACTTGAAGGCCGTCACGCTCTCGCCCCGCTACGCCGACGCCCACTACAACCTGGCCCTCGCCTACGAGCGCACCGGCCAGCACCGCACCGCCCTGCGCCACTGGCGCGCCTACGTCAAGCTCGACAACCGCGGTCCCTGGGCCGACCACGCCCGCGGCCAGATTCGCAAGCTCCTCAGCCGCGAAAGCATCGCCATCGCCTCCCGCGCCGGCCACTTCATTGCTCCCCGCAAAGGCACGGCGGCGCTGCAGCTCGTCTAGCGCAGCCAGGTCGAATCAGAATCGGCCACCTGAGCTACGGCGCGAATGTGCGCCGGCCGCGTCCGGCAGCAGCCCCCCACCATCTGCGCTCCGGCCTTGAACCACTCCGCCGCCTGCGCGCCGAACTCCGCCGGATCGCTCACGCCCGTCCAGCAGCGCCGTGCGGAGTCCCATCCCTCGCCGGAGTTCGGATAAACCACAATCGGCTTGTCTGAAGCGGCGCGCAACTCGGCAATCAGCGAAGGGATCCACCTGGGCGGAACGCAGTTCACGCCGATGGCCACCGTTTGCGGGAACGAAGCGACCAGCGCGGCGCAATCGGCCACGCGCTCGCCGTGCGACACATGTTTCTCGTCGCGGCAGGAAAAGCTGAACCACGCTCGTAACTCGGGCCAGGGCGCCATCGCCTCGCCCACCGCGCGAGCTTCTTCAAGCGAGGGAAAGGTTTCAAACGCGAGAAGATCGGGGGCCTGGGCGCTGCTGGCTCGCGCGAAAACCTCAATGCGCTCGCGGTGAAAGCGGACCAGATCGTCGTACGAGCAGTCGTAGTTACCGGTGTATTCGCCGCCATTGTGCAGCGCCGCGCCGTAAGGCCCCAACGAGCCTGCGACGAGAACTCTCCGATCGGGAAACTCCGCAACCACTGACCGCGCCAGCTCGACGGACCGCAGCAGCGCAGCATCGGCGCGCCTGGCGGTCAGTCCCACCTCCGCATAGCCCATCCGCGAAACCTGGTAGCTGCATGTGGCAATGCACTCGGCGCCCGCCTCAATGTATGCGCGATGCACGGCGAGCAGCTTCTCCGGCTCGTCCTCCAGAACATGTGCCGACCACAGCGGCCCGTCGATGCGCGCCCCCGCATATTCGAGCTCCGTGGCCAGCCCGCCGTCGATGACGTGGACGTCGTGCAGAATAGCGTTCCGGCCGTCACCCTTCTCTGCCATGAAGCGATGGTAACGCCCGGCAAAAGAAATTCGAACTGCCTCGCCCTGGCAGCGATCCTCGTTAGCTGACGGCGTCCTTCTGGCGAGTGGCCTTCACGGCCGACAGAAGCCCAATACCGATCATTACGATCGCGCCCACAAGAATCCAGTGCGAGGGCATATGCACCAGGTGTGCGGCGTACACCAGCCCGGCGATTACGATTGCGAATCCAGCGGCATAAAGTCCGAACGACATGTGATCTCCTTAACCAGGTACTGTGCGGTTACGCGGAATCCCGCACACTATTCCAGCCTCGCACCGGGAGCGGACCTAGTCTGAGCAGTTCAGACCAGCTTTTGCGTTTCTGATGCAAGCACATCGCAACCGGGGCCCGGCCTGACGATTGCGACGCTGAATGGCCTTCAGGATGCTATTTCTGGCAGGGGGTCGATTGACCGCTGAAGGGGCTAAGAGCTAAAAGCTAACGGCTAGGAGCTGCTCTCACACCTTCTGCGTCCTCTGCACTTGCCGCACGCCTTCCACGCGCCGCAGGCCCAGAACCATGCGGTTCAGGTGGCGCACATCCTCGGCTTCCACCACGAACTCGATGATCGCTTCGCCCTCTTCGTCGCGGCTCAGGTCCACGGCGCGAATGTCGGTGTTCTCGTCGGAGATGACGGCGGTCAACTCCTTCAACATGCCGGTGCGGTCTTCGCAGTAGACGGTGATCTTGACCGGGTAGCGCTGCGCCTGTCCTGCTCCTTCGGCCGTGCGCGACCACTCTACGTTGATGCGCCGGTCGCTCTCGTAGAGCAGGTTCTGCACATTGGGGCAACTGCGCGCATGCACGGCCACGCCCTTGCCGCGCGTCACGTAGCCCACAATCTCCTCGCCGCGAATGGGGTTGCAACATCGCGCGCGATAGACGAGCAGATCGTTCTGGCCCTCCACCTCGAGCGAATCCGAGCCGGTGAGGTGCAGCTTGCGCACCGCGTCCGTCATGCCCGCTTCGCCCGGCTTGGGCGCCGTGCCCGGCTCGGCCTCGGGCGGAGCTGCGAAGCCCGGCGCCAATTTGCCGAGTACCTGGTGCGCGGTGTGCTTGCCCTGGCCCAGCGTGGCCAGCAGATCGGCGGCCGTGGCCACGCCGAACTCCTGCGCGATGCGCCCCAGATCCTGATCGTCGATCTGCGTCATTGGCACTTTGAACTTCCGCGCCTCGCGCTCCAGCAGCTTCCTGCCGATCTCCACCGCGCGCAGCCGCTGATCCTCGTTGAGCCAGTGCTTGATCTTGTTGCGCGCGCGCGGGCTTTTGACGAACGTGAGCCAGTCTCGGCTCGGCTTGTGGTCCTTCTGCGTGACGATCTCGACGATGTCGCCCGTGCGCAGCTTGGTGCGCAGCGGCACCATGCGGCTGTTGATCTTTGCGCCCACGCACGAGTGGCCGACGTCGGTGTGAATGGTGTAGGCAAAGTCCACCGGCGTTGCGCCCGCCGGAACCACCACCACTTTCCCCTTCGGCGTGAAGGTGTACACCTCGTCGGGATAGAGGTCCATCTTCAGGCTCGAGAGAAACTCGTTGGGATCCGTCATCTCCTTCTGCCACTCGACAAGCTGACGAATCCAATTCAACCGCTCCTCGTCGCGGGCCGTCACCACGCCGCCCGTCTTGTACTTCCAGTGGGCCGCGATGCCCTCCTCGGCGATGCGGTGCATCTCTTCGGTTCGAATCTGTACCTCAAACTGGTGGCCGCTGGCGCTCATCACCGTGGTGTGCAGCGACTGGTAGCGGTTGGCGCGCGGGATGGCGATGAAATCCTTGATGCGCCCCGGCACCGGCCGCCACAGCGTATGGATCAGCCCGAAGACCGCGTAGCAAGACGCCACATCCTCGGTGATCACGCGAATCGCCAGCAGGTCGTACACCTGGTCGAACGAAACTTTGGTGCGCTCGATCTTCTGGTGGATCGAGTAGAGCCGCTTGATGCGCCACTCCACCCGCGCCTTGATCCCGTTCTCCCTCAGCTGCTCCGCCAGCGTGTCTTCCACGGTGCGCAGGAACTGCTCGCCATCGACGCGCCGCGCCTCGACCGCCGCTGCCACCTGTTCGTAGCTCACTGGGTCGGTGTAGCGGAAGGCCAGATCCTCGAGCTCGCCGCGTACCTTGCCCATGCCCAGCCGGTGCGCCAGCGGAGCGTAGATGTCCAGCGTCTCTCGCGCGATCGCCTCCTGGCGTTCGGGCTTCAGGTGCTCCAGCGTGCGCATATTGTGCAGCCGGTCGGCCAGCTTGATCAGCACCACGCGTACGTCCGACACCATGGCCAGCAGCATCTTGCGCACGTTCTCTGCCTGGCGGTCTTCGCGGTTGGCAAACTGGATCTTGTCGATCTTGGTTACGCCCTCGACGATATGCGCCACCTGGTCGCCGAATTTGTCTCCAATCTCCTCGCTGGTAGCCTGTGTATCCTCAACCGCATCGTGCAGCAACGCCGCGGCGACGGCTGTTGCGTCCAGCTTCATCTCCACCAGCACCTCGGCCACTTCAAGCGGGTGCACGATGTAGGGCTCGCCGCTCAAGCGCGTCTGCCCCTTGTGATGCGAGACGCAGAACTCCCAGGCTTTTCGAATCAATGAGATATCTTCATTTGGCCGGTTGGCCTGGGCATGGCGGAGCAGCGCCTCGAACCGCTCGTCGATGGAGCGCTCGTCTTTAGGGTGGGCCTGTGCGCTACGGGCGGGAAGAAGCGCCTCCTGCGTCGGAGACACCGATGCGCCCGAATCACCTGCCGGAACGGTCTGCCGGACAGTCGCCATACTTTATTATAGGCCGCTTCAATTCGGCGCGAATGAATCGGTTTAGCGATCGTGCTCGAAGCCATGCGCGGGCGGCAGCCCATCCCATAGAGCCGGTTCAGTTTGAGCTCGGAGCTAGCCGGGAAGCACGCCGGTAATCAGATGGGCCCTCCCATGTGCCATGCATCACATCCTGACAGGTAAAAAAGGAGGGAATTGTCTCTGCCCTGGAGGTTAAGAACCGAGGAAAACATGTTGAGAAACCTCTTTTTCGCCGCTTTGGCAGTGGCTGTCGCAGCTGGCATCGGATATGCGAATCAATCGACCTCAAGGAAGGTCATTATTCCGGTCAGCAAGACTCCCGCCACCAGCGGCAAGCAGATGTATGTGAACTATTGCGCCCCGTGTCACGGAGTGGACGGCAGGGGACAAGGCCCTGTGGCCGCCGCCCTGAAGAGGCAGCCCAGCGATTTGGCTCTCCTGAGCAAAAACAACGGAGGGAGGTTTCCCGCGACGCACGTCATGACGGTGCTGCAGTTTGGCACGGCCAATCCATCGCACGGCACGGCTGATATGCCGGTCTGGGGACCTGTTCTGAGCGGCATGGACAAGACCAATGTGGAGCCGAACGTGAAGGCACTCAGGATCAGCAATCTGAACCGTTATCTGCAAACGTTGCAGGCAAAGTAGGAGCCCGGCCGTCTCGCTCCCATTTCCAGGCTTGATACTGGGAAGGGAGCCGATGGCGAAGCGAGACAACTCGAAGGCTGGCGCAAAGCCAAAAGCGCGCGGCGCAAAAGGGCAAGTCAGGGCCGCAACGCCGGGCGAACACGGCGCTATATCTGAAGTGCGCCCGCCACAGACCAAGGTTGTGCCCTCCCGGTCCCGGCCAGCTTCTCCGAAAACCGCAATCGCGCAGGCCCGCCCCGCTCCGTCCGGCGTCATCATCAACCGCCGCGCCGCGGATCGTCTCCGCGCCGGCCATCTTTGGGTCTACGCGTCCGACGTTGTCGCAATCAATCTCCCAAGACCAGAAGAAACTCTTCTGCCTGTCGCCGACAGCCGCGGTCTGCTGCTGGGCACTGCGCTCTACAGCCCGTCGTCTCAGATTGCGTTGCGCCTCGTCGCGCGGGAATCTCTCGACGAACCCGCGTGGCTCGAATTGCTTGCGTTGCGACTGCGCGCGGCCATCGCCCGCCGCAAGCCGCTGCTCGACGCCGCCAACGACGCCTGCCGCCTTTGCTTCAGTGAGGCCGACGAACTGCCCGGCCTCATCGCCGACAAGTACGGCGACCTGATCATCCTGCAGTTCCTGACCAAAGGTCTGCTCACCGCAGGCGTGCGCGAGACGTGCATTCGTGTCCTGCGCGAGGAGCTTGCGCCAGCGGCGATTCACGAGCGCCCCGATCCGCGCATCCGCGAGTTGGAGGGCCTGCCCGCGCCCAGCCTCGATCCGCTCTGGCTAGCCGATCCCGCGCGTCCGGCCACCGCCGCGCAGTTCCACCTCAACGGCCTCGCCTTTCACTACGACGCCAACGCCGGCCAGAAGACCGGCGCTTTTCTCGATCAACGCACCAACTACGCCGCCGCGCGCGACTGGGCGCTGCGCCTCGGGCGCATACGGGCCGTGCGCTCGACGTCTGCTGCTACCAGGGCGGATTCGCTCTCCATCTCGCCGAGGTCTGCCGCCAGGTGACGGGCATCGACGTCTCTCGCGCCTCGCTCGAAGTGGCGGAGCGCAACCTCCAGGCCAATCGCTCGCGCATCTCAGCCGAAGTTGACTGGATCGAGGCCGACGCCTTCGAGATTCTCCGCGACTGGTCGCAGGCAGGCGAACACTTCGACGCCATCGTCCTCGATCCGCCGGCCTTCGCGAAAACCAAGCGCGCCGTCGAAGGGGCCCTGCGCGGCTACAAGGAACTTAACCTGCGCGCGCTGAAGATGCTGCGTCCCGGCGGCCTGCTCGTCACCTGTTCCTGCTCCCATCATGTGGCCTGGGCCGACCTCGAGGGCGCAGTCGCCGCCGCCGCCGCCGATGCCTCGCGGCGCGTGCGCCTGCTCGAGCGCCGCGGCGCCGCTCCTGACCATCCAGTCGTGCTCAACCTGCCTGAGACGGAATACCTCAAATGCCTCGTGCTTGAAGTGGAATGATCGTCAGCCGTTGACGGGAGGATCCGTCGAAGCCTCTTGGCTTATCAGTCGTGCATTGCCGAACGCCAGTTAGGAAGCAATCGCGCAAACCACCTAAACCAGGACCGCCGTTCCTTGACGGGTGCGGCTGGCTTCTCTTTTGCTGCAGCCGATCTTAACTCGGCCAGAACCGCTTTCACCTGCGCGCGCAGTGCCTCGGCCTCAAAAGTGCACGAGCGCAAATAAGCTGACACCGTCACTCCAGCTTCGGCAGCGCGCTGGTGCAGCCGCACGCACTCCGCTTTGCTCAATCGAATCGTCACGCTCACAGTTCGCAAATCGTGGTCATTCATGCCCAGCGGAGATTCACTCGCCTGCTCGTTCGCAACCTTTATCAACGAGCGCTGGCGGCGGAGTCGGCGCTTCTTGCGTTTCGCCCGCCCCCGTTTGCCGCGCCTGCGTGAGCGCCCAATTGCTTGGATCCACCGGCCTGTACCGGGCGTGAGCGTGCAAGGCGCGCTCGTAGCTCAGCGTCACCACGTCCTCTCCCAGATCGCCGCTGCTCCATTCCGGTGTGAGCGTCCGCCTCTTCGCGCGCAGGCGATGCAAGCGTGGCCAACAATCCTGCAAAGCTCTGAGAGGTGGGGGAGGGCTGACTCTGTGCCGGTTGCTGCATGCAACGGAGCATACGCCGTCGCGCGCAGGCAGCCCCTGAGAAACCTCCAATCGAAGGCTTACTCTCTTCCCGAATCAGGAGAAATGATGCGCCAATTCCATTTCGGAACGCCTCGTGCCCGCGCGCCTCGATCACGCGCTCCGCCGGACCGCTTGCCGATTCCGCCGGCTCGGGCAGAACGCGTCCAGGCAGCCGCAGCATCTCGCTGATGGTGTCTGCCGCCACGGGACGGGAGAAAAGAAATCCCTGCCCGAAGCGGCAGCCCAACTGCCGCAGCAGCGCGTACTGTTCCTGCGTCTCGATTCCTTCCGCCACCACGTCCATCCCCAGCACGCGCGCCAGTTCCACAATGGTGCGCACAATCTGCAGCGGCTGTTCGCTTCCTCCCGTCATGCGCGCAACAAACGAGCGATCGATCTTGAGCACGTCGAAGGGCAGTGTGTGCAGGTGATGCAGCGAGCTGTACCCGGTGCCGAAATCGTCCATCAGCAACGAGACTCCGAGCCGGCGCAAGCTGCTCAGCACCTCCAGTGGCGTGCCATTGTCCGAGATGAGGCTGGACTCGGTCATCTCCAGGCCGAGTTGCCGGCTTGAAACGCCTGACTGGCGCAGCAGCGCCTCCACGTGATCGGCCAGGCCCTCGCGCGCGAACTGCCGCGCCGAAAGGTTCACGCAGACGCGCGGCGCCGCATTTTCGGGATCCTCGCGGCTCCACTTCTGAATCTGGCTGCAGGCTTCCGAGAGTCCCCAGTCGCCGATGGGCAGGATCAGCCCGCTTTCCTCGGCGAGCGGAATGAAGTCCATGGGCGGAATCAATCCCCGCTCCGGATGCTTCCAGCGGATCAGCGCCTCCAGCCCAACGATCCTGCGCGTTGGCGAGCTCGACCTCCGGCTGGTAGATAAAGCACAAACTCCCGCTTGTCCAGCGCCTGCCGCAGGTCCGACTTGCTCGGCCAGATCCCGGCGACGGGTTTGGCGAGCGCGCGTATTCCGCTGCGCGGCACCTGCGAAAGGTCTCTGCGCATCCTGCGCAGCTCCAATTGGCTGGCAACGATATCGGCCAGGCTCTCCAGCATGCGCAGCTCCTCCACTGCCATTCGGCGTCGAGGCTGGCACGCAAAGACCGTCAGCGCACCCAGAATCTTGCCGTCGCTCGATCGGATGGGCGCGCTCGCAAACGAAGCCACTTCAAGCCGACGGATCGTCAGCCGGCCGCCGGCAAAGTCGGGATGCTTCGACACGTCCGGCACCACGACCGGCCCGTCTTCCGCCAGCACCATTTCAAAGACGCTCCGCTCGCGCGGAAACTCGCGCACTGGCTCGCCCCAGTAGGACTTGATCCACACGCGGCTCTCGTCGGCAAAGCCCAGCAGCACTGTGTCGGCTTTGAAATACTCGGCGGTCAGGCGGGTGATGGCGTCGAAGCTTGGCTCTGGCTCCGAATCCAGGATTTCCGTTGAAGCCAGCGCGGACAGCCGTGCGTCCTCATCCTGCCAATCGGTCCTGCCGGTCTGCAATTCTGCTTGCGGCATTCCTGCTCCGGGTCCCTGCTGTGCCGCCGGCAACAACCTTGCCGGACCGCGGCACTCCGTGGATTACGTTTTCAACGCTGCTGATGCCGCTTGCGGCAGTCCGCTTCGATTCGCCCCCGGTCAATCTCCGTGGGCCGAGCCGCTGCGGACGCGCCTCTGGCATGCATTCTGGTTCTGTACTTTACTTATCGGAAAAGTGCTCTGTGACATGAGGTTACGCGCGGACAATTACCGCGCGCGGTCCCATGCCGTCCCCGTGCCTTGGAATGGTCACTTATGTGCGGAAGGTTGTCCTGTTTCCGTCCACAGGAAGGTCAGCTGGTCGGTCGCATCCTGGATCTTCTGTTCCACGCCCACGCCCGCGGAGTGGCCGCCGGACACGCTATAGTGCAGCAGCACCGGCCGCCCGCTGGATGAGTCCGCCTGCAAAAGCGCCGTCATCTTGCGCGCGTGCAGCGGATCCACCCGCGTGTCGCTCGCCCCGGTAAAGAACAGCACCGCCGGGTAGGCCGTGCCCGCCTTCACGTTCTGGTAGGGCGAGTACTTGAGCAGATATGGAAACTGGTTCTCGTTGTCCGCCGAACCGTATTCCGTCATCCAGTGCGCGCCCTGCTCGAATTTCTGGTAGCGCAGCATATCCAGCAGCGGATAGGCGCAATCCACCGCCGAAAACAGATTCCGGCCTCTGCGTGATCGCCGCGCCCATCAGCAGCCCGCCATTCGACCCGCCCATAGATGGCGAAATGCTCCGGAGAAGTGTACTTGTTGGCGATCAGGTACTCGGCCGCGGCGTAAAAATCGTCGAAGACATTCTGTTTCTTCTCAAACATTCCCTGTTCGTGCCAGCGCTCGCCGTACTCGCCGCCGCCGCGCAAATTGGGCAGCGCGAACCAGCCGCCCTCTTGCAGCCACCAGGCATACATGGGTCTCCATTCAGGCAGCATGCTTATGTCGAATCCGCCGTAGGCGGTCATCAGCAGCCGTTCCGTCCCGTCCTGCTTCAACCCCTTCTTCCCGGCGATAAACATCGGCACCTTGCGTGCCGTCCTTCGACGTGTAGAATACCTGCTTCAGGTCATACTGGCTGGAATCGAAGGGCACCTTGGGTTGCGCAAAGATTTCCCGCTTGCCCGTCAACGTGTCCAGACGGTAAATCGTGGGCGGCGCGATGAACGACTCGAAGCTGTAAAATCCGTATCGGTCCGTGGTGCGGCCCGCAAGGGTGGTCACCAACCCAATGCCCTCGTATGCGACGCTGCCCGCGGCTTTGCCATCCAGCGTGTAGACGTCGGTTTCCGTCTTCACATCGTGCAGTCGGTTGACGTAGATCCTGTCGCCCACGATGTTGAAGCCGTCGATCGCATCCGTCCCTTCGGGCACGATCGTCGTCCACGCATCGGGCATCATGCCCGGGTCGGCCTTCAGAATTCTCCAGTTGGGCGATTTGTAGTCCGTGCTCACATACCACGCGCCCTTCACATAGTCTGCTGAGAAACGCGAGTCCACGCCCCAGATCAGAACTTCGAAGTAGGAGCCGGGCTTGGTCAGGTCGCGGTAAACAATATCCACGCGCTTGGCCGGCACGCCGCGGTCGATCTCGATCACCAGATAGCGGTAGTCGTCCGACAAGCCGGCCTCCATCAGGTCGCTCGGTCCCAGCGCCTCGCCGCGAAACTCCCGTCCGAAGACCAGCGTGTCGTGCGAGGCTCTTGTGCCCAATTCGTGCTCGTAGACCAGCGTTCCCTTCTGGTCCATGCGCGCGTAATAGAGACCTTTCCCGTCCGGCGTGAACGCAACGCTTAGGTAGATTCCGCTGGGCAGCTCGTCCTCGAGCGTCTTTCCCGTCTTTACATCGAAGATCCGCACCGTGGATTCATCCGCGCCGCCCTGTCGCACGTCGTACGCCACCAGCGTTCCGTCGCGCGACACATCCTCCAGGTCCACTGACGTGTTGGGATCGCGGCTGAGCTGCGCCGGATCGATCAGCCGCTTGTCCTTCTCCGCCCAGCCGTGGCGCACGTAAATCGAAGCCTGATCCTCGCCGGCCAGCATCTTCTCGAAGAACAGATCGTTCCCGCGCTGGATGGGCACCTTCCAGGTGCTCACGTGCTCCAGCGCGTCCATATCGTCGCTGATCTGCGGGCGGATGCGCGCCTGCTCCATGTAGCGCTGGGTGTAGGCGTTCTCGGCGTCGATGAACGCCTTCGTCTCGGGGCTGTTGGCGTCCTCCAGCCAGCGGTAATTGTCGGTGATTTGGTCCCGAAGTAATTGTCGGTAACCGGAACGGCCTCGACCGCAGGCGGCGCCGGCAGCGTGATTCCGCCGCGCCCATGAATCGCCTGGCCTGAAGCCATGGTTCCGGAAAGCGCCACAAAGCAGAGCGCATGAAAAGTTCCGGCGAATGCAGTACCACATGGGAACAGCATACGCGCGCTGCTTCAAAATCCGCATCCGCGCCGCCGCGATGCCCCGGTATAGCATTTTCGGAATTGCTGTAGGCCGAAAGCACACACTCAAGCGGCTTTTTTCTCAAGAAAAAGCCGCCTTTCAATGCACTCAAGAATCCTAAGTGTATTCCGAAAATGCTCTAAAATCGACAGCAGTGACCAGCCCGCCCACAGACCGTGATCCCCTACGGCTGGACTTCGCCGCCGAGGTGGAAACTCAGCCGCCGCCGCCCGTGGTGGGCGCGCGTGCGCGGCCTCCTGCACCCGTCCCACGCGCACAGCATCTTCTCCGCCACCGTTGTGCTCATGGTGTCCACGTTTCTCTCGCGCATCATCGGCCTGGTGCGGGTCAAATACATCGTCTGGCTCTTCGGCCGCGGCGTCGAGGCCGATGCTCTCAACGCCGCCTTCGTCCTGCCCGACATGATCTCCTACTTCCTCGTCGGCGGCGCCGCATCCATCACCTTCGTCACCATCCTCACCCGCTATCGCGAGGGCGGGCCGCGATGCCGAAGGCGAGCGCTCGCTCTCCGTCATCCTCACCACCATGTACCTGGTGCTGGGCGCGGCCATCGTTCTCGCCGAAATCTTCGCCCCCTGGTACGTGCGCTGGTGGTTCAACGGCTTCGACTCGCACAAGGCCGATCTCTGCGTGCTGCTCACGCGCATTCTGCTGCCCGCGCAGTTGTGCTTCTTTGCCGGCGGCGTCTTCGGCGCGGTGCTCCTGGTGCGCAAGCAGTTCAACGTGCAGGCCGTCGCGCCGCTCATCTACGGCATGGGCACCATCGTCGGCGGCCTGCTGCTCGTCAAGAAAATCGGCGTCTCCATCGCTGGCCATCGGCACCGTGGGCGGAGCCGTATTCGGACCCTTTCTTCTCAACTGGTTCTTCGCGCACCGCGCCGGCACGCGCTACCACTTCATCCTCGACTGGCGCGACGAGGGCCTGCGCGAGTGGGTTCGCCTCTCGCTTGCCGCTCATGGCCGGCGTCTCGCTGGTCACCGCCGACAACTGGATCATCGCCCACTTCGCCTCAAGCATCGGCGGCGCGGTCTCGCTGATGAGCTACGCCAAGCAGGTCTTCACCGCGCCCATGTCCGTCCTGGCCCAGGCCGCCGGCGCGGCCTCCATGCCTTTCTTCGCCAGCCTGTGGACGCGCGATCGCCGCTACGAGTTCGCCACCGGCGTCGCCGACTCCGTCTCCCGCGTGGCCTCGCTCGGCCTTCTCTCCGCCTCCATCATGGTGGCGCTGGGCTGGCCGGCCATCGATCTGGTCTTCACCGGCGGCCGCTTTTCGCCGGACGATGCGCGCCTGTGCTCCGCCTACTTCGCCGTCTTCTCGGTCTCTCTGTTTCTCTGGTCGGCGCAGGCCATCTACTCGCGCGCCTTCTACGCCGCCGGAAACACCTTCGTGCCCATGGTCGCCAGCACCATCGTGACCGTTGTCTCTCTGCCCATCTATGACTTGCTCTTCCACTGGCGCGGAGCCGTGGGCCTGGCGCTCGCCTCCGACATCGGCATCGCGCTGCAGACCCTCACCATTGCCTTGCTCCTGCACAAGCGCCGCATGGTCTCTCTCGCCAGCCTCGACTATGCAGAGATGGGCCGTTGCCTGCTGGGCTCCTGTGCGGGTGGCGCGGCCGCCGGGCTCGTTGCCTGGGCTCTGTTCGCCCTGTTCCGCCATCTGCCGCGCATGGCCCAGCTTCATCATGCCCGCTATATCGCCGACTCGGCCATTCTCTTCGGCGGCATCGCAGTCTGGACCGTCGTCACAATGTTTGTTCTTGAAAAATCCGGCTCGGCGCTGCCTCGCGTCACCATGCGCCGCCTGCGGCTCGGCTAGCGCATTTCTCCTTCTGCTGTATATCGAAACCGATACGCTGAAGTGGCGATTTCCTCAAGAAATCGCCACCTTGCACGAAAATCAAGACGGCTATACCTGAAGAAGAAATGCCTTAGAATCTCGTCGCGTCCAATCTGGCGCGGGTCCGAACCAGACGCAGCCAAGCTTCAACCCGCCTCAAGAAAAGCACAAGCGCTCCCACCAACGCGGAAGCGCTTGCGCTTGATACGGGAATCTATGGCTGCGCAGGCACCTGCCGGCCTAGGCCTGGTTGTGCGCTTCGTGTATCGACGGGGCTGGGCCGGGGACTGCAACCGGCCCCGACGTCCCGGTGGCCTGCATCGGCTTTGCGTCGGGCTTGCGGATGTCGATGCCGCCCTTGAAGAACGCGCCGTCTTCGATGCTGATGCGCGCCGCCGCCACGTCGCCGTGCAGCGAGCCTTCCGCGCGAATGTCCACGCGGTCGGTGGCCGAGACGTTGCCGCGCACCTTGCCCATCACCACCACCTCGCGCGCGGTGATGTTGGCCCCCACCTGGCCGTTGCGGCCGATGGTCACGCGGTTGCCGGGCAGGTTGATCGCGCCCTCCACCTTGCCGTCGATATATAGTGACTCGGAGCCGGTGATCTCGCCTTTGATGAACAGGCCCTTGCCGATGGTGGCCTGATCGGCGGCTCCGGCCTGCATACGGGCGGGGGTTTCAGGCGCAATCGCGGGAGGCGCAGCGCGCGGCGGCTCCGGCGTAGGAGTTGGGGATCGTCGATCCAGTCTGGCTTGGTTTCCACATTGCGCTCAAGGGTTTCTTCCTTTTCTGTCCGCTGAGGACTGGGGATGCCAAGGCAAGGCCAATGGCTCGAACCCAAAAAGTATAAGTCCGCTCGCCGCTGCACCTTCGCCGCGGCCATCTCCTGTGCGGCCGGGAATCGGACGAATCAATCTTCCGGCTCCGCCAGGATCACGCGTAACCCCCATTCTACGGCAAGTCCATGTTTTCTGTGCGGTCTCTGCCCGCAGGAGCGTATCGCGGCTCTCAACTTGCCGTAATCTTGGCGTATGACCGATCGCGAATTGCTCGCCCGGATCGCCGCCTCCGCCGGCCAAAAAGCCGGGTACAAGCAGTTGGTCCGCGAACTCTCGCTCGGCGGCGGGCGCGAGCGCCGTCTCCTTCTCGAGCACCTGGCCCGCCTCACTGTGACCGGCAAGCTCGTGCAACTCGACCGCGAGCACTGGAGCCTTCCGCGGGCAGCGTCCCGCGAATCTGCCGCGGCCCGCGAGAATCTCGTCGCCGGCCGCCTCGATCTGCACCGCGACGGCTACGGCTTCGTCCGCCCCAATCGCAAACCCTCCGCAGCGGACGTCAAAGACCCCTTCTGCGGTACAGGACATTTTTATCCCCCCCAACGAGATCAACGCCGCCATGCAGGGCGACCAGGTCCTGGTCGAGGTCGACCCTCCCAAAGCCGATGGCCGGCAGCAGGGCCGCATTGTGCGCATCCTCGAGCGCTGCAACCCCACGGTCGTGGGGACGTTTCGCTATGCTCGTGCCGATCGTGGTCGCAACAACATCGTCATTCCCTTCGACGACCGCATGACGCAGCCCATCGTGATTCCTCCCGGCGCCGAAATCCCACCCGCCGCCGGATCCTCCACGCCCCATCGCGTTCTCGGCCGTGAAGCAAAGCTACTCCAAAACCTGAAAGGCCCGGAGCGCCTGGAAGGCCTCGTCGTTGACGTCGAGATCACCAGTTGGCCCACGCCCACGCGCCCACCCATCGGCCGCGTCATTGAAGTTCTCGGCTCGCCCGACGACTTCGGCGTCGACGTGGAGATGATGATCCGCAAGCACCAGCTCCCGCGCATCTTTCCCGAGGCCGTTCTGGCCGAAGCGCGCCGCGTCGCGCACTTCGACCAAAACGTCGCCGCCCGCAGGGCCGACTTCCGCTCGCTGCCCATCGTCACCATCGACGGCGAGACCGCGCGCGACTTCGACGACGCCGTGCTCGTTCGTGAGCGCGCCCAGCGGCGGCTACGAGCTTCAGGTCCACATCGCCGATGTGTCCGAGTACGTCCGCCCCGGCTCGGCCCTCGATCTCGAAGCCCGCATCCGCGGCACCAGCGTCTACTTCCCCGATCGCGCCATCCCCATGCTGCCTCAGGAGCTCTCGACCGATATTTGCAGCCTGCGCCCCAACGAAGACCGCCTCGTGCTGAGTTGCCTCATGCAGCTTGACGCCGCGGGCAACATCGAAAGCTTCGAGATCGTCGAAGGCGTCATCCGCTCGGCCGCGCGCATGACATACACCCAGGTCTCCGCAATTCTCGACCACACCGAGGCTCTCGTCCAAAACGTAGAGGCGCGTGAGCGCTTTGAGCGCATGAAACGCCTCGCCGTGCTCATGGACCAACGGCGCGAGGAGCGTGGGTCCATCGACTTCGACCTGCCCGAACCGGTCATCGAATTCGACGAGCACGGCCAGATGCGCGGCGTCACGCGCGCCGAGCGCACCTGGGCCAACCGCCTCATCGAAGAATTCATGCTCGCCGCCAACGAGTGCGTCGCCGTCTGGCTTGAAGATCTCGGCGTGCCCTCGCTCTATCGCATCCATGAGAAGCCCGATCCGCGCCGCGTCGTCCAATTCGAAGAGCTCGCCGCCGGATTCGGTTATTCGCTTGGTCTTGGGCCACTTCCCGTGAAGCGCATACAGACGCGCCAGGAGCGCCGCGAATCGCACGGCCAGGGCCGCAATCCCCGCCAGCACGAGGTGCCTGAGGAGATCGCCGTCACGCCCCGCATGTATCAGAAGCTCGCCGCGCGCATTGAGGGCAAGCCGGAGGAGCGCATCCTCAGCTATCTCATGCTGCGCTCGCTCAGCCAGGCGCGCTACTCAGAGGTCAACGAAGGCCACTTCGCCCTCGCCGCGCCCACCTACACCCACTTCACCTCGCCCATCCGCCGCTATCCCGACCTCATCGTCCACCGCATCGCCAAAACGCTTCTCCGCGCAGGCGTTTCGGGCCATCGGACCATCGAGCCAAATCGCCTCAGCTCGCCCTGGTCGCACCCAAACGAAGGGCAAACCAAAACCCGGGTGCCACAGGTCTCGATTTTGAGACCTGGGAAACAACCAAACTCGGCTATTCCACCCCCCATCCCCGAACCCGAGCTCGCCGAGATCGCCGAGGAAACGAGCTACACCGAGCGCCGCGCCGCCGAAGCCGAGCGCGAATTGGTCGAGTGGAAGAAGGTCCGCTTCATGCAGGACCGCGTGGGCGAAGAGTTCGCTGCCCTCATCCTCAACCCCGCCAAATACGGCCTCTTTGTCGAGCTCACCGATCTCTTTGTCGAGGGGCTTGTCCCCATCGACACCCTCCGCGCCGACCGCTATACCTGGCGCGAGAACACGCACGAGATTGTCGGCGAGCGCACGGGTCGCCGCTTCCGTGCAGGCGACCGGATCCAGGTCATCCTCGACAGCGTCCTTGCGCAGGAACGCAAGCTCCAATTCTCACTTGTCGAAGAGGAGTTGGTCCTGACCGGGAGGCCCAGCCCCAAAACCCCATCAAAACCGAAGAAAAACAAGCCTAGGGGTGTGAGAATGCCCCCCGTCGCGTCGAAAGACAAGAAGCGGCTCGGCCAGAGGCGACGAAAGCGGCAGCTCTAAGCGGCCTCCATCTGGGGGCCGTCAAGCAGATTGCGCTGGAGAGGGTCTGGCCACCTACTTGTTGGCCAATCTTTCGGCGTAGGCGCCGATTACAGGCAGCTTGAGGCGCTTGCCGTTTAATGCACTGATCAAGCACCAAACCCATACCAGGAACCAGCCAAGCACCTGGGCCCAAAAAACCAGACTCCCGAATATAACAATGCCGGAAGACATGAAAACGCCAGAAACCCGGATTGCCATAGCAGAGAGAACCAAGACGATACTGAGTGCAACGTAGACGACGAACGCCGCTACGTTGAGGAAGATGGATTGCCAAGCGTGGAGGCGCACGTAGGGATTCGCGTTGTAAGGCGCGAGAACCAGAAGTACGATCGCCGGAACGAAAGTGAGGTAGGCGATTGCACCGGCGGCATTGTCGGAGATGCCAGACTGAGGGGCTTCAGACATGTCAGTTCCTTTCGTGGTCAAAAACTGGCGCGAAATCGAATGCTGCCAGCTCAGGCTCGGGCGAACCTGACGGGGACACCGTCCGGGCCCAGGATGCGCACAATGTGCGTGAAGCCAGAATGAGGCATGAGAAACCCGGATACGCAGAATTGTCAAGCGAGATTTTCTTGGGAGAGAACGCGAACTACAGACTGGCCACCATAGAGAAGCCGGTCAAAATGAGCAATCGGGATTATGCAGAGACGGCCTCGACGTATAAGACGCTTTTGCGCAGTCCCAAATTCATCTGCCGTTGACCCCACCGCTCAAGGGGACCACTTTCCCGGCCTCGCCCAACCAGCTAGGAGATCTGCCAGGCCTCACGGGCGGAAAGCTGAAGGCAACGCTTCTCGGCAAGATGCACCGCCGACAGGCACTTACCGAGTGCTGACCATGTGCGTTGGTAGCGGGACGGGCGCCGCGAAAAATCCCGAGCGCCTGGACCAGCAAACTCCCAATTGCCGTTTCTTGTTGACTTTCTACGCCGCCTTTCATAGGATTGGTGCCAATTCACGCCACCCCCAGAAAGTCGGTCAGCTATGCGGTCCGGGATCAAGCTTTCCAAGCTGCTCACTGTCTTTGCTCTGTTCGCTCCAATCGTCTGCCTCGCGCAGTACAACTCGGGGGATCCGAGCTGCCGGCTGTGCGGCCTGCGGCAGTTGCGGCTTCTTTGTCATCTTTCTAGTAGTGGCGATTGTTGTCTTGAACGTCGCGCTTCTCGTCTGGGTCGCCCGCGATGCCAAGGCTCGCGGCATGGATAGCTCGGTTCTTTGGATGCTGCTGGTCTTCTTCTTGAGCCTCCTTGGCCTCGTGATCTATCTGTTCTCCCGACCGCAGGGTAACCTGATACCTTGTCCCAACTGCGGCAACAAGCGCCTGCAGGCCAGCGTCAAATGCCCACATTGCGGAATCGGCTCCTAAGGCCGGAGCCATGGCTGGCGGCGAGCTTGCTTCTCGCCGCACTTCTTGGGGCGGACGCTATGCGTCCGCCCCAAAGCCAAGTTAGTGCGCGACTGTTTGTCGCCTCCGTAGTTGGCTATCATCGATATATTCATCCTTTTTCAAGCCGGTTCATTCGCTGCCGCTACAAGCCCACTTGCTCCGAATACGCCGTCCAGGCGGTGCTCAAATATGGCATCGCCAAGGGCGGGTGGATGGGGGTGCGCCGTGTCCTCTCCTGCCAGCCGAGTGTAAAGATGGGGACCTCGGACCCGGTGCCCTAAATATCCGCGCACTGTCTTCTTGCCCAAGAAAGTCCAGCGTTTCAGTCCGCCTTTGTCGTTGCTGACTTTGCATTAATTGAGGCCCCGTTGGGCCTCAATGGATGGCGCATCGCTCACTTGGGAATCTAAGGTGCTTTTGACCCAGGGAAAAGGGAGCCTCAAGCGGAAGCCCCCCGCGAAGCCGCACGCTACCGTCGAGCCCAATTGTCAACCTGAATCTCTGCTTGAGGGCGCGGAGCTTGGTCCGAATGCAGGCAAGGCTTTGTCAGGAAGGGAAGTCGGCACAAACCAGGACAGCCTCCGGCCGGAAGCCTTTATCGTATTCTGTTCGGCGTCGACGGGGAGCCGATTACCCGCCGGCCTGCTTCTCAGCCAGGGCGCCTATGACCGGCACCACGAAGCGCTGCCCGCTGAAGGCCTTGACGACGCAGAGTATCCAGATCACTACGAGCCCCAGAATAAGCACAAGATCGACGAGGAAGCCCAGAAAAGGGATCGGAATGAACGCAAAAATGAACGCGAGGACGAAGCACAAAATCCACGCGATAATCAGAACACAGCCCAGAAAGATCGATTGCCAGGCGTGGAACTTCACCTTGGGATTCGTGTTGTAGGGTGCGACCACCAGAAAGATGATCGCCGGAATAAAGGTGAGATAGGCAATGCCGCTGGCGGCATCTTCTGACAATCCTGAGTTGGCTGCTGTGTTTGGTTCGTCGGCCATAGCGACTCTCCTTTCAAGAAACACGGTTGAAGGGGAGGGAGTTTCCTTACTTCTGTGAACGGCCCGCTCATCGGGGAAATCAGCTTTTGCGGCCGTGAACCGTAAGGTTAGGTTGACATAGGACAACCTGCCGCCCGCCCGCTTGTCAAGTGAATAATGCGGTATCATCGGCAGCGCCGCCGCGTCTTTCCGGCCATCCCATTACAATGGCATTGGGGAGCAATCTGTATGGCGCACACCGTCTTTTGCGTTCGCTACAAGAAGGAAATGGAGGGCCTCGACGAGCCGCCCTTCGACTCGGAGTTCGGCCAGAAGATCTATAAGAACGTCTCCAAGGCGGCCTGGGACGAGTGGCTCGGCCGCCAGAAGATGCTGCTCAACGAATACCGCCTCCAGCCCTGGCTGCCGCAGGCGCAGCAGTTCCTCGTCGAACAGATGGAAGAATTCTTCTTCGGCTCGGGCTCAGCCCTGCCATCGGAATACGTTCCCCCCGCGCACTAATCCCCACGACGAATTCGCGCGTCCGCGCCGTCCTAGTGGCTGGTCGCCCTGCTGTCGTTGGTCACCATCAGGCTCGACACGTTCACCGGCTCAAAGTCCGAAAGTGTCAGGCTCGTCAGGCACTCCAGATCGGCGTCGTGCCAGCGCGCGTCGGGTGTGCCGATCTGCCCGCCGCTGTCACCATTGTCGGCCAGAATGATTCCGTAATTCCGGAACCCGGCGATGATGATCGCCGCCTGCGGGCTTGTCGCCGCGCAAGCCGGCGTCGCCACAGACGCCTTCAGCCGGTAGATCTCGCCCGCGGGTCCGCTCATCGTGCAACTGGCCGGCATCGTCGCCTGCGAAATCTCCGACTCCACCGGAATCGCGCCGCCGCTACTTGCCGTGCAGCTTCCCACGCCCGCGGTTTGCGTGGCCGGCCACACCCAGTAATTGAGCATATGATTCAGCGTGAATCGAATGGGATGCTGAACGGCGCCGTTCGGCGCGCTCGGCGATCCTGTACCAATCACCTCGTCGGCATTCGCCAGCAGCGGCGCAACCGGCAGGCCCGCGGCATCCGACGTTCCCTGTCCCTGTGGCGTCAGCGCATCCGTCGCCACGTTGGGCCACTCCGCGTTCGACGAATCGGTCCACGGCCCGTCCAGATAGACTCCCTGCCACATCTCGTAGAGCGCCGGATTGTTTCCGCTGCCCGCCTCCAGGTACACCAGCACGTGCCTGTCTCCTGACGAGTTGCTCGTACCCTCCACCGGCGCGTAAGCCGGAATCGGACCCGAAGTAAAGTACGACTGATACACCGTCGTCGACACCGAAACATCGGGCTGGTTATACGGCGCCTCGATCGCCGGAATTCCATTGGGGAAGGGAGCATTCGAGTTGTTGCCGAAGAATGGCTTGACGGTTGCCGGCAGATAGCCGCTGTACATCGGCGCCGCGGGCGAGGTGTCCACGGGCAGGTTGGTTGTCGCCGCGTCCACGCGATGGTGAAAAATGGAAGCGGCCGTGAAGATGTTTGCCAAAAAAGCGTTGCTCCCGTTTATGGCGAAGCTGATCTGCGCCTTCGCCTGCGCGGCCGCCGCATCCGTTACCACAATCTCGGGTGTGTACGTTCCCTGGCCGCCGATCAATGGGCTTGTGATCTCCCCTGACGATGCGTCCATCGTCAACCCTTCCGGCAGCGGAGGATAGCTGCCGCTATCGTCGACCGAAAAACTGTAAGGCGAAGTCCCGCCGATCGCGGCAATGGCGCAGCCTGCATAAGTCGTGTTCTGCGTTCCTCCGGGGCAGGTTGTCGTCATGATCTTCAGCGCCCCGCCGGCCGCCATCACCGTCACCATGGCCGAGGCCGTCACCGATCCCGCCGCGTTGGTCGCCGTAAGAACGTAAGTGGTCGTAGTCTCCGGACTCACGTTCACTGATCCGCTCGCGGAGGTCGACGCAAGGTTACCCGGCGCAATGTTGAGCGTGTTCGCGCCCGTCGTCGTCCAGCTCAGCGTGCTGATCCCGCCCAGCGTGATCCCCGTCGGGCTTGCCGTAAACAAGCTGATCGAGGGCAGGCTTGGCTGGGTCACAGTCACGGTCACCATCGCCGTCGCCGTTCCGGTGGTATTCGTCGCCGTCAGCGTGTACGTGGTCGTAGCCGTCGGGCTCAAAATCACCTAACCGCTCGCCGATGTTGACGCAAATGTTCCTGGCGTAACGGCGATGCCCGTCGCTCCCGAAGTAGCCCAGCTCAGCGTGGTGCTTGTGCCCGCGATGATGGACGCGGGACTGGCGGAAAAGGAGGTGATTGTGGGCGCGGCGACCTCTTTAATGGTTGGGAACGCCTGCGTGCAACCCGCAAGGCCCGCACAAACCGAGAGAAGAATCAGCGCGCAGACGACGTTCCACAATTCTTTGTGACGGTAGTGGCCTGATTGCAGTGCGTGACGCGAGTGGGGGGAGTACATGCGCCGCCTTTCCCTCGATGATCCGATTGCTCGCTGCTCGCTGCGAGTCTTTCGCAACGCGGCTCTGGGTCGATGCAAGGATACGCAGCCCTGGGGGAAGTGCTCCGCTTCAATATCTAGCGGTGCTCCAAGTGCCGGTCAAAGCCGGTCTTGAGGTCCAATCGGGGTTCTCCGCCTTGTCTCTTCACAATGCGCGAAGAATCTGCTTTTGGGTACATGACAAAAGTCACGTTAGTGCCGTGGTCAATAACCCGCGCGGCGCGCTCAGGCTCTTGATTGGGTTGGTCGGGACGGGAGACAAAGCGCCGGGCGGTGGACGTGCTGGACTCACGCAGCACCATTCAGTAAGGCCCTAACTCGAAGGCTGGGAAGGGTCAATGGCCCCGGTGCCGCCAGCGGTTGAATCCGGCCCAGCTTGCGTCTGTTGAGATTGGATCGTTCGAACCACAAGCTGTTCCAAATCCGCTAACTCTGCTTGCGTGCCTGTTGCCAGTCGCGGATAAGCTTCGTCCACTAATCGCGGGAAGATGTAAGGGAGTCCATCGCTGTAATTCTTGTTTCTGACCTGAAACGGCAGGGCTTCGTCAGCCTTCAATAAGCTCTGTCGAATTCTGTCGCAGTCTCTCTCGTCCAACTCCCCGTTTTGATGGAAAAGCATGAAGATGTCATAGGCTCGGAGAATTTGAGGGGGGCGCTTGATCTCATATCGATCAGCAATCAGGACCGCCTTCGCGTCGTTGCTTAGAACAGGAGCCCTTAGCACGACCCCTGCGGCATAAGCATGTGCTTCCCCGGGTCCTATATGAATGGCATTCTTCTGACCCATGAGCTGAATGCTGTTGTAAGTAGAATGGGGATCATTGGAAGTGAATCCCCCTATAATTCGCTCTTCAAGCAATAGCAGCGCGCCGTTATCCAAAGCTTTGTTGAACCCGGGCACGAACAGTGGGCTGTTACGCAGACCTCGCCGGGTGATCTCGCCTTCGGCGGCTTCCGGAACAACCGGCTGGATGCCATAGCGTCGCTTCAATCGCTTCAGAAGTTCCCCTTCGCGAGCTATGAAGATTTGAATTAACGCATCAGTGTCGCAAATGATTATCGGGGGATTTGCAGGGATGTCGTTGGCTGCCATCAGGCAGCCACCTCTTCCAGAAGTTCACCGAAGCGCTCTGCAAAAGTGTTTTCGTCGATCATCAAAAGCTCCGCTGCTTTCGATTCCGAAATAACACTGTCATGGACTGCTGACACCACTCGCGCCACATATGAAACTGGAAGTCGCAACGAACGAGATGGAATGGTGGTCGTTCGAAGCGCTACAGGCAGCATCGGCGCGCCCGCGACGCGCTCGAACTCCATGGTGTCAAGTGCGCGCTCAGTCAGTTGCTTCAACTCGCTGGATATGGATCGATCCTGATACCTCAGCAAAGCCTCCGCATCGATGAATCCATGATCAAGTGCAGCGCGAAGCGCGAATTTCAATTCAACTTGAGAGTACGCGACCAAGCCCGCCAAGTCGGGGTCAGATAGCGATTCCCAATGAAGCCCCAACATGGACTGGAGATGGCGAAGCATCTCCTTGGAAATCAATGACTCAGCCGCAAACGCCTCTGCTCGGACCTCCTTGACATCTCCTTCTTCAGAGGCCTCGCGGAAATCGATGGAGGCAGCCTCTCGATCTATGTCAAAAATGGCATGAGCCAACTCATGCATGAGTACGTGGTTGCGTCGGAACCAGTCCTGCTTGTAGGTATTTATGAAGAGGCACGGCCGCTGCTCACCTGGACCGCCAACGTAAAAGCTACAGCCCTCGATTTTGGACTCAGGAATTGGGGCTTCGATTATCAAAACCCCGAAATTTCTCAAGATCGGTCGGATCAGATCGCCGTTTCCCTTTATGCCCGCACTTTTCCGAGGAAATCCAAGGTTTAGCTGATCACGCAGTACCTTGGCAGCTTCTCTTCCTTGGATACTCGGCGACGCTTGGCGATTTGGCGTTAGCTGCTCATCGATGAACTTGAACAGGATCTGCCACTTGTTATTGGGAGCCGACGTAGCTAGGTCGAGCTGATGCTGATAGAACCCGAGCCGTCTGATTAATACTACGAGTTCCCGATCGACACCGGAGAGTTGGCCGGATTCTCTAAATTTGAACCAAATCGCCGGGGCTTCACGCACGGTTCCCGTCAAAAGCGCCTCTTGGCTCACACCCAAGACGCTTGCCAGCTCAGGAATGATGTACCCGGGCAAATCGCGCTGGCCATCAACCCACGTCTTAAACAACCGCGAACTGAGGCCGAGGAGAGACGCGCACGTATCTGCCGCGATATGCGCGTCAATTAACAGGTCTTTCAACATCCTAAGAGACCCCGCCAAGAGGCGAATGGCCAATTGCCACCCGCAAAGTCATTTGTGGACAGATGATCGAGCCCCGCCAAGTGTTAACCGCAAACCCCGGAATCGAGAGTACCGGAGACAAGGGAGCCCATCAATCCCACTTTCCGGCAGCGCGACTCCTTCGAGCAGCACGCTTCCCGTTATCGGAACCAGACCCAAAACCAAGCTCGGGTCCGAATTCTGATGAGTGCCCGTAAATCGTACGCAGCTTGGGCGAACGAATGATGTGACAATAGTCACGAACCAATCCTATAAGGGTGATGCCACAAAACACAAGATGCCTGTCTAATCGCGCACCCCCACAAAATCCCCACAATTTCAGTGACGCTCTCGGACGCGATTCTGTAAATGATTGATTTGATTGGTCGGGCCGGACAAATCCGAACTGCCAAACACGCTCGGCTGCGCCTCGCAGGCCCCTCGCGTCAAGATTTGCGGCATCCGCTGCGGCGGATGCCGAAGTTGGGGCCCTTCTCGGATCGGCAGTTCTATCCTGCCTTCGCGATGCCGCATAAGGAGATTTGGGAATTGAATCGTCGGGGCGGGCAGATTTGAACTGCGCTTGCTCGGCTTCGCCTCGCACCCCTCGCAGGCGACTTCGGGCATCCGCTGCGGCGGATGCCAAAGTTAGGGAGCTTCGCGGATCGGCAGTTCTATTCTGCCTTCGCGACGCCGCATAGGGAGATTTGGAAGTTGAATGGTCGGGACGGGCAGATTTGAACTGCCGACCCCTCGCACCCCAAGCGAGTGCTCTACCAGGCTGAGCCACGTCCCGACACAAGGCAAACCGGTCCGCCGTGGCGGACCGGTTTTTGGGGTCATTGCTAGTTTACACCGCTGCGCGGCTCCGCTCCATCACGGATTTGCTTTCAACTCCGTACACGAGGTCTCATCGCCGCCGTCGCAGGCCTTGTGGTAGAAGCTCAGGGCCGTCGATTCATCCAGTGCCACGCCCAGGCCGTTCCGGTAGAGCCAGCCGACAACGCGGCAGCCCGTCGGCTCGCCGCCATCACAGGCCTTGCGGTAGAAGTCGGCCGCTTGCACGGCGTCTATCGGCGCGCCAATGCCGTTTTGGTAAAAGAATCCAACGTAAATGCAGCCCGCCATCAAGCCGCCGTCGCACGCCTTGCGCTCGAAGCTGAGCGCCTGCGCCAGGTCCTGCTTCACGCCGTCGCCGGCGTACAGGATTGCGCCATACCCTAGGCACGCCATCATCTCGCCGCTCCTGCAGGCCTTTTGCGTCAGATCATTCGCGGCGTCAAGGTCCCTCGTCGTGCCCAGGCCGTTACGAATCATGTAAGCCAGCGCCGCGCAACCCTTCATGTCGCCGCTGTCGCAAGCCTTGCGATAGTTGGTCGACTGGTCACTCATAATTCTTTGCCGAATCGAATCCCTCGTGATCCATGAAGTCGATCACAGCGGCGCCCGCGCAGCCTCTCGGTTCGCCGCCATCGCAGGCTTGGCGGTCAAGCGCCATTGCCTTTGGTTCATCCTTCGCGATTCCCACCCCTAAGTAGTACGTAGCGGCCAGATTGGAGCACGCCAGCATCACGCCGCCGTCGCAGGACTTCTGCGTCAGTTGAAACACCTTCGTCTGGTCCTTGGCCACGCCGATCCCGTTGTAATACAAGTAGCCGAGTTGCGCGCAGCTCGTCAGGTCGCCCGCGTCGCAGTTTTTTTGGAACAGGCGCGCCGCCTCTGCTTCATCCTTGGCAACGCCATTGCCCCGATTCGTAGGCCAGCGCGTAGTTCACGCAGCCGTTCATGTCGCCGCCGTCGCAGCCCTTCTTGTAGAGCGCGAATCCCGCCGCCTCATCCTTGGCCACGCCGCGGCCGCTCGCCGTCAGGTTGCCCAGATCGGTGCAGCCCGCAAAGTTTCCTGCGTCGCAGGCCTTGCCATACAACTTTGCCGCTTGCGACTCGTCCTTGGCCACGCCCTGGCCGCTTCAAACATCGAGCCCAGTCCCAGGCAGCCCCTCATCTCGCCGCCGTCGCATGCCTTGCGGAACAGCCCGATCGCCTGCGGCTCATTCTTCGTCGCGCCCTGTCCAATCGCAAGCATGAATCCAAGCTGCACGCACCCGGCCAGATAGTCTCCATCGCACGAGGTACGGTACATGTGCACCGCTTCTCCCTCGTCCTTCGACGCGCCGCGCCCGTTCGCATACATGTTGCCCGCGTTGTTGCAGGCTACCATCTGGCCGGCGTCGCAGGCCTTGCGGTAGAGGCGCAGCGCCTCGGTCACATCTCGCGCAACGCCCTGGCCCCTCTCGTACAGCAACCCCAGGTTGTTGCAGCCCCACATGCCAGAGCTTGCGTCGCAGGCCTTGCGAAAGTTCACCGCCGCCTGCGCCAGGTCTTTGGTCAATCCATCGCCAAGCTGGTAATGATTGCCCAACTCGTTGCAGCCCGTCGCCGATTCGCCGTCGCACGACTGCTTGTAGAGCGTCAACGCCTGCGCCTGATCCTTGTCAACGCCCTGCCCGTTTTCGTACATCCATCCCAGCTCGGCGCAGCTTTCCATTTCACCGCCCGTGCAGCCTTTGCGGTAAAAATTCACGGCCTGCACCGGGTCCTTGCTTACGCCTTTTCCAAACCAGTACAACTGCCCGATGTTCTCGCAGGCTCTCGCTGTGCCGCCGTCGCACGCCTTCTGCCAGTAGCTCATCGCCTGCGCGTAGTCCTGGGTCACGCCATCGCCGGCGCTGTAGAGCACGCCCAGGCCATTGCAGCCCGTCATCTCGCCGCCGTCGCACACTTTGGTGAAGAGCGTCTTTGCCTGCGCGTAGTCCCTGGCCACTCCGTGCCCTTCCATATAGAGCCTGCCCAAACCGAAGCAGCCGCGCAGGTTCCCCTTGTTGCATGAATCCTGGAAGAGCCTGACCGCGCTTTCCAGATCCGGTTCGATGCTCTCTCCCGTTTGGTAGAGCGATCCCAGCAAGACGCACGCGTCGGTATCCTTGCCATCGCATGCCCGCTGCGCCAGGCTCGCCGCTTGCGCGTAGTCCGTCCCTCCGCCCAGCCCGCTGCGGAAACTCCGCGCGGCCTGCTCGCATCCCCAGTACTTCACGCTATCGTCGCCGCTGTCGCACAGTTTGAGCGCCACGCTTCGCGCCGCCGGAAAATTCTTCAGCGGATCGTCGTTCTGCCAATAGCGGCTCCCATCTTTCTTCAGCCGGTCCAGCTCCAGCGCCTCGTACTTCGTCAGCGTGGTCGCCGGGTTCGCGCCGTCCGCCGCAGCCGGCTGGGCTCCCGCGCCCATGTGGATCACCAGCTCGCCTCCCTGGTCGTCGTCGAACGCGCCAAACAGCGGAGTCTGCTTCGATCCCGCCGCAACCGCGACCTCGTGCTGCGCAAAGGCGCCCAGTTGGCTCGACGTGACAAATCCCTCCCCGTAGCTGTCCGCCTTTCCCGTTCGTCAGTCCCTGGATCATCAGCCCGGTAAACAACGAGTGATTCGGCAGCGGGCCGCTGTCGGCGGCAAGCTGGTCGCCCTGCGCGCTGGCGATCACCTTGCGGCTCACCTTCACCAGCATGTCCCGCTGGAACCGCGTGTCGTCGCGGCTCGTCGAGAACTTGCTCCCCAGCGCCATGCCGCTGTGGCAACTGTCCAGAATCACCAGAATGTGCGAGGCGGGCAGCGAGTCGATGGTGTGCAGCAGCTCCTCGACGTTCAGGTAATCGCTCCAGTGCTCGTTCGCGCCCGGCGCGCGCGCATCCGCCGGCACAATGAACCCCACCGACCGCGTCTGATCGCCGATCTTGTCGTTGCGCGTGGTGCCGTGGCCGGCAAAGAAGATCACCAGTGAGTCTTCCGGCTTCAGCCGGTTGCGCAGGTCGTCGTCGATGAGTGAAAAAATCGCCTCGCGCGTGGCGTTCTTCTCCGTCAACGGTTCAACGGCGTACTCAAAGCCGAACTTGCTCGTCAGCAGCTTCGCAAATCCCGTCGCGTCGCTCACCGCAGTGCTCAGGATGGGCCAGTTCTCGTAGTGATCGATGCCGATCGCCACCACGTACTGGTGGCCGTTTTTCACCGCCGGCTCATCGGTGGTCTCCGGCTGGATGCCGCGCTGCGCCCCGCCCTGCTGCGCGCACGCCGCCGCGGCCGTTGCCGCCGCCAGCAGCACAACGCCTGCCGTTCTCCATGGAATCGACATGGGGAAATCCTCTATTCGAATTTTGGCCGGGGGGAAAGAACCGTCCTCGCGCTACCAACGGTTCGCCACCATTTTAGACCTCAAGCCTGTTCACTTCCCACAACTTGTTTTCAATCCCTGCGCCGCCGGTGCCTTCGCCGTCCTCGGCCTGAGTCCGCCGCGGCCCCGCCAAACCCCGTGCGCAACTCCCTCGCCTTTTGTTATCGTTGTCCTTTGCATCTCAAGGAGCGCTCAACTTCATCCATGCCTCAATCCGTCATCAAATTCGGCACCGACGGCTGGCGCGGCGTCATCGCCGACGACTTCACATTTGCCAATGTCCGCATTGCCGCTCAAGCCATCGCCGCCTATATCCATTCCCGCAAAGGATCTGCCCAGGAAGATCCAGCAAAAGGCCTCTGCATCGGCTACGACACGCGCTTCGGATCCAAAGCTTTCGCCCAGGCCTGCGCTGAAGTCGCCTCAGCCACCGGCATTCCCGTCATGCTCGCAAACGCCGTTACGCCCACCCCAGCCCTGAGCTTCGGCGTCCGCGAGCGCGGCGCAGCAGGCGGCATCATGATCACCTCTTCGCACAACCCCGCGGAGTGGAACGGCGTCAAGTACAAGGGCTGGTACGGCGGCTCGGGCCAGCCCGCTATGATCGCGGCGATCGAGTCGTTTCTCGGCAAGCCCGTCCCGCACGCCGCGCAGCCCGCGCCAATTACCGAAGTCGACTTCCTGCCCACCTATCTCAAATCCATTCAGGACTTCGCCGACCTCGGCCTCATCTCGAAATCCGGCATGAAGTTCTGCATCGATTCCATGTACGGCGCGGGCGGCACCATCCTCGCCGATATCTTTTCGCCGCTAGGCGTGGCCCACGTGCAGATTCGCTCCAACCCCGACCCGCTCTTTCCCGGCATCAATCCCGAGCCCATCGAGCCCAACATCCGCGCCCTCGGCGAAGCAGTTGTAGCCAACGGCTGCCAGGCCGGCCTCTGCACCGACGGCGACGCCGACCGCATCGGCGCGACAGATGAGAATGGGAACTTTGTCGACCCCCACAAAATCTACTCCGTGCTCCTCAGCTGGGTTTTGCAGTACAAAGGCTGGCCCGGCGCCGTCACCCGCGCCTTCAACACCACCAAGATGCTCGACCGCATCGCCCGGAAATACGGCCGCGAGCTCATCGAGCACGGCATCGGCTTCAAGTATGTCGTCGACCTCATGCTCGAGCGCGAAATCGTCATGGGCGGCGAGGAGTCGGGCGGCATCGGCTTCCAGCGCCACCTGCCCGAGCGCGACGGCCTGCTCAACTGTCTGCTTCTCGCAAACGTCATGGCGCAGGAGGGCAAGACCCTCGGCCAGCTTGTCGCCGAACTCCAGGCCGAGTACGGCGAGCACCAGTTCGGCCGCATCGATCTGCACGTCCCCGAAGTGCAAAGGGACGCCGCCATCGCCCGCGCGCGCGCCCTCAAGCCCGGCGATCCCGTCTTCGCCGGCATGCCCATCTACTGCCAGGAGAATCTCGACGGCGTCAAGTTCTACCTCGACAACCCCGAAGCCACCAGCAAACCCAAGGCCGCCGAAACCTGGCTGCTTCTCCGCGCCAGCGGCACCGAGCCCCTCCTGCGCATCTACACCGAATCCTGCTCGAAAGAATCCGTCGCCAAACTCCTCGACTCCGCACGCGCGTTTGCGCTGCATGGCTAAGGAAATCCGCGGTACGCGACCACTCAGCGCGACTTGAACAAATGCCCGAATTTTCCGCGCAGATACTTCAGTCTCTCCGCCTCACGCAAACCATTCATACGAAGAATGTCGTTCTTAGTCAGTCGAATGGTTGTGACGAAACGTATGGGCTCAACTTTCGTCCTGACTTCCCACCTATACGGCAATTGGTGGCCATCATACTTGTTGATTATTTCGAAATCGTGGCCTGCGACCTCGGAGAGAGGTTTTCCATATGCGTCAATTAGCTGCTGTAAGGGGTTCATGCTCGGTCTCTCCTTTGAGACCGAACTAACCCTAGCGTCGAACCGACGGTAAGTCTAGAGAACCCGCAGAATCAGAATTAGGGGCGACCGAGCACTTCCTTCTCGACCCGATCCAAGCGTTTAAGCCCCTCGTTCAGCCCAGGCGATCTGGTACCACTATTAGAATCATCAAGTTCGCGAGGGAGCCGTTCCTCAATAGCTGCTAGTCGCCCCTCCAGACTTGACTGAAATTCTGCAAGTCTCGCCTCGATTGAAGCGACCCTACTATTGATTCTCTTGGTGCGGAGGGAAAATTCCGAATAGTAGGCATAGGCGACCCATACAACGAACACGAGGAGGAAGAAACCAGCAATCTCTTGTCCGTATGCTTTTAGCGAATCGCCCTGCGCCCAATCAATTATTCCTACCAATACAACAAAAACAGCAAATATCGCTGCCGCCTCTACCTGGGCGATGTTTCAAACATGTTTGACTTCCTTTTCAACTTCCTCGTCGCCTCTCAAGCTCAGGGACATATCGCACCCCCCGAAATCGAGTTTATCCAAGAACCACGACAGCCTGTTTGCGCCCCAGCTGAATCTCGAGTCGCCACTTCAAGAGACCGTCGATTCTCTGGAGACCCTGATTCTCCAATGGCAACGTGGGCTTCGTCCATACCCCTCCATTGATCTTTACGGCACCCTCTTTTAGCTTCCTTTGCGCCTCGGAGTTAGAGCCCGCAAGCCCGCAGTACGTCAGCAGAGCTGGAACTTTGATCAGCGAAACAGATCCCCCCACTCCGCTTAGTCCGGTGGGCAAGGCTTCGGACATCCAAAACTCATGGTGTTCGGCCGGGGACAGGGAAAACTGAGCGGCACCTGCGCTAATCGATTTCTGCTGAAACTGACTCGCCCAGTTCTCGTCTGCGCTCTCGGCCGCCGCCTCGCCGTGGAACCCCGCGGTAATCGCCCGCGCCAATTTTTTCTTGGTCTCCATCGGATGCAGCTTTCCCGCGGCCACGTCCGCCCTCATCGCGTCTATCTCTGACTGCCTGAGGTCTGTCAGCAGCACCCAGTACTTCCACATCAGCTCGTCCGAGATGCTCATCAATTTCCCGTACATCTCGCTCGCCGGCTCGTTGATCCCGATCGCGTTATTGAGAGACTTGCTCATCTTCTGCACGCCGTCCAGCCCCTCGAGAATCGGCGTCATCAGCACGATCTGCGGCTTCTGCCCGTAGTGGCGCTGCAGCTCGCGCCCGCACAGCAGATTGAATTTCTGGTCCGTCCCGCCCAGCTCCACATCGCACTGGAGTGCAACCGAGTCGTACCCCTGCATCACCGGATACAGCAGCTCGTGCAAACTGATCGGCCGTTCCTCCTGGAACCGCTTGTGAAACTCGTCGCGCTCCAGCATCTGGCTCACCGTAAAGTGCGCCGTCAGCCGGACCGTCTCCTCATACCCGAGCTTGCCCAGCCACTCGGAGTTGTAGCGCACCTCGGTCGCCTTCTCGTCGAGAATCCGGAACACCTGCTGCTTATACGTCTCGGCGTTTGCGTCGATCTCGGCACGCGTCAGCGGCTTGCGCGTCACATTGCGCCCCGTCGGATCGCCGATCAGCGACGTAAAATCGCCCACCAGAAAAATCACCGTGTGCCCCAGCTGCTGAAAGTGCCGCAGCTTGCGCATCAGCACGGTGTGGCCCAGGTGCAGGTCGGGTGCCGTCGGGTCGAACCCCGCCTTCACGCGCAGCGGCCGTCCGGTCTTGCGGCTTTCTTCCAGGCGCTCCCGCAGGTCGGCCACGCGGATGATCTCCGCTGCGCCCTTCTGGAGCAGGTCCATCTGTTCGGCAACAGGTAGAAACTTTTGGGGCAGGAATGCTTGCATGTCCCAATAAGTATAAATTTCGGGGCTGGGAGCATTGGGGACCAGCGCCGCAGGCACCCTTTAATCGCTGCCCTCTCGCTCCGGTAATACTTCTGCGATCTCCGCCGACCCCGCCCGCGCCGCCTTCGTCGCTTTGTCCATCGCCTTCACGAGCTTCCGCGTCATCACCTGGAAGTGATGTCCCATTACCGCCAGCGTCATGGCCGCACCAAAGCACCGCCGGTACTTGGTCGCCGCCTCCGCCAGAAACTTCCAGTAGCTCCACTGGTGCCGCCCGAAGACCCCCTGCCGCACAATTGAGTTCACCAATGCGCGCAGGTTGTTACGCGTCATCCACGGCTGCGACTTCTCCTGCGGCTGCTTCGTCCCCCGCTCACCCGCCACCCGCTTCGCCGGCTTGGGGTGCGCGCGGTTCAGGTAGAGCTTCACTCGCTCGTAGTAGGCCTCGCAGTTGTAGATCTTCTTCAGCACCTCGCGGTAGCCCTCCACCAGCTTTGCCGAGTCCATACGCGGCAGAAAGTTCAGCCGGTCGCAAAACGTGTTGTTGCCTCCGCCCGTGTCCACAATCCTGCCCTCGCGGCGCAGCCGGTGGAACAGTTGTGTCCCCGGCATCGCCTGCAGCAGCCCCACCATTGCAATCGGTATCCCGCTCTTCTGGATGAACTCCACCATGCGGTCGAAAATGTCTTCCTTGTCGGTGTCGAAGCCCAGGATGAACCCGCCCATCACCTGCATCCCGTAGCTCTGGATCGTGGCCACGCTCTCCAGCAAACTCCTCCGCGTGTTCTGCAGCTTGTTGCTCGCGATCAGCCCCGACTCATCCGGCGTCTCTACCCCAAGAAACACCGATCTGAATCCCGCATCCTTCATCAGTTGCATCAGCTCCGTATCGTCGGCCAGGTTCAGTGAGGCTTCGGTGATGAAGTCGAATCGCGCGCCGGTCCGCATGCGCCACTCCACCATCGCGCGCAGCAGCTCCTTCGCCCGATTTTTGTTGCCGATGAAGTTGTCGTCCACAATAAACACGGACTCGCGCCAGCCCGCCGCGAGCAATTGGTCCAACTCCGCCAGCACCTGCGCCACGGCCTTGGTGCGCGGCCTCCGGCCATAAATCGCAATGATGTCGCAGAACTCGCAGTTGAACGGGCAGCCGCGCGAGTACTGCACCGTCATCGTCGAGTAGCGCTTCATTTTGATGAGGCTCAGGTCGGGCAGCGGGCTCGCCGCCATCTCCGGCCGTTCGGCGGCTTGATACACGCGATGGGCCGTTCCCGCCTCCAGCTCCCGCGCCAGATCGCCAATCAGGCTCTCCGCCTCGCCGATCACCACGTGGTCCGCCTTCAGCTTCGCCGCCGGCACGCTGCTCGCAATCGGCCCGCCCACCACGGTGCGCAGCCCGCGCGCGTGGCATCGCTCCACAATCTCCACCAGCGACTCGAGCTGGATGTGCATCCCGCTCACGAAGGCCACGTCGGCCCACTTCAGGTCGCGCTCGCGCAACCGCTCCACGTTCGTATCTACCAGCCGCTTTTTCCACGCGCCCGGCAGCAGCGCCGCCACCGTCATCAGGCCCAGCGGAGGCTGCGCCGCCCGCTTGCCCAAAAACTTGAGCGCGTGTTTGAAGCTCCAAAATGTTTCAGGAAACTCCGGATAGATCAGCAGCGCATTCATCGGCCATCTCTCAGCAGAATCAGCAGGAAGAGTGGCTGCGCGAGCGCGATCGACGGATTCAAGCCGTGCTTCCCCCGATGGGAGCAATGCGGCCTCGCTCGGTGCGGCGAACTAGTCCTGCATCAATTGTCCCACCGAAAGGGTGAAAAACTGTACAAATGTGAACAGTTTCGCGGAAGCCGTGCACCCGCGCGTCGAAAACCGCCGTTAACTCTACCTATTCCGCGCCGGTTTATCATGAATCACGTTGGAGAAAGCGATGAAGAAAGCTCTTTTCGCGGTGAGTCTGGTAGTCGCCCTCGCCCTCCTCGCGCTGCCATCGGCTTCTCGCGCGCAAACCACCGCCTCGCAGAATCCCGCCGGCGACTTCCGCACCTCCGCGCGCTGCGCCAACTGCCACAACAAGCTCAGGACCTCCAAAGGCGAAGATGTCTCCATCGGCCTCGATTGGAGCGCGAGCATCATGGCCAACTCCGCGCGTGATCCCTACTGGCAGGGCAGTGTGCGCCGCGAAGCCATCGACCATCCCGAATTGAGCGCCGCCATCCAGTCCGAATGCGCCAGTTGCCACATGCCTCTGCAATACCAGCAGGACAAAGCCCAGAATCGCGAAACGGCGGTCTTCTCGCGGCTGCCGCTCAGCGCCAACCACGCTGACGCCGCCGCTGCCGAAGGCGTCTCCTGCACCGTCTGCCATCAGATCCAGGCCGCCGGCCTCGGCACGCCCGCAACCTATAGCGGCAACTTCGGCGTTGCCGCTCACGGAACCGAGCCCCGTCCCCTCTTCGGTCCCTTCGCCCCGGACTCCGACAACATCACCAAGGTGCACGTCATGGCCGCCGGTTACACACTCGCGCAGTCCGACCATATCCGCGATGCCGGCCTGTGCGGCAGTTGTCACACTCTCTACACCACCACTCGTGGCCCCGATGGCAAAGCAATTGGCCAGCTTCCTGAGCAGATGCCCTACCTCGAGTGGCAGCACAGCGACTACCGCGGCAAGCAGACCTGCCAGCAGTGCCACATGCCCGCGGTCAGCGAGCCGGTGGCCGTTGCATCTCTCCTGGGCAAGCCGCGCGAGGGCGTCCGCCTCCACACCTTCACCGGCGCCAATTTTCTTCTCGAAGGCATGCTCGGTGCGCATCGCGAAGATCTCGCCGTCGCCGCGCAACCCTCCGATCTTGCCGCTGCCTCCGCGCGCATCACGTCGCTCCTTCAGTCGCAGTCCGCACGCGTCACTCTCGGCCCCGCAAGCCTTTCCGGCAGCGATCTTTCCTTCGCCGTGCGCGTTGAAAATCTCACCGGCCACAAGCTGCCCACGGCCTACCCCTCGCGCCGCGCCTGGCTCCATGTCGTGGTCACCGCCGCCGACAGCCGCGTCGTCTTCGAGTCCGGCAAGCTCAACCCCGACGGCTCCATCGCCGGCAACGCCAACGACTCTGACCCCACGCGCTTTTCGCCGCACTACACTCGCATCACCCAGCCCGATCAGGTTCAGATCTTCGAGCCCATCCTCGGTGACAGCCAGGGCCGCGTCACCACCGGCCTCCTCTCCGCCACGCAGTACCTCAAGGACAACCGCATCCTCCCCGCCGGCTTCGACAAATCCACTGCCCCGCCCGACATCGCCGTCAAGGGCGATGCCGCGGCCGATCCTGACTTCACCGCCGGCTCCAGCACCACGCACTACGCCGTCTCCGTGAGTGGCCCCGCCAGCCCCTTGCACATTGCTGCTGAACTCATCTACCAGCCCATCGGCTACCGTTGGGCCCATAACCTCGCGTCTTATCAGGCAACCGAGCCGCAACAATTTGTCCGCGACTACGATCAGGCCGCCGCGCACTCTGCCGTCGTTCTCGCGCACGCTGAAGCCACCCTCAACGCAGCCCCTTGAGCACTCCCGTCACTTCGGCCGCTGCCTGTTGGTTCCCACGCGGAGCATTTCACGCTGAAAGCTGATAGCTTATGGCTGCCTGGCTCCGCCAACCCCGCTAGCTCCGCTAACTCCGCCGCCTTTTCGCCCTTCCGCTATAATCAGACCCATGCAGCACCTCGCTCATCGCCGCGCCCTCACCGTCGCCGCACACGCGGCCGCGGCTGCGGCGGCTCGCGCCGCCTAGACTCTCGCCCCACCTCATCCCAAAATTCAGTCAGTTTTCAGTGGTCAGTTGTCAGTCCACGATCAGGGTCTCTCGTTTCCGCGGCCGCCAGCCTCGCTAGCTCCGCTAACACCGCTAACACCGCTGCCCTTACACTGGAGTCATCATGGAAGAGTTCTCCCGCATTCAGCGTCTCCCCGCCTACGTCTTCAACATCACCGGCGAGATGAAGTCCGCCGCCCGCCGCCGTGGCGAAGACATCATCGACTTCGGCATGGGCAACCCCGACGGCGCCACGCCCAAGCACATCGTCGACAAGCTCGTTGAGGCGGTCCTCAAGCCCCCCACGCATCGCTACTCCGTCTCCCGCGGCCTGCCGCGCCTGCGCAAGGCCATCTGCAACTGGTACAAGACCCGCTACAACGTCGATCTCGACCCCGACTCCGAGGCCATCGTCACCATCGGCTCCAAGGAGGGCATCGCCCACCTCTGTCTCGCCATCCTCGACTCGCGCGACACCGTGCTCGTCCCCAACCCCAGCTACCCCATCCATATCTACGGCCCGGTCATCGCCGGCGCGCACATCGTCAGCGTCCCCGTCCACGACCAGGAACAGTTTCTTGCGCAGCTTGAGGACCTCATCCCGCGCATGACGCCGCGCCCCAAGGCCCTCATCGTCAACTTCCCCTCGAACCCCACCACCGAGTGCGTCGACCTGCCCTTCCTCGCGCGCCTCGTCGAGCTGGCCCGCGAGCACGGCTTCTATCTCATCCAGGACCTCGCCTACGCCGACATCGCCTTCGACGGCTACAAGCCGCCCAGCGTCCTCCAGGTTCCCGGCGCCAAAGATGTCGCCGTCGAGTTCTTCACGCTCTCGAAGAGCTACAACATGCCCGGCTGGCGCGTCGGCTTCATGGTCGGCAATCAGCGCCTGGTCGCCGCCCTCGCCCGCCTCAAGAGCTACTTCGACTACGGCACCTTCACGCCCATCCAGGTCGCCTCCATCGCCGCTCTTGAAGGCCCGCAGGAGTGCGTCGCCGAAATCTGCGAGAACTACCGCCGCCGCCGCGACGTCCTCGTCGAAGGCCTCAACAAGCTCGGCTGGCAGCGTCGCCCTAAGCCCAAGGCCACCATGTTCGTCTGGGCGCAGATCCCCGAGCCTTACCGCGACCTCAGCTCGCTTGAGTTCTCCAAGCTGCTGCTGACCGAAGCCAAAACGGCCGTCTCCCCCGGCATCGGCTTCGGCGACTACGGCGACAACCACGTCCGCTTCGCCCTGATCGAAAACGAAGAACGCACCCGCCAGGCGCTGCGCGGCATCAAGGCAGATGCTGGCCAAAGGCATGGTGGTGAGCTAAGGCTCAACCCAAGTTTCCTGCCGCGCCCGGCAAGGGGCGCGCCTCACACCCTGCCTCTGCTGCGGCGGTGCGCATTCACAGCCCCAGCCCGCGCCAGGCGCGCACCCGCTCCGCAAATCTGGGACGCAATTTTCCCCGAAGCGGTATAACGATACTGTCAGCCCGCCGTGCGGAAATTTCCCAGCCGCATGGGAGGCCGGGGGTCATGATTACATTCGATGCTGAGCATGGGGCGGTGCACTATCCCGCGGATCGCCGTCACCGCCTCTGGATTCGTCCTTCGATTCTGATCGGAACTGCCGCTGTGATCGCGTCGCTGGTGGCCGCGGCGTGGATTGAGATGGCCGTGGCCGGCCTGCCGCATATTCCGCCCGTCCCGCTCGTCTATCCCAGCGACTTCGCCGGGCCGCACGGCTTCCCGCTCTGGGTCCGCTACTGCCACTTCTTCAACTTCCTCTTCGTCACCATGCTCATCCGCAGCGGCCTTTCCATCCTCGCCGATCATCCCCGGCTCTATTTCAACGACGATTGCACGCCGAACAGCGAGTGGATCCGCTTCACGCCCATGAAGGTTCCGCGCGACCGCCTGTGGACGGCGAAGGACGACGCCCGCTACCTCACTCCGCTCATTGGCACTCCCGGCTACCGGCATACCATCGGCGTTGCGCGCGTCTGGCATTTCATCAATGTGCACGGCTTCATCCTCTGCGGCGTGTACTTCGTCGCCATGCTCTTCACCACCGACCAGTGGAAGCGCCTGGTGCCCGCCTCGCCCACGGTCGTCTTGCAGGCGTGGAACACCTGGGTCCACTACGCCACCTTTCATCTGCCTGCCGAGCCCAACGGCTTTTACGGCTACAACGCCTTGCAGCAGATCGCCTACTTCACCGTCGTCTTCGTCTTTGGCCCGCTGGCCATTCTTACCGGCATCGCCATGTCGCCCGCGGTGGTGAATCACTTCACCTGGTACGCGAAGCTATTCGGCGGCCGGCAATCGGCGCGCTCCATTCACTTCCTCACCATGCTCAGCTTTCTCGCGTTTCTCGTCGTGCACATCACGCTGGTCGTGATGACCGGATTCGCGCGCAACATGAACCACATCGTGCTGGGAACCAACGACGCGGGCCGGCTGGGCGTCTGGCTGGGCTTCGTGGGCATTGGCGTCGTGGTTCTTTGCTGGATCGCCGCGCACTATCTCTCCTGGTTTCAGCCGCGCGCGCTGCAACATGCGCTCAAATTCGTCACCTATCCCATGCAACTGCTCACCCTGAACCGGCTCATGCCGCAGCAGACGTATTCGGAAAAGGACATCTCGCCCTACATGTGGCCGAATGGCAAGCTGCCCGTGCGCGACGACTGGAAGCACCTGGCCGAGGACCACTTCCGCGATTTCAAGCTGAAAGTCGGCGGCCTGGTCGAGAATCCCGTCGAGCTTTCGCTGGCCGACCTGCGCAATCTGGGCGAGTTGGAGCACATCGCCATGCATCATTGCATCCAGGGCTGGAGCGGCATTGCCAAGTGGGGCGGCATCCCCATGAAGACGCTGATCGAGCTCGTTCGCCCCAGGCCGGAAGCGCACACCGTCGCCTTCTTCTCCTTTGGCGAGGCGCTCTACGGAGGGCCCTACTACGATACCCAGAGCCTTGAGAACGTGCTCAAGCCGCAATGCCTGCTCGCTTCCGAGATGAACGGCCAGCCGCTACCCGAGGTCTACGGCGCGCCCTTGCGGCTGCGCGTCGAAAATCAGCTCGGCTACAAGATGGTCAAGTGGATCGAGCGCATCGAGTTTGTCGAATCGGAAAAGAAGCTCGGCGCAGGAGAAGGCGGAAAGAACGAGGACGATGAGTACTTCGACCTTCTGCCGAACATCTGAGGAACTTAAGGACGCACCTTGCAAGATCGCATGACCAATGTCAGCGGGGCAGGACCTGAGCACGTTGCGGTGCTGCTCGGCCGCTTGCGGCTGGCGTGGCTGCTGGACCATTTTCCGCCCCGCCTGGTCTGGGCGATCTATGTCTCCGTCAACGGCTTCCTCACCATCGCCCTGCTGGCGCTGCTGGCCGTCGTCACCGGTAGCCCGTTCGTCTTTCCGTCGCTCGGCCCCACGGCCTATCTTCTATTCATCGCTCCACTGGCGGAGAACTCCTGCCCGCGCAACACCATCCTGGGCCACGCCATCGGCCTCGTCTGCGGCTATGCCGCGTACGTCCCTTACCGGCGCCGCCAACCTGCCCTTTGGCGTGCATCCCGGCGTGTACTGGCCAAGGATTCTTGCCGCCGCGCTGTCGCTCTCGGCCACAGGCGCCCTCATGGTCCTTTTGCGCGCCGATCATCCTCCCGCCGGCGCCACAACGCTCATCGTTTCGCTGGGCATCATCTTCAAGCCCAAAGCGTTGGTCATTATTGAAGCGGCGGTCTTTCTCCTCGTCGCACAGGCCATCGTCATCAATCGCCTGGCCGGGCTGCCGTATCCACTTTGGAGATACAGCCAGAAGCCCAATCCGCGATGAGCGGCTGAATGTACAGGTGCCCCAGGTCTCGATTCTGAGACATGGGAAAACCACCACACTCGCGACACGCGCTACACAAAATTGTCTTTGCCCTCCCGGCTCGTGGGACATCGCCTTAGGCCCGGTCCATTTGGCCCAGGTAATCCCCCTCCTTGCGAATGTCATCGTGAGCGGAGCGCGCTTGGGGCCCCGTGATCGCAACGCGATCATGGAGCAAGCGGACCCGAAGGACCCGCATCGCAAGAAGCATCACAGCCCGAACAAGTGACCTGAGTCGAACGGGGATCTGCTTTTCGCGAAGCATCGATCCACACCAACAATTGCTCCAATCTCCACCTAAACCCGTGTCATCCCGAGCGGAGCGCGCTCGGGGCGCCGCATCTGCCGGGCATGCGGGGCCGGGTACCCCATTCTGGCCCCGCCAGGCTGCGACCCATTGCCCGCCCCGCCGCAAACTCGCCCCAGCCTCATGCTACGATTCCGCTATGGCCGAGTTCGAGACGGGCCGCACCACTCCACACCATGCGCTCTCGCAGCAACCCGCCGTTGCCGCGCATGGCATCGGCGGCGTGCGGGCCACTCCGCTGCGCTTCCGGGCGCCCCAAAAAACTGCGAGCTTGAGAAGAAACCGCTTCCTTCTGCTGGAAAAGAGCCCATCTGCACCAACCTTGGTGAAATCCACAGATTTACTTGACTTTTGCACTTGCATCCACAGATTCAGCGGACGTACTGTCACTTCAACTGATGACCCTGTAGGGCATCGGGAGTTGGTTGCCGGAACGGTTGGCGGAACGAAAAGCCGATGAGAATCGGAAAATCGCCGCCAGCCCAGCCAGAGGGTGAAACCTGGGGCGAAAGCCCAAGAGGGATCGCTGGCCGCGCCAGAGATTACAAAAGCCGACGCAAGTCGGAAGTTGTTTAGCTGGCAGATCCGGAAGGTGCGCGAACCGGCGGAAATCGAATACTCATCGACGGCTCAGCCGGCGATGCAAGGTTCGGTTGAAGTTAGGGGCGCATCAAAGGCCCAGCCGGAGGTAGAAACGTCAGGCGCAAGCCGGGCGAATCGAAACCGGTGAAGCCGGAGGGTGAAACAGCCGATGCGAGTCGGAGGTTCGCCGCCGGTTTGGCAAAGGGGGCAACAGCCAGCGCAAGCTGGAGGTTGCAGCAGCGGCCGGCGCAAGCTGGAAGCTGCAACAACAGCCGGTGAAAGCCGGAGGTTGTTCAACCAGCCGAGCTGAAGGATCAGAATCCGGTGTGAGTCGGCAGTTGATCGCCGGCCTAGCCGGTGGAGGGGTCGTTCGGCGCAAGCCGGATGGATCGCCATCGGTCGATCGGAAGCGCGGAACACCCGATGCGAGTCGGAGGTTCGCCACCGGTCGAGCTGAGCGAAGCCACACCGATCCGAGCCGGGGAAGTCGGCCTCCGGTCGAGCCGGAGTGCGGGCAGTTGGCGCAAGCCGAAGGTTCAGTGCCGGCGCAGCCAGAGGAAGGAGCGGCAGCGAAAGCTGCAGGTTCGCCGCTGGGGGAGCCGGAGGACGCGACAGCCGGTTGTACTACGCGATCATCAAGATTGAAACGCCAGAGGCTTCGGTCTCTGGCGTTTTCAATTTGTGCGCCGTTTTTGCCCGTCACCCCCATAGGCTGCAGCCGCCAACCATGAGCGCGCCCGCATTACACTGGATGCGGAGAATCCCACATGTCATCCGGTCTCATACGCAAAATAGCGGTCACCATGGCCGCTTTCGGTTTGTTCTGCTTCGTTCAGCAGCGCGCCTTGGCTGCGGGCCAATGGGCGGCGCCGCCGCCGGCAAGCGCGTTCACCATCCCCACGGCACAGCTCATCCAGGCCGACGAGCTCAACCGCCTGCTGCACACGCGCGGCGCGGAAAAGCCGCTGATCCTGCAGGTGGGCTCGCGCATGATGTTTGCCCAGGCGCATATTCCCGGCGCGGAGTACGCGGGCGCCGGCTCGCAGGCTGAAGGCGTCGCAGCAGTTGCGCGGCCGCGTTGCGTCGCTGCCTCGTGGAACCTTCATCGTCCTCTACTGCGGCTGCTGCCCCTGGAATCGCTGCCCCAACGTCGGCCCGGCCTACAGCCTGCTCCGCGGTATGGGATTCACGCATGTAAAGGTCCTCTATCTTGCCGAAAACTTCGGCAACGATTGGGTCAGCAAAGGGTTTCCCGTTGAAGGCGGACGTTAAGCTGGTCTCCTCGCCGTGCCCGCTGGGCCGCGTCCTGCGCCGCGCGCTGATCGCCGGTTTCATCTCCGCGTCGCTGGCCGCCTCTGGCGCGCCCGCGGCCGAGAGCCCGCTCAACAAGCGAGCGCCCGAGTTCGCGATCAATGACCTCGACGGGCGCACGGTGGACCTCGCCGCCTTGCGCGGCAAGGTTGTCTTGCTCAACTTCTGGGCCACGTGGTGCGCGCCGTGCCAGTTGGAATTGCCCATCTTCGCTGCATGGCAGCGGCAGTACGGGCCTCAGGGATTTGCCGTCATCGCCGTCTCAATGGATGACGACGCCGCGCCTGCGCGACGCCTCGTGCAGCGGCTCAAGTTGAACTACCCGGCAGCCCTGGGCGATGAACGTCTCGCCAAGCAATATGGCGGTGTCCTGGGACTGCCGTTGACGTTCCTCATCGACAGGGATGGCGTAGTGCGCGCGCAGTTCCAGGGCGAGACCAGAATGAGGAAGATCGAGATCGGTGTGAAGGCGCTTCTCGCTGAACGCCGCGCGCAATAAGGGCGCCGTCTGCGGCAACGTCAGGCGCATACGCTCATTTGCGTAGGTCAAATTGATGCTGGCCGCGGCCTGGGTTTACGTCTCAGCCCCTCATCAACGGCAGCCCCGCGCGCTCCGCGATCAAGCGCGCCACTTTCTTGGGCCGGTAGAAGGCGTAAGACGTGAAGATCACCGTGCTGGTGTCTGTGCCCAGAACAGTAACCTTTTGCGCATTCGGAATCCGCTTGTACTGCACGGCCTCGATTCCATTCCACGGCATGAACACCTCTTTTGCTTCCCCGGTGTTGCCGAGTTTGAAGTGCGCCCCATAGCTGTCGAGCAGAACCGAGCAATGAGCCATCAGGTTCCCCTGCCGCCACAGGAAGACCTGCGACATGGCCATCAGCCACGCGCCCAGTAGCCACAACGCGCCGGCACGAACCTGTCCAGATTCATCGCGCTCAACGGGAATAGGTTCGTCAGGGACACAAACACCATGCCCAGCGAGATGAGCAGCGCGGCGATGCTGCCCAGAAAGGTGAGAAAAATCAGGACCCGGTTGTTCCGTAGCAGCGTCGTGCGCGCGCCAAGCAGATGAATGTGTTGGCTGACCCCCGTTCCCGGCGCCAGAATTCGTTCTTGCGCTTCGTACACAAAACCCTCCCACACGATGGCATCGTTCAGCCTACGGGGGAGGCAGGCTTGCTGATCAATCCTCGTGCATCTCTTCACGTCGTCATGGGCGCTGCCAGGCACTGCGCGCTTTTGGCGCGCAGCCTGATTGTCCATCCGGAACGCAAACAGGGAAGTCCCGGGTAGACGCACCGGCGAGGGGAGAACGACGGCAGGTATCCGAGATTACATGAGCAATGAATCTCTGGCAAGCATCCATTGCACTAATTTCGCTACTCTTTTTCCCGGGTTTCCCCGTCTTTTCGCCGGTCTTTCGCCGCGCTACAGCGTTTTCGATTCTGCTCTTAAAAGAATGCGGGATGTCGAGTGACAATTTCCTTCACCTGGGCCCCCACAGGCAGGCCTTCGCCTGTGGGGTGGAAATAATTGCCACCTTGCACGATGCTGGCGATGTGAACAAGTGGATCGAAAACGCTCTTCTTCGTCGCCTCCGCTACACTGTCTCAGGGAGAAAATGAAGCTCGGCCTAGGTCTCTACCGGCACATGCTCAACGACGAATATTACGCATTCGCCGTTCAGGCCGGCTGTACGCACGTCATCGTGCACCTCGTCGACTACTTCCGTCAGGGCGAGGCCAATCCATCGAACAACCAGCCCACTGGCGGCAAAGACAAGCCCTGGGGCCTGGCCGGCGATCCCAACCGCCTTTGGACCGCAGCCGAGCTCATCGCGCTGCGCAAGCAGGTCGAGGCTGCTGGCCTCAAACTTGAGGGCATCGAGAACTTCGACCCCGCTCACTGGTACGACATTCTTCTTGACGGCCCCAAACGCGCCCGGCACATGCAGAATGTGCTCGCCATCATTCGCGCCGTGGGCGAAGCCGGCATTCCCACCTTCGGCTACAACTTCTCCATCGCCGGAGTTGCCGGCCGCACCAGCGGCCCCTTCGCGCGCTGCGGCGCGGAGTCCGTCGGCATGGACGGCCCCGTCGACACGCCTATCCCCAACGGCGTCGTCTGGAACATGATCGTCGACCCCAACGCGCCGCCGGGCACGCTGCCCACCATTACCCACGATGAGCTTTGGCGCCGCCTCCAGCGATTCCTTGAGGAAGCTCTTCCAGTTGCCGAAAAAGCCGGCGTCCGCCTCGCCGCGCACCCTGACGATCCGCCCACGCCCACCATGCGCCGCCAGCCGCGCCTCGTCTATCAGCAGGCCATGTACCAGCGCCTCATCGACATTTCTCCCAGCCCCTCAAACATGCTCGAATTCTGCCTGGGCACGCTCGCCGAGATGACCGAGGGCGACATCTACGAGACCGTGGATCGGTACAGCAGCCAGCATCGCATCGCCTACGTCCACTTCCGCAACATCGCCGGCAAGGCCCCGCACTATCACGAAACCTTCATCGACGACGGTGACGTCGACATGCTGCGCATTCTATATATCCTCGACAGGAACGGATTCGATGGCGTTATCATTCCCGACCACGCCCCGCAGATGACCTGCTCCGCACCGTGGCACGCGGGCATGGCGCACACCCTCGGCTTCCTGCGCGCGGGCCTCATGGCCATTCAGCGCGGCTTCACTCCGGCTCCCCTACCGCGCTCCGCTCGCACATAATAAAGACAGGAAGAGTTGCAGCGTGGCACAAGCCGGAAAGGGTTCAGTTCTTCTGATACTCGATCGCTTCAATCTCGAAGGAAAATCCGCCCTGGTCACGGGCTCATCCCGCGGATTGGGCGCAGCCATCGCTGTCGCATTCGCCGAGGCAGGCGCCAACGTCGCCGTCCATGGTTCCAGTTCTGCTCCCAAAGCCACGCAGCGGAAGCTGCTCGCCCTCGGCGTCCGCTCCATCGCGCTCGTTGGCGACGTTGCCGATCCGGACGTTTGCGCGTGCCTGGTCGAAGAAACCGTTCAGTACTTTGGCTCCATCGATATTCTCGTCAACAACGCGGGCATCATTCGCCGCTCGCCCGCTGTCGATCACTCCGAAGAAGACTGGAAGGCGATCATCGACGTCGATCTCACCAGCGTCTTTCGCCTCACGCAACACGCGGGCCGCCACATGCTTGCGCGCGGTTCGGGCAAGATCATCAACATCGCCTCGCTGCTTACCTTTCAGGGCGGAATTCTCGTGCCCTCTTACGCGGCAGCCAAGGGCGGTGTCGGCCAGCTTACCAAGGCCTTCGCCAACGAGTGGGCTCCGAAAGGCATCAACGTCAACGCCATCGCGCCCGGCTACATGGACACCGACAACACCGAGGCGCTGCGCAATAACCCCGAGCGCTCCCGCCAAATTCTGGAGCGCATTCCCGCCGGCCGCTGGGGCCAGCCTGAAGACCTCGCCGGCGCTGCCGTCTTTCTCGCCTCCGCGGCCAGCGACTACGTCCACGGCCACATTCTCGTAGTGGACGGCGGCTGGCTTAACCGGTAATCCTATTCTTTGCCACTGCTTCCCTTGATTGCCTGGTCCCGCCCCCATCGGGCTTTGGAGGTTCTTTTGAGAATGACAACGAAATTGCGTTGGCTCCTACAGCAGTTTTCCAGTTGCTCTAAGGCGAAGCCGCAATTGCTGAGTGGCTTTTTCCTCAAGAAAAAGCCACCTTGCAGGGTGCAGGAAATGCCGCATACGAACTGGAAAACTGCTCTCACCCTCGCGCTCGCCCTCGCCTGCTCTGCAGCTTCGATCGCGCAACCACCCCCGCCGAATGAAGCTATCACCGGCATCGCGCACATCGCCTTTCGCGTCAGCGACCTCGATCGCGAGATCGCCTTCCTCGGCAAGCTCGGCTACGAAGAGGCCTTTACCATCACCTACGCCGGCAAAACCACTGAGGTCTTCATCAAGGTCAACGACCGCCAGTTCATCGAGCTTTATCCGCAAACCGATCCCTCGCAGCCCCTCGGCTGGATGCACGTCTGCTTCGAGGCCGGCGATCTGAACGCGCTGCAGCAGTACTACGTCTCTGAAGGCCTCAACCCCTCGCCCGTCCGCAAGGCCGCTGCCGGAAATCTCATCTCTTCCTTCAACGACCCCGAGGGCCGCGTCACCGAGTTCACCCAGTACATGCCCGGCTCGCGCCACACCCTCGACATCGGCCAGCACCTCGGCGCAGGCCGCGTCTCCACTGAGTTGATGGGAATCGATCTGCCCGTAAGAGAAGGCGCCGCGATGAAGGAGTTCTATGCCGACCTCGGCTTCGAGGCCGAAGACGCCAACGGCAACGTGCGCCTCACCACCCCCGGCGCGCCCGATCTGCACATGGAGCTGCGCCCGTCAGGCCCCGGCTCACAGCCGGAGTTCCTCTTCCCCGTCCCCAACGCAAAGCACGCCTTCGAAGCATTGGAGTACGCGGGCGTCACTGCGCAGCGCAACGGGGGCCTCGTCTTCGTCAAGGATCCCGACGGCAACCTCTTCGTCTTTCTTGAGACCGGCGGCGACCAGAAGCAGAGCATCATCCCCCGGATCCACAAGAGCCAATAAACTTGCTGCGAAGAACTGCTCGAGCGAACCTCTGTCTCGGAGCATGGCGTCGCCCGCCGCCGCGCCCCGAACAATTTCTCCTGTAGAACACAAAACGTCAGGGCACAACTTGGCAGATTGAGGAAATACTTCGTCGAGGCAGAGTCTTGTATCAGGGCATGACTTTAGAGCCTGTCCTGAGCGAAGTCGAAGGGCGCCCAAATCGGTACAATTCCAATGAGAGCTTTAGCCCCTGGGGAACTCCGCTAGGCCCTAATTCCGCGCCGCGTGCGCCACTGCCGCCTTTTCCGCGGCCAGCAATTGCGCCAGCACCTTTTCCGGGCACAGATGGTGTGCCTCGCGCTCGTTCCAGCTCTTTTTCCGTTTCCACGCACGAGGCGATGGTCATAAAGCAATCCAGGCAGCGCGAGTTGTAGCTGCCATTTTCGTTTTGTGTGCGGCTGTACATGGCGATCTGAGGAAACACCCTACGATCCTAGCCGCGATGTGTTTTTCTAGGTCGTGACTCGCATCACCTACTCATGTTTACGCGCGCTTAGCCCGGCGGGTCGGCGCGCCACCCATTGCGTTCAGTACGCCGGCGTCCCGACCTTCTCCCACTGGTTTGGATTCCGCCTGAGATTCCAGCAGGGATCCTCCTTTCGTGCGGAAACAACGCGACGGCGCACGGGACATTCAGCGTCCCCAGGTAGTCGTACTCCGTCTTTCCGCCCTTTCAGCGGAACCTCCATGAACTGGCTCACGGCCACCGTTGATTGAGGCGAGCCGCGCAGCTTGTAGACCGCCCAATCCAGCACGAACGCCACCAGCGAAATGGCCGCGAACAGCACAGCCAAGCCCAGGACCCATCGACCCAAGGTGCGCATCATCGTTCCGCTTCCTCCAGCCGCCGCGGGACTCCTTTGCGGGCGCCTCCGGTCAGTCTCAACCGCCGCGCCTCGTTCAGAATATACTTGAGGTCGGCTCATCCCTGCGCATCCCTGATAAAATCCTCTGTCGCCGCTTGGCCTACAGGAGGGCACAGTGTTTCGTCCAGCTTCTTTCTTCCGTTCGCGTCGCGCTTCCGCAGCACAATTCGTTCTCGCCTTCGCAGCGCTCGTCCTTTTCGCGCACCCGCTTCGGATCCCAGCGCAGGACAACGCCGCGCCCGCGCAAAGCGCCGCCGCCCCCGCGCAACCTGACCCCCTCGTCGTCCGCACCACCGCAGGCCTCGTTCGCGGCATCGCCCGCACCAACGGCGGGGCGCAATTCCTCGGCATTCCCTACGCCGAGCCGCCGGTCGGCCCCCTGCGCTGGCGCGCACCCGTCCCCAAGAAGTCCTGGACCGGCGTCCGCGACGCCAATGCCTTCGGCTCTTCCTGCGCGCAGCCTATTCTCGGCGGCGCGTGGAACCGCTACGACGCCGAGCACAGCAGCGAAGATTGCCTCTATCTCAACGTCATCGCTCCCGCCTGGCCCGCCGCAAAGCCCCTGCCCGTCATGTTCTGGATCCACGGCGGCGCCAATCATCGGCGGCTCCGGCTCCGGGTCGCTCTATAACGACGGCACACTCCTTAGTCACGGCGTGCTCATCGTCACCATCAACTACCGCCTCGGCATCTTCGGCTTCTTCGCTCATCCCGAGCTCACGCGCGAGTCCCCGCACAGTGCCTCCGGCAACTACGGCCTCATGGATCAGATCCTTGCCCTGCGCTGGGTCCACGACAACATCGCCCGCTTCGGCGGCGACCCCAACAACGTCACCGTCTTCGGCCAGTCCGCCGGCTCCATAGATACTGGCATGTTGATGGCCTCGCCTCTGGCCCGCGGCCTCTTTCAAAAAGCCATCGCCGAAAGCGGCGCGCCACTCTATCCCGTGCTCGCGCCGCTGGGCCAGGCCGAGCAGGCGGGCCGGCAATTCGCCGCATCATTCGCTGTCCCCGCCGGACAGGATCCAATCGAATTTCTCCGCCAGGTTTCTCCGCAGGATCTCATCGCCAAAGCGTCAAAGGCCGTCTGGGGCGATCCTCTCGTCGGACCCGTTGTCGACGGCTGGGTCATTCCCCGCTCGCCGGAAGCAGTCTTCAAGTCAGGCAAAGAAGCTCCCATCCCCCTGCTCCTCGGCACCACCTCGCGCGAGTTCGGCAGCACCGAGCCCGTCGATCAGTTGCGCAAATCCATCACCGACTACGCCGGAAAGTTCGCGCCGCAGGCCCTCGCGCTCTACGGCCTTGCCAGCGGCGGCGAGGGCACAACCGATCCGCTCTACGGCTCGGCCGGCGTCCAGTGGAACGCCGACACTGAGTTCCATTGCCCCATCACTACTGAGGCTCTCTGGCACACCGCGGCACACCATCCAACCTTCGAGTACGAGCTCGATCACGCTATCCCCGGCCAGGAAGCGCAAGGCGCCGTCCACTCCGCTGACCTGCCGTACGTCTTCGGTTCCTTCCCCACCTCCGGCAACATCTCGGGCAACTTCGGCGACATCGATAAACGCCTCGCCGATTTAATAGAGGACTACTGGACCAACTTCGTGAAAACCGGAGACCCCAACGGCAGCGGCCCTCCTCATTGGCCGGAGCTCGATGCCACGCACCGCTATCTGATCTTCACCGAGGACGGTCAGGCCGTCACCAGCTCCAGCCCCCTCCGCGCCCCACAGTGTGGCCTCTACCGCGAAGTCCTTGCCGAGCGCATGAAGCACGGGCAATAGCGCGGCCAACTTCCACGCCGCCCGCACCTTCTTTGCGAAAAGACTCTCCGGCCCCTTGACAGATAGTACGCGTCATACTATAGTACGTTTCGTACTATGACCTCGATGTCCACTCTCGAATTGGCCCTCATCGGGCTTGTCAAGCAAAAGCCGCAGTCCGGTTACGATCTGCGCAAGACCTTTGCCATCACGGCGATGCGTCATTTCAGCGACAGTCCAGGATCGATCTACCCGGCGCTGCGGCGGCTTGAAGCCCGGGGATTGATCGCAGCCGAGCTCCGAGTCGGCGACCACCTGGAGAACCGGCGCGGCCGCCAGGTCTTTCGCCTCACCGCGACCGGAGAGTCTGTGCTCATGGCCCGGCTCGGTCTGCCCGTCACCCGCGAAGACGTCATTTGGCGAATGCCCGAGCTCATGCTCCGCTTCGCCCTCATGGACGGCAACGCGCCCCGCTCCACGGCCCTCAGGTTTCTCGAAGAGTTCGAACAGGCGCTGGGCACCTATGTTGCGGATCTGCGCACCGGATCTCGAGCGCATGAGCTCCGCGATGACCCTGAACACCGGCCTCCTCGCCTTTCAATCGGGGATTGAGGGCTTCGAGGCTCAACTCGCCTGGGCGCGGCGTGCTCGCTCCCGGCTCGCGGAGGAAGCACGATGAGAACGATTCTTCGCATCGCAATCTGTTGGGTCGCTTTCGTGGCGGCTCTTTTAGTTGAGTGGCGTCATCGGCGGGCTTCTGCATCTGCCCGCGATCCCCATGCCGGGCGGCACGTCCGCTCAAACGATGTTTCTGGCCCAGCTTGTCGCCGGCCTCGTGCTCGTCATCGGACTATTCCCGCTGGCCCGCGGCCTTGCCGCTTCGGCCCCTCTTCGCGCCGTCGCCCTCGGCAGCTTCATTTTTCTTGCCCTCGGGGTCAACGGCATGATCGAGGCCAAAATGTTTACCCACTTCCTCGATAACGGCATCGCCTCCGCATCCGTCTTCTACGTCGCCCTTGCCATCCTTGTCGGAGCCGCCGGTTGGTCTTCTCTTCGGCAGCGCCGCGCCGCCCGCCGGCCTGCCCCATCGCAGTTGGCTCGCATGGACTCCTCGCGTCGCCGTCGTCTGGCTCGCCTGGCCCGTCATCTACTTCGCCTTCGGGATGTGCGTCTCGCCCATCGTTGTCCCCTACTACCACGCGGGCATTGCGGGCCTGCGCCTTCCGTCGCTCGACACCATCCTTGAAGTGCAGCTTTTCCGCAGCGTCATCTTCCTCGCCGCGTCGCTGCCCTTCATTGCGCTTTGGAAGGGCTCGCGCCGCGGCCTCTGGCTGACGCTCGGACTGGCTCACGCATTCACCGTCGGGCTCTATGGCCTCGTCGGAGCGACGTTCCTGCCCATGGTTCTTCGCGTCACCCACACCGTCGGAATGACCTGCGACTCCTTTGCCTACGCCGGCCTCCTTGTGCTGCTCTTCGCCGCCCCGGCCGAAGCCAGGACCTCGTCAGCGCCGCTGCCTCACGATCCGCATCCGCGGCCCATCTGATAAGCAGCGTCAGCTCCGCCGCCACAAAAAACTTGGGCCGGAGATTCCGCTTGGAATCCCCGGCCCGCTTGCGACACAAAGCGAGAGTCCCAAAGAAAAAGAGCGCGGCTCGCACCGCGCCCTTACCATGAATGTGCTTTAGCTAACGGCTAACAGCTAACAGCTAACAGCTAAATGCTACCTCCTAGAACTTCACGCTCGCCGCCCGCGGCGAAATCCCGCTCAGCTCTGCCGCCCTCGCCTCCGCATACGCCGCCGCGCCCATCAGCGCCGTGCGGCCCTCCAGAATCACCCGCACCGGCATGTTCACCAGCAACTGGCTCAGCCGCCCCTTGTCGGTGAACGCCTTCATGAACGTGCCGTCCTTCAGCTTCTCCAGAATGCGCGGCGCAATCCCCCCGCCCACATACAGTCCTCCCACCGACAGAATCTTCAGCGCCAGGTTGCCGGCCTCGGCCCCGTACGCCGAAACAAACATGTCCAGTGCCTTCTCGCAAATCTCGCTCTTGGCCTTCAGCGCCGCCTCGGTGATCGCCGCGTTCGGATCCTCCTCGGTCATCCGCTCGGCCAGCCACGCCGGCTCTTCCAGCCCGCGCACCTCGCGCAGAAACTCGTAACAATTGGTAATCCCCTGTCCGCTCACCACTCGCTCAAAGCTGATCCGCCCGTTGTACTTCTGCCTCAAGAAACGCAGCAGGTCGATCTCGTCCTCGTTGCGCGGCGCAAAGTCCGAGTGGCCGCCCTCCGACGGGTAGGGAACATAGTCGCGCCCGTCCCACACCAGAAACGCCTCGCCCAGCCCCGTTCCCGCCGAAATCAGCGCGCGATTGCCCACCTGCCGTGAATCGCCGTCGCTCAGCGTATAAATCTGGTCTGCCGCCAGCTCCGCAATCCCGTACCCGTTCGCCTGCAAATCATTGATCAGAAAACAGATCTTGCCGATTGCGGCGAGCTAGTGCTCCAGCCCCAACCAGCAGATCTCCAGCCTTCCCGTCCCATCGTGTTGGTGCCGTACGCGAGCGCGCGGCAATGAAGGGCAATGGCCGAGGAACGAGCAGGCCGCGCGCACGCTGCGGTTCGCCGAGCAGCCCGCGATCACGGATGCCATGCGCAATCGCCGTGCTGGCGACATCGACCCGGTCGTCGACATCTACGGCGCTGGCCGACGGCGCCATACCGCGATCTGCGTGCTGAAGTGCGCGCCTGGAGCAGGCGGCAGCGGCATCGTCAGCGGCCCGGAGCTCGTGGCGTAAACCGCCGCGCCCACCACGATGACGCCGACCAGAACGAGCGGCGGCGGCGGGCGGCGGCGGCGGCGGCGGCGGCGGCGGCGGCGGCGGCGGCGGCGGCGGCGGCGGCGGCGGCGGCGGCGGCGGCGGCGGCGGCGGCGGCGGCGGCGGCGGCGGCGGGCGGCGGCGGCGGCGGCGGCGGCGGCGGCGGCGGCGGCGGCGGCGGCGGCGGCGGCGGCGGCGGCGGCGGCGGCGGCGGCGGCGGCGGCGGCGGCGGCGGCGGCGGCGGCGGCGGGCGGCGGCGGCGGCGGCGGCGGCGGCGGCGGCGGCGGCGGCGGCGGCGGCGGCGGCGGCGGCGGCGGCGGCGGCGGCGGCGGCGGCGGCGGCGGCGGCGGCGGCGGCGGCGGCGGCGGCGGCGGCGGCGGCGGCGGCGGCGGCGGCGGCGGCGGCGGCGGCGGCGGCGGCGGCGGCGGCGGCGGCGGCGGCGGCGGCGGCGGCGGCGGCGGCGGCGGCGGCGGCGGCGGCGGCGAGGCGGCGGCGGCGGCGGCGGCGGCGGCGGCGGCGGCGGCGGCGGCGGCGGCGGCGGCGGCGGCGGCGGCGGCGGCGGCGGCGGCGGCGGCGGCGGCGGCGGCGGCGGCGGCGGCGGCGGCGGCGGCGGCGGCGGCGGCGGCGGCGGCGGCGGCGGCGGCGGCGGCGGCGGCGGCGGCGGCGGCGGCGGCGGCGGCGGCGGCGGCGGCGGCGGCGGCGGCGGCGGCGGCGGCGGCGGCGGCGGCGGCGGCGGCGGCGGCGGCGGCGGCGGCGGCGGCGGCGGCGGCGGCGGCGGCGGCGGCGGCGGCGGCGGCGGCGGCGGCGGCGGCGGCGGCGGCGGCGGCGGCGGCGGCGGCGGCGGCGGCGGCGGCGGCGGCGGCGGCGGCGGCGGCGGCGGCGGCGGCGGCGGCGGCGGCGGCGGCGGCGGCGGCGGCGGCGGCGGCGGCGGCGGCGGCGGCGGCGGCGGCGGCGGCGGCGGCGGCGGCGGCGGCGGCGGCGGCGGCGGCGGCGGCGGCGGCGGCGGCGGCGGCGGCGGCGGCGGCGGCGGCGGCGGCGGCGGCGGCGGCGGCGGCGGCGGCGGCGGCGGCGGCGGCGGCGGCGGCGGCGGCGGCGGCGGCGGCGGCGGCGGCGGCGGCGGCGGCGGCGGCGGCGGCGGCGGCGGCGGCGGAGGCGGCGGCGGCGGCGGCGGCGGCGGCGGCGGCGGCGGCGGCGGCGGCGGCGGCGGCGGCGGCGGCGGCGGCGGCGGCGGCGGCGGCGGCGGCGGCGGCGGCGGCGGCGGCGGCGGCGGCGGCGGCGGCGGCGGCGGCGGCGGCGGCGGCGGCGGCGGCGGCGGCGGCGGCGGCGGCGGCGGCGGCGGCGGCGGCGGCGGCGGCGGCGGCGGCGGCGGCGGCGGCGGCGGCGGCGGCGGCGGCGGCGGCGGCGGCGGCGGCGGCGGCGGCGGCGGCGGCGGCGGCGGCGGCGGCGGCGGCGGCGGCGGCGGCGGCGGCGGCGGCGGCGGCGGCGGCGGCGGCGGCGGCGGCGGCGGCGGCGGCGGCGGCGGCGGCGGCGGCGGCGGCGGCGGCGGCGGCGGCGGCGGCGGCGGCGGCGGCGGCGGCGGCGGCGGCGGCGGCGGCGGCGGCGGCGGCGGCGGCGGCGGCGGCGGCGGCGGCGGCGGCGGCGGCGGCGGCGGCGGCGGCGGCGGCGGCGGCGGCGGCGGCGGCGGCGGCGGCGGCGGCGGCGGCGGCGGCGGCGGCGGCGGCGGCGGCGGCGGCGGCGGCGGCGGCGGCGGCGGCGGCGGCGGCGGCGGCGGCGGCGGCGGCGGCGGCGGCGGCGGCGGCGGCGGCGGCGGCGGCGGCGGCGGCGGCGGCGGCGGCGGCGGCGGCGGCGGCGGCGGCGGCGGCGGCGGCGGCGGCGGCGGCGGCGGCGGCGGCGGCGGCGGCGGCGGCGGCGGCGGCGGCGGCGGCGGCGGCGGCGGCGGCGGCGGCGGCGGCGGCGGCGGCGGCGGCGGCGGCGGCGGCGGCGGCGGCGGCGGCGGCGGCGGCGGCGGCGGCGGCGGCGGCGGCGGCGGCGGCGGCGGCGGCGGCGGCGGCGGCGGCGGCGGCGGCGGCGGCGGCGGCGGCGGCGGCGGCGGCGGCGGCGGCGGCGGCGGCGGCGGCGGCGGCGGCGGCGGCGGCGGCGGCGGCGGCGGCGGCGGCGGCGGCGGCGGCGGCGGCGGCGGCGGCGGCGGCGGCGGCGGCGGCGGCGGCGGCGGCGGCGGCGGCGGCGGCGGCGGCGGCGGCGGCGGCGGCGGCGGCGGCGGCGGCGGCGGCGGCGGCGGCGGCGGCGGCGGCGGCGGCGGCGGCGGCGGCGGCGGCGGCGGCGGCGGCGGCGGCGGCGGCGGCGGCGGCGGCGGCGGCGGCGGCGGCGGCGGCGGCGGCGGCGGCGGCGGCGGCGGCGGCGGCGGCGGCGGCGGCGGCGGCGGCGGCGGCGGCGGCGGCGGCGGCGGCGGCGGCGGCGGCGGCGGCGGCGGCGGCGGCGGCGGCGGCGGCGGCGGCGGCGGCGGCGGCGGCGGCGGCGGCGGCGGCGGCGGCGGCGGCGGCGGCGGCGGCGGCGGCGGCGGCGGCGGCGGCGGCGGCGGCGGCGGCGGCGGCGGCGGCGGCGGCGGCGGCGGCGGCGGCGGCGGCGGCGGCGGCGGCGGCGGCGGCGGCGGCGGCGGCGGCGGCGGCGGCGGCGGCGGCGGCGGCGGCGGCGGCGGCGGCGGCGGCGGCGGCGGCGGCGGCGGCGGCGGCGGCGGCGGCGGCGGCGGCGGCGGCGGCGGCGGCGGCGGCGGCGGCGGCGGCGGCGGCGGCGGCGGCGGCGGCGGCGGCGGCGGCGGCGGCGGCGGCGGCGGCGGCGGCGGCGGCGGAGGCGGCGGCGGCGGCGGCGGCGGCGGCGGCGGCGGCGGCGGCGGCGGCGGCGGCGGCGGCGGCGGCGGCGGCGGCGGCGGCGGCGGCGGCGGCGGCGGCGGCGGCGGCGGCGGCGGCGGCGGCGGCGGCGGCGGCGGCGGCGGCGGCGGCGGCGGCGGCGGCGGCGGCGGCGGCGGCGGCGGCGGCGGCGGCGGCGGCGGCGGCGGCGGCGGCGGCGGCGGCGGCGGCGGCGGCGGCGGCGGCGGCGGCGGCGGCGGCGGCGGCGGCGGCGGCGGCGGCGGCGGCGGCGGCGGCGGCGGCGGCGGCGGCGGCGGCGGCGGCGGCGGCGGCGGCGGCGGCGGCGGCGGCGGCGGCGGCGGCGGCGGCGGCGGCGGCGGCGGCGGCGGCGGCGGCGGCGGCGGCGGCGGCGGCGGCGGCGGCGGCGGCGGCGGCGGCGGCGGCGGCGGCGGCGGCGGCGGCGGCGGCGGCGGCGGCGGCGGCGGCGGCGGCGGCGGCGGCGGCGGCGGCGGCGGCGGCGGCGGCGGCGGCGGCGGCGGCGGCGGCGGCGGCGGCGGCGGCGGCGGCGGCGGCGGCGGCGGCGGCGGCGGCGGCGGCGGCGGCGGCGGCGGCGGCGGCGGCGGCGGCGGCGGCGGCGGCGGCGGCGGCGGCGGCGGCGGCGGCGGCGGCGGCGGCGGCGGCGGCGGCGGCGGCGGCGGCGGCGGCGGCGGCGGCGGCGGCGGCGGCGGCGGCGGCGGCGGCGGCGGCGGCGGCGGCGGCGCGGCGGCGGCGGCGGCGGCGGCGGCGGCGGCGGCGGCGGCGGCGGCGAGCGGCGGCGGCGGCGGCGGCGGCGGCGGCGGCGGCGGCGGCGGCGGCGGCGGCGGCGGCGGCGGCGGCGGCGGCGGCGGCGGCGGCGGCGGCGGCGGCGGCGGCGGCGGCGGCGGCGGCGGCGGCGGCGGCGGCGGCGGCGGCGGCGGCGGCGGCGGCGGCGGCGGCGGCGGCGGCGGCGGCGGCGGCGGCGGCGGCGGCGGCGGCGGCGGCGGCGGCGGCGGCGGCGGCGGCGGCGGCGGCGGCGGCGGCGGCGGCGGCGGCGGCGGCGGCGGCGGCGGCGGCGGCGGCGGCGGCGGCGGCGGCGGCGGCGGCGGCGGCGGCGGCGGCGGCGGCGGCGGCGGCGGCGGCGGCGGCGGCGGCGGCGGCGGCGGCGGCGGCGGCGGCGGCGGCGGCGGCGGCGGCGGCGGCGGCGGCGGCGGCGGCGGCGGCGGCGGCGGCGGCGGCGGCGGCGGCGGCGGCGGCGGCGGCGGCGGCGGCGGCGGCGGCGGCGGCGGCGGCGGCGGCGGCGGCGGCGGCGGCGGCGGCGGCGGCGGCGGCGGCGGCGGCGGCGGCGGCGGCGGCGGCGGCGGCGGCGGCGGCGGCGGCGGCGGCGGCGGCGGCGGCGGCGGCGGCGGCGGCGGCGGCGGCGGCGGCGGCGGCGGCGGCGGCGGCGGCGGCGGCGGCGGCGGCGGCGGCGGCGGCGGCGGCGGCGGCGGCGGCGGCGGCGGCGGCGGCGGCGGCGGCGGCGGCGGCGGCGGCGGCGGCGGCGGCGGCGGCGGCGG
>CAWIHC010000003.1:0-318529 GCA_963835895.1 uncultured Acidobacteriaceae bacterium | reverse complement strand
CTTTCGTGACCGCCCCGCCCCGCCCAAATCACCCCCAATCCCGAACGAACCCCGCCCACCCCCCTGCCCACACGCCTCCCGGAGCCCGTCCTGAGCGAAGCCGAAGGATCCCTGGCCCCTATCCCTAGCCCCCTACGCTCTACGTCCCTGCCTTCCTCACGCCGCCTTCCACTGCTCCGCCTTCAACCCCTCCCACCTTCCCTTTAAAATCTCTCCTGTCGCCGAGCTCTGCCATCCGTCGCCAACCCACACATCGCCCACCTCCGGCTCCACCATCCTGTATCCGAACGCCTCCAGAATCCCCGGCCCTCCGTCCCCCTCCTCCTCTTTCCGCGCTTTCTCCTCCTCCGCCAGCTTCATCAGGATCTTCACGCTTTCGAGCTTCCCTGCGAGCGCTTTCGTCATCAGCGATTCGGCCAGCGCCTCGCTGCTCTCGGCCATCCGCCTCTCCGCCGCCGTCCGCAACCGATCCACCCCGTATCCCTCCACCGCCCTCTCCTGCGTCTCTCCTCCTTCGCCTCGCTCTCTGTGGGGTGGGCTGCTCCCTTGCTCCCTCGCTCCCTGGCTCTCCCCCTGCCTCGCCAGCCCGCTGCCTTTCTAACCCCGCTGCCCTTCTGCCTTCTCTTCCCGCTCATCGCAACAATCTCCGCCATCGTCCCACTCCTCACGCTGCCTGTTTACCGGCCTCGCACAATTGTTGATCCGCCTCAATTTCTCGTTCACTTGTTCCCTTGGTCGCTTGGTCCCTGGTTTTCTCGTTCCCTCGTTCTCTTGGTCCCTTGTTCCCTTGTTCACTCGGTCCCTGCCCTCCCAGCACTTCCCTCCACAGCCGCTCCTCGGCCAATTCCTCCAGCGTCTTCCCGTCCAGCGGAACAACGCCATAAACCACCTTGCATCCCATTGCCTCCGCCATCCGCCCCAGCGACCGCAGCGTGATCGATCCCGTCCTCTCCCGCTCCTCCAGCCCGATCAACCCCGACCGCTCCACTCCGATCGACTCCGTCATCTCTCTGAAGGGAATCCGTAACGCCTCTCGCACCGCCCGCAGCAGCCCATTCGTCGGGTTCTGCTCCCGCCCTGCCAGTCGGTAAAACCGCATCTCCTTGTCCAGCTTCTTCCGCAATAATTTTCTGTCCGTCGCCACCATCGCCCGCTCCTTCTCGACCTCACCAACGCCCTCGGCCCACTGTGCGCAGTTCGCCGTCCACGGCCCACGCGCCACGGCTCACGATCCACGATTCACTGTTTTCTGGGTATCTATATCCAGCGTAACCAAAAAGCGCATAATTATCGGCAAACTTCAGAAAATAAATTTTGGGCGAATTGCCCATCAACTTACCTCGCAGTCGCATCAATGCGTACATTTGTTCGCTGTCGCGTCAATGCGTACATTTGGCTAACATCTGTACCCATGCGCGCGTGCAGATTCAGAAAAAATGCACGCATTCATGCGTACATTTCGGGCCTCTGAACGTTTTTTCGTCCAAATGTCCACGTTTACGCCTACATTTTTTCTTCCATTTGTCCACTTCCACACCCACAAACCGCTTCCCGCCCCGTCAAAACCCCGTCGGCACGTCAGCACCGCTAGCCCCGCTAACTCTGCTGACCCCGCTGCCCTTCCTGCTCTAAACTCGATTCAGAGGCCATATCCCTGCAAAGGAACCCGCTCCCTTGAAAAAAGCCCCTCTATTCATTCTGGCCGCCTCGGCCGCGTTGCTTGCGTCCCTTCTCGCAGTCCGCGCGCAGGCACCCGCCGGCCAGCCCGCTGCTCAGGCCTCGTTTGAAGACCGCCGCAAGGCCCTTAACGACCTCTTCCACGACTACTGGGAGGATTACCTCAAGCACAATCCCGAGTTCGCCTCCTCCATCGGCGACCTGCGCTACAACGACCAGATCACCGACTTTTCCGTGCAGGCCATCAACGACGAGCTCGCCCGCGAGCAGAGATTTGACTCCGCCTCGCCGCCATCGATCCCACGGGATTCACCGATCAGGAAAAGACCAGCCAGGACTTGCTCATTCGCCGCTTCGAAACCGACGAAGAGGCTGCCGAGTTCAAAGAGTGGGAGATGCCTGTCAACCAGATGGACGGCATCTACGCGACCTATCCGCAACTGGCGGCCGAGCTCAGCTTCACCACCGTGAAGGACTATGACGACTGGATCGCGCGCCTGCACGCCATTCCCCACGCCTTTGAACAGGTCACTGAGAACATGTCGATCGGCATGGACGACCACCGCGTGCCGCCCAAGTATCTGCTGCAAAAGGCTCTCGACCAGGTGAAGCAACTCGCCAATGAAAAGCCCGAGGGTTCGCCCCTGGCCCTTCCCCTCAAGAGTTTTCCGGCATCCATCTCCGCCACGGAACAGGCTCGCATCAAGAGCGAGATGCTCGACGCGATCTCGAACGAAGTCCTGCCGGCCTACATGCGCTTTGCGCGCTTCCTCGAGGTCAGCTACATCCCCGCCGGGCGCGACAAGCCCGGCATTGACGCGCTGCCCGACGGGGCGAAGTACTATCAATTCCTCATCAAGCGCACCACCACGACCGATCTGACGGCGGCCCAGATTCATCAGATCGGCCTCGAGGAGGTTGCCAAGGACGAGGCTGCGATGCTGGCCATTGCACAGAAGCTTGGTTTCAAGGACTTGGCCAGCTTCCGGGCCAGCCTCAAGACCAATCCCAAAGAGCACCCAGCCTCGGCCGACGCGCTCCTCTCGGCTTACAAGACCTTTCTGACGCCGATGCAGACTAAGCTGCCGCAGTTCTTCGGCACGCTGCCCAAGGCCCCGTTTGAGGTCGTTCCGGTTCCCGATTACGCCGCCAAGACCTCGGCGCCCGCGCACTACGAATCAGGCACGCCCGACGGCTCCCGCCCCGGCCGCCTGTTCATCAACCTTTACAACGCGACAGACCGCAACCTCTATAACGTGGAATCCATCGCCTACCACGAGGGCATTCCCGGCCATCACCTGCAGATCTCCATTGCGCAGGAGATGACGGGCATCCCCGAGTTCCGCAAGTTCAGCGGTTACACGGCTTACACCGAAGGTTGGGCGTTTTATGCCGAGCGCCTCGGCAAGGATGTCGGCCTTTACCAGGACCCGTACTCCGACTACGGCCGCCTGGAGAACGAAACCTGGCGCGCCATCCGCCTCGTCGTCGACACCGGCGTCCACTCCCAGGGCTGGACCCGCGATCAGATGGTCCAGTACTTCCACGACCACTCGAACATCGACGAGCCCAGCATCCAGTCCGAGGTTGACCGCTATATTGCCTGGCCCAGCCAGGCGCTGGCCTACAAGATCGGCCAGCTCAGGATTCTGGAGCTGCGCGACCGCGCGCAAAAGGCGTTGGGAGACAAGTTTGACCTTCGCGCCTTCCACGACCAGGTGCTCGACGCCGGCGCCTTGCCCCTCGACTTGCTCGAACAGCGCATCGACGCCTGGATTGCTTCTCAAACGCCCGCCGCCCCGCCCGCCGCCCAGAAATGACCGCATATATGCGGAGAAATGACGCCCGTTTCTCCGCATCTATGCGTACATTTCTCGCGAATTTCATGGCTCATGACCCCGAAATCCCCATGTATATGTGTAGTAAAAACAGCGAAATCTCCGCCTTTAGAGCCTGTTATTAACTTTATTCCTTTGGAATCAAAGAAATATCCGAGTGCCCCATTGTCACTGACGATGGGAGGATGGGAAACAAGGGGCAAGTCGGCTATCCCAGCGATGTGACAGATGAAGAGTGGGCCTTTGTGGCGCCGTATCTGGCGCTGTGCCGGGAGGAAGCAGAGCAGCGGGAATACAGCCTTCGCGCGGTGTTCAACGGCCTGCGCTACACCGTGCGCACCGGCGGCCAGTGGCGCTACATGCCCAACGATCTTCCTCCCTGGCCGGTGGTCTATCAACAGACGCAACGCTGGATTCGCGCCCAATGTTTCCAGACCATGGTCGAGGATCTGCGCATGCTGTTGCGCGAGTTCTCCGGACGCAAGTCCCAGCCGACGGCAATGATCTTGGACAGCCGCACGCTGCAATCCACGCCGGAGTCTGGCGCGCGAGCCGGCTACGATGGAGCCAAACGGCGCAAGGGGTCGAAGGTTCATGCGGCTGTGGACACGCTGGGCCATCTGCTCGCCCTTCATGTCACGCCGGCCGATGAGCAGGATCGCGCACAAGTCGGCGAACTGGCCCGGCAGGTGCAGCAGATCACGGAGGAGAATGTCGCGTTGGCTTACGTGGACCAGGGCTACACAGGAGAGGCGGCTGAAGAAGCGGCCGCCGAGCATGGCATCCAACTGGAAGTGGTCAAGCACGCGCAAGCCAAACGCGGCTTCGTACTGCTGCCGCGAAGGTGGGTGGTGGAAAGAAGCTTCGCTTGGGCCGCGCGCTTCCGCCGCCTGGCCCGCGACTACGAAAGACTCGCCACTACCCTCGGAGCCTTCCACTTCCTGGCCTTCGCCTGCCTCATGATCGCTAACCTCTTCAGGTTGCTCGCATGAAGTTAATAACAGGCTCTAGGCGGAGTAGCAAAAAACTCCGCATATAAGCGGAGTTTTGAGTGCTATGTATCTCAATAAGCGCTACTTCTGCGCAGTATCCCGCCCGAATTAGCGCACTCCATAAAATTTGATAAGAACGCGTTGCCGCTTGACACAGCGCCCGCAAATGCGCAAACAAGGGCAGCGGTACAGCTTCCTGATTGCTGACAAGCCACTCGGAGCCCCGGAACGGCAGCCCGACGGGTTGGGTGAGGGCGAAGGTCTGTTGGCACCAGTCGACGCGGATTCGCCGAGGTCGTGAATAGGACAAGGCTTTTTTACGAGCCGGCCGAATGGGTTTCAAGACATCAGTTTCAGGAACTGGAAATCGGTTTCGTTGTCCTTGAGCAGATCTTCCAACGCCAGTTTCCAGTTAGCCTGATATATGTTTGCCCTGTCTGCCAGAAAGACGCCGTTCTGCTGAACCGCCGTGTGAAGAGTGGTGGCGTTGCCGAGCAGATCGATGGCCGCTTTCGCATTTGCTTGGGGATCCGCTTCATTCGCCATCGACGAGATCTGCTGAGCGATTATGTACACCAGATGCTTCCCCGCATCCCATCTGTTCCACTTCAGATTTGCAGCCACTGGCGTGCTGAATGGCGAAGGCGACAAAATCTGGTTTCGAAGGGCTACGGGGAGTTGACTCGTCTCGTCTGGATAGATTATTGTCCCCCAGAGCGCCTTCGAGAAAAATCGCGGTGGCGCATCGCCTCCTCCTCCCTGGCCGGAAGCCGGTGCCCAGCGATCACGCGTGAATCTCCAGAGGTTCTGACTGTGGCCGATGCCAACGCCGGTAGCCCCAAATCCAAATGATAGAAGCCCCATAGGACCAGCGTATGCGTGCAGCACCGGTTTACCTGTGCACGCAAGTGTCAGGCCGGCTACACAGCATCTGCGCACCATCTCGCGTGTGCTCGGTATCCGCTCTTCCTCAAATTCGAATCCAAAGTACCATCCGTCGCTGTTCAAGGCTGTCGCTTGCGAAAGCATTGATTGCATCGTCTGGTCGGAAGAGGTGACCGATTTGCCAAGCACTACGGTTGCATAGATCGGGATCTGCAGTTTGGCTGCGACCTCCTTGGCCGCGCTGAAGAGGCGTGAATTCAGCTGCAGGATGTCAGTTCTCCCGGCCTCATAGACGACGGCGGGGGCGATCACCGCGCTTGCGTTCAAAGCTGCGCTGTCGTTCCTCAGTTCGTTCTGGAAGCTGACGAGATCTTGGTCAGAGATCTTGTTCAGAGCAGAGACGCTTTGGCGAAAATTTGAGATTGGGTAGGAGTCAAAGTGCGTATTTGTGAAATCGGGCACGTAGAACTGGTGGTCGATCAGAACCTCTGCGCCAGCTTCGCGGTAGCTTCCTGAATACTCTATTGCGTTGTCTCTGCTCAGGTCACGTGGACTCAGGACGACGCCCACGCCCGCGCCTTGCTGAAGCTGCTCTTCGACAAGTTTCTGGCTGCGGTCTCCACATTGGTGCCACACGCCGCGTTGCATTAAATGCCTCCAAGCTTCCTAAGGATAATGGCGACTTGCGCGGCGTCCGCCGGGCGCTTGGCTCGCTCCTGTTCCAACAGCCGTCGGACGAGAGCTTGCCACTTCGCGTCGAGCCCCAGAAACGATGCTTTCGTCAGGTGTACCGTTGAATGACATACGGCCTGCTGTAGCTGTGCTCTGGTTGTCATAGAAGCGGCATGAAAGGGCGATTCGCCGGTTAGAGCCTCGTACATCATTATCCCGAGGGCGAACAGGTCGGTACGATGGTCGATATCGTGCTTTGTTCCCTCGAACTGCTCAGGGGCGAAGTACTTCGGAGTGCCGATACCCGCACCGAAGGCGGTCTGGGTTAGATCGGGAAGGGCCAAGTGCCGTGCCAGACCGAAATCGACGATCACGGGGGATCCGTTAGGCCTAACCCGAATATTGGCGGGCTTCAAATCGCGGTGAACGATTTCCTTTTCTCTTAGCGCCGTCAGGCCGCCGCACACGCCCGAGAAGAGTTCCGCAACCGCTTTGATCGGCCACTTCTCTCCGGTCACAAGAATCTCCTGCAGGTCCTGTCCTTCGATGAATTCCTCGACTACGTAGTGGCGTAGATCGCCCGGTTTGGATGAAAAGGTGTACTCCACCAGCTTGACGACGTTCGGATTGTCGATCGATTGCAACGCCTGGATTTCGCGATCCAGCCGATCTCTCTCATAATGCGGGGCGATCAATTTCAGGCAGAGGTCTAAACCCGCCGCGTTCTTCACATGAAATGCGGCCTTCTGCTCGCTGGGCGTGAGGGGACGGACGAAGGTGTACTCCGGAAACATTGCCATGGCCGTCTGAATGTCGACATTATAAGGCATCAGTTCACACGATTCCGGGCCAAGGATAGAGGCGAGCTGGTAGTAGTATGTCCACACCTTGCGGGCCGCCTGCGGCGGGGCTTCCGGACTGTAACGGCGCTACCGTCATCCGCAACTGAGATCAGACCGATTCCAAGTGTCTGGAAGATCGGTTCAGTGCGCACTCGCTCGGGAAACCTTTTCCGGCAATGCGACAAATGACATATGGGCAAAAATCCTATTTCGTGCCGCCTGCTCGATTGCCCTCTGCCAGTTGGCCACCTTAATTTCGATGGTCACGATCTCGGGAAGAATTCTGGCGCCATATCGGCGTCAACGAAAACGTGTTGGACGAGGACACGACCGCCTCTGCCTCTACGAGATTGTAGAGACGTCTGCTTAAAATGCTTGGCGACCCGCCGATCCGCTCTGCAATCGTGTCAAAGCGAGCCTTTCCGACGGCGCGCAGATAGGCGAGTATCTCGGCATCGTCGAGTTCCACATTCGCCAGCGCAAATACTTGTGGCTCGTACGAAACGACCACCAAATCCGGTATTCCGGCTCCGAGCGGGAGAGAGGCCGCGGTCCAGGAGTCTTTCGTCGGATTCAAGAGTCGCGGAAGATTATCGACGACAACGTCCTGGATAAGAGCCTCAGGTCCTTCACGCCGAGCCCGAAACTGCGTCACAATATTCTGTGATTTGATCGCCGCCTGTTGGCGCAACATAGGCTCCCCTTACCGATCTTCGCACCACTGATCGAATTCTCTAAGCGATTTGACGGTTGGCCGAGATCTCGGGACTTCACGAAGTCACCCCAAGACTGCCCAGGCATTGACTTTGGAACCTAGTCAGGCCGAGCTTCTAATCTGGGTGTTTCGGGCGAACCCAACTTCAGTCTATGCCAAATCGCCGAAGCGCTCGTCAAGGGGTCGGTGGCAGAATCTCGGGATGATCCGGCCGGATCGCTGCCGAACCGGGAACTGCACCGCTGCCCATACAAGAAGATGAGAGTGCTGCCGTGATATTCTTTCGAGTTCGCATTTGCGGCGGCGAGTGCCGCAGGCAATATTCAATGCCGCTGCGGGCTCGCAGCGGATGGGGATTCAATGCCGTTGCGGGTTGCAGCGGATAGAGAGGGTCTATGAAGCGTGGTCTGATTCTGGCTTGCATAATATTAGGATTCGGTTGCAACCTCTACGCGCAGGCTGCAGCGCCCGTGGATACGACGGTCTGCGACGTGGTGAAGAAACCGCAGGCGTTCGACGGGAAGACTGTGCGCATCAAAGGCATAGTGGTAGCCGGATTTGACGAATTTGTGATCAAGGACTCGACCGATCCCAATTGCGGATATCCTGTAAATGCGATCTGGCTGGCCTATCCACCGGGAACGAAGGGCAAAGCGGGTCCTGCGGCCATGCTGGTGGTGCAGCCCGCGAAGAACTTCACCGGAAAGTTCACGCCTTCGGCGCGCACCCCGGTGACGCTAGACAAGAGCAAGGACTTCAAACAGTTCGATTCCCTTTTGGCGCAGAAGCACGAGAAGGGTGCGGACATGTGCCTGGGGTGCACACGCTACGAGGTGACAGCGACGCTGGTGGGCAGGATGGATAGCGTGGCCGACGCGACACTGCAGCGCGACGCCGCGGGCAAGATTGTGGGCTTTGGCGGTTTCGGAAACATGAATGCCTATCCCGCACGGCTGGTGCTCGAGTCGGTCTCCGATGTGACGCCGAAGGAGATCGATTTCTCGAAGAACGACGAAGAGACCAAGGGCGGTCCCACGGGAGGGGGGAACGGGGTCGATCAGTATGGCGCCGGCGCTGGCTGCGGCGGCGGTGGCTGCATAGGAGGGGGAGGGGGGAACGACATCGATCTGCACGGTGCGATTGCCGCCGCGCAAAAAGTGGCTGACGCGCTTGCCGCGGGCCCTCCCAAAGACGCTGCAGAAAAGGCCGCCGCGGTTTACGCCAAGCAGGGCGAGCATGAGAACGGAGTCTACGTGAGCAATGGAACAGCGAACGAGGCTTCGCCGAAGGATGAGGATTTGGGTACCAAGGACTCCCCGGACGGTGTGCTCTTCAATTGCACGTTCAACTCGGATCGACTGCAGGGCCCTGCGCTCGCGAGGGCCGTGATTCACATGGGCGAGCACGTGTCCGAATTGCGCAACCCGGCACCGGGAAACGAAAATGCACCGGCCTACATTTTGGAGTCCAACTCCTGGGTGGTTACGACGGTCTCGGCGATATTCAGCGGACAGAAATTCCTGACGTTACCCGGTGGGTACCTGATTTGGGATGCCAATTGGCCAGCGGCCGACCGCGAAACCAACATGGAGAATGTGCTCAAGGATTATCTGGCCAACGAAGCAATGCTGAGTCAGTAGGCGGACGAGCCGCAGGTCCAACGACCGTCAGCGACTGGCAATAGCACGCTGACAGCGAATTCCGGTAATCCGGCCGCTGTCAACATGGTGTGTCGATTCCGGTGACAGGGCGGGGATGCGTGTGCCTAATGCGAGTATCCTTGGGAGATGTAGGCCACACTGTGCGCCGAAAGCGTCGCGGGCGCCGGAATCGTTCTGAATGAAGGGAAGAGAGAGTATGGGCGAGATCGCCGTCGAGGCACCTCAGACTCCAGCGCAATTGCCCCAGGTCCGCGTCGCGATTCTGGGCGCCGGCAAGATGGGTGGCATCCTGTTGCAGGCGTTTTTGAAAGAGAACCTGTTTGCCGCAGATAAGATTCACGCCACCGTGGGGCACGCCGAGCGTGCGCTTGCGCTGAGCACGCAATGGGGCGTGGACGTGAGCACCGACAACCTGGAGGCAGTTCGGCAGTCGGACCTGATTCTGGTCGGCGTCAAGCCGTTCCAGGTTCCGGATCTGATTGCAGAGATCAAGCCCGCGCTTACTCCGGCCAAAACGCTGGTCTCTTTTGCGGCGTCAGTGAAAACGCGCGCCATTGAGGAGGCAGCGGGCATGGAGATTGCAGTGGTGCGCGCCATGCCGAACACGCCCTCGGCGCTAGGCGCCGGAGTGGCTGCCTTGTGCCGCGGGCGATTCGTGTCAGAGCAGCAGATGGAACTAGCCCAGCGCCTGTTTGAGACCGTGGGCCGCACGGTGCTGGTGGATGAGAAGCACATGGATGCGGTGACCGGGCTATCGGGGTCCGGACCGGCGTATCTCTACATCATCATTGAGGCGCTGGCCGAGGCCGGCGTGAAGGTGGGCCTGCCGCGCGACATTGCCACGCAACTGGCCGCGCAAACGGCTTACGGCGCAGCCAAAATGGTGCTCGAGACCGGCTACCACCCAGCGCTGCTCAAAGACGCTGTGACCACACCCGCGGGATGCACGATCGACGGCATCCTGGAATTAGAGGAAGGTGGGTTGCGCGTGACGCTAATCAAAGCGGTGATGAGGGCTACTGAACGGGCGCGGCAGTTGGCGGCGGGATAAACTCGCGCTGACTTTGCCGCTGTGCGCCGAACTAATTTGCCCATTCAACGTCCAACCTGGCTTCCCTCATACCTACCTGAACTTGACGGGCTGCGTGGCCTGGCGATTCTAGCGGTGGTCCTCTATCACTGCCATCCGCGCCTCGAAGGAACGTGGTTCTATTACGCCAGCCTGTGGGGCTGGGCGGGTGTGATTCTGTTTTTCGTTCTCAGCGGATTTCTGATTACATGCATTTTGCTGGGAACGCGGGACAAACCGCATTACTTCCATCACTTTCATGCACGCAGGGCGCTGCGTGTGTGGCCGGTGTATCTGCTCATTCTGGTGGTTGTTTACCTGAACGCGCCTTGGTTCGTGGGTGGCAGCGTGTGGCAGGCTGTCAAGACTGCACCGTGGCTAGCCTACGTTCTTTGCGTGCAGAACCTGTTTCACCTCGCTTTGCCACCCGCCCTCGGACCCACATGGGCGCTGGCCATTGAAGAACAGTACTACTTTGTGTGGGCACCGGTGGTGCGCGTCCTGCGGGGACCGTGGACGCTGGCGATGGTTTTGGCGGCTGCGCTGGCGGCATCGCCAGTACTGCGCCACGCGAATCTGCACTGGATGACGCCGACGAACACGCTGATTCATTTGGATGGGATCGCACTGGGCAGCTTGATCGCGCTGGGAATCTATTCGCTTCCGATCAGCCGCCGTGTCTGGCTAACGATCGGCCTCGCCGCGTTTGTTCTGGGCATGGCGGCGGCGGCGACCATTGCGGGTGGAACGGCGTATCTTGATTCCGCTCTGGCGACTGCGTTTGCCGGCGCGATGCTTGCGGCGATCGCGTCGACCGGCGCACGCAATCCGATTAACGCTGTGCTGCGGCGAGGACCGCTGGCCTTTTATGGCCGCATCAGCTACGGCCTCTACATGACGCACATTGCGGTCTTCATCTACTTCGGATGGTTTGATGCACGCATGGATGCCTACGGCATTGCTGGGAATCTTGCGGTTGTGGCTTTCCGCCTCGTCATGACCACCTTGGTCGCGACAGCGCTTTGGTACGGATTTGAATCGCAGATTCTCAAGCTGAAGCGTTTCTTTTAGGGTGGCGAAGCGTTGGTGTGTGACATCAGTCACCCTTCGGCTTTCGAAGCGGCTGATACGCTTGATCTCAGACGATTCACCAGGTTTCGCGGTGATCTCTGCAACTCGATGCGTGCCCGCAACCGGCGGTGATCTTCATTCAGCGAATGATTGGCGGCGGGCGCAAATGCGGTCGATCACTCGCAAGCTCGTTGATTCGATCACCTAATACCTTGAAAGGTTCCTGATCCATGTCTTCATTGCCGATTTTGGTTTTGAATAGCGGTTCCTCTTCCATCAAGTTTTCGTTGTATGAAGCCGGCAACGGCGAACGGAGGCGGCTTGTTGAAGGCGCAGTCGATGGCATTGGCACCGATCTGGGTAAGTTCTGGATCAAAGACGCGGCGGACAAGAAGCTGGTGGATCAGACGCCGCCGGCGCCCAGCCGCGCGGTCGCCTTCAAGCTTGTAGCCGACGCGCTCAACTCCGGCGAGCTCCCCGCCCCGGCGGCCATCGGCCATCGTACTGTGTGCGGGGGACCGACTGTTCGCGAGAACCAGCGGATTACTCCGGCACTGATCGACGAGATCGAAAGCTACGCGGCCCTGGCGCCGCTGCACACGCCTATCGCCGTCTACATCATGCGCGAGGCGCTGCGCCTGTTCCCCGGCATTCCGAACTTTGCCATTCTCGACACGTACTTCCACCGCACACTGCCTGAGGTCGCGACGCACTTGCCGATTCCCGCGGAGTACGTTGCCATGGGCGTGCGGCGCTACGGGTACCACGGCATTTCGTATGAATCGATCGTTTATCAGTTGCAGCCTAATGTGCCGGAGAAGCTGATTGTGGCGCATCTGGGTAATGGCGCGTCGATCTCTGCCATCCGCAACGGTGAGTGCATCGATACGTCGATGGCGCTTACGCCGACCGGCGGCATTATCAGCGGTACGCGCACTGGCGACATCGACCCCGGCGTCCTGATTTTCATCCTGAAGAAGATTGCTGAGACGACCCCAAATGCGGCGGAAGCGGCCGACAAGCTCGAGACGGTGGTGAGCAAGAAGTCCGGCCTGCTGGGCGTGAGCGAGCTTTCGAACGACATGCGCGATCTGCGGGAGGCGATCGAGGCCGGCAATGCGAAGGCGCGGCTCGCGGTGGATAAGTTCTGCTGGACCATCGCACGGTGGATCGGGAGTTTTGTGGCGGAACTGAATGGCCTCGACATGTTTGTTTTTACCGGCGGCATCGGCGAAAACGACATTGCATCGCGCGCGGAGATTTGCGCAGGACTAAGCGCGCTGGGGATCGTGCTGGACGCAAAGCGCAACAACGTGCGCGGCGCAGCCGTGATCTCGGCAGAGAACTCGCCCGTGACGGTGCGCGTGATTCCGCCGCTCGAAGACCTGATGATTGTGAATCATGTGGTGAGGCTGCTGAACGAGTAAAATCCTGGCGCGCGCGGCACCTTTAAAGAACGCACAGCACAAGCCGATCAACGCGCGGGGAGTTTGTTCTACACTGGTGGGTTCGTTTCGGAGTCATGAATGACAGTTGCTGCCGCACCAGCGCAAACTCATCGTCTCCCCTCGCTCGCTCTGCGGCGGTTTGCCTGGGCCGTGCTGGCGTACTTTATTGCGGTCATTTTGTGGGGCGGTTTGGTGCGCGCCACTGGCTCGGGCGCCGGCTGCGGAGATCATTGGCCGCTGTGTAACGGAACAATGATTCAGCACTCGGCGCGAATCGATACGATGATCGAGTTCACGCATCGCATCACGAGCGGGCTTTCGTTTTTTTCAGTCGTGGCACTCCTTTGGTGGACGTTTGCGCGCACGGTGCGCGGTCATCTGGCGCGCGTCGCGGTGGTCACTGCGGTTGTGTTCACGGTGATTGAAGCGGCGTTGGGAGCCTTTCTGGTCAAACTCGGACTCACTGCGCAGAGCCGGTCGCCCTTGCGCGCGCCGTATCTGGCGCTGCACCTCACCAACACGCTGCTCCTGCTGGCTGCGCTCACCCTCACCGCGCACCTGCTCAGCCGCCGAACTGGATACCTGCGCGGCAGAGTTCGCGTCGCAGCACCATTCGGCGCCATCGCGTCGATCATCGTCGTGCTCATCGTCGGCGTCACCGGATCGCTGGCCGCGCTGGGCGACACGCTTTACCCGGAAAGCTCGTTGGGCGCGGCGCTGGCGCAGGATTTCTCGGCGACGAGCGGATGGCTGGTGCGCTGGCGCTGGACGCATCCCACGGTCGCGTTTGTGGCCAGCATATTCCTCATCTGGTTGCTGGTTCGCGCCGCGCAGCGGTCAACGCATTGGGACAACCGCGGGCTCTCCGCACTCGTTCTGATTCTTTTGGCAGCCCAGTATGCGCTGGGTGTTCTCGATGTGGCGTTTCTGGCCCCGGTTTGGCTGCAGATTGCGCACCTGCTCGGCGCCGACCTGCTATGGGTTGCGCTTGTCGTTCTGACGGCGCGCCTGACGCTGGAGCCGGTGGACAGCGAGGAGCGAAGTTAATCTGCCGCGCCAGATTTTCGGAATCAACGAAAAGGCCCCGAGCGGGGCCTTTTCTGTTAGCGAGTGTGCGAGGTGTGATTCGCCTACAACGGTTCCAGAATGGTTGTACCCCGGAACCACGGGCGCCAAGTGGCATTTTCCTTAAGAAAATGCCACCTTTCAACACTTTCAAAAGGGCACGTGAATTCTGGAACCGCTCTAATCCTCGAGCGAGGGGTGGTAGTGGCTCTCCCAGCCGAGGTACCGCGCGGCCTCGTGAATGGACTTCGACACGTCGCTGAAGTTTGCGGCAACGTGGTGCTCGAATCCCTCGCGGCAGATGTACTTGAGCAGCTTCTGCAACTGCGGAATCTCAGCCACGCCAGCGCCGCCGAAGGTCTCCAGCGGGTCGTCGGTGAATCGGCCGGCGCCCGTATAGCCACGAATGACGCCACGCCGGTCGTCGGTGGAATAGCGCGCAAAGCACATGGCGCCGGGCTTGATGACGCCCTCGCAGGTGCCGTAAGTGTTTTCCTTGCCCACGGTGCCGGCGATGATCTGTTGAAAGTCCATCTTCACTTCTTTGAAGAAGTGCTTGGGCAGGTTGGAGCAGTGGAAGCAGACGCACTTGTTGGGATCGCTGCCGTAGTTGTTGTTCCAGTCGAGTAGCGCGGAAGGCGTGCCGCTGGCCAGCGCCAGCATGTACATGCTGAGCGTGCCGGGGACGTCGACCTCGCAAGCCGAGGGGATGAGCTCGTTCGACATCATGCTCATGATGGTGCAGGGCACAACGCCAAAGAACTCCTCCATCGATGTCCAGCACTGCACGGCGCTAATGGTGCAATTGGTCTGCTTCATCCAGCCGTCGACGACCGCGCCCAGCTTGGCCATCTTAAGCAGCGCCGCTTCGGGAATGCCCGCAGTGGTCACATACTTCTTGATGGCAGCGAGCTTGGCTTGAGCCGCGTCGTCATTGTCTTTCATCCGATTGATACGACCGAAGATTTCGGAGAGATCGATGGGCTCGATGGAGATGCCAGCGGTCTCGAGGATGCGCTCGGAGTAGCGCACGGTGTTGAAGGCTGCAGGACGCGCACCAATGGCGCCGATCTTCAGATTCTTAAGGCCCTTCACGATGCGGCAAACCTGCGAGAACCATTCAAGGTCAGCCTTGAATTCGGGCGAATTCACCGTCTCAGTGTGCAGCGTGGTGAGCGAATAGTTAATGCCGTACTGCATCATGTTATTGCACGCGCTCATCTTGCCGCAGAAGCTGTCGCGCCGCACGGCGATGGTCATGTTGTCGGAGCGGTCGGGCGTGGCCTGCACCAGCACGGGGACCTTCAGGCCGGAGAGGCGGATGGCATCGACGATGCCGCGCTCTTCGCCAAAATTGGGCAGAGTGACGATGATGCCGTCGATCTCCTCGGCATGTTTCTTGAAGAGCTCAGCGCATCGCTGCGACTCGGCGTAGGTTTCCACCGCGCCGTGCCTCGACTCCTCGGGACTCAGCACGATGGGACGTGCTCCCGCTGCCTCTAATACGGCTATGATCTCTTCCCGGCCCGTCTTGGCCAGATGGCCAGGGAAAAAGCCGCGATTACCCACTACGATTCCAAAAGTCATTTTGCGTTGCGCTGTCATTTTCGTGCTCCTTTAACCGTTATTTCTGCGAAAAAACCAGACTATCGCGAAAGTTCTCTACTTGTTCGAATTGCCGGGGCGAAACCTGACGACGTAGAAGAAGCCGAGCGCCGCCAAGAGGCCACCCCACCAAACCGGCGTGTGCAGGTTAGTCAACTGTACGCCTGGCGCGTAATTCCCCGTCGTCCATTCAAAGACTCCGTAGCCGAGAATCATGGCGCCGTAGATGACCAACAGGACGCCAATGAAAAACCAGATCGGAATTCCCGAACCATGCATAGGTCTCAATTCCCTCTCTCTGCGCTCTCGCGCTAGCCTTCCCCGCTACGAAATCCCTGTCCCTACCAGAAAATGATGTTGAGCGCAACAAAGATCACGAACACGATGCTCGCCCAGAACCACTCCCGCTTGTAGTACGGCACGACCTCTTCCACTGGCAGCTTAGTCGCGCCGTAGACCAGGCCTTCCAATTCGGCCACCGGCCGGGGCTTGGTCAGCAGGCTTACAACAATGACCACGACGGCCGTAAACAGGAACGCCCACAGCGCACGAAAGACATTTTCAGCCATCGGTTTGGCTGCATCTGAAAGCGCTACGTACCTTAGATTCGCAGGATCGAGGTGGACCCACTCGAAAAGGCTGGCCGAAAACACGATTCCGAGAAGCAGCCCGAGAAACCCAGACAGCCGGGTCGCGCGCTTCCAAAACATGCCAAAGAGAATAACGCCGAGCAGCGGGGCGATGAAGATCGAGAACAGCGCCTGTACATAGTCCATGATTCCGTGCGCGTGTTGCACCAGGTAGCCGGCCCCAATGGAAATGGCGACACCGATGACGATCGACAGCCGGCCGACCGCGACATAGTGACTGTCGGAACCCCGCTTGTTGATGAGCGGCTTGTAGATGTCGTAGGTCCACACCGTCGAGAAGGCACTCACGTTCCCGGCCATGCCGCTCATAAAGCCGGCAATCAGCGCGGTGATGCCCAAGCCCAGCAGACCGGGGCCAAGGTAGCGAACCATCATCAGCGGCAGCACTTCGTTATAACTGTGCAAATCCGACTGCGGCCCCTCCTTCTGATCGAGTACATCCTTTTGAACCGCCGGCGACAGCGAGGTTTTCTTCAAGAGAGGGGCACAGTCGGGAGACATCGGAACGCAGGCCGACCACGTGTCCTGTGGAATCAGTTGCGTCCGGCTGCCGTCGGAGTTTTGTAGCAGCACGAGGCCCAACAGGCCGGGCAGGATGACAATGAAGGGAACGGCCATCTTGAAGAACGAGCCGATGATGGGAGCCATGCGGGCTGCGCGCAGGTTGTGCGCGGCCAGCACGCGCTGCACCACCAAAAAGTCGGTGGTCCAGTAGCCAAAGCTGATGGCGAAGCCGAGGCCAAAGACGATTCCGGTCCAGTGGACGCCCATGGGATTGGCAGCGAAGCTGCCTGTATCGCGCCAGATGTGGAAGTAGCTGTCGGAATGCAGATTGGCGATGATCTTGGTCTTCAGTCCGTCCACACCGCCGGCCTGAATCATGCCCAGAATCGGCACCAGCAACGCGCCGCCCCAAATGAGCACAAATTGCAGCACCTCGTTGAAGATGGCCGAACGCAACCCGCCCAAAGCGACGTAGATCGTAACCGCAACCGCCGAGATCACGATGCTGAAGGTGATACTCCAACCCAGCACGACCTTCATGACCACGGCCATGGCGAACATGTTCACGCCGCTCATCAGGATCATCTCCAAAGCGAACGCGATGGCCGCCACGCTACGCGCATGCCCGCCGTAGCGCAGGTCGAGATAGCCGGGGACCGAGTGCGTCTTCGACACGTAGTAGAAGGGCATCATCACCAGGCCGAGGAAGAGCATGGCGGGAATGGCGCCGATCCAGTACCAGTTCGCGGCGAGAATGCCGTATTGGTAGGCCGAGCCGGCCCAGCCCATCAGCTCCAGCGAGCCCAGATTGGCGGAAACAAAGCTCAAGCCGGCGATCCAGGCGGTCATTTCGCGGCCGGCCATGAAGAACTCTTCGCTGGTGTTGGAACGGCCCTTGAGATAGAAGCCAATCCAGAGCACCATGGCGAAGTAGAGAGCGATAACAATGATGTCGAGCGTGCTCAGGTGCGCCAGGGGCTGCGCGTTGAAAGCAAGCAAGGCCGGCAATGAGCCGAAAAGTCCCCCGGCAATGGAGGCTGGGACCAACCCAAACATGAGCATCACCCGAAACGGCGAGAATGCGTCCGCAAAGGCTGTTAGACGTTCGCCCCTAAGTAAATTGCTTTACTCGAACACTTGTCAAGCAAAGTGCCGCATTACACGCGAAAGCTCCAGTACCGCCAACTTCAATCCCGAAAGCTGGAGGCCTTCAAAATCCTGGCCACGCGACGCGAGTAAGCGTTTACCGGAAAGTGTAACACGTCCCAGCCAATACTCTGCACATGCTGGAAAGTCAGGTGTGAATCTGGAAATTGTGCTGTCCTTTTCGGCCTGAGCCGAAACCCGAAAAAGCGCCTTTAGTTCCCCGCAGCCAGCACCGGGAAGTTGCCCGGGACAGGATAGAGCCGAAGCGTTCCGATACTACCCATTTTGATGAGGTCAATGCCGTGAGTTTGTGATGAGGCAGGCCTCGCCTGCCGTGGAATCGGCGGCAAGAATTCGCTCGCGCTAATCGTTACCTACCGCGATTTCATGCAGCCAGTTGGGCGCTTTGAGGAGCTCGCGGGGACGCGGACCATCGGCAGCACCGACAAGGCCGTCGCGCTCCATCAAATCGATCAAATGCGCGGCGCGGCCGTAGCCGATGCGCAGCCGCCGCTGCAAGAGCGACGTAGAGGCCTTGCCGAATTCGAAGACAAGCCGAACCGCATCGTCAAACATCGGATCGTCTTCATTTGCATCTTGGTTTTCACCCTCCATGGCAGTGCGCTCGTCTTTTGGCGATTCTAGGAAGCCTTCGATATACTCGGCTGCGCCCTGCGATTTCCAGAAATCGACCACGGCCGCGGTCTCCTTCTCGCTCACATAGGGAGCGTGCAGGCGCATGAGGCGGCTGGTGCCCGGCGGAAGGAAGAGCATGTCACCGCGACCCAGGAGCGCCTCGGCTCCATTGGTATCGAGGATCGGTACGCGAGTCGACTTTGGTGGCCAGGCGGAAGCTGATGCGTGTGGGAATGTTGGCCTTGATGAGGCCGGTGATGACATCGACGCTGGGTCGCTGCGTGGCCAGGATGAGATGAATGCCCACGGCGCGCGCCATTTGCGCGAGGCGCGTGACCGACTCCTCGACGTTGGCGCGGTCGAGCATCATCAGATCGGCCAGCTCGTCGATGATGATGATGATGTAGGGCAGCGGCTCCTCCTGCTCGCCTTCGTCGAAGAGCGAAGGCATGGAGCCCTCGAAGAGCTTGTTGTATTGGTCGATATGACGCACGCTGCGGCTGGCCAGCAGCTTCAGGCGGCGCTCCATCTCGCGCACCGCGTTGCGCAGAGCGTTCGCGGCCAGTTTGGGCTCGGTGATGATGGGCGTGAAGAGATGGGGAACGCCCTCGTACATGCCCAGCTCCACGCGCTTGGGATCGACGAGGATGAGCCGCACCTGGTGAGGCGTGGTGCGATAGAGCAGGCTCATAATCATGGCGTTGATGGCCACGGATTTGCCGGAGCCTGTCGATCCTGCAATGAGAATATGCGGCATCGAGGCCAGATCGGCGGTGACGATGCGGCCATTGATGTCTTTGCCCATCGAGATGGTAAGACGCGAGCGCGCCTTGACGAAGGTTTCGCTTTCGATTACGTCGCGCAAGTGAATGGTTTCGCGCTCGCGGTTGGGCACCTGAATGCCCACCGTGCTTTTGCCGGCTATGCGCTCGATGAGGATGCTTTCGGCGCGCATGGCCAGGCACAGGTCGTCGGCCAGGCCTGTCACGCGCGAGTACTTGACGCCGGCCTCAGGCTTGAACTCAAAGGTGGTGACCATGGGCCCAGGATTGATCTGCACCACCTGGCCGCGAACGTCGAATTCGGCGCACTTCTCCACCAGGACTTTGGCCTCTTCGCGAAGCTCGTCCTCGCGCACGGATTGCGGGGCTTCGCCCGCGCTCAGCAGCGTGCTTGATGGCAGCTTGAAGCCGCTCACATTCTTGGGCGCGATCGTCACCGTGCGCAGTTGCGCGTCGGCACGATTGTGAATAGCGATCTCGTCAGAATGAAGCTGCGCTGGAACCTGAACAGGCTCCGGCTTCGCAGGTGCCCAGGGATCCGCCGGTCGTGTCGCCACCGGCTCAGCTGGCATGGATCGGACCGGCGCGGGCACGGCAGCCGGAACTGCTGCGGAAGCGGCTGTCACAGTTTCCGGCTCGCGGCGCTCCCAGATGCTCGGCCTGCGCGGCGTAACAGGAATCGCGGCTTCAGTTGGCTCTTCAACATCCCGCCTCAGATCCTTGCGCTGATAAGCGGGGATTTCGTCCAGTGGATCCTGCTGCGGCTTTCCGCGCCGGGTGACGAATGCAATGAAGCGGTTCAGCCGGCGGGCAGGAGGCTCCGATTCCACGTCCGGCCCGTCCGCGGTAACAAGCTTCGGGAAAGGCATGGGCTGATTCCGTTCCACCTGCAGTGCTTCACGTTCCGCGCGCAGCTCTGCGCGCTCCTCGCGGCGGTCGCGCCATTGGTCCCGCCAGGCGCAGAACTGAGACCATCGTTCCGCAAGACTTTCGCGGATGACCCAAAAGCTGATGGCGGAGGCAAAGTAAAGCCCGCAGGCGGCAAGCGCAGTGGCGACCAACCAGGCCCCCTGGATGTTCAAGTAAACCACCAGCAGACCGGCCACCAGGCGCCCCACCACGCCCTCCACCGGAATTACGTGCAACCACCGCCAATGCCACGGAAGCAGACCAAAGACGGCCGGCAGGAAAATCAAGGCGAGCAGCGTACCCAACCAGCGCAGGATGGGCGAATCGCCGGGCCGCGATTGCATCCACGTCCAACCCACGCCGCCAAGCCAGAGCGGAAGCAAAAATGCCGTCAGGCCCAGCGATTGCATCAACACGTCGCTCAAATACGCGCCAAAAAGACCAATCCAGTTGCGGGCCACCGCGGAATCCGTGGCCGTATTCAGCGAGGGGTCAGAGGAGTGAAAAGTTGCCAGGGCGAGGAAAAGGAGGAGCGAGACCAGCACGAGAACCAACCCCAGGAACATGTTCACAGGGCGGCTGCGCGTCGGCGACAGAACAATGCGGATGGGCTTCATCACGAGGGCGGTCCCGTCCCCCTTCTGCCGAGGAAAACTTGATCGGCAGTCTGAGGAAGCAGGCAAATCGTCCCAGAGCAGATTCCATTATCGGCGCTCGGAGGGGTGAATCCGGGCAAAACGGAGCCGGGGGGAACCTCGGACATCAACCATGGATTTGCGGTTGAACCGCCCGATCGAAGCAAGGCGACGGAGCGGCGCTAATCACGACGCGGAACCGGACTTGAAGGCAAACTTCAAAGAACGGGCAAGCCGTGAAACTGGGCTATAGATAAGTGCTTTCGCACGCAGGGCACGAAATGCCGAACCGGAGTCCGAAAGCTCAGAACGCAACTGCAGAACACCCAAACCCCACTGGTAGCGGATCCTAAAGAATCTGTATTCATTCGGGTGCTGAGCCAGAAAGTCCTCAATTGCGGTTAGAACGCCATTCTTCGGCCCGCCCTCCTCCAATGCGTTCAAATAGGTGCTGTTCAAGCCACCAACCTCGGCCAGTTCGCTTTGACCACGGACTATGCCTTTCTGCGCGAATGGATGCCGGAACTCCGCCGGAATGGTGTCGGGCTGGTAATACAAGTCGCGGCGACCATAAGGCCAGTCAACATCGTGAAGGAAGATGAAGCCTCCAGGCCGCACAAGTGCGCGCTCGCGAATGAGGTGCAGTTCGTTGAATACGGTGTACCAGTTGTGGTCGCCGTCGATGAGGATGCAGTCGAACGGCGAGGCCGGGCCGATGCTGTCGGCAGAAGCCAGTGCGTCAAGGCTGTTGCTTTTGATGACTCGAACCCTGGAGTCGCCGGCATACTTCGCTCCGAGATCCTGGTCGAGGCACGGATCAATGACCGTGTAACTTTCCAATGGCAGGTTGAGCAGATGATCCGCGCTGGTTCCCGTGCGGGAACCGATCTCGCAGATGGACCTCCAGTGGCGCCTGCGGGCCAAAGGAGCAATGTAATGGCGTACGAAAGTTCGCATTGGATCTCAGGATGCTGGGATTACTGCGCGATCAACTTCGCGCCCCAAATGAGCAGCGCACCGCCCAGCAAAATGCGGTAAATGGCGAACATGGTGAATCCATGCTTGCGGACCCAGTAAAGAAACCACTCGACGACCCCAAGCGCGACGACGAACGAGACGACGGTGCCGATGATCAGCACCACCCACCGTTCCGGATTCATGGCCACATGCGCGGTGGCCACGCCTGCCACGCCTACCGACTTGCTCTTATGAACTTCTTTTATGAGATCCCAGCCTGTCGCAGCAATCATCGTAGGAATGGAGAGCAAGAAGCTGAATTCAAGTGCCGAGGGCCTGTCGAGGCCCACTAGCTGGCCGGCGGCGATGGTCGACATCGAGCGCGAAGTCCCAGGAAAGATGGCCGAAAGCGTCTGGCAAAGCCCGATCCAGACAGCTTGCGGCAGCGACATCTCCTCCACGTGTGTTGTGGTGGACTCGCGGCGAGCAGCCCAAGCATCAACAATCCACATGACGATGCCGCCCGCGAGCAGCGCGATCGACATGGCGTTCAGGCTGTCCAGATTCTTTTCGCTCCATTTGCGCAGCAGCAGAGCGGGAACGGAGGTACATGCAAAAGCGATGAGCGTGAGCGAAATAGGATGGTTGAGCCAGTTACGGTCGCCGGCTTCGCCGCGGGGAAAGGTACGGAGAAAGTTGACGATCCTTTCCAGGAAGAGCACACATAGCGCCAGTATGGCGCCTACCTGAATGACGATCGTGTACATCTCCCAATAGGCGACATCCTGAAAGCAAGCCGCATTCCCGATGGAACAGGCTGAATCGCCCAGCGGGATTTTCATCAGCGCTTCGGCAATGCGCAGGTGGGCGGTCGAACTGACCGGTAAAAATTCGGTCAAACCTTCCACTATCCCCAAAAGGATAGACAGAGTATACGGGCTCAAGAAGCCTCCTGGCAGTCTCTCTGATGCGTCTCATGGAGCGTCCGGAAGGCCGTGAGCTGCTCACTCCCGTTCGATACCGTAGACAGGAACCCCTTCATCCAATTTGTACACCAGTGCGCCGGCCTGCAAGGCATAGTCGGAGTCCGGAAAATGGGCTTTCAGTTGGGCGGCCACGGTACGCGCCTGGTTGTGGGCGTTGTCGCTTTTGCGATCGTCTCCGCTGGCGTCGTACATGTCTTTGAGGACGGCGAAACGATAGGCCGCCTCGTAAAGGGCTCGTGCCGTACGCGGACCGTCCGGGTACTCGTCGGCGTATTTGAGGTAGATGTCGGCCTCCTTCTCCGGACACTGCGTCGAGCCTTCCCAGTCGCCACAGAGCTTGTTGTCAATGAGGTCGAATGCCGCAAGCGCGGCCCAGCGTGTGTGGGGATAGTACTTGATCACCTTGCGCAGGGCATCCTCGTCCATTGGCTGGCGGAATACCGGATTACGCTCATGTGCGGACGGCATGGTTGCGGTGTCGGCTTTTTCCAACTGCCATTGAATGTCGGCAGCCCGCCATGCTGCATTCGGGCACAAGCGGAGAGTTGGGGAACATCTCGACTACGCGGCGATACAGCAGTCGCGCGCTTTGGGCGGCGTTGGCCGGGCCGCGCGGATTCGAGGCCAGTGCCTCCTGGTTGGCGGCTGCGCCCATCAGAATCTGGTCGCCGTTCGGCGTTGTCTCTTCGACGATTCCCTTGGCCTCTATCCACCCGGAGATCGGCGGAGGCGTCTCGTCTTCGCCAACCATCGGCGTATCCCTATCATTGTGTTGCTCTTCAATGTCGGTGTTGGCGAAAACGCGCATCCAGAGGCCGCTCTTTTCGGCGACCACCATCTCGCGGCCGATTTGCACCTTTTCGACCTTTTGCGAGCCGGTGTCAGGCGAGATGTAGAGCCAGGTGACGCGCAGGACCGTGGCGCGGGGGCCAGCCATTGGTTTCACGTCCTGCTGCGGCTTTTTGTCGGCGTGCGCGGCCGACGCCACGCAGGCAAGCCCCAGCCCGAAGGCGAGAGCACGAAACGCATAATTTCGCAGGTTCATCGTATGCAAGATCATAGCTGAGCGACGTTACGGCGAAGATTCAGTGAGCACCTGGGCAAGGAGCACCGGATCAACGTTTCCACCGCTGACCACGGCCACGGCCTTCCGGTATTCGTGCAGTTGGCGCCCATGGAAGAGCAGCGCTGCGGTCGATACAGCGCCGCTGGGCTCGGGAACCAGCCGCGTGGCAGTCACAATGGCGCGCATGGCGGCGCGAATCTCGGCCTCTGTCACCGTGATGATGCCATCCACAAAAGCCTGAATGTGGGCAAAGTTGCGCACGCCCACGCTCTGCGTGCGCAGGCCGTCGGCGATCGTGCGGCTCACGAGTTCCGCGGGCCAGGTTACGATCTTCCCCGAGCGAAAACTCTCCGCCGTGTCGCCGGCCAGCTCCGGTTCGACGCCGAATACCTTAGCTTTGGGACTGAGCCGCTTTACTGCCGTGGCCACTCCGCTCAGCAACCCACCGCCTGAGACCGGCGAAACAACGAGGTCCACATCCGGAAGCTCTTCCACAATCTCCAAACCGCAGGTTCCCTGCCCGGCAATAATCTGCTCGTCGTCATACGGCGGAATTACGACGTATCCGTGTTCCCGCACGAGTTCCTCAGCCACCGCCAACCGCTCGCTCGAAGCCAACCCCACATCGACGATTTCAGCGCCGAGGGCCAGTGTCGCTGCGCGTTTGATAGCCGGCGCATTCGACGGCATAACGATGACTGCCTTGGCGCCGACCTCGCGCGCCGCATAGGCCACGCCCTGAGCATGATTGCCGCTCGAATAAGTGATGACCCCACGGGCGATTTCGCCAGCCGTGAGCTGGAGAATTTTGTTGGAGGCGCCGCGGATCTTGAAGGCTCCAATCGGCTGCAAACTCTCTGCCTTCAGCCAGATTTCTCTGCCCGTCCCATGACCGGAAACGGCAGGAAATGCCGCGCGCACCAACGGCGTCTTCATAGCGATCGGCGCAATGCGTGCGGCGGCTGCGCGGATCGCATCGATTGACACCAGGTTTTGCGTTTGAGTCAGCACAAAGCTCTCAGCTGTTCCCTGCTGCGCGAAGCAGCGTGGAACTACTCCTTTAAGTATCGCCTATTGCCGCGGGAGGAATACCGGCCGCGAAGCGCCGCGCGCTACTCGTATGCGAGCGCGTCAATGGGATCCTTGCGGGCAGCCATCCAGGCGGGATAAAGGGCGCCGCTCAGCGAACCCAAAAAGGCAATCACCGAGGCACGGACCAGCCAGAAGCCGTTAATCTCGAACGTCTGCGTCGGGAAGAAATGTGTGATGAGGAAGCGCACGCCGTAGGTTCCTGCGATTCCGACAACCACGCCCACGATTGCCAGCAGACCGCACTCTCGCAGCACTACTCCAATGATTGCCGCCTTCGATGCGCCCATCGATTTGAGAATGCCGATTTCGCGGGTACGCTCGAACACCGCCGTGTACATCGATTGGAAAATGACCAGGAAGCCGATGATAACGGCGATGAAGGTAACGACCTCAAGGGCGAGATTGAAACCGGGGATATTGCTGGGCGTCATCTGGTCGAGCCAGCTATCCACCGTCGTCAGCGTGTTATTGCCGAAACCACGCGTCGCGCGAATCTCCTGCATTACCAGGTCGTCGTTGGCCGGGTTGTCGCACTTGATATAGAAAATCGAGGCCTTGCCATCGGCGCCCATGAGTTCTCCCATGGTTTCAATCGGAATCAGCTTGCGTCCACCCTTGCCCTGGTCAACAATGCCCGAGACGCGGAACGGTTGGCCCATAATCTTGATCGTGTCGCCCACAACGTAGGGTTTGCCTGTGGCCGGATTCCTGGTGCCCGGCAAGGACGTCGTCGATGATCGACGTCGTTCGGCCCCTGGAATGTGCCGCCCGCGAGAAACCTGAACGGCTTGAGCGCATTGAAGCTGTCGTAATCGATGCCATAAAGAATCTCAACGTTGCCGCTGGTCGAGATTTTCTGAATGGCCGGTGAAACCACCGCGACGTGCGGCAACTTCAGCAGAACCTCCTGGTCCCGGATGGGCATGGACGGGCTGCCCAGCCCATTGAACATGCTGGCGTTTGAAGGCAACAGCATCAGGTCGGCGCCGATGCCGTTGGTGCGCTGTTTCTGGCTGTTCGAGCATGCCCATGAAGATGCCCACGATGGACAGGATCATGATGACTTCAATGGCCACGGCCAGCACGCTGATGACCGAGCGCATGGGGCGATGCAGAAGGTTGGCAAAGATGAGCTTATTCATGTTCGACCGTGGAGCAAGGGGCGCAAAAAGCACCAAAATGCCTGCCCTCAGGGTAACAGCCGGGAGCGGGCTGATACTGCGTGAGTCCAGGAGGGAAGCCAGTTTGGGCGCTCGTTTCGAAACTGGGTTCAAAGCCGCAAAATAGGCCCAAAACCATGGGAATCCTTTTGACCCGAAGTGAAACCGGGTTTATTGTGAAGGTGAAATTCCCGCATGGGTCTCTGACCCGCGTCCGGTCGCCGATGGGAAGTTTTGGAGAAGATCTGCGCAAGGAGCGTTTGGCGCGCGGCTTTGCGCTGGAAGACATCTCGGCGGTCACCAAAATCAGCCAGCGCCACCTGATTGCGCTGGAGCAGGAGAGGTTTCGCCTGCTTCCCGGCGGCATTTTGAGCAAGGGCATTGTGCGCGGATACGCCAGCGCCCTTGGACTTGATCCGCAGGACTGGACCGAGCGCTTTCTTGAGGCCTTCAACGCCTCAGGCCAGATTGGCGACGAAGAACGTGGCTGGACGACCTTTGCCTCGAATGTGGGCAAGGCGCGGATCCTGCGCCGCGAAGCCGTCGAGGTGCGTTTGCGCTGGATCGGCGCCGTCCTGTTGCTGCTGGCGGTGGCTGCAGCCGCTTTCCTGGCTGTGCGCTACTTTGGCGTGCGCGAGGGGTGGTGGCGAACGCTCCTCCCCATTCGCGGAGCTTCCATGGCCTTCCGCGGCGCCTGGTCTTCGACCCGCGGTTTGATTGAGCACCTTGTCTCCAGGATTTAGGCCAGTCCCCAACCACCCGGCTCAGGGGCCACAATCCGCCGTTGGACGCCGATTGCTTGCAGTACACTGCATCCCTTTGCCCCAGGCCGCCTGGCACAATTAACATGGAAGGCAGCAGCATCGAGCTGGGTCCTGCACGTGCAGGCAAGCCGAATTAAAGGGCTGCACAATGGGCTCTGGGGAAATGAGGGACTTGGCAGCTACTTGAGCGCCTCATCCCGAGCTGGAAGACCCCCTCGACAGCCACCAAGTTGAATCCCGCCATGGGAAGGAGTTTGAAGTTGAGCGACCGTTTCTTGTTTACCTCTGAATCCGTCACCGAAGGCCACCCGGACAAAATTGCCGACCAGGTCTCCGACGCCATTCTCGACGCCTGCCTGGAGCAGGACCCCTACAGCCGCGTCGCGGCAGAAACTCTCACGGCCACCGGCCTTGTGGTGATCGCGGGCGAGATCACCACCAAGGCCTATGTCGATTTCCAGAGCCTGGTTCGCGGCGTGGTTGCCTCTATCGGCTACGACAACGCGCTCTACGGCTTCGACTCCAACACCTGCGCGGTGATCTCGAGCATCAATAAGCAATCGGGCGACATCGCTCAGGGCGTTGACACAGGCGGCGCCGGCGACCAGGGCATGATGTTTGGCTACGCCTCCAACGAGACACCTGAACTGATGCCCGCGCCCATCTCGCTGGCCCACAAGCTGTGCCGCCAGTTGACCGCGGTGCGCAAGAGCGGCCGGCTGCCTTACCTCCGTCCCGACGGCAAGAGCCAGGTAACGGTCGAGTATGGAGAAAACGGCAAGCCCGCGCGCATTGACGCCGTCGTCATTTCGAGCCAGCACTCTGAGGCCGTCAGCAATGAGGAGCTGCACGCCGACATTCTCAAGCACGTTATCCAGGCGGTTCTGCCCGCTCAATGGCTCGACGAGCACACTAAGTACCACATCAATCCCACAGGCAGATTCGTCATCGGCGGACCGATGGGCGACACTGGGCTGACCGGCCGCAAGATCATTGTGGATACATATGGCGGCATGGGCCGTCACGGCGGCGGCGCCTTCAGCGGCAAAGACCCAACCAAGGTGGACCGCTCGGCTGCATACATGGCTCGCCATATTGCCAAGAACATCGTCGCCGCGGGCCTGGCGGAAAAGACCGAGGTCCAGCTTGCCTACGCCATCGGCATCGCCGAGCCGGTGAGCGTGTTGGTTGAAACCTTCGGCACGGGCAAGCTGAGCGAGACGAAGATCACGAATCTCATCCGCAAGAACTTTCCGCTCACACCCAAGGCCATCATCGAGTACCTGAACCTGCGTCGCCCCATCTACCAGAAGACAGCAGCGTACGGCCACTTTGGCCGAACCGAGCCGGAGTTCACGTGGGAAGCCACAGGCAAATCCGCCCAGCTGGCCGAACAAGCTGGACTGGCTGTCACGGCCAAGGCAAAGTGAGAACGCTTCGGTAACCAGCCAATTCGATCTGCTTAAACATGGGACCCGCTGTTCGCGGGTCCCATCGCTTTTTCCCTTGCCGCATCGATGCCTTAGAATTCTCCGGGGCGCGTACGCCCCAGTTCTTTGAGCAGATTCAGAGTTTCCGTGCTCGGCGGGAATCGTGCAAGGTGGCTTCTTCTTAAGGAAAAAGCCACTCAGCGGCATCAAGTTCCCGCACAGCAACTCTGAATCTGCTGTAGCGGAGGTGCCCATGCGTCTATCTGTCATCGTTGCTCTCGTGCTTAGCTTTGCAACCGTCTCCGCCGCGCAAGGCGGAGCCAATTGGACCTACGAAGGAAAAACCGGTCCGCTGGTCTGGGGCAAACTCGACCCGGCGTATGAAGCCTGCTCCAAAGGTCACGAGCAATCGCCTATCGACATTCGCGGAGCGCATCTGAACAAGGCGCTCGAACCGCTCGAATTCCACTTCATCGCTGGACCCATGACGCTGGAAAATACCGGACGCGGCATCGTCGCACACGTTGATCGCGGCAGCGTCCTGGTGGCCGGCGGGGTGCGCTACCACCTCATCGAGCTCGATTTTCATCACCCCAGCGAGCACCCGGTGAAGGGCAAGCTCAGCGATATGGAGGTGGACATGGTGTACCGCAGCGAGGAGGGCAAGACAGCCATTGTGGCGGTGCGGCTGAATCAGGATCGGGGCTTTCCGAATGCGCTGCTGGCGACGCTATGGCAGCATCTGCCCACAAAACCGGGTGCTGTTGCGAAGATCACCGATATGGTCAGCCCCGGCGGCCTGATGCCCGCTGACCGCGGCTATTGGACCTATCTCGGATCCGAGGTTACGCCACCCTGCACCGAGGGCGTCCGCTGGTTCGTCTTCGAGGAAGACTTGAGCATCAGCCGTACGCAGATGCGCGCCTTTGCCGATCTATTCAGGATCAATACGCGCCCCGTTCAGGACCCACACGGACGGAAGATTGAAGCGAATGAGTAAAGCAGGTTCTAACTTTTCGTTGCCGGTGCGGCCAGCGGCGTGAAATGGATCACAATCTCATCATCGGCGCTCTCAACGCGAATACCCGTCAGGTCACGCAACAAGTAGTGCGCTGAATCCAGCGACTCCGCGGGATGCGAAAATGTCGTCGCCACTACGGTGCAGCCCGCGGCACGGCCAGCCTTCGCGCCTGACGACGAGTCCTCGAAGACGACGCATTCTGCTGGCGCAACGCCAAGCAAAGCCGCTCCGGTCAAAAATGGCTCGGGATGCGGCTTGCCGCGCATGACGTGCTCGGCGGTGACGAGGCGCTTCGGCACCGGAATCCCTCCGGCGGTTAGGCGAATCCGCGCCAGCCGTTCCGTGGCGCTGGTGACCATAGTCCATCGTTCAGCAGGCAGCGCCGTGAGAAGATCCAGCACGCCCGGCAGGACAGTCAGCCCTTCGTTGTCTTCGATCTCGATGTCTTCGATGACCTTGAGTTCCTTCTCACTATCGAGGTCGGGCCGGAGTTTGGCGATCGTCTCGATGGCGCGACGGCCGTGGGCGGTTTTGCGCGCCAGCGCGGGATCGACGCCGCGGAGATAAGCCCATTTGGTCCAACTGCGCTCGACCGAACCGATGGACGAAATCAGAATCCCGTCCATATCGAAGAGGATGCCTTTGCAGCGGATCAGGACCGGGGAAGAGGAGATGGATGAGGCCATGAATCCATCTTAGATTGGAACGAATTTACTTGCGCTTCTCCACTCGCGCGTCCTTTGGACCGGGGAAGCTCACTTGCGGCGGGTCGCCGAAGTTGATGGTGGCTTCGACGGAGCGCTTGCGGGCACCCGAGATGACCTGATTCGTGCCGAGCTCGACAGCGTCGCTGGCAATGGAAGCATCTGCGGTCCAGCGGTCGAAGCGGACGAGGGCAGCGGGAATTGGTGCAGGCTTGGTCGCGCCGGGAGCACTCGCGGTCTTTGCATTCAAGATGCTTCCTTGCCGGCACTCGAAGTGCAGAGTCCCTTTGGCCGACGCGGCCAAATCGCTGGCCGTGTAGCCGGTGAGTTCTACGTTGCCGTTGCCGCTCAGTGCTCCGCCCGTCCATCGCAGACCAAGCAACTTGCCCATGTCGGCAGCGTTGAGCTTTTGGAAATCGCCTCCGAGCGAGTAATCCGGCTTGTCCAGCCCGTTGGCAGGCTTGCTGAAGGTTCCGGCAAGATGAACAGTGCCGCCAAACAGGCCAGCATCGAGGCTCGTGATCTCGGCACCAGTGGGCACAATTCGCAGAGATGCCGACACCCCCTGGAGCGTGACCGGTCCAAGAACGAGCGAATCGGCGGTCACGGCGCCCTCAAGCTGCGGCCAAGGCGGAGCTGACGAGGGATGGAGACGATTGATGAGGTTGGAGAGCAAAGTGCCTTTTTCCGGTGCGCCAAGCAGCGCGCTCTCAAAAGCCGCAGCGTCAAGATCGGCAAAGTGCATTTGGAACTGGGCCTGGCAGGGTTGTGGCGGAGTCTGTTCCGAAGCACAGGCGGCTGGGAGGGTCAGGTTCCCGGTTCCCTTCAGCGGGCCATAGGTGAAGTCCACGGGGTCCCAGCGAAGACCGCCGTTCTCGATATGAAGCGTGGCGTCATCGACGACAACATGGCTGGCTAGATAATCGGCCTTCCAGTTGGCGTTGCGGACGATGACGGTTCCGGTCAGGGTGTCACGATCGGGAGGTTCGGGCGCGGCGCCAGCGGACGGAGCTGAAGCTGAAGACTCCGGGCTGCTGGGTGGCGCAATTGCGGCGGGAGAAATGTCGCTGAGTGGGATCACCTCAGCCGGCATCCATGGCCCTTCAGCAGTCAGATCCACCGTAATGGGTTCGCCGGCGAGGGCCTCGAGCGCCTCCGTCACCGGAATCCCGGAGGCGTGGGCGAGTTCTCTGGCGCGCGCGAAACTTGCCTGGCCACGCACCCCAACCTGATAGCCGGAGCGCGAGAAGCGCAGGTTGAAGGTGAGCGGAGCCGCTCCGCCTGCGGGGACCGCCACGGAGCCGGCGAGCGCTTGTTCAGGGCTCCCCGCTCCTGTCTGGCCCGCCTCAGCCGGCACGTGAGAACGTCGCGGAGACGATTGGCGCCGGCTCCAGTATGAACTTCGGTGCCCGAATCGGCCGGCCAAGACTGGCGCCGCTCAGGGTGAGGTCTTCGACTGTCAAGCTTCCGGTGAGCGGGCCAACTTCTTCCCTGCCGGCTTTCGCCAAGCGCTTCCGGTCGAGCTGTACTGCGGGCTGAGACTTGGCTAGCTCCGCGTTTTCTTGAGCGCGAACGTCATAGTCAATCTTTCCACTCACCGTGCCTTTAGCTTCGAGATCGGGCGCAAGACCGCTGCGGAGAGTGCGCAACGCATCAAGGCCCGCAGCCACGGGAACGCGATCGAGCTCGACAGAGAAGCGCGGCGGGGCAAATTCGCCGGGCTTTTCTCCGGTGAAGTGGACTTGGCCGTTGCCCAGGGGCGAGTCGCAGGTCAAGTTTTCGACGCTGCGCTGTGCGTAGTGGTAGACGAAGTCCGCAGTGGGCGTCGAAGTCGAGGGGCGATGCGGGAGTGAATTCGGCGCGGTGCACGCCGGTAGCGCGCAGCCGCATGGCGATTTGCGCAGCTTCGGCGGTGCCGTCGAGGTGCAGTTCGCCGGTCAGGTCGCCGCGCCAGCCGGGATCGGAACCGGTGACGAGGCGGGCGAGCTGGCCGAGCTGCGCCTCGCGCCAGTCGAGGTCCAGATGCAGGGGCATTTGGCTGAGCGCGGGCGCGCGGCGCATGCTGGCCTCCATGCGCACCACGCCGGTCTCCTCCAGGTACAGACTCACGTCGGTCCGGGCAGGCTGGCCGCGCAGGCGAATGCGCCACTCGCCGGGATTCTCCTGCCAGAACGAGAGATCGGCGTTGACCAGAGAAAACGGCAGCTTCTCCACTCCGTTCTTGAAGTTGATGCGGGAGTCAGTGGCCTCAAGGTAGGGGAGCGGCGCTACGCGGCGCGCGTTCGGTGCTGAAGCCGTCTGTGCGGCGGCAGTGCGAAAGATCGAGTCGAGATTCCAGCGGCCCGGCCCGGCGCGCACCAGGTTGAGGCTGGCTTCGTCTACGCTGATCTTGCCGATCTCAAGGCGGCCGCGGAACAAGGCGAGCAGCCGGATGGAAGCAGTGACCTTGTTGGCGTGGAGCACCGGTTCGGCGCCGTAGGCCGGATCTTCGGCAACGCTCAGATCCGAGATCTCGAATCCCGGCCAGGGCAGAAGCTGCGCCTGGACCGACGAAAGGCGCACCGGCCTGCCCAGCGATTGCGAGATGAGCTGCGTGATCTGGCTCTTGTAGCGGTTGACGCTGATGAGCGGAGGCACGACGAGCACAAGCACGAGGATCGCGATGGCTGCGAGGGCTGTCCGCAGCCACTGACGCAATCGTTCCTTGCCTCCGGCGCCGTCTGTCATTGCCTATAGATTCTAGCTGCTCGTTACCGCGTCAGGTGGAAGGTGCGGCTCCAGCGCGTTTCGGTGAAGAAGTGCAGCACCACGTGGCCCATCCAGGCCAAGCGGGTGCCGAGGCCGGTCTGGTTGTACACCGATTCCGGCGTGATGAACGACCAGTAGTTGAACAGCGGGCGGCCCACGATGTTTTGCCGGGGCACAAAGCCCCAGAAGCGCGAGTCGAGGCTGTCGTGGCGGTTGTCGCCCATCATGAAGTACATGCCGGGAGGAACCACGAGATCGCCATCGACGACGTGATTGGGAAAATCGACGGCCCAAGCTTCCGTGGCGCCGCCCGGCTGCGGGTAAGGCGGCACGGAGGGAAATTCGTCGAGAAATTCCTGATAGTTGTCGGCCGTGGTGGGCTGGGCGTGAGGCTGCGGTCTGCGCCACGCCGTTGAGGATGACGATGCCATCGCGCAGATGGATGTGGTCGCCGGGCACGCCGATGAGGCGCTTGACCAGGAAGAAGTATTGGGGCTTGCCGTCGGCGTCCAGTTCGGGCTCGGCGACGGGCTTGATGAAGACCACAATGTCGCCGCGCCGCGGCTCGCGGTAGTGCACCAGCGGCATCCACTTGGCGGGCGGAGCCAGCGTGATGCGGTCGACGACGAGGTGATCGCCGACCAGCAGCGTCTTTTCCATCGATCCGGAAGGGATGACGAAGTTCTGCGCGAGAAAGGTGAGAATGAACAGGCCCACCACCAGCACCGAGCAGATGCTGGCCACGGCTTCAAACGGCGTTTCTTCCACCCTGGCGGGCTCAGGAGCCGTTTCCTGACGCTTCTCGGAGGGTTCTTTGGCTGCTCGCGTCTTCTTCTTTGCCATTCTGTCGCTCGTTGCGGGAGTACTTCAGCGTCTTCAGCGCCGATCGAGGACCGAATCAATGCACCACGTGGAAGATGCGCCGCCAGCGCGCAAATCCCGCGAGCCTTTCGGCGAAGTTCCCGTTCGTGTCCGAGTCTATCATCCGCGGCCTGTTGCGCTGTGGGCGGATCGACTTGTTGCACATCGGTGGAGGAGGGGCGGGTGAGCGAGAAATAGATGACCAGGGGCGGGCGACGATGGCCTGGCGCGGCACAAATCCCCAGAAGCGCGAGTCCTTGCTGTGATTGCGATTGTCGCCGAGGACGAAGTACTCGCCCGGGGGTACCACGAGCTCGCCGTCGCTGGGTGAGGCTCTGCATCTGGCGCCACCACTCGGGATCGACCTGCAGGGTCGGATGTAGATTTTGGCGGGAAAGTTGTCGCGAGCGGGATCTGGCGGCGCAGGCTCGAAGGCCGCGTAGGGCTCGTCGAGGGCGACGCCGTTGACGAATACCTGTCCGCCGGCGATGCGCAGCCGGTCGCCGGGAATGCCGACCACTCTCTTGATGAGCATGGGCGGATGGGAGTGGTGGAAGACGACGATGTCGCCGCGCTGCAACCTGGCGATAGGGCAGGAGCCAGCGGCTCAGGCGGCCGGCAGGCGCGATAGACCTGCTTGTTGAAGAGCAGAAAATCGCCGACGAGCAGCGTGCGCTCCATGCTTTCAGAAGGAATGAGAAGCGGCTGCAGCACAAAAGTGAGCAGGAACAGAGCCACCACCACGGTTTGCAGCAGCGACGCCAGGGCCTGCGGCAACGTGGGCAGGTGAGCGCGCACATGCGCCCAGCCGGCTGCTGAAACGGAATGGGAGCCAGAGAACGGAGTGCTCATTGCGCGCGCTGCTGCTCCTCTTCAGCGCCCGCTAAAATGCCCGAACCGGAGTTGCGTATGGCGCCGGCGTGTGGCCGGCGGCGGACGGCGAATGGTCGCGATTCGCCAAAAGGTCCAGCGCGCGGCGCGCGGCATCCTGCTCGGCATGCTTTTTGGTGCGCCCCATGCCGCGGGCCAGCGGCTTTCCCTTCTGCCCGGCTTCGCTTTTCAGCCGCACCTCGACCAGAAAGCGCTTGTGGTGGTCGGGGCCGCTTTCACTCTTGACGCGATAGACGGGCGCTCCGGCGCGCGCTGCCTGCAGCCGCTCCTGCAGCGCGGATTTGTAGTTGCCCAATGCCTCGCCGGAACGCAGTTCGAGGGCCAGTCGCTCGGCGGCTTCGCCCATTACCCGGCCGCGGACAAAAGCCCGCACGGGCTCCAGACCTCCATCGAGAAACAGCGCGCCCATCACAGCTTCCATGGTATTCGAAAGCACCGTGCTCTTGCGCCGCAGGCCGCTGCGCTCCTCGCCGCGGCTCAGCCGCAGATGCCTGCCCAGGCCAATCTCCTCCGCCACTTGCGCCATGTGTTGCCGGCTGACCAAACCGGAGCGAATGCGCGTAAGCTCGCCTTCGCGCCACTCCGGATGCGAGAGTGAACAGCGCCTCCGCCACCACCAGTCCCAGCACGGCGTCGCCGAGAAACTCAAGGCGCTCATTGTCGGCAGGAGCGGACTTCCTGCTGGCGTCCGCTTGCGCAAGCTCGTGGGCCAGCGAACGGTGCGTGAGCGCGCGCACCAGCAGCTCAGGGCTCGAGAATTCGTGCCCCAGCGCAGCTTCAAGCTCTTTGAGATCTGCTTCCACTCCTGCCTCGCTGCTTAATCGTCCTTAACAGATTTAGACGCAATCCGCGGCCGCTCGCGGCGCAGAAAATGAACCAGGCAACTGTGGAGATTCGGCGCATTCCTATCACTTCAGGCTCCAGGGAGATTCGCCGGTTGAGGATTACTGCGGCTTCGGTGCGCTGTCCTGCGTTTGCGGTGCCGGCTTGGATGCGGCGGAGCCGCCGGGACCCTTGGCAACCGGCGGCTCGCCAGGCTGGGTTTGCTGAAGTGGAGAACCTTGCTCGTTGTCGCCGGCCTCGTCGTCGCAGTCGTGTTCGTGGCCCCGCTGCACGTAGGCAGCTTTCACGCCCCGCTCGGCGGCAAGGCGCGTATCGAGTTGACCGTCGCGCACCGCCAGAGCCTCTTTGTACTCGGCCAGGGCCTCGTCGCGCTTGCATTCCAGATCCAGCATTCGGCCCAGGTAGATGTGCGACCAGGCGAGCAGCCGCTGCTCCTTGCTGGTGGCGAGGGTCTTCTGGAAGTCGTCGACCGCCTCGTCGGGATGGCCGGTCATCAGATCCACGCGGGCCAGGATGAAATGGGCGCGAGCCGCATCGGCCGTCGACGCGATGGTGTCGGTCTTGGCTGGCGAGCACCTTTTGCGCCATGGCGGCGGCCGCAGGCACATCTCCGCTGGCCAGCTTTGCCTCGGCCAGGTCGAGCCCGGTCAACGGGCGCGGCTTGCTGTGCTGCAGAACGTCTTCGTCGGCCTCCTTGTCGAATTCGGTCTGGCGCGCGCGGTGCACCTGCTGATCCACGTCCATGCTGTACACCATCTCGCCGATGGTGTCTTTCAGGCTGGCGGGGTCCTTTTCAAACTGGAGCATCTGCTCATAAAAGTACTGCGTGAGCACGTATCCCTGCCGCATGTCGTGCCCCACGGCGGCCCACTTCACCGCGTCCACCTTCTGCTGGTACAGCTCGCGCTCATGCTCGTAGCGCGGCAACTGCGAGCGGTCGACATCCGCCGGAATCTTGTACTCGGGAATGCCTGTATCCATGGTGCGCGCTTCAATGGCCTTGATCAGGCACTCGATGGTCAGCGGCACGGTATCGGAGCGGAAGCGGAAGTCGAGAGGCGCGTCGCGAATCTCCTTGAGAATCGGCTGCTCGCGGTCGATGGCATTGGACCGCGCGTAGAGCAAGGGATCGATGACGTAGTGCAGGTAGGTGTGGCGCACGTCGGTCATGGGAATCTTGCCGTTGACCGGGGAAACCACGACCACGTAGTCGGTGCCGTAGATGCGGGCGTTGACCATGCTCGGCGAGAGCTGCGGCTCGATGACCACGATGAACCTGCGGCCCGTCGTAGGTGGAGGCCGGCATCTTGAGGTAGAGGTTGGTGGCTGACGATCATCTGCGAGAGCGGATCGTGCAGCTTGTCGATCTCCTCGTCGTAGGTGCGGTGCGACGGTCAGCCAAATGCCGTGCAGGTCAACTGCGGCGGCAAAGGAGCGAAGAATGGGAACGATCTCGGCCACCTGGGTGGAGTCGGGCGGCATCTCAGTCAGGTCCGCCGTGACTTCGAGTTCCGGCGGAGGCGTGAGGTAAAGAGCCAGCGAGATGTACTGCGCGATGTCGCGCTCCGTGCCGGTCATGCGGTGCTGGGCAATGTAAAGACAGAGCGCGTCGCGCTTGGTGCGGGCGTCCTCGCTTTGCGCGAGCGCCTGATTCATCTCGTCGCGGACGTGCTTGCGGATGGGCGCGCTCTCCTCCAGACCCTCGTCGTAGCCGCAGGCGTTCAGCGCCGCCGCCATGATGAACACCGGCTCCGAGCTGATGAGCGAGATGGTCGGCCCGGCCGGATCGATCAGCGACGGCGCTTTTTCCCGCGCATACATCTGCGTGGACGACGAGCTTTGGCTGGAGGAGGAGCTGCTGGAGGACTGAGCTGGAGCGGACACGGGGGCCAAGCCGGCCAAGAAACATAAAACCGCGGCAGGGAAAAAAGCGGAAAACTGTAATCGACGCGTCATGAGGAAACCCTGCAAGCAAGTCTAGTTAGACGCAACGGCAGGGTCAAACGGGTCGCAGTCAGATTCAGCCGGTAGATACTTGATCTTCGCGGGTTGAACTGCAGGAGCGGCGCAACAAACTCCGAGTAGAGATGGAAAACGCGGCCTCAACGTGGCGCGAAGAAGCTGAAAGCTAAGAACTAATAGCTAACAAGCTGCTTCTATCCCCGCACAGAGACGCCGGAGAACGACAGCACCGCCAGGCCGCGGACAGGCTGGCCGAAGAAGCGGGCCGGCTCAAAGCGGCTGAACAGGAGCAGGTTCTCCACCTGAGAGCGGGTCGCGGCGTCGGTGGGGCCGGAGACGATGCGATAGTCGTAGACCTCGCCTTCGTCGTTCACATACGCTTCGACCACAACCGGGCTGGAGATGGCGGCCGCATCATTGTTGCCCTGAGCGTTCGAGAAGTAGAGCAGATGCGGAGCGGTGGCATTGCCCAAAGGCTCGTCGGGTGTAGCCTGGGCCGTCTCCGGCTGGGCAAACACGGTCACCAGCACGACGATGGTTCCCAACAGCAGGACCGCGCTGGCAAATCCCGCGCCGGCCTGCAACAGAAACGGCCCCACGGTGTTCTTCCACGCCAGTCCCCACGCGGTGAAGATGCTGCGGCGGCTGCGCGCCCGTTCCTGGCTGACCGCGACACGAATTCGCAGCGGCAGGTCCGCCGGCTCCGGCACCGGACCCAGCCCGGCCAGCGAAGCCTGCAGATCGCGCAGCGACTTCCATTCCCGCGCACACTCGCTGGCACTCCTGGAGATGTGCATCGATCTCCTGCATCTCGCGTCCGTTCAACCGGCCGTCCAGATACTCCGTAAAGCCAGCCTGCACTTCATTGCAGCCGTTCATCGCGCCTCCTCTCCCAGGGACATGTTCATCCCTGTCAGCGCTGTGGGCCGCGAACCCGGTCTCGAGCGCCGTCAGCAGCGCCTTCAAACAGGCGCGCCCGCGCACCAGCCGCGACTTCACCGTTCCCAGATTGACCCCCTGCATGGCCGCCACTTCTTCGTAGACAAATCCTTCGATGTCGCGCAGGACGAGCGTGGTGCGGAAGGGCTCGGGCACCTGGCGCAGCGCCTGCTCCACCCGCGCCCGGTTCTCCTCGTGCAGGGCCACGTCGTAGGGCGATTCGGCCGGATCCACCAGCATGTCTTTCAGCTGCACTGGCCGGCCACTCTCTCCCGCCGCCATCTCCTGCTCGATGGGGATCTCCTGCTGTTGATGCCGCATCCACCAGCGCCGCTGGTTCGACGCCTCGCGCAACGCAATGCGGTAGATCCACGTCCGCAACGACGACTCGCCGTGAAAACCGCGAATTCCGCGGAAGACCTTGACGAAAACTTCCTGGGTCAGATCGGCAGCGTCGGCGGAGTTGCGCACCGTGCGCGCCAGCAATGAGTAGATTGGCTGATGGTAGTGCGCGATCAGCCAGGCAAACGCCTCCTCGGAGCCGGCTCGCAGTTCTTCAACGAGAGCCGCCTCATCCGATTGGAGCGTCAGCGCACCGGCAAGATTGCCCATGGTGAGGTCCGCCTGCAATTCCGTGTCCTCCCACGTTACCGCAAATCGGCCATCGTGTGCATGTGCCCGCATCACAGCGCGCCGCTGGAACCCAGTCCCTGGACGGATCATTCGCGGCCGCCAACAGCCATTTCCAGCGGCCGGTTCGCCACCGGAAGCGCGTTCCTGACCCCAGACGCCTGGGCGATAGCTGCATCTGGAAAGCCCACGCATCTGCTTACTTAGACACCGGAGTCCTCTGAAGTGTTCCCGGTCACTGTCGGCGGGGTTTTTCGCGTCACGAAAAGTCTGTTGATGGATTCAACGAAAATCGAGACGTCAAATCGTGAAGACGATTCTCCGCCCCTTTTCGACGCGATCCCAAGCCGTCTCAACCTCGGCCAGCGGGACCGGCTCGACCGCGACCTTGAGGTTGCCCGCTGCAGCCATCGCGAAAAGGGTGGGGATGGTGGCGAGAATGCGGTCGAGGGGAACGGAGCCAAATCCGCTGCCCAGCAGGGTCAAATCGATGCTGCGCAGCGTCGCGCCGGGCAAAGTAATCGTCTGGCCAGCGCTGGAGCCCACCTCGACTAGGCGCGTCTTGTGCGTTGCCTGAGCCTTGAAGCCTTTGGCAAGCGCTTCCAGAAGCAATTCCGTGGGCCGGCCCCAAAGGTAGTCGACGACGACATCGATCCCGGAGGCGGCTTCGGCTGCAAAGGCCTCGCGCACCGCGTCCTCAGGCTGGGCGAGCGCAATTACGGCGTCCACGTCTGCCGCCGCGATCGCTTCCACGTTGCGCCCGGCGGCGATGACACGCTTTGCTCCCAACTGCCGCGCCGCCTGGATGGCAAGCTGCCCAGCGACGCCCGTCGCGCCCAGCACTAGAACGGTTTCTCCTGGCACGAGGCCGGCGCGTTCCTTCAGTGCGACCCAAGCCGACATGCCGGGATTGGCGATCGCAGCGGCCTGTGCGTCGTCCAGTCCATCGGGCAGCGGAATGCAGATCTTTCGCGGAGCGGCGGCGCGTTCCGCCATCGTTCCCCACGGTTTGCGGACAAACAGGAAGTAGACGCGGCTACCGTCGTCGAGAACTCCCACGCCGTCCACGCCCGGAACGGAAGGGCCCTGCCCGACGCCGGCGCTCGCATAGTGCGACCCACTCGCCAGAGACTTGACGATAGGGTGCAAACCGGCGGCGCGAACATGGACGAGCGTCTCGCCCTCCTCAGCCACCGGGTCGGGAAACGATTGGTACTTCGGCGCCTGGCCGGGAACGTTAACCACAGCAGCTTGCATTGAATTCACCTCCTGGGATCGCCGGCAGGAATCAACCTGATGAAATGCGCCGTCAGCCGGTTGGAACTTTTCTTCCTCAGAATCAACGGCAAGTTTGCGCTGGCTACCAACTTTGGATTCGGCGGCCTGCGGTTTCGATTCTGTTGCCGCCGCGAATAGGATGAAAAGCGGAGGCGTCAGGTCATGTTCTCAGCCCACCCGATCGGTTTCATTCATAGCCCCTACCGTGAAACCTCAGAGATTCCCAAAGGCCTGGGCGCGAAGCACGATGCAGAAGGGGTCATCGAGCTTCTGCGCGAGTTCGAGCCGGGCTTGACCGACATCGACGGCTTTTCGCACCTTTTCGTCCTATGGCAGTTCGACCGCGCCGATGGCTTCGATCTGATCGCGCATCCGCCCACTGATGAGGGACGTCCTCACGGAGTCTTCGCCACGCGGTCGCCGCGCCGGCCGAATCCGCTTGGCCTCACGGTTGTCGAGTTGCTGCGCCGCGAGGGTGCTTCGCTCCATGTGCGCGGCGTAGACATGCTCGATGGGACGCCAGTTCTCGACATCAAGCCGTACCTATCCAGCGTTCCGGCAGAGAAACTGCGGCGGGGATGGCTGGCCGAAGCCGAAGCACGGAAAAAGAGTGATCAGTAAACAGTGGTCAGTCTGAACTGCTCTCTGCACTCTTTTGTCCCTGGCTCCCAACCTCACGGAATGCCCAGCAGCTTTTGCGTTTGCAGGCTCAGCCGCCAGCGCGGATGATCCAAGCAATACTCCAGCGCAAGCTTCGTGTTCAATTCACGGCTGGGCCCGTCCATAGGCTGCAGGAAGAAATGCCGGAACGGCAGCTTCTCAAATTGCTCCGGCTCCGCGCCGGGCTGCGGAAAAATCAGCTTCAGCTCGTCTCCGCTACGCTGCTTGAACTGGGCGCCGGCCTTCGGGCTCACGCAGATCCAATCCAGGCCCGCAGGAGCCTCGATCGTTCCATTGGTCTCCACCGCAATCTCAAATTTGCGGGCGTGCAGCGCATCGATCAGGTCCTTGTCGAGCTGCAGCAGAGGCTCGCCGCCGGTGCAGACCACAAATCGCCCGCCGGGCGCAGCGTCTGCCGGCCATTTCTCGCTCGATGGCCGCCGCCAGTGCCTCCGGCGGAGGAAAGTTTCCGCCGCCATGCCCGTTGGTGTCGGCAAAATCGGTGTCGCAGAATTTGCAGATCGCCGATGCACGGTCCTGCTCGCGGCCCGACCAAAGGTTGCACCCGGCAAAGCGGCAGAAGACCGCCGGGCGCCCGGTCTGCGCGCCCTCGCCCTGCAGAGTGTAGAAGATTTCCTTCACCGCGTAGCTCATAAAGGCGGCTTCTAGCTCCCAGCTTCTAGCTTCCACTCATTGGCCAAGAGCGCAAGCCTCCGTTTCGGCGCGGAAGAGGCTAGAAGCTAATGGCTAAGAGCTAAAGGCTTATTGCAGCGGGTCGTCGATCCCGTTTTCGCGGAAGCCCTTTTGCCTCAGAAGGCAGGAGTCGCATTGGCCGCACGGCACGCCCATGGGGGAAGGATCGTAGCAACTGCTGGTCAAGCCGTAATCGACGCCCAATTCGCGCCCCAGGCGGATGATCTCCGCCTTGGAGAGCGCGATGAGCGGCGTGTGAATTTTGAGCGCCTGGCGGCCTTCCACGCCGGCCTTGGTCGCCAGGTTGGCCATCTTTTCGAAGGCAGCAATGTATTCAGGACGGCAATCGGGATAGCCCGAGTAGTCGAGCGCATTCACGCCCAGAAAAATATCGTTTGCGCCCAGCACCTCAGCCCACGCCAGCGCAAAAGCGAGGAAGATGGTGTTGCGCGCAGGCACGTATGTAATTGGAATGCCGTGGGCCATCTCCTCGGTTGTGCGGCCCTTGGGCACCGCGATGTCGTCGGTGAGCGCGGAGCCGCCGAATGCGCGCAGATCAATCGCCGCAATGCGGTGCTCCGCCACGCCGATCGATGCGGCAACGCGCTTTGCCGCCTCCAGTTCCCAGCGCATGGCGCTGGCCATAGGAAAACGAGAGCGCGTAGAGCTCGTAGCCTTCGCTCTTGGCGACTGCCAGTACGGTCGCCGAGTCGAGGCCTCCGCTCAAGAGAACGACAGCGCGTTTGGGTTTGTTTTCCATGGCTCGAGACGAGGCTATTTGAGATCGCCACCGCGGCCGATGTCCATCGACGGCGGGATCGGATTGCGCTCGTCGATGTAGGCGTCGATGCACTGGTCCAGCACGCCCTTGGCTTCCAGAATGAACTCGACCGCGTCGCGCGCCCCACCGTAGCCGCCCGCGTTGGGCGTCACGTAGTGCGCCTCGGCCTTTACCCGTTCGCGCGCATTGGCCACGGCCACCGCAAACCCCACCTCGCGCATCGCCGGCAGGTCGATCACGTCGTCGCCGACGTAGCAGATCTCCTCGAGCGTCACGCCTTCCTTTGCCATGATCTCGCGGATCGCCTGCATCTTGAAGGCGCAACCCTGGTAAACAAACTCGAGCTTCAAGTCGCGGGCGCGCGTAGCCACCGTTTCGCTGATGCGCTTGGTGATGATGCCGCACTTCAGGCCGCCGAGCCGCGCCAGAGAGATCGCTGTGCCGTCGTGCGCGCTGTACCCCTTGGCTTCGACCATGGTGGTCGATTGCACGCCGAAGCCGATGCTGTCCTTTCCGCGAATCTCGTCCAAAAGCCCGCCGTGCGCAGCGCCGGGGACGAGCCAGATGGTGCCGTCGGTCAATACGCCGTCCACGTCGAAAAGAATGATCTTGATCTTGCGGGCGCGGTCTTGCGCGGTGAGTGCCATGCTCTGATTTTACCGGGCGCGCCCGATCGGCTGCTTACGAAACGCCGCCGGTCCAAGAGAGAATAGGAGCGTGGATCGAGATCCTCCAAAGACCGCACAGCAGCCCCCGCCCGGACTCGAGCCCGATGATTATTACTTTGAGGGCCCGCTGCTGGTGTTCACCGCCGCGTATCATCTCAAGCGTGGATCCTGCTGCGGCTCGGGGTGCCGCCATTGCCCCTATCAAGAAAGCCCGGCCCCTGCATCCGACCCAAAGAAACCTGAGTGACGCTGATCGCGCGCCAAGGGGCAGAAATTTCTTGCTGGCCGGATGTGCCCTGGCGGTGTTATAAATCCAGACTTGCGAATGAGGGCAGCCCAACCTTCGGGTTGCGGAGGTTTCCCTCGCTCCCGACGCCGCATAAACGAACGAATTCTGAAGATGGAGGAGGGAAGATGGGAGTACTTCTGTGGATTCTGGTCGGCCTGATTGCAGGCTGGCTTACGGGCAAGATCATGAAGGGCTCGGGCTACGGGTTCTTCGTGGACATCCTGCTGGGCATTGCTGGCGCCTTGGTAGGCGGGTTTATTGCGCGCCACCTTGGGTTGGATGCGCACGGCGGATTCATCTACAGCACGCTGATCGCCCTGGGCGGCGCAATTATCCTGGTGGCGATCATCCGACTGCTCAAACGCGTCATGACGGCTGCCCACCCCTTCCGTGGCGAAATCGCGGAAGGGGCGGGGCCACGCGGCGATCTTACTCGGACCCGCCGCTTGACGATGATTGCGCGGCAGGCGGCGTGCTGGCGCCGGCGCCGCAGGCGGCTTCGCGCACCAGCACGGCAAAGCGCGGAAAGGCGAAGCTGCCCGCCGCATCGTCGACCACATTCAACTGGCAGATGTACGAGCCCGGCTTGAGCCCGCTCAGCGGCACGTCCAGTTCGATGGACACCGCGTCGCGGCCATCGACGTTGATCGACTTGGCCTGCACAATGGGCGTTTCGTAGACCTTGGTCGATCCTTGAATCAGTTCCAGGCTGCTGAGCAGATCGATCCCGGATTTGGGTTCCTTTGGGCGCATTTTCGGCCGCCTTTTCGTGCGCGGGATCGTAGATCTCGTAGAGCAGATACAGGTGCTGGTCCTGGCGAAAGACGTGGCTGATGTTGGGCACGTACTCCTGGCCGTTGCGCACCAAGCGGATCGTCTTTCTTGCTCGGCTCGCGCTGCGACGCCAGCACGATCGAGCTCATCTTGAGCGGAGCCTTCTTCAGATCGGGCAGCGTGACGTCGGCGATGAACGATCCCATGCGTCCGGTCTGGTTTTCGCGCACCACAAATTTGATCTCGTACTTGCCCGGCGGCAGGTTGAAGCTGGTGGTGTACTGGATGTTCTTCTGCCGCGCCTGCAGCGATGGATCGAGATTGAGCTTGACGGTGTCGCGCACGCGGCCCACGGGGCGCTTGGCCTCGTCGATCACGGCGCCGATGATGTCGAGCGTGGCCTTGTCCTTGTCGCCGCCCTTCACAAAGGGAATCTGCGAGCCGGGCACGACGAGCGAAACCGGCATGAAGAAGCGGTTCGCGTCGAGGCGGAAGTACATGGCGTCCATGTAGACCGCCATGTCGGTGGCCGGCAGATCGCTGGCCAGTTGATCCTGAAGTTCCTGCTCGCGGTCCTCCTTGCCGGAGTGCTTGAAGTCCGCCGGCGCGTAGTATCCGGGCCGGTATTCGAGCTTGATGCCGGGCCGGTCGATCTTGACCGTCAGCTTGCGGTACTTGCCGTCGCGCGCGGGATTGGTCGAGTGAAATCCGATGGCGTAGTAGGCCGAGTTATCCTTCTGCACCTGCGCGAATGCCGGCGCAAAGTCGTTGGAGTCGAAGAACGCCTTGCCGCCGGTGTCGCTGGAAAGCGTGGCCATTACTTCCTGCGTGGCGAAGTTCTGGTTCATGTTGTTAGTGAGCGCGCCGCCGTTGAAAGCGCCCTGCCCGCGCAAGCTGCCGGTGGAGGCGTCGCCCAGCGGCGCCACGGCCTGCAGGCCGCGCGTGTCCACGCTGTAAATGGCCAGGTCGGCGCGCACCGCCGCGTTGATTGCCGACCGCAGCGAAGCTTCGTTCTCAATGCCGTCGCGCGAGATGCCGCCGGAGAAGTAGAGCAGCGATTTCTTCTCGTTGATCTTGGCGAGCGATTGCGAGATGGCGCGCAGCGCAAAGAGCTCGCGGTCGGTGTTGAGGTCGTTGTACTCGCTCTCGTCGGGCGTGTAGGCGGTGGTGTCCTCCACCTGGTTGGTGTTGGAGTTGGCGCCCTGAGCAAATCCCTGGCCCTCGGTGCCGTTGTAGGCGCCCACTTCGTTGATGAGCGCGTTCTTGTCGGCGGTAAAGTCCTGGTCGACGTTGAGCGTGTCGCCGAGAGAAACCAGAGCCACAAGATCGGCCGGCTGCATCTTGGTCCGCAGGAAAGCCTGCGCCGCTTCCACGCTGCGCTCCAGATCCTCGGGCTGCATCGAGGTCAGATCGAAGAACATCACGATCAGCCGGTGGTTGCGCAGCTCTTCGGGCTTGGCAACGACCACGGCCTTGCTGCCGGTGGGGCCTGCGGCCAGGCCGCTCACCGTGGCCTCCTTGAGCGGCGTGGCCATGTCCACGCTTTCAAAGTCGAAAGTGTCGATCTGCTGTTCCTTGCCGTTCTCGTAGATCTTGAAGTCGCTCTGCTTCAGGCCCGTGACCAACTCGCCGGTTTTCGCGTCGCGGGCGACCACGTTGGTGAGCACAAGTTCGGCGTTTGCCTTGAGCGTAAAGCCGCCCTGCGGCGTGGAGGAAACCTGGCCAGACGATTGCGCGGGGATTGGACTCGCCCCCGGCGCCATCAGCGCCAGCAACGCAAGCATTGCACCCATCCTCCGCATCAAGCTCTTCATCCGTTTCCTCTCGTACCGCCGCGACGCTCACTCCGCGAGCTCGCCCTGACTTTCAGAACCTGAATCTCGCCATGAACTGGAAAGTCCGCATCTGCGTCGACCGAAGTGACCTCGCCGAACTTCGGCGAGCCGTAAGTCGCGTTCACGCCCGAGTACTGCACGGTGTTAAACACGTTGTTGATGGTGGCGCGAATCTCCATGCTGCGCGTCTCGCCCAGTTGCATGGTTTTGGAAAGCGCCATATTGTTCGAGACCGTGCCCGGCCCTTCAATCGAATCGCGCGGAGCGTTGCCGAAGTAATCGCAAAAGCCCGGCGTATTGGTCGGCGCCGAGTAGGCCGCGGTGTTGAACCACTTGCGCAGCGAGCCGCCGCCGGCAGTCACCGATTGTCCGGTCAGGTTCGGCCGCAACCCGCTCGTATTGCCGCACTCCACGCTCTGCGACGTCGGCTCGAATCCCGGCGAGAGCCAGGTTCCAGTGGCGAAGTTGAAAGTGCCCGAGACCGAGAAGCCTTCAAGAATGTGCGAGCCCACGCCCGACGTGACCCAGAATTTGTCGGGCCCGAAGGGCAGCTCGAAAAGATACGTTCCGCTCACCTGGTGGCGAATGTCGAGGACCGAGTGCCCTTCCTCGGCAGCCAGATTCTGCCAGTCCTGCACAACCGAGCCCGAGCTGCCGTTCACCGAGGAGGCATCGTCGATGGCGTGGCCGTACTGGTAGTTGGCGCCCAGGGCAATGCCCTTGGACAGGCGCTTGTTCACGCGCACCGTTCCGGCATTCATCTTGTAGTACGCGGCCGGCTTCGTCGTAGTTGAACTGGACTGGCTGCGATTCGTCACCGGATTGGTGTCGGATCGGTGCCGGGGCTGCCGGGCAGCGCGCGCGGCGCGAGTTTGACGTCGAGGTGATTCGATCGCGAGCCGTTGTAGCCGACATTCATCACGATGCCCCAGGGCAGCGTCTTCTGGATGTCGAGGTTCCACGCCATCACGTAGGGCAGTCCGTAGTGGGGATCGAGCGCGTAATTGCCGTCTGCCTGGCCGGGGGTGGGAAAGCAGGAACAGCGTTGTTGGTGATCCAACTGAAGCACGTAGCGTTTGGGCGCAGGCGATGGACGGCGTGTTCCCGTTGGCCTCCTGGTTGGTCTGCTCGTTGGTGAAGGGTGGCTGATGCGCCATGGTGGTGGCAAAGGTGGCGTACTCGCCGACCGTGTAGTTGGTGCCGAACCCGGCGCGCACCACAGTCTGCTTGATCTTCGGCACGCGCCAGGCCAGCCCCACGCGCGGCTGAAATGCCTTGCGCCAGGGAAAGACAAGCGAGCCAGGCAGCCCGTTCATCCCGGCCGTCTGTTCCTTTTCGCTGGTGAATCCGCCGTCCGCATTCGTCGCAACGTCGGCGAGGCGGCCGTATTTCTCTGTGTAGGGCGCGAAAAACTCCCAGCGCATGCCGTAATTCAGTGTGAACGAGGGCAGCATCCGCCAGTCGTCCATAGCGTAAGCGTCAACAACATTGTCGCGCAGATAACTCTTCACCTCTGAAGAGTTGAGCGTTGTGGATTGGGGCAATCCGAGCAGAAAATCGGCGATGGAAGAGCCGGTGGTCAGGTCGCCCGGCGTGTCCTCAGTGAACAATCCGGTGAACGCAAAGTTTCCGGTAGCGTTCGAGCCGGCGAGAAAGTCTCGATGGACACGGCGGTAGTCGCCGCCGAAACGCAGGTTGTGCTTGCCGTGAATCCAGCTCAGAACCTCGGTGAATGCGATGGTCTGGGAAACGGAGAAGCTCGGCTGTGTCTCGCTCAGGCCTTCGATACCATTGCTGAGCGAAATATCGGGCACGCCGTAGTTGAGCGGAACGTTGTTCGGCACAGTCACGTCCGCGGCCGCCGCGGGATTGTTGGAGGTGTTCGTGAAGAAGTTCGTGGTGTGGCTGTTGCTGCGATTCCAGTTGACGTTCGAGATGCTGGTGAAGCGATGGTAGCCCACGGTGTAGCCGGCCTGGAGAGAGTAGGAGTCTCGATGCGCTTTTGCCGCCCAAGTCCGGAAACAGATTCACCAGGTCGGAGGCCGAGTGGGACCAGTTGTAGTTGAGATTGATGCTCTGGCGAAGGCCCTGAGTCTGCGTTGCGCCGCGCCTGCCTCCGCCTGATCCGCCGCGGCCGCCGGGCTGCGTGGCATTGGCGCCGAGGCTGCGGTTGTAACGAATGCCGGCCTGTGTTGAGTTCGACTGCGCGGTGGTGAGCAGGTGGTAGTTGTAGCCGTTGATGGTGCTGCCCGATGGCAGGTTTGGCTCGGGGAAGAACTTCAGCAGCGCCACGGCCTGCGGAGAGATTGACTCGTAGTCCGGCCCCGTTGGCGGAATCACGTTGCCAGTGAATTGCGAGCAAGTCGAGGAGCTGGATGGCTGGCAAGTCACTGGATCGTAGATGGGCGGCAATCCGGCGGCGGAGAAATCGCCGCCGCGCTCCGCAACGGTGGGAACGGTGGAGTAGAAATCGTCTGGACTGGACGAGCGCGAGCCGGAAAGAGTCAGAAAGACGGTGTCCTTCCCGCTGGGCTTGGTCAGTTTTGGAATATACGGCGCGCTCATGAAGGTAATGCCGAAGCGATTGGTCCCATTGGGCGGCTGATTCTGCGGCAGGCCGATCAGCCCGAAAGGCTGCGCATTGAGCGCGGAGTTGCTTCCATTCCAGAAGATCGCGCCGTGCGGCTGACCGGGATTGAAGTTACGGAAGTTTCCCCGGCCTCCTCCGCCACCACTTCTTCCGCCAAAGCCACCTCCACCCCCACCAAATCCACCGCCGCCGCCGCCGAATGCCCCACCAAAGCCTCCCCCGCCTCCGTACCCACCGAACAGACCGCCCTGGCCCGCGTTCCCGCCGCCTTGCCCGTTCAAGCCGCCCTGTACCTGGATCGACTGGATCGCGTCGCGCACTCGGTCGATGTCGATACCGGCCAGCGCGCTCACCTGTCCCGCCTGCCCGGTGATTGCTACCGACTCTTCGCTGAAGTCGGAGTTACCGGCAATCGAAGGCAAAGCGGCGCCACTGGCTCCCACCGTCCCAGCTTCCGTGTCGGTGTCGGCGGCGAGCGAATTCATCAAGCTCAGGTTTTCCGGCGAGTTCCCCGCCAGTTGGCGAACCGCCGCCGCAACATTGCCTTGCTGGTTAGCCTGTTGCTGATCCAGCTCGGCTTGCCGCGAAGCGAGAATCAACTCGAAGTTCACAGTCTGATCGTGGCTGGTCGCGTTCAGAACGGCTTCCTGCGATCCCTGCGCAAAAGCCGCGAACTGTGTGCGGATGACATAGCGGCCATTGTGCGGAATATTCATTTGCCACGCGCCGGTAATGTCGCTGGTTGTGGAGTAGCGTTTGCCAGTCAGAGTGTTTTGCGCGGTGACGGAAACGCCTGGCAGCGGAATCGTACCGCTCTTAACCACGCCATGAAGCCTGCCCCCGGTGACGGTTTCAGAGGATGGCGGCGTGGCTGGCGCAGCGGGTAATGAGGGTGGCTGGCCTGCAGGGGGTGGCTGCGCGGGAGCCTGCGCCCACGCAGCCAGACAGCCGGCCAAAGCAAACCCTGCCGCACCCGCACGCCTCACTGCTGCCTGCCGCATTGCGCTCCCCGACCTCTCGTACCCGTATTCAGTCTGACGAGCCACGCACCGCGAAGGTTTACCGACGAGAATGCGCGGTCCATTGCCGTGCTGCGGGGCTGGCGCGGTTGACCAGTTGAAGCCGCAGGAAAGATTTGCACTTGCAATCCCGGCCTCCGCATGTTAACTCTCAAGTTAATAGTTTTCTGATTGCTACCGGGTAAGTAAACCACGGTACGCATCGGACAGGAAGTGAAATGAGCATAAAGATCGGGACCACGATTCGCGCTTACCGGCTGCAAAAGGGATTGTCGCAGGGAGACATCGAAAAGAAGACCGGGCTGCTGCGCTGTTATCTTTCGCGCGTGGAGAACGGCCACACCGTGCCTTCGCTGGACACGCTGGCCAAGATTGCCCACGCGCTCGACCTGCCGATCGCGCAGTTTTTTGCCAGCGACACGCTCGCCCGCCAGATGAACACGCAAAATCTCTCCGACGACGAGCTGCGGTTCCTCACGCAGCTCCGCCGCTACTCCACGAACCTGAATGAAAGCGACCGCAAGCTGCTTTGGCCATGGTGAAGAAGTTCGCCGCGACGGCGACGCGGTAATTCCAGCGGCTTCAACCCTGCGGCGGAGGTATGTGCGCCACGTAGAACCCGAATAGCACCAGGAGCAGCACTACCAGCGCAACGGTCAGCCGCAGCTTGAACTGAAAATCGCTGCGCGGCGATCCGATGCGCGGGACCATCGGAGCGGCAAAGAGCAGCCCGCATAAGAAACCGCCGATGTGCGCCGAATTGTCGACCTCGACGCCAGTGAACCCGCTGCCGAAGTTGATGGAGAGACCGATCGCCAGATTGATCGCGGCAAAATAAATGACTGATTTGCGGAGTCTTCGGACTTCTTCTGGCGGCACCGGTAACACTTTCGACCTGAGCAGCACGATCAACGCACCGGCAATGCCAAAGACCGCGCCTGAGGCTCCCGCGCCGGCTTGGAAATATGGCGCTCCCGAGGCGTCGTGAATCGGCCGCATCCAGTTGTAGCACGTGGAGAGCAGATTCCCGGCGGCTCCGGTGAGGATATAAGCAGCGAACAAACCGAACGAATCCATCAGAGGCTCGGCAAGCAAACCCAGGTTCCACAGGCACCACATGTTCGTGGCCAGGTGGAGAATGCCCACGTGCACAAACATTGCCGTGACGATGCGCCACCACTCACCATAGACAAGCACATTGTTGGGTCTGTCGGCGCCCCACTGCATGAGTTGGTCAAGAGTCGGCATCCAGATGCTGGAACCGCGCGCCACCATGGCCAGAAACACGGCGCAATTGATTCCCACGAGAAGGTGAGTGGCCGGAGTTGAGGCCCACGCCGGTCGCCGACGGGGCTGCGGCGAGGCATGCTCGCTGACGGGCGGAAGAAGTTCCGGCTGGGGGGGCGAGGGATAACTTCCCATACCACCACTCTAAAGCATTCCTGGCTGCTCCGCAGGTGCAGATTACGGCAGCGGCGAAGGATTGCTACAGCGGCGTCATCAGGTTGTCCGCGCCATTCACAGGCAGGCCGGTCTCTCGATGTAGTCTGGAGTTTGGTTTGCGCACGGCAGCTTATCTCAACGGTGATACAAGCCCGCGCGGATTCTCGAACGAGGAGCGGATTTGTGAGTTCGGAAAGCGATGCAACTGGTACCGGCGCGAAGCCCATTCGCCGCGCGCTGCTAAGCGTAACCGACAAGACAGGGCTGGTGGAGTTTGCGCGGGCGCTCAAGGCCTTCGGGGTCGAGCTGATTTCGACCGGCGGGACGGCAAGAGCGCTGCGTGAGGCCGGGCTGGCGGTGAAAGACATCAGCGAATTGACGGGCCTCCCAGAGATGCTGGACGGCCGCGTGAAGACGCTGCACCCTCGAGTGCATGGTGGCCTGCTCTACATCCGCGGCAATGCGGAGCACGAAGCTGCCGTGGCCGCGCACGGCATCCAGCCCATCGACATGGTGGTGGTGAATCTCTACGCTTTCGAGAAGACTGCGGCGCAGCCCGGCGTCGCCTTTGGACATCTCATCGAAAACATCGACATCGGAGGGCCGTCGATGGTGCGTTCCGCGGCGAAGAACTTCGAGGATGTGGCGATCGTGACTCGCGCGGCGGATTATGCGGCGCTGATTGAGGAGATGAAGAGCAACGGCGGCGCGCTCACTCGCGCGACACGTTGGCGATTGGCGAAGAAGGCCTTCTCGCTCACTGCCGCGTACGACATGGCCATCGCGAATACGCTCGACCGGATCGCCGATGTTCCCGCGCCTGCGGTTCCGGCCTCGCCGGACACGAAACAACTCTCCGCCACGCTGCGGATCAACCTTCCACTGGCCCAGCCGCTGCGCTATGGCGAGAATCCGCATCAGCGCGCCGCACTCTACGCCGACGGCTCCGGCCGGGGCATTGCCGGCGCAACGCAGCTGCAAGGCAAGGAGCTGAGCTTCAACAATCTCGTCGACCTGGACGCCTGCTGGGAGCTGGCGCAGGAATTTGAGGAACCCGCCGTCATCATCGTCAAGCACACGAACCCATGCGGCGCGGCGACTGGCGCCACGATTCTCAACGCCTATCAAAAAGCTTTGGCCTGCGATCCGGTCTCGGCCTTCGGCGGGGTCATCGGCATCAATCGCGAAGTGGATGGAACCGCGGCCGAAGAGATCGCCAAGTTGTTTGTGGAGGCTATCGCCGCGCCTGGTTTTTCGCCGGAGGCGCGGGAGCGTTTTGCCACGAAAAAGAACCTGCGCCTTGTGGAGGTTCGCGCCGCCGAGCCGCGCCCCGTGGTCAAGCACGTCTCGGGCGGGCTGCTGCTGCAGGATGCTGATACCGGCCGCGTGACTGAGGGGGAGCTGAAGGTGGTCACATGGCGTCCCCCATCGGCTGAAGAGCTGCGGAGCCTGCTGTTCGCCTGGCGCGTGTGCAAACACGTCAAATCGAACGCGATTGTCTACGCTCGCGACGGGCAGACCCTGGGCGTGGGTGCGGGTCAAATGAGCCGTGTGGACGCCGCGAGATTCGGCGCCATGAAAGCCGTGTTGCCGCTCCAGGGCTGCGTCGCCGCTTCCGACGCATTCTTTCCCTTCCCCGACGGTCTCGAAGCCGTGGCCCAAGCCGGCGCCACCGCGGTTATTCAGCCTGGCGGCTCGGTTCGGGACGACGAAGTGATTGCTGCCGCCGACAAACTGGGCCTGGCCATGGTCTTTACAGGGATCCGGCATTTCAGGCATTGAACGATCCTGCAGCCCTCCGAGCAGTTTCGGCCGGGACAGAATCTGCCTATCGCGTCCCACTTTAGTTTCGCGAAAATCACGCAATCTGCCGCGCAGGTGCTACGAATAACAGGTAAAATCGTCTGTAATAGTAGGCAGGTTCGCTCAAATCTGCTGCCTGAGCCGCGTTTCCTTTTTTTGAGCGCTCTGCGGCTGAGAGTTTATGGAATTCCCTGCATGATGACAAAAGACTTTCCAAAGTTGACCCTCGCGTCCAGGTTTGCCGCAGCCACCCTTTTTCTGCTGCCGCTCGTGCCTATCTGCGCCCAGAATTCCCCTGCCACCAGCACTTCAGCCAGCCCGGCAAAGGACCAACAGACTCAGCCAAGCGTCGCGCCGGCCCAGGTTGCTCCAGTGGAAACGGCAAAGGCCGATGCGGGGTCGAAACCTGCAATGCCAGCGCCTGACTCCGCAGCTGCTGGAGAGCCGAATCGGGCTCAGGCGTACTATCACCTGGCCCTTGCGAGCGTGTATGAGGATGATGCGGTTTCAGAGGGACACACCGATGAGGTGAATCAGGCCATCGAGCAGTACAAACTTGCGCTCAATGCTGATCCCGACTCTGCCGAGCTGAACGACGATCTGGCGGATCTCTACTTCCGTGCTGACCGCGTGCACGACGCCGAGACATCGGCGCGCGCAGTGCTGAAGACTCATCCCAACGACATCGACGCGCACCGGCTTCTGGGACGCATTTACCTGCGGCAACTGGGCGAGGGTGAAAACGGCGGAGCAGCGGCTACGGGCTCTGGCAACGTGCTTGACCAGGCGATCGCCGAGTTCGAGAAGATTGTGGCTCTGCAGCCCAAGAGCGTGGAAGATCACATGGTGTTGGGCCAGCTCTACACCGTCAAGCACCAGCCGGACAAGGCGGAAGCTGAATTCAAGACTGCCCAGGCCATTGAACCCGAGTCGGAAGAAGTGGTGCTGAACCTAGCACGGTTGTACGCCGAAAGCGGGGATGTGCAGCACGCCGTGAAAGCGATTGAGGCGGTTCCCGTGGACGGGCGCACGCCGAAGATGGAGTTCACGCTGGGCGCGCTCTACGACCAGTTGAAGCGGCCCAAGGACGCCATCGCCGCCTATCAGCGCGCTGAAGATCTGGAGCCCGGTGACTTGCAGACCATGGATGCGCTCGCCGCAGCGCTGCTCACAGACGACCAGCTCGACGAAGCGCTCAAGCAGTATCAGGCGCTCGCAGAGGCCGACCCCGAAAACACCGAGGCGCTGATCCACATTGGCGAGATTCAACGCCGCCAGGGCAAATTCGAAGAAGCGCTGACCAACATTCGCAAGGCGCGTAAAATCGATCCGAACTCATTGGAAGCGGGATTCAATGAAGGGCTGCTCCTCGACATCCTGGGCCGCTTCGACGACGCCGTTCAGACCTACCAGGAGATGGTCGAGGTAACCTCACACGCCAACGGCGCTTATACCGATGATGAGAAGGACAAGCGCAGTTTCTTTCTGGAGCACCTGGGTGCGGTCTACCTTGAAGAGAACAAGATCGATCCGGCGATCGCCGCCTACCAGAAGTTGATCGATATGGGCGGAAGCTTCGCGGCGCGCGGCTACCAGGGACAAGTGGACGCGTACCGCGATGCTCACGAGTTTGACAAGGCGATCGCCGTCTCCCGTAAGGCCGTAGCCGCCGATCCCAAGGATCGCGATTTGAAGCTGATGCTCGCTGGAGAGCTGGCCGACCAGGATCATCCCGATGAGGGTCTGGCCATGGCCAAGAGCCTGCTTGACGGCGCCACTCCTGACGAACAGCGCGGCGTTTGGTTCGCTATTGCCCAGATGAATATCCGCCTGCGCCGTTGGAAAGATGCCGAGGATGCGCTCGACCAGGCCGAGCCCCTGGCGACCAAGAAGGATGACCGCACTTACCTCTTCTTCCTTCGCGGCGAGTGGGCTGAGCGGCAGAAGCACCTGGATCAGGCCGAGCAGTTTTTCCGCCAGGCGCTGAATCTGGATCCAGAAAATGCCATGACCCTTAACTATCTGGGTTACATGTGGGCCGACAAGGGGATCAAGCTGCCCGATGCGCTCAAAATGATTCGCAAGGCCGTCGATATTGAGCCGATGAACGGCGCGTACCTCGATTCGCTTGGGTGGGTCTACTTCAAGTTAGGCGAGTATGAACTGGCCGAAGACAACCTGCGGCAGGCCGTCAATCGCGATCAGACCGATCCCACCGTGCACATGCATCTGGGCGATCTTTACGAGAAAACCGGCCGCATCCGGTTGGCTGCGGCGCAGTGGGCGCTTTCGCTGGATGACTTCGCCAAGTCGTCCCCTGCCGACGTTGATCCCGGCGACGTGGCGAAGGTGCAGAAGAAGCTGGAGAGCGCCCGCGTTAGGCTCGCCAAAGAGGACAGCTCCGACGGCCAGGCCAAGCCGGAATAAACCTCGCACGATCTCGGCGCCGGATTCGTGGCGGCGGCACGGAACCAGAGAGAATGAAGGGGAATTGCGGCGTTCTCTTCGGCGAACGCCGCGCACTGTTAGAGCGGTTCCACAATTCACGTGCCCTTTCCGGCGTCTTGCAGGGTGGCTTTTCCTTGATGAGAAAGCCACTTGGCGGTTGCGGACCTGGGTATAGCAATTGTGGAACCGCTGTAGGCGCCTCTCAGGTCACCGGCTACCGCGCGTGGGCCGCCGCGGCAGCCAGGTAAACATCCACGTTGTTCTTGTCCACCAGCGATGTGCCCGTATCGACAAATACCGGGTAGGGCGCGAATGCGTCGACACTATAGTCCTTGCTGAGTTGCGCGGGCGGATCGTGAAAGATCTCGTCGAGCGCCTTCAGACCTACGTAGCCCATGGTGAACGGCTTTTGCACGATCGTCGCATCGATGACTCCGTCCTTGATGCCTTGCAGCGTATCGGGATTCACGTCCCATGCCACCAGCTCGCGGCTGGTGTCGCCCGTCCGTTTGATCGCGTCAGCGGCCAACTTGCCTGACGCTGAGTCCAGGCACACAAAGGCGTCGATCTTCTTGGCGCCGGTCTGAGCCAGCAGCGCCTGGGTCCGATCGAAGGCAACACTCGCGTCGCCCTTGATGTCGATCACTTCAACGATGTTGATGCCCGGCTGCATTGCGAAGGCGTCCTTGAATCCCTTCAGCCGCTCTTCCGTATTGGGCTGGCCGGCAAGCGTAAAGAAGACTACGTTGCCTTTCCCGCCCAGCTTCTCGATGATCCTCCGGCCGCCCAAACGCCCTGCTTCAAGGTTGTTGGTGCCGATGAAGTAGAGCCTGTGGCTGCCCGCGGCGTCGGAGTCCATGGTGATCACCGGAATGCCGGCGCTTACGGCCGCGTCGATCCCCGGCTGCATCACGGCAGCGTCGGAGACCGAAACCAGAATCCCTGCCGGTTTGGCCGCAACCGCCTTTTGAAACTCCGCCAGTTCAACCTGAGGATCGTACGTGTCGGGTCCAGCTACCTTCGCCGTCACATTGTATTGCGCCGCGGCCGCCTTGAATCCGGCGATCGCCGTCTCCCAGTAGGGCAGCGAGACGTTGGTTGCAACCAGGTAATAAACCTCTTTTGGCGAGTGCCTTGCCCCGCAACCCGGGATCAACATCATTGCCAGCGCAGCCAGCGCCAGCGCCATCTGCTTGATCAGCTTCATTGCTACCTCCCCTTGAGGCCCGAAAGACTGTTGTGACTGGCGCACACGATTTGCACTTGCGCCAGCCCCTCAGAAAATTCCGGCTGGATAGTACTCCCGCGGAATTGGTGTTGTCCATTCGCAGGCCCGCGGGTGTCTTTTGGAGCGACCGCCGCCAAGGCATGGCGATTCCCATCGCAGCAACGCCCCCCTGCCCCGCACTGTCCCCTTTTGCGGTATAACCAGACGTGAACTGAACGAATTGGATTCACGCGCGAAGACCGGACCAAATGATGGCTCTCAACACTGCATTGTGCGCACCGCTGCCCGCTGGAATTGCCGTAAGCGGAAGTGCGGACAGTCTGCTGTCGCGCAGAGTCCATCCAGAGCCGCCACATGCCTATCGCACTCCGTTTGCGCGCGACGCCGCCCGCGTCCTGCACGCGCGCGCCTTTCGCCGGCTGGCCGGCAAGACACAGGTCTTCACGCGCCTGCCCGCCGAGGGGCTTTCCGATCACTTTCGCAGCCGCCTCACGCATACCCTCGAAGTCGCGCAAATCTCGCGAACAGTGGCAGCGGCTCTGGGGCTCAATGTGGAACTGGCAGAAGCGCTGGCTCTGGCGCACGATATCGGGCATCCGCCCTTTGGCCACGCCGGCGAGAAGGCGCTCGACCGGGCTCTTCGTACTCACGGCCTCAGCTTTGACCACAACCTTCACGCGCTACGCATTGTCACCTGGTTTGAGGAGCGCTATCCGGCCTTTCGCGGACTCAACCTAACGCTCGCCGTCCGCGAAGGCATCGTGAAACACTCGCGCGACTACTCCGCCAAGGACCATCCCGAGCTGGCCGAGTATTTTCTTGACGGTTTTCCGCCGCTTGAGGCCCAGCTGATCGATCTGGCCGACGAAATCGCCTATCTGACCGCGGATCTCGACGACGGGCTGGACTCCGGCGTCCTTGCGCTCGATCAGGTTCGCGATGCCGCGCCGCTCTTCCGCGGCTTTCACGATGCCGCGCTCGAGAGCTTTCCCGCCGCCCCGCCCCGGCTGGCCGTTTACGAGGCCCTGCGGCGCGTTCTGAACGCGTGGGTCACCGATTTGATCGAGGAAGTGCGCATCCGTGTGAGTGCTCTCGGCGCCACGACTCTGGATGACATCCGGCGAGCACCTCAGAGGCTCGCGGCACTCAGCGCGGAAATGGAAGTCCGCGCGCGTCGCCGTCAAGGAATTCCTCTACGCGAGTCTTTACAACTCGCCAGCCCAGGAACAGGAACATGCGCGAGCCGAAGAGGTGGTCATCGAGCTTTTTGAACACCTCATGGCCGAGCCCGGCCTGATGCCCCACGACCACCAGGCGCAGATTCCCACTGAGGGCCTGGCCCGCACGGTAGCCGACTACATTGCCGGGATGACCGACAGCTACATTGTGCAGTTGTGGACGCGGCGCAGTCGGGGCTGACCGAAAGATCGCAGCTCTGGTCTCCCTCAGGACGCTGATTTGGCAAGGCGGTTGTAAAGCCAACTGAAAATTGCGCCGCCGATCAGGCCATCGAAGAATGCATAGACGGTTACGATCACAACTTCAGCAATGCTTCGGGTTGCATGATAGCCGGGATACCAGGACGACAGCATCTCAAGAAAATTGCTGACCATAGCTGCCGCAGATCAGGTTGGCCACGCGCCATTAGCAAAACGATCGCTCCCCACAGGATTGCCCAAGTCAGGGCCATCGCCTTGATGTCGATTTTCATGATTCCCTCCCCGGAGCCGAATTTTAGTCCTTTCCGCGGTAGGAGCGTGCGGCCTGCGAGGATGGGTTTTCAGCGCACGAAAATGCGTGCAACGGGAACTTGGGCCAAACGACGTTGGAGTTACTGCACCGTGCCCTGCGGGCGGATACGCCGTAGGTCGAGCGCGCACAGGACTGCATTCTGGGCATTCAGGCGCAGGTTGTCAGCTGCGGCCCACAGCCATAGTCGCGTTGCCAGATTGGAGTTTCGGCCCAGCGGCTCCGGCCGCAGCCGAACCAAAATATCGTTCTGCCCCGTGGCGGCCAGGTTTGATGGCGAATCTGTATCTTCGAGCACCAAATCGACGTGCTCGCCGGCCAGCGCCTCTTCGAGAGCACCGACCTCCACCGGGCGCTCCAACTCAATAGCGATGGAGAACGTGTAGCCGTGGAAGACAGGCGCATGAATCACCTGTACTGCCAGCGACGGACCGCGCCCGGCGGTGAGCACCTGATAATGGCGGCGAATGCGCGCCTCTACTTCCGGCAGACTCGCGGTGGAGCTTTCGCCCATGCCGCCCAGCAAGTTGTATGCCACCTGCGAGTCGTAGATAGCCCGCGGCAGGGACTGGAAGCTGAGCAGGCTCACGGTCTGCTGGTGCAACTCGTCCATGGCTGCGCGCCCGAATTCGCTGGCCGGCTCAAGCAAAGTTGCAGCGGCAAATCGGACCGGGGCAGCCTGCTGCAACCGCTCGAGCAGCAGCGCCAGGACAATGACTGCGGGATGGGCAGGCACGACCGCCGGCGTAAAGAGATCGACGGCTGCCGCTTCCGTTCCCAGCCACGGGGCTCGCACCACCACTCCAGCTTCCCGGTCCAATGCCCCTGAAAGATCCAGGACTGTTGATCCGGCGCGCAAAGCCTGCTGCCAATGCCGGCGCGTCAGGTTCTCGGTGCCGCAGAAAAACGTGAAGTCCGCATTGTCGAATGCATCGGCGCGAATTGCCTGGATGAAGGTGACCTCGTCGCCCACCTGGTCCAACTGGCCCTGCGCGTCTTCTTCGTCGAGCAGAGAGAAATTGGCCGAGGCCAGCGGCGACTCTGACAAGACTTCCTTCAACTCCCGGCCCACCAGGCTCGAAGCGCCGGCAATAGCAATTTTGTACACAGGCATCCTTTGGCTTGCTTGGAAGTTCGACTAAGGTCTCGATGAGTCCGGTTGTGCTGCTTCCGGCGAGGGAGCGGGTGGATCAAGGGGCCTTCTACGCCGCCGCCTGGACCAACCGTATGCCGCACGAGCCCAAATCCCCGAGAACATGTAGGCCAGCGCCACCGGGAACATGACCACATTCGAGTACCGCAGCGCGATGTAGGCGACGACCGCGAGCAGCACAAGCAACTGGAAGGGATGGCGGCGGGAAAAATTGATCTCTTTGGCCGACCAGAAGCGCCATGTGCTGACCATCAAAAATGCCGTCAACCCGACAAGAATGAGCCAGGGAACAGCGACCCACCACTCCTCGACGGGATAAGCATTGAAGAAATGGACCGTAGCGGCCAGCAGGCCGGCTGCTGCAGGGATCGGCATTCCGACAAAATATTTCCTGTCGGCGCGCCCTGGGTTGCGCGGCTGCGCATCGGGACTGATGTTGAAGCGCGCCAGCCGCGAAGCTCCGCTGAGAAGAAAGAGAAAGCAGATGAATGCGCCGGCCTGGATCAGGTGCTGGCGCAGTTGCGCATTCATCGACTCAGGAAGGAAATGGAATCCCCAAACGAATGCCAGCAGGCTGGGCGCCATGCCGAAGGTGATTACGTCTGCCAGCGAATCCAGTTCTCTGCCAAACTCGCTGGCGGTATTCGTCATGCGGGCGATGCGGCCATCAAGGGCGTCAAAGGGAATGGCAAGCAGAATGGCGATCGCTGCCCAGTCCAAGTGCGTGTGTGCCTGGCCGCTTCCATCAAGCGATCCGATCGTCTGCGTGATGGAGAAGTAGCCGGCCCCGAGGCTGCCCGCCGTGAACAGCGAAGGCAGGAGGTACATGCCTCGCCGCAAACGCGCTTGAGTTCTTGCCTTGGCACGCGCAGGATCCAAGTGATTCATGCGCGCTCTCCGCGCGGCATCGAAGCAATCACACTCGCGCCGCCTTTCACCCGCTCTCCTACCTTTACCCGCAGCACCGCGCTTGCGGGAATCACAACATCGACTCTGGATCCGAATTTGATGAGCCCCACACGCTGCCCGCGCTCCACCGATTGGCCTTCATTGCAGCGAAAGACGATGCGCCGCGCCAGCAGCCCGGCAATCTGCTTGAAGGTGACCTCGAACCCCGCGTCCGCTCCCTGGCCGCGCACCGTGACTGTGTTCTGCTCGTTTCGTTCGGCCGAGGCGGGATTCATGGCATTCAGAAACCGGCCCTTCTGATAGCGCACATGGCTCAGGACGCCGCCGATGGGCGCGCGGTTCACATGGACGTCAAAAACACTCAGGAAGATACTGATCCGCTGGCGGGGGCCTTCAGGAGTCGTGATGGAGGCTGTTTCGGTGACCAAGCCGTCGCCAGGCGAAACAATCAAGCCTTCGCCAGCTGGAATGGTGCGTTGAGGATCGCGGAAAAACCACAGGAAAAACGCGGCGAGCAGGACCGGCGCCAAGCCCCAAACCCAGACTCCTGTAAACCACTTGAGCGCCGCAGCCACCGCCAGCAGACTGATCCCGTAGATGTAACCGTCGCGAACCATCGTTCCCAACGATTATACGGTGATTGAGGAATGAATCTCTTAAAACAGGGCGCTGCGGGAACACGGCGAAACACCACACACTGCCGAGCCGTTACGCTCGGCAAGTGAGCCACAAAAGCTAAATTCCCAAGGACTTACGCCACGGCTGGCGACGCGGCGCTCCAGCGCAAAGATCAGATCCTTGGCGTGCAGCTTGAGCTTCTTCAAGCGCACTTCTTCCAGTTGCTCGTCTTCGGTAAGGTATGGCTTTTGAAGCAACTCTTCCAAACGCTGAGCGTAGCGACGATGTTCGGCATGCAGGCGATCGATCTCTTCGCTCAGCGTGGAACCCTGTACTTCATCCATCAAGCACCCCCGGTTCGGCGGTTCGGGTAGGCAATGCGGAGCCGCCGATTTTCTTAGAACATTTACATATATCGCCCTTTCGGGTGAATCGGCAAGCCAGAAAACCGCCGAAAGCGACACCACCCTGTGAAAATCAAGCCGGAGGCTGGCAGGTAGCCGGGCCGTCCATGGCTCAAGAGACCAGGAACCGCATGAGCACCGCATCTTCAACAGGATCAATGTAGTACGCCCTGCGAAGACCAGTTTGGCTAAAGCCAGCGGACTGGTAGAGGGCAAGCGCCACGCGGTTTGACTGGCGCACCTCGAGGACGATCTCCGAAACTCCCGAAGTGCGGACTTCATTGACCAGCGCGTCGAAGAGCAGGCGGCCCAAACCGCTCCTCTGGCTCTCGGAAGCCACCGCAATCGATTCCAGTTCCGCCCGCGGTGGCAGAAGACTGGCCACGAGAAAGCCCTGGATGTTTTGGTTCTGTGGTCCTACCGCGACCAGGGCGATGCGGTGGGGCGCCGATTCGGGATCCAGGGCGGTCAGATAGGCCGATTGGGGCCAGTGCGGCGCTTGCGGCAAACTTTCGGCAATCTCCAGCGCTCGCCCCACGTCGGCAGCGGTCATGTGCCGGATTTGCACGTCTTCCGCGAAAGACTTCATGCACTCTACGACCCCGCCACCACGGGTTTGGCCTCAACTTCGGCGCCAAAGATCTCCGCATCCGAGCGGCGCAGGTAATGGCCGTCGAGCAGAGCCAGATCGGCGAAAACACCGGCCGTAAGGCGCGCCTCGCCAAGGCGGAATGCGTCTGCCGCTACTGGCGCGGGCGTGTTTACCAGCAGCGTGCCTGGCCATGCCGCCGCCAGCATCGCTGCTCCGTTGTCGCAGACGGCCACACGGACCGGCGCGGGATGGATCGCCGCAAGCTCTCCAGGACCGGCAAGGATCTCGCTCGGGCTGGCTCCGGCGCGCTCCAGTCTCAGGAAGACCTCGCCCCGATGCGCATCAAGCGCCGCCGACGGCACGCCGGATTTGCGCGAAAGAACCTCGAGGCGCGAGAGCGCGACTACCGGAATCTCCGTCCCCTCAGCCAGCCCTTTTACCGCGCTCAGCCCCACGCGGACTCCGGTAAAGCTGCCCGGACCGTTGACGACTACAATCCCGCCCAGCCCGTGGAGGTCTGTCCCGGCCGACTGCAGTAACTCGCCCACAGCCGCTATGAGCGTCGCGGAGTATGTCCTTCCTGCCAGCTCAGTTTGTCCGAGGATCTCGAGGTCCCGCCCTGCCAGCCGTCCCAGAGCAACCGAGCCTGTCGGGCCGCAGGTGTCGATCACGAGAATCAGTTGCCCAAATGGCACAACGCCTCCTCACACCGCGGCCAGCGCCTGATCGAGGTCGTTGATCAGGTCTTCCTTGTCCTCAATGCCGATCGAAAGGCGGATCCGCCCCTCGTTGATGCCCATCGAGCGGCGCACTTCCTCGCTTACCGAGCCGTGCGTGGTGGTGGCCGAGTGCGACGCCAGCGACTCGACGCCTCCCAGAGACTCCGCGTTGAGAAAGATTTTGATTGCCTTGAGGAACCGCGCCGCTTCCTCGCGCGACTTGAGCTCGAAGCTCATCATCGATCCAAAGCCCTTCTGCTGCTTCACCGCCAGATCGTACTGCGGGTGAGTTTTCAGGCCGGGATAGGCCAATTTGCTCACCTTCGGGTGCGCGGAGAGAAACTCCGCCACCGCGCGGCCATTCTCTTCGTGCTGCCTGATGCGCAGAGGCAGTGTCTTGATGCCACGCAAGACGAGGAAGCATTCAAAGGGAGACATTACGCCGCCAGCCGCCTTCTGGACGAGCAGAAAGCGATCTTTATGCTCGGGTTTTGATCCGATCAGCGCTCCGCCCAAGCCGTCGGAGTGGCCGTTCAGGTACTTCGTGGTCGAATGCATCACGATGTCGGCGCCCAGCTCCAGCGGGCGTTGCAGCACGGGCGACAGGAAGGTGTTGTCGACGCTCACCTCGACTCCGCGCGCGTGGGCGATCCGGCAGACCGCCGCAATGTCGGTGAGCACCATGAGCGGATTGCTCGGCGTTTCAATGTGCACAAGCTTCGTGTTCGGCTTCATCGCCGCTTCCACCGCCGAAAGGTTGCTCGTATCCACATACTCGATCTGGATCCCGTAGCCGCTCACGATCTGATCGAAGAGCCGGACAGTCCCGGCATACACGTCCCGCGAGCAGACAATATGATCGCCCGCGCGCAGCATCGCTACCAGCGCTGAGATGGCGGCCATTCCCGTGGTGAACGCGTACCCGCTCGTGCCGCCCTCCAGCGTGGCCAGCGCCGTTTCAAGCCGGTCGCGCGTGGGGTTGCCGGCGCGCGAGTAATCCCAGCCGCGGTCACTGCCTATGCCGGTAAGTTCAAAGGTCGAGGAAAGATAGACGGGCACATTCACCGCCCCGGTGAGGGGGTCAGGGTGCTGCCCGGCATGGACGGCAAGGGTCGAATACTTGTACTGAGGACATGATGGGGTTTTCGCTGCGATCTCCTGCTTCTAGCTTATCGCGGGGCCGTGGGGAGGAGTCCGATCGGCCCGATGCTACAGGAATTCCTTTGTCTCTCCAGAGCGACCAAGGCATGGAAAGCTGGCACGCTAGACAAACTGGCTCCTGAACACAGCCTTGATGTGCGCCAGGCGTTCGCTCAGTGCCTCGGCCTCGTCCTTGAGTCCCAGCCGGTTGGCCAGCCCGATGGCGTCGTAATAGCACTCCTTGGCGTCGCTGTAGCAGGCGGTTGCGCCGCTCGACGAATGCGCCTCGTACATGTCGTCGTAGGCCTTTTCGCCCATCGCCTTCAGATGCTCCAGTTGCTCCAGCCCGGCCTTCCGCTCCGCATCATCGGCCATGCTTGTGCTTTACCTTTCCGCCGACGCAGTTTGCTTGGCTGTGCGCACCACCGGGAAGTAGCCGGTGCGGGTGCGGACGGTAAGCTTGCCCAATCCCTTGGACTCGGCGGTCACTTCCACTCGCCGGAAGCCCGGCACCGTGGTGGGCTTGGTCGAGTGGTAGCCCAGCGTGTACTGGCTGCGGATGTCGCGCGCCACTTCGGCGGCGATCTGATCGATCTGGTCGATGGATTTGGGGAAGAACGCCATGCCTCCGGTCTCGGTGGAGAGCATTTCCAGCGCGCGCCGCGCGTGGCGCACCTCGGCGCGGCTCATCTCGTCGCCGAAGAGCAGTCCGATGGAGTAGATCACCGGCCCGGAGAGCTGCTGCACGCGATGGATGGTCTGCTCCAGGTTGAGGCTTGACGCGTTGTCCTCGCCGTCGGTGATCAGGATGAGAACCTGCTTGGGCCGCTTGGCGTCGGCGACCAGCTTGTCAGCCGAGGCCGCGACGGCGTCGTACAGCGCGGTGCCGCCGCGGGAATCGATGTGCGACAGCCCGTCGCGCAGCTTGTTGATATTCGATGTAAAGTCGCAGTCGATGAACGCTTCGTCGGAGAAATTCACCACGAAGGCTTCGTCCTGCGGGTTCGAGGCCTCGACCAGGTCGAGCGCGGTCTTGTTCACCGAGGGCCGCTTGCGGTACATCGACCCGGAGTTGTCGATCACCAGCCCCATGGAGACGGGCAGATCGGTGTGCTGAAAGCTGATCAGCGTCTGCTTGACTCCGTCTTCGTAGACCGTGAAATCGTCCTTGGTGAGGTTCTGGACCAGGTTCGTGCCGTTGAGCACGGTGGCGTTGAGCACCACTTCTTCCACGTCGGTGTGGAGCAGGTAGCCCTCGCCCTCTTTTTTCAGGGCGCCCGTGGCCGGAGCCGGAGCCACGACGTCGGGCGACCGGACCGGATCGGTATCCACAGTGAGCGGCGGCGACGGATTTGCCTGAGTTCTGGCTTGCGGCGCAGGAGCCTGCTGCGCGGACGAAACGAGCCCTGCGGCGGCAAGAAAGGCGGCGAGAATCGCGTTATTGCAGAGGCGCATAGTACCCGGTGCGAGCATAAACGGTGAGTGGAGGCAGTCCCGGAGGCGGGTTCACCTTCACCTTCACTTTACGCCACTTGCCGTCGCGGGTCAGATCCTTGGGCTTGTAGCCGATCACGTACTGGTTGCGCAGCTCGGTGGAGATCTTCTCGGCAATGTCGCTCATTTCGTCCACGTCGTCGACGCGGAAGAGCCGCCCGCCGGTCGACGTAGCTGATGTCGTCGAGCAGCTGCGGGCCGGTGCGCTCCTCGGGGGTGGGCGCGTAGGGATCGAAGATGCCGATCGAGTAAATCTCCACGTCGGCCTCGCGCACCTCCGCCCGCACCTCGCCCTCGGTGTAGCGCGAGCGGTTGTCGCCGCCGTCGGAAACCACCAGCAACGCCTTGCGCTCGTGGTGGGCGTCCTTCATCTTGGCGATGCCGTAGTAAATTGCATCGAGCAGCGCGGTGCGATGGCCCGCGTGGACCGTGGCCAGGCGCGCCTGAATGTCTTCGACGGAGCTGGTGAAGTCCTCAATCAGCTCCGGCCGGTCGTTGAAACCGATGACGAAGAACTCGTCCTGCGGATTGGCGGTCTTGATGAACTGCAGGATCGCTTCGCGGGCGCGGACCAGCTTTGGAGGTCATGGAGCCGGAGAGGTCGAAGATGATGCCGATCGAGACCGGGGCGTCCTCGCAGGCGAAGCTAGCGATCTTCTGCTCGCCGTTGTTCTCGTAGACCTGGAAGTCTTCTTTTTCCAGACCCGTGACCAGGCGGTTCAGCGGGTCGGTGACGGTGACCGGGACCAGCACCATGTCCACATTCATGCGGATGAACGAGCCGGGATGGATGTGGAGCGCCGCGGGACCGGTTTCCGGAGCCGCCTCAGCCCCCTTGGGCTCGCTCACCGGCGACGAGGAGGCCGAGGGCGGCTCCACGTGCACTTTGTTGAGCTGATCTTCCTGTGCGCGCGCCTGCGCCAAGCAAATGACCACGGCCAACGCAGCCATCCACGCGCAGCGGCAAAGCAAAGAGAGGTTGCCGCCCCCGTTGTGGAATCGCGTTCTGGGGAAGCGTCCTCATGCGGCACCACGTGGGTTGAAGGCGATATTACCACCATCGGCGCATCTTCGCTGTCATCAGATTGTCACTCCGGCATCCCGCATACCAGAATTCGCGCAGGCTGCCAGTGTCAAGCGCTGCGATACAATCGAGGCTGGGCCGAGCCCGCGATCTCCAGCAGGCAATACGGCATAAGCGGGGCTCAAATTCCACCCTTTCAACAGGGGAGCAAGACCTTCCTCATGGCTCGTATCTATCCTTTTCGCGCCTGGCGCTACAATCCCTCGGCGGTTCGCCTGGAAGACGTGGTCACGCAGCCCTACGACAAGATCACTCCGGCCATGCAACAGGCGTACTACCAGCGCAGCCCCTTTAACCTGGTCCGCATCATCCTCGGACTGCCTGAACTATTTGACGCGGAGAAGGGTGAAAACGTCTATACGCGCGCGGCAAACGATTTTCACGCCTGGCGCGAACAGGGCGTGCTGATTCAGGAAAACGAGCCGTGCGTCTTTGCCTACGCGCAGCGTTTTAAGGTTCCCGGAACCGAAATCGAAAAGGAACGGCGCGGATTTATCGCTCTGGGCAAGCTGCAGGACTACGCCGACCAGGTGGTCTTCCGGCACGAACAGACGCTGTCGAAGCCCAAAAGCGACCGGCTCAACCTGCTGAAAGCCACGCGGGCGCACTTCGGCCAGATTTTCATGCTCTACTCCGACCCCGCCGGCAGCGTGGAGAAGATTCTTTACGAAGGCAACGGCGCGGCCGACGCCGAGGTGACCGACGAGTACGGCGTGCTGCACCGGCTCTGGCGCGTGAACAATCCGGCGGCCATCCGCCTGCTGGTCACGGCCATGGGCGACAAGAAACTGATCATCGCCGACGGCCACCACCGCTACGAAACCGCGCTGAAGTACTCCAAAGAACACACGGGCAGAGCCCCGGCAAAAGCGCATCCAGCACGCAGCAGTTGCCGCAGCCCGAATTCCCCGAGGCCGCAGCCATGATGACCTTTGTCAACATGGACTCGGACGGGCTCGTGATTCTGCCCACGCACCGCGTCGTGCACGGACTCAACGGCTTCTTCGCCACGGCATTCTTCAAGGCGGCCGAGGCATACTTCACCGTTGAACCGCTGCCGCCCTTCGATGCGTCTTCATTCATCGATGACGTCTGACGCGCGAGACGGGAACGGCCTTTGTTGCCGTCACGTGCTCCGGGGCATTCCTGCTGCGCGCCAAGCCGGATGCCATGGCCACTGCCCTGGCCGGCCTGCCCGAGCGCCAGCGGCAGCTCGACCTGACACAATTGCACTCCGTCATCTTCGAACGTCTGCTGGGCCTCGACGCCGAAAAGGTGCGCGAGCAGACCAATCTGCGCTACCTGCGCGACGCCCAGGAAGCGGTGGAGCAGGTACGCAGCGGCGAGGCCGATATCGCCTTCCTCACTAAACCTGTGACCATGGAGCAGTTGAAGGAAGTCGCCTTCGCAGGCGAGGTGATGCCGCAAAAGTCGACCGACTTTTTTCCCAAGCTGCTTAGCGGCCTGGCCATCTATGCGCTGGATTGAGGCCATGCGGCAGGAACCGTCAGAACCGTGCGCATCATCCCCATTCGCGATGCGCGCTGTAAGTGAAGAGAACCGGAGAGGTCACAAGCGCCACGGATTGTGTGGAGCGATAGTGGTTTTTCTCGCGGTTACGGCATCTGTCACAATCTTTGCGCAAGCCCCGCCTGCCGCTCCGCGTTTTGTTGTCGTGCTTGACGCGGCTCATGGTGGCGACGACGCAGGCGCCCGCCTCGGCGACGAGGCTGAGAAGGCGTACACATTGGCCCTCAGCATCAAGCTGCGCTCACTGCTCATGGCGCGCGGTTTCGTCGTGGTGACAACGCGTGAATCCGACGCCACTGTGGACCCCGATCGCCGTGCCGAGATCGCCAACCACGCAAATGCCCAAGCCTGCCTGAGCCTGCACGCGGCAGAAAGCGGCTCCGGCGTGCACCTGTTTGTCTCTTCTCTGGCCCCGGCCGTCGGCGGAGGCCTCTCTCCCCTGGAAAACCGCGCAGGCTGCCTGGGTTTTACGCAGCCTGTCTTTTGCCGGAGTGGTGAACTCGGCGCTTTCTCACGCAAGCGTTCCTGTCAGTTTGGGACGCACGGCACTGCCTGCGATCGACAGCATGACCTGTCCGGCGGTAGCCATTGAAGTTGCGCCGGTGCGATCGAGTGATGCGCAGGGGCCGGCCAGCCTCGACGATCCGGACTACCAGGCGCGCGTGGCGAACGCGTTGGCGGCGGCGCTGGTCGAGTGGCGATCGCAAGCGCGGGAGGACCGGGCGCAATGATCCCTCGCCACCAGACTGTTCTCTTCATTTTCTTGCTCGCGACTTCCGTGATCATGGGCGTGCTGTTGTGGAATCAATTGCGGCGCGCACATGAGCGGCTGCTCCGAGGTGAGGATTCGGCGCCGACGCAAGCGCCCCAGGTGGCTCCGGCGGAGCAAGCCACGCTGATGGTGGCGAACGATGCTGACAACACCGTGCAGCCACGCGTCCTCACGCTGCCCTTGCCGCAGAATCCCGAGGCCCGTGCCCGCGCGATATTGGGCAAGTTGCTAGACTTCTATGCCGCTCCTGATGCCGCGCACCCAGTACCCGGCGGCGCAAGCTCGATCGCTCAGGTTTTTCTGGTTCCCATCGCGAATGCAAACGGGAGCGCAACGGCCGACGGTCCGCAGCTTGCTGTGGTCAACCTGACTAGCACTTTTGTGGCCGGCCATCCTTCCGGCCTGGAGACGGAGTCGCTCACCGTACTCTCCATCTGCGCCACGCTGAACGCCAATCTGCCTCGCGTGACGCAGGTGCGCTTCCTGGTCGATGGCCAGCGCCGCGCGACTCTCGCAGGCCACGCCGATTTGACGCGCACGTATCTGACCAACGAGTACGCGAATGCAGCCGGGGGTGCCCATCCGTGACACGTACGAAGAGGATCTATGCCTGGGTTGCGCTGCTCGGCTTCGCCTTTGCGTTGCGGGTTGGGCTCGCGGTGGGCTCGCCCAACATCTTCTTCCCCGATGAGATCTTTCAGACGCTTGAGCCGGCGCACCGGCTGGTGTGCGGATTTGGCGTCATCTCCTGGGAATGGCGGCTCGGTATTCGCTCCTGGATTTTTCCCGCATTTCTTGCCGGAGTCATGCGCGCTACCGCGTGGATGGGATCGGCATCGGCCGGATACCTGCTCGGAACGACGATCGTCCTGTCACTGATCTCGCTGGTCACAGTTTGGTTTGGGTATGTATGGGCCAAGCGTGCCAGCGGTACACCCGCGGCAATCGTGGCGGCATTGGCGTGCTCCTTCTTCTTCGGATTCGTTTACTTTGCGCCCAAAGCGCTGAATGAAGTGATCGCCGCTCATGTGCTGCTGCCGGGGTTGTATCTCGGCGTTTACGGCGAGCGGCTGGGCGAACGAAGGCGCCTTTTCCTTGCCGGACTGCTTTGCGCGCTGGCCGCGTGCCTGCGCATTCAATTGCTGCCTGCCATGGCTTTTGCGATGGTGTACTTCTGCTACCCGCGCTGGCGCGCGAGAATCCCTGCTGTGGCGGCCGGAGCATCGGTCCCGGTCATACTCTTCGGGGCCGTGGATTGGATCACATGGTCCTATCCGTGGCAGTCGTTCATCCGCTATTACCAGGAGAACGTGGTGAGCGGGCCAGGCAAAGAGTTGACTCTGGTGCAACCCTGGTACTGGTATTTGCTGGTTCTTCTGGTCCTGCTTGGGCCGGCGGTCCTGCTTCTCTTTCACGGCGCCCGGAGAAGCCCGTTCCTGGCCATCTTCTGCGCCATCGTGGTTGTTTCGCACAGTGCGATCCCGCACAAGGAGATCCGCTTCATCTATCCGATTCTTGCGCCGGCCATCACCCTGGCTGCGATGGGGATCGTGGACCTTCTCGACGAGATCAAGCGTGGAGCGAAATTTCTGGACAGTCCCAAATGGGTTGCGTTCATTGGGGTGGCGTTCTTCTTTGTCTCCTCGGCGATGCTCGCCGCGCAATGCGCGGACTGGTACAAAACGCGCTGGGGCGACGGCGCCTTCGATCGTCTCAGCCGCGAACCGGGAGTATGTGGAGTAGGAATCTACCGCGCGATATGGTGGCAGTCGGGTGGGTACACGCACCTGCATCGCGATGTTCCGATCATTCCAGTGGAGAGCGCCGTGCAACTCACCAAGGATGCACCTTCTATCAACGCGCTGATCGCGCCGGCCACTTCACCAGACCTCCCATCTGGATTCACGCAGTCGCAGTGCTGGCAGGGAGTCTGCCTGTTTGAGCGCCCTGGAACGTGCACGGCTCCGGCTGCGGACGAGGAGCTGAATGCGTATCTCAGAAGGATTCAACAATGAGAGGGCTTTCGCGCGCCCTGAATTAGTGCGCCAGGACGGACCCCGCTCATAGAGGCTACTCTGAAGGACATGGCTCCAACCATCGGCGTCTTCGATTCCGGCTTCGGCGGATTGACGGTCCTGCGCGCGCTCATCGAGCGGTTCCCGCGCGCCCGCTTCGCCTTCCTCGGCGACACGGCGCGCTTGCCCTACGGCTCCAAGTCGCGGCGCACCATCGCCCGCTACGCGGCGCAAAGCGCGCAGTTTCTCGTCAGCGAGCAGGGCGCCGAGTTCCTCGTGATCGCCTGCAACACGGCCAGCGCGCTGGCGCTCGACGCTATTCAGGACTCTGTTTGTGTTCCCGTGCTGGGAGTCATCGAGCCCGGTGCAGCCGCTGCCCGCGCCGCGTCGCACACCGGCGACGTGCTGGTGGTTGCCACCGAGGCCACTGTGCACAGTCATGCTTATACTGCCGCGTGCCGCGCTCAAGGACTGCGTGTTCTGGAGAAAGCCTGTCCTCTGCTCGTCCCGCTCGTCGAGGAAGGTTGGATCGATCATCCCGTTACAGCCGAGGTGATTGAGATTTATCTGAATGAACTTCGCGCCGAGGCCGCAGCGAAAAACATGAATCCCGACACGCTGGTGCTGGGCTGCACGCACTATCCGCTGCTGCGTCCGCTCTTCGAAGGCGCTGTGCGGCCGGGCGCCAAAGTCATCGATTCCGCGGAGGCCGTGGCACAGGCTGCTGTCGAATTGCTCAACGGCAGCGCCGCTCCAGTTGCACCGGGCATTGCTTCGGAGACCGAGATTCGCTGCTTCGCCACCGACTCAGTGGAGAAGTTTGAGCGGCTGGGCTCGCGTTTCCTTGGGCGTCCGGTGGGACATGTCGAGTTGATCGATCTCGGCGGTTAATGCACGCACCGCGTCTCAGCACGAAAATCGCTCTGGTATTCTGAATGGCGGCGGCGACTCCGTCGTTTCCCCTTTTGGATTAGAGATTTGGAGGGACCAAAGCAGCATGATTAATCTGGCGGGCAAGACGGCCGTGGTCTTCGGGCTGGCCAACAAGCGCTCCATCGCCTGGGGCATCGCCCAAAAACTCCACGAGGCCGGCGCCACACTGGCCATCTGTTACCAGAACGAGCGCATGAAAGCCGAGGCCGAGGACCTGATCAACGATCTCTCCGGCGCCAGCGGCTTCCAATGCGACGTTTCCAACGACCAGGAGATCGAGTCGCTGTTTGCCGCGCTCAAGGAGAAGTACGCGCAAGATCGACATCCTGGTCCACGCCATCGCCTATGCGCCCGCCGAAGAACTGAAGGGCGAGTTCATCAACACCAGCCGCGAGGGCTTTCGCATTGCGCACGACGTGAGCGTCTACTCGCTCATCGCCGTCAGCCGCGGCGCGGTGCCGCTGATGACCGAAGGCGGCAGCATCATCACTCTCACCTACTACGCCGCGGAAAAAGTTGTGCCCCACTACAACGTGATGGCGCTGGCCAAGGCCTCGCTCGAATCGGCGGTGCGCTACCTGGCCTTTGAGCTTGGCGCCAAGAACATTCGCGTCAATGCCATCTCCGCCGGCCCCATCAAGACGCTGGCGGCGCGCGGCGTGGGCGCCTTGGGCGACATGCTCAAATCCCACGCCGAGCGTTCTCCGTTGCACCGCAACGTCGATCAGCTCGAAGTTGGCGGCACCGCGCTCTTTCTCGCGAGCGACCTGGCCAGCGCTGTCACCGGCGAAACGCTCTACGTCGATTGCGGATACAACATCATGGGGTACTGAGCAACTCCACGTTGCCCAGCTGAAGAACTACATCGCCAGAATCTCGGCCCAGACTTCCGGTTCAACCGGAAGGCCCAACCGCATGTTTTCGGCGCGAATGCGCAGCGTTTGTTCGCCGGGATAGCGAACTTTGCCTTGACGTTCAGCGGGCGCACAGTTGTGCAAGGACGCAACCACCGCGTCCGCGATCTTCTCGGCCTCGCTTGCGGGCCCGAAGGCGGCGGGGTTGAGGGCAAGAAACATCTGCGAGATTGCGGTCTCGAGGACGGGGTCCGCAGAAATCTGGAACGTCGCCTGGCCAAGCGACATCATGGCGGCGATCATGTCCAGCACAACGGCCAGTCCCGATCCCTTCCAGTACCCTGCCGGCAGCGGTCGCCACGATTGCTCGATGGCTCCGGGATCGCGCGTCAGGTTGCCATCAGCGTCAAACCCGCCATCGACCGGCAGCATCTCGCCGCGCTTCCGGTAGCTCTCCAGAGCGCCATAGGAGAACTGCGACATCGCCATGTCGAGCACCACCGGCCCGCCCGCGCGCGGCACGGCAATGATCAGCGGATTGTTCCCGATCACGCGCTCCGCTCCGCCCCATGGCGGCAGGTTGGGCATGGTGTTGGTCCAGCAGATGCCGATCAGCCCTGCCTCCGCGGCCTGCCAGCCGTAAGTTCCCCCGCGCATCCAGTGATTGGTATTGCCCAGCGCAACGCATCCTACGCCGTGCTCGCGCCCGAGAGCGATGGCGCGTTCCATTGCGGCCAGCGCGTTCAGGTTGCCCGGGCCTTTGTGGCCGTCCCAACGCTCCAGCGCCCCTAATCGCGCCGTGACCTCGGGCTCGGCCAGGGGATCAACGCAACCGTTGCGAATGGTGACGACGAAGCGAGGAAACCGGTTGATGCCGTGGGTGTACACTCCGTCGCGCGTGGTCTCAGCAAACAGGCGGGAGCAGGTCTCGGCGCGATCGGCTGCGAATCCGAGCTTGCGCAGGACGCCTGCCAGCGTCGCCTGCACCTCTGCGAATGGAATGCGATTCATGGTTTCCCTGATGAACTTGTATCAGGCCACGTGGTGGGAAGAGAAGAACTGGCGACGCTTTTTCAAAAGGCGCAACACGAAGAGCCGCCGTTGCAGGCTGACTCCCTATTCTTTCAGCGTCACCGTGATCTTGCGCGCGTCGCCGCCCTCAGAGGCGATCACGATCTCGCCCGTGGCGCGCTTGCGGATGCTCTTGAATTTCTCGCCCCACTCCACCACGACCAGCGCATCGGGCGTGAGCAGATCGTCGAGGCCCAGCGTTTCCAGTTGGCGCTCGCTTTCCAGACGATAGACATCCAGGTGGTAGAGCTTGACCGGCTTGCCCTTGCGCGAGCCGTCAAATTCGTGGATCAGCGTGAAGGTGGGGCTGGTGACCTCGTCGGGTTCGGCGGCGTCCAGAGCCTGCGCAATGCCTTTCACCAGAGTCGTCTTGCCCGTGCCCAGTTCGCCGCGCAGCAGCAGCAACTGCGGAGGCTTGAGCAGACCGGCGAGCTTGCGGCCCACGGCAACGGTGTCCGCGCCGCTTTGCGTGGTGAACTCGTACATCCTGCCTTCCGCCAGAGTTGCGGCTTCGGTCATCGCTGAACCTCATGCAGGGCGGCTGCGCGCACAATGCCCCTGCAACCAAACATACCCGTTTTTGCCGTCCACTTCAAAATCATGTGCGCGGGATTGAAACGCCCGCGCCAGATTGCGCCAGGCAATCGGTGGCCAGCAACGTGTGCTCGTCGCCTTCACGCACGGCCAAATCCGCGGCCAGCCCATGCAAGATAAACCGCAGCTTCCACGGCGGCGCCGGATCGTCGAGGATATTGCGCCAGCAGGCCCGCGATCAGCCCGGTGAGCACGTCGCCGCTGCCGCCTTTGGCCATGCCGGGATTGCCGGAGGTGTTCACGGCCACGCGGCCATCGGGATGCGCGATGAGCGTCCGCGCGCCCTTGAGCACCAGCGTGACGCCCATGCGCTGGGCAAAGTTGCGCGCAGTCTCCAGCCGGTTCGCCTGAACTTCGGCCACCGTGATTCCCGCCAGCCGCGCCATCTCGCCGGGATGCGGCGTGAGCACAAGCGTGCGTCCTTTGGCCAGCTTGGCGAGCAGCGCCGGCTTTGCGGCAAGAATATTCAGCGCGTCGGCGTCGATGACGGCGGGAATCTTTGTGGCGGTGAGCAACCCCAGTGGTAAATTTGGCCGTCTCCGCGCCCTGCCCCAGTCCTGGCCCGATGGCGAGCACGGTTTTTCCCGCGATCAACGCGCCGAGATGCCTGGCCTCAAGATTCTTCGCGGCGATCTGGCCTGCTCTCGTAGCCGCCAGCGGCCAGGTCATCAGCTCCGGCGCGAACGATGCGACCACCGGCAGCGCCGGCGCGGGAACCGCCGCGGTCACCAGCCCCGCTCCGGCGCGCATCGCCGCCAGAGCCGCCATGGCCGGCGCGCCAGCCTTGCCTCCGGCAGTTCCGAACGTTCCGCCCACCACCAGCACGTGGCCGAAGTTGCCTTTGTTGGCCGCCGACGCGCGCGGCGCCTGCGCCAGCGCCAGCGACGAACCGGCCCAATCGAGGTTGAGCGCGGAAACGATCGCCGCGTCTGGCGAGCCGATGGGCGCGACCACGACCGGCTGATCCCAGCGGCGCGTCAATTGGCCAAACACATGCGCCGGTTTGGGCGCGGTGAAAGTGATGACGGCATCGGCGGGAAAAACCGGGCCCGCAACGGTTGCGCTGGTCTCATCGGCGGGCCAGCCGGAAGGCAAGTCCACAGCGAGAACCGGCGCTCTGGCCGCCGCGCAACCATTCGAGCGCCGCCAGCGCCAGGCCTTTCAGCGGAGGCTTGAACCCTGTGCCCAGCAGCGCGTCCACAATCAGATCGGCGTCGAGCGCATCGTTGTGCTCGGCCAGCGCCTTGGCGTTCGTCACTACGTGGATCTGCTCGCGCTTCGGACTGTTCAACTCGCTCCACGCTACCGCCGCATCGCCGGTGAGTTGTTCGGGCGCGCCCAGCAGCAGCGTGGTCACTTCGAGGCCGGCATCGGCCAGCAGCCGCGCCGCCATCATGCCATCGCCGCCGTTGTTGCCCTTGCCGCACAGCACTGTCACGCGCCGCGCCTGCGGGAACTGCTCGCGCGCAAAGGCAGCCACGGCCGTTGAGGCCGCCCGCATCAATTGAATCGAAGGAACTCCAAACCGCTCCGTGGTGGCGCGGTCGCAGGCCTGCATCTCGGCTGCGGACAGAACGTGCATCGCAACCATGGTACTAGAATCCGGTGCACGAGAATTGCCGCGAAGGCAAGACAGCGGCCCTCTACTTGATCAACCGCGCCTGCAGGGTGGTGCGCGAATTGACGCGGGTCAGGACGCAGGTACCGGTGTTTTCACAACGGAAATGAATGGCTGCGGGAAATACTTGCCACTCTGCCGAGCGGTTCCGTATCCCGGTGGCTCCGACCAGAAAAACACGGCCCTCCTGGGTATCCACGGTTCCTAGCACAGGATTGTCGCCAACAATTACGTCGTCGCCGTCGATCGGAGCAGGCAGGCGCTGAATCCTCGGGGTGGATCCCGGACCGCCGCCATACTGGGACCTTCGGGCGCTTGCCGCGTCATGCCCCTTTTGGTGTCTCAGCCAGTCGTCCTGTTCGTCGAGCGAAGGAAAGTTGGTGTAAAACTGCCATCCGGCAAGGCTCTGATACTGCTTGAGAGAACAGGGGAGGCCCCCGGTAATGGTGACCTCCGCGATTTGTCCGTCGGGGCCGGCAATATTCTGCACCGTATCTCCGCTAGTCGTCCGCATCGGCAGAAGTACATTCGAGGGGTCTGAAGAGTCTGCAGGTGGCGCGGGAGTGGGAAGCACGACTTCCTTCTGGCATGCAATGGTGCCTGAGGCATCGAGAAGCCGGATGTCGATCGAAACCGGGTGTGGCGGGTTTACTGTCACAGCTTGAAAGTCGGCCGCCTGCTGGGGATCAGCCGGATCAATGTAGAGCTGGTAGGCGGCGGTACCCTCCCACCGCGCGATGAGCCGGGCTCCGAGGCCGGCTGCATCGAATCTCCTTGTTCCCAAATCGACGTAAAGAGGCGGGGCTTTCGACTTGGTCACTTTGGGAATAACGAGAATAGCCAGCGCCACAAGCACCAAGATAAGAAGGATCGGCAGGTAGGCGATTGCCCGCCTGGATTTGGCCTTTTTCGGGTCCGCTTCCGCATCCTCGGCGGGCCCGGGCTCGTTCATAGCGGCGCGAAAGCCGTAGAGATCCTCCTGGATGGCTCCTGCAGCGGGAGGCACCACCTTATAAGTCCGATCCGGCACACTGGCTTGGGTTTGCGGGCCGGCAGACGTGGCCGATTCACTTGTCTCGATTTGGACTACATCGCCCATCAAGCAGGTCCCAATCCTTTGATTTGAGAGACCAAGCCGAAAGAAGTACTGTCATTGGACCACGCCCCCGACAGGCCCGCAATAACCACTCTGTGTGATAGGTCACAAGGAAACCCAAAGCGGGCCGAACCCTCCGAGCGGCTTCCCAACCCGCAGGGAGCTCAAGTGGTCTGTTAGGTGGCCCAATGGCCGCCATTGTCAGAATTCGATTCGCCCCTGAAACGCGATCATGCGCGGCGAGCTGTCGCCCCCCAACCCCACGCCGAGCAGCCCGGTGGGCGGCATCGTTAGGCTTTGCAGCGTTCCGAATCTTGCCGGAACCGAACCGGGCACGCCGGCCTGCACCGTGCTGGGCAGCGCAAAGTTGGGATGATTGAATGCATTGAACATCTGGCCGTCGATGCGCAGCTTGATTCCCTCCCGGATCGGAAAAACCTTAGTGATGTACATATCCGAATACGTGAAGTGCGGTCCGCGCACCGAGTTGCGGCCGGAGTTGCCGAACTGGCAGATCGTCTGGGTTATCGTTCTCGACGCCAGGAACGCCGGTATAACATGCGCCGGTTGTAGGATCGACCACCGAGACGAACGCATCGGGGTTGAGCCACTGTTTCGTTCCGTTTATGGTGACGCCGGGATAGGGAGTCTTGCGATAGAGCGGCACGCCGGGCACCCGGTTGGCATAGTTCGGTACGGCGAACTGGATGGTCTGCGCGGGGTTGGACGCCTGAAACACGCCATTGCCGTTGGCGCTGTATTGCTGGCTCAGCACGCTGAAAGGCAATCCGGAGTGCAGAAAGCCCGTCTCCGAAAAAGACCATCCCCCGAACACCTGGCGCAGGATTGGGTGACCGGAGTGGAACGGCACCTGATACATCCCGTAAGCGGAGATGTTGTGCCGCACATCGTAGTCGCAACTGGCATACTGCCGGCTCAACTCTCCCGGTAACGGCGATTCCAGCCCCTGCGTGGAGAAGGCGAGCAGGCCGCCATTCGAGACTTCGTCCAGGCAATGGCTGAAAGTGTAGTTGCCGCGCAGCGTCAAGCCGCCCCATTGCTGCGTGTAGACGGTCTGCAATCCGTTGTAGATGCTGCTGGCGCCGGTCTGGAATTCGGTGACGTTCCCAAACCGCTGATCGAGCGGCTGCTGATAGGGAAACGGCGCAAAGCACCCGTCGCAGACATTCTGGTAGCCGTTAAGCTGCACCTGATAGGGTTCGTGCAGTCCGCGCGTGCCCACGAAGTCGGCGCGCAGGTCGCCGCGCGAGCCGATCTGCTGCTCCACGCCGAGACTGTACTGGTAGTAGTACGGCGTTTTGAGCGTTCCCGTGGGGAAGGTGTTCAGGCTGACGGCCAGCGGACAGGTTGGTGCGCCGGGCTGAATGTCCGCGCATGGCTCGCCGCCGGAGGTGAAGGTTGTCTGAAACAACGTATTGGCGTTGGCTGCCGCGTCCACGGCGCTGCCGGGAACGCCGGGAGCGATCCCTAGGCCGCCCACCTGTCCCCCGATACCGCCGGTGAAGGAGGGATCGTTGGGAGCGTTTATCATGCCGTTGTCGGCAATCTGCTGCGGGATGATGTCGTTGAAGACGCCGAAGCCGGCATGAACCACGGTATGCGGAAGAAGCTGGTAAGCAATCGAAGCCCGCGGCTGGTAGATAAACAGCGGCGTTGCCGCGAACAGGTTGTGGACGTTGCCCAGGACAACCTGGTTCAGCGGCTGATTGGTTTCATGCGAAGCATCCAGGAAGGAGCCGGCCATGCGGCCAAAGAGCCGCTGTGGGCTTGTGACGTTGGTGTTCCAGGTCACGCGCATGCCGTAAGTCAGGGTCGTCTTCGCTGAAGGCTTGTAGGTGTCCATCCCGTAGTATTCGAGGTTGCCGGCGGCCACCCGTTCCTTCAGAGAGACCGGGAAGTTCTGCTGTGCGGTATATGCGGCTCCATAGGTGAACTCCGCCAGGTCGTTGTAGGCAACGGTCGGCACAATGCCTTCTCCCAGGTCGTAATCGCTGGTATCGACACGGCGCGTATTGACGCCGAAGTGCAACGTGTGCCGCCCTCGCGTCCACGTCAGGTTGTCGTTGATCTGCCATTGCGTAACCTTGCGCCCCTGCGCAAACGTATCGTTCAGGCCGCCGATGGTCGTGAAGGGCACGCTGTCGCTGCCCGATGTAAGCATGATGGGGAACGTCTCGAGCGCCTGCGCGTAGTTGTTCGGCTCGAAGATGCTCGAGTACCAGTCCGCTCCGGGATTGAATTGATTGACGAGGGTTGGGCTGAAGATGTGCGTGTAGCCCACAACCAGCGTGTACTGCGGCTGCGGCGAATAGGAGTTGAAGATGGAGTTGATCGGGTCTGTCCATTCCGCCTGCAGGCCCGTGTCCCGCTGGAAGCGGTACCAGATGCTGTCTTTGGCGTTGATGGTGTGATCGATCTTGACCACGATCAGGTTCTCGCTATCGCTGTTGTTCAGAGACCGCTGCTGCTGGGATGCGCAGCCGTCTCCGTTGGTTCCAAGAGGGCATCCTGTAATCTGCACAGCCGATCCGCCGGGAGCAGGCAGCAGCGAGAACATATTTTGATAGAAAGGAATCTCCGCGGGTTCGGGCTGAAGGTAGGTGCCGGTGACCGGATCAGTACCGCCGACTGCCAGTTGACCGAGCACATACTGCTGATAGGCCGAGGTCGGCAGGGTCGTTGGCGTCACGATTGGCAATGCGATGCGAATGCCCTCATAGTGACCGAAGAAGAACAGCTTGTTCCTGCGGATCGGCCCGCCCACGCTCACGCCGAATTCATTGACCACGTCGCGGGGTTTGGTGGCGATGTTGCCCGGTGTGTCATCGGCGTGGAGAAAGTAATTTTCCGCATTGAGCAGAGAACCGTTCCACAGCTCGTATGCATCGCCGTGAAACGTGTTCGTGCCGGACTTGGTGAAGTAGTTAACCTGGGCCACGGCATAACGGCCCTGATCGACGGAGAACGAGTTGGTGTTGACGGTCGACTCCTGGAGCGCATCGAGCCCGATGACAAGATTTGTGGAAAGACCGATATTCAGGCCCAGCCAGGGATCGTTGGAGTCGTAGCCGTCGAGAATGTAGCCGTTCGAGGTCGCAGGCAGCCCGTTGAACTCCACGTTGCCGTACCCGCCCGGGGCCTTGGCATCGCTCGAGGAACCGGCCGTATTCATCAGAGCTCCCTGCGCGAATTGCGTGACATACGTGAGATCCTGCCCTGGATTGGGCAGGTTTTCGATGGTCTTCGCTTCGATGGTGGTGGTTGTGTTGGGATTACCGAGGGTCAGTAGGCCCTGTTGCGCCGTAACTTCCACTGTCTGATTCTCCGACTGGACATGGAGCGAGAAGTTCAAAGTGACGGTCCGGCCTACGCCTACAGGCGTTGGCGCAGATGTTGAGACAGCAAAGCCTTTCGTCTGCACCGTTACCTGGTAGGTGCCGGGATTGACCTGGGAAAAAAGATAATGCCCACCAGGGTCGGTCTGTTCGGCGCGCGTGGTCTTAGTGTCCACTTCGGTCGCCGTCACCGAGGCGTTGGCGACGACCGCGCCCGAGGCGTCGCGTACCGTCCCCGAGATCGCGCTCGACGTTCCGCTCTGCGCCACCAGATTGCCGCAGTTAACCGAAGTTAACAAGAGCCAAAAAGCCAGGAGGCTTCGACTTGTATTTCTGCGTTTCGTTGCAACCTCCAGAAGAATCCGTGAACCGTTCGGAAAATCAGCGTCCCATCGCCGTCTGCACCAGCAGCCACACATTCAGCACCGCTATGACCGCGGCGGTGAGCCACGCCAGCCCCTGCAGCCAACGGCCGTTAGTAAACTCACCCATCTTCCTGCGGTCGCCGGTAAACATGACCAGCGGAACGACGGCGAAGCTCAACTGGAAGGAGAGAATCACTTGGCTCAGGATGAGGAGCTTCTCGGTTCCCTGTTCGCCCATCAGCGCCACTACGATGATGGTGGGAATGATGGCCAGCGAGCGCGTGATCAGGCGCCGCAGCCAGGGCGAAAGGCGGATGTGGATGAAGCCTTCCATTACCACCTGGCCGGCGAGGGTTCCGGTAATGGAGGAGTTCTGGCCGCTGGCCAGCAGCGCGATGGCAAACAGGGTGCTCGCTCCGGTGACACCCAGCAGCGGGCTCAGCAACTTGTAGGCGTCCTGAATGGCAGCCACCTCGAAGTGCCCGCTGCGATAAAAGACTGCTGCTGCCACGATCAGGATGGCGGCGTTGACGAACAGGGCGATGGTCAGCGCGAGAGCCGAGTCGACGTTGGCCAGGTGCACCGCCTCGCGCTTGCCCTCGGGCGTGCGCTTGTAGCGGCGGCTCTGCACGATGGAAGAGTGCAGATACAGATTGTGCGGCATCACCGTCGCGCCCAGAATGCCGATGGCGATATAAAGCATGGCGGGGTTGGTCACGATCGACGGCGACGGCACGACCAGATTGCGCAGGATCGGCCAATAGTCAGGGCGAGAGAGAAACATCTGCGCGCCGAAGAGTGCGATGATGGTGCCGATCAGCGTGATTACCAGCGCCTCAACGTACCGGAATCCCCAGCGCTGCAGCATCAGGATCAGCAGAACGTCGAGACCGGTGATGAGCACGCCATAAAAGAGCGGAATGTGGAAGAGCAGATTCAGCGCGATGGCCGAGCCGATGACCTCGGCCAGGTCGCAGGCCGCGATACCGATTTCCGCCAAAACCCACAGAGCGAAGCTTGCCGCGCGACCGTAGGTCTCGTTGCAAAGCTGCGCCAGATCGCGCTCCGTGGCCACGCCCAGCTTGAGCGAGAGGCTCTGCAACAGAATCGCCATCAGGTTCGACAACATGATGACGAACAGCAGCGTGTAGCCGAAGCGGGAACCGCCGGCGATGTCAGTGGCCCAATTGCCGGGGTCCATGTAGCCAACGGAGATCAGAAATCCCGGACCCAAAAATCCCAGCAGCCGCCGCCAATAAAACGGCGACCGCGAAATGTGCACGCTCGAATGGACCTCCGGCAAGGAGGGTTCGGTAAGCACGGTTCGGGTTACGACTTCTGTGGACATGGTTTTACGGGGAAGAAAGACTGCAAACGTCCCTCAACTCCACTATGCCACAGATTCTTAATTATGGTTAATATTTTTGCTTAGATTTACTTACGAGGCCCGTTCCGGACGTAACCAAACAGCTTCCGCAGCCGGCCGGCCGAGGATCGCGCTGCCCGTAGGTAGATCAATCAAAACGGTTTGATCGTAATTCTGGTTCATGACGCGCAGGCTCTTGCCGGGCCCGATGCCGGCGGCATGCAGGAACTCAAGCAGCTTGGGATCGCGCTCGTGGAGGCTGATGACGGTGTAGCGCTTGCCGGGGGCGGCCTGGGAGAGCTGCATTTCGCCGCGCCGCTTGCGCTCGGTGGGATTGACCGGCAGGACCGCGTTGCCGTGCGGGCAGGCGCCGCCTTCGCCGAGCTTCTCCTTCAGCTTGGCCTCGAAGGCCGGCGAGACCGCATGCTCCAGCCGCTCGGCCTCCTCGTGAATCTCATGCCACTCCATGCCGAAGACTTCGCTCAACATGCGTTCGATGAGGTGGTGGCGGAGCGCCGTGTGATAGGCCATCTCGCGGCCTGCCGCGGTGAGGCGAACGATACCGTCGTCGCCCACCTTCACGCAGCCGTCGCGCTTGAGGCGCTTGAGCGCCATGGTTACGGCCGGCGCGGAAACCTCAAGCCAATGCGCCAACATGGCGGGAATCACCTGACGGCCTTCGGCCTCGGCCTCAAGAATGGCCTTCAGGTAATTCTCTTTCGAAACGTGAATTGCGTCTTTCATGGCTTTGCTGAAGTTCAGTCTAAATCGCAGGAGTCGGCATGGAGACGGAGGAATGGGGCGAAAAGACTCCGGGTTTAAGCGGAGATTTGGGCAGAAAAAAGATTTTTGGCGCAAAAACTCCACTTATAAGCAAAGGGATTTCAGAAATTCAGCGCCTCGAGGCGTAGGAACCTCGATCAAAACTCCACATTGAAGCGAAGATGGCTGCAAAATAAATTGCATTTGGCCCACATTGTGAACTCAAGTTTGCCGATAATTATGCGGGTTTTGGTTACGGTAGATGTAGATACCCGAAAAACAGTGGATCGTGAACCGTGGATCGTGGGTCGTGGACCGCGAGCCGTGGACGGTAAACTGTGCGATTTGGGCGAAGAGTGGTGGGGGGTCGAGAGGGAGTAGGAGATGAGGGCGATGGAGCGGAAGGTGTTGCTGAGGAAGCTGGACAAGGAGATGCGGCATTACCGGCTGGCGGGGAGGGAGGAAAATCCGACCAACGAGTTGCTGCGAACGGTGCGGAAGGTGCTGCGTGTACCGATGAAAGAGATGGCGGAAAAGATGGGAATCGTGGAGTCGGCACTTTTCCAACTGGAAGGGCGGGAGGGGACAGGGTCGATCACGCTGCGGTCGCTGGGGCGGATGGCGGAGGCGTTGGGCTGCAAGGTGGTGTACGGGCTGGTTCCGCTGAACGGGAAGACGCTGGAGGAACTGGCGGAGGAGCGGATGTGGAGGGATGTGTTGGGCAGCGGAGTTAGCGGAGGTAGCGTGGCTAGCGGGGTTGGTGGAGCAAGCGGAACACGGAAGGAGGCGGCGTGAGAAAGGCAGGGACTAGGGACGTAGGGACTAAGGGACTCGAAAGGCAGCTTCTAGCTGCCAGCTTCCAGCCTCTAGCTTTGGTTGCGGCGGGAGCGAGGGAGTGGTGTGGGTGGGTGCGGAGGCGGAGAGGGTTGGTCGCTCAAAGCCGGCTTGGCGGGGACAATCGGAAAGACATCATAACTGCCGGATAGGCGACCATCGGGGCACGGACATATTCGTGGACCCTTGGGCGTTTTCCGATGCTGATCTGTCCGAGGGAGCAAATCCGCCTCGAAAGACCTCTCCAATGCGCCCTTTGGGCTGTTTTCATCAAGTGACATTGTCCGGTTCGCCCGTTGTTTGGGAATCACCGCTGCGCGTCATCTTCCCGGAGTCACAGAAGATCTATACATGGCATTCCCCGGTGCTATCCCCTGCTGCGATGAAAGGGAGAGTTAACATTGATCCGTGATTGGAGACTGCGATGGAACCGTTCCGCTTTCATCTGTTCGTCTGCACGCAGCAGAAGCCGGAAGGCGTCCCTTGCTGTCCGGCCAGCGGGTCGCTCGCGGTGCTCGACGGCCTCGATCGCGAGATCGAGGCGCGTGGTCTCGACAGCGATGTGCAACTCACTACCTGCGGCTGCATGGGACTGTGCGATGAAGGACCAGTGATGGTCGTCTATCCGGAGGGGGTGTGGTACCGGCGTGTGCAGCCGTCCGATGTAGCCGGAAATCGTCGAAAAGCATCTGCGCGATGGCAAGCCGGTCGATCGCCTCGTCTGGAATGATGCTCCTGCGATGAAGGCCATGTCGGTCGAGCACAGGAGAAAAGTTCCGTGACGCAATGGCCGCGCGCGAGAGATCAGGAACGCTGCCCGATCACCTATATCAGATGATCCGCGGCTACATGCCGAGTCGCTGTCATTCTTACAGCGCTTGAACTCGACGTTTTTACTGCCGTCGGGGAGGGGGCGAATGCTGAACAGATCGGGACGCAGGTCAACGCGAATGCCCGCGCGGTAAGCATGCTGCTCAACGCACTTGTCGCTCTCGGACTGCTCTCGAAGAGCGGCGACGATTACATGAACACACCCGAGTCCGCTCGCTTCTTTGTTCAGGGATCAAATGACAACCACCGCGACGGTCTGCTGCACACAGCCAACATCTGGCATCGCTGGAGCACGCTGACGGAGGCGTGTTACGCGGCACCTGCGTTCCGATCGGTCGCGCCAATACTCCGGAATGGACCGCACAATTTCATCGCCGGCATGCAGCGCAATGCCAAGGAGCGCGCCCCGCTGGTGGTGAAGGCCCTGGGCACAGATGGCGTCCGCCGCATCCTCGATCTGGGCGGAGGCTCGGGCGCTTATTCCATCGCGTTCGCGAGGGCTTGTCCCGGTTTGCGGTGCGAAATACTTGATCTTCCCGAGGTGGTGTCGCTTACTGCCGAGTATGTCAACAAGGCCGGCGTCGCAGCACAAGTCGGCATTGGCGCGGGAGATATGCTCCATGACCACTTAGGCTCCGGCTACGATATCGTGATGATGAACGCGATTTGCCACATGTTTTCCGAAGAGCAGAACAGGGAGATCTTCTGCCGTGCCCATCAAGCACTCGCGCCCAACGGCCGACTCGTTGTGCAGGACTTCATCCTCAATCCTGATAAGACCGGACCGGAACACGCGGCACTGTTCTCTGTGAACATGCTCGTTGGCACCGAGGGCGGCGCCAGTTACAGCGAGGGCGAATATACCTGCTGGATGAAAGCTGCTGGCTTCGCCGAGGTACGCCGGATCAGCCTACCAGGGCCTAGCGACCTGATCGTGGGTCTAGTGAAATAGGGCTGCGATACGTCCGAGTGATCCGTCATCCGACCAGCGCGGGTTGGACGAACCCTCCAGGAGATACCCGGTTTGTCGGTGAGTCTGAAGTTCACCGCAATGCCAATTTCAGTTGACGAAGAATCGCCAATGCCTGGATAGGTCCTCGAAAGTCGGCTTCTCGAACTTTTTCGGGCCCCTCAGCGCTGCTCCGGGTGGTTGACCGGCTTGACCGCCTATTCGGAAGTTACTCGCGTTTTGGACGTGTCGATACCGGCAAACGTCCGGGGGTTTGGGGGTGGATTTCGACCGGGGGCTGAAGCCCATCGTCCTTTTGTGGAGCACTTTCGGCATGGCTGAAGCCAAGCCCTGATACAAAGCGGCGGGGTTGGGTTCGTGCTATCCCGCCCTAGCCGCAGGGAACGCGGCCAGGGTGGAGCGCTCATTTTCGTGCTGTTTTTAAAAGGGGCAGGTTGGGGTTTGTGCTATCCCAGGTCTGAAAGTCCAGACCTGGGGCACCCATTGTTCGTGGTTGGTCAGGTGCGCGAAAAACAACCCAGATCCCATTCGACTCCGCTCGTCCGCCCAGGGCGCGCAGGAACAGCGGTGAGGGGCCGAATCAGCAGAGTAGTCTGGTTGGGGAGAAAATCGATGGCACGATTCAGAATTGCCGCTGCGACGATCGTTTTGCTGTTTTCAACAGGGGCCAAGATGGCCAATGCGCTGGGCGAAACAAAGTATGTGAGCAATTCGCCGGGGCTGGGAGATTTTGTGCTGGCGGCGAATGGCCAGGCAGCTCCGCTGGTGGTGAGCGAACAGGATTGGCCGGGAGTGGTGCGGGCCGTAGGAGACTTGAGCCAGGACGTGGGGCGGGTGACGGGGCACGATGCGCCGGTGGTGAAGGACAAGGCTGCCGCCGGGGACGAGGTCGTGCTGATTGGAACCATCGGGAGGAGCCCGCTGATCGACTGCGCTGGTGCGAAGGCACAAGCTGGATGTGAGCGGGATCGCGGGCCAGTGGGAGTCGGCGGTGACGACCGTGGTGGAGCAGCCGATGCCGGGGGTGCGGCGGGCGTTGGTGATTGCGGGCGCGGATAAGCGCGGCACCATCTACGGGATCTACGACCTGTCGGAGCAGATTGGGGTTTCGCCGTGGTACTGGTGGGCCGATGTGCAGGGTGCCGCACGCCGATGCGCTTGTATGTGCAGCCGGGGCGCTACTGTGCAGCCGTTGCCGGCCGTGAAGTATCGCGGGATCTTCTTCAACGATGAGGCGCCGGCGCTTTCAGGATGGACGAAAGAGAAGTTCGGAGGGATGAATCACGAGTTCTATACGAAGGTATTTGAGCTGCTGCTGCGGCTGAAGGCGAACTTTCTTTGGCCGGCGATGTGGAACAACGCCTTTGCCGCGGACGATCCGCTGAATGCGAAGCTGGCCGATGAATACGGGATTGTGATGGGGACCTCGCACGAAGAGCCGATGATGCGCGCGGAGAAGGAGTGGGTGTGGGGGCATCATGGCGCGTGGGACTACGCGACCAACCAAAAAGAAATCGACGAGTTCTGGCGCGAGGGGATGGAGCGGGACAAGAACTACGAAGAGGTGGTGACGCTGGGAATGCGCGGCGAGGGCGACACGCCGATGTCGGCCACCGCGAATACACAACTGCTGGAGCGGATCGTCGCCGACCAACGAGAGATTCTGAAGCAGACGGTGAATCCCGACCTCACGAAAGATTCCGCAGGTGTGGGCGCTCTACAAGGAAGTGCAGAGCTACTACGAAAACGGCATGCGCGTGCCGGACGATGTGACGCTGTTGTGGTCCGACGACAACTGGGGCGATCTGCGGCGGCTGCCCACGGCGGAAGAACGCAAGCGGCCGGGCGGCGCGGGGATTTACTACCACTTCGATTATGTGGGCGGACCGCGCTCGTACAAGTGGCTGAACACGAATCCAATTCCGAAGATCCAGGAGCAGATGCACCTGGCGCTCGAGTACGGAGCGGACCGGCTGTGGGTGGTGAACGTCGGCGATGGAAAGCCGATGGAGTTTCCCATGGAGTTTTTCCTGGATTACGCGCGCACGCCCGAGCGCTGGGACAAGGACCATCTGGATGAGTTTACGAAGCTGTGGGCAACGCGCGAGTTTGGGCCGGAGCATGCAGACGAGATCGCGGCGGCGATGGAGGAGTACACCCGGTACAACGGACGCCGGAAGCCGGAGCTCATCGATCCCTCGACATTCAGCCTGACGAATTATCACGAAGCCGACCGCGTGGAGGCGGAGTGGCAGACGCTCGCGGAGCGCGTGGACAAGCTGGCCGCGAAGCTGCCGGAAGATGAGCGCGCTTCGTACTTTGAACTGATTCAATATCCGGTGGATGCGTGCGCGAATTTGACGGAGATGTATATCACGGCGGCGCGCAATGCGGCGGATGCGCGCATGGGGAATCCGCGGGCGAATGCAGAGGCCGACGCGGTGCGCGCGATGTTTGCACAGGACGCGGCGCTGAGCGACGAGTACAACCATCAGCTCTGCTGAACGGCAAGTGGGACCACATGATGGACCAGACGCACATCGGCTACACGGCCTGGAACGATCCGCCGGCGAATGCGATGCCCGCGGTGAGCTGGATCCAGGTTCCGGAGGCGGGATCGCTGGGCGTGGACGCGGAAGACGCGACTTTGGAGCGGGCAGGAGGACGGTTCGGCTTCTCGCTGGGAACGATTGATTCTGTCTCCGATGAAACGCGGACGCTGACGCTGTTCGATCGCGGCAAGACGCCGGTGAAGTTCACGGTGCAGACGAGCGCGCCGTGGATCGTGGCGATCAGAGAGCGCGGGAACAGTTGGACGCGGCGGAGGAGAAGGTCGTGCTTCGCGTGGATTGGAGCAAGGTGCCCGCGGGCCAGGACAGCGCAGAGGGAACGGTGACGGTGAGTTCGGGCGAAGGACGGCCCGATGAACTTACGATCTGCGAGCGCTGCGGTTGCCGATTACGCGCGCGGACGCGCAGGGATTTGTGGAGAGCGACGGCTACGTGGCGATGGAAGCGGCGGATACCTCCGAGCGCGCGGCGGATGGCGAGACGCATTGGGAGGAACTGCCCGGCTACGGCGAGACGCGCTCGGCGATGACGGTGTTTCCGGTGACGGCCGAGAGCAACACGGAGTCGAAGGCGGCGATCGCAGTACAAGATGTATTTGTACGACGCGGGCGAATTCGAGATGCAGGCGACGCTGGCGCCGACGCTGAATTTCGTTCCGGGGCGCGGGCTGCGATTTGCCGTCTCAGTGGACGATGGACCGCAGGACGGTGGTCGACGAGCTCGAACACAACTCGCAGAAGGACTGGGAGCAGGCGGTGAGCGATGGGGTACGCCGCGTCACGGTTCCGTTGACGATTGCGAAGCCGGGATACCACACGCTGAAGATCTGGGCGGTCGATCCGGGTGTGGTGATCGAACGCATCGTCGTGAGTCACGGCCCGCTGCGGCCGAGTTATCTGGGACCGCCGGAGAGCGTGCACTTTCCGGGGTAACCAGTTCGTGAAAGGCGCTGAATGAGGTTGGCGCGTGCGATCCCACGTCTCAAAATCGAGACGTGGGGCACCCAGCAGCCGACAGATCCCCGTTCGACTCCGATCGCATCCGCGATCTCCGCTCAGGGCTGGCTTTCGACTCGCTCGCTACTGCGGAGGCCTCGCTCAAAATGACAGTGGCTCAATTTCACAGAAATCGAAGCGCTGTCACTTGACACGCACGGTCGGCTCGACGGAGAGACCGGGCCGGAGTTCGTGGTGCGGGTCTTCATTGGCCAGATCGGTGAAGTCAATGCGCACCGGAATGCGCTGGACGACTTTCACGTAGTTGCCGGTGGCATTCTCCGGCGGAAAGAGCGAGAGCACCGAGCCGGTGGCTCCGCCGATTTGCGTGACGCGGCCGCTATAGTTCTTGCCGGTTGAGTCGACGTGGATTTTGACGGACTGACCGGTCTCCATGTGCTTGAGCTGCGTCTCCTTGAAGTTCGCCGTGATCCACAGGTCCTGAAGCGAGACCAGGGTGAGCAGGTTCTGGCCGGCGGCAACGTTCTGATCGATCTCAACGCTCTTGCGGGTGATGATGCCGTCAGCGGGAGCGACGATTTTGGTGTAGCTAAGGTTGAGCTTGGCCTCGTCGAGTTGCGCCTGAGCCTGTTGGACCTGGGCGTCGGCCTGCTTGGCGCGGGCGCTCTGCGCCTCCACCTGCTCCGGGGCAGTCTCGGCGTACTTCAGCATCGCCTGCGCCTGCGACTCGCGCTCGTGGGCGACGCGAACGCCGTCGGCGGCGGCCTGTTCATTGGCGCGCGCGCTGGCGAGCTGCGCTTTGGCGGCGTCGGCGGCGGCAACGGCGGCGTCGAACTGCTGCTTGCTGATGACATCCTTGGCGACTAGCGGCGTATAGCGCTCGAGGTCAGACTGCGCCTTGGTGTTGTTGGCCTCCGCCTGGGCAACGCTGGCACGCGCGGCGATCAGTTGCTGCTCGGCCTGGGCCACGCTGGCCTGCGTGCCGGTGACGTCGGCGTTTGCCGAACGCAGATTGCTGCCGGTGTTTGTGGTGACGATGGGCACATTGACGCGTGCCGCCGCGGCATTGGCCTTGGCGCTGGCCAGAGCCGCCTCGGCATTCTCAACAGCAACCTGGTAGTCACTGGGGTCGAGCTCGACGATGGGGTCACCCGCCTTCACGGTCTGGTTCTCTTCCACATCCACTTTCAGGACGTGGCCGGAGACACGCGCGCTCACCTGGATGAGGTGGCCATTGACCTGCGCGTCGTCAGTATCTTCGCTGAAGGTGGAGTGCCACCAGATGCCGAGAGCGACGAGCGCCAAAACCAGGATGGCGACAATGATCAAGCCCCTGCGGCGGGACTGCGGGGCCTCAATTTCAGTTTCTGCAGCCAATTCGTTAGGTTCCGGTGTTGGGATTGGATCCGCCACGTTCACTTCCCTCCTAAATACTTCTTGTAGTCCTGCCCGTCTCCGAGGGCGCGGGCCAGGCTGAGCTTGGCGACATTATCGCGGTAGAGGCTGGCAACGTACTGGCTGTCGGCCTGGGCGACGGATTGCTGCGCCTGGCTGACGGCAAGGTTGTCACTGACGCCGTTGGCGTAGCGCTCCTGGGCTTCTTTGAGAGCTTCGCCGGCGAGATCCACGCTGGACCGCGCGACCTCGACCTGTTTTTGCGCCGATGCGATGTCGAGCAGCGCGTCGCGCACGTCGGCTTCGATCTGCGCATTCTTGTCACTCAACTGAGCCTGCGCGGTATCGAGCTGAGCCTGCGCCTGCTGCGCCATGCCGCGCAAGGCAAATTCTTCAAATATGGGCACGCTGAGCGAGGCGGTTGCATCCACGGTGCCGTGCGAGTGGGCCAGCGTGGTGCCGGTGTCGCCGTAGTCGGCGTCGGTCTCGACGGTGGGAAACCGGGCCGCGGTGGCTGCCTTGCGCTGATCGCCGGCGGCAGCGGTTTCTTCCACCAGAGCGGCCAGATCTTTGCGATTGGTTTTGGCCTGCTGGATGAGCGTGTTCGCATCGAGCTGGTCGAAGGGCGCGTAGGGCGCGGTGTCGGTGAGATTGAAGCTCTGCGCGAGGGGCAGGCCGATGGTGCGCGCCAGAGCCAGCTTGTCTTTCTCGAGCGAGTTCTGCGCGGCGATCAACTGCTGTTCGAGAGATTGGTAATCGACGCGGGCCCGCAATTCGTCGAGGAGCGGCGCTGTGCCGGCCTGGTGATTGGCCACGGCCTGATTGAGCGAGACCTTAGCCGTTGCGACCTGGGCTTGGACGCTGCTGACTTGGGTCTGGTCGGCCAGAACAAGCAGATAGGCGTTGCCCACCGTGAGCACGACGAGGTCGCGCGCGTCCTGCGCGGACAACTGTGCGGCGGCAAAGTTGTGCCGGGCAGCAAGGTAGTTGCGCATGGAAGCCACGTCGACCAGCGACCAAGTGAGCGAGGCACGGACGTCGGTATAGCCGAATGGCCCGATGATGACGGGAAAGCCAGGAACGCGCAGTCCCTCGGCGGGCAGATCGGTCTGCATGTCTGCTTCCCTGGCGGTGAAGTCCACCGAAGGAAGAAGCGATTGCAACTGGCTGAGGCGCGCGGCGCGGGCCCCGGCCGTTTGCGTACTGCTGAGAATGATGCCGAGGTTGGCCTGCAAGCCACGCTGGATGGCGTCGTCGAGCGAGAGATCGATGGCCTGCGCCGAGGCCTCACCCTTGGTCACGCTGCCCTGAAAATCGGCTGCCGATGGCGGCGATGGCATGGTAGGCGGCGGAATGGCGGACGACTGTGCGGCCGCGCCCCGGCCCAAAAGACAGGGCCCCAACACGAGGGCCGCGGCACAAAAACGGATTGGGCTGTGACTGGAATGCTTTGCCAATTTGAACCTTGCACAAGAACGGCGAACGCGGCCGCCCAAAAAACGGCCATACGAGAAATGGATGCGTCGAAAGCGCAGCGCGGTTCTTAAATCTAGTGTATCGAATGCGCCGGCGCGGCTGGCCGGAGGCTGGTGCTGGCCAGGTCACAGGCAGTCTGTATACCCCACATCGACCGTGGGACGGGAAATGGCGCTGCCGCTATCGTCGACATCGATTTGTACTTCGATGAGAGCTTCATCCCCACACCCGAAGATATGAGGACAGCCAATGTCCGTTCCGGTGCCGACAATTCTCGCCGGTGTCGCCTGATTATCGAAGGATACGTTGAGGCTGTTCTCTTCGAAAAAGCGAATGATTTCTTCCCTCTTCGTTCCGATCTCGATTCGATGCTGAGCTTCGCTTTTAATCCTCTGAACGCGCGCGCCAAGGGCGGCTCCTCTACGCTCGCAGGCGCGCTGACTGCGATAACACCTCACGCCAAACCAACAACCGACCGCCCCAATGACCGCAAGGAAGGCCAAAATCCATAACCTTCTTCGGCTGGCCGATCTAAATAGGTCCATTGGTTCGTTTCCCTTCCGCTTTTCGTCGCCCCTTAATATTTCTACGGGCTTTGTCCTGTATCAGTTCCATAAGAACAGGTTTCGGCCGGAAGGTAGCTCAAGCCGTGCCGAAAACCGGCGGAAAGCGGTAGACTGCGAACACAGCGAATTGGACCGAAAAATGGCCAGAAGCACGCGAAAAATCAAGCTCTTCAACGGGCGGGACTACTCATGGATGCAGTTCAATCGGCGTGTCCTCGAGGAGGCCGAAGACCCGGCCAATCCGCTGCTGGAGCGCGTCAAATTCCTGGCCATCACGGGTTCCAACCTGGATGAATATGTCGAGGTCCGGCAGGCCGGCCTGATGCAGCGCATTGAAGACGGCTATCGCGAACCCGGTTACGACGGCCTGCGCCCCGACGAGTCCCTTACGGTTCTCACCGCCGAGATTCACAGCTTTGTGGCCGCGCAATACCACTGCTGGAACAAGCAGCTACTGCCGGAATTGCGCAAGCAGGGGATTCGGCTGCTCGAGTGGGACGAGCTGAGCGAGCACGCCCGTGAGTTTGCCCGCGGCTATTTTCAGCGCGAGGTCGATCCGCTGCTGACGCCCATCTCCATCGATCCGGCGCATCCGTTTCCGCGCGTGCTGAACAAGGCCCTCTGCCTGGCCCTGCTGCTGCGCGCCAAGCGGCGCAGCTCCAGGGCCGCAGGTGCTGGGGGTGGTGACGGTGCCGCGCGCGCTGCCGCGCTTTGTGCGACTGCCCGTAGACCATGGCCACTATGACTACCTGCTGCTGCAGGACTTGATCGAGCAGCATCTTGGCGGCATGTACCGCGGGTACGAGGTGCTTGCCTCGGCTTCGTTCCGCGTTACGCGCAACTCGAACCTCTACTTCGAAGAGGAAGAAGCGCGGTCGCTGCTCGAGACCATCCGCGTGGAGCTACACAACCGCCGCAAGGGCGACGCGGTGCGGCTGGAGATCGAAAGCAACGCTCATCCCGAGATCGTAGAGCGCCTGCGCGTGAACTTCGAGCTGGAAGAGGATCAGGTGTTTCGCTGCGAAGGCCCCGTGAATCTGTCGCGGCTGATGTTTTTTTACAGCGACGTGCAGCGCCCCGACCTGAAGTTCCCGCCATTCACGCCGAAGCCGCTGCTATTGAGCCGCAAGTCAACCGGGATCTTCGACGAGCTGCGCCATCGCGACATCCTCCTGCATCATCCGTACGATTCCTACGACCCCGTGGTCGACTTCATCCAGCAGGGCGCGCAGGACCCGGCGGTAGTGACGATGAAGCAGACGCTCTACCGCACTAGCCACGACTCGCCGATGTTTCAGGCGCTGACCGAGGCCGGCGCGAGCAAAGAAGCCACGGTGGTGGTGGAGCTGATGGCGCGATTCGACGAGGCGTCAAATATTCGATGGGCGCGGAGCATGGAAGACGCAGGCGTGCAGGTGTTTCACGGTGTGGTGGGCCTGAAGACGCACTGCAAGCTGGCTTTGCTGGTGCGCCACGACGAGGACGGCGTGACCCGGCGCTACTGCCACCTGGGCACAGGCAACTACAACCCCGACACCGCTCGCTTCTACACCGACCTGAGCCTGCTGACCAGCGACCCGCAGATTGCCGAGCGCGTGCACATGGTCTTCAACTACCTAACCGCACATGCGGAGGTCGACGACTACAGCCCATTGCTGGTGGCGCCGCTGACCATGGCGGAGAGTTTTCTGCGCCTCATCCGCCGCGAGCAGGAGCACGCGCAAGCGGGCCGCCCAGCGCACATTGTGGCCAAGATGAACGCGCTGCTCGAGCCGTCGATCATTCAGGCGCTTTATCAGGCTTCGCAAGCCGGCGTCGAGATCGACCTGATTATTCGCGGACTGTGCATTCTGCGGCCGGGAGTGAAAGGACTGTCGGAACGGATTCGCGTGCGGTCGATTGTGGGCCGATTCCTGGAGCACTCGCGCATCTTCCACTTTGCCAACGGCGGCAACGATGAAATCTACCTCGGCTCAGCCGATTGGATGCCGCGCAACTTGTTCGAGCGCTGCGAAGTTGTGTTTCCTGTCCGCGATCCTGCGGCCCTGGCGCGGATTCACGATGAAATTCTGCCTGCCTATCTGGCCGACACAGTGAAAGCGCGCATCCAGCAACCCGACGGTAGCTACATCCGCGCCAGCAAGCTGATGAAGGACGCAGCGCCGTTCTCCGCTCAGGAATTTCTGATGCAACTGGCCGAAGGGAAGACGGATCTGGACGCAATTCCCGCGCTCGATGCAAAACGCCAGGCAAGAACCGCGGAAAAGGCAGCGACCGCGGCGGACTGATTGCAGGCTTCGCGTTCCAGTGGTGGAATTTACTGCGCAGCCTTTTCCGGAACGACGGTGATTCCGGTCCGCTTGAATTGAAAGTTTAGGATCCAACTGCTTGGCGCGGTCGCGCCGCCAGCCTGTGCAGGCTTGAACTTCCAGTGCCGGGAAGCTTCAAGCGCCTTGCCGGCGAAGTACTTGCTCGGCCCAGCCGATTCGAGCGTGGCGTTGGTTACACTGCCGTCCGCAGCGACTGCGAGCCGCACTGAAACCTTGAGGGTTCCAGTAATGGTCTTCATTGCACTCGGCAAGACGTCGGGGAGTACTTGTTGCGCGACAGCACCGTTCACCGTTGCGCCAGCGGGCGCGGGAGTCTCAGAAGCTTGAGTCTGAGCCGTGGCTTGAGGCGGCGGAGCTGGTGCGGGGACCGGCGCCGGAGCAGTGTTGGATGCCGGAGGCGTAGCTGAGGTGGCGGCGGGTGAAGGTGGCGGAGCAGTGGACGCGGTTTCGTTGGAGGCAACGGCCGGAGCCGGCGTTGCGACCGGCGGTTGAGCCGGTGCGGGAACCGGTGCACTCTGAGCCTCGGGAGCGGCCGACGGCGGCTGCACGCGATGCGACAGAGCGTTCCAGATTCCGATTCCTGCAAGCACCACAGCCACGATGGCAAGCAGGACCGCGATGCGACGCCTTGCAGGCGAAGGCCCTTTGGCCTTCTCTTCAGGACGCGATTGGGCCCTGGCAGGCTCGAGGCGGGTCATGATTGCCTCGATCGTGGTGCGACGCGCGGGATCCGAGCGCAGACACTTCCGCGCAATGGAGGCGAAAGGCTCCGGCATCGACTCGGGCACCGTTGGCTCCGCGGCTTTGGCGCGATTCCAAACCGGAGGATATTTCGTAAGCGCGTCTACCAATGTCGCTCCCAAAGACCAGATATCCGCGGCCGGTCCGATTGACCCGAGCTCGGTTTCCGGCGCGTCATAAACAGTTCGCGTCGAACTGGGCCTCGCGGCCGCGCCCGCGGAAGAGAGGCCATCCGTGGAGAGCTTCAGGCGGTCACCGGCAGCCATGATGTTCGAGGGCTTGAGGCGGCTATGGACAAGACCTTTGGCGTGCAGATAGGAGAGCGCGTCCAAAGCCGGGCTGAGCAGCTCACGAGTTTCCTGCGTGGTTAGCGGCCGCTCAGAAAGAATCTCCGCCAGAACCTCGTCGGCGAATTCGGTGACAACGTAGAGGCATGCGACGCCGTCGATCTCGCATCGGCCGTGCGAATACACCTGCATCAGGTTGGGGTGGGACAGCGACGTTGCCGCCTCCCAGGAAGCCACGCGGGCCTCAGCGTCTTCAGCATTTGCGGGAACCAGTTTGATGATGGCCTTCTGCCCCTGCTCACTCAGTTCCGTAAGAAAGACACCTGCATCCTGAGAACCGCCGAGCCATCGAAGGAGGGGAAATCTGCCGCCGGCAAGGCTTCCGACCCACTCGTGGCGGACTGCCGCTGCGTTCATGATTTCGATCATACGACCCGACCTCAAGAAACATCTTAGCCCTGAAGGCGCAGATTCGAGCCTGGTTACCCGACACTTTAGTAAGGGTTCGTGGCCGAGGGGCGGAGTGGACCTTTGCTGTTTCTTTCCCTTGAGTGCTGGACCGCAAGGCGTAGAATTGCGGTGATTTCGAATTCCTCAACGATTCAAGAATCAGGTACCCCCTCATGAAGAAGAACCAAATCGCAATCTTGCTCTGCCTGTGCGCGTGCGGGCTCGGCATGGCACGGACGCAGCAGCCGCAGTATCCGTTTAACGATCCATCGCTGCCGATGGAGAAGCGGATTGACAACCTGCTTTCGCTGATGACGATCGATGAGAAGATCAACTGCCTGGGGACGAATACCGGCGTGCCGCGGCTGGGCGTAATGAACTACGGCAACTCGGAAGGGATTCATGGCGTGGTGCAGCGCCAGGCAAGGGGTACTCGCCAACCGATCACAACAACGCAGTTTCCGCAGCCGCCGGGGATGGGCGCGTCGTGGGATCCGGACCTGGTACGCGAGGCGGCAGGCGTGGAGGGCTACGAGGCGCGATTCATCACGCAGACGGCCAAGTACGACCGCCAGATCCTGATGCTTTGGGGGCCGCAGTCGGACCTGGGGCGCGATCCGCGATGGGGCCGCAGCGAGGAGGTGTACGGCGAAGATCCGTTCCTGAATGGGACGATGGCTGTCGCTTTCATCAAAGGCCTGCAGGGCGACGATCCAAAATACTGGCAAGCCGCGGCGCTGCTAAAGCATTTCCTTGCGAACGAAAACGAGAACAACCGCAACGGCTCGTCCTCGAATTTCGACGAGCGGCTGTTCTGGGAGTACTACTCCGTGCCGTTCCGCATGGGCTTTGTGGAGGGCGGCGCGAAAGCGGTGATGGCCTCCTACAACGCGTGGAACGGCACGGCGATGGCGGTCAATCCGATTCTCAAAAGCATTGTTCGCGAGCAATGGGGCGTGGACGTGATTTCGAGCGATGGAGGGGCGGTGAAGCTGCTGGCGAATCCGCGCCATCTGTTTCCAGACCAGAAGGCGGCTGTTGTCGCGTGCCTGAAGGCGGGGATCAACCAGTTTCTCGACACCTATAAGGATGAAACCAAGGCGGCGCTGAAGGACGGCGAGATCACAGATACGGAGATCGACGCGCTGCTTCGGCCCAAATTCCGGATCACGATCCGGCTGGGACTGCTCGACCCGCCGGAGATAGTCCCATACTCGAAGATCAAAGACTCGCCGGAGCCGTGGAATACCGACAAGGATCGCGACGTTTCGCAGCGGTTGGCGCTCGAATCAGTTGTATTGTTGAAAAACGAGAACAACCTTCTGCCGCTCGACAAGAGCACGATCAAATCTATTGCCGTCATCGGCCCCCTTGCCGGCTCGGTGCATTGGGATTGGTATGGAGGAACACCGCCGTATACCGTCACTCCCTTACAGGGGATCAAAGACGAGGTTGGGCCTAACGTTCAAGTGAACTTCGCTGCCTATGACACGCCGGACTGGAGAGGCCGAGGCAATGAAGGCTGCGAGCGAGTCCGATGTAGCAGTGGTGGTCATCGGTAACGATCCCACATGCGGTCCCGACGAAGGACACGAGTGGTATGAAACGCCGACAGAAGGCGGCGGCATCACCCTGCCCTGCACTGTTCCAAGCGACGGCCGCGAAGGCCGCGACCGCGAGAGCATCGACCTGGAACAGGAGCAGATCGTGAAGCAGGTCTTTATCAAGAATCCGAAGACCGTTGTGCTGCTGATCTCGAGTTTTCCCTTTGCCATTAACTGGACCGAGGCCAATGTCCCCGCGATCCTGACCATGGCGCACGCCTCGCAGGATGAAGGAACCGCGCTGGCCAAGGTGCTCTTTGGCGAATACAACCCGGGCGGCCACCTGGTGAGAACCTGGCCGAAGTCGGCCGATCAGCTTCCGCCGAGCATGGATTACAACATCCGCGACGGCTACACATACATGTACTTCAAGGGCGAGCCGCTGTTTCCGTTCGGCTACGGCCTGAGCTACACGACTTTCAAATACTCGAATCTGCGCACCAGCTCTCCGCGCTTGGTGAAAAACGGAACAGTCACCGTCAGCGTGGACGTAACAAATACCGGAAGCCGCACTGGCGACGCAGTGGTTCAGATGTATGTGAAGCACCTCGGATCGAAAGTGGTGCGCCCGCGGGAAGAGCTGGAGGGATTCAAGCGAGTGACCATCCAACCCAATGAGACGAAGACTGTCGAGATTCCGCTGAAGGCCTCGACACTGGCCTGGTGGGATGAGAAGCTGCCTGGGTTCCGCGTGGAAGCGGAGCCGGTTCGCATCATGATCGGGAATTCGTCGAGCGATATTCAGGCGAGCACAACGGTGACGGTCCAATAGGGACCCGCCGCGAAAAGTCGATCCATCGACGCCAACCGCAAAAGGCAGTGGACGCTAGAGCGGTTCCACAATTCACGTGCCCTTTCCGGCGTCTTGCAGGGTGGCTTTTACTTCCACCCCACAGACGAAGACCTGTCTGTGGGGACCCCGGTTGATGAAAAAGCCACTCGGCGGTTGCGGACCTGGGTATAGCAATTGTGGAACCGCTGTAGCGGAGCAGAAGCCTCGTCATTCACGCGCGCCGCCGGTTGTTACAAATCTGTTAAAATGAGGGTGCAAGGAGTTCGGCAAGGCCTCGAACACCTCCACAGAATCGATCCCCATGATCCTCTATCTGATGCGCCATGCGAATGCCGGCACGATTCGCGAGAACCCCGTTCTCGACGCCAAGCGAGGGCTCGTGAAGGAAGGCAAGGAGCAGTGCATGCTGATGGCGCGTGTGCTGGGGGCCCTCAAAGCGCCCATCGACACTATCGTTTCGAGTTCTCTGAAGCGGGCCAGGCAGACGGCTCAGCTGGTGGGAACTGAGCTGGGATATGACTCACAGGTAGAGGTAAGCGCGGCTCTGGGAACGGACGGGACTTTCGCCGATTTCCAGGCGATGCTGGCGAAGTATGCCGACCGCGAGGGGGTTCTGGTTGTCGGGCACAACCCCAACATGTTCCAGTTCCTTGGCCGGCTGATTACGGGGAACGGGGGCGGCGCCATCCGCATGCGCAAAGGCTCGATTGCGCGGGTGGACATGGAGCGGCATCCGCCGCGGCTGCAGTGGCTTCTGGACCCGCGCACGGCGCGGGCGATCTATGCCAGCGTGACGAAGAGCTCGCGCCCGAAGACCTCGCGGAAGTAATCCGCTTCCTTGCGCAGCGACCACAACTCCAGTTCCGCGCCGGTGCGCCCGGGTCGCAACTCCAGATAAACCCGCTTGGGGTAGACCCGCGTGCCCACGCGCAGCACGTCAGAGGCGCGGTCCTGATTCAATGCCACGGCAAGACGCAACAAGACCACCGCGCGGTGCACATTTTTGTGCTCGTCGGCGGGAATATTGCGCAGAGCGCGATCACCAGGCTGGGGGCGGCTCTTGCCCTGGTAGCGGGCGATGGCCGAGACCAGCGTGCGCTGCAGTTGGGTGTAGCCGTAAATCTCTGAGCTGGAGATGATGTACTGCGCGTGCCGGTGATGACCCTGGTGGTTGATGAACTTGCCGGTGTCGCGAAGCATGGCGGCGGCGGCCAGCCAACTCTCGTACTCGGGCCCAAGCGCGTGGATGGACTTGAGCTCGCGAAAGAGCTGCACGGTATGGGCGCGGACCGGCTCGGCCTGGCGAAGATCGACGCCGTAGCGGCGAGCCGTGGCCAATACGCTCTCCCAGCGTTCGTGCTCGAATTCGCGGTGGGCTTTGGCGCGGGCATCCTGCTCGGCCAGCATCTGCGCGAGAATGCCATCGCGCAATCCGAGCGGCGAGTAACGAAAGCCCTTCAGCCCAAAGCTCTCGAGGATTTCGGCGTAGACCTCGGCGCCGGCGACGATAATCTCAGCGCGGCGCGGGCCGATGCCGGGCACGGCCTCGCGCTCAGGCAGCGACATTTTGGCCAGCTTGCCGGCCAGCTTGCGCACCGCACGCGCAGGCACCATCCCGGCCAGAATGGCGGCGCGATCTTCGGCGCGGTCGGAACCGGATTTGGCGCCAAGTCTGCCTGCCTTTTTGGCGCCGAGTCTGCCGTTTTTTGTTCCTAAGGCGCAGGCTGCGGAGAGCGCAGCAGCCGTGCCGGAGGTGGCGATGACGAGCGGCGAGCGGCCGGGCTGAATTCTGCGATGAGCGCGGCGCAGATCGCGCGCAATCAACTGCCTCATGCGCGCCAGGCCATCGCGCGGAGCCGGATCGTCCGAGAGGAACTGCTCGGTCAGGCGCACCGCGCCGAGCGGAAGGCTGGCGGTCTCCTTGATGCGCTTGTACTCTGAAAGAGTGATCTCGCAGCTACCGCCGCCGAGGTCGAGAAGCAGCACGCGGCCGCCGGCTCCCGGCTCAGCGCCCGTTACGCCGAGGTGAATGAGGCGACCTTCTTCGAGGCCGGAGATGATCTCCATGTTCCAGCCGGTCTCGGCCTTGACCCATGCCTGAAAGGCGGCGGAGTTGCGCGCGTCGCGCATGGCCGCGGTGGCCACCACGCGAATGCGGTCGACGCCGTGAGCCTGCACCGCGCGCTGAAAGCGCTTGAGCGCGCGCAGCGTGGCCGCCATGGCCTCAGGTGAGATGAGGCCAGTATCGAAGACGCTGCCGCCGAGGCGGGTGACTTCGCGGTCTTCGGCGAGCGTCTTGAGCCGGTGCGCGTGCACCCTGGCGATCTTCAATCTGCAGGAGTTGGAACCGACATCGATGGCGGCGAAGGTGGGCATAGATATTTGCGACGCGCTCCCAAGAAAAGAATCGACCCATCGCCAAGATACACGAAGGCGGCGCGCGGCGAGTGCCGCGAGTTCCACAGGGCGAGAAAGGCGACGACTTGCAGGTCGTCGGTTTTGACTTCTGCGGCGCAGCGAAAAATCGTCGCATTGTGAGCACACCGAAAATGACGACCTACAGGTGGATGAATGGGCGGAAAACACGACCTACAGGTCGATGGAAATGGTGGATTTCGTCGAATTTTGTGTGAGAGATAGGGATTTTTGAGGGTGCGGGCGGGGTCTTGGAGGCGATTCGGCCCTTGCTCCTCATTCCAGCAGGGCGCTCACGAGCCGATCGATTTCCTCTAGTTCCGGCTGAAGAAGGCCGCGGATAAAGGCGCGTTGGCGGGCGATGGACGACGGAACCGGGAATTCGCCTGACTTGATGGCCTTGACTGCGGCCTCGCGAGCGTTTGCGCCGAGGTGCGACAGCCTAAGGTGTTTTGGATTCTTGCCGTCGAAGAGCGGGATTGGCAGTTCTAGAAGTTTCTTGTGGATGTCACGCTCGCCCATCAGGCCTGCCGACTGAAACGGCTTGATCGCCGCATTGACCGTCTCTGAGTTTAGGACCGCTACAACGTAGTCTGCTTCCTGACGCGTTGCAAACGCAGCGTAATAGAGTTTAACGTCTACGATGAACGGAGCAACTTGGTTGTGCCGGTTAAAGTAGGCTGCGGCCACGTTCATTCCTGAGTGGTTGTATAGGACGAGGTGGTGGTGTGAGAGGGATTGGGTCGTGAGTTCGCGTTGATAATCAAGTCGCTCGTATAGAGATTGCCTGTCGGCTTTGTCGGCCCGCTTCAGGTTCCAAAGGCTCTCGGCGGTCTCCATCCATTTTCCGAATTCCCGGTAGCCCTCTTTCCGCAAGAGGTTAGCTGTCAACACCTTCAATGATCCGTCTTTTTCCTCAATGGGCAATACCACTGTCACGGGTGTGAGCAGGGAGTACGGAACGAGATGGCGGGAAACCGCCGTGGTGAAGATGAACTTGCCTTCGACAAGACCATTCATCTTCACATCGTTATATGGTTTCTTGGCCTGTGCGGCTTGTTCTGGTTCTGTTTCCGCCCAATAGACCGCCTTCGGGTCGACTTTGCCTTCAAGTTCGTTTAGTCGCACGAAATAAAAGCTTCTAGGTACGATTGTGGCGCCCTGTCTGAAGGCCTTCATGTATTTGCTCGGCTTCGATTTTGCGGGTGACCCGGGCGCAGTAGAGAGGGCGGCCCGCGTGCCCAGATAGATGACCCTCCCCTCCTTCTCCTCGGTCACTAGGTGTTTTGAGGCGGTTTCCCACCGGACGTCTCGACCGGGCAACTTCCCGCGCCACTCCAATACTGGCAGCTTATCTTTGGGACTACCAGCTCGTAGGTCGCGCTTGGCGAACAGGACGCAGGCGGGGACATTGAAGAGTGGCTCGAACGTCCCACAGGTCCCAGTAGCCCATTAGTTTCATCTTGGCGGCACTGGCGTATTCCCGCTGGATCAGATTCTGGTGCTGGTCCGCGTTCAACACAGCTCTTGGCATCACAAATGCGAGGCGACCGGTTGAATTGGCGAACGTTGCCACTGAGTGGGCTAGGAACACTGTCGCCAGTTCCATTTGCGTCATCAACTTTTGCGATTTGGGCGCGATTCCGTATATCCCGACTGCCCGCGTCTTAACCTCTCTTTGGTATTCAGGGTCCGAAATGAAACGATAGGACAGCCATGGCGGGTTGCCGATTATGAAGTCGAACCGCTCTTTCAGCATCGCCGGACGATAGCTGTTACGAATGATGAAGGACCATATGCTGTTCTGCTTCTCCCGGATCAGATCGGCGAGACCCTCTGTAAATGTCCAAAGGGCGTCAAGTATCTTTTCGTACTCGAGCAGCTTGGAAAGATCTGGGACCGCCTGGAGCAGGTGCTTTTCCATTGTCTTCCGCGAATCCCTATTAGACTTAGCATGCTCTTCCGCCACGCTCGTGCACGCGGCTATCGCATCGTCGAAGAGCTCGGGTGATTGAATCAGCATGTCGGGTACGACCATATATTTCTGGTTTTTCCGCTCGCCAAAGGTGATCTCGATGCCGCTCAGCTTCTCGATGAGGCTTTTTTCCACCTCGTGGGGCAGAAACAGGGAGTCGGCCAAGAAGACTGGAATCTGTATCGGTTTCCTCGCAGTGTTCACGAGTTTTCCAAGCGCCAAGACGTAGGTCGCGCGAGCTATAGTTACAGCAACAGGGTGGATGTCGATGCCCTGCACGTTGCTGAGGACCAGCTTTAGCTTGTCGTTGTCCTTCACATCTGCGTTGTGGCTTACAAAATGGGCGATAGCCGCACGCAAGAAACTGCCAGAGCCGCAGCTCGGGTCGAGGACGGCTTTAAATCCGTGTTTGGGAAGAAGCTCCTTGACAATCCGCTCGCACAGCCAATCAGGTGTGTAGTATTCGCCCAGGTCGTGGCGGTCTTGGGGGTCGATAAGCTGTTGGTAGACGCCCTTGAGAACGTCTTCCCGCACTTGGAAAAGGTCGTATTCGGTCAAGTGCGACAGGATGCGTTCCCACACTGGTGCGAGTATCTTTTCCGCCGCAGCGTGTCGAATCCAGTGGAAGAAGTCGTCGTCGACCAAATTCGCCAGTCGCTTCGATTGGAAATACCGGCCAGAGAAGACGGAGGCGGCGACTTCCCCAAGGTTTTCGTTCCCTTTGCCTTGGGATAATGCCGCCCAAATGAGCAGCCGTGCGATGCTGGCGAGATACGTGTGGCGCAGGAAGAGGCTCTCGAGTTCGGAGATCCCTTCGCCCGTTTCGGGGTCTCTCTTCCCGGTTGTGCTCTCGGTGAGACGCCCGTAGGTTACGGTCAGGTAGCGTTGCCAGGTTTCGAAGGCGAGCTTTGCTTCTGATCCGCCACTCACTTTGGCCCACGCTCTCTTGAGTGCGACCATTCCGTCTCGGTAGAGGGGACTCCGACTGCCGAAGTCCAATTGGAAACGCTCGGCGGTCGGCTCAATCTGCTGTGGCCGGAAAAGGAAGCTCGTTAGCCAAAGCCAAAACGCGTCAAGGGTGTTCTCGGTCACCTTGAAATCACGCAATTCATCCAAAATCACAGTCTCGGGGGTCGGTTCCTCCCCCGCCGCAACAGATGGACGGTAGATTCTCCAATTTATCCCGTCGGACGCAATGGCGAGGATCGGGCTCCTGGTGGTGTCCTTCTGCCAAGTGCCTGCGACGTATTCCTTTAGCTGTCCCTCTGCCTCTTCGAGGGTGGATGTGAGCGATTTTTCAAACTCGATGATCGCATTTCCGTAATAGGCATCCGCGTGACCTTTCTTCTGCCCGGAAATGCGGCTGATCCTAATTAGCTTCTCGACGCCGCGGGAATATTCCGTGATCGCGATCGACCCAGGAAAAAGTTCAGCAATCAGTGCGGAGAAACGGGACCGTTTTGCCGCCTCGTTTGGTAGGGATTTCAGTTCGCCGACATATTTACGAAGGATTTCTTTTACTCTCGGCTCCAAAGTCTCCGCCATCACCGGCCGCCTTTCAGCAGTGTCCAGATTACATCCCCCAGTTGCGGGGCTGGATTTCGTGTTCCTGGCCCGCCCCAATTCCTGCGGCCGTTCGCGGCGGCGCTCAGGGGCTGAAGCCCGCTCCCGCTCTCGCGCCATTTGCGGCCCGAGTGAACTCGTGCCCTTGTTACACAGCCCCTACAGCATTTGCAAATCCGGCTTAGGATGGGGCACCCAACTCCTAGTGAGTGTGGCTGGGGTTACGGTTTGATGACGGTGGCAAGCAGCGCGGAGAGGCCGTTCCACGCGATCTGGATGCCGATGCAGAGCAGAATGAAGGCAATCACGCGCAGGATTCCATGGGCCGTGGAGGGCGGGATTGCCTTGGTGATCTTGGGGGCGTAGGCGTAACAGAAATAACAAAGCACGCTGAGAACAACCACGGCAAGAAACACGCCAAGGTGGGCCAGAATGTTGCGGCTGAGGTCTTTATTCGAGATGTGCGCGGTAAGGGTGAGCAAGTCCAACCAGCGTGCCTGGCCCCGAGGTGATGGGAAAGGTGAACGGGTAGAAGACGCCCTCTTCGAGATGCCGGGTATCGGGCTCGGCGGTCTTGCCGGTCTCCTCCTCCTTGTTGCGGGAGTCGGCGCCGGCGCTGCGCTCGTTCAAGACGGCCCATCCCATGGCCGCGACGACCATGCCGCCGGAGAGCTCGACGATGGGCAGAGAGATGCCGAAGAAGTTGAGGATGGTCGCGCCCAGTACCTCGAAGACCGCGAGGAAGATGATGTTGTTGATGGCGATGCGGCGCGCGAGCGAGTGAAGGACCTTGGGCGGCGCATCACCGACCAGCCCGAGAAAGACCAGGGCAGACCCGAGAGGGTTGATGAGCGGCAGGAGCACGCTGAACGCGATGAGAAAGGCCTTCCAAATCGGCAAGAGAGTCTCTCCTTGCTGCATCTTAATGGTTCGCTGAGGAAGTGAGGCTGTGGACTTTCGCGCCCGGCCTTAGCCGGCGGGCGGAGCGATGGGAGCCAGAGTCCCGCCCGAGGAGAGCAAGGACGCGGCGCCCGGTGTAAGCTCTCAGCTTTCAGGTTCCTGGTTTCAGATTTCAGGTTTCCCGAGTCTCAGAATCGAGACTGGGGCACCCCAAGGTGAGTGGAGGGTTTAGAGCGGTTCCACAATTCACGTGCCCTTTCCGGCGTCGTGCAGGGTGGCTTTTACTTCCACCCCACAGACGAAGACCTGCCTGTGGGGACCCCGGTTGATGAAAAAGCCACTCGGCGGTTGCGGACCTGGGTAGAGCAATTGTGGAACCGCTGTAGGGCCTGAAGCGGCGGGCGAATGTGACAAAAGTACCATGTATCCCACCTAATGGTGGCATTTAGTAAGTCGATTTAGGGATTGAGCGCGTACGCGATCCGGGAAATAGTTTAGCCCTAGAACTACGTAAATCTGGAGACGCTCCACGATGAAGTATGGCAGGCGATTTCCTGTGATTCCGGGCTTGGTGATTGCCCTTGCGGCCATGCTGCTGGGGTGCGCGATCACCGGATCGCTGATCGCCCGGACGCCAGCACATGCGGCGGCGCAACGCTTGCCCGGCTTCGCTCTTTCGGGAACTGCAGAGATCTGGATCACTCTGCTTTTGCTGGCCATCGTGGCCGGGCTTGTGATTGTGCGGGCGCTGGCGGATCAGGAGTTGAAGACGGACCGGGATTTTCTGAACGCATTCCTCGAATACATCCCGGATCACGTGTATTTCAAGGACCGCAACAGCTCGTTCCTGCGCATCAACCGGGCGCTGGCCAACTACTTTGGACTGGGCGATCCAACGCAAGCCCTGAAGAAGACCGATTCCGACATGTTCACGCCAGAACACGCCGGGCGGGCTCGAGAAGACGAGCAGAGGATCATCCAGACGGGCCAGCCGATCACCGGTATGGAAGAGAAAGAGACCTGGCCCGACGGCCATGAAACTTGGGTGCTGACCACGAAGGTGCCGCTGAAGGACCGGCGCGGCAGGATCATGGGCACGATGGGGATTTCGCGCGACATCACTGACCGGAAACATGCGGAGTTGCGCATCCATTACATGGCGCTTCACGATGCGCTGACGGGACTGCCCGAATCGGACGCTTCTGGAAGATCAGTTAGCGCAGGCGATCGCGCTGGCTTCCCGCAACAGCAAGCGGGTGGCCGTTTTCATGCTGGATCTGGACCGATTCAAGAGCGTCAATGACTCCTTCGGCCACCAGGTGGGCGACCGGCTGCTTGAGGCGGTGTCGGAGCGATTGAGAGGCAGCCTGCGCGGGAGCGACATTGTGGCGCGCCTGGGCGGAGATGAGTTTGTGATCGGCTTGCCGATGGTGGAACAACACCTGGATATCGAGCGAGTGGCACGGAAGGTGCTGGACACCCTGACCGCGCCCTTCGAGATCGAGGGACACGACCTGCAGATCGGAGCCAGCGTCGGCATTTGCGAATACCCAGGAGACGGCGAGAATCCGAAGGACATACTGCAGGCCGCAGATACCGCGATGTATGAGGCGAAGAAGAGAGGGCGTGGGGATTATTGCTTCTTCACGCCCGAGCTAACCGATGCGACGCGGCGCCGGCAGAAGCTGGAGTTCGACCTGCAGAATGCCCTGGCGCGAAACGAGTTTGTGCTGTATTACCAACCGCTGGTGTCAACGGATTCGGGCGGCATCACGGGCGTGGAAGCATTGTTGCGCTGGCGCCACCCGGAGCAAGGGATGGTTTACCCCAACGAATTCGTTCCGCAACTGGAGGAACTGGGGCAGATGGTCGAGGTTGGGAACTGGGTGCTGAGAACCGCGTGCATGCACAACGCCGCATGGCAGAAGGAAGGACTCCCGCCGGTTCGCATGATGGTGAATCTGTCGTCAACGCAATTCTATCGGGGCAATATCGTCAGCAACGTGAAAAAGACGCTTTCCGAATCCGGCCTTGATGCCAAATGGCTGGAACTGGAGTTGACGGAATCGCTGATGCTGGATGACTCAGAGACGACGGTCAAGGTGATGCAGGCGCTGAAGAGGATTGGAGTGAGCCTGTCGCTGGACGATTTTGGCACCGGCTGGTCCTCATTGTCCTATCTGAGAAGGTTCCCGATTGACCGCATCAAGATCGATCGCTCGTTCCTGCGCGACATCGCGTCGGAGCCGACAGCGGAGGCGGTGGTCAGAAGCATCATCAACTTAGGACGCGACCTTGGCCTTGCCTGTGTGGCCGAAGGCGTGGAAACGCCGGAGCAACTCAACTACTTCCGGCAGCAGAACTGCGAAGAGGTGCAGGGATTCCTGTACAGTCCCGCAGTGCCCGAAGCCGATTGCCGTTTGCTACTCCGCGCGGGGAAGTTGGGATTCGCAAAGACCAACGCGATTCCATTTGCCAGAGCAAGAAGGACTTCGCATTACGCGACCCCAGCGGCATGACGCAACGGCGGAGTCTCCCGTGCGGTCACTATTCTACAAGCGAAAATCTGAACGGACAGGTTGGCCGGCTGCGGGTTGAATCGCCTATGGCACAGTGACCATGACCGTGGTGCTGACGGCCTGGCTGAGGGGCGCGGCTCCGCTGGCGTTATCCGCGGCGGTGACGGGCTGGGAGAAGATCTTCCCGCAAGTTTCCAGTAGGGGCGCGTTACCCTGCAGAGGCTGGGCTTGATCAAGCACCCGGCGAAGAATGCGTGAGCCTGTTGAAGACGGCAGACAGAATTGCGGTGCGACCACGCGGTTTGTTCTGCGAAACGCGGCTGGTATTCTGGTTCCGATAGCCGAATTCAGGATGAACGCAGAAACGAAGATGGATCCGAATACCAGCATCGCCCTCGAACGGCCGCGGCAGGCGCCCTCGACGCGCGCGGTGTGGCTGGTTTTCGCGATTATCTGGGTCACGATTTACTTTGCATCGCTGTTTTCTCCTCCGCTGATGGACGACGTGGACGCGGCGCACGCGCAGGCGGCGCAGCACATGGCCGAGAGCGGCGACCTGATCACCGCGAAGACCAACGGCATTCGCTACATTGAAAAGCCGCCGCTGCCCTACTGGGTGGTGGCTGGGATGTACAAGATCTTTGGCCAGAACACCTTTGCCACGCACCTGCCGAATGCGCTGGCGATGCTGGCGCTGGCGTGGCTGGCGTGGCTGTGGGCGCGGCGGGCGTGGGGCGAGCGCGCGGGCTTCTACGCGGGGCTGGGCGTGCTGACGTCGGTGGGGTGCTTTCTTTTTACGCGATTCATTATTCCGGAGGCAATCCTTGCCCTTTTCCTTTTGGTCAGCTTGTATGCCCTGATTACAAGCCTGGAAGACAACCGGCCGGCGATGATTTATTGGGCGTGGGCGGGCGTGGCGCTGGCACTGTTGACGAAGGGGTTGATTGCGCCGGTGTTTTTCGGCGGAGCGGCGATTCCGTATTTGCTGCTGACCGGACAATGGCGGCGATGGAAGGCGCTGAAGCCAGTGACTGGAATGCTGCTGTTCCTGGCGATCGCGGCGCCGTGGCACATTGCTTGCGGCATCATCAATCACGACCAGGGGAACGCAGTAGGGAATCATCCGACCGTGGGCAACGTGCACGGGTTCTTCTATCAGTACTTCATCAACGAGCACGTGCTGCGCTTCTTCAACCAGCGCTATCCGCACGACTACAACAAAATGCCGACCGTGTGGTACTGGCTGGGCGAGCTGATCTGGATTTTTCCCTGGAGCCTTTTTCTGGGCGCGGTGGGGGCCCTGGCGTGGAAGACGCGGCGCAGCTGGCTGAAACACCTGCGGCACGATGCCGGCGACACGGTGGATTTCTATCTGGACCACGCGATGCGCGAAGACGTGGCCAGCTACGTGCGGCGGATCAAGTTCCGCACCAGGACCATCTGGCTGCTGAGCCTGTTCTCGGCGTGGACGCTGGTGTTCTTTTCGATTTCGACGAATCAGGAGTACTACACGTTTCCGGTGTGGCCGCCGCTGGTGATGCTGATTGCGGGCGTGATGGCGGAGGTGGAAGAGAACTACGGCGTGGAGGGCGGCAAGCCGATGCTTTCGACAGCATGGCTGACGGGAGCGCAGGCGGTATTTGCGGCGATTGGCGTGGCAGCCGCTGCGGCGCTGGCGTGGGGATTGTGGACGTCGCGCAGCTTGCCGTATGTGGCCGACATCGGCACAGTGCTGGCGCATCGCGGCGTGGGCGACTACACGCTGTCGATGTCGCACCTGTTCGATTTGACGGGCGAATCGTTTGCCGCGCTGCGGCTGCCGGCGGCGATGGCGGCGATTGTTTTGCTGATTGGGCCGATGGCGGGCTGGCTGCTGCGGCTGAAGAAGAAGCACATGGCGGCGACGGTGAGCGTGGCGCTGACGATGACGGTGTTCTTTGTGGCCGCGCACATCGCGTTTGCGCGGTTTGAGCCGATGCTGAGCTCGAAGCCGATGGCCGACACGATCATGAGAGAAGGCGCACCAAGCGATGTTTTGATCGTCTACGGGGAGCAGTCTTCGGGGTCATCGCTGATCTATTACACGAACGACTTCTTCGGAGGAAGGCCGGCGATGCTGGTGCTGCCGCGCTGCGGGCAGCACAACGAGGGGACCACGCTGCTGTGGGGATCGTGCTATCCCGATGCGCCGGACATTTACCTGAGCCCCGCGAAGCTGGCGGCGATTTGGGGGACCGGCGAGCGCAAGTGGATCTTTGCCGAGGATCCGAACCGGGACAATGTAGAGAAGGTGCTGGCCGGACGGCTCTACCCTGTGCAGACGCTCGCCGACAAGACGCTGTGGACGGACCGGCCGGTGCAGTAAGGATCTTTCGACCATGAACTTCAGCCATATTGCCCTTGCCGGCATCAATGTGCTCGCCGTCTTCGGCGTCGTCACCTCGACAATTTATAGCCTGATGGTGGTTGCGGGAGCAGTGCGCTTCCGGCGCGGCGCGGACGATGCGCACGAGGCGGCATTTTTGCCGCCGGTGAGCGTGCTGAAGGCCGTCTACGGCGACGAGCCCGACCTGGAACAGAACCTGGCCAGCTTTTTCGAGCAGGACTATCCGGAGTACGAAATTCTGTTCTGCGCACGGCACGAGAACGACCTGGGCTTGGCCGCGGCGCGGCGGGTGATGGCGCGGTATCCGCAGGTGAAGGCGCGCATTCTGACCTGCGGCGAACCGCCGTGGCCGAATGCCCGGACATTCTCGCTGGAGGTGATGCGCCGCGAAGCGCGGCATCCGATCCTGGTGGCGGCGGACAGCGATGTGCGCGTGACGCCGGATTACCTGCGCGCGGTGGTGCAGCCGATGCGCGATCCGCGGGTAGGCATGGTTACCTGCCTCTACCGCGGCTGCACCCGGCACGGGCTGTGGGCTCGGCTGGAGGCAATGGGCATGAGCGTGGAAATGTCCTCGGGCGTGCTTGTTGCCAACATGCTGGAAGGGATGAAGTTCGCGCTGGGTCCTTCGATGGTGATGCGCCAAAGCACTGTCGAGAAGATCGGCGGCTACGAAAAGGTGGCCCAGTATTACGCCGACGACTTCGTGCTTGGCAATTGGACGGCGGCGGCCGGCGAGACGGTGGTGCTGTCACAGTATATTGTCGAACACCACGTGCTGAACGCCGCCTTCAAGAGCAGCATCGCGCATCAGCAGGGATGGGCGACGAGCACGCGTTTTTCGCGGCCTATGGGACACGCGGGCGAGGTGCTAACTTATGCGGTTCCCTTTGGCCTGCTGGCCTGGATTGGGCTGACGCTGAGCGGACACTGGGCATGGGGAGCGGGGCTGCTGGCGTTTACGATCCTGGACCGGGTGCTATTGTGCCTCCTGGTAAGTAGCTTAGTGGTGCGCGACCGCGCAGCTGTGCGCAAGGCATGGCTCTATCCGCTGCGCGACCTGATGGGATTCATTTTCTGGGTGAGGAGCTACTTAACCGGCAGTCGGCTGCGCTACCGAGGCGATCCGTACGAGTTACTGCCCGAGGGGCGGCTGCGCAAACTAGCGGAATAGAATCCAGCCCGCTAGGGCTTGCGTGATGCGGTGCGCGCGGTGGACGCCGTAACCGGCTTGCGGACCGGGACGATGGCGGCGGACGAACCCGATGCGGCTTGCTGGAAGCGCGAAAGCATCTCCGAGCGGACGTACTCGACGAAGCTCTGCATCTGGCGGTTCATCTCTTCCATGCGTTCGCGCATCTGCAGGATGATGGCGATGCCGGCGATGTTGACGCCGAGATCGCGGGCGAGGTTAAGGATGAATTCGAGGCGTTCCAGATCTTCATCGGTATAGAGACGCGTGTTGCCCTCGGTGCGCGAGGGCTTGAGCAGGCCTTCGCGCTCGTAGAGGCGCAGCGTTTGGGGATGGATCTCGTACATCTCGGCCACGGCCGAGATCATGTAGGCGCCTTTGGATTTGCGTTTTGTGGCCATTATTTCACCAGTTCATCCAATCTCGCATTTTTCAGCATTTCAAGAACGGGCTCCGCCGCTGGATCTCCTTTGAGCTGGTCCATCACATCTTTCCGAAGCCGAAGTAATCTTAGCGACTCGGCTTTCGCACCTGGATCGTCATTGCCGAATATTTGAAAACATGACCCCTTGCAGCCCTTCAGCCAATCGTGCATGAATGTCGGATCAGCCATCAACGGTCCTGGCAATTTGCGGGTAATCGCTATCACGACGAGCAACTCAAAGTCGCCCACCTCGTGGAAGGCGGCGTTATACCAATCCTTGCTGTACCAAAGTCGCTTCCAACTCTCCGCCATGCTGTTGGCAGCATCTTCCTTCGCTTTAGGGGAGCTCGATGCTGAAGTACACCAAAGACGATAGAACTCATTGAAACTCCGTGAATAGCTCTGCTGCACTTCAGGATCACTCTTTTCTGCATTTTCCTCGCCTGTAGGGAGGAAGCTGCATGCCCATGGAACGCGTGAGCCGGAAGAACGCGCGTTTCGCTGTGCCTGCAGGTTCGATGACAACGCCAGGAGACTAGCAAGGAGCAGCGTAACTTCGGCAAAGCTGATCACTGCTGTTTCTCTCATAGCTACCACCGTTCGTCGCTATCAATGTCTCTTGTTCTGTCAGTCCCTTGTGCCCTGTCTTTCACAACTTGTCGAAGAGCGCGATGCGCGGGTCCTGGGGGTTGAGGCGGGCGAGCTCGCGCATGATTTCGCGGCTGCGCTCGTCGTTCAAGTGCGGCACGGCGACTTCGACAGTGACGATCTCGTCGCCGCGCTGGCCCGGATGTGAAGCGCTCTCGACGCCGCGCTCCCTCATGCGCAGCTTTTGCCCGCTCTGCGTGCCGGGCGGAATCTTCAAATGAGCGCGGCCATCGATGGTGGGCACTTCGACCTTGGCGCCCAGCGAGGCTTCGGCCACGGTGACGGGGACGGTGAGCTGGATGTCGTCGCCGACGCGCGTAAAGACCGGATGCGTGCCGGTGCGCACGATAAGGAAGAGATCGCCCGCGGGACCGCCGTTGATGCCGGCGTTTCCTTTGCCTTGCAGGCGAATGCGCTGGCCGTCGCGCGTGCCCGCCTTGATGCGGAAATCGACCGTCTCGGAGCGGTTGACGGTGCCCTCGCCGTGGCAGGTGGAGCAGGCGTTGGAGACGCGGCCGGTGCCATTGCAGCGCGGGCAGGTGATGTTGAATTTCATGCGGCCGCCCATCTGCGTGACCTGGCCGGAGCCGTGGCACTCGGGACACTGCGTGCCGCCGCCGGTGCTCGCCTGGCCGTGGCAGGTGGGGCAGGTTTCCTGGCGGTTGATCTGGATGCGCGCCTGGCCGCCGCGAATGGCGGTCCAGAAGTCGACCGTGGCCTGGTACTCGAGGTCGGTGCCGGGCTGCGGCCCGCGCGGCTGCGGGTGCTGCTGCGCGCCACTGAAGATACCGGAAAAGATGTCTTTGAAGCTGCCCCAGCCTCCCGCGCTGGCCCCCTGCGGCGCCTGGTGCCCCATTCCGCCTTCGAAGCCTGAAAAGTCGAAGCCGCCGAAGTCGATGGGGGGCTGGCCGCCGGAGCGCTGCTGGCGTGCATAGGCCTCGGCTTGCGCGGGGTCGATCTGATCGGAGTAGAAGCCGACCTGGTCGTAAATCTTGCGCTTCTTCGGGTCGCTCGAGAACGTCGTTGGCCTCGGAGATTTCCTTGAATTTTTCTTCGGCGCGCTTGTCGCCGGGATTGACGTCGGGGTGATACTTGCGCGCGGCTTTGCGGAAGGCCTTGCGAATCTCCTCCGGTGTGGCTGTCTTTTTGACGCCGAGCGTCGCGTAATAGTCCTTGTTGGTCGTGGTGGGCATGAGTGCTTTCTTATCTCAAATCAACGTCATGCGGGCGTTGTGCGTAACTCTGCATGCGTTTTGCCAGCGGCTCCAGGCATTCATCGGTTAAGTCTCATTCGCTTCGTCTGCATGAGCTGCTTTCATCTTCCATCATAAGAAGCCGGGGTGGGCGGCATTGTCTCCGCCCACCCCGTTCCAACTCGGCGCCGTGCTCGAATGCCGTTTTACTTCTTGTCGTCCACGTCCACGTACTCGGCGTCGATGACTTCGCCTTCCTTCTTGGCTTCGCCGGCGCTGCGCTGCACCCGCAGCGCCGCCGTCCGCAGGGCTGCCCGGCGCAGTCGCCTGCGAGGAGCTGGCCTTGTAGAGCGCCTCGGCCAGCTTGTGGCTGGCCTGGGTGAGCTTTTCGTGCGCGGAACGCATCTCGACGGTCGAAGGCGAGCCTTCGAGTGTCTTCTTGGCGTCGGCCAGCGCCGCTTCGACCTCGGTCTTGTCGGCCGCCTGCACCTTTTCGCCCGAGTCCTTGAGCATCTTCTCGATGTTGTAGACCAGGCTGTCGAGCGAGTTGCGGGCCTCGATCTGCTCGCGCTGCTCCTTGTCCTCGGCGGCGTGGGCTTCGGCTTCCTTGGCCATCTTCTCGACTTCTTCCTTGCGAGAGGCCGGAGCTCGAGGTGATGGTGATGCGCGTGTCCTTGCCGGTGGCGTTGTCCTTGGCGGTGACGTTGAGGATGCCGTTGGCGTCGATGTCGAAGGTGACCTCGATTTGCGGCACGCCGCGCGGCGCCGGCATGATGCCGCCCAGCTTGAACTTGCCCAGGGTGCGGTTCTGCCCCGCCATGGGCCGCTCGCCCTGCAGAACGTGCACCTCGACCTCGGTCTGCGTGTCGGCCGCCGTGGAGAAGGTCTCGGTCTTCTTGGTCGGGATGGTGGTGTTGCGCGGAATCATCGGCGTGGCCACGCCGCCCAGCGTTTCGATGGACAGGGTGAGCGGAGTGACGTCGAGCAGCAGCAGATCCTTGACGTCGCCGGCCAGCACGCCCGCCTGCACGGCCGCGCCGACGGCGACGACTTCATCGGGATTGACGCCCCGGTGCGGCTCCTTGCCGAAGAGCTTCTTGACCAGCTCCTGAATCCTGGGCATGCGCGTCTGGCCGCCGACCAGAACGACTTCGTCGATCTGGCTGATGGTGATGCCGGCATCGGCCATGGCCTTCTTGCAGGGCTCGACGGAGCGCTCGAGCAGGTCTTCGACCAACTGCTCCAGCTTGGCGCGCGTGAGCTTGCGGACCAGGTGCTTGGGGCCGGTGGCGTCGGCGGTGATGAAGGGCAGATTGATCTCGGTTTCGACGGTGGTCGAGAGCTCGATCTTGGCCTTCTCCGCGGCGTCCTTCAGGCGCTGCAGGGCCATCTCGTTGCCCTTGGAGGTGAGGTCGAGGCCCGTGCTCCTGCTTGAACTCGGCGATGAGCCAGTCGACGATGCGCTGGTCGAGGTTGTCGCCGCCCAGGTGGGTGTCGCCGTTGGTGGACTTGACCTCGATGACGCCTTCGCCCACTTCGAGGATGGAGATGTCGAAGGTGCCGCCGCCGAAGTCGTAGACGGCGATGGTCTCGTCCTTCTTTTTGTCGAGGCCGTAGGCCAGCGCGGCCGCGGTGGGCTCGTTGACGATGCGCTTGACGTCGAGGCCGGCGATCTTGCCGGCGTCCTTGGTGGCCTGGCGCTGCGCGTCGTTGAAGTAGGCCGGGACGGTGATGACGGCCTCGGTGACCGTCTCGCCGAGATAGGCTTCGGCGGACTTCTTGAGCTTTTGCAGGATCATGGCCGAGATTTCGGGCGGGGTGTACTCCTTGCCCTGCGCGATGACGCCCACGTGGTCGCCCTGCTGGACGACCTTGAAGGGCACCATCTTCATCTCGTCGGTCACTTCGTTGTAGCGGCGGCCCATGAAGCGCTTGATGGAGAAGATGGTGTTCTCGGGGTTGGTGATGGCCTGGCGCTTGGCCACCTGGCCGACCAGGCGCTCGCCGCTCTTGGTGAAGGCGACGATGGAGGGGGTGGTGCGCGCACCCTCTTCATTTGCAATGACTTTGGGCTCGCCGCCCTCCAGGACCGCGACGCACGAGTTGGTGGTGCCGAGGTCGATTCCGATGATTTTTGCCATGGTTGAGTTCCTGCCTTTAGAGAAATCTCAACATGGCAGAATGCCAGATTGAGTGAGATATTGTCAACTTATATGATGTGATTTCCTCAGTTGGATGCAAATTTGGGCTGGATTTCGGGGTGGGACGGGGGCTTCGGGGGTGGGGGTGGCAGACGATGCCATGTGCGGGCCTGGAGACCCGCACTACAGCGGGTCAGGAGACCGGCGCTGCTTGGAGAGACCGGCGCTACAGCTTGACGGCGGCAAGGGCGGCGGTGAGGACCTCTTCCGGCTCGGGGCGGACGCGGAAGTCGGCGTAGGCCTGGGCGTAGAGGACGCGGCGGTCGCGGGCCAGGACGTAGGTGGCGGGGAGAAGCAGGCGCCAGCTTTGTCGCCGTTGATAAAGGGGATGTTGACGAGGATGGAGCGGTAGTAGTCGCGGTGGTAGTCGGGGATGGTGTAGGCGAGGCCGAATTGCTCGGCGAGGGCACAGCCGGGGTCGGTGAGGACGGGAAACGGCAGGCCGTGCTGGCCCACCATGAAGTCGCTCTGGCGGGCGGTTTGCGGGCTGATGGCGGCCAGAAGCGCGCCGGACTCGCGGAGGCGGGGGTAGAGGTCGCGCCAGGCCTCGAGCTCGGTGACGCAGTAGGGGCACCAGCGGCCACGGAAGAAGTTGAGGACGAGCGGCCCGAGGGCGAGCAGGTCGGCCGAGCGAACGGGGCGGCCGGAGGCGTCGGGGAGGGTGAATTCGGGAGCGGTAGCGCCGACGGGCAGGATCTTTTCCTCGATGCCGGAGGCGAAGAGGTCGGCGACGGCGCGTTCGCTGACGGCCATGCGCTCGGGCTGGACGAGGTGGCGCGTGTTGGCGGTGATCTCGTCGAGTTGGTCCTGGAGGGCGGTCATTACGATCTCCCCGAGAGCTTTCTAAAGCTGAATCTCTCTGCGGCACTCTCTCGAATCCATAGAAGAGTATTGTGCTCATCAAGGAACTCTCGCTCTAAAACGCCGAGCTTCGAACTCATTCGCGGGAATGTGTGACCAAAAACAATAAGACAAACAATCCGGGGATAATGAATCGCATCCTCTCTCCATCGACCCAGCGTGTCTGTCACTTGGACTAGCGCGTGCTTCAGGTCTGAGCCCTTGAGTTCAAGGATTACATCGATTAAGCGGTCAAATCCGATGATGAAATCAGCACGCCCCTCTCCGGCAACTCGGCAATAGCAGCCGTCGTACCTGATCTTTCTCAGTTCCCTGCGCCGGCGATTCACAAAAGTCGCACCGATCCCTTTTTCACTGACATGCAGGCTGGGCTCGTTGCTGAATTCGATGCATTCGTTGACCGGCGTGGGCGCAACTCGCTTACGAGGCCTTCTTCTTGCCATATTCCAGCCTCAGCATCTCATCGAATTCATTTCCAATCGTTTCAGAAACGCTATCTAGGTAGTCCCCGTCAATAAGGCCGGATTCGGAGAGGATCGATTCGGATTTGCCATCATGGATGCTGTACGCTCTGAAGGCTCCCTGGCTTAACCCAATACCGTTCGTCAATTTTGATCTTCTTTTTGAGCGCTTGTCCTCTCCGAGTTGGCCGGCGAGAATGAGGTTATTGAAGGACGAGAGAATGTAAGGGCTGTGGGTAGTGATGGCCCAGGAAAAATCTAGGCGCCACTCTTGGCTGAACCACGCAAAGAGGCGGATCAGTTCATATTGTGTGCTTGGGAAGATATTTGCTTCAGGCTCCTCGACATAGAGCAGGCCATGGCTCTCAATGATCTGATTCGGCATTCCAGGAAGATTATCGGGGCGCGGGAAGAGAATCCTCCCCCTTTGCTCAGTGATGATCCTCCAAAGTACATTGAACATGGGAAGCATAGCCTGTGTGCCCGACGACAGGAAGGGCAGCGGAATGGCTTTGCCGTCCAGGGTTCTTATGAATCTCGCTGAGCCATTGCGGCCCTCAACATGTCCGCCAGCAATCCTCAGTATTTCACGGTTAATTTCGTGCAGGAGGCGCACTCCCTCTTCACCCAAAATGGGGTTTGGTGCGCGCCCGCTCCCCCACGAGACCTCCAAGGAGAATTCCTTGAGAACGGGATCTATGTCGGGATTATTTACCAAATTGAATCCCAATGACTGGCTTGCGAAAAATGCTCGACCGTCTGGAATGTAAAGAGGCCGGTCGATGAAGGTACCGGTGAGTAATAAATAGAACTGCGCGCTCACCTGCTCCGCGACATATCTCCCGGAATCTGCTCCGGCTACAGGCATCCGTTGAACCTGATTGACTAAATTGTCGAACAGCGCTTCGAACTTTGGGGAAAATCGGAGTTCCAAGCTATCGAATTGCTTCGTTGCGGAAATTTGCACGCGATAGGCGAGTGATTCGAACGACACAATTGCGTCTTCATTCCACCATGTCTCGAATGGGAACCATGCTAGGAAGTCTCGGCTTAGCGACGTTTCGAATTCCTCAAACGGACTTTGGTCACTGGAGGGCTGGCTCAAGATGGCATCCAGAGCAACTTTGATCGTTTGCTTGCTTAGAAAGTATGCCAGCTTGCATAGCAGGCTCTTGCCACTCGCTTGCGGCCCGATAAGAACCGTGATTTTGCCGAATTCCAGCTTGGCTTCTTTGATGACGGAGAAGTTCTTAACGGTGAGGGTGCGCACCGGGCGAGTCTTGTTCCCGTTGTCTGGCATGGCGTCCTCCCTCTTGCGACAATTCTACCGCCCGAAGCGCTGCTTGCCGCCGAGGCCCATGCCGCGCGAGCCCGCCGCGCATCATGCTCTTCGCCATGCCGCCCTTGCCCATCTGCTTGAACATTTTGGCCATCTGCGCGTACTGACGGAGGAGCTGGTTCACCTCCTGCACGCTGGTCCCGCTGCCGGCGGCGATGCGCTTACGGCGCGAGCCGGAGATAATCTCGTGGTTGCGGCGCTCCCGGGGCGTCATGGAGTTGATGATGGCTTCGAGGCGCACGAATTGCTTTTCGTCGACCTGGCCCGCGGCCTGCTGCATGCCGGCGAAGGGGCCGACCGAGGGCAGCATCTTCAAAATCGATTCCATCGACCCGAGCTTCTTGATCTGGCGCAACTGGTCGCGGAAGTCTTCGAGCGAGAAGCCGTCGCCGAGAAGAGCCTTCTTGGCCAGCTCCTCGGATTTCTTGCGGTCGAGTGTAGATTCGGCCTTCTCGATGAGCGAGAGCATGTCGCCCATGCCGAGGATGCGGCCCACGATGCGGTCGGGATGAAAGGGCTCGAAGGCGTCCGGCTTTTCGCCCACGCCGATGAACTTGATGGGCTGGCCGGTGACGTGGCGAATCGAGAGCGCCGCGCCGCCGCGGGCGTCGCCGTCCATTTTGGTGAGGACCACGCCGGTGAGCGAGAGGCGCGAGTGAAAATCCTGCGCGGAGTTGACGGCGTCCTGGCCGGTCATGGCGTCGGCGACGAAGAGAATCTCCTGCGGGGAGAGGAGCTTTTTCAGGCTCTCCATCTCGGCCATCAGCTCTTCGTCGATGTGGAGGCGGCCGGCGGTGTCGACGATGAGCGTGTCGCAGCCCATGATGACGGCTTCGCGGCGGGCTTCTTTGGCGAGGCGCTCGACGAGCGTCGAGCCGGCGGGCTCGCCCTTCTGGTCGCCTTCGTAGAGGCGGGTTTCAACCTGCTTGGCGACGATTTTGAGTTGCTCGCGCGCGGCGGGCCGGTAGACGTCGACCGAGACCAGCATGGGACGGTGACCACCCTTCTTGAGCCACGCGGCCAGCTTGCCGGAAGTGGTGGTTTTGCCCGAGCCTTGCAGGCCGGCCATGAGAATGACGGTGGGCGGCTTGGAGGCGAAGTTGAAGCGCGCGGTGTCTTTGCCCAGCAGCGCGACGAGCTCGTCGCGAACGATCTTGACCACCTGCTCGGAGGGAGAGAGAGCGGTGAGGACTTCGGATCCGACGGCTTTTGCGCGGATGTGCTCGACGAGGTCGGTGACCACCTTGAGGTTGACGTCGGCTTCGAGCAGGGCGACGCGAATCTCGCGCAGGGCTTCGGCGATATTTTCTTCAGTGAGCGTGCCCTGGCCGCGAAGGTTCTTGAACACGCGTTGCAGTTTGTCGGTAAGGTTTTCGAACATGGGTCCAGTTCCAGTCTACCGGAGAAGCGGGTTCCGGCCCTTTGCCGCCAAGCCCGCCGCGCGATCCCGCTAAGCCACGATGTGCGCGATCACCGGCCCCCAGAATGAAAGCGTCGGCCTGCGAAACGGCTGATTGTGCTCCATCTCCGGCACTACGACAAGTTGAACGTTGCGCCCGCAGTGCGCCACCAGTTCTGAGGCCATGCGGACCGGGAACAGGCGATCTTTGGCTCCTTGCACAACCAGCACGGGCAACGCACAGTCGGAGAGAGACTCCTCAACCTGCCAGATGGGCGGGACGAGGAACGAAAGCGCCTCCGGAATGCCCGCCGAGTGCGCTGCGCTGCGGAATGAAGTGAATGCCGCGCAGAGAACAAGGCGTTCGGCGGCAAGCTTGTGGACCGTCGCGGCGGCGATCCCGCTTCCCAGTGAGAATCCGAGAACTGACTTGGGGAGTCGGGCTCAAGCTCCTGCAAGCAGTGGAAGGCAGCCACTGTATCCTGCTCAAACTGGCTCCAGTCCGGATGCCCGGTGCTCTTCCCGAAGCCTGAGTAATCGAACAGGAGCGACGCCACGCCGTGCGCGGCCAAAAGCTGCTGCACGGGCAGCCACGTGTCGACTGTCTCGGCGATTCCGTGACAAATCAGAAGCGCCGCGCGGGCCGGCTCGTTTGCCGGAACGACAAACGCAGCGTCGAGCCGGTTATCCCCGCTCGGGATCGAGTGCCGCGAAGCCGTCGCACCTTGAAGCTCGTCATGCCGGAAGATTCCGAGCGCATAGAAGACGCGGTCCCTCAGAATGAGGACCCGGCTGATGCAGGTGATGGCCACCGTGAATGCGCGTCTGTGCGCTCGCATGGCTTTGCTCTAGCAGATGGTAAAACACCCATCGTCTTCACTGCCGCACGGCATCGATGGCCTCGTGGTGCGGTTCGATCCCAGCCCGTCACCTGCTGGGTTCAGTGAATCGCCAGCCAAGCTGCGGGCGCTGCGCTCGGGACCTGAAGCCGCTCCCGCCTACAAGGGAATCGACACGGATTTCTTTGGCAAGCCCATCAGCGGCGATCGCATCGCGGGACCGTTTGCCGATCTGCTGACGACGATCGGAGGTCGCAAGATAGACCCACGGTAGGGCCGAGGAAGCGACGAATCCGGGCGAACTGCGCCGAGGAAGCAGATTCAGCGCGAAACAAGAAATTGTTGTGTTCCTGGTTTGAGTCTCAAGTGCCGTACGCCCGGATTTCCCTCGCATTCATTGGGATGCAGGCTCACATTCCGTGCAGGTTGGCTCGTTTATAATCGAGGGGATTTAAGGCGGGCGAATCTTGCATAAAAGGAGTGCCGTGACGCGGTTCATCTCGGAGCAGAACCTTTGGAAAAGTGCCGGAGTATCGCTCCTGCTCGCCGCGGGGGTCTGCCTGGTGTTTTGGATCGTAAGAATCTTCTACAACATTTCGTTCGTGACGCCGTATCTGGCGGTAACAACAGGCGGCGAAGAGGAGTGCCTGTTCTCGATCTGGAAGTTCATCCAGCATCAGGCGGTGTACGCCGACCCCCATCGCATTCCATTTGCCGTGAGCTGTTACAACTGGGGATTCTACTGTTTTTACGGATTGGTCACGAAAGCCTGTCTGCATCTCTTCCATCTTGACGAAATCTGGATCGCGGCCGTTGGCCGCCTGATGACCGCGATTTTCACGCTAATGGCCGGTGCGATCTTCTACCTCGCTCAGCGGCGCTTCGCGAAGTACGGTTTCTTCGCCAGTCCGGCCGTCTCCTGGGCATGGTGTTTGATCGCTGCGTGCAGTCCGCTGGTGGGCTTCTGGTCCATTACGGTTCGCCCGGACCTCGGCGCGCTTGCTTTCGAGTGTGCCGGCCTCTACGTAATCCTGCACTACGTGAGCAAGCCGAACGATCGCCTGATCGTCGCGGCGGTGGTCCTTTTTTACGCCGCATGGGCTTTCAAGCAGTCTCAGGTCACCATGCTCGCAGGGTCGGCTTTGTCGCTTTTGCTGCTCAAGCGCTGGCGGGCCTTCTTCCTTCTAAGCAGCGCGTGGTGGCTTCTGGTCATTCTCACGTTCATCCTGGGCGGCCCCATTTATCGCGAATCGGTGTTGTCTTCCCAAGGGCACCTCCCCATGGCGATGGATCTGGGTGTCGAGAACGCCCGCATGGCCCTGCTGAGAAACCTGTTCCTTCCGTTGGGTCTTGCCTCAACCCTTTGGATTCTGTGGAGGCGTGCCCGTCGCGTTGACCTCGAACCGGCTGCGACAGTCGTGACCGCGGCTTTCCTGTTTTCCTTCTGTTTTGCTTTAGTGACCGCGTTCAAGGTGGGGGCAGTCACGAACTATTACATTCCCGCGGCGTGGATATCCATGCTCGCTTTGGCTGTGCATTGGGAGCGAATCCACTCGCGCTGGACTCTGGCCGGCGTTGTGATTTGCTCGCTTCTGATGACTTGCGGCGTTGCGCGAGCCCACGTAGCCTACGGAGAGTACCGGTACGGGGACTTCGTTCATCGCGCTGTGGCGGAGAAACTCCGCCACTTGCCGGGGCCAGTCTTTGTCGCAGATGTCTATGCGGATCTGCCTTGGGTGCAACACCTCTCCCCGAATTTCGTGATCGCCGGCACCTACTCTTTCGACCAAGCCGCCGGAGTTCCTTTTGAGGGTGGCGGGGTAGAAGGATTGATGCGTGTGGGATATTTCGGAACCTTAGTGGTGAACCAGTCAGATCCTCCTTCGCCTTCTGTCCTCGAGAAGTACGAATTGGACGATGAGTACCGGGATGCATATTCAGATCTCGGGTTTTATCGCCGCGTCGGTTTGGCAAGCCACTAGCGGTTCCCCGGTTCGCACGAGGCATTTCCAGATCATGGGCGGCATCCGGGTCAATCGGGATGGCAACGGGCCGCTCTGACGAGTGCCCAGTTCACCGGCGCAATCAGGTACTGCTCGAGTTTGCCGCCGGGGTAGGTGTAGGTGGTGAGCTCGAGGGTGCGGCCGGGATAGGCGATGTCGAACTCGCGGAAGGTCATGCCGCCGCGGAGTTCTTCGTGGGTCTGGCGGAGGCTGAGCGGCTCGCCGAGGGGGGCGAGGCTGGATTGGAAGTCGGCGATCGCCTGCGGAGTGAAGTAGTCGTTGAGATTCGGCGCGAGGAGCGAGCGGTCGATGTGGCCCTGCTGAAGGCCGCGGTAGATTTCGAGGGCTTGCTGCTCGGGAGCGCTGCGCGGGTAGCCGGCGACGAGCGGCGCGGCGAGCCTAGCAATAGTGGGAGCGGCGCCGACGGCGTCCTGGTTGGAAAGTACGGCCACGGCGGCACCGTAATCGATGAGGACTTCATTGTCCGAGGCGAAGCCGGAGACCTCGCCCGAGTGCTCGATGGAGCGATGGCCCTCGCGATCGCGGACTTCGACGCCGAGGCCGTATTGCAGTGCCCTTTCCGTCTTTCAGCTTGACCTCGGTAAACATCTCCTTGTAGCTCTCGGAGGAGAGAATCGACTGAGCAATAAGGCTCTCGTCCCAGAGGGCGAGGTCGTGGGCGGTCATGGCGAGCTCGCCGGCGGCGAACATCCAGCCTGCGCCTTCTTTTGGCGCGGGACGCAGCGGCCCGAGAGCGTGGCGATAGTAGGCGGTGGCGTCGGGCGGCATGAGCTGGTTCGCGTCGGAGTTCCAGACGGAGGTCATGCCCAGGGGGCGGAAGATGTGCTCGGTGAGAAATTGAAAGAGCGGCTCGCCGGAGACGATCTCGACGATGCGGCCGGCGATGACGTAGTTGGTGTTCGAGTACTGCCACTGGGTGCCGGGATCGAAGTCGAGCGGCTTCTTGGCCCAGGTGTCGAGGATTTGCTGCGCGGTGGTGGGCTGGAGCATGGGGGTCATGACGTAGTCCTCGGGCCAGTAGTCCTGATAGCCGGAGGTGTGCGAGAGAATTTGGCGGATGGTGACTTCGTTGCCGCGCGTGAGGCCGGGAATGTATTTGCCGACGGGATCGTCGAGGGAGAGTTTGCCCTGCTCCTGGAGCATGAGGATTGCGGCGGCCGTGAACTGCTTGGAGATGGAGCCGATGGAATAGCGCATGGCGGGCGTGGCGGGGACGGCGGGAGCGGAGTCCGCTGCGAGGCGCGCGAAGCCGTAGGCGTGGGTGTAAACGAGCTTGCCGTGCTGGACGACGGCGACGGAGGCCGAAGGCACGCCGGTGGCTTCGAGCACCTGCGCGGCGATGCGATCGATACGCGAGCGGAGGTCGGGTGAGATGGTGTCGACAGTTTGGGCCGGGGCGTGAAGGGCCGCGGCCGTTAGCAGCAAAATGGACAGAATTGCGAAGCGCGAATTGCTTTGGAGGCGATTCATGGGGCCGTTTCCTCTCGAACAGGATAGACGCGCGGGGTACGGGCATCGATGAGCCCGGTTGCGGTGCGATAGGCTGGGCAGAGGCGAGCGACGAGTGACCCCGAGAACCGGTCTCATAAACCATTTTTGTCAACTCGCGGGAGTCATGGAACCCGCCTTGTTGTCGGGTCCCATGCTTGCTCGCGAAGCGGCAGAGACATTTATGAGACCGGTTGTAGGCGGATGGAGCTTGCCGGAGGCGAGGATGCAACGGCTGATTGAAGGACACAAGCAGTTTCTCGCCGAGGTGTTTCCGGCGAAGAAGAGCCACTTTCACCTGTTGGCGGAGGGGCAAGCGCCGGAGTGGCTGTTCATCACCTGCGCGGACTCGCGCGTGCTGCCGGATCTGATTCTGGGGACCGAGCCGGGGGATTTGTTTATTTCGCGCAGCATCGGGAACGTGGTGCCGATCACCAGCCAGGATGTGGACGGCGTGACGGCCACCATCGAGTACGCGGTGGAGGTGCTGAAGGTGAGGCACGCCATTGTGTGCGGCCACTCGGACTGCGGGGCGCTGAAGGCGGCGCTCGACCGGAAGAGCCTGGAGAACCTGCCCAAGGCGCGGCGGTGGCTGGAGCATGTGGAGGCGGCGTTCGCATACCGGCAGCCGCTGAATCCCGGCCGACGGCGAGAGCGCGGAGCTGGCGTCGCTGATCCGCGGCAACGTGGTGGCGCAACTCAAGAACCTGCAGGCGCAACCGCCGGTGCGCGAGCGCGATGGCCGAGGGACGGCTGACGGTGCACGGCTGGTACTACGACATTCTGACGGGGCGGATTGAGGAGTACGACGAGGGACAGAAAAGATTCGTGCCGCTGGCTGGGTAGCCGATAAAGAAAGCAGCAGCCCATGCGATCAGGAGCGAGAATGGCTACCGAGATTACCTTCGAAGAGTTGGAAGCACACTACTTTGACTTCATGAGGCGCGTCTGTCTGGGAGAGAGTTTCACAATTGCTCTTGACGGAAGGGCAGTTGCTCTATTGCACCCAATACCTGGGGCTGGGCGCAATGAAAAGGCAGCAAAGGTTCTTGAAGAGCCCGACTCGCCCAGGTTCGCCGGCGCGTCTGACGATACGATCCGCGAGTGGCTCGGTGAGAAACCGCCTCGACAGGATGAAGTAGCTGGGGGCGGAGATGCAGGGGTATCATCAGCCACAAAGGAAGGTGAGGCTGGCTCATGAGCGGTCCGGGAGTTAATGTTCATGTCCTTGATGCGGCGTATAAGCCCTTCCCGACGTTCGCGGAGTGGGCGTCGAATACATCGGTCGACACGGTGCGTTGGGACCGGTACAACGCGGCGCTACAGAAAGGGCCTACCGCTCCCACCGAGGCATTGAAGCGGGCACGAGAGGTTGTGAAACGAGCGGCGGCGTTGGATACGGGCGCAATCGAGGGATTGTACGAGGTTGATCGCGGGTTCACATTTAGCGTCGCGTTTGAGACAGCGGCATGGGAGCTGAAATTAGCCGAGAAAGGCGAACAGGTGCGATCGCTTTTCGAGGCGCAGATGCACGCCTACGACTATGTACTCGATCTGGCGACGAAATCCGAGCCGATTACAGAAGCTGCAATCCGCAAGTTGCACGAAGTGGTTTGCAGCGCGCAGGAAACATATCGCGTGATCACTGCCATTGGGTTCCAGGAACAAGCCCTTCCGAAAGGGCGCTATAAAGTCTTGCCGAACCATGTGGTACATACACGAGACGGAGCGACGCACTCCTATGCACCGGTGGACGTAACGCCTGCAGAAATGGCGCGCCTATTGAATGAGATGCGGAGCGAGGCGTTTCAAAAGGCCCATCCGGTGATGCAGGCTTCGTATGCCCACTACGGACTTGTCGTCATTCATCCTTTCGCGGATGGAAACGGTCGCGTGGCCCGAGCGCTGGCCTCGGCGTTCACCTATCGGGCGATCTCAATGCCAATCATGATTCTGTCGGAACATAAGAGCGCCTATCTGGATGCGCTGGAGGCAGCGGACAAGGGCGAGTATCAGCCCTTCGTGGAATTCATGCTTTCGCGGTCGCTCGATACCTTGAAGCTGATCAACGAGAGCTTCCTCGGTGCACTGTCGCCAACCGTCGACGAGGGGCTAGCGGCAATCAACAGGCTATTTGTGACGAGGGGCGGGTACTCGCAGGGGAAAGTCGACGAAGCCGGAAATCGGCTCATGAATTTGGTCACAGAGGAGCTGACGAGAGTCTTAGCTGGGAAGACGGGAACGAATCTAATGGGAAGGGCTGGCCCTTTCGTCACCGGCAATAGAGAAGTCGTCCCCGAGCAGGGCTATCGCTTGCCAGCCAGCGCTGATCGCGACTTGACTTTGCTCCATGTTGAGCTCAGCACATCATCGCCTGCCTACGCGAGGGTATATAGGAATTTCGTATTGTGGCTTCCGGTTGACGCTGCCGGCGATGACGATATTCACTTACTTCGGATCTTCGACGAGAACGCTCGGCTTGGGGAAATTCGGGTCGGGGAACTCGGATCGTGGCCCCGACGCGTGCTGAAAGGGTCTTTTCGGCCCGCATGGATGAACTTGTACCCGCAGTTTCGGGTGTTCTTCAGATTCGCGCCGGTCTGGTTGCACAGCGAGTAGTCGGCGAGATGCTTGCGGAATTGACGCCCCTTGCGGAGAAGGCCCTTCACGGGCAGACATAGTTGCGGCAGAATCGCCCTCAGTGCGCGCCGGGGGGTGGGACGGAGTGGCCGGCGGGCTTCTTGAAGAGCCAGACACAGGCGGCGCAGATGAGGGCGAGGATCGCGGTCCAGCGGAAGACATCGATGTAGGCGAGCTGTGCGGCCTGCTGCTGCATGAGGCCGTAGATGAGGCCATAAGAGCCGGGGCGCGCGCCGGCCGGGCCAATGCGGTGGCTGAGATAAGCGGCGATCATGGCGGACTTCTGCTGCAGGACGGCGGAGCTGGGCGAGAGATTCGCGCTCAGGTCGGTCTGGTGAGAGTCGGCGCGGCGGATGATTGCCGTGGTGGCCATGGCGATGCCGATCGATCCGCCGATGTTGCGCAGCATGTTGAAGAGACCGGTGGCGTTGCCCATCTCGTTCCTGGAGATGGTGGCGGTGGCCAAAGTGGCGAGCGGCACAAAGACAAAGCTCAATGCGAAGCCCGTGAGGGTGATGGGAATGAGGAGCGTGTAGGGACCGATGTCGAGATTGACGGTGCCGAAGATGAAGGCGCAGACGGCGAAGCCGAGAAAACCGGCGCAGAGCAGCTTGCGGTTGTCGATGCGCGAACCGAGAACGCCGATAATGGGCGAGCCGATGAAGGCGCCAACGCCGCGGGGAAAGACAACCAGGCCCGCGGTGAATGCCGTGTAGCCGAGAATCTCCTGATAGTAGAGCGGCAGGATGGCGATGGTGATGTAAATGCACATGCCCAGCATGGCAATCATCAGGCAACCGGTGCGGAAGTTGCGGTCCTTGATGACGTGCAGGTCGACGAGGCCTTTGGGATTGGCCCATGAGCGCCAGATCCACAAGAGGAGCGCGACGACGAGCGCCGCCACCGCCCAGCGCACCCAGACGGCGCCGAACCAGTCGTCCTCCTGGCCCTTGTCGAGGACGATCTGCAGGCAGCCGGTCCAGACGACGAGCAGGCCGAAGCCGATGTTGTCGAATGCGCCCACCTTGGCGTTCTTGATGTAGGGCGGGTCGTGGACGAAGCGGCTGATCATGATGACGGCCAGAATGCCGACGGGAATGTTGATGTAGAAGGCGTAGCGCCAGCTCCAGGTGTCGGTGAGCCAGCCGCCCAGCGTGGGACCGAGCACGGGAGCGAGCACGATTCCCAGGCCGTAGGCGGCCATGGACTTGGAGCGGTCCCTCGAGGGAGAAACTTTCGAGCAGGATGGATTGCGACAGAGGCTGCAACGCGCCGCCGCCCGCGCCCTGCATGATGCGGGCCAGCAGAATGACCGCCAGCGACGGCGCCGCGCCGCAGAAGAACGACGCGACGGTGAAGATGGAGACGCAGGTGAGCAGGAAGCGCTTGCGGCCGAAGCGCCGGGCAAACCAGTTCGAGGCGGGCAGGATGACCGCGTTGGCGACCAGATAGCTGGTGAGCACCCAGGTGGCTTCGGAGTTGGAGGCCGAGAGCGAGCCGGCGATATAGGGCAGCGCCACCGAGGCGATGGCGGTGTCGAGCACCTCCATGAAGGTGGGCAGCATGACCGAGACGGTGACCAGCCACGGGTTGACGCCCTGGGTGAGCGGATAGCGAGCGTGAGCGGCGGCCGTGGTCATGCCGGGAGACTCTTTTGAGGGTAAACGATGGGCCCGATTGCTGCTTGTGACACGGACGATGGGGAGGCTGCGCGTTGTTCATAGTCTGTCCAGATTGCGGCTCGGGAAACGCCGGCCAGCTTGACACAACGGGCCCCGCCCTTGATGCTTAACAGTTCCGGCTTTTTCAGGCGTTGCCGCCAGGAGGGTTCCAGGTTTTGCGAGTTCGCGTCTTCTATCACGACAAATGCTTTGACGGAGCTTGCTCGGCCTCGCTGTTCACGCGCTTTCATCGCGAGTGCATCGCGCCGGGCGCGAGCTACGAGTATCACGGGCTGGTGCATCGCGCCGGCGCGCTGTTCGACGAGAGCGAGTTCACCGGCGACGAGAATGCGATCGTGGACTTCAAGTACTCGGCCTCGCCGCGGATCACCTGGTGGTTCGATCACCACCAGTCGGCGTTTTTGACGCCGCAGGACCACGAGCATTTTCTGGCCTGCCAGCGCGACCCGGTTTGCGCGGCGCGCAAGTTCTTCGATCCCACACTACACCTCGTGCACCAGCTTTCTGGCGCACATCGCGCAAGACGCGTTCGGCTTCGACACCGCGCCGGTGGCGGAGCTGATTCACTGGGCCGACATTGTGGACGGCGCGAAGTACGAGAGCCCCGAGGCGGCGGTGGAGATGGCCGCGCCGGCCATGAAGCTGACGCTCATCATCGAGGCCACGCAGGATCCGGAGTTCATTCCGCGGCTGATTCCGCTGCTGACGGAGATGCCGCTCGCCGAGGTGCTGAGCCAGCCGTTTGTGGCGGGCCTGCTGCCGCCGCTGCTCGAGCGCCACCGGCAGGCGCTGGAACTGATCCGCAGCCGCGCGGAAGAGCGCGACGGAACGATCTTCTTCGACATCACCGACCACCCGCTGGAAGGATTCAACAAGTTCATCCCGTACTACCTGTATCCGCAGGCCACCTACTCGATCGGCCTGTCGAAGTCCAGCTTCCGCACCAAGGTGGCTGTGGGATCGAATCCGTGGACCAAGGCCGACCCCGCGAAGATGGTGAACCTGGCGCAGATTTGCGAGCGCTACGGCGGCGGCGGGCACGCGCGCGTGGGGGCCATCAGCTTTCCGCCGGATAAGGAAGCGAAGGCGCGGGCGGCGGCCAAGGAGATTGTGGCGGAGTTGAGAAAGACAGGGACTGAGGGACTGAGGGACTGAGTGCCGCGCGGGTACTTGCCGAAGAAGCGAAATGAGCCAATATCTTTTTGTGTACGGGACGCTGCAGCCGGGCCTTGCTCCGGCAAAGATTGCGCCTTTGGCCACGAAGCTGCGGCCTGTGGGCGAGGGATTCGTGCGCGGCGTGCTCTACGATCTGGGCGGCTACCCCGGCGCCGTGCCCGATCCGAAGGCGAAGGGCAGAATTGCCGGGACGGTGATGGAGTTGCTGGAGGACGAAGGCGTGCTCGCTCGGCTGGACGCCTATGAGGGATTCGATCCGCAGGCGCCGGAGACGAGCGAGTTTGTTCGCGAGCGGCAAGCTGTGGAGTTGAAGACGGGCACCACGGTGGAGTGCTGGTTCTACCGGTACAACCGGAAGCCGCGTAGAGCGCCTGTCGTGGAGAACGGCGCGTGGGGGAGATAGGCGGGGCGGAGATGCCCATGCTCCGCGCTTACAACCCCAGCTCCCGGGCGCGCTTCTTCATCGCCTCGATGCAGAATGCGATGTGCGCATCCAGGTCGACGCCGAGCTCGGCTGCGCCCTGAACGATGTCCTCGCGGTGAACGCCGCGGGCGAAGGCTTTGTCCTTCATCTTCTTTCGCACGCCTGCAACCTCGACGTCGGCGATGGATTTGGTGGGCTTGACCAAAGCGCAGGCGGTGAGGAAGCCAGCCAACTCGTCGCAGGCGAAAAGGGCTTTGGCGAGGTGCGAGGAGCGCGGCACGCCGGAGTATTGCGCGTGGCCAAGGATGGCGGTGCGGAGTTCCTCGGGCCAGCCCAGCCGCTCCAGTTCGCGAACGCCGACAAATGGGTGCTCCTCGGCCGTGGGATGGCGCTCGTAGTCGAAGTCGTGGAGCAGGGCGGTGGTTGAGTAGAGCTCGACCAGCGCCGCGCGGGCGTCGCCCTCCAGCCCGAGCCGGTCCGCCTCCTGCTCGCCGCAGGCCACCACGCAGGCTTCCACGGCCAGCGCGTGCTTGCGCAGGCTTTCGCTCTGGGTCCACTCGGTGAGCAGTTGCCAGGCCTGCTCGCGGCCGTAGCTCGGATTGGCAGCCATTCTTGCCCTCCTGTTAATCAAGATGGTTCGCGTTTAGTCGGGTTTTGAGGGGTCTCATGGGGTTTTCTTCGGTTTGTCCCTAAATTTCTACTTGACAATTATGGTTCACTTCGTTGAAAGTAGCACCAATCGCGGTGCAGAGATGCACCTGGAGTCCCACGCTCTGGCACTCCGCGCATCCCGAATGGCTACTTCTATCGTTAGCGTGGAATCACGCGAAGTGGTGCGGTGTGAATACTGCAGGCTGATGCAGTATAGGACCAGCAACTCCCTTTGCAGAAAGTGCCACAGGCCCCTCGATATCGAGGAGCCAGTGTTTCTGGCGCCACGGCTGGTGACCAGCCTGCCCGTGCCGGATACGCGGCGAGGCCGGCATGCAGGTGGCCGCGCAGGTGCGCGAGCTGCGCCGGGCGCGCCACCTGAGCCAGCGGCAACTGGCGGGACGGATGCAGGTGCCGCGCACCTACATCTCAAAAATTGAGAACGGCAAGGCGATTCCCACGCTGGGCTCGCTGGAGCGGCTGGCCACGGCCCTTGGCGTGGAAGTGCGCCAACTGGTTCGCGATGCACGCAGCCGCCGGGACGAAGAGGTGACCTCGATCCTGAGCGATCCGTTCCTGGCCGAAGTTGCCGCGCTGCTGCCGCATCTGGACTCGCTGCACCGGACGCTGTTTTTCGGCGCTGTGCGGGACGCGGCAACGGGCCGGCGCCGCACCGCGTAGCGGCGGCTGGCCCCGATCGCTAAGAAGAGTGTTGCGAGCGCCGCCTTTCCCGGGCGGCAGCGAGCACGCCTCCTCCGCGGAATTCCTCCGGAGCGCCATTTTGGCGAGGCGCCGGGCTGTTACGGTGCGCAGGCGCCGGCGCAACCGTGGCGCTGCGTTGCAGAATTTCCTAAAATGCTTTACGGTCGATGGTGTGACTCCCCGGATCCGGCCGATGGCGTTTCGGATGCCAGCCGGAGGTTCGTTCACGCGATGAGCGGCCTCATAACCTACACCGTGCGTGAACTCCGTCGGCGCCACTTCGGGATGCTCTCCGGGCCCCGCGTGGAAACCGCAAATGCGATCTAGAAGCGAGTCCTTGTCTTCATCTCCCACAGTGCGCATCGATGAGCTGAGCCCGGAGGAGCGCGCTGTCTATGCGACGTTGAAGCCCGAGCGGCTGCCCCAGCATGTGGCCATCATCATGGATGGCAATGGGCGGTGGGCCAGCCGCCGCTCGCTCAAGCGGTTTGTGGGCCACCAGCAAGGCGCGAAGACGGTGCAGCAGGTGACGGAAACGGCTTCCCGCATCGGGTTGCCGTGGCTGACGCTATACGCATTCTCGCTCGAAAACAACCTGCGGCGGCCACGCGCCGAGGTCAGCTTCCTGATGCGCCTGCTGAAGACCTACCTGGACAACAACCTGCAGCGCATGAGAATCAACAATATTCGCTTGCGGTACATCGGGCGGACGCACGAATTGCCGCCCGACGTGCAGGACAAGATGCGCTGGGTGGAGGAAGAGACGGCGCGAGAATACCGGCACCACGCTGACGCTGGCCCTGAACTACGGCGGACGGTCCGAGCTGGTAGACGCCTTTCGCGGGTTGCTGGCGGAATTGAAGCACAAGCACCAAGGCCCCAGCGACATTACGGAAGAAGACATTCACCGCCATCTCTACACGGCGCACATGCCCGATCCCGATCTGCTCATCCGCACCTCGGGCGAGCAGCGCATCTCGAATTTCCTGCTGTGGCAGATTGCCTACACCGAGATCTTTGTCACGGAGCGCTACTGGCCGGACTTCAGGGGGATTCACCTGCTGGAGGCCATTGCGGATTTCCAGCGCCGGGAACGCCGCTACGGCGGGATTGGCGAAGACGGCGGCGAAGTGGAAGAGGATCCGGACCGCATCAGGATTGCGGTGAGCTGAACGAGAGCGCTGTCTTCGGACTCCCTTCTCAATCTTTCAGGAGCGCCGGGGAGGCGCGGTGCGCGCGCTTCAAGGCGATATATTCCGCCGCCAGCCAGGCCAGGCTGAGCAGCGTCATCAGCGCGATGATGGCCTGCGAGATGACGCAATAAAAGCACCAGACCCCCAATACGTACTCCTCGATGAAGGTCAGGCGGAGTGCAAAGCCGAGGCCGATGATCGTTGCGAGAAAAAGCAGGAACCGCTGACGCATTAGAGACAGCCCAGCCAACACCAGGTACCCAGCGATGCCGATTGCGGCCACCGGCACGTGAGCGATCACAGCGAACGAGCTGTGATTCACGATTCCGCAGTCCCACGTGTCGTTCACCGAACAGGGCTCGGTGGCGGTGGAATAGTGGACGCGGAGCCCCAATGCGGAAACTACAGCACCGGCCAGCGCGAGCAGCACAATCAGGTATCGCATGGCTTTCACTTAAGACTCTCCTTTCTAGGCGCCGCTTGGCGCGCAACCGTTTATCCGCAACAACCAGCGGCGGCTTCGGAACCGCCCTGACCGGCACAGCAGCAGCCACGTCCCTGGCCCCGGCTGGCGGCCGCTGGCGCGGCTGGTACTCGAGGTATCTTTCCTTCAGCGAACAAACAAAGAGCCTCGCTTCCGGTAACGCGACCGGGCACCGCCCAGGCACGGATGTTTGCCGCCTGCAGCCGGGCCAACGCGCCATCGCCAATGTCGACAAGGATGACGTCCGTACACCCCCGGCAGATCAGGAGATCGGCGGCACTCCTGCCATTCAGTCCTTCGTTTCTCGCGAATTCTGCCGTTCTACTCGCGGGGTCCACAACCATCACCCACTCAGCTTTGCCGAAATGCAAGGACATCGCACCATCGGGCTCGTTGCAAGACATCATGACGGCAAGCTTGGCCATCGGTGTTCCTTTCCGCGTCTGACGCCCGCCGTAAACACGGTGGGAAATCGTTCACGCCGACTATATATGCAATTTACATTTAGTCTAGGTGTAATCTACATTTAAGTAACTGCATTGTCAACAAGAGCTAATCTTGAGTGAGGAAAGCAGGACGCGGTCCATATGCGAGCGAGCCTCAGATCCACAGGGCGCGCGAAGCGCCCATCGCGGAGTGCAGGAGCCCGGAGCTGCCAGCGGCCCGGTCTCGACCGCCCATGCACCTGTGCCATGGGAAATGTCTCCCGATTCATCGAGCCGGTTGTGTTGCGGATTCTCAACGAAAAGAAGAGATCGTACGGCTATGAGATCGCTGAGTACCTTCCGCAATACGCTCTAACCGATGCCACCATCGAGGGTGCGGCACTCTACCGCACGTTAAGAACTCTCGAGGCGAATGGTTACGTCTCTTCGCACTGGGAAGCCGGCCAGCGGCCCGGCCCGGCGCAACTATTCCCTCACTCGATCCGGAGAAGTGCACCTGGCTGAGTGGAACCATTTGCTGGAGACTCTCGGCCAGGCCATGATCGAGTTCGCCCGCGAGTGCCGAACGCAGCAGGCGGATTAAGTTACGCAAGTCATGCCCCGAGAATGGGTTCAGGACACCCCGTCGGTGTATTCTCAACGCTGAATGAAACGCGTCATTACCGCTGTTGTTCTGATTCCGATTGTCCTCGTTCTGGTGTTTCTCGGACCCAGATGGCAGTGGCTGTTCACGCTGGCAGTGGCGGCGGTTGCGGCGCTCGCAGGGTGGGAGTACATGGCCCTGAGCCGGCGCTGCGGGGCGAACCCGCCGCGAATCGCGACCATGGTGGCTCTGCTGGCGCTGTTTGCCGTCGACTTTGAGTGGCCCGACCTGACCCCGGCTCTCTTTGGCATTCTTGGCCTGGGCCTGCTGGTGTATTGCACCTTCTTCAAGCCGGTTGAGGAAACGATTGCGGACGCCTCGGCGTCGATCTTCTGCCTGCTCTACACCGGTCTAACGCTGATCGCCCTGCCGACGCTGCGCGAGCAAGCCAATGGGCCCTCGCTGGTGGCGTTTTTGCTGTGCGTGGTGTGGGCGGGAGACACGGCCGCTTATTACGCGGGCCGCGCGTGGGGCCGGCACAAGATGGCGCCCTCGCTGAGCCCGGGCAAGAGCTGGGAGGGAGCCGTCGGCATCAGTCGCCGGGAGCGTGCTGATTGCCGCGGCGCTGGTGGGCCTGGCGACGCTGTTGCAGGAGCCGTGGGACTCGGCCATCCTTTCCTGGCTGGAGCGCGCTTTTCCCTCGGCAGTCCTGTCCTATCCCGACGAGATCTGGTACTGGCTGGGACTGGCCGCGGTGGTGAATGTGGCCGGACAGGTGGGCGATCTGGCCGAGTCGGCGCTGAAACGATCGGCCGGGGTGAAGGACTCAGGCGACCTGCTGCCGGGCCACGGGGGAGTGCTGGACCGCATCGACGCGCTGCTGCTTGCCGGTCCGGTGCTCTGGTACGCGCAGGTGATTCACCAGAGGTTTTAAGATAGCTTCTAGTTGCCTTGAAAAGACTCGCCATCCTCGGTTCCACGGGCTCCATCGGGCAGAGCACCCTCTCCATCGTCGAGCAGTTTCCTGAGCGCTACGCTGTGGCGGCGATGGCCGCGGGCCGCAACGTGGACGAGGCTTTCGCTCAAGCCGTGCGCTGGCGGCCGCGCGTGGTTTCGCTGGCCACGGAAGAGCTGGCCGGCGAGCTTGCTGCGCGGCTGCACCAGGCCGGGGTCACTGGGGTCGAGGTGGTTCATGGGACCGAGGGCACGATTGCCTGCTCGACTCTGCCTGAAGCCGACTTTGTGGTTTCAGCCATTGTGGGCGTGGCTGGGCTGGAGGCGACGCATGCGGCCATCCTGGCGGGAAAGCCGGTGGGCCTGGCCAACAAAGAGTGCATGGTGGCGGCGGGCGAGATCCTGACCGCGGCGGCGCGCGAGCGCAAGGTGCCCATCCTGCCCATCGACAGCGAACACAACGCCGTGCACCAGTGCCTGCGCGTGGGCGCGCACAACGAGGTGAAATTCATCTGGCTGACGGCCTCGGGCGGGCCGTTCCGCCAGCTTCCGCTGGACCAGTTCGCGAGCATTACGCCGGAGCAGGCGCTGAAGCACCCGACGTGGGTGATGGGCCGGCGCATCACCATCGATTCGGCGACCATGCTGAACAAGGGGCTCGAGGTGATCGAGGCCTGCCGGCTGTTCGACGTGACGCCGGCCCAGGTGCGGGTGACCATCCATCCGCAATCCACCGTGCACTCGATGGTGGAGTACGTGGATGGGTCGATCCTGGCGCAGATTTCGGTGACCGATATGCGGCTGCCCATCCTGTACGCGCTGGCTTGGCCGGAGCGGCCGGCGTCCACGCTGACCTTCGACCTGGCCGCGCTGCGGCACCTGGACTTCGAGGAGCCGGATTTCGAGCGCTTCCCTTGCCTGCGGCTGGCCTTTGAGGCGGCGGAAAAGGGGGGAGCGCACTGCATTGCCCTGAATGCGGCCGACGAAGTGGCCGTAGGGGCCTTCCTCGAACGTCGTATTCCCTTTACGGGCATCCCGCGTACAATTGAAAAAGTGCTCGCGGCCACCCCGGAGGCGCACCCCGCAACCATTGCGGAGGTGCTTGCCGCCGACCGGGAAGCGCGAGAACGGGCCCGGGCACTGCTCGCATCAATCTCAATAAGCGCAGGCCGGTGGCTGCGCTTAGCCGAAGGAAAAACTCGCACAACTATGCATGACTTTCTGGTTTCTGCCGCTGCATTTATCGTCCTTGTCGGCGTGATCATCGTGGTGCACGAGTTTGGACACTTTATTGTGGCCAAGCTCTGCGGGGTTCGCGTCGAGGCGTTCTCCATCGGCTTTGGCCCGCGCCTCTTCGGCTTCAAGATACGGCGAGACGGACTACAAGGTCTGCCTGTTGCCGCTGGGCGGCTTTGTGAAGATGACGGGCGAAAGCCCGGAGCAGAACCTGGAGGCGCCCGGGACGCAAGTTGAAATCCCGGCTGACGACCCCGGAGCCTTCACGGCGCATCCGCGCTGGCAGCGCATGCTGATCGGCCTTGCCGGCCCAACCTTCAACTTTCTGCTGACGCTGGCGCTGATGATTTTCTATTATGCCTTCATCAACGAAGTTCCGTCGGCGACAGTGAAGACCACGACCATGGAGTGGGTAACTCCGGGCTCGGCTGCGGCGGCGGCGGGGCTCGAGACCGGCGACGTGATCGTCGGCTTCGACGAGCATCAAGAACCCGGACTGGGAGATTGTGTATGACCACTTCCAGTTGAATGCCAACCAGTTGGTGCCGGTCACGGTGGAGCGGGGGGGAAAGACCCTCCAGTTGAGCCTGCACGTGCCGGCCAGCGCCAAGAGCGACGACTTCGATCTGAGCGATGCGGGAATTTCGCCGCAGTACCTGCCCGGGCCGATCGCGGTGGCGGAGGTGCAGCCGGGGCTGCCCGCTGAGCAAGCAGGGCTGCGCGACGGCGATGCCATCGAGGCCGTCGACGGCCAGGCCTTCCATTCCGTGAATACGCTGCTGGCCTATATGCAATCGGGGAAGGGCAAGCCCATGACGCTCACCGTGCTGCGCAACGGCGCCACGGTGCAGATTGAGGCCACGCCGGCCAAGCTCGATACGAGCTGGAAGCTGGGATTCTCGACGAACCCAATTCCCATCCGCGACGAGCCCTTGTCGCTGGCGTCGGCGTCGGGCAAGTCGCTGGGCTTCTTCAAGAACAATTCGCTGCTGGTGGGCGAAGTGCTGCAGCGGCTGTTTACGCACCGGCTTTCGGTGACGCAGATGATGGGGCCGGTGGGGATTGCGCGAGGCGGCGGGCGAAGCCGCCGAGATGGACGGCTGGTATCCGAAGTTCGGGCTGGCCAGCGAGATCAGCCTGCAACTGGGCATCCTGAATCTGCTTCCCTTCCCGATTCTCGACGGAGGCATGATTCTGCTTCTGCTGATTGAGAGCGCGCTGCGCCACGACATCAGCCTGGCCATCAAGGAGCGCATCTACCAGGCGGCCTTTGTGGTGCTGATGGCCTTCATCGCCTTCACCATCTTCAACGACGTGAGCAAGCTGGAACTGTTCAGGCACGTCAAGCCGTGAAAGGACAGTTGTCAGGTTCACAGTTGTCAGTTTTCAGCTTTCCGCTTGAGAGTTAACGTGCGATGCCGGTGACCACCCAAGTCCGCGTGCGCTATGCCGAAACCGATCAGATGGGCATTGTCTACTATGCCAACTACCTGGTCTGGTTTGAGCTGGGCCGCGTGGAACTGCTGCGCTCGCTGGGCTTGCCTACAGCCGGCTGGAGACCGACCACGGATGCATCCTGCCGGTGATCGAGGCGCGCTGCCGCTATCGCTCGCCGGCGCGCTACGACGACGAGATCCTGATCGAGACGCGGCCGGCGATGCTGCGCGGATCGGTGCTCAAATTCGCCTATCGCATCCTGCGCAAAGCCGCCGAAGGCGAAAAGCAGCACGCTTCTGGCCGAAGGGCGAGACAGTGCACGTGGTCTGCGACGATCAGTTGCAGCGCAAGCCCCTGCCCGAGAGGTATGCGGCGGCGCTGCGGGCGCTGATGGCTGAGAGCCATTAGAGCGTTTTCGATTCACTGGTTAACATCGCCGGCATCGTGCCGAGTGGCAATTTCTTGAGGAAATTGCCACTCGGCATCCCGCATTCTATTAAGAGCAGAATCGAAAACGCTGTAACCGGCCCTGCGAGAACCTGGCGCCGTGCTCCGTTTGGAGGATTCTGCTGCGCGCTAGCCGATCTCAATTCCGGCAGACGGAAATTTGAATTGCTGGTCCGACGCCATGCGCTCCGCGCGGTATTTCCGGCAGGCTTCGATCTCGTCCGGGATCAGGACACGGTAGAGTGTGCCCTCGCGGTTGGGTTCGCCTTCCTTGCGGATGGCGCCGATGGTCTCGAGAGCGCGCAGCGTGTCCTGCACCTTGCCCAGCGAAACTGGGTTCTCATCCAATTGCGAGTAGGAGGATTTGACGACAGCCGTGCGCAACTGGCGCGTGCTGACGCGAAGATGAGGATCGCCGTCTTTGGCGATGGAGTGGCGGAAGAGAAACCAGTAGAACGCGGCGTCGTAAGGGGAGAGCTGCGGCTGCAGGTCGTCGACGATCTGCTGAATGATGAGCGGCAGTTCCAGGGCGGAGAAATCGCGATCGCGCGCGGGCTGCGCCTTGGGCTCCGACTCAAGCTCATTCAGGAGCTGACGTATCTTCTCAATCCGCTGATTCATGTTGGACAGAATTCTACGCCGAATTCCTGGGCGCCGGCGCAGAATCGACGTTCAGCGCAGCACCACGGCGAGAGCGAATCCGTCGAGGCCCTTGACGCCGACGGTCTGCAGAGCGACGGCGCTCAAGCGCGGCTCGGCGGCCATCATCTCCAGGCAGCGGCGCGTGCCGACAATGTCGGGCTTGGAGCTTTTGGCCCGGACGACGCTGCCGTGACGAGCGACGTTGTCGACAACGATCACCGTCCCGCGGCGCGAGAGCCTGAGCGCCCACTCAAGATATTTCGGGTTGTTCTCCTTGTCGGCGTCAATGAAGACCAGGTCGAAGGGACCGGCGCCCGACGCTTTCAGGACAGGCAGGCTCAGGAGGGCGGGGCCGACGCGAATCTCGACGCGGCTGAGCAGGCCGGCGCAGTGCAGATTGGCGCGAGCCACCGCGGCGTGCCTGGGGCTGAATTCGAGCGAGACAATGCGCCCGCCTCTGGGCAATGCGCGCGCCATCCAGATGGTTGAGTAGCCGCCGAGGGTGCCAATCTCCAGCACTCTCTTTGCCTGCGTCATCTGTACGAGGACGTGGAGAAATTTGCCCTGGAGCGGAGAGACATCGATGGCCGGAAGACGAGCTTTGCGATTGGCCCTGATGGCGGCTTCGAGCTTCTCGTCAGACGGGGCGAGCAGATCGCCGAAGTAGCGGTCGATGGAGGCCCACAAGGGCTGTCCGGCAGTTTTCCGCGGCATTTACTTCTCCCGCGCCACGACAAAATCGGGCACCCAGAGCAGCGCGCGCTTGAATTCGCTGTCGGCAAGCGGGGCGAGAGCCTGGCGCGACTGTTCGGCATAACGGTCGGCAGCAGCCATGGCGTATTCGACTGACCCGTTGCGCACCAGAATCTCGCGAATCTGCTGGCGGCTGACATTCTCAAAGCTGCGGTCGTCGAGAACGCGGCGGATGGCCTTGCGGTCGGACGCAGTGCCGTGGTCGGCGGCGTGGACAACGGCCAGCGTGGCTTTGCCTTCGCGCAGGTCGCTGGCGACAGGCTTGCCCAGAACCTCTTCGGTGGCCGTCAGGTCGAGGACGTCGTCGACGATCTGGAAGGCCAGGCCCACGGCGCGGCCGAAGGCTGCCAGGCTGGTCTCCTCGGCCTCGGTGGCGCCGGCCAGGACCGCGCCCGAGGCGCATGGAAACGGAGAATAGGCAGGCGGTCTTGCGGAAGATGAGGTCGTAGTATTCGGCCTCGGAGACCATCTTGCCGAGCTTCTGAATCTGCAGGAGCTCGCCCTCGACCATCTGCTGCGTAAGGCTGATGAGCAGATCGAGAACGCGCAGGTTCCGCTCTTCGAGCGCCACTTTGAAGGCCTGCATGTAGAGCCAGTCGCCGGCCAGTACGCACTTCTCGTTGCCCCAGGTGGTGTTGGCGGAGGGGCGGCCGCGGCGCGTGTCGGCGCCGTCGATGATGTCGTCGTGGACCAGCGTGGCCGTGTGCACCATTTCGACGACCGCGCCAAGGCGGATGGCGCTGTGGCCGAAGAAATCCAACTGATGGGCGGAAAGCAGCAAGAGCGAAGGCCGGATGCGCTTGCCGCCGCCTTCGCGCAGGTACTCGGCGATCTCAGTGATGGTGCTGACGCTGGAGGCGGCGTCGCGGCCCAGTTCCTGCTCTACCGCGACAAGGTCCTCCCGCAGCAGCTCAAAGACCTCCCGCGCCGTGGGTATGGTGAATGTGCTCAAAGTGCTCCGATTTTAATGCATCGACAGGGGGAATGGCGACTTGTTTTGCCCAGCGGACCGATCCTAATCGCTGCGGCGGATTTTTGACACCGGGACGGATACGCCGCTCCCGTTAATTGGTGCGGTAGTTCGTGAACTGCAACTCCAGGCCCAGGTCCTTGCCGCGCAGCATGGCAATGATCGCCTGCAACTCGTCGCGGTCCTTACTTGAGATTCTTACGGTGTCGCCCTGGATGCTGGCCTGCGCCTTCTTTTTCGAGTCTTTCACGAGGCGCACGATCTCTTTCGCCTTCTCCACGGGGATGCCCTGCTGGAGGCTGATCTTCTGGCGCACGCTCTGGCCGGTGGCAGGCTCCACCTTGCCGTAGGTCAGGTTCTTGAGCGAGACGCCGCGCTTGACCAGCTTCTGCGCCAGGATGTCCTTGACCGCTTCCAGCTTGTATTCGTTGCCTGAGGCCAACTGAATTGCGTCATGACCTTCCAGGTTGACCTCAGAGTGTGTGTCCTTGAGGTCGAAGCGCTGGCGAATCTCTTTCATCGCCTGGTCGATGGCGTTGCGGACCTCCTGAATGTCCACTTTGCTGACGATGTCGAATGAATTGTCCTGAGCCATGGCTTTCTGATCCCTCAAACGATTGGCGGGCTGCCGTCGACAGTGCCTCTATCAGTTTCCCACGTCTTGCCCGATGGGAAACAGCCGGAAGAAGTTTGCGGTGGTCGCAGCAGCAATTTCGTCTGGCGCGACGTTGAGGAGCCCCGCCAGGACTCTGGCCGTCTCGACCACCATCGCGGGCTCGTTGCGCTGGCCGCGATGGGGAGCAGGAGCGAGCCAAGGCGCGTCAGTTTCAACGAGGATTCCGCTAAGCGGCATGCGGGCGGCAACGTCGCGGAGCGGCTGGGCCTTGGGATAGGTGAGATTGCCGGCAAACGAGACCAGGAAACCAAGTTCCAGCGAGCGGCGAGCCTGCTCCCAGCCGCCGCCAAAGCAGTGCATGACGCCGCCCAATCCCGTTCCTCTCCAATTCTCCTCCAAAACCAGAAAAAGATCGTCCCACGCATCGGTGGACTCGTTTGTGCCGCGGCAATGGATGAGGATGGGCCGTTTGCGCGCAGCGGCAATCTCGAGCTGGCGAATGAGCCCCGCCCGCTGCACGTCGCGCGGGGCGCCCTCGTGATAGTAGTCGAGGCCGATTTCGCCGCAGGCGATGACTTCAGGCTCGGCCAGCAGGGCGTCGAGTTTGGCCAGGGCGCCGTCGTCGGCTTCGGTTGTGTTGTGGGGATAGATTCCGGCGCTGGCATAGAGCCTGGGAAGGTTTGGCCGGGCGTTGAACTCGCGGCATAGGTCGAGCGCCTGATGCATCTCGGCAGGTCCCTCGCCAATTCCGATGGAGAGCACGAGGCCGACGCCCGCTTGCCGCGTACGGATAAGCATCGCTTCGCGATCGTTGGCGTAGCGCTCACTGTCCAGGTGGGCGTGGGAGTCGATCAGCAATCGCACCTCGCGAGTCGCGTGGAACCATTCGGCGACAACAAGGTCCAGTTTAGTGCGAGCAGGAGATGATGGTCGCAGCCAAGGCGGGCCTCGAAAGCATCATAGTCACGATCATTGTGGAGCAGTTGATGATCCGATTCAATGCAGAAGGTAGCAATGATGCAGTCGATCGTCTTGCGCACCGTAATACCTCGGTCCCGCAACACCCGATAGTTCCGTGCCGAGGCGATAGCAAGCTGGGCATCGAGAATCTCAAAGACTGGAAACTGCGACAGGTCGCGTTGAAACCGGCGGAATTGCCCCTGGCTGCGAACACCCTGCAAGACCTCGCAGAGGATCAGACTCGTAAGTCCGATTTCCCGTTTGCCAACCGCCGCATCTAACCAATCGGTTTGGGGATTGACGATCCCAAATAAATAGTCGATCCACACAGAACTATCGACGATCACCATGTGCCTGGCTCCGCCTACCGTGCTGCCGCATTTAGGGGGACAGATTGATCGAGGTTTGCCTTTTCGCGCTTCGGCGCTTTGCGTCTTGGCTCCGATCCGAGGAGTCTCCCCTCGCGCATCGCAGCCAAATCGCCCTCCCATTGAATCCTGCCGCGCCACTTGCGGATGCCTTCCTGCTTCTTGAGCTGAACTATCTGGCGCAACGCGACCTCAACCGTGGCCTTCTTCGTTGCGGCGTTAGCGGCTTTCATCGCCTGCTTCATCAGCTTGTCGTCAATGTCGATATTGGTGCGCATAGGCCGACCTTTCGATGTGTAAGCCTTCGAATGTGTAAGTATGACATGTTTTGTGTGTATGCCGCAAGAACCCACACGGCACCGTCGGCCGGCTCCCCTCCCCAAATCAAAGATTGGTCTATGCGGAGTTCCGATCTGACCCGGCTCGACTACCATCGGAGCAGCAGATGCCAGTGAAACCCAAGCTCGGGCAGAACTTTCTGGTGGACGGGCAGGCCGCGCAGCGGATCGTGGCGGCGCTCGGAGAGATCGCCGGCCGCACAGTGGTTGAGATCGGCCCCGGCCGGGGCGCCATCACCGGAGCGCTGGCGGCGCGGGCTGGGCGCGTGGTGGCGGTTGAGTTCGACCACGAGCTTGCCGCGGGTTTGCGAGAGAGATTCGATCCGGCGCGTGTAACGGTGGTCGAGCAGGATGTGCTGCGATTCGACTTTGCGGCGGCAGCCGCAGAGGCCGGCGAACGGCTGCGCGTGGCGGGCAATCTGCCTTATGCGATCACTTCGCCCATCCTGCTGAAGCTGGCTGCCAGCCACGCTGCGCTTGAGCTGGCCGTCCTGATGGTGCAGCGCGAGGTGGCCGAACGAGTGACTGCTTCGCCGGGTACGCGCGATTATGGCCTCCTCTCAGTGACAATGCAGATGTACGGAACGGTGGAGCAGCTTTTCACGCTACCGCCATCAGCCTTCTTGCCGCAGCCAAAGGTCCATTCCACGGTTTTTCGCTGGCGGTTTACGCCGCGCTTCGCCGAACTGGGTATCGAGGAAGCCGGTTTTCTGCGTTTTATTCGCCAGATCTTTGCACAGAAGCGCAAAACACTGGCGAACAACCTGCGCGCCGCCGGAGTGGCGACGAGCGCCGCGGCAGCTGCGTTGGACGCCGCGGGGATCGATCAACGAATGCGCGCCGAAGCAGTGCCGGTCGAAGGGTTGGCATCGCTCTGGCGAGTTTTGGAGGAACAGAAATGAAACGAATTGCTTGTTTGCTGGCGGCGATGGCGTTGGCTGCATTCGCGGCAACGGCGACAGCCGCCCCGGCGCCGGAGGCTAAACCAGTGCATGGGCAGGGATGCGTGGAGGCAGGTGTTGAGGCCGGCTGCCTGGTGGTGAAGGACGTGAAAAGCGGCATCCTCTACAACCTGCTGATCAAGGGGACACACCCGGCAATTAGAGTGGGAATCGACTTCACCGGCGTGCCCCACGATGGCCCGATGATGTGCATGCAAGGTGTGGCGCTGGACGTGACCAACTGGACGCGCGTGGATTCGTTGAAGTGCGTCCCTGGTGAGAACCAAAAGCCGTAAGCCAAGGCAAGGACGGCGCGACGGCCGACGACGGAACCCAGATGCGGCCCAGGGTTTCGCGCGAATGGGCGTGCGCGTAAGCTATGAAAGATGGAGAGCAGGAATCAGGCCTCCAGCTTGCTTTGCGGAAGAGTTCCGGAACCCGCAGGACGCCATCGAGAGTCTAATTGTTGAGGAAGCGATGAACCCGACCACCCATCAGGAGCGCCAGGACACTTTTCAAGAGACGCTGATAAGCGCCCGCCGAACCATGCTGATGAGCGAGATTCTGAAGCTGGCCGGAGACAGCTTCCGCGCCAGCAAGACGCGCTTTGCGCTCACCGCGCTGGGCATGGTGATCGGGACGGCGTCGGTCATTCTCGTCGCGACCATCGGCATGACCGGCAGGCAGTACGTTCTGCAACTGCTGGAGAAGATCGGGACCAACCAGGTGGAGGTGGAATATGCGGGTGGTGGCGCCACGCCGGGGGAGCGCGTGCGCTACAACGACTACCTGACGCTCGAGGATGAGAAGGACGTAGACCAGCAGGTGCCCGGCGTGATGTATTCCTCGCCGGTACTGACGATGCACAACCGGCTCAGCTTTCCCGGCGGAATCCAGAAGGACAATATTGTGTTGGGTGTCTCGCCGCAATACCAGCAAATCCGCAACCTGATCGTCACCGAGGGCCGGTTTTTCGATGAAACAGACGACTCGGCTCACATCAAGTGCGCGGTCGTAACGCAGCAATTCGCCAAGGAACAATATGGCAGCGACGACCTGGCCATTGGCCAGACATTCCAGGTTCTTGGCATTCCGTTTACGATCATCGGCGTTTTCAAGGAGAGCGTGAACGACTTCGGGTTTTCGGAAATCACAGAGGATACCGTCCTGATCCCGTATTCGGTGGCGCGCTACTTTACCGGCACCGAGACCGTGAACCAGATCTACTTTTCCATGCAGAGCATGAACGAGGTGCCCGAGGCCGAGAGAGAGATTGTGCACGTAATCAGCTCGAGCCCGCGGCATCGTCCGAATTCAATCTATAAGGCGCAGACGCTCAGCGAACTTCTGGTGACTGCGGCGGAGATCGCCGACGCTCTCACTTGGCTGCTGATCGCGGTCTCCTGCGTCACTCTAGCGGTGGGCGGCGTGGGCATCATGAATATCATGCTGGCGAATGTGCGCTCCCGCATCCGCGAGATCGGAATCCGCAAGGCGCTCGGAGCCACGTACCGCGAGATCAAGCTGCAATTCCTCACTGAGGCTGTGCTCATCTCGCTCGCCGGAGGCATTGTGGGAAGCATTGTCGGGCTGGCGATTCCATTCTCCATCCGCGCCTTCAGCGGCTACGACTTCCCTATTTCCTGGTTATCGGTGCTGATCGCCCTCACCGCGGCGACGCTGGTGGGCGTGATCTTCGGAACCGTTCCCGCGACGCGCGCCGCGCAACTGGATCCGGTGGAGTCACTGAAATATGAGTGACGAGGAGCTGCCACAGACGGATCGCAACCGCGAAGGCGGTGACGAACCGGCCAAAGGGCCAAGCCTGACGCTTCTCTATAGCCTGATTGGGCTGGCGCTGGCCGCCGCTATCGGCCTGGCGGCGTTGATTGTGCGGCCGTTCTACTTGCGCCGCTAATGGCGTGAAGTTCCTTGCGTCCGAACTTCATTCTCGGGGATGTGGGCAACCAGGCGTCATGAATCCTGCATCTATCGTCAGGTCCCATGAGAAGGAGGCGTTTGATGAGGCATTTCGCTTCACTCCTGTTCGCGGCGGTTTTGGCTGCGCCAGCGCTATTTACAGGCTGCGCGGCTCATGTGCGTGTTTACGATCCCTATTACCACGACTATCACGTGTGGGCGAGCGAGACGCCTTACTACACCCAGTGGGAGCACGACACTCATCGTGACCATATGAACTTCAACAAGCGCAATGATGCCGACAAAAAGGCATACTGGGATTGGCGGCACAGCCAGCACTAATCAGTGCGTTGAAGCCGGCGCTCAGGGCTCCTGGCCGGGCTGTTCCGCGCGCTCGACGATGAGCACGGGAATGCCATCGACGATGGCATAGGCACGGGAACAGGCGGCGCATAACAGGCGGGCGCCGTCGAGGCGGAGATCGCCATGGCAGGCTGGGCAGGCCAACTGCGCAAGAACAGCAGGGTCGAACGCTGAAGGGTGGGCGGGCACGTCAACCATGGCAGCCACGAATCATTGATTACTGAATTGTTGCATCGGCGCCGGCGTGGTGGTCGGGACGCGGCTTGGGCCGGCCGGCAAAGGCCTGCTCGATGCGCTCGTTGGCGCCGGAGCGCGAGAACTCGTGGGCGACGCGGATGCCGTTATAAATGGCGACATCATTTGAAGATCCGTGACCGATGATGCAGACTCCGCGCACGCCGAGCAGCGGCGCGCCGCCGTATTCGGTGTAGTCGAGGCGGCGGCGAAAGTCGTTGAAGGCGCGGCGCGACAACAATGCGCCCACCTGCGCTGTTACGGTGCGGGTAAGCGAGGCGCGCAGCACGTCGCGCACAAACCGGCCGATGCCTTCGCTGGCTTTGAGAGCGACGTTGCCCACAAAGCCGTCGCAGACGATTACATCGGCCTGGCCGTTGAAGATGTCGCGGCCCTCCACGTTGCCGATGAAGTTGATGGGCAGGGCCTTGAGGAGCGGGAAAGCTTCGCGGGTGAGCTCGTTGCCCTTGGATTCTTCCTCGCCGATAGAGAGAAGGCCCACGCGCGGCCGCGCGATCTTGAGCACGCTGCGGGCATACATCTCGCCCATGACGGCAAATTGCTCGAGGTTCTGCGCTTTGCAGTCGACGTTGGCGCCGACGTCGAGAAGCACGCAGGGGTTTCCCTTGGAAGTGGGCATGGGAGTGGCCAGAGCCGGACGGTCGACGCCGGGAAGCCCGCCCAGCACCATTTTGGCCGTGGCCATGGCGGCGCCGGTGTTGCCGGCGGTGACAAAGCCCGCCGCCTTGCCCTCGCGCACCAGCTTGAGGCCCACGCGCAACGAGCTGTCGCGCTTGGTGCGCACGGCGTGGGCGGCCTTTTCGTCCATCCCGATGCGCTCAGAGGCGTGGTGGATGACGATGGGCAGGTCTTCGTCTTCGTCTTCGAGATGCTCGTCGAGCAGGTCGCGGAGCTCCGGCTCGGGCCCGATCAGATGGACCCGCACGGGGAGCGTGCGGCAGGCGAGGATAGCTCCCCGGATCTCCGGCTCGGGAGCCTTATCGGTACCAACGGCGTCAAGCGCGATGTCGGTGAGCATCGGGGTTGCGATTTACTTCTCTTCCTTCACTTCCAGCACGGCACGGCCTTTATACGCTCCGCACTTGGGGCAGGCGCGATGGGGCAGCTTCTTTTCGTGGCAGTTGGGGCACTCAGAGAGCCCGGTAGCGGTAAGAAAGTCGTGAGCGCGGCGGTTGGCGGTGCGGCGCGTGGAATGGCGCCTTTTCGGATTCGGCATGATGCAATTCCTTTCGATTCTGGCCCGGCGGCCTGCCTCGCGGGCGCTTGAACAGGAGCGCGTCGAAATTCTTCGGGCCGGCATTCGGCGGCGATCGGCGCGCCCTGCTCCAAAGTACTGAATTTTCAGGACTTGATCCGGCTGCGCAACCCGGTCAACGCCTCCCAGCGGGGGTCGTTTGGACCCTCTTCGCAGGAACAGGGCTGGGTGTTGCGGTTGGCTCCGCAGCGCGGGCAAAGTCCCTTGCAGTCGGGCTTGCACAGCGTCCTGACCGGCAGGGACAAAAGCACCTGCTCGCGCAGCACATCTTCAAGCAACAGACTGTCCTTTTGATAATAACCGATTTCGGTCTCCGACGCTGTTATGGAGCGCTCGGGGGGGCCGGAATCGGCGCCGATGGGGCGGAAGATGAGGTCGAACTCGGCAGCCAGGGGAATTTCGACCGGCTCGATGCAGCGGGCGCAGGGAACCTGGAATTTGCCCGCGAAACGGCCCTTGAGGCGGATGTCGGCGACGATTTCCTTGGGTCCGCGGTGCTCGTGAATCACTTCGGCGCGGCCGGAGGTGGCCAGATCGCCCATCTGCTCGGCCTCGTCGCCGAAATCGATTGCACCCGGCTTGAGCTCCAGATCGAAGTTGACCGGCTCGCGCTCGAGTTCAAGGACTTTGAATTCCATGGTATGAGCGTAAAGCATTTTGAGCGCGCCGGGGAGTTACCGGCAGAATAACCAATGAACGTGGGCCAGAGATCAACCGCTTTCTTGCCCCAATGGGATCATTCCTTTTGTTCTTTCACGTCGATTTGACGCTCAAGCCGAGCCGAATTCCGCCGATAGAATGTATGACATTATCGCAAAGAAGATGTGCGTTGTCCGGAGCTAGAATCGTGCTGCTCTCTCGCGGGTACGTATGCGCCTTTGGGGCTGCGCACACGGGCTGCCAACTGTAGCGGCTGCAACCAGGATTGAGCCGGCGGGAACCCAGATTTGCGGCTCCGGCAAGTGAACTCAAGTAGCTCGCCGGGGCTTCCCGCCGACCTTGGTACAGTCCGCTTTTCCAGCTTCCACTCCAGTCACGTTCGAGCGGCGAAGTTTTCATCTCTCTTATGTGTCCTCCGCGTACAGTTATTCTGGGAAGAGAGCCGGGACGGCTGCGAAGCTTCGGCCCATCGTTGCGGTAACCCCTAAGACAGTACCCAACCGGAGAGAGAGATTGGCATGAGCGCGCAAGAGTACGACCTGGTCGTGATCGGTTCCGGGCCTGCGGGGCAACGCGCCGCCGTGGCCGCGGCCAAGATGGGCAAGCGCGTGGCCGTGGTTGAGGCTCGCTCGGTGGTTGGCGGCGTGTGCATCAACACCGGCACCATCCCCTCCAAGACCATGCGCGAGGCGGTGCTGCACCTTTCCGGCTACAACTACCGCTCGATCTACGGCGTGAACTACCGGGTGAAAGAAAAGATCACCATGGCGGACCTGGCCTTCCGCGTCCAGGCGGTAATCAAGACTGAGGTGGACGTGACCGAGGCGCAACTTTCGCGCAACGGCATCGATGTGGTGCACGGCATTGCGCATTTCCTCGATCCGCACCAGATGCGCGTGGAGGGCCCGCAGGCCGATTCGACGCTCGAGGCCGGCCAAATCATCATCGCCGTGGGCACCAAACCGGCCGCATCGGACAAGGTGCCGGTAAACGGCAAGACCATCGTCAACAGCGACCAGATTCTAGGGCTCGAAGCCCTGCCCAAGACGCTGATCGTGGTGGGCGGCGGCGTCATCGGCGTGGAATACGCCTGCATGTTCGCGGTGCTGGGCGTGCGCGTCACGCTGATCGAAAAGCGCAACCGGCTGCTGGAGTTTGCCGACCAGGAGATTATCGAGGCGCTCAGCTACCACCTGCGCGATGCCCGCGTGACCATGCGCCTGGGCGAAGAGGTGGAAAGCGTGGAGGAGCCGTCGCCTCACCCCAGCGACAAGGACCCGTCGCTGGGGACCCCAGCGCCGGGCACGGTCGTGGCCAACCTCAAGAGCAAGAAGAAGGTCTCGGGCGATGCGCTGCTCTATGCTGTGGGCCGGCAGGGCAATGTGGACGACCTGAACCTGGCCGCCGCCGGCCTTGAAGCCGACAAGCGCGGCCGCATCGCCGTGGACGAGCACTACCAGACCAAGGTGGAGCACATCTATGCCGCGGGCGACGTGGTGGGTTTCCCCTCGCTGGCTTCGGTGTCGATGGAGCAGGGACGCATTGCGGCGTGCGCGCCTTCAACGACCAGGCAGCGACTTCCAACCCCAGCTTTTATCCCTACGGCATTTATACCATTCCCGAGATCAGCTTCATCGGCAAGACCGAAGAGCAGTTGACCGGCGAGGATGTGCCTTACGAAGTGGGCATGGCCTACTATCGCGAGGTGGCGCGCGGCCAGATTCGCGGCGACACCACGGGAAGGCTCAAGCTGATCTTTCATCGCGACACGCGCAAGGTGCTGGGCGTGCACATCATCGGCGAGGGCGCCAGCGAGCTGGTGCACATCGGCCAGGCGGTGATGACTCTGGACGGCACGATGGACTACTTCATCGACACCGTCTTCAACTACCCCACGCTCGCGGAGTGTTACAAGGTGGCGGCATTCAATGGCCTGGGCCGGCTGCACAAGTACCAGTCGGAGTAGAAGTGAGCTTTCAGCCTTCAGCTCAGCTTTCAGCTTTTTCTTGCGGAAGCGGGGTCATCAATTCGCGGCCGATCACGCGAGAGACGAGCGGCAAGCGCGGCAATGGTTGAGGTAAACGAATCATCTCTCCCTTTCCCAAGGAGGGCACAATGACTACGGCGATCGGCGTCGTAATGACCAGCCACATCGTGTCCGGCAGGCTGGAGGATCAGCGGCTGACCGGCAATCTGCTGCGCTATCCCAGCGACCCTGAACTGACGCATGAGCTCGATGCAATTCCCGGCAGCGAACTCGTCGAGATCCTCGCCGAACACATCGACACTCTGGCGAACACTACGAGCGGCAGCGGAGCGGGGAGGGTCGACGCCATCGGCGTGGCTGTGCCGGGCATTGTGCGCTCAGGGGTGGTGGAGGAGTCGCCCAATCTGCCGCAGATGAAAGGCATGCGCCTGGCTGACGAGCTGGCCAAGGCGCTGGAGGGGCGCGGAATTGCGGCGCCCGTGCACATGGCCAACGACGCCGACGCCATCGCCGCCGGCGTGGCCGCCACGCGCGGGAAGCTCGACAAGCTTACGCGCGTGTGGACCATCGGCAACGGCATCGGCTACGGCCGCTGGCCGTATGCGGAAGGCGTGTGGGAGGGCGGGCACATCACCGTAACGCTCGACCCCAAGGAACGCTATTGCGGATGCGGCGGCGTCGGGCACCTGGAGGGCATCATGGGCCATCGCGCCATGCGCATGCGCTTCCTCGACCTGGAGCCGGAAGAGGTCTTCGCCAACGCCAAGCAGGGCGACGCGCGCTGCCGCGAGTTTGTCGACCTGTGGCACCGCGCGCTGGCTGCCGCCACCGCTTCGTTCATTCACCTGGCCGGACCGGGACGCTTCTACTTCACCGGGAGCAACGTGGGCTTTCTGGATCTGCCGATGCTGCGCAGCCACCTGGAAACCATGGTGCGCATGAGCCCGCTGCAGAGCTTCTCGCTGGAAATCCTGCCTCCGGACGACGAAACCGCGCTGATCGGCGCAGGCGTGAGCGCGCTGCGGGCGCTGGGCAGCTGAGGTTGATGGACGGCGGGGTCTGCGTGAGATTGCGATTTTGAGCTAAGCCCAGTTCTCAACTTTAAGCCCTGGCACGCGCAGGTATTCTCGCGTGTTATTGGTCACGAGCGTCAGTCCCAGGCAGCGGGCGTGGGCAGCAATCAGCAAATCGTTTGCGCCAATCAATCTCCCGCGCGCTTTGAGGAATGCGCGAATTTGCGCATAATCGAGGGCCGCGTCGCTTGGAAAATCCAACACCTCAATATGGCGCAGAAAAATGTCGAGAGATCGCCTGTCCTTGTCCCGTCGTGGCGACACTTCAACGCCATATTCGAGTTCGGATCGGCTGATCGCGGAAATACACACATCGCCTACCGCTTCCGATTGCAGCCTTCGGATTGCGCCAAGACTGGATCGATTCATGATGTAGGATGACGTGTCGGTGTCGAGCATGAAACGGAGCATCAGATTTTGCGCTCCTGAACGGGTAACTTCTCCACATTTTTCATGAACTCCTTGGACGCGGCAGCCTCCGAACTGAAGAATTCAGACCAGTCCTTCGGACGGGGAGAAAGAACCACCTCGTCACCCTGCTTGCGGATGAACACCTCTCGAGTGGCGAATTGGAACTCTTTCGGAAGGCGAACCGCCTGGCTGCGATTGTTCATGAAGATTTTGGCTGTTCTCGGCATAGGCACTCCGTCTTGGCATATACATAAGTATATGCCAAGTGCCCTTGCACCACAAGTTCTCCCGGCTTGATGGCAAAGGAGCGCGGCGGAGAGTGGAACGGCCGAAGCCGTCACCGCTTGCGCAAATAGGTCTTCGACAGGCGATCGTGCCACGTGAGGTGGCTGTCGTCGAAGAGCGCCCAGACCAGTCCCAGGCCCAGCGGCAAGACCGACAGCAGTAGCGCCATAAGACGCCCGCATCGCTGTGCGCGGCTGGGGTTGTGGCCATCGAATGTGCTGAGCGCGATGCCGGCGTACCTCATGCCCGGCGTGGCCCTGGCCAGCGCGAGGAACAGCGTTTGATAAGCGGCGCCGATGGCGAGCACGGCAAGCGCTACGCCCAGCTCGACGGTGCGGAGGCCGGGCATTTGCCTCGCGTGAGAAGCAAACAGCATTGCAACCGACAGAAACACCGCGAGAACGAGGCTGGCGTCGACAACGAGAGCCATCAAACGGCGGCTCAAAGGCGCAAGTTGGATGGGCTCAGACTGATGATCCCGGGGCGCTGAGATCTTCGAGAAGAACCCCCTCCGGCCGCGGCTCCGCTTCGATGCTGGCAAACTCCGCGCGCATCCACACCGGCGCGGCAGGCTCGTCGACCGCAGGCGCGGGCTGGGTCGAGACGCTGCCGGGGTCAACCTCGAAGATGCTCAACTGCGCTTGAGGCAGCGCGGCAGCCAAGGGGCCCTCGGCGCGCCGCGGACGCATTTTGCGCGTGGCCACCATCTCGCGCGGGAACTGAATGAGATTGGCGTAAATCGGCTGGGCGGCGCCGCGAAGCTCTTCAGGCGTTTCGGCAGCCTGCGTAGGAGATCCCCGCAAGAGCCGGTTTTCGACGCGCTGTGGGGCAGAGTCGGCCAGCCGTGCAGCCTGCTCCGGCTGAATGCTGGAAGAAGACAGCGGGCTTTCGTCAAAGATGAAAGGTCCCGGCGTCTCCGGCGGCGCGGGCGCCGACGACGCTACGACTTCGCGCTGCCGGACAAGTTCGGGCGTTGAGGCAGCCTCGAGACCTTCGAGCATGTACTGCACGGCGGCCTGCGCCTCCTGTGCTGCCTTCGACGCGGCTTCAGCGGCAAGCACCGCGGCGCGAGCCTCATCGGCCAGCATCGCGCTGTAGCTGGGAGCATGGGCATAGCGCTCGGCTACGCGCGCGGCGGCCTGCGCGGCACGGCTGGCACGAGCCGGCCGGCTTTCCTCTGCAGCCGTGGATCTGGTCGTCGAAGACGTTTTGTGGCTCATATGGGCGGCGACCCGCCGGTTAATTTCCTGCTTCCATTCCGGAAAGAGAGTTGCTGCCTTCGCCGATGTGCTCAAATTCCTTTTTGTCCCCTCTCCAATGGGGCACGTCCTAACTGCCGGAATGCACAACCCAATTCACCCGCGCCGTTGCACGAACTTCGATCGAAACCATGCGCGTGCCGTTTTTTTTCAACCAAGGAAAGGAGATTGCGGAGAAAGGCAGATGCCACCACGGGCTTTGAACCCGTCTGTGTGCGATCGACCGGGATTTTGTAAGTTACCAGAGCAGCGTGGCCCATATCTTAATCCATGCAGCCGGCTTTGCTATGCTGAGCCTTACACCGGTCATGGACTTGGGATGCGTCCTCGTAACTTAGTATGTATCACGCTGCTGGCCGTCTGTCACCTGCAACTGGGCGCACAGGCCACTCAAGTGTTGACCAACGCGTTACCCTCGGCGCAAAGTGAGACGAGCAGCGCCGCAGCGAGCGCTGCGGCTCCGTCTTCCGATGCGCTGCCCGACGATCCCGGCCAGGAACTGGTGCCCGTAGCCAGGCCGGAGCCGGCGCCTGAAACCGGAACGCCGGTCGAGTGGGAGGCGAAACGCCAGGAGTGGGCCGGCGATACGTTGACCCTGACCGGCGATGTGGTGGTTCACTACCGCGATTACGTGATTCGCGCCGACAACGTGGTCTACAACCGGAAGACGACCGAGCTGGAAGCCGATGGCCATCTGCAGCTTTCCGGCGGGCCCGACGACGTGCTCATCAACGCCACCCACGGCGACATGCGGCTCAACATGCACACCGCGCGCTTCTACAACGTGAGCGGCTCGCAGGGCGTGCGCACGACTGGGGCACACGGTGGTGTACTCGACGCCGACCCCGCTGCTGTTTTCGGGCCGCGTGCTGCTGCAGACGGGCGAGGGCGAATACAAGATGATCGATGGCTCGATCACCAACTGCCGGCTGCCTCATCCCGACTGGCGGATCATCGCGCACTCCATCAGCCTGGACAACGACAAGGCATCGACCTCGAATGCGTTCTTCGAGTTTCTCGGCGTACCGATCTTCTATCTGCCCTATCTGCATCATCCGGCCAATGAGACGGGCCGGGTGAGCGGGCTGCTGACGCCGGTGATCAGCAATGGATCCTCGATTCGCGGCTACACTCTTGGCGAGCAGGTGTACTGGGTCATCAACCGCAGCATGGACATGGTGGTGGGCGCGGAGTACTACAGCAAGCGCGGATGGGCGCCCAACGGCGACTTCCGCTACAAAGGCCCGGGACTCGACCACCTGACCGCGCGCTGGAATGCGCTGCTCGACCGCGGCAGTCGAAGAGCCAGTCGACCGTATCGACGCCAGACCGGCCACGGTGAGCTATGAGCTCGTGAACCAGGGCGGAGTGGATGTGACGCGTGCTGGGACGCAAGGATCTGTCGCCTGCGACTCGCGTCGCCGGCGCCACGGAATACCTGTCGAGCTATGTCTACCGGCTGGTCTTCGACGACAACTACTCGCAGGCCATCAGCTCCCAGGTGGCGAGCGACGTGGTGCTGACGCATAATCACAACGGCATGATGCCGTCGGTCTGGCTGGACCGCTTCCAATCCTTTGCCAGCACCACGAACGGCAACGAAGTGAAGATTCTGCGCCTGCCTCTGCTCCGCTACGACGTGCTGGACCGGCCGCTGGGGAGCTCACCGCTCTATTGGGGACTGGGATCGTCGCTGGGCTATCTGAACCGCTCCGAGCCGTTCTTCCACTCGCGCAACGTGGGACGGTTGGACTTCTATCCGCATCTTTCCATGCCGTTCACGGCCGGAGGATGGAGCTTCGTGCCTGAAGTCGCGCTGCGCGACACCGCTTACACCATCAGCCAGACTCCCAGCTTGACCGGCCCGTCACGTGTTCCGACGATCAGTCACAGCGCGCTCAACCGCACGGACCTTGAAGCTTCGATCGACATCCGTCCGCCCGCGCTGGAGCGCGATTTCGAGCTTCCCTTCTGGCATCGGGAGCTGCGCCACGTGATCGAGCCGGAGCTGAACTACCGGTATGTGGGCGGAATCGGCGCGAAGGCCCGCAACGTGCTCCTGTTCGACACCACCGACATCGCCACCGATGTGAATGAAGCCGGCTTCTCGCTCACGCAGCGGTTTTATCTGCGGCCGACCGGCGAGCGGCCCTGCGCAACCGGCAACGATGCGAAGGCCGACGACGATGAAGACGGAACCGGCACAAGCGTGCCCGAAAGCGCCGCGCGAGTGGGCGAGCTGGCAGATTGCGCAGGAGTACTTCATCGACCCCAACTTTGGCGGCGCGCTCATTCCCGGCCGGCGCAATGTCTTCGATGCGACGCTGGACTTGATGGCGCCGACCTTTCTGACCTCGCCGCGCAACATTGCGCCGATCGTTTCGCGCATCCGCTTTGAGGCCATCGACAACCTGCGCGTCCAGTGGGACCTGGACTACGACACCATACGCGGGCATATTGCCGCGAACAATCTCTTCGCCGGCTACAGCTTTGGCCGCACCACGCTGGGCATCGGCCACGCGCTGCTGAACGCCGTGGACGAACAAGCAACAGCAGCGGCGCATGCTTCGGCGCATCAAGAGCCAGCAGTTGCAGCCGTTCCTGGAGATCGGCAAGCCGAGCGGCAGCGGATTCAACCTGGCGGTCAACGGCGGCTACGACTTTGTGCAGCACGAGGTGCAATACGGCGGCGTGCAGGCGGTCTACAACTGGAACTGCTGCGGCCTGACCCTCGGCTACCGGCGCTTCGAGCTGGGCACGGTGGGCTCAACCAGCCGCGACGAGACACAGTGGCTCTACAGCTTTACGCTGGCCAACTTCGGAGGCGTGGGCGACATCCGCCGCGCCAACTCGGTCTTCCGCGATCCCACGCTGCCGCCGGCGTATTAAGACAGGTTCGGATCAGTTATCAGCGGTCAGTTCTCATGTGGCGATGGTCGGCCAGCTTTCCGCAGTCAGGAGCGAAAATCGATCGCTGACAGCATGATTGCGGTTGCTTTTCGCCGCGCCGAGTGTCCATCCATTACGGCCAGGAAATCGAATCGGCGCAGGGCGCGTAAGCGCCCTGCTGGAGTATCCTTTCCTGAGAGGAAATCACATTGCCGCACTTTCGTTTTTTGGCCGGATTGCTGGTTCTCGGCCTGACCGCAGGCTGCAAGGCCCAGAGCACTCCGCCTTCGGGGCCCGATCCTGCGCTCGACCGCCGCATTGAGGTTCTGGTCCGCTCCCAATACGACATGCCCGCCGGACGTGACGATCAGCATTGGCGCGCGAAGCCCAGCCAGTTTGCGGGCTATGAGACGCTGCCCATCACCATCACGCACGGCTCCAAGTCGCAGGTGGTCAACTTCCTGATCTCGACCGACAACACCAAGCTGGCCCACCTGGATACGTTCGATCTGACGAAGGATCCGGCCGACGCCATCCCCATCGCGGGGCGCCCCATCCGGGGCAATCCGGCCGCCAAGGTGACGGTGGTCAACTTCGACGATCTGGAATGCCCTTTCTGCGCGCGCATGCACCAGGAACTGTTTCCGGCCACGCTCGACCACTACAAGGACCTGGTGCGGTTCGTCTACAAGGACGATCCGCTGACGGAACTGCACCCCTGGGCGATGCACGCGGCCGTGGATGCCAACTGCCTGGCGGCGCAGAGCGGCGACGTTTACTGGACCTACGTGGACTACCTGCACGCTCACGGGGAGGAGATCACGGGCGAAGACCGCGATCCGGCGAAGAGCTTTGCCGCGCTGGACCGCATCGCCCGGCAGGAGGCCACGCTGGGCAAGCTCGACGAGACCGTCCTCAACGCCTGCATCGCCAAACAGGATGAAACGCAGGTGCGAGCCTCGGCCAAGCTGGCCGAGGATCTGGGGATTGACGGAACGCCGGCGGTCTATGTGAACGGCGAGAAGGTGAACGGCGGCGCTGTGCCCGAGGATCAGCTATGGATGGTCGATCGACCGCGCCCTGCGCGCCGCGGGCGAGCAGCCTCCCACCGGCCGCAGCGCGCTCCGGCAGCTTCAGCGGCGGCAGGCGCCGAGTAAATAACGCAGTTCGGGGACTATCCGCCGCGCCGGTATCGGGATTTATCCTTGATTGCCGGGGGTTTTGCGAATCCCCACAGGAGAGATCAGCTTGCAAGTCTCATCGATTTTTCGAATACGCGCCGTTTTTGCCGCCGTTGCAATCGTCAGCGGCGTCTTGTTTTCCGCTCTGGCCGGCTGCCATCGCTCGCCTTCAGCCGACGTGGTGGCCACGGTGAACGGCAAGGAGATTCTGCGCGCCGATCTCGAGCAGGAATTACCAGATCAGCCTGGGAGACAACCCGCAAAAACCGTCGCCTCAGGAGGCCGACATCCGGCGGCTGAGCGTTCTGCACCAGATGATCCAGGACGAGATTCTGCAGCAGCACGCCGCCAAGCTGAACCTGACCGCCAGCGACGAAGACGTGAACGCGAAGCTGACGGAGATCAAGGCGCCCTATACGGAGGATCAGTTCAACAACCTGCTGAAGCAGCGCAACCTGTCGCTGGACGACTTCAAGCGCGACATTCGGCGCGGAGTTGACCGAAACCAAGCTGATGAATAAAGAGATCGAGTCGAAGATCAACATCACCGACGCGCAGATTGCTGCTTTCTACGCGGCGCACAAGGCGGACTTCAACCTGATCGAGCCGCAATATCATCTGGCGCAGATCGTGGTGACCACCGCGCCCGCACAGCAATCGCCAAATCTGCAAGGCGAGAAGGCATCGAGCGACGGCGACGCCAAGAGGAAAATCGAGGCTGCGCACAGCCAGCTGGAGAGCGGCGTGGATTTCGCGACCGTGGCGATGAACGTCTCAGAGGATCCCAACACCGCATCGAACGGCGGCGACATGGGATTTGTGCGCGAGTCGCAATTGCGCGCCGATCCGGCGGTCTACGACGCGATCAGCAAACTCAAGCCGGATCAGTTCACCGACGTGCTTCCGGAATACGACTCAGGACACAAAATCGCCGGCTACGCCATTTACAAGCTGATTTCGCGCGAGCCCGCAGGGCAGCGGGAGTTGAACGATCCACGCGTGCAGCAGGCCATTCACCAGTCGCTCCACGACAGCCAGAAGCAACTGCTTCAGACCGCGTATCTCGAGACGCTGACGGACGGCGCCAAGGTGCGCAACTATCTCGCCGAGCAGATTCTGAAGCAGGGCGGGCAATAAGCGGCGCCCACCCTACATCCGATTACAGCGGTTCCACAATTGCCATACCCAGGTCCGCAACCGCCAAGTGGCTTTTTCATCAAGAAAGAGCCACCTTGCAAGACGCCGGAAAGGGCACGTGAATTGTGGAACCGCTCTAGAAATTCGCCGAAGTTTTCGAACCGGCGTAGTGGATAGTCTTGTCGGGCGCGGCCGTCGCGTCCGGGCCAACACCGTGACCTGAAGAGACAATCACGACATTGAAGGTGTGGTCCGGTGTCATGCCGGGGTACCTGCCTTGGCGGTCGCCGAGCGTAATGGTGTGTGCGACATCGTCCCAATGGATGGGGATGGTGGCGTGCGCGCCCTTCTCATAGCGATCGCTGTCGCCCTCGTCTTCGTAGAGCGTAAAGTCGGCATCGGCGCCGGGGTAGATGCGCAGCTCGATGGGATCGGTGGCCTGGCCGGCGTATTCGATTACCGGGCCGAGGGGCAGGATGGATCCCGCGCGCACATCGAGAGGAATACGGTCGAGCGGCGCCGGAGCCGAGAGCGATGATCCGCCTGTAGTGCGTTCGCCGGTCCAGAAGTCGTACCACCCGGTTCCCGCCGGCAGATAAACCGAGCGAGAAGTGGCGTGCTCGGTGAGGACCGGGCTGACGAGAAGGTCAGGCCCGAACATGAACTGGTCGCCGATCTCGAAAGTCGCGGGATCTTCGCGGAAGTCCATCACCAGCGGGCGCTGAATGGTGTAGTCGTCGCTGGTGACCTTCCAGGCCAATGAGTAGATGTAGGGCAAAAGGCGGTAGCGCAGGCGATCGACGGCAACCAGCGTGGGAAAGACCTGATCGTAGGTCCAGAGCTCGTTGTGGTCGCGATGACCGTGGGTGCGGAAGACGGGACAGAAAGCGCCGAACTCGAACCAGCGCGCGTAGAGCTCCTGATAGCCCGGCGGCAGAGTTTGCGCGTAGTTAAGCGGATGGTAGCCGCCGATGTCGGTGGTCCAGTAAGGGTTGCCGGAGAGCGCGAAATTGAGGCCCGCAGGGACCTGGCGGCGCAACGCCCACCAACTGCTGTAGACGTTGCCGGACCAGACCGCGGCGCCGACGCGCTGCTGGCCCATGAACGCCGAGCGAGTGAGCAGAAAGACGCGCTTGCCGGGGTTTGTCTGCAGCCAATGTGCCTCGACGCCGGCCGTGTGCTCAAGGGGGAAGACGTTGGTGTACTCCAGGCCGCTGCCGATGTGGAGCTGCTTGTCGCGGAGAACGGCGTCGCCGATGTGCGGCCAGGCCTCTTCGGGCTCAGAGCTGTCGAGCCAGAAGGCGTCCCAACCCTGGGCGAAAAGCTTGCCCACAAACTGGCTCCAGAAGAAGTCTCTGGCGGCGGGATTGGAGGGGTCGTAGGCCTGCGTGTCATCAATCTCAAAGCCCTTCTGGACCATCTGCTTGAAATTCTCGCTGGTGGAATCCATCAGAGCCCAAGCCGAGATCATGGCGTGAACGTGCTCGTCGTGGAGAGTCTTCAATTCGGCGGGAACATCGGTGTAGCCGGAGTTGTAGACCGGGTCGCCCTTGCCGCCGGGGTTCCACCAGAACCAATCCTGCACGATGGCGTCGAGGGGCAGGTGGCGCGCCCGGTATTCGGCCGCGATGGAGAGGATTTCGGCCTGGGTCCTGTAGCGGTCCTTGGACTGGAAGAAGCCGTAGGCCCACTCGGGGAAGAGCGGGACGTGGCCGGTCATGGACCGGTAGAGGTGGATGATCGAGTCCATCTGCGGGCCGTAGAGGATGTAGTAGTCGACCTGAGGCGCGGCCATCGACTTCCAGATTCATTTCCAGCGGGAAGCGATTGTCGAAGTAGCTGAACGAGGCCGTGTTCCAAAGGATGGCGTATCCCTTGCTGGAGACGACGAGGGGAATGGCAACGTCAGTATTATTCTGGCCCAGCTCAACGACGCTGCCGCGATAGTTGAACATCCCGCTCTGATGCTGGCCAAGCCCGTAAAGCGCCTCAGTGGCGTCGGGGCCGAAGCGGTCCTCGATATGGAAAAGCCCGGGCGCCTCAGAGGGGCGATAGGTGCGCGGCAGGTTCGACCGTTCGTGCAGCAGTTCCCCGCCCTGTGCGGTACGGACGGTTAGATTGCCATCAACCTCAGACAAGGAAACCGTGAGCCGAGCAGTAGCAATGCTGGCCGAGCCATTGGCTTCGCTGAACTGGAAAGCCGCGCCGGGGCAGGTTTCAGCCAACGCAAGCATCCACGGCTGGAACTCCGCGGCTGGCGGCGCTCCCACGGGCCGCCCCGTGACATGGATCAGGGAATCCCCGCAAACCGTCACCTCAAGGGTTTCACGATCGTCGGTGGCGACGAAGCCGCCGGATGACTGGACGGCGCGCATCGCGGAAGGATGAGGCATTTCTCCGGGAGCTGGCTGAGCAGTTGAGGAGACAACGGAAAACACGAAACAAGCAGACAGGAGCGCAATGATTCGCGTGATGCGGGAAGCTCGGATCAAAGGAACACCTCGGAACAGTTGAGATTCGGACCAGAGAAAAACGGCCTCCGCCAAGAGCAGAGGCCGTCTGGTGTCGATGCCACAGGAAATCGCAACGGCTAGTGCATCTGGCCGCTGTTATCCATGGTGATGCCGCCGGGGCCCTGATTCTTCTTTTGCTCGTTGGCCTTGCGCGTGTCCATGGCCTTGTCGCGGTCCAGTCCTCGGCCATCGCCAGATCCTCGGTGACCGCGGCAGCGTTGCCGTAGTCCACGTCCGCCTTGTTGCGGTAGATCAGGTTCAGGTACTGCATGGCGTCGTCGTAATTGGGGCGATCGTTGACGGCCATGGTGAGGTACTTCAGGCCCTCGTCGACGAGCGGCGCGTTCTCCTGGGCCAGCGGCTCCATCACCTTCTTGGGAGCCTTCACATTGCCCTTGCCGTCGTCGTTGAGGCCGGCGGCCTGCAGCGCGTTCAGCTTGTTCTGGTGCGCCTTTTTCCAGTCGATGACGCCGATGGTATAGGCCGCCTCGGGATCGTTGGGATCGACGTCGAGAACCTTCTTCTGCCATGCCTCGGCATCGTCCATGTCCTTGATGCTGAAATAAATGCCCGCGATTTGCTTCATGCTGTTGACATCGTTGGGATTCTGGGCCAGAACCTCCTTGAAGATGTCGATGGCCTGGTTGGCGGTCTTCAGGTTGTCGGGCGTCGTCACTCCCGGGGCTACATTCTGCGCCAGCGCCGTGGCCAGGTAGGTCTTCGCCATGGGCAGCTTGGGATCGAGTTCGGTGGCCTTCTGGAAATGCTCGATCGCCTCATCGTAGTGACCGGCTCTTGTAGGCGTCGCATCCCTTGTTCAACTGATCGCGGGCTAGAAGCTGGTTGCACCCGCTCATGGAAAGCACCATGCCGGTCAAAGTCACCGCGAGCGCCCAAAAACGTGCGGGTCCATTCATGTTCGTATCCTTCTCCTTCAGGCTTGGGCCTGCAGGCCGTGCCTGGAAACTCAGCAGCCGGCGTGCGGGCAGAAGTACCGCAGCCAGGGCAAAAAAATTGTACTCTTTCCCGCGTCCGGATCAAGTGCCTCCGGACACAGCCAGCCTATTGGCCGGCCTGAATCTTGGGCGTCATCAACCCGATGTGGTCCACGTTGGCGGCCTTGCCGATATCGATGACGTCGGCGATATAGGCAAAGTTCACATCGTCGTCGCCCTTGACGAACATCACGCGCTCGGCGCGATTGGCATAGATCTCAGTCAGCTTGGCCAGCAGATCGGCATGGTTCACATCGGTCTCGTTGATCTTGTACGCCGGGGTCTGGCCGGGGCGATAGAGAACCTGAACCACGATGGTGCGGTCGTTCGGCTGCTGCTGCTGCTGCGGATTCTTGGGCGGCTGGGGCACCAGCGCATCCAGACCCTTGGGGGTCACCGGCACGATGACCATGAAGATGATCAACAGCACCAGCAGAATGTCGATCATCGGCGTCACGTTGATCTCCGACATGCTGCCGCCGGACCCACCCATAGACATTGCCATGGCTTAAACTCCTCGTTTCCTCAAAATCGTTGCACAGACAATCCGTTGCGAGCGTCACTCGCCGCCGATCTGATTGCCTTCCCGTCTTTGCGTCAACAAGCCGACTTCTTCCACGCCCGCCGTGCGCACATCGTCGATGGCGTCTTCAACCGCCTTGTACTGCGCGCGCGCATCCGCGCGGACATAGATCGTCTTGTCGGTCTTGTCCGCCAGCTTGTCGCGCACCAGGCTGCCGAGCTCCGCGGGATCGACCTTGTTCTGGCCGAGGTAGACCGCCCCGTCGCGCGTGACAGCGACGACAATGGCGTCTTCCTTGTCGGCATCCGGCATTTGGTGGGTTATCCACCTTGGCCATGTCGATCGGCCACCTTGTTCTGCAACATGGGGGTGATGACCATGAAGATGATGAGCAGCACCAGCATCACGTCCACCATGGGGGTGACGTTGATGTTGGAATTTACCTTTTTGCCTTCGTCGCGAACCGCGATTCCCATTGTGTGGGCTCCGTGCGTTTGAATTTTATGCCGGATCCGGTCCGGCCTTGCCGGAAGTCAAGCAACCCGCGCGAGGATCAAAGCGCGGGGCGGAAGAGATTCAGGCCTTCCGCCCGCGAAGAATCCCGCTCGAGCCAAGCCGCTTCGCTCTTAGCGCTTGTGGCTCTGCTTGATGAAGTAGTCCACCAGCTCGCTCGAGGAGTTGTCCATCTCCACGTCGAAAGCCTCGACGCGTCCGGTGAAGTAGTTGAAGGCCATGACGGCGGGGATGGCCACGAGCAGGCCGAACGCCGTGGTGACCAAAGCCTCAGAGATGCCGCCCGCGACGGCGCCGATGCCGGCGATCTTCTGCGTGGCGATGGCGTCGAATGCGTGCAGAATGCCGACGACGGTGCCGAACAGCCCGACGAAAGGAGCCGTGGAGCCGATGGTGGCCAGAACCGACAGGCCCCTCTTGAGCTTGGCGTGCACGATGGCCTCAGCCCTCTCGAGGGCGCGGCCCGCGCTGGCGATGGTTTCCTCAGTCGCCGTGCCGGACGAGGCGCGGAACTCCTGCAAGCCGGCGGTGACAACTTCAGCCAGATGCGACTTCTTGTTGCGGTCGGCGATCTTGATGGCTTCTTCGAGCTTGCTGTCCTTCAGCGCGCCGGCCACCTTGGGCGCGAACTCGCGCGACTGCTTGCGGGCGGCGGAGAAGTACAGGTAACGGTCGATCATGACGGCCAGCGACCAGACCGACTCGATGAACAGGATGATGGCCACGGTGCGAGCCATCCATGCCATGTGATTCCACAGTCCCAGGGGGCTGAAGCCGACGGTCTGGCCTTCATCCTGGAACAAGGCAAGACTGTTGACCGTGTGCGAAGCGAAATGTGCGAGCTGAGCGAGAATCACTGAATCGTTCCTCCTAAGGAGATTCTTTTGGACTGCATTGAACCCGCCGCGGCGGGAGGTTGAATTCGAAGGAATGCGGCCCATTGGGAATTCGCATTCGAGTCAAAAGCAATGCTCCCTGCCAAAGATGCGGCAGGGAGCCGGAAAGTACATCACCCACCCAGGGTGAAGATCACGTTGACGGTGGTTTCGACTTCGACCGGCTCATTGTTGAGCAGGTAGGGCCTGTAGCGCCACTGCCTCACGGCATCCAGCGCCGCCTGCTGCAGCATGGCCGGTCCGCTGACGACGTGCAGATCCTCGATGGTTCCCTGCTTGGAGATGGTGGCCTGCAGAACCACCGTGCCCTGGACGCGGGCCGCCTTGGCGATGGGCGGATAGATGGGTATGGTTTTCTGAATCAGCATGCCCACGGCCACGCCGGCAGAGATGTTCACCTTCTTGGGGGCCGCGGCCTTCACCTTGGGAGCATTGCCGCTGCCAAACAAGCTGCCCATGACGCCGCCGCTGCCGCCCATGCCTTCCATGCCGGCCACGCCAAAGCTCGAAGGCGGCGCTTCCTTCTGCGACACCATCTCAATGTTGTGCGGAATCCTCGTAGGCGCCGTGAGCTGATTGTTCATCATCTCCGACTGCACGTGGACCACGTGCACTTCAGGCGGAGGCGGCGGAGGTGGCGGAGGCGGTGGAGGGGGCGGCACCGTCAAAACCGTTGCCATCAGCGCATGTCGGGAGCGCCTCAGGATAGATCAGCGGAATCAGAATCAACAGAACGAGGATCGCAGCATTGATGCCGCCTGTAACCAGCATCCAGCGGCCGCTCTTGGTCTTGATCCTTCTCGCGGATTCGAATGTGGAGTCTTCAAACATGGCCAGCCTCGGAGATCGGGTTTGGTTACTCCTATTTTAGACACCGCGGGAGGGGGAATTGTTCCCGACGGAAAAATACTCGCAAAGGAGCGAGTAAACCTTATCAGAACTGCGCTCCCACTGCAAAGAGTGCTGCAAAACTGGTGCAACTTTCAAGTGTCCAAAGTGCCGGCTGGAACCGGCCCGCAGGCCTCTGCTGCGGACCTCCGGCAAGAAGGCATTCGATTGAGAATTCGTGCACAAATCGAGGCGCGCGTTCATGCGGTTTTCAACCCTTCGACCTTCTCGCGGCGGGCAGCGAGGCGGCCCTGCCTTTTCTCGGCGCGCCACTCCTGCCAGGCCACCAGCATGGGGGCGGCCACGGCAATGGATGAATAAGTTCCGATGAGAATGCCCACCACCAGAGCGAAACGAGAAACCGTTCAGCACCTGGCCGCCAAAGATAAACAGCGAAAGCACAGTGATGAAAGGTGAGGCCCGAAGTGAGCACGGTCCGGCTCAGGGTCTGGTTGATGCTGCGATTCACCAGGTCGGGCAGCGGCTCGCGGCGGCTCAGGCGCAGATTCTCGCGGATGCGGTCGAAGACGACGATGGTGTCGTTCATCGAGTAGCCGACCAGGGTGAGGATGGCGGCGATGACGGTGAGGCTGATCTCGCGGCCGGTGAGCGCGAAGGCGCCGACGGTGATCAGCGTGTCGTGGAAGCAGGCGACCACCGCGGCCACGCCGTAGATCAACTGGAAGCGGAACCAGAGATAGACCAGCATGCCGAGCCATGGAGTAGAGCGTGGCCAGCGTGGCCTGCTTCTCCAACTGATGGCCCACCGTGGGACCGACCACGTCGACCTTCACCCCGGTGTTGGGGTTGAAGTAGTTGTTGTAGTGGGCCTGCAGCGCCGATTCGATCTGCTGGCGGCCCATGTCGAGCGCGGCCTCGTTGGTCTCTTCGGGCAGGCTGATGAGCACCTGATGATCGGCTGCCGCCCCGAAGGTCTGAATGCTCGCGTCCTTCACGCCCGCCGCGTCGATGGCATGGCGGATGGCGGTGATGTCAGGGGTCTGCGAAACTGCACATCCACCTGCGTGCCGCCGCGAAAATCCACGCCCAGCGGAACCGGGCTGCCGATGTGCGACCAGTTCCAGCTCATCTTCACGATGCCGGCCACGCTGAAGATCATGGAAAAGGCGAGGAAGTACCACTTCCATCCCAGCCAGTTCACATTTACGTTGCGAAAGAATTCCACTTCTTGTTTTCTCCTACTGCCGAATCACTGGCTCTAAATCGAAACCATCTCGCCGGCTTTCAACTTGTTCAAATGCGCCTCGAAGATCACGCGCGAGACAAAGACGGCCGTGAACAGATTGGCCGCAAGACCGACGGTCAATGTGGTGGCAAAGCCCTTTACCGGACCGGTGCCAAACATAAACAGAATCGCCGCCGAGACGATGGTGGTGACGTGGGTATCAACAATCGTGACCCACGCGCGGGCGAAGCCCTGGTCCACGGCCGCCGAAGGCGCCTTGCCGGCGCGAATCTCTTCGCGGATGCGCTCGAAGATCAGCACGTTCGAATCCACGCCCATACCGATGGTGAGAATGACTCCGGCAATGCCGGGCAAGGTGAGCGTGAGCACCAAGCCTCCGCCGCCCGAAGCGCTCGGAAATCGCGCTGGAGAGTCCCATAATGCCCAGCAGAATGATCAGGTTGAAGATCAATGCCAGATCGGCGTTGATGCCCGAGCCCTTGTAGTAAATGAGCATGAAGGCCATGACGACGACGATGCCGACAATGGCTGCAGTAACGCCTTCGCGGATGGAATCGGCGCCCAGCGTCGCGCCCACGGTGCTGGCCTCAATGTAATTGAGCGAAGCGGGCAGCGCGCCGGTGCGCAGCAGCTTGGAGAGTTCCATCACTTCGTTCTGGGTGAAGCCGCCCTCGATCAGGCCTTGATCGCGGATCGCGCCCTTGATGACCGCTACCTCGCGCACCGTACCGCCCATCACCACGGCCATGTTCCGGCCGACGTTGGCGCTGGTGTAGTCCCAGAACTTGTCGCCGGCTTCGTCGGTGAGGGTGAAGTTCACCGTTCTTTGCCCTGTGTTGGAATTCACGCCCGGCTGGGCAGAGCGGAAATCGCTGCCGGCTACGATGGAGGAGCGCTCGAGGATGTAGTAGGAGGTGCCGTTTGAACCGCCCAGATCACCCGAGAAGGGCAGAATCTCCTCATTCGGCGGAAGCGCGCCGTTCACGCTTTGCAGCGCCGCGTCTTCGCTGGGAAACGGGCCGCCGTCGACGGCATGAATCTCAAGCCGGGCCGTGGACCGGATGATTGATTTCACCTGGTCCAGGTCGCTGACGCCCGGCAACTCCACCAGAACCTGGTTCGCGCCCAGGCCGTACTCCTGGATCAGCGGTTCGCTCACGCCCAGCGCATCCACGCGGTCGCGAATGGTCTCGATGGCCTCGTCGACCGTGCGCTTGTCGAGGTCGCTCTCGAAGAGCGGCTTCATGGTCATCGTCCAGTTGTTGTCGGAACCGCCGGAGACGTCGTATTCATTGGCATACTTGGCGGTACCGAGCAACGAGTCTGACAGCGTCGGTTTGCGCCGGTGAGGTGCCCTCGATGCGAATGACATCCGGCTTGTTGGGATCGGGTTTGTACACCTGAGAAAAGGTCAGGTTGGCTTTTTTCAGGTCCTGCTGGATCTCCTGCATGGAGTTGTCGGTTTCGGCATTCACCGCCTCCGACACCTGCACTTGCAGGATCAGGTGTGCACCGCCCTGCAGATCGAGGCCGAGATGAATCCGGCTGGAAATGGCGCTCAGTAGCGCCTTTCCGCTGATCCCCGATGGGATTCCGAAGATTCCATAGAGGCAGATCAGAAGAACCGCAATGATCAGGGCAATCTTGTTTTTGAGATTCTTTTTCATTGATTCGTTTCTCTAGTCCAAAAAATCAAAGCCCGGAGGGCCTTAAGAGTTCGAAGCGTCCTCCTGAGTGACCGAGGCAATCGCACTCTTGGCCACTTCAAGCTTGAGGTTGTCAGGAGGGACACGAATCACAATGGAATCGTCCTTGATGGAGAGGATAGTGCCGCGAATTCCTCCCGCGGTTGTGATGCGGTCGCCGGATTTGATGCTGTTGAGCATATGCTGCCACTGTTTTTGCTTCTTCTGTTGCGGGCGGATCATCAGCAAATAGAGCAGCGGAATAAACAGCAAGATGGGCAGTAGCATGGATAAGCCGCCGCCTGCTCCCGGGGCGGGCGCTGCCGCCCAAAATGCAAAACTCGTGGGTACATTCATTGTTGGCTTGCTTCCCTTACTCGCCCTCACGGCCGGCGCTGGCCGGATTCAGGGCGCAGGCTTACCCGGCCATTGCCGCCGGCGCCTGACAACAGATTTGTCTCCGGGAAAGGTTCCCTGGCCTCAGTCTTCTCCGGCCCGGGCTTTGGAAGGAGGGTCCGGTAACGGGAGCCGGAACGGGATTCCCGTCCTGCCCGCACGCATCACGCAACCCAACTGCCGCATACTTCCTGTTCGACACAGCATCCCTACTGGCACCCAGACGCAAGGAACGAGGTTTGCACCCGTTCGTTCCGCCCGGATTGCCAAAAGAACACCTAATAAAGATAAGAAATGCGCGGCGGGTTCGGTGTCAAGGAGGGCGGGCACCGGCAGGGGCCGGGTGACCCACCTTCCGGTCTTAATAAATCCCTTACAAATTGTCTACTCGTTCCTTACAGGAAAGGGCGTCATCTGGATGCACGAGGTCCTCCGGGTGTGCGTGTGATGAATGACCCACAGCTCGCCGGAGGCCAGAAAGAGGAATCGTCTCCATGACGGTGGAAATCCATGAGCAGACGCTGTGGCTGATTCCCGTAAGTCTTGCCGTCGGTTTTATGGTCTGGGTGCTTTACCACTGGTGGAAAGAAGAGCGGCGCCCGAGCGGCGGCGACCGGGCTTATTCGTCCGGCGCGGCAGGCTTCCAGTATCGAAGTTCCGGGCGGGCACAGGAGAGGCAAAGCGACTTTCCATTCACAAGTGCAAACCGCCCGAAGTTCACTCCTTCGCCGCAGCGTGAGCAGATGATACGGACGCCCGAGTGACCGGGCAAATCGGCGGGATCAATGGCGACGCCTACCCACTGATCGCGGAAGAGCTGCGCATCCGGCAGTTCGCGATAGGCCCGCAACTGGCGGCGGTTCTGGTTCTCTTCGTGCGGGTAGAGCTTGCGTGCCAGCTCACGGGAATCCTCGAGAGCGACAATGCGGACGGCGCGGCCTGAGCTGAGATCGACAAAAGTCGCCGCCATCTTGCCCCAGTCTCTGAATTTGAGTGCGCGCTTGCCCAGACGGCAGCCGGTGACAAGCGCGATGGCGTCCGTGGCGCAACGATCGATTTCGACGTAGGTGACGAGACGCTTGCGGTCAGCTCCGCGCGGATCGGCGATGCCGAGCCGGGCGAGACCCACGAGGGCCATGCGCACACCGAGAACCTGCCCCGCGCACAGGTGCCCATGCGCGGCTTCAGCCTGCCGCAAAAGCTCGTCGATCGAATCCATGGCGTTGTGCCGACCTGCCGACTTGTCCGCCACGGCGAAGTGGCGCGCTACTTCGCAGGGGCCGCGTCAGGCGTTTCATCTTCGTCGCCCGTGTCTTCCACCAGCACCGCCGAGCCGGGGACGATGTCGTAGCTTACCGCATCCGTGCCCGTGGGATGAAATGAGATGCGCAGCGGCTCGCGCTGCCACTCGGGCGGCGCACAAACCGGATCGGGGTGATTCTCGGCGTCGAAGGCCGCGAGCTTTTTGGCCAGAACGGGCTTGCGCGCGGCGATCTGCGCCACGACGGCATAGAGGCTCTTGCCGCTCGGCGTGAGGCCGCAGTAAGCCGCGTAGTCGCGGAACCAGCTTATCTGGCTCACCCCAGGGTCGTAGTCGGGCAGGCGGAGCGCGGTGACTCGGCCGGTCACGCGATCGACCAGCAGCCAGGGCCCGCGCTGCCACACCCAGTGGCTGGCCTTGTCGCTGGGGCCGGGTTTGTCCGTGGGCAACGCGTCGTTGAGCCGGATGACGCGGCGCACGACAAAGCTGCGATCGGTGACGTCGTGGGCGTCGCCCGTGGTCCACTCTTTCAGGACGCCGTCGACCAGGAGGGCGCGAACTTTGAGCGCGTCCTCGCCGGTAGCCGCGCCGGAAGGGTCGCCGGCCTTGGAGTAGGGCACGCGTTTGACCGCGCCGAGGACGACGGTGTGGGATTTGCGCGGAGCGGCGTTGGCTGAGGGTCCTACGCCTATCGTCGTCACCAAAGCCGCAACCGCGAACACTGCAAACTTGCTCATAGCCCTTACTCCTAAATTCCCGCTGCCTCCACGGCGCGCGCCACGCGGAAAGCCGTGCTCTCGCCAAAGTGGCGAGCAAGAACCTGCATGCCGACGGGCAGGCCGGCCCTGGTGGCGCCGCATGGAACCGAGACACCGCAGATGCCAGCCAGGCTGGCGGTGACGGTGTAGATGTCGGCGAGATACATGGCTAGCGGATCGCCGGTCTTTTCGCCGAGCTTGAACGCGGGGAAGGGCGAGGTGGGCGTGACGATGGCGTCGACTTCGGCAAAGGCGCGGAGGAACTCCTCGGCCAGAAGGCGGCGAACCTGCTGCGCCTTGAGGTAGTAGGCGTCGTAGTAGCCGGCCGAGAGCGCATAGGTGCCGAGGAAGATGCGGCGCTTGACCTCGGCGCCAAAGCCCTCGTCGCGGGAGTGCGAGTACATGTCGGAGAGCGTGGCGGACGAGGGCGAGCGGTAGCCGTAACGCACGCCGTCAAAGCGGGCGAGGTTGGCGCTGGCTTCGGCTGTGGCGACCAGATAGTAGGTGGGCACGGCGTATTTGGTGTGCGGCAGCGAGACCGGCTTGACGGTGCATCCGGCGGCCTCGAGCGCGGCGATGCCCTTTTCGATGGCCGCGCGCACCTCGGGATCGAGACCTTCGGCGAAGTACTCGGCGGGCACGCCGATGCGCAGGCCCTGCGGCGGGCTTGTCGCTTTCGGCGGCGTAATCGGGGACGGGAGCCGGGGAACTGGTGGCGTCACTGGGGTCGTGGCCGGCGATGACGCCGAGCAGCGTGGCGGCGTCGCGGACGTTCGAGGCGAGAGGGCCGATGCGGTCGAGCGAGGAGGCAAAGGCGATGAGGCCGTAGCGCGAGACGCGGCCGTAGGTGGGCAGCACGCCGACCACGCCGCAGAAGCTGGCCGGCTGGCGGATGGAGCCGCCGGTATCGGTTCCCAGCGTGGCCACGGCGAGGTTGGCGGCCACGGCCGCTGCCGAGCCGCCGCTGGAGCCGCCGGGAACGCGCTCCGGATCGACGGGATTGCGCACCGGCCCGTAGGCCGAGTTCTCGTTCGAGGAGCCCATGGCAAACTCGTCGCAGTTGAGCTTGCCCAGAAGCACCGCGCCCGCGGCCTCGAGCCGGGCGACGGCCGTGCAGTCGTAGGGCGGGCGGTAGCCCTGAAGGATTTTGGAGCCTGCCGTGGACGGCGCGCCCTGCATGACGAGCACATCCTTGATGCCCACGGGAACGCCGGCGAGCGGCGGGAGCGGATCGCCTTTGGCGGCCAGTGCATCGATGCGCGCGGCCTGAGCGAGGGCGCGCTCTTTGGTGAGGCTCAGATAGATGTTGAGCTGCGGGTTGAGCTTCTCGATGCGCTCGTAGTAGCCGGCGGCAAGGTCCGCGGCTTTGGTGCGGCCGGCGGCGATGTCAGCGCGGAGAGCGGCAAGAGTTCTGGGCTTTTCGACGTAGCTTTCAGCGGTCATGGTCTCGGCTGACAATCGATCTCCCTTTTCGGGTTTCTTACTCGCTCCGGCGGGCTCGCTGGCCCTTCATCGTTCGATGACCTTGGGAACCTTGAAGAAGACCTGGTCGGTCTCCGGGGCCTGCGACATGACGGCGGAGCGCTCAAACGAAGGCTGCACCTGGTCGGCGCGAAGAGCGGCAACGGCGCCGCTCTCCAGCTCGCTCATCTGGGCGAGGGGCACGACGTTGGACGTGTCCAGCTCATTTAGTTCGGCCACGTAGTCGAGGATCGCGTTCAAGTCGCGCACCATGCGGCCCCTTTCTTCCGGCGTCAGCTCCAAATGCGCCAGTTCGGCTACGCGCTCCACGTCCCCGACAGTCACTTTTTCAGACATCTTTTGGGTCCCTGTCTCGAAGCTCAAGTATAGCTGTTCCTGGATCGCGAAATGCGCATCGCTCAGTCGACTGTCAGGGTCACGTTGACCGACTGCGTGATGCCCATGGACGTGACACTGACCGGGATCGTGTATGTCCCCGTCGGCGTGTTGGATCCGCCACCGTTTCCTCCCGAACCACCTCCACCTGTGCCTCCGCCGGAGCTGGTGCAACTGGAGACGCCGGCAGCAAAGATGGCGACGAACACAGCCAGCAGGAAGAGCTTGCGGCGCCTGCAAACGGCGAGCGGGACGAGAAGCAGCCCGCAGGCCAGCGGCAGAGCAAGCAAGAAGGCGGGTCGGCCGGGGCCTGGGTTGGCGGCGTCAGGCTTCTGGAGGCGAACCGTCGACGCGTTGCCGGTCGAGATCTCGACCAGAACGTTGCCCTGAACGCCGGCGTTAAGCGTCTGCGTGGTGGGGTTGAAGAGGCAGAGCGCATTCGTGGGCAGCGTGCCGCAGGTGAAGGTGAACGTACCCCCGACGGGCAGAAACGGATTCTGCGCACATCCGCCGGCACCGCAGATCAGTATGCTGTAGCTCGCGGTCTGGCCTTGGGCCACGGTCTGGCTAGCCGGGCCTGTGATGCCCACGCTGAAATCGAAGCCGGTCCCGGAAAGCGCTACCGGCGCTGCCTGCACTGTGCTGCTCGTAACCGTCAAGCTGCCCGTTTGCTGCCCCGCGGCGCCGGGAGCAAACTCGACGCCCACCGTGCAGCTCGACTGCGCCGGCAGCGTCGAAGCGCACGTGTTCAAAACCAGTTGGAACCCCGACGGCGCCGTCAGCGCGAGCCCGCTCAGCGAGTAGGCCGCTCCCAGATTCGTGACGGTCAGCGTAACCGGGCTGCTGATGGTCCCCACTCCGGTCGTCGGGAACGCAATCGAAGTCGGCGAAACCTGAAGCCCTCCCGACCCGATCAACGCCACGCTGGACGCTGCAGCCACCGCGGATGAGGTCGACCGTCAGCGTTCCCGTTGCGGCGGCGTTGCTCGTTGGCTGGAACTCGACCGCGACGGTGCAGATGGCGCCCGCGCCCAGCGTGCCCGTGCACGTATTCTGCGTAAGAACGAACGGCGGTGCGACCGCAATCGTGATCGTGCTGAACGCGTACGTAGTCGTATTGCTCACAGTCACGGATTGCGCCGGAGTGGACTGGCCGACGTTCGCCGCCGCGAACGTCAACTGCGCCGGATTGACTTGCAGCCCCGTGGCGAGCTGCGCCGTACCACCCAGCGAAATCGAGGCCGGAGCCACACCGAGCGTGGAGGAAGAAACCGTAAGGATAGCCGCCACTCCGCCCGCAAGCGACGGCGTAAAGACCACCTGCACCGTGCAACTGCTTCCATTGTTCAGCGTCGCGCCGCACGTAGTCGCGCCAGTCGAAAAGTTGCTCGCCGCGGCGCCCGTGATCGAAAAACCGATGTTGGCCATGGGCGATCCGCCGGCGTTGCTCACGGTGAGCGTTTGCGGCGCGCTGGGCACGCCCGGCTGCTGGTTGGTGAAGGACAGGCTGGTGGGGCTGATGCTGAAGGCCGGCGGCACAAGTCCCGTCCCGGCCAAAGCTACGTATTGAGTGTGCAGGGCGTCTGCGATGGTGAGCGTGCCGGTGACCGGGCCCATCTGAGTGGGTGCGAATATCACGCTGATGGTGCAGACCGCGCCAGCCGCGAGTTGCGTGTCGCACGTGCTGGACTCCTGGAACTGCGCGCTCAATGAGATGGAGATCGAAGTGAGGGGCAAGCCGCCGGCATTGGTGATGGTAACGGACTCCACCGAAGAAAGCTGGCCTTCCGGAGTCGACGGAAAGGTGAGCGACATGGGATTGAGAATGTCGGTGGGTGGCGATTCGCCCGTCCCGCTCAGTTCCACGGTTTGCGTGCCCGCTCCATCGGTAAAGGTGAGCAAGCCGGAGGCCGGACCGGCCTGCGCGGGCGCGAATTCCACCGCCAACTGGCAATCGGTGTTCGGCGCCAGGCTGGTTGTGCCGCAGGAGTTGCCGTTGGGGGCGATGCTGAACGGCGCAGTAATCGAGACGCTGCTGATCGGAACCGCGGAGGCGCTGCTGTTGGCGGCCGTGACTTGCAGCGGCGTAGACGTGACTCCCACCTCCACCTGACCGAAGGTGACGGTGGACGGGCTCAGAGTCACTACGCCTGCCGGCGCGCCGGTTCCGGTGAGGTCGACCGTCAGTTGCCCGCCATAGACGTTGGCGTAAATGGTCATTTCGCCGCTCAGCGGCCCTGTGGCTTGCGGCGTGAACGTCACCTGGATGGCGCAGCTCGCGCCCACGGCCACGGTTGCATTCACACAGTTGTCTGTTTCACTGAAATTCCCGGTTATCGCGATGGATGTGGGCGAGAGCGCGAGGCTGCCGGTGTTCGCGAGAGTGACGGTGAGTGGGCTGCTGGGGGTGTTGAAGACCTGGCTGGGAAAGGGGAGCGCCGAAGGGCTAGCAGCCGCGGTGGTCAGGCCCGTCCCCGCGCTCCAAAGCGCGGTCTGCCAGATTCCGCGCCCGTAAGTGCCCGCAACCAGCACCTGCGCGGAGGACGAGCTCGCGAGCCGCGCTGAGGGCAACAGCCGGAGCGCCAGGCAATCCTGAGCCAAACGCCGACCAGCAGTTGGAGAGCGATTGCGCGCAGTTTGCAACTTGCGTGGTGAAGTACACGCCCTGGTCCGTGGCGACGTATACCGTGTTCGCGTTCTGCGGGTCGATGGCGAGGCTGTTGGCCGGCGCGGCGGGCAAATTCGCTGTTATGGCGGACCAGGTTGCGCCTCCGTTGGTCGAGCGGTACACCACCTGGACTTCTTCGGTCGGGCTCTCAGTGCCCGCCACAGTCACGTACACCGTGTTGCCGGTGGGGTCGTGAGTGTCGATGGTCACGCTGGAGATGTCGAAGTTGAAGGCATTCAGCGCGTGGGTGTCGTTGACGACGGGATTCAGCGTGAGATCGTGCCAGACGGGCGCGGCGCTGGAGGCGGGATTGAGGGTGGCGCTCAGAACATGGCCGGGCAGGTTGGATCCATTGCTGGCTTCGCCGTACATGCCCAGATAGATGATCTCGCCGCCGGAGGCAAGCGGCATGGCGGCCATGGCGCGGATGAGAGCGTCGCCGTTGCAGGGAACGCCTGTGGCTCCGCTATCGAGAATGGGGCTGATGGCGTTGCTTGCGCTCCAGCCGGCGCCACTGGCCGGGCCGCGCCACACGCGGCAGGTCCCGATGAGCAACTGCGTGGTGTCGAGCGGGTCGACCAGAAATGGCGCCGGTGCGGCCATGGTGTCGCCGTCGCCGCCAACATCGGCATCGGTGACCACCGGGCTTGTGCCGAACGACGCCGGCGTGCAGGGAGCCGTTTGCGAGCAGCGATAGATGGCGACTCCCGGCTGGTTGTTCACGTACCAGTTGGCGCTGTTGCTGGGGTCGATGGCCACCGGGCCGCCATAGCCGGAGAGAATCTGCGGCCAGTCCGCTGGTCGCGCTGCCGCTCTTCACGCCCGCAGTTCCGTTCACGCCCAAACCAGCCATCAGGGTGTAAGGCGACGTCACGACGGGAGACAGGCTGACCACCTCGGCCAGCGAGCCCAGGCTGCCGTTCAGGTTCTGGAAGTGCGAAGAGTCCGTTGCCGAGCAGCGGCGATCCTGTTTCGCCAACGGCATCAGTCGATCGCCAGAGCCCGCTGTCGTTGCCCAGAAAGATCTCCAGTGGATTGGCCGTGTTCCACGCCAGCGCATGCTGAAATTCGCCACCTGCGCGCTCATGCAGGTGGTCGAGTTGGTGGTGTTGCGCCACACGCAGCCCATGGCCAGGCTGCACTTCCACAGGTCGTTGGCTCCGGCCAGCAAGCAGCGTGTCCTGCTGGGAGGGAACCGCGGCCAGGGTGAGGTTGTAGTCGCCGTCCGGCAATGGTGCAGGGCCCTGAAGCGTGCTGGTCTCAAGCGGCGCCGTGTTCCATTGCGTGGCAAAGGTGATGGTCGGGTTGGTGCATGCGCCGCCGCTGATCGCGCACTGATCCTGCCACAGTCCCTGGTCCTGGTTGTTCAGGTCCACGGTCCAGGCAAAGGTGTCGCCGGTTTGCGGATTCACGGCCAGCGCGCCGCGAAAGATGGGGCAGGCGATGGAGCCAGTCTGCCGGTGTAATTGGTGGGGCACATTTGCGCGGTGAGCCCTGCGCCGGGCTGCGCGGCCATGCGCGTCCAGGTGATGCCGTCGGGCGATTGGTAATAGCCGTGATAACGCACCGCGGCCACAAACAACTGCCGCACCGGGTTCCACACCACCGCCGTGGCGGCGTTGCCGGGCGCGACTGAAAGGACCGAGCGGACCCTGCAGAACTTCGCCGGGACCGTCGGTGATGGTGGCCAGGTGCCAGGTTGCGCCGCTATCCGTGGAGTAGTAGAGACCCTCGCATATGTTCGGCGGCCAATCGGCATCCACCAGCGTGCCTTCGTAGGCCTGCGAGACCGCAGCCACCACAAGCTGCGGATTGACGGTGCTCCAGGCAAAGCCGGCAAAGCCCTGCCGACGAAGCTGGAGTCCCTGGCGCCCAGGCCCTCCTCCTCATCGACGGTCTGCTGGATCAGGCTCCAGGTGTTGCCGCCGTCGGTCGAGCGCAGGATGCCGGCGCCGTAGTAGGAGTCGAGCACATCGTTGGGGTCGCCGGTGCCGGCGAGAATGACGCCGGTCCCGCCCGGCTGCACCGTGAGCGCGCCGATGCTGATGGAAGCGTCAGCGACTCCGCCGAGAGCGGCGACGGTATCGGTGAGCGGAGTAAAGACGATGGAGGACGTCGCTGAAACAGCCAGCATTATTGGCGACCCACACCCCGCCGCCGGTAGTGCCTATGTAGAGGAGGTTGCCGGTCGCATCGGAGGGATCGAGGGCGAGCGCGGCGACGCGGCCGGTGACGAGGCCATAGTTCGGGGTTTGGACGGCCGTGGGGCCGAGCGGCTGCCAGGTGTTGGTCGATGGGGTGCTGCTCGCGCTCTGGGCCGCGATTCGGGCAGCGCTCGAAGCGGCGGACGGCGCTCGACCTCGCCGGCAGGCGATGGCCGGGTGTCCACCCGCGCTGAGCGAGAAAACGCTGCGCTTCAAGAACGCGAGGAGGGATAGGCGTGAGATTGGGGCGCTTGCTGTGGAGCGGGATTGGCTTGCGCATCCGGATTCTGCGCTACGGCCGCCGGGCCGGGCGAAAGCTGCGTCAGGAGGCACGCGGCTACGCTACGCCAGCCCATACGCCACGGCTCGCGTGCTGCCCAGCCCGCCCGGAACGCTTCCCTGCCCTGCCGCGACGGACAGGGCCCTTGCACTTTGGATCGAACATTGGATTCGTCACGCGTATCCGGAATTCGGACTCCGGCTTCCCCTTTTATGAAAATCTTCCAATGGGGATGAGCGCGGAATCCATCGGATAACGCTCAACGAAACACGCAACTTCCGGGAATGAAACAGTGGCCCATTATAGGACAGCGCGGAATGGGATGAAAAGTGATCCCGGATACAGGCTGTGGATGAGTCCAGCAAGCTAGTCGATGCCGCTGGAAGCATTTTCCTGTCGCTTGCGCCATCATCATGCCTGGGCAGCCACTCCTCTGTGATCCCCGACTGAGGCATCCAATAGCAAGGCCGCCCGCGGGCGGCACTTCAAAGCTAGGGCCTGTTATTAACTTCGCGCCCATAAGCCCTATAGAATCAATACACCTATCTTATAAAATGCTTGGATTTGAGAAGAAGACCTCAACGCTTCCCCGTGCTAAAGTCCACAAAATGCGCTGTTTGCTTGGATTTTTGACTTCCTGGCGGCAAGGGTTCCTCTAAATAAATTTAGGAAATAACAGCCTCTAGGCCGTGTGGAGGTGTACAATTTTGCGCAATTCAAATTCATTCCAGGAGGGTTGCAATGAAATTTAACCGGCGTGATGCGTTTAAAGTTTCAGGGTTGGCCCTTGGCGGCATGGCACTTAGCAGGGCGAGAAAAGCTTTTACGCAGTGCTTGTCTACCGGGGGATGCTATCCGACTGATGACAACACGCAATTTTACACGTACTTCTACGACAGTATACCGACTATGGACTTTACCCAGGCGCCGGTGTTTCCCGGAACTCCTTTTCCTACCCCCACGGATACGCCAGCGCTCGAACCCAATGAGATGCGTATCACTTTCATGGGCTCGTGCATCCCTCCGGTACGCCGGGCGCAGGCCATGATGAGCGTCTTCGTCGAGGTGGGCTGGCAGAACAACAAGGCAGTGGACCAGGTCATCTTTGACTGCGGCTCAGGGTGCGTCCGCAACTACGGCGCCATGGGCGTCGGGTACGGCAGGATGGACAAGATATTCATCAATCACCTGCACGGCGACCACATGTCCGACCTGACCCACATCTACTGTTTCGGTCCCTCAGCCGACCGCCTTTCTCCCCTGTACGTCTTCGGTCCCTCGCCTTCTGGTGTAAGGAATCCGCTGCGCCGACCCGAGTTCTACGACGATGGCACCAACGCATTCTGCCGGAACCTGCGTGAGGCGCTGCGCTGGCATAGTGAGAGCTTCAGCTTTCAAAACACGAGCTACGATGGCTACGAGCCACCCACTCGGAAGAGCTGGGGACTGCCGGTCGATCCTCGTCCTGTCGATGGCGATCCTCCGAACGACGGCTATGCCATGGTTCCCATCGAACTCGACTGGACGAAGACCGGAGGAGTGGCCTACGACAACCCGTTGACAGGCGTAAAGATCACCCACTTCCCCGTGATCCATTGCCGCAGGGGCTCTATGGGCTACAAGTTCGAGTGGAACGGCATGTCGATGATCTACACGAGCGATACGAAGCCCGAGGTGAACACGCTCCTCCAAGCCAGCAACGGCGGCAAGGGCGTTGACGTGCTGATCCACGAGATGATTGTGCCGCCGGAAATCTGGGCCATGGAGGCCTCGCACTATAACCAGCCACCACCTGCAGGCGCTAACACAACCTGGGATAACACCGTGGCCCGATTGACCGATGTCCAAAACAGCTCACATACGCCGCAGGGGGCTTTCGGATACATCCTCAGCAAGATCAACCCGCGCCCGCGCCTCACGGTGGCTACGCACTTCCCGGTATCCGACGACACGATCGCCTGTGCCCTGGATAGCGTCAAGTTGCACTGCCCGGATATTACTGATCTCGGCCAGGGGCTAACCTGGTCGTTCGATCTCATGGTGATCAGAGTGTTCCCAAATCAGCCAATCCAGCAGTACAGAGCCAAAGTGCTGGATTACGGGTTCTCACCGATCTATCAAGCGCCTCCAGGCGAATTGAACACTCCCAAGTACCACGACGATGACGGGAACGGGGATCCGTACGCCCAAATTGACGAGAAGACGGCGATCAACCAGACAGATAAAAACAGCAAGCCAAACTGGTGCGCCAGTGGCTATTGATCGGGTGCGGAGGTGACACCGGCGCACGCTGCATAAGCACCCGAACGAAAGAGATGAACGCTGCAAGCCGCGCAGGGGAGGAAATCCCTGTTCAGTAGAGCTCATTGAATCATAAATCGCAATTTGTTTTACGCTTTGCTTGCCAGAGTGGCTTGTTTCTGTTGAAGTGAGGTCAGGTCACCGCCCGCCCGTCCATCCTACTCAACGGGTGCGACAAACTTCCCAATTTCACTGTTACTGATTCGAGCGGTTGTCCTGCTGAAGAGATTAGAAGCTGAAAGCTGCTTTTACCACCGTCCCCAGGCGCGGCTGAAGTAGTCGGCCAGCGTCATGCCGATGAGCACCAGGAACATGAAGATGCCCGAGGCCACGGTGAGCTTGGTCAGCTTGGTGCTGTACTTGACGTGCATGAAGAACAGCACCACCAGCATGGCTTTGGTGGTGGCGATGGCCAGCGCGACCACCGGATTCCAGAAAAGAGTGAGGCCGGGGGCGATGTGCCACTCGCCGAGGTCGACGTAGGAAGCGGCGACCGTAGCCGCCGTGCCCACCAGCAACGCGAGAAGAATGACCACGTAAGTCCTCGGGCTGACGATGTGATGTTCCTGCTCGCGTTGTCTGATTTTGTTCGCTCATGCGCTCAAGTCCTCTTAGATGCCTGCTGATCAAATACAGCAGGGCGAAGAGATAGATCCAGATAATGTCGACAAAGTGCCAGTACAGGCCGAAGTTCTCGACAAACGTGACGTGTCCCGTGGTGTAGGCCCCGGCCCTGGCGCGGAAGATCATGAAGATCAGGATGCCGACGCCGATCACCATGTGCAGCGCGTGCATGCCGGTCATGGCGAAGTAGAGGAAGAAATACTGCTCGGTCTTCTGCGCCATGTCGGGCGCCAGCGGCTTGTCGTGATACTCCTTGTAGACTTCGGGGTCCGACGCGGGATTGACGAACGACTGCACGCTGTAGTGCAGGCCGGGAACGTGGTGCTTCTCCCATTTCTCGTGCTACTCGATGCCCTTGATGCCGAGGAAGACGAACCCGAACATCAAGGTGAGGCTCAGGAAGAGCAGCAGCGCGCCTTTGCGCCGCATCTCCGCGGACCACACGCCCATGGCCATGGTGAAGCTGGAGGCGATCAGGACGGCGGTGTTGGCCGTGCCCCAGAAGATGCTCAACTGGTGCGAGCCCTCGACAAACGCCGGGTAGTACCAGTTGCGCATGATCAGATAGGCGGTGAACAAGCCCGCCGAAGAACATGATTTCCGTGAGCAGGAAGAGCCACATGGCGAAGTTGGTGGCGTCGAACTGCTGATCGACGGACTCGAAGTGATGGCGCTGATAGGGCGGATGCTCGTGATGAGCCTGCCGCTCAGCCAGCGCCGTTTGCGATTGCGGTGCTATCCGACACTCGCCACCTCTTTCTCTTGCTGGCGTTCGAGCCACTCGTAGTCGTAGGCTTCGTGATCCATGATGGGAATCTCAGGGAAGTTCTCAGTCAGCGGCGGCGACTGCGTCTGCCATTCCAGTCCCGTTGCCTGCCAGGGATTGTTGCCGGCAATCTGCGCCGTACTTCAGCGACCAGGTGAGGTAAAGAATCGGCAGCAGGTAGCCCACGCCGAGAATGGTTGCGCCCGCGGTCGAGAAGACGTTCAGCGCCTGGAACTCCGGCGGGTAGGCGGCGTAGCGCCGCGGCATGCCCAGCATGCCCAGGATGAACTGCGGGAAGAAGGTGAAGTTGAAGCCGATGAAGGTGACCACGGCGGCCAACTGCGAGATCTTCTCCGGATACATGCGGCCGGTCCACTTGGGCCACCAGAAGTGAATGCCGGAGAGGAAGGCCATCAACATGCCGCCCACCATGACGAAGTGGAAGTGGGCCACGATGAAGTAGGTCTCGGTGAGGTGAATGTCGGTGCCCGTGGTGCCGAGGAAGACGCCGGTCAGGCCGCCGATGGTGAACAGGCCCATGAAGCCGAAGGCGTAGAGCATCGGCGTCTCAAAGGTGATGGAGCCCTTGTAGAGCGTGAAGGCCCAGTTGAAGATCTTGATGGCCGAGGGCACCGCAACCAGCATGGTGAGCAGCGAGAAGACCAGCGCCGCGTAGTTCGAGATGCCCATGATGAACATGTGGTGGGCCCAGACGAAGAAGCCGAAGACCGCGATGGCCACCGAGGAGAACGCGACCGCCGTGTAGCCGAAGACGCGCTTGCGGCTGAAGGTCGAGACCACCTCGGAGATCACGCCCATGCCGGGCAGAATCATGATGTAGACGGCGGGGTGCGAGTAGAACCAGAACAAATGCTGGAAGAGAAGCGGGTCGCCGCCCTAGGCGGGATCGAAGACGCCGATGTGCGACGGTGCGCTCCAGAACGACCAGCACCAGCGTGATGGCCAGCACCGGCGTGCCCAGCACCATCAGGATCGCTGGCCGCGTAGTTCGACCAGCACAAACAGCGGCAGCCGGAACCAGGTCATGCCCGGGCGCGCATCTTGTGGATGGTGACGATGAAATTCAGCCCGGTAAAGATGGAGCTGAAGCCGGCGACGAAGACGGCCAGGCCGGTCGAGATGACGTGCGTGTTCAGGTAGTGCGTGGAGAGCGGAGTGGTGAAGGTCCAGCCCGTGTCCACGCCGCCCGTGGCCATCGTGTAGATGCACCATGATGCCGGCCGACGATGTAGAGATACCAGCTCAGCAGGTTGATCTTGGGCAGCGCCAGGTCCTTGGCCCCGATCATCATGGGGATGAAGAAATTGCCGATGGTCGCCGGCACCGACGGCACCAGGAAGAAGAACACCATGATGACGCCGTGCATGGTGAACACCTTGTTATAGGTGTCGGCGGCCATCAGCGAAGTCTGCGGCGTCAGCAGCTCCAGGCGGATGAGGCCCGCCAGCGCGCCGCCGATAAAGAAGAAGAACGTAATCGAGATCAGGTAAAGCGTGGCGATCCGCTTGTGGTCGCCGGTCAGCAGCCAGCTCAGCAGGCCGTTCTCCTTGGTCAGGAAGTTCATCTTGGGGATCCTGGCCGTGGACTGATCGGGAAGACTGACGATGGTGGCAGCGCTCATGGCTTCACCTCCTTCTGCGCCGCGGGTGCTTTGGCCGCCGGCCGCCGCTTGTCCCCTCGCTCTCAGGGAGCGAGTTCGGTGGTGTTGAGTGTTTGCTGGACGCGGTAATCGGAATCGAGATTCTTGATGTACTCCACCAGGGCGATCACGCCTTCTTCGCTGATCTGGCCCTGGTAGGTGGGCATGATGGGCGCGTAGCCCTGCGTGATGTGCTGCGACGGATTCAGAATCGCCTCGCGCAGATAAGCGTCGTCGGCGGTGATCGGTCTGGCCGCGTCGAAAGCGTCAGCTTGCGAGTCGTAGACATTGGCCAGGCTGGGCCCGCGCGCGTCGGGCCGCGTGTTGTGGCAGGCGTTGCAGCTCAGGCTGGCGAAGAGCCGCTCGCCATCCTGCGCCAGCGAGTTGCCGCTGGTGGAGCTGGCCAGCCACTTCTTGAAGTCGTCGGGCGTCATCACGATCACGTCGCCGATCATCTGCGAGTGGTTGGTGCCGCAGTACTGCGTGCAGAAAAGGTGATAGGTGCCGGGCGTGGTGGCCTCGAACCAGACCGTGGTGTAGCGGCCCGGAATGGCCTCGCGCTTGACGCGGAACGCGGGAATGGAAAAGCTGTGAAACACATCCTGCGAGATGAGCGTCAACTGGATGGGCTGGCCCATGGGCACGTGCAGCGACGTTGATCTCGTGCTGGCCGCCGGGATGCTCGGCCTTCCACATCCACTGCTTGCCCACCACGTAGATGTTCATGGCGTTGGCCGGCGGCGTGTAGATGCGGAAGTAGAGCAGCGCGCCCCACACGAACATGATCAGGAACAGGCCCAGCGGAATGATGGTCCAGGTGGCTTCAAGCAGCGTGGAGCCCTCGATCTGCACCGCCTGCGGATGGCGCTCCTTGCTGTACAGGATGGAGAAAGCCGACAATCAGCAAAACCACGATCGTCAGCCCGATCAGGCTGACCAGGACCATGAAGAAAAAGAGCGCGTCCGATTCGGGCGCGATCTTCGACGCCTCCGGCGGAAACAGCGCGAAGTGCGTCAACCACTTGTCGAGAAACTGCCAAAGTACTGGGCTGATGTGGTCCATTCCGTTATCCGTTCACCTTCTTTGCTGTCCCGTGAGTCGTCCTGGTTCCAGCCGTGCGATCGTGCTTGTAAGTCGCGGCGGAACATCACCAGCATGAATCCGCCCAGAAGCACCAGCGTGAGGAACCCTCCCAGCTGCATCACGCGCGCAATGATCAGATCGTGCGTGTTGGTTGCGGGATTGTAGTGGTAGCAGTAGGTAAGAATGTTGTCCACCGGCGATCCGATGCGATTCGACGAAGCTTCGTCCAGGCCCAGCAGCAGGTCCTTGGGCGAGTACTCGACTCCCATGTAGTACTGCGCCAGCTTGCCCTCCGGCGTCACGATCTGAATCGAGCTGGCGTGCGCATATTGCGTCAGGTTGCTGCCGGGCACCGTGAGCTTGACGTAGCGGAAACCGACCGCCTTGGTGAGCGCGTCGATATTCGGCTGCGTGCCGGTAAGGAAGTGCCAGCCGTTGGCGGTTTCGGGATGCCCGTAGCGCTTCAGATATGTGCGCTTCTTGGCCGCGGCCAGGTCCGTGCCCTCGGTGGGATCGATGCTGACCACGATGATGTTGAAGTCCTTGCCGGGAACGTAGCGCACCATCTGCAAGGCGCTGGTCAGGCCGTTCAGTTCTTCCGAGCAGAGCATGGGGCACTGGTAGTAAACCAGCGCCAGAATCGCCGGGCTCTTGCCGAAGTAGCTGCCCAGCGCCACCTGCTTGCCCGCGTCGTCGGTAAACGTGAGGTTGAGCGGCAACTGCGTGTTGAGATGCTGCTCGATGCCCACGCCGTTCAGGATCGACGGCGGCCTGTCGTTGGCCGGGCCGGCCTCCTTGTCGCCGTAGCTGGAAACCTGCGCGGACAGCAAGCGGAGCGGCAAGCGAAAGCACAATCGCGCCCGCCGACGGCTACCGCCGTGCTGCGCCAGCTTCTCCGGATTGTGCCTGCGCTCTGCATGATTCCTGCTTTCTCAGTTTCCGTTCGCCGCGACTGCGCTCCTATGCTCTACTTGTTGCTTCCCTGCACTGCGCCTCTTCCTGCTCATAGCTCATAGCGGTGCGCGCAAATCCGTTGGTCAGCGGCATGGTGACCGTCGGCGTGCTGTCGCCGGTCATCGGCGGCTGCGTTTGCACCGGCGGCGCCACCGGCAATCCCCGCTGCGCAATCAACTCCATGGCGCGCTCGATGGGAATCCTCACCGTGCCCTTCGACTCGATCGACCCAGCTGTAGTTCTCGAGCAGCAGATCCTCGCGCGCATGCAGGTCGGCAATATCCTGGTTGCCGTCGTCGGTCTGCACCCGCGGCGTGGGGAAGCTCTGCGTGATCTCCGCCATCTTGTTCTGCAGCTCGGGGCTCGAGGGCATGTTGCCGAGCTGGCGCACGTCCACCGTCTTCGTCCACTTGCTGTTGGGCCCGTCTTCCTTGTTCATGTGCGCGTTGATCACCTTGCCGATGCCGTAGCAGAGCACCCCGTGACCGCCACAAAGATGGCCAGCGCGGTAAGAAAGACCACGATGCCCGTGACGCCGACGTCGCTGCGCTCGATAGCCCGCGACGCGTCGACTTCGTGCTTCTCCGGCTCGTGGCCCGAGCTCGTGGTTCGTTATGCGTGGGCATGTTCAGGCTCCAGAATCTCCGCCAGATGCGGATCGTTGACCTGCACCAGCGGCCGCGTCTTCAGGCGCGTGCAGAAGTAGGCCACCCAGAAGGCAGATCATCGCCACCGGCACGGCAATGTATTCGAGAATTCCCCAGCTGAAGTGCAGGTTGCGCGCGGCGTCCTTGAAGTTCGGCTCGATCAGCCAGAACATGATCGAAGGCCGCGGCGAAGATCATCCACTGGCACACCCGCATCAGCCGCTTCTTGTTGCGCTTCAGGTCGCGCGAGAGCAGCATGGTGAACGGAATCAGCCAGTGGAAGATGAAATCGAGCGTGATGATGACGCCCCAGCCGCCGCGAATGCGGTCCAGGTACCAGTTGATCTCGTCCGGCAGGTTGCCCGACCAGATGATGAGGAACTGCCCGAAGGCCAGGTAGATGTTGAGCATCACGAAGGCAAAGGTGAGCTTGCCCAGGTCGTGCTGCTCGGTCTGGCGCAGGATGGTCTTGAACGGCTCGGCCTTGGAGAGCGAGATGGCAACGATGATGGAGAAGCGCCAGCACCTGAGTATCCCTGCCCGACCAGGAACAGCAGGCCGTAGACCGACGAGAACCAGGTGGGATCCATCGACATGACCCAGTAGATGGCCGCACGCCGTCATGGTGAGCGCGTAGACCACGATGCCGGGGCCGCTGATGTTCTCGAACTTCTTGATCCAGTAGGGCGTGGTCTCCGGCCCGTCGGCTTCGCGCTTCAGGCCGAGCGTATTGAGCCGCCACGTGTAGAAGCCCCAGATGGCGAAGCAGAGCAGGCTGACCCAGACGAAATGCGTCCGGATTCAGCATGGGCCGCTTGAAGTCGAGGCAGTGGGCCTGGATTTCGTTGATCAGGCCGGCCTTCAGCGCCGCGGCGGTGTCGCTCGCATTGGTGTACTGCGCCCACAGGTAGAGCCGCTTCATGAAGATGGCCATGACCAGCCAGTAGACGAAGATCAGCGGCAGCGTGCGGCTCATGGCTTCGAGCGGCCGCCGCAGCAGCAGTCCCCACTTGCCGCCGGAGCAGTACTGCACCATCAGCAGCGCCAGCCCGCCGACGCAAAGCCCCAGGTGACCATGGTGCCCAGCGCCCAGGCGCGCAGCAAGTGATCCCAGCCCAGATGCCGTCCTGCGCCTGGCCCAGGAACGCCAGAATCACGGCGATCACGGAGAAGATTGCCGCCGACCATCAGCGCGCGCTTCTTCCAGCCGTCGACAAACGCGGGCGCGCCGAGATCGGCGGGGAGCGCCTTGGCGTGCGATGACCATGCGCGTTGTTCGATTCGTGTAGCCATTCTCGTCTGCTTCCTTACTTCTGGGCCGCCGGGGCCGGTTTGCTTGCGTGGAATCGAAATCTTTGGATCGGCGGGATAAGCCGGAGCCATGCCCGGCGTTCCCTCGCTGGCGATGGGCTTGTACGCCTGCACCGCCGTCGCCGGCATGGGCCACGGCTGCGCGTATTCGGGATGTCCTTCCGCCGCGGCCAGATCTTTGAGGTTCTTGATCTGCGACGCCCGCAGGCACATCCTTCACCGTGGCCGCCTGGCTGAGCTGCAGGGCGCGGATGTAGGCCGCCACCGCCCAGCGATCCGCCGGCGTCAGTTGCGCCGAGTAGTCCGGCATGGCGCCGTAGCCGTGCGTCATCACGTAAAAGTAGTGCGAGAGCGGCTGCGACATGCGCACCTGGTCGTGGAAATTGGCGGCCGGCTTGAAGCCGCGCTGCACAATCTCGCCCAGCCCGTTGCCCACGCGCGAGTGGCACGGCGTGCAGTAGATGTTGAACCGCTCCTGCCCGCGCTCGAGCACTTCCATCGTCACCGGGAAGGGCATCTGGTCCAGTTCCTGCTCGTAGCCGTTCGGCCCCTGCACCACGCCGGTGTAGAAGTAGCTGTCCTCGTGGAGCTGGCCGCGCGCCACGGTGTTCAGCACCTGCGGACGCGCGCCGCGATGGTCGGCAAAGAAGTCCGAGCCGCGCTGCGGAACCATCTTCGGCTGGTCCTGCATGTCCTGCCGGCAGCCGGCAACGAGCAGCAGCGCAGGCCAGTGCCGGCAAGAGCAGCGATGCTCCCACCCGTTCGCACAAAGCGCGAAAGGATGAGGCACCGGCCCTGATCCCTGATCCCTGATCCCTGATCCCTGAGGCGGTTCATCAGTACTCCACCTCCACCACCGAGTTCGGCTTGAACTGCTTCCAGATAGGCCTTGGTTTCCGCGCAGATCGAACTTCGGATCGAGCGCCTCAAGGCACAGGAAAAACTTGTCGGTCGTCGCGCCGTCGCGGAAGTTGGGCGCGTTGAACAGCGGATGATAGAGCGCCGGCAGCCCGTTCAGCGCCAGCATGCCGAAGGCCGCCGAAAGACCGGCCCACAGAATCGTCCACTCGTAGGCGGGCACAATGAAGGCCGGCCAGGAATACGTGGGCCGGCCCGCGATATTCAGCGGATACGCCAGCACCGAAATCCAGGTTTCCAGCAGAGAACATGGCCGCGCCGCCCATCAGGCCGCCGATCAGCGTCAGCAGCGGCACCTTGTTGCGATGGAAGCCGATGGCCTCGGCCGCCTCTTCCACCGGATAGGGCGTATAGCAGTCCATGCGCCGCCAGCCGTCCTGGCGCGCCTGCCGCGCGGCCCGCACCAGGTCGCCCGGCGTATCGAATTCGGCCAGCAGGCCGTAGGTTCCTTCGCGTGCGGGCATATCAGTCACCAGCCTCCGCTGCCGCCTTGGGCTTGATCTTGGCCCCCGGCAGCAACATGCGAATTTCGTTCATGGGAATCATGGGCAGGAAGCGCACAAACAACAGGAACAGGAAGGTGAAGAATCCCAGCGTGCCCACGAAGGTCATGTAGTCCCACTTGGTGGCGCGGTAGGTTCCCCACGACGAGGGCAGAAAGTCGCGGGTCAGGCTGGTCACGACAATGACGAAGCGCTCAAACCACATGCCCGTGTTGACCACGATCGAAATGAAGAACATGAACGCAATGTTGGTGCGCAGCTTGCGCGACCACAGCGTCGTCAGCGGAATCGCCAGGTTGCAGGTGACCAGCACCCAGTAGGACCAGCCCATGGGCCCGAAGGCGCGATTCCAGAACATGAACGCTTCCCAGTGGTCGGCCGAGTACCAGGCCATGAAGGCTTCCATGCCGTAGCCGTAGGCCACAATGAAGCCCGTCACCAGCATCACCTTGCCCATGTTGTCGATGTGGCGCTCGGTGACCAGCGCCTCCAGGTGATAGAACTTGCGCAGCGGAATGGCCAGCGTGAGCACCATGGCAAAGCCGGAGTAAATGGCGCCGGCCACAAAGTAGGGCGGAAAGATGGTGGTGTGCCAGCCGGGCAGAACGGCCACGGCGAAATCGAAGCTGATGACCGTGTGCACCGAGAGCACCAGCGGCGTGGCCAGGCCGGCCAGCAGCAGCGAGGCCGTCTCGTAGCGCATCCAGTGGCGCACCGAGCCGCGCCAGCCCACGCTCAGCAGCCCGTAGAAATACTGCGCGATCTTCGATTGCGAGCGGTCGCGCAAGGTGGCCAGGTCGGGCACCATGCCGATGTACCAGAAGACCACCGAGATCGTGGCGTAGGTCGAAACCGCGAAGACGTCCCACATCAGCGGCGAGCGGAACTGCGGCCACACGGTCATGGTGAAGGGCAGCGGGAAGAGCCAGTAACCCAGCCAGGGACGGCCCACGTGGATCAGCGGAAACAGGCCGGCGCAGACCACGGCAAAGATGGTCATGGCCTCGGCAAAGCGGCTGATGGAGTTGCGCCAGCCCTGCTTGAAGAGCAGCAGAATGGCCGAGATCAGCGTGCCGGCGTGGCCGATGCCGATCCACCAGACGAAGTTGATGATGGCGAATCCCCAGGCCACCGGCTGCGTGATGGCCCAGATGCCGACGCCCTTCAGGAACAGCCAGGTAGAGCGCACCATCAGCATGGTGGCGCCGCCGCCGGCCACGGTGAAGAGCGCAAACCAGCCCATCGGCGTGTGCGGCGTGAGCACGATGCGCGCGATCTTCTCGGTGATCGACCGGAAGGTCTGGCCCGGCGCGATCACCCGGAATTCTCCGGTTGCGGGATCGATCGCGTGGATCGTTGCGGTTTCACTTCCCTGGTTGCCATCGCTGTTTTGTTCCCTTAGTCCCTTAGTCCCTTAGTCCCGTTTCCGCCGGCGCGTGTTCCACCGGCGTCTCTTCGAGTTCCTGGTTCAGATTCAACACTTCGGCCACATACTGCGTCCGCGGACGCGTGTTCTGGTCGGCAATCACCTGGTAGCTGCGCTGCTGGGCGCGCAGTTTCGCTACCCGGCTGTTCTTGATCGTTCATGTTGCCGAAGATGATCGCGTTCGCCGGGCAGGCCTGCTGGCACGCGGTCACAATCTCGCCGTCGCGGATGTTGCGATTCTCCTTGTCGGCCTCGATCTTGGCCGCCTGAATGCGCTGCACGCAGTAGCTGCACTTCTCCATCACGCCGCGCGAGCGCACGCTCACGTCGGGATTGCGCATCAGCTTCAGGCTCTCGGTCTCGTAGTCGGAGTAGAGCAGGAAGTTGAACCGCCGCACCTTGTAGGGGCAGTTGTTCGAGCAGTAGCGCGTGCCCACGCAGCGGTTGTAGACCATCATGTTCAGGCCTTCCGGCGTGTGCACCGTGGCGCCCACCGGGCAAACCTGCTCGCAGGGCGCGTTCTCGCAGTGCTGGCAGGCCATGGGCTGGAAGTGCGCGCGCGGCGCGGCCAGATCGCCCTCAAAATAAGTGTCGATGCGCAGCCACTGCATGTTGCGGCCGATGCGCACCTGCTGCTTGCCCACCACGGCGATGTTGTTCTCGGCATAACAGCTCACGATGCAGGCATTGCAGCCCGTGCAACTGTTCATGTCGATCGACATGGCCCAGGCGTTGGCCTCGTTGTACTCCCAGTTGGGGAAGAGCGACGTGTCGCGGGTCGGCGTCTCGTGCGTCTTCGCCCTCGTGCGCAAAGTTCGGATTGGCCTTGAACTCGTCGAGCGTGGCGTAGCGGATAATGCCGCGCGCGCCCAGCGCCTCATCGGCTTCGAGCGAGTTGTTGCCCTGGCCCTGCTGGCCGAAGGTTGTCGCCGCGATGATCCTGGTAGTGGCTCTTGGTGATCGCGATGCCCCACTTGCCGTCGACCTTGCGAATCGAGCCGGTGGCGTAGAGCGGCGCCCAGGTGTTGCGAATCAGATAGGCGTTGAATCCCTGCGCCGCGAGCCCACGCGGCCGCACCTCGCGTCCGTAGCCGAGATAAACCGTGACGGAGTTGTCGGGATGGCCGGGCGCAACGATCACCGGCGCCTTCACGCTTGCCGTTGCCCACGCTCAACTCGACGATGTCGTCTTCTTCCAGGCCCAGCCTGGTCAGCGTGGCGCCGGAAACGATTGCGGCGTTGTCCCAGCTCAGGTTCGTCACCGGCTTGGGCAGCTCCTGCAGCCAGCCCACGTTGGTCCAGCGCCCGTCGTAGATGTTCGGATCGGGGCGGAAGATGATTTCGATGGAATCCTTCGGCGTGGGCGCGGGAACATTGTTGCCGCTTTTTGCGCCGCTGCCAGTCGCCGAGCCCTTGGCATACGCCGTGTCCGCAATCCAGCCGTCGTGCAGCGCCTTGCGCCAGCCGGTTTCGAAATCGCCCTTGATCGCCGGCTTCCACGTCTCGCGCACCGCATCGTATGGGCTCACCATCGGCTCGTTCGAGCAGCGTCTGGAAAACATGGTGCGCCGTGCTGCCGCCGTAGAGCGGATCGATCATCGGCTGCACGATGGAAACCGTGCCGTCGTAGGCGCGCGCATCCGACCACGACTCCAGATAGTGCGCGGCGGGAATGTGCCAGTGCGACATCTGGCCGGTCTCGTCGTAGTGCGAGCCGAGGTGCGCAACGATGTTGGCCTTGTTGAAGGCGTCGGCAAAATCCAGATCGGCGGGCGCGTCGTAGATCGGATTGGCGTTCAGAATCACCAGCCAATCCACCTTGCCCGCATTGAGATCCGCAACCAGCGCCTTGAAATCGCCAAGTTGATCGCTGGGCAATGGGAATCGCCGGCTCGGACGCGACAGAAACCGTCTTGCCCACGTTGCCGAGCGCGTTGTTGATGGCCAGCGCCAGCGCCGCAACCGACGGATCCTGATACAGCCCCGGAAGCACCGCGCTCTTGCCCGCGTTGGCCTTCAGATCCTTCGCCAGCGCGGCGAGAAACTTCTTCTGCTCGCCGGTCCACGCATAGGCGGGAGCATTGACGCCCGCGACGCCAAGCGCCGCGGCCAACGCCGCCGCGAATGCCGGAATCTCGCTCGCGCGCAGCCCCAGCCGGTGCTCGGCCTTCATGCCGGTGGTCGTGGTCGTGCTCTCCACCGCGTAGAGCCGGTTCATGCCGTTTTCCGGCTGCTTGCGGCGCGCGGCGTAGTCGCGCACCAGCTTGTGGAAGCCGGGATAGCTCGCGCCCGAAAGAAAATCCGCATCGAGCGAAACGATCACGTCGGCGGCGTCAGGTCGTACTGAACAAGTCGTTGCCGGCCTCGAGAAACGTTCCGGCCAGCGCCGGGATCATACTGCACCAGCTTCGCCTTGGGCCACGCCGTCTGCACTTCCTTCCACTGCCGCGCCAGCGTGGGCGAGGTGATGGCCGCGCTCAGAAAGTAGATGCCGGTTCCATCCTTGGTCGAAGTCACCTTGTCGCGCAACGCCTCGGCAAACTCCCCCCACTCGCGGCTCTCGCCGCGATAAGTGACGTGCTGCGAGCGGTCGGGATCGTAGAGATCGAGCAGCGTGCCCTGCGAATAGGGATCGGAGCCGCCGTGGTTGTAGGCGTGCTCGGGGTTGCCATCGATCTTGATAGGCCGGAACTCGTCGCTCTTGACCAGCAGCGGCACCGCGCCGGTCGAGAACGGGTGCGCCGTGGCAAAGTACATCGGCTTGCCGAGAATCAAATCTTCCGGCGCCTTGACGTATGGATAGATCGGCTCGTCGGGCTGCTTGGTGCAACCGGCCAGTCCGGCCAGCGCCATCGACGCGCCCATCAATTTCAGGAAGCCGCGCCGCGAAACCGGATCGACCCACTCCTGCGCCGCCGAGGGAAACTCGCGCTCCACCGCGGCCTGAAATTCCGGCGTATTGGCCAGCTCATCGAGCGACCGCCAGTACTTCTTGCCCTTCGCGCCCCTCAGCTCGCGGCGCACCGCCTCAAGGGTCATGGGCTCGGAGTTCGAGGGCTGCTGCGCGCTCGTTCACAGCATTCCCCATCGGCTTCTCCACCGCCGGCGAGTTCTTGCTCTTTGCGCTCATCGGTGGCACACCTCGCAACTGGTCAGGTCCTTCGGGGTGCGAATCTTGTAGTGATCGACCAGGAATTGGCCCAGCTCGTCCTGGCTGGTGAACTTCTGTAGGTCGGTGCGGCCACCGGCATCGCCGCAGCCGAAACATCGCCCGCCAGACCCTTCGCGCCCAACGTCGGCAACTGCAACGAGGCCACTTCCGCTCCCGCGCCACCCGGATCCTTCCTCGTGCAGCTCACGCTTTGCGCCGTGGGCACGCCCGGCTTGTCGTCAGCCGCCGCGCACCACACCGGCTGGTCCTCGGCCGGCCCCTCCCAGGCCATGTTGTAGATCTCGCTGGTGGGCCGCAGATTCTTGGCCGGATTGCGATGGCAGTCCAGGCACCACTCCATCTGCAGCGTGTTCTGCGCGTACATCAGCGGCATCTCGTCCACGCGGCCGTGGCAGCTTTCGCAGCCGATGCCCTTGTTCACGTGAATCTCGTGGCTGAAGTAAACAAAATCGGGCAGGTCGTGCACCTTGATCCAGGGAATCGACTGGCCGGTGTACCAGCTCTGGCGCACCGGCTCCAGCAATTGCGCATTGGTCCAGATCTGCGCGTGGCAGTTCATGCAGGTGCGCGTGGGAGGAATGCCGGCGTAGCTCGACTTCTCCACCGTCGTGTGGCAGTACTGGCACTGCAGGCCCGAGCCCCTGCACGTGATGCTTGTGGCTGAAGGGAACCGGCTGATCCGCGCGCTGGCCCTGCCGCGTGACCCACGGCGAGCGCTGCAACTGGTCCAGCGTGACCCCCAAGGCAATGACGATCAACCCCGTCAACACCAGGCTCATGCGAGCCAGTGCATTGGAGCTGCGGTCGAAGATTTGCGCCATGAACGAATCCCGGTTTGACTTTCGTTTTGCATGCGCCGCGTGTGCCGGCGGTCACATAGGTTATGTACAAGAAACGCTCTTCGATAGAGCTCTCAGGGAGGGGCGGGGAAGCCCGAAATTTCAATATAGCAGCCTGCAACGACATTCGCAACATGTCGAGGGCAAAAAACTGCGAAAAAATTGTGGGAAACCGCTTTGCAATCGCTTGAAAAGAAAATCGCTTGTGACAAGCGCGTTTGTGGGGTAACCACCACCGTTCTCCTGGCTCGCGCGTACCAGAGGTTGAGATGTTACTGCAAAAATATCATGCCAGAACCGATGTCTGGCAAATCCTCTGAACTCACAAAGCTCACGAGTCGTTCCGGCCCGCTTAGTCTGCCGCGGCCGCTGCCGCTTGGACGCCGATCAGCCGCTCGAAGTTCGGCCCGTTAAGGATCGCTGTTCTCTGCTCGGCACCTCGCAACATGCGGCACACGACCCCGAGCAGGCCGATGTGCAATCTGGTAGATGAGTACGCAAGGGCGATCATGGCCAATGAAAAAGCTGCGAGAACCTCATGACTTCCGGCAGGGAAGAGCTTCGGAAAGGCGTCCCAGGACAACAGAACGGCGACACAGGCAAGCGTGACGATCCCGAGGACGGCAGGAATGAGTCTCTTGCTTCGGCCAAGACGCGTGTACATAGTTGGTGATCGCCCACTTCTCGAAAAGAGACGGTGAAGACCTCTCGCGGCGCCCCATGTGACCGCGTGAGCCGATGCTAACAATTGGATCGTTTAGAATTCATAAGGACGTAACAACCACTCTCAACAACATCTCAATCAGCGGAACTCGTTCGCTCGACTCCCTGGACCAATTCCGCTCCATCGCTGTCGAGTGGATTCCCGCGCAAGACTCGTCAACGAACGAAAAGGAAAGTGAATATGAAGTACGCCGGACTGCTGGTGATGCCCGCCGGATTCTTTCTCGCGCTAGCCGCGCTGGCGCTGTTTCCTGACCCGGCGCGGCGAATGGCGTTTGTGCTTTGCGGTTTGGCAGTCGAGGGCATGGGCCTGGCCGTCGCAGTGCGCGGCCACATGCTGCCGCGCGGGGCGAGCCGCCCATGAGCGCGATCCCCCCCATAGCTCCTTCGCCAGTGCCGGCAATGAGCGACGCTGTTTTTGCGCTTACGCTTGCGCTGCTTTTGCTTGCGCCCATGGCCATTGCCGGCGTGGCGCTCATCAATACCGGCCTGGGCCGGTCGCGCTCGGCGGCGCAGGCGATGCTGGGCAATCTGGCCCTGATTGCCGTTGCCGCCATCGTCTTCGCTTTCATCGGCGCATCCTTTGCCGGGTCACTGGGATCGAAAGAGTTCGTTCTTCATGTGGCGGGCAAGCCCTGGAGCGTGCTCGGCCTTGGGCCGGTTTTTCTTCGCGGCCTCGGCTCGGCCGCGCCGCAGGCTCAGCTCGCGGTGCTCTTTGAGTTTTTGGCCGTCGCCATGGCTGTGCTGCTGCCGTGGGGCTCGGGGGCAGATCGTTGGCGGCTTGCGGCCGGTTGCGCAACCGCGGCGGTTCTGGCAGCGATTGTTTTTCCTCTGACTGCGCATTGGATTTGGGCCGGCGGATGGCTTGCGTCTACTGGGCGCGAACTTCTCGCTGGGCGCAGGATTTCTTGACGGCGGAGGCGCGGCCACTGTGCACGTGCTCGGCGGCCTGAGCGCATTGGTCGTGGTCTGGATCGCCGGGCCGCGCCGCGGCAAATTCCCCAAAGAGGGCCTCTCCACCGCCATGCCCGGCCACAACGCCGTCTATGTGCTCTTCGGCTGCCTGCTCGCGCTGGTGGGCTGGCTGGCCTGGAACGCCGCCGGCGCGATCCTCTGGCTGCACGCTCCGCTGGCCGCGCTGCCGGGCACGGCGATCAACACGCTGCTCTCGCGCTTCGGGCGCGCTGGCCGCCACTTTTTCCGTCACGCGCTTCCGCTTTGGCAAACCCGACGCCAGCCTCTGCGCCAACGGCTGGCTGGCTGGTCTTGTCGCCTCGAGCGCATGCGCGGCCGTTGCCTCCCCGGTGGATCTCTCTTCGTCGGAGCCGTGGCCGGCATCTTTACGCCGCTGCTGGTGGAAGTGCTCGAACTCGCGCTCTCCATCGACGATCCCTACCGGCGCCATCACCGTCCATGGCGCGGCGGGGCTGTGGGGACTGATCGCCGCGGGCTTCTTCGCGCCGCAACCGGGCCAGCTTCTTGCGCAGCTTGTCGGCATCGCCGCGCTGCTCGGCTTCGTTTTCCCGCTCGTCTACCTGCTTCTTTTCCTGCTCAACCGCCTGGTTCCCTTCCGCGTGGACCCCGACGGCGAGCGGATGGGCATGGACCTGCACGAGCTCGGCGGCGGAGCCTATCCCGAGTTCGTCATCCACCGCGACGAGTCCTACCGCTGAGCAGAGATTCTCTCGCAGCTCCGCGAACTCGCATTAGGATGGAATGCGCATGGGAATCCTTGGTTCGCTGTTCTACCCGTGGGGCCTGCTGCTGCAAGCCGCGGCCATCGTCCATTTCATCCGCCGCCGGCCCGACACCTATTGGATCTTCATCATCCTGTTCCTCGGCCCGCTCGGCGCGCTGATCTACATTTTTGTCGAGGTCCTGCCCGATCTCGGCCTGCTGCGGCAATCCTTCAAAACCTTCCCGCGGCGCAAGCGCATCGCCCAACTGCTGATTGAGATTCACGACAATCCGTCCCCGGGGAACTGGGAAGAGCTCGGCGATCTCTACATGGATGAAGGCAAGCTGCAGTTGGCCCGCGACACCTTTAACAAAGCCATCGCCGCCCGCTCCGACACCCCGGACTGCTTCTACCATCGCGGTGTTTGCGCCGTCCTGCTGGGCGAAGCGGCAGCCGCCTTGCCCGACCTGGAATTGGCCGTGCGGCACGATCCCGGCCACGACTTTTATCGCGCCGTGGGACTGCTGGCGCACGCCTACGCCAAGACCGGAGAAAAAGAAAAAGCGGAGGCGTGTTTTCGCCAGGCAGTGGAGCGATCGACGCTGTCAGAGACCTATTTGAACTTCGCGGACTTCTTGGCGTCGCAGGGACGCAACGCTGAGGCGCGCGAGTGGGCGCAGAAGGTCCTGGACAAGCGGCCGACGATGCCCGGGTATCTGCGCCGCCGCGAGCGTCCCTGGTTTCGCCGCGCCAGCGCGCTGCTGAGGCAACTGCCGGCGTAAGATGCGAACCCACAGCGGTTCCACAATTGCTATACCCATGCCCGCAACCGCCAAGTGGCTTTTTCATCAAGAAAAAGCCACCGTGCAAGACGCTGAAGAGGGCAGGTGAATTGTGGAACCGCTCTACCGCCGCGCCAGCAGCAACATCGCCACAAACAACGCCAGCGGAACCAGCGCCAGCCCCGCATAGAGCGCCAATTTGCGGCGGTTGATCGCAAATCGCCCCAGCATGACAGGCCGGTGCAAGCCACTCTCGACTCCCACCAGCTCCTGGTGCTCCAGCTCCCAGGCCATCTCGGCGGCCGTCGCGTAGCGGTGGCGCGGATCGCGCTCCAGCGCGCGGAAGAGAATCTCCTCGATCTCGGGCGAAATCTCCGGGTTCAGCTCGCGCGCCGGCGCGGGATCGGTCAACAGGCGCTCGTTCATCACCGCCAGCGGATTCGGCCCCGTGAACGGCGGCTGGCCGGTCAGCATCTCGTAGAGCATTGCGCCCAGCGCGTAGATGTCGCTGCGCTGGTCGCCGCGCTGGCCCTTCACCTGCTCGGGCGAGATGTAGTCGGGCGTGCCCAGCGCAGGCGTAAGCGCGACCTGCGTGATGCGCCGCGCGTCCTCCTTCAAGGCGATGCCGAAGTCGATGATCTTGATGCGGTCGCCGTCGCACACCATGATGTTCTCCGGCTTCAGGTCGCGGTGCACCACGCCGTGCTTGTGCAGGTTGTCGAGAGCATCGCAGATGGCCACGCGTGAGCGCCACGGCCCGGTCGACGGGCAGCTTTCCCTTCCTCGTTCAGAATCGCGCGCAGCAGCCGGCCGTCCACCCACTCGATCACCATGTAACGGCGGCTGCGCTCTTCGCCGTCGTAGGTCTTCACCACGCCGGGGTGGTCGATCTCCTGGCCGATCTCCTCCTCGCGCCGGAAGCGCTCGAGCAGAACCGGATCGGCCTCCATCTCCGGATGCGGAACCTTCACGGCCACCTGCCGGCCGTTGCGCAGGTCGGTAGCCCGGAAGAGCGTGGACATGCCGCTGCGCGCAACCTCCGCGTCCAGGCGGTAGTGGTCCAGTGTTTCTCCGGCTTCGCAGTTTCGTCATGACTTCAGTCAGCATCGCAAGTTCGAGTGTTTCATGCAATTTGTAAGAAAATCGCAAGGATCGGCAAAGCGCGGGTTCAGCCGGAAAACAGTCGCATCGAGGGATCCTGAACCTCTGGACCGGCCCCGAAAAGCCCAGGGTTTGAACTTTGCGGTTCCCCAAGAAAACTCCCGGCTATCCTGCCGGAAATCATTATGATGGAGGTCAAGATGCCCCATTGGTTTCGCATCTGCGCGGCCTGCCTGGCGCTGGCCTGCGTGACTTGGCCCGTGGTTGTTGCCGCCGCGACGGCGCCAAGTCTCATCCAGCCAAGGCGCAGCCGCCGCAGGATACGGGTTTCCTGAACCGCCGCATCGAGCTTCACGGGATCACCTACCGCTTTCAGGTCTACCTGCCCGAGGATTGGCGGCGCGACGACGGCAAGCAATGGCCCATCATCCTCTTCCTGCACGGCCGGGGCGAGCGCGGCTCCGAAGGCATGTGGCAGACGCAGATCGGCATGCCGAAGCGGTGCGCAACCACCCCGACCGCTGGCCGTTTGTGATCGTGATGCCGCAGTGCCCGCAAACCGCCCACTGGACCGATCCCGCCATGCTCGAACTGGCGATGGCCGCGCTCGACCAGGAGTCGGCCGAGTTTCACGGCGACCCGGCGCGCACCTATCTCACCGGCCTCTCCATGGGCGGCTACGGCGCATGGGAGCTGGCGCGCCTGCATCCGCATCGCTGGGCCGCCATCGCCATTGCCGCGAGTGGCGTGTTCTGGAGCTACGAGCCGGAGCGCTGGCAGCAGGCCTCGATCCTGCCCGCCGAGTACGCGCGCGCCGTGGGCCGCACGCCGGTCTGGCTCTTCCACGGCAGCCTCGACACCACGGTCGTGCCGCGCCAGAGCGAGCTGATGTTCGACGCCTTCAAAGCGGCCGGCGGAGACATCCGCCTTTGGATCTACCAGGGGCTCGCCCACGATTGCTGGACCCGCGCCTACGACGAGCCGGAGCTGCCGCGCTGGCTGCTGGCCCACCACCTTCCTCAGGCGCCTGAGGTCCTGGCCGAACGCGTCCTGGTTCCGCTGCGCCCGCCCACCATCAAGCTTTCCGCGGCGCAGCTCGACAGCCTGGCCGGCGACTACCGCGAACCCAACGGGCACGCCATCGAGACCATCTTCCGCCAGGGCGACCAACTCTTTGAAAAGAGCACCGGCGGCGACATCGTCGGGCTGGAAGCGGAGTCGGCCGACACCTTCTTCCGCCCCGGCGATGCGGCTGGAGCGCGGGACGTCCTCCTGAACTTTGAACATGATGCCAGTGGGCGTGTCACCGGCTATCTGCTCCACGACAACCGCCACGAAGAACACTGGGTAAAGCTCGTGGCCGCCGGGAAGTGACGCGGCTTGCTGGTGGCCGCCGGTCCATGCTCGAGCCGGCTGGAACATTCCGCGCCAGGGTTGCGTATCCATCATTCGAGAACGAGGAGGCAATATGTTCTGCAGCGGATGTGGCCGATCGTTGGAGCAGGGACAGGTTATTTGCCCGCAATGCAACCGGCCGGTAGCGCCGGCCGTGCCCCCCGTGCCCGGCTTCGAGTTTGTTTTGGCAAGCTACGCCAGCAAGATCAGAGTGCTCGGCATTCTGTGGCTGGTTTACGCCGGAATCACCCTGATCTTCGGCTTCGCCGGCCTGGCTTTCGCGCACGCATTCATGTCGGGCGGCTTTGGTCCCTGGATGCACGGGCACGCGCCGCAGATGTGGTTCTTCCCGGGGCTTCTACGCTTCGCCTGGGTGTTCCTGGTGGGCCGGGCCGTTTCTGGCAGCCGTGGCCGGCTGGGGTCTGCTGGAGCGCACGCAGTGGGGGCGGATCGTCGCCATCGTCGCCGCCATCCTATGCCTCATTCGGATTCCTCTTGGCACAGCACTGGGCATCGCCACACTGATCATCCTGATCGGGGCACGGAACTGGATGCTCTACGACGAGTTGTGAAGACAGTCGATTGAGCACCCGGAGCCGCCGATCTCCGATTCCGGTTGGTCGACTTCGATTCACTGTCCACTGTGCCCTGCTCACTGTTCGCTGTCTTACAATCACTTCATGACCTTCCCTGCCAATCGGATGCGGCGGATGCGCCGCAACGAGCCGTTGCGCGCGCTGGTGCGCGAGACCGTGCTCAAGCCCGGCGACCTGATTTATCCGCTCTTCATCTGTCCCGGCAAGGGCGTGCGTAACCCGGTCGGCTCCATGCCCGGCGTCTTCAATCTCTCGGTGGACGAAGCGGTGCGCGAGGCTGAGGAGGCCGCGCGGCTGGGACTGGGCGGACTGCTGCTCTTCGGTCTGCCGGAGACGAAAGATGAGCAAGGCACTGGCGCATGGGAAGAAAACGGCATTGTGCAGCAGGCGCTGCGCGCGCTCAAGCAGTCTGAAGCCGCAAAAAAGCTGGTTCTGATCGCCGACGTCTGCCTGTGCGAATACACCAGCCACGGCCACTGCGGCGTCGTGGTGAAGTCGCGCGACAGCTTCGATGTGGACAACGATCCAACGCTCGAGCTGCTGGCGCGCACTGCCGTGAGCCAGGCCAAGGCAGGCGCCGACGTTGTCGCTCCCAGCGACATGATGGACGGCCGCGTCGCCGCCATCCGCAGCGCGCTCGACGGCGCGGGCTTGGCCCAGACGCCGATCCTCAGCTACGCCTCGAAATTCGCTTCAGCTTTTTACGGGCCCTTCCGCGAGGCCGCCGATTCCGCGCCGCAGTTCGGCGACCGCAAGACCTACCAGATGGACGGCGCCAACCTGCGCGAGGCCATGCGCGAGATCGATCTCGACATCGAAGAGGGCGCGGACATGATCCTGATGAAGCCCGCCATGCCTTACCTCGACGTGGTGCGCGCGGCGCGCGAGCGCGTGGACGTGCCCATCGGCGCCTACCAGGTCTCCGGCGAGTACTCCATGCTCCAGGCCGCATTTGAGAAGGGGTGGCTGGATCGCGATCGCGCCATGATGGAGTCTCTGCTGGGCATCCGCCGCGCCGGCGCGGATTTCATCGTCACCTACTTCGCCAAGGAAGCGGCCAAGCTGCTCTCATGAATCTGGCCCCGGTCCCCAACCGGCGGGAAAGGATTGTCTCCACCATGAAAATCCTCCTAGCAATCTTCGGAATTGCCATGCTCTGCGCGAGGGCGAACGCCCAATCGGCTCCGCAGGTGATTCATCTCTGGGAAAACGGGGCTCCGGGGTTCGAGAGCCGAAAGGACATCCCGGAACAAGCGCAGGATTACTGGGTACAGAACGTAAACGATCCGTCGATCACCGTCTTCCTGCCGCCCAAAGACAAGGCCAACGGCACTGCGGTGGTCATCGCTCCCGGCGGAGGCTTTCGCGAGCTGGTCTTCAACGCCGAAGGCGTGCAGGCCGCGCAATTCCTGAATAGCATTGGCGTGACCGCGTTTGCGCTGAAATATCGCTTGCCCGGTGAGCCGAACTCGCCCTACACCAAGGAAAACGTCCGCCAGGATGCGTATCGCGCCATGCGACTGGTGCGCAGCCGCGCGAAAGAATGGAACATCGACCCGCACCGCGTGGGTGTTCTCGGCTTCTCCGCCGGAGGTGAAGTGGTCTCCATGATCGCCTATGCGCCCGGAGACGGGGACCCCTCCGCGCCGGACCCCATCGACCGGCTGAACGGCAGGCCGGACTTTCAGATGCTGGTCTATCCCGGCGGTGGTGTGCCCGAAACCGTCCCGCCAAATGCTCCGCCGGCTTTTCTGCTGGTAGCCAATGACGACCAGTACGGCTGCGACAAAGTGACGCTCGAACTCTACGAGAAGCTGCGTGCCGCAGGAGTTCCCGTCGAGGCGATCTTTCTGGCGCAGGGAAAACACGCGTTCAATATGGGTGACCGCTCCAAGCTGGTGACCGTCAACACCTGGCCGCAGCGGATGGCCGATTGGATGAAAGACAGCGGCTACCTGACACCAGCCGCAGCATCACCCGCTTCGCCGTCACCGTAGAACGCGTTGCGGAATCCGCGCATTAGCGCAGCACCGGAACGGATTTGATCGTCATTTTCTTTGCCAGGGAAGCCACCAAGCTGCTTTGATCGGGCTCAGAAGGCTTGCTCGAATTTTCCGGCCGCCATAACCTCAATTCGGCCGCCCCCCTGGAGGGGCGGCCTTCGCCCAGAACAGCCGTCGCACTACGATGCACCCATGCTTCTAAGATTTCCTAAGCTGAACCTTCCCCGCGCAGTGTACTGGTTTGCCGCGCTGGCATTTGCCCTGCGCCTCGTCGCGCGGCTTTTCTACACCGGTATCGCCGACTTCTGGGTTTATGGCTACGGTTTCTTATTCGATTTGGCGCGGAACATTGCTCAGGGACAAGGCTTCACCGTCGGAGGTCTGCCGACTGCATTTCGTGTTCCCCTGTACCCCATCCTCCTCGCTGGACTGACGCTGGGCCATCAGGCCTTTTGGCCGATCGTGATTGCCCAATCCGCGATCGGCGCCGGGATCGCGATCGGCGCCGCGCAACTGGCATGCCGTTTGTTCGAGGGTCCGGCAGCGCGCTGGGCAGCAATCCTCGCTGCGGCAGTCACTGCCGTCTATCCGTACTACATCATCCATGACACCGCGCTCCAGGAAACCAGCTTCTTTACGCTCCTCACTGTTGTGGCAGTGCTTTTGCTCGTGAAGGCAGAGCGGGCTGGGAAACCGTCGGCCGGGGCGCTGGCAGGTCTGGTCCTTGGCCTCGACGCCCTCACCCGCCCAACGATTGCGCCATTTGCCGTGCTGGCGCCAGTCTGGCTGCTGTGGCGGCGTCAGACCCGGGCCAGCGTGGCGTGCGCACTGCTTCTGGCGGCAACTGTCCTCCCGTGGGTGTGGCGAAACGACGTCGTGATGGGCGATCCGACTCTTAGCACCGAGACAGGAAGTGAGTTTTGGGCTGGGAATTGCGGTTTTCTCTTCAGGCATTATCCGCAGGAAAGCAGCGATTTGAGCAAGGCTGAGGCGACCAATGCACTAACAGCCGAGGATCGCGAGGAACTGAAACGCCTGGCGGGCAACGAGGCGGCCATCGACCACTGGTACTTTCACAAGGGAATTGAATACATTCGGGCGCACCCGCGGCAAACCATCATCGATGGATTCCGGAAGATCGCAGCGGGTTTTAGCTGGTTGCCGGCCCCGCGCCGTGGCCTAGTAATGGATCTTGTGCAGGCGTTCTCCTATGGGCCCGTCATGGTCCTGGGGCTCTGGGGAATGTGGAGGCATCGCGCGCATTGGCGTGCAGATTCCATGATTTATCTTCTCTTCGCGACGTTCATGGTAGTCACCGCCATCTTCTGGGCCCAAACCAGCCATCGCGCCTATCTCGACGTGTACTGGATCGTCTTCGGCGCAGGGGCACTGGCCGAAACCGCTCTGGCTCCGCGCAAGAGCCGATTATCAGATTCGCATCAGGAATCCGGCTCGTCTGCAGGCGCTTAGCAAGCCTTCGCACACAATTCGCTTTGTATCCGCGCCGCAGTGTGTTTTTCTAACTAGAACCCGCCTATGCTCAAGCGACTCGAAGCCTACTTTGAATTTGCCCATCTGGAGACCAACTGGCGCACCGAGATTCTGGCCGGCGTCACGACGTTCCTGACCATGGCCTACATCGTGCTGGTGAACCCGGCCATCCTGGCCGATGCCGGCGTGCCGTTGCCCGCGGTCACCGCGGCCACCTGCCTCTCGGCGGCTTTCGGCTCCATCCTGATGGGCATCGTCGCGCGCTATCCCATTGCGCTGGCGCCGGGCATGGGCCTGAACGCCTACTTCACTTACACCGTCTGCCTCAAGATGCACGTGCCCTGGCAGACGGCGCTGGGCGCGGTGTTTCTTTCCGGCGTCATCTTTCTCGCCATCACCGCGGCCGGCATCCGGCAGATGATTCTGCGCGCCATTCCCCACCAGCTTTACGCCGCGGTCGCCGGCGGCATCGGCCTCTTCATCGCGTTCATCGGCTTCCAGCACGCGGGCCTGGTGGTGCGCGACCCCAACACGCTGGTCGGCATGGGCAACATCCGCAATCCCACCGCGTATCTCGCGCTTCTCGGCCTCATTCTGATGGTCGCCCTCGAAATCCGCAAGGTGAAAGGCTCCATCCTCATCGGCGTGCTCACCGTCACCGGCATTGCCTGGGCGCTGCACATGGTGCACTGGACGCCGTCGACGGGCGGCATCGGCGCGCTCACCCAAACCGCGTTCAAGCTCAACATCATGGGCGCGGTCAACAAGGGCCTGCTCGAAATCATCTTCGTCTTCTTCTTCGTCGATCTCTTCGACAACCTGGGCACGCTGGTCGCCGTCACCAAGCGCGCCGGCCTCATCGCGCCCGACCACTCCATTCCCCGGCTGAACCGCATTCTCTTTGCCGACGCCACGGCCACCATCTTCGGCTCGCTCACCGGAACCTCCACCGTGACCAGCTACGTGGAGTCCACGGCAGGCGTGGCCGCGGGCGGCCGCTCGGGCGTCACCGCCATCGTCACCGGCCTGCTGTTTCTGGGCGCCATCGTCGCCGCGCCGTTCATCGGCATCGTGCCCTCCGGCAGCCACGGCGCCGGCGCTCATTCTGGTGGGCTCGCTCATGCTGGCCGCCATCAGCTGAGATTCACTGGCACGATCCGCTGGTCGCCGTTCCCGCGTTTCTCACGCTCGTCCTGATCCCCTTCACCTACTCCATCGCCAACGGCCTCGGCTTCGGCATCATCGCCTGGGCGGTCCTGCATCTGTTCGCAGGAAAGGCTCGCCGCCAGGACTGGCTGCTCTACCTGCTCGCCGCGCTCTTTCTGGCCCGCTTCATCTACCTCGGCGCGAGCTAGAATCTGCTACGATGTTGGCCGTTCATCAGAAAGGAGCAGCCATGCACTGGTATCGACTACTTGAGTTATTTCTTTGGCGGCGCATTTCTCGCCAACTCCCTGCCCCATCTCATCAACGGAGTTTCGGGCCGCGCCTTTCAGAGTCCGTTCGCAAAGCCGCCGGGGAAAGGCCTGTCGTCCTCGACGGTGAATGTCCTGTGGGGATTCTTCAATCTCGCTGTGGCCTATGTGCTTGTGCTTCGCGTGGGCAGCTTCAGCCTTCACGACCTTCCACAGCTGCTCACGCTGAGCGCAGGCTTTCTGCTCATGTCGGTGATGCTCGCGCGCAGCTTTGGGCGCTACTACGGCGGATTGTGAGTCTGCCCGCTCCACTCGCTGCGCCTGCGCGCATTCAGCCTCATCCGGCGTAGCCAAAAAGTCGTAAACTCAATCCATTCGCTCCCTGTAGTATGAGTGGGAGGTTCGTGACCCACGCGAAGATGCGCGCCATGAGGACCAAACGGAAACGGCGGATGGGGAACTTGCGGCAGTTAACCCTGCCCCGATTGGTCATTGCGGTCGCAGTCACATTGGCTCTGGCGTTCGGGATCTCATCCTGCGAGAATGTGGCCACCTACACGCAGCCGAGCCTGGTCCGCTTCATCGACGCCTCGTACATCGCTCCGGCCGCCAACGTCCTCGTCGAAGGACAGCTTTTGGCTGCCAACGCCGGCGCGGGAACCATTACTCCCTACGGCACGGTAGCCGCCAACAATGCCGCGCTCATTCAGGTCACCGCTGCCACCGGCGGCGCTGCGCTGGTAACCACCAACGGAACGCTGCTGCCGGGCCATCAGCACTCGGTCTTCCTCACCGACAACGGCGCGGCGCCCAACGGTTACACGGTCACCATCCTCGAGGATCAGCAGGTGCAGGCGGCGAGCAGCCTGTCGGCCTTTCGCTTCCTTAACCAGGCGCCCAAGACCGGCGCCGTCGACATCTATATGGTCCCGTCAGGAACGACTCTCGCCGACGCCGTTCCTCTGGTCACCGATCTCCCCGTGGGAGGTACGGCGGGCTATATCAGCTTCACCGCGCAGACGGTCACCATGGTTGTTACGCCCACCGGACTGACCAAACCGCAGTACACCTCCACGCCCATCACCCTCATCGGCGGCGAAGTGCGCACCGCGCTCATCATGGACACGCAGTTGACCAGCAATCCGCCCGTCCAGGTGAGCATGGCCGACGACGCCGGGCCGGCGAATTAGACTGGCGCTTTCCCGCCCTCCAATCAAAGGAACAAATTGAAACTGGTCACCGGCAGCGCAATCGCCATCACCGTCCCACCGTCCGTCGCGCGCGTATACTTTCCGGCGAGGTAGTGGAAAATCGCCATGGATCCGTCCTCGCTCTTCATCCCGAGTTCACTGCAGAATGCGGCAGTGTTCACTATCGTTCTGGCCTTCGCGGGCTATCTGGTCACGTTCCTGAGCAACCGCATGATGGCGCGCCGCGCCGATCGGCTGCGGCTCGTGAACCAGCGCCTCAACGAGTTCTACGGACCGCTTTACGTGGCGACGGTGGCGGGCAACATCGCCTACAAATCGCTGCTCGCGAAGCAGGGCAAGACGCAGTGCCACCCCATCCGCGACGAGGATCTGAAGGAGTGGGTCTTGTGGATGACGACCATTTTCATGCCTCTCAACGACGTTCGCGAGAAGATCATCATCGAGAACGCTCACCTGATCGTCGAGGAGCAGATGCCGCAATGCCTGCTCGACTTTGTCACTCACGTGGTGGGCTATAAGGCTCTGCTGTCAAAGTGGACCGAGGGCGATTACACTGAGCGGCGCTCGATGATCGGCTGGCCGTCGGAATTCGATGGATACGTCGAGCGATCTTACAAGGCCCTCAAGGCTGAGCAGACGCGCCTGCTGCACAACTTTCTCTGGCGGTTCTGGCAGCGCTTCGCCCGCCGCAAGAGCCGGTAAGGCAGAAAGATCGCCCGGAGCTGAATTCCTCGTCCGGCCTACTCCGCGACCATAGCCGGGTTGAGCGACGTGACGCGCGCCACGGCCTTGGTCAGCCGCGCCTCGTGCGGACGCTCGCCCCTTGGCTCCGCTGGCGTGTAAATATGCTCGATCGACTCGACCAGGTAGGCTCCGGGAAAAAAGACCGAAGCGGCGCCCACGCCGTCGCCCGGCAGCAAAAGCACATCGCCTTCGCGGGGTAGTGAATGCAGCGTCTCCAGCGGCACCACGTTAATGCAGGTGCCATCCCCGGCCACGAACTCCAGGCAGTTGAGGCTGTGCAATGTTCCCTCGCGCGCACGCCGTGCCTCTTGCCGCACCCTGAGCGACTCATAGTAGGTGCCCGCCATGATGGGCAGCCCGATCATGAAGCCAACCACGCTGCTGTACTGCGCAATAAGGGACATCCAATGGTGCGGCATGCGGTCGATTGCCTCCCACGCCAAGGTTAAACCGGATTGACGTTTGTTTGGACATCTACAAGGGACGAAAAACTCCACCTCGGCTTTCGGCAGGTTTCAAGTTGTCGCTACTGGCCAACAGACCCGTTGTGGTGGACTCGCTCACCTTGAAAGAAGCGGTGATGCGCCATGCTGAGCCCAAGCAGCAGAACAAGGACGACAAAGACGGCCAACAATACGATCCTTATGATTTGTATCGAGTGTGTTTCTCGCTCCGGATGCGGCGATGAATTCGCGTCGTTTGCCATTCGAGTTGCCTCTTTCTGGGCTCAGACGCGTTATGCGGCGCCGAGGAATACGCCGTACCTTCCCGCTCGTCGAGCCTGGAACAATTCCAGAAGTCGCGTGCGATCGATCCACGTACCGAATAGAGTTTAGCTCCGCTTATGCGGATACGCTAAGGTGTAGATTTTCCCAAAGCCGCAGCGTCGGGCCGGCCTGATTGATGGTGTAGAAGTGCAGTCCGGGCGCGCCGTTGCGGAGCAGCGTCTCGCACAGCCGCGTCACCACGCTGAGCCCGAATTCGAGCAGAGCGGGCTTGTCGTCCTGCAGCTCTTCCAGGCGCAGGCGCACCCAGCGCGGCAGGTCGGCGCCGCAGCCCGAGCAGAAGCGCATGGTGTTGGCGTAGCTGGTGATGGGCATGATGCCGGGCACGATGGGAATTTTGATGCCCGCTTTGTCGCAGCGCTCCACGAAGTCGAAGTACGCATCGGCGTTGTAGAAGAGCTGCGTCAGCGCCGCGTCCGCGCCCGCCTCCACCTTGCGGCGGAAGTTCTCGAAGTCCTCGCTGGGCCGGTTGGCCTGCGGATGCATCTCGGGATAAGCGGCCACCTCGATCTTGAACGCGTCGCCGTGCTCCTCGCGGATGAAGCTGACCAGCTCGTTGGCGTAGTGGAACTCGCCCGGCGCCGCGGCGCTCATCGCCGTCGCCGGCAGATCGCCGCGCAGCGCCACGATGCGCTTCACGCCCGCCTCGCGATAGCGCTGGAGCTGCGCCGCCACATGCGCGCGCGTCGAGCCAACGCAGGTCAGGTGCGGCGCAGCCTCAACGCCGGAGTGCTCCACCACCGTCAGCAGCGTCTCGTAGGTGCCTTCCTGATCGGAGCCGCCCGCGCCATGAGTGATCGAGAAATAATCCGGCCGCACCGCGGCCAGTTGGGCGATCACAGCCGGCAGCTTGGCCGCGCCTTCCGGCGTCCGCGGCGGAAACAACTCGAACGAAAATGTGAGCGGTGAAGTCATATGTGGACTACACAGTCATTGCTGCCGTGAAAATGCGGCCCCAGCCTCTTTCACAACGTGCGCGAAAAGGGATGAGGCGCTGAGATCGTTCTGACCACTGACCACTGTTCCCTGACCGCTAGTACCTGTAGTTCTCCGCCTTGTACGGCCCTTCCACCGGCACGCCGATGTAGTCGGCCTGCTTCTTGGATGAGCTTGGTCAGCTTCACGCCGATCTTCTCCAGATGCAGCCGCGCCACCTCCTCGTCCAGCTTCTTGGGCAGCATGTAGACGTTCACCTTGTAGCTGTCGCGGTTCTTCCACAGGTCGATCTGCGCCAGCGTCTGGTTGGCGAAGCTGTTCGACATCACAAAGCTCGGATGGCCCGTGGCGCAGCCCAGGTTCACCAGCCGCCCCTCGGCCAGGATGAAGATGCCGTGGCCCGTCGGGGAAGGTGTAGAAATCCACCTGCGGCTTGATGTTGAGCTTCGTCACGCCCGGCGCCGCGTTCAGCCGGTCCATCTGGATCTCGTTGTCGAAGTGGCCGATGTTGCAGACGATGGCCTGGTCCTTCATCTTCTGCATGTGCTCGAGCGTGATGATGTCGGTGTTGCCGGTGCAGGTGACGTAGATGTCGCCGCGGCCCAGCGTGTCTTCGACCGTGGTCACCTCGAAGCCCTCCATCGCCGCCTGCAGCGCGTTGATGGGGTCGATCTCCGTGACGATGCACGCGCGCGCCCATGCCGCGCAGCGAGTGCGCGCAGCCCTTGCCCACGTCGCCGTAGCCGCAGATGACCGCGACCTTGCCCGCCACCATCACGTCCGTCGCGCGCTTGATGCCGTCGGCCAGCGACTCGCGGCAGCCGTAGAGATTGTCGAACTTCGACTTGGTCACCGAGTCGTTCACGTTGATGGCCGGCACCAGCAGCTTGCCCTGCTCCATCATCTTGTAGAGCCGGTGCACGCCCGTGGTGGTCTCTTCCGAAACGCCGCGCCACTCCGCCACCACCTTGTGCCAGTGCTGCGGGTCCTCGGCATACACCTTCTTCAGCAGGTCCTTGATCACCTGCTCTTCGTGGTTGCCCGAGGGCGTGTCGACCCACTTGTCGCCGTTTTCCAGCTCATAGCCCTTGTGGATGAGCAGCGTCGCGTCGCCGCCGTCGTCCACGATGAGCTGCGGCCCCTTGCCGCCCTTGTGGCTGAGCGCGCGATAGGTGCACTCCCAGTAGTCCTCCAGCGATTCGCCCTTCCACGCGAAGACCGGAACGCCCGCCGCCGCAATCGCCGCCGCCGCGTGGTCCTGCGTGGAGAAGATGTTGCAGCTCGCCCAGCGCACCTCGGCGCCCAGGCTCACCAGCGTCTCGATCAGCACCGCCGTCTGAATGGTCATGTGCAGCGAGCCGGTGACGCGCACGCCGGCCAGCGGCTTTTCCGCCGCATACTTGTTGCGGATCGCCATCAGCCCCGGCATCTCCTGCTCGGCGATGATGATCTCCTTGCGGCCCCAATCGGCCAGGCCCAGGTCGGCCACTTTGTATTCGGGCTCAAGCTTGCCGATTTTCGTGCCTTCGAGGGTTGCGGTTGCCATTCAGATCTCCTTTTATCGTCGTATCGTGATATATTGATATGTAGCAGAATTCTGCTATGCCGTCAATCGTCAAAACGTTAAGGTGGTCGCCGATCCCAACCGGCTGCGCATCTTGTTGCTTCTAAAGGGCGAGGAGCTCTCCGTCGCCGAGCTGCAGGAGATTCTGGCCATGGGCCAGAGCACCATCTCCACCCACCTTTCGCAGCTCAAGCAGGCGGGACTGGTGGAAGACCGCCGCACCGGCAAGAGCAATCTCTACCGCCTTGCCACCTGCCCTGCGGGGGGCAGCCTTTTGGACGAGATTCTCGGCAGAGCCAAGAAGGAGATCCCCGAAGCCGCTGCCGGACCAGGCCGCCATGCGCCGCGTGCTGAGCAAGCGCCAGGACAAGATGCGCGCCTTCTTTGACAGCGTGGCCGGCCGCCTGGGCAAGGATTACGTTCCCGGCAAATCGTGGAAGAGCCTGGCCGAGGCGCTGCTGCGCCTGATGCCGCCGCTGGTCATTGCCGATCTGGGCGCGGGCGAGGGCGCCTTCGCGCTGCTGCTCGCCCAGCGCGCAAAGAAAGTGATCGCCGTCGACACCTCCGCCAAGATGATCGAGGTGGGCCGCGAGCAGGCTCTCCGCCACGGCGTCAAGAACGTCGACTACCGCCTGGGCGACATGGAAGAGATTCCCATCGGCGACGGCGAGGTCGATCTGGTCTTCTTCTCGCAGTCGCTGCACCACGCGCTGCACCCCGAGCGCGCGCTGGCTGAGGCGGCGCGGATTCTTGCCGCCGGCGGCCGCATCGTCATCCTCGATCTCGTTCAAGCACCGCTTTGAAGAGGCGCGCGAACTCTACGCCGACGAGTGGCTCGGCTTCAGCGAAGCGGATCTCGAATCCATGCTCGAAGAATGCGGGCTTCGCCAACGTTGAAACCTCCGTCGTCGACAAGGAGCCGGAGACGCCGCAGTTTCAAACCCTGCTGGCGGTGGGAGACAAGAAGAATTAAGACCGGGAAGCGAGCTTTCGCGACCAATCCTTGCCGCAGGGCGCCGTGTTGATCCGCCGAGGCGGTCGTGAAGAGCGGCAGCATGAAACTTAATTAAGGCACCCAGCGTCATTCGCAAACGAGGATTGTGCCGCACGCCAGATTCTTCTCTATCCGTCAGCGGAAAGATGCTATCATCGGGTCCGATCTGCGGAATTCCCAGAAAACGGCTTAGACACGAGAGATTCGTCGTTGCGGCTCCATCCAAAGATCCAGGTCCCCCCCAAAGAAAACGGAGGTACGTAATGAGTACAGTGCTCAGGTTTTTTGGGCCGATGCGGAGCCCAGTCGTTGTTGTCTGCGCGGTATTCACATTGGGTGCTGCGGCCCTTGGCCAGTCCGCGAAGGGATCGGGATCAGGCTCAGCACCGCAAGGTAACGCAAGTGCCGCGAATCCAGAAGGATTCGCGATCGAATCCGAGATGCTGACCTACACAGCGATGGACTCCGAAGGTGCGGCGGTTGCATGCGGCATTGGGCGCAACGTGGGCGCGGCCGACTCCGGTTGTAACCCGCAGGCAATCACAGGTCCGCCCGTAGGCGTGGTCGTCGTCTCGTCGGGGTCCAGCGCACTCTCTGAATTTCAGCTCTGGCGCACGGACATTTCCACCATGGACATGCTGACCCTGCGCGCCAATCATTACTGCCCTCAGGGTCCCGCAGGAAGAGCGGCGACCACTCTGTCCGGCACGATTATGTCGATGTTCCCGGAGAGCCAGGTCGCCTCGTTTGCGGCATCTCTGCTCAGCGCGACGGCGACGACTTCCCCGCTCGAAGGGAACATCCTCGATCGTACCCTGGTCGATGACGTAGCCGGACACTTGAGAGCGCTGGGGATCGATGTGGTGATCCCGGACAATTACATGCCGTATTCGCTGGCCGCGATCGACGTGAATCACTCTCCGTTTCTGTCTAAATACGCTGCACTCATCAAAGCGCGCGGTTGCGTTGCTCCGGCTGCAAAGGAAAATGCAGAGGCGGCGCCGGCCGCTGAACCAGGTGCAGCCGGGACCGGAGAAGCAGACGCACATGCGGAGGCCGACAAGCTGGCCATTACGCAGGCCATCGACGCCTTCCTGAAATCGCTCACCGAACCCGATGTCTTTGACGTGCCCAAGCCACCGGCGGGCGCGCAGCCTGCTGCGCAAGCACCGGTCATCTCTCATCTGAACGCTGTTCTTCGTGCCGACGGCCTGGCGCAGGAACTTGACGCGGCTTCACCCGACGCCCGAACCGGAGCCAACGGCATCTGGTACGTGCTCTCGCTCACGGCGCTGGAATCGGGCGGGACACTGCTGAAGTCAGGAAACGCCATAACCGGCACAAAGACCAGTTACAGCGGCGGGGCCGTCGGAACGTATTCGCTTTTCCATCTAAATGGGAATGTCGCGTGCTCGGGAGTCTTCTTTAACTATGAGCCTCCCACGCTGACAAGCAAGATTCCGGACCTGCTCAAGACTGCCGATCAGGCGGGAGGAAAACTGGCCGGCGGCTGCCACTAGGCTCGATTGCGATTCCGTTTGATTCGGTTGAACGAACCGAGATTGCTGTGAGGGGGCGGGCATTTACAGCAGTTCCAGAATTGCTGTACCCCGGAGCCGCCGCTTCCGAGTGGCATTTTCCTTAACCGGGGACCCCACAGACAGGTCCTCGTCTGTGGGGTGGAAGTAAATGCCACCTTTGACCGCCCTGAAGAGGGCACGTGAATTCTGGAACCGCTCTAGCTCGCCCCTTTTCATCCTGCGATCTTTTGAGGGGGGTTTGCTCTCCCCGGCGTTTGGCCGGCAGCCCGGGACGATCGCTCCTCTCCGCGTCAACGCGCTCCCTCCATTTCCAGTAACTTGCGTTTGCGCTCCACGCCCCAGCGATAGCCGGTGAGCGAGCCGTCCGCGCCCACCACGCGATGGCACGGCACCACCAGCGCCACGCGATTGGTAGCGCAGGCGCGGGCCACGGCGCGCGTGGCTTTGGGATCGCCCAGCTCGCGCGCCAACTGGCTGTAGCTGCGCGTCTCGCCGCGCGGAATCTGCCTTAGCGCCTGCCACACGCGCAATTGGAAGACCGTCCCGCGCAAATCCACGGCGTCTGTCCGGCCCCGGTTAACGGCCAAGTCGGTGCCCTCGCGTACGCTTTCGAGCGCCGCATCGACAAGCCGCGAGAGCGACGGATCGCGGCGCAGCGTGGCTGCGGGAAACTCCGCGCGCAGGCTCTCCTCAGCTTCAGCCTTCGTGTCCGCGAGCGAAAGCCAGCAGAGACCGCGCTCCGTGGATCCGACAATCATCCAACCAAACGGAGAACGCGCCGCCGCATACCCGATCTGCTCGCCTTTGCCGCCCTGCGCAAACCGCGCCGGCGTCATGCCCAGTTGGTTCCCTTCGTAGGCGCGGCTCGACGAGCCGAACCCGGCGGTGTAGATGGCGTCGGTCACGCTCTCGCCCTGCTTCAGCGCGCCGCGCAGCCGTCCCGCGCGCATCGCGCGCTGGTATTGCAGCGGGCTCACGCCCATCTCGCGCTTGAAGAGCCGCTGCACGGTGAAGGGGCTCAGGCGCGCTACGCGGCCCAGTTCGTTCAGCCGCACCGGCCGGTCGAGGTGTGCCTCAATATGCCCACGAATCCTGTCCAAAAGGCTGCCCTCCGCAGGAGTGGCGGGACGGCAGCGCTGGCAGGCGCGAAAGCCCGCAGCCTGCGCTTCGGCTGCGGTCCGAAAGAAGCTCACATTGGCTCGCAGCGGTCTGCGGCTTGCGCAATTCGGCCGGCAGAAGACGCCGGTGGTTTTCACGCCGTAGAAAAAGCGAGCCTGCGGATCGCGGGCCGCGAGTTGCTTCCACGCGGCCTCGGGGTCGAGCTTCGAAACCGGGGCTGTGCGTAAGTTTCTTACCGGAGTCGTCGTTGAAACGTCGCCAGCTTTGATGGATGCAATTTGCGAACTGCTGCTCATGAAGTTCATCGTCGCCGATTCATTCCGCAGTGGCTATCCGAATCTTGCGCGCAATTCATTTTCCCGGCTACGCCTTGTCTTGGCCCATCACTTCATTCAGGAAAGCCTCCGCTCGCCCCAAATCCTCCTCCGTATCTACGCCAATCGTGTCGTGCGGTGCGTCCGCCACATAAATTGCAATTCCGTTTTCCAGCAGGCGCAACTGTTCCAGGCGTTCCAGCTTCTCGAGCGCCGAGGGCGGCAGTGCGGCGAAGCGCTCCAGTGCGGACTTGCGATAGGCGTAGATGCCGAGATGCTTGCGGTAGCCGGTGAAGGGGATGGCTCCTGTTACTTCGTTCCAAGCGTCTTCTCCAGCAGTCGGTTGATGCGTCCGATCAGGTACACTGGCTGCTTACCGGCATTGGGGTCTCGCCGGTTGTACAGGATGCGAGCGGTGAGGAACTCTTGCAGCGCGACATCCGTCTTCTCCTTGCCGATCGCCGCATTGCAACTGGGTTCATCATCGCAAATCTCGATTATCAATTTTTGTCGCGTTGGCAGATTCCGGGGTCCAGATTTTGGGCTGTGTTCGCTCACATCTCCATTTTGGGTAGTAATTCTGTATGCTCGGACCCTTGCAATCGTCAAAGCTTATGCGGGCGCGCACCTGATGAAGACGTTTCGGAGGTGAATAGCCAGCGGTTGAGATATAAAATCGGTCATTTCAGCTTTCTTGAACCGTGATACTCACCATCGGGCCGATCCAGCAAAGGATGCATTCAGCGCACAACCATCACTTGAAAGGTGCGACGTACATCTGAAGAGTAATCGTCTGCCACTTGGCAGGTACCAAGCATAACAGCAGGCATTGCGGCTATCGCAGCTTCGATTTTGCCGCAACTCTCCATAGTGCGGGTGAGGTTAGGCTCCGGGCCGGACGGCTCCGTATCGAGAACAATAACCAAGGGCCGTGGGGCGAGCATCAGGTCCGCGGCAATACGGGAACCCAAGGTACAGGAGTTTTGTACGCCCGGCTCATCACTGATAAAAGGAGTAGCCGGGCGCAAATCAGGGTGCAGCAAGTAAAAGACAGGGGAGTTTTTAATGAACTGGCTATAAGATGCTTGTCCCACGAAGAGGGAGCGAGCATCGCTCGGGAAGAAACCCGTGCATCCCGAGGTGCGTTTATGGAGTTGCTCAAGGCGCAGGTCTGCCCGCGGCATGCTGCCTGTGGAAACCATGCGTAGTGTCTGGTGCAGGGGAGACTTGGCATTCAATACCAGCACCAACAGCAATAACCAGCGAGAAACCCGATAGGGCCACAGGGCGAATGCAGCCATGCTGGTTGCGACGACAAGCATGGTGAGCGACAGCATGTGATAATCATCAGCCCGTCCAAAAGCATAGGGCAGCAGGGCTATGCATGGAGCTAGCAGCGCGCCGGCTTTCAGAACATAGACGAATCCGGGCCCGGCTCGTGTTTTGACGTAATCCAGTGATGCAGCCAAGGCGATCAAAGCCATGCCAAGGAGGGCCGCGCGCCATGTACTGGATTCGTTCATGCCCATTGGTAGGGGAAGGCGGCGAAAGGGCAAGATGTGAACCGGTTCATAAAACATAAACAATTGGGTATCTGCCCATGTGCCGGTAGTCGAGGCATACCCAACAATCGCAGCCATCGCCAAGGCCACGCCCGCCAGAGCACTGAGAGCAGCCCACCACAACCGAGCAACTCTATGTCTCGCAAGGACCGATTGCCCGGTTTTCAGTCTGGCCGCTGCAAGCCACATCACTGCCGCCCACGCGACTTCAAGAACGACAGCAAATAGTATCCAGTCCCAACGAAACAAGGTTCCCGCCGCCGCCACGCCAACAAGGGCTGCCAGCCTTGCCATCGAAGGCCCGCGCATCAACACCTCCACCACCAGCAGCACGGCGATTGCCAGCAGGGGCAATGGTTCCAGCAAAGCCCAGGATCCTGGCCCCCACACCAAGGGAATGGCGCCGCCCAGTACCAGGAGAGCCGTGCCACCGAACCACCACCGCCATCCATTGGTAAGCCGCATCACTTGCCAAGCGCAGACGGACCATAAAAGAAGATTGACCAAGGTGATGGCGGCATTGATGGTTGCGGGGTCCTGCAATCTTAGTAATTTGCCGTAGAACCAAACTTGACCGGGCGGATATAGAAAGCCGAAGTCCGCATAAGGGGTCAGGCCTTTCGCAGCGTAGATGACCTCCACCAGCCGCAGCGGATAGTCAAAGTCCAAAGCCCCCATGCCACTGAAAGCGCCAATCACCGCTGTGGCATGCGCCCACAATGCCATGAGTGCTCCCAAGGCAAACCAAGCCCAGGCGAGTCGCGCGCGCCATTTAGGTTTAGCGCAGGGCATCGAGCTCCCGTCGCAGGCGAAAAAGGCCAATCAAGTGCTCGGCGGCGATACGCGGCAACCTGGCCGTACGATAAACCTGCGTAACCCCCGCTGCGCGCGCGCGATGGCGCACAGGCGTTTCCACGATGCGCAAGTTCGCTCCTACGGCGCGGGCCAGGAACTCCCACCAAAAGCCCTGTTTGAGAATGCCCACATTGCCGGACAGGATTTTTTCCAAACCGGCCCGGTTAATCAGCAGATAGGGACAGGAGGGGTCGTGTACCGAAACGCGAAACAACATCTGATAGACAAATCCGAACGCAGCCGACATGGCCTTGCGGATCCAAGGGTCGGAGCGCTGATTACGCCACCCCACGATCAGATCGATGTTCTTATCTCGCAGGGCGGAGAGGCGCAGCATGTCGGCCGGGTCGCACTGGCCATCGGAGTCGATGAAGCCCACCCAATCCGAGGCGGTGCCGCGGAGGCCGTCGATCACGGCCCTTGAGTATCCCTTACGCATCGGACCGGAAATGAGCATGAGCGGTAATTCGGTGGCCAGGCTTTGCAACACCGAAACGCTGTTGTCGCTGGAGCCATCTTCGCACACCACGAAGCGAATCGGCTGGCCGCCCTCCAGCATCACCATGCGATGGAACTCGCGCAGAGTGGAGGCGATGGAGGCACCCTCGTTATGGACGGGCAGCACGACATCGATTGTGGCGGGTTCGGCGGCCATCAGTTCCGTTTCACCAGCAGACGCCCGATGCTATAGGAAAACGAAAATCTCATTGCAACTGGAATTTCCATTTTGCTTTCCCGGCTACGGCCCAATATACATCCGTTCGCTGCGGGCAGGTCCGTATTTCGCGCTTGCTTCCAACCCAAAGACTCGGGCAGATCGGAAAAGCCTCCTGTGGGACAGAAAGTTGCGCGTTGCTTTGCTTTCAAGCGGTTTCTCGGACGCCTCTCCCTCAGCTCCCCTCCGCCGTCGAAATTGGTTTCGCCGCACCAAGGCCATGAGCTCCGCACTTCCTCACTCGTTCCTCCCGGCTGGCCGCATACACTGAAGTTATCCATCAGTTCCCTGGATCAGCACCGATAAACGTCGTTGTATCGCCCGAATCCACATCGAAACGATTGCATTGTTGTCGAATCGCCAAGGCGGTCAGTAAGGACTTGGGGTGGGGGAACGAAGACGTAGGTGAACGCTTTGACTGGTCAATATTTCCGAAACTGCTGGGGCTGTTATTTGATTGCGTTGACGGTTTGGCGCAGGAAGTCTTCGGCGCGCGCCAGGTCTTCTTCCGTATCCACGCCGATGGTGTCGCGCGGCGCGTCGGCGACATAGATAGCGATGCCGTTTTCGAGCAGCCGCAACTGCTCCAGGCGCTCCAGCTTTCTCGAGCGGCGAAGGCGGCAGCGCCGCAAACCGCTCCAGCGCGGCCTTGCGATAGGCGTAGATGCCGAGATGCTTGCGATAGCCGGTGAAGCCGGCGCGCATCGCGATCGAAGGGAATCGTGGCGCGCGAGAAATAGAGCGCGCGTCCGTCGAGCGCCGTGACCACTTTTACCGCGTTGGGATTGGTGAACTCGTGCGGCGGGCAGCGCACGGCGAGCGTTGAGACCTCGACCTCGGGCCGCGCGAAGAGCTCGAGCAGCGGCGGAAAAAAATCGGGCGTGAGCGTCGGCTCGTCGCCCTGAATGTTGACGTAAATGTCGGCGTCGATCTGGCGGGCCACCTCCCTCACCCGGTCCGATCCGCTGGGGCAATTGGGCGAGGTCATCACCACGGGAATCGCCCGCGCGCGGCAGGCCTCGGCGACCTCATCCGCATCGGTGGCGACCACCACAGGATCCATCAGCCCGCTCGCCTGCGCCGCGCGCCACACCCACTCCACCATGGGCCGGCCGGCGATGGGGCGCAGCACCTTGCGCGGCATGCGCGTGGAAGCCAGCCGCGCGGGAATCACGGCTGCGATGCGGAGGGAACTCATGGAGACGAGTGTACATGGGCGCGGAGCCGCGCCCTGTCAGGCTGTTAACGCCGCCAGTGCCCGCTCGGCGCGAGCCAGTCCTTCAGCCGCAGCTTCGGGTCTTTCGCTTTGATGCTCGGCGTGGATGAACTCGATCTCGGTGAGGCCGATGACCCCGAGAATGGTCGCGCAGGTACGGCTCCTGATGGTCGAACGCATGGAACGGCGATCCCGCCGGATAAGCGCCGCCGCGCGCGGAAAACACGTAGACCCTCTTGCCATGGCGGCACGAGCGGCGCCACACCTGCCTCGGTAAATGCAAACGTCCGGCCTTCGCGCACGATCATGTCGATCCACGCTTTGAGCGAGGCGGGAATCGACAGGTTCCACATGGGCACGCCGAGAACGAGAACATCGGCGGCGAGAAGCTCGTCGACGAGGCGGTCAGAATATTCAAGCGTCCGCTTCTGCTCCGCAGTCAGCTCGGCCATCGGCGTGAAGAATGCGTCAATGGCGGCCTCGTCAAGATAGGGGATTCGCTCCAACGACGTGTTGCGATAAATGACCGTGCCAGACGGGTATTGCTGCTTCCACCTTGCCACGAACGCGGCCGCAAGGCGGCTCGAGACGGATGCGGCGCGGGGGCTGGAATCGATGTGCAGAAGTGTCGCCATAAGAATGCTCCGGAATGATGCCTGGGTTCGAGAGAAATTGTCGCAGGAAGAGCCGGCGCACGTCGTTTGACCTGCCATTCTCGCCCCCTTATCATCGAATTTGGCGCTGCTGCGCGTCGACCGGCCAGCGCTCCCACCCGGCGGAGTAGCTCAGATGGTAAGAGCGACGGATTCATAACCCGTAGGTCGGCAGTTCGATCCCGCCCTCCGCCACCAAATTCATGCCCACCCGAGCAACGTTAAATCAAGAAGCGAAAAAGCGTGCGCGCAATGGCGCAACGCCTCCGGGCGGCAACGGTAGAAATTCATCTCAAGTCTTGTCGATGCTGCATGTTACAATTTGCCCACGTCGGACCCCATGAACGAACGTTCCCCGCAAACCGAAGCCGTACTCGAAATCATCGCCCCTGACAGCTCGCGAGAGACGGTCGCCCTGCCTGTTGAGCCCTTCAACATCGGGCGCGGCGGTGAGGTCGACAATATTCTGCAACTTGACGACGGCCGCATCTCCCGCCGCTGCGCGACGATCGTGGCCGAGGGCGCCGGCTACCGCTTGATGGACCGCGGCAACCGCTACGGCCTGTTTGTGAATGGCGCGAAGGTGCAGCAGCACTCGCTGCGCGACGGCGATGTGATCACCTTCGGCATCGACGACAGTTACCAGATCGTCTTCCATGCGGCATCGGCTCCGGCATCGCCTCCGCGACAGGACTCAGTGGCCAACCTGCTGACGCGCATCGGCTCCATTTCCGACTTCGCCGATACGACGGGTTCCGGCGGATTGAGCAAGCTGAATCTGCTGCTGGAGGCAACATCGCTTCTCCACTCGCAGCTTCCTCTCGATTCCGTGTTGGGCACGATGCTCGATCATGCCATCTCCGTCACGCACGCCGACCGCGGGCTGCTCATCGAGCCCGACGCCTCGGGCGCGCTGCCGTGTTCACCAGGCCCGCAGCAACAAAGGCGAGACCCTGCCGCCGGAGACGCTGAACCCAAGCCAGACCGCGATCAACCAGGCGATCAGCAAACAATCGAGCGTGATTACGGAGGACCTGAACCTGGCGGGACTGGATTTGAAGGCTGCGGAGAGCATCGTGGTGCAGGGCCTGCGCGCGGTGGTCGCCATTCCGCTGTATGCCTCGTCGCGCTCCACCGCCGACACCGGCGCCGAGCACGAGCGCGGCCAATTGCTGGGCGTGATCTATCTCGACTCGCGGCGCATTGCGGCGTTCTCGGCGCTCGACCGCCAGATTCTCGACGCGCTCGCGGTGCAGGCCGCCAGCATTCTGGACAATGCGCGCCTGGTGGAGCGGGAACGCGAGCGCCAGCGGCTGGAGCAGGAGCTGTCGATCGCGCGCACCATCCAGCAGGCGCTGCTGCCGCACGGGTTGAACGACTTTCCGCATCTGGCCGTTACCGGCGTGCACTATCCCTGCCATGAAGTGGGCGGCGACTACTTCGACGTGGTTCCGGTGAGCGAAGACCGCACCGCAATTCTGATTGCCGACGTCAGCGGCAAAGGGCTGGGCGCGGCTCTGCTGACCACGATGCTGCAAGGCGCCTTGTCGGGATTGACCATGGGCGCTGATCCGGTGAAGGTCTTCAACCACATCAACCGTTTCCTCTGCCGCCACGCGGAGGTCGGCCGCTACGCCACCATGTTTATCGGGCTTGTGGGCCGCGACGGCATGCTCGAGTACATCAAGGCCGGTCATCCATCGCCGCTGCTGCTGCGGCAGGGCAAGGTGAGCGCGCTCTACACCGAAGGATCGTTCCCCGTGGGCCTGATTCCTGAGGCGGAGTTCACCTCGGCGCGGCTGCAGCTTGAGCCGGAAGATACTCTGGTGCTCTTCAGCGATGGCGTGACGGAAGCCGAGAATCCCGCTCACGAGCTCTTTGAGGTCAGCGGTTTGAGCAAGGTCCTGGCCGGTCGGGCGGACGTGCCGGTTGAAGAGCTGCAGCAGTCGATTCTGGACGCTGTGCGCGGTTTTACCAAGGGTGCCGATCAGTCGGATGACCTTACGCTGCTGGTCGTGCGCTACCGCCAGGCAGCGTAGAGCCATCGCCGCAGTTGCGGAGGCGTGCGATCGTCAGGCCCTGCAGAGTTAACATTCTGAAAGCCAATCCGGCTGAAAACCGTCGCGCCGGATTGGTACAATCCACACCATGGGCGTCCCCAAAGTCATTGGAAGGTATGAGATTGTCGAGGAACTGGGCCGCGGCGCGATGGGAAGCGTCTTCAAGGCCCGCGACCCTGCCGTAGGCCGCATCGTCGCCCTCAAAACCATCCATTCCACGGCGCTCGAAGGCGCTCAAAGCGAGGAGTACCGGCGCGTTTCTACCGCGAGGCGCGAGCGTCGGGCGTGCTGGCGCATCCCGGAATCGTGCCGGTCTTCGATGTGGGCGAGGATGAGGGCGCACCGTTTCTCGTGATGGAGTTCGTCGAGGGCAGGACACTGGCCGACGCCATCAAGAAAGGCGAGCGCTACACGCTCGATCGCGTCTGCGAGATCGGCCAGCAGCTCGCCGATGCTCTCGGCTACGCGCACCGCCAGGGCGTGATTCACCGCGACATCAAGCCCGCCAATATTCTGATGACCTCGCGCGAGGTGTACGGCAGCGAGCGGCCCCGCATCACCGACTTCGGCATCGCCAAGCTGGCGGCCAGCGAAATCACCACCACCGGCCAGTTGCTGGGCACGCCCTCCTTCATGCCCCCCGAGCAGTTCACTGGCGCGCCCATCGACGGCCGTGCCGACCTTTTTTCGCTAGGCGTGATTCTTTACTCGCTGGCCACCGGCGAGCAGCCTTTCCCCGGCGAGACCATGACCGCCGTCTCCTACAAGGTCGTCTACACCGAGCCGATTCCGCCGGCAAAGCTCAATCCCGCCATCCCGGCGCGGCTTGAGGCGGTGATCCTCAAGTGCCTGGCCAAGAGTCCCGCGGACCGCTACCAGACCGGCGAAGAGCTGGCGCAGGATCTGGCTGCCATGCGCACCAATGCCGGAGCTGTGGTGATGCAAACCGGGGCGCCCCTGGCTGCCACGGCGGGGTCCGATGTCACGCTGGCGCCGGGGTCTGTCGCCACGTCGATTCCCCCGGCTGCCAGCGCAAAAGCTGCGGCGCAACCTGGCCAAAAGCCGGCAGTTAAAAAACCCGCGAAGCCAGCCCGGTTTGAAACCATGTTTGCGGTCGCTCTGCTTTGCGTGGCGGGCGTCGGGGCGGCGGTTGCCGGCGGCTGGTTCTGGCTCGCGCATCGCAAACAGCCCGCTCCGCCGCAGCAGCAGACGGTCACGGTTCCCGTTCAACAGCCGCAGCAGGCCCCGCCGGTTGCGGTCGCTGAGCCACCGTCCCAGCTCTTCCACGCCCGCAAGCGTGCCGGCTGGTCGGCACGTCCCCAGCCGCAAAGCCGCGGCAAAAGTCATCGCCAACTGCGCCAAAACCATCCGCGGCCAAGCTCACTTCTCCGAAAACCACTCCTGCCCCGCCGCAGCCCGTGGCCGCAACTGCGCCTCCACCTGCGGCCAAGCCGCCCGCTCCCGCCGCATCCCGCGCCTGCGCCGCGGCCTTCGATCCCCGGAAGCTCGATCCCAAACAAGAACGCCAAATTGAAGATCGACGTGAGCAAATTTCCCAATGGCCTGCCCTTCACCGTGGAGATGAATAGGCAGCCCTATCTGCACTTCATTACCGGTGACGGCACCAGCCTCGACAATCTGTATGTTCCGCCGGGCGTGCAGGAGTTCCGCGTCACCTTCAAAAGCGGCGGCCAGGAGTGGGACTCAAACATCGTGAGCGACGATTTCAAGGCAAAAAAGCGCAAGACCCTGAAGATTCAACTGTTGGAAAACGGCAAGGCGGAGTCCAAAATCACCCTGCCGATCAGCAAGGATGCGCAACTCTTTCTCTCCTTCTCCACCAGCCTCAGCGATCTCTTCTGATCTTTGGCGTCTGTAACAGGATTGTCACAATCGTCCAGTACGATCTGGCTCGTGAACGCACTCCGGACAAATCCCTTGCAACGCAAGAAAAGGAAGAAGGAAATGCAAATCTCCACGGAAGAAATGGACGGCGGCGTCACCAGGGTCGCACTGGATGGGCGCATGGACATCGCCGGAGCCGCGGCTGTCGATCTCAAGATGAATCTGATCGCGGGCAGCGCAAAGAAACTGCTGATCGACTTGGAAAAGGTCACGTTCCTTGGTTCGATGGGTTTGGGCTCCATCGTGCTTCCCGCGCGGGCTGTGCATAGCCGCGGCGGCAAGGTTGTCCTCTTCGCGCCCAACGAGATGGTGGAAGCGGTTCTCAAGACCAGCGGCATCGATTCCCTGCTTGCCGATTCACCACGATCTGGCCGCGGCAATGGCCGCGTTGCAATGAGCTCATCCCTGTTGTCCGGCAGCAACCATGCCCGCAGAAGACACAGTCAAGCCCGCGCCCCGGCTGACCTTGAAAAGTCAGCTCGACGATCTGGCTCTGCTTTGGCCCTGGGTCGAGGCCCTGGCCGCCGAATACGCAATCCCGGCGGACACGCGGTTCGCCATTCACCTTTGCCTTGAGGAAGCGCTCTCGAACATCATTCGCCACGGATACCGCGGCCAGCCGAACCACACCATCACTGTCGATTGCGCCTCGCCGGAAGCGAATGCATGGCTCGTATTCACCGTCGAAGATCAGGCTCCGCCGTTCGATCCCCTCGCGCCTTCGCCATTGAGGAAGCGCCCATTCCCTCGTCGATCGATGAGCTTCGGCCCGGAGGCCGGGGCATCCGGCTGCTGCGCAAGTTCGCCGGTACGCCTCGCCTACCAGCGCCTCGCCGGCGGCAATCGCCTGACCATCGGCTTCGTCCTCCCTCGGTGATCGCTCGGCGCCGGCCAACTGCGATGCCGGCGGCTTCACTGCCCAACTCCTTGATTTCCGGCTCTGCCGCTGGCTGCCGGAGCGTCGTCTGCGCACCGCTTGCGGTATCATTGCGTCTATAGAGTGTGAGCGGCCGGCTTCCCCTTAAGGCTGCTCTGGTGGTGTGTGTGTCCCGATTCTTTCAGCGTTTTGTGTTTGCGATCTCCGTGGTGATCTTTGCCGGGCTCGGCCTGGGTTATGTTCTGGGCGAGTTCGGATGGCTCGGCGTTCATGCCGGCGACGAACAGGATGCCGCCTACAAGCAGATGCGCGTCTACGCCGAGGTTCTGCGCAAGATTCAGAACTACTACGTGACCGAGCCCAACATCCCCGCCGTGACCACCGGCGCGCTGCACGGCCTGCTCGACTCGCTCGATCCCGATTCCAGCTATCTGACGCCCGGTCCGAGTACAAGATCTATAAGGACCGCCCCGCCACGGACAATGCGCAGGTGGGACTCACCATCTCCAAGCGCTTCGGCTACGCCACGGTGGTCAACGTGCTGCCCGGCTCGCCCGCCGACCAGGAGCACCTGCGCGACGGCGATGTGATCGATCTGATCGACGGCCAGTCGACCCACGATCTGCCGCTGGCCATCGTCCGCTTCATGCTGACCGGCAAGCCCGGAACCACGGTCACGCTTTCGGTGGTCCGGCCCTTCAAGCCCGATCCCGACAAGATCACGCTCACCCGCGCCGTGCTCGCCGCGCCGCCGCTGGGCGAGCAGTTCTACGAGAACGCGACCATCCTTTATCTCAAGCCCGGCGTTCTGACCGCGGCTCGCGTGGACGACATCGCCGCCAGGATCAAAGCCGCCGGAAAGGGCCGCAAGATCCTTCTCGACCTCCGCGACACCACCGGCGACGACCCCCGGCAGGGATTGCGCCTGGCCAACTTCTTCATCAAGCAGGGAACCCTGGCGTCGCTGGAAGGCCAGAAGTTTCCGCTGCAGACCTTCAACGCCGATCCTGCGCTCTTCCTCACCGACGCGCCGGTAGCGGTGCTGGTCAATCGCGGCACCTACGGCGCGCCTGAGCTTACCGCCGCCGCCATTGAAGACCTGAAGCGCGGCGACGTGGTGGGCGAGCGCACCTTCGGCGAAGGCACGGTGCAAAAGACCATCGACCTGCCCGACGGCGCCGGCCCTCATGCTGACCGTGGCCAAGTACGAGGACCCCGACGGCAAGAAGATTCAGGACGAAGCCGTCACGCCCAATGTCGTGGTCGCTTCGCCTCGAGGACGATGGCGAGCCGATGCCTCCATCGAACGGCGACGAGCCGCTGAACCAGGCGTCTGTCGCTGTTGAAGGCCAAGAACGGCTGATCGGCAACCCGCTCGTGCGCAATCTCCTTCCGTTTTCAGGCGCGGTTTCCCGCTCTTGCACGGCGTGGTGCGCGCTTGCGCTCAGTCTCCGCAGTTTCTTCGATCGATCCAATGCTAGCCTTAGACTGAGGCACTCCTCCACCTCGCATGGCGGAGGTTTGCCCGTGAGGCCGGACCTGCCTTGGCTGCCACGTCCAACAAGCTCCCCGAAGAGCGGCTTGATCCGCGCACGCTTCCAGCCGGGCGCGCCGCGTTTCCGGGCCGCAGCTTCCCGCGCACCGGCGGCGCAAGCTGGCCGGGCGCTCCGCCATCGCGGCGTTGGTGCTGCTTGCCGCAGTCACCGGCTCGCTGGCCGGCCTCACGCTGGTCTACTCCGTCGATCTGCCGCAGATCCAGGACCTGGAGCACTACCGCCCCTCCACCATCACCGATCTCTACGACCGCAAGGGCCGCATCATCGGCTCCTTCGCGCTGGAGCGCCGCGAGGTGGTCGGCTACGACGGCTTCGCGCCCGTCCTGCGCCAGGCCGTGATCTCCATTGAAGACAAGAACTTCGAGTCGCACTGGGGCATCAACGTCTTTCGTGTCGCCGGCGCCGCCTGGCACGACATTCGCAGCCACGGCCGCGCGCAGGGCGCTTCCACGCTCACCATGCAGTTGGCGCGCAATCTCTTTCTCTCCTCCGACCGCACCGTCATGCGCAAGGTGCAGGAGGCCTACCTCGCCATCCAGATCGAGCGCGCCTTCACCAAGGAGCAGATCTTCACGCTCTACGGCAACCAGATTTACCTGGGCAGCGGAAACTACGGCTTCGAAGCCGCCTCGGAGTATTTCTTTTCAAAGCACGCCAAGGATTTGACGCTGACCGAAGCGGCGCTGCTGGCCGGGCTGCCCAAGGGACCGGTGGCCTTTTCGCCGGTGCTCAATCCCGAGCGCGCGCTGCGCCGCCGCAACCTGGTGCTCAGCGAGATGGAGTCGGACGGCGTGATCACCCACGCGCAGGCTGAAGCGGCGCGCAACGCTCCGCTCGGCCTGCACATGGCGCAGCCCGTGGGCCTGGTGGCGCCGTGGTTCCAGGACGAGGTTCGCGAAGAGCTGGATAAGCGCTTCGGCACGGAAGAGGTGCATGAGGCCGGCCTGCGCGTCGACACCACGCTCGATCTGGACTTGCAGAAGGTGGCCAATCGCGCCGTGCTCGACGGCGTGGCCGCCTACGAGCGCCGTCACGGATGGACGCGGCAAGCTCGAAAACGTTCTTGCCGGCGGCGCAACGCTCGACGCCTACCGGCATCCCGACTGGGCGGTCGTCCCCGGCCCCGGCGACTACGTTCATGCGCTGGTCACGCGCGCGCTTCCGCTTGAGATTCACGCGCGCATCGGCCCGCCCGATCAACCGAGGTTCTGAAATCGTCCTGCTGCCTGCGGACTGGCAATGGACAGGCGTGCGCTACGGCGATGCGCTTGCCAAACCCGGCGACATCATCTACGTCCGCATGACCGCAGGCACGGAAAGCGGCGAGCGCCGCGCTTCGCTCGAGCAGGACTCCGGCACGCAGGGCGCGCTGCTGGCCATCGACAACACCAGCGGCGACGTGCTGGCCATGGTAGGCGGACGCGACTACGCGCTCTCGGTCTTCAACCGCGCCACTCAAGCTGAAAGCCAGACCGGCTCCAGTTTCAAGCCCTACGTCTACACCGCGGCCATCGAAGACGGCGTCAAGCCCACCGACATCATCGTCGATGGCCCGGTGCGCTTCGGCGACTACGTGCCCCATAACTACGAGAACGACTACAAGGGCGCGATGACCATCGCCAATGCCTTTGCCGAGTCGCGCAACATTCCCGCGCTCAAGCTGGCCGCCCGCGTGGGCATTCGGAAGGTCATCGACGTGGCCCATCGCTTCGGCGTCACTTCCAACATTCCGCCCTATCTGCCGGTCGCGCTGGGCGCGGTAGAGATCACGCTCGAAGAGCAGGTGGCCTCCTACGCCGTCTTCCCCAACGACGGCGTTCGCGTGGCTCCGCACCTCATCCGCAAAGTCTCCAACGCCGACGGAATTACTCTTTGGCAGGAGACGCCCGCGGTCGATGACGTGCTTGACCAGCAAACGGCTCGCACCATGATGACGCTGCTGCGTGGCGTGACCGCACACGGCACCGGCGCCGCTGCCGCTCAGTTGAACCATCCCCTCGGCGGCAAAACCGGAACCACCAGCGACTTCACCGACGCCTGGTTTCTGGGATTCTCGCCCTCCGTCACCTGCGGCGTGTGGGTGGGCAACGACAGCCGCGAATCGCTGGGCAACAAGGAAACGGGCGCTGCGACTGCGCTGCCCATCTGGATTAACTTCATGCGCGCCGCCATCGCCGGCAAGGACGACGAGCAATTCCCCGGCGACGAGTCCGGCGCCACAGTTGACCATGCCGCGATCGAACCGCCGGCCGCGTCCCGAGCCTCCCCATCGCCCAACCCGGAATACGCCGGAAGAGCTCAAGTGAAAGTGACAGCCCAAACGCTCAACGAGCGCTTAAAAGCGCGAAGTATCGCTTCGCCCGCGCCACATCCTTGAGGATCTGCGCCTTCAGCGCCTCCGGCGACGGCCACTCTCGCTCGCCGCGCAGACGCAGCAGAAACTCGAGCTCGATGGGAGTTCCTTCGCAAATCTCGATCGGCTCGAAGTCGAGGATGTGCGACTCGACGGCAAACGACGCCTCGCCGAATGTCGGCCGGTTGCCCACATTCGTCACCGCCTGAAACGCGCGCCCATTCACCTTGAGCCGCGTTACGTAGACGCCGAAGCCCGGCAGCAGCCCGTCGTAGCGCGCAAGATTCACTGTGGGCACCAGCAATCGCGTGCCGATGCCGCGCCCCGATGCCGGCGTGGAGAGCACCGCGAAGGGCCGCCCCAGCATCCATCGCGCTCGGCGCACGTCGCCGGCGGTGACAAGCGCGCGAACAGCCGAGCTCGAAACCTCCAGCCCATGCACGCGCACCGCGTTGTGGGCGCGCACGGCAAAGCCAAGCTCCTCGCCCATCGCCGCCAGCTCTTTCACGCCGGCTGTGGCGCCGTGTCCAAAGCGGAAGTTTTGTCCCTCGTGAACGCTGCGGACACCAAGCGCCGCGACCAGGATCTCGCTGCGCGAATTCGCGCGGCGACAGATCTGCCAGCGCCGCGTCGAACCTGAGCACGAGCGCCGCATCGATCCCCGTCTCGGCCAGCAGCCGCAACCGTTCGGGCAAAGGCGTGATCAGCTTGCGGCGCCTGCGCGGGACGTAGAAACTGCTCCGGGTGCGGATCGAAGGTGATGGCCACTGCGCGCGCCCCCGCCTTCCGCGCCTCGTCCGCCGCGGCGGCGAGAATCTCGCGATGCCCCAGGTGCACGCCGTCGAAGTTGCCCACCGCAGCCACCGTGGGACCAAATCCGGCAGGAATCTCATCGAGCGAGCGAAACACTGCAAATGCGCCGCTCGGCGACATTCTCTTGATCGGCTCCCTGCTCATAGCGTCACGGGCACGCTCAGCCCGTCGTATGCCAGGCTCACATTCGCTGGCAGCGTGCGGTTGGTTTCTTCGTGGCCCAGCTCGTGCGCGATGTGCGTGAACCAGGTTTGCCTGGCGCCGATGCGCCGCGACCACGCAAGCGACTGCTCCACCGTGGAGTGGCTGGGGTGGGGCGCGTGGCGCAGCGCCGAAATCGCCAGCACCTCAACGCCTTCGAGCAGCGCGAAGCTCGCCTCCGGAATCGCGCTCACATCGGTCAGGTAGGCTGCGTTGCCAAAGCGATAGCCCGCGATCGGCTGCTCGCCATGCAGCAGCGGAACGCGCACGAAATCGACGCCGTGGACCGGATTGCGCTCGGCAAGCGGCATGAGTTCCACGCGCGCCCGCGTGGGATAAGTAGCCTGGGGCGAAAAAGTGTAGGCAAAGGTGCGCTTGAGAACCTCAGTCGCCTCGCGATCGGCGTAGAGCGGAATCGGGCCTCCCCTCTTTGAGGCAATAAAGCTCAGCGGGCGCAGATCGTCCATCCCCAGAATATGATCGGCGTGCGCATGCGTGTAGAACACAGCATCCACATGCGTCAGTCGCGCGCGTAGCGCCTGTTCGCGGAAGTCCGGGCCGGTGTCGATCACCACGATGCGTTCGGAGCCAGTCCCAGGCTCCGTCCAGCGCAGCAGCACCGAGGGCCGCAGCCGGCGGTCGTGTGGATCCGGCGACGTGCACACCGCGCACTCGCAAGCCAGCGTCGGAACCCCCATCGAGGTCCCCGTGCCCAAAAATGTGAGCGTACCTTGCAAACTTGTTGCTCCTGGTTGCCAGGAGCTCGTCCTCACTTCTTCTCCGGCGGTGGCGGCGGCACGCTGGGCGCGCTCATCATGCTGGTCAGTTCCAGAAAGGCCATGCGCGCCTCAAACAGCACCGTCTGCAGCATGCGATCCTCGGCCGGAGTCAGGTTGCCGCGCGTCTTCTCCGCCAGAATCCCCAGCAGGTCGATGGTGGCGCGCGCGCCCATGATGTCCACCCGCGGGCGCTGGCCCTCCTGCGCGCCCGCTCCCATCTGCAGCATCGCGGTCACGTAGAACTGTTGCACCAGGTGCTCGAATCCCATCGGCGGCTGCGGGCCCGCGGCGGGATTCTGCGCGCGGATCAGATCCTCAAGCCTTTGCGCTGAAGCGTCGTATGCAGCCTTTTGCTCGTCGCTCTCCTCGGCGGTCGGCGGAGGTGGCAGTCCGTCCATCAGCCCCAGCTCTTCCACCGCCGGTGCAGGCTGCCTTTGCCGTCCTCGCGCGGAACTTCGTTCACCACCAGGCGCGGCCCAGGGGTCGGCTCGCCGGGGCTGCGGGGCTGCCGGAGCCGTCTGTGCCGGCTCCGCAGGCGCCGGTTGCGCGCTCTCCTTTCTCTTCCTCCGCCTTGATCTTGCGGCGGTCGATCACTTCGAATTTTGGCGTATCGCTCATAGCTTCAAGTTTCTCATCCCCGCTTCCGGCTGCTCCGTCGCGCGCCTCCAGTCTGCCGGATTCACTCATCGCCGCCGCGGCAGGTCCGGCTACACCCGCCCCTTGCCCAGCTTCGGCGGCGCTTCCAGAATGCGCGCCGTTCCCTCGAGTGCGCCCGCCTTGTACGCGAAGACCTGTCCGCGCGCCTCCGCTTCCGCGCGCATCATGCCCAGCGCAAAGACGCGGCGCCCGGTCGCGAGCGGCAACTCGGCCGCGCTGGTGATCTGCCCGGCAGCCGTCGCCGTCTTCGAGCGTCAACTCCGTGCCGCCCGCCGGCACGGGCCCCGACAGCTCCAGCGGCCGCAGATGCCGGTGCACGTTGCCCCGCGACCGGATGCGCTCCACAATCTCCTGGCCCAGGTAGCAGCCCTTGGTGAAGTGCAGCGCCCGCATCTGCGAGGTCTCCTGCGGCAGGTCGCGCTCCACCATGTCGATCCCGTACGCCGGAATCCCCTCGGCAATGCGAAACGCCTCAAGCGATGCGCAGCCCACCGGCGTCGCTCCGCCCGTGCGCAGGCACGACCACAGCTTGGCCAGCCCCGCCGTCGGCAGCCAGAACTCGTAGTGCGGCGCCAGCACGCCGTAGCCGCGCAAAATCCTCACATCCCAGCCGTTCCATTCCACGCTGGTTCCCGCCATCGGGCTCCCGATCACCGGCAGGCCCACGCGTTCCAGCACCTCCTCGGCCAGCGGGCCGGTCAGGCCGCACTGCCGTCTCCGAGCCGGCCTCGCCCACCTGCTCCTCGCCCAGCGGAACCAGCTCCACATCGTCCATGATGATGAACCGGTTCAGGTGGGCCAGCAGTTTGTCGATCTGGTCGGCCGCAATCTCCAGCTCCAGTCCGGATTCGCCGGCAAACGGCGTTCCCAGCAAGCGGTCGCCGCTCCAGGGGCCTCGCGGCCGACGGGCTTCGCCGCTGCGGCGAAAGCTCCTCGCCCCCTCGCCACACCGTCAGGTCGCCCTGGATGTGGCCCTGCGCGTTCAGCACCAGGTTCCAGGCGCCGGTGTTGGGAAAGAGATCGTTGACGGTGTTGGTCACCATCCCGCTCAGCCAGCGGAATCGGTCGGCCCCGCGCACGGCCACGCGCCGCATCCAGCCCAGATCGTGGATGCGCCGCCCCAGAGGCCAGCGCCGCTGTTTCCACCTCCGGCGCGTCCAACTCTCGTGGGGTCAACGCCCCCCGGTAAACGGTAAGTTCATGGGGCGTGCGTGCGGATTCAAGCATGGCGGCCAGCGCGGTGGCCTGCAGGTTTGCGGCAAGTTCGGACTCGGGCATGGGAAGTTTTCCGCGGTCCGGCGCAGGATTTTCTCTGTAAATCTTGGCGCGGAACCGCATCCTGATTATAGCCTTGAAGAGAGAAGCGGGAATTCTGGCCGGGGAACCCGGAATCGCAGCCTAATCCCAGCGGGGAGAATGGATGAGGAATCGGTCACACGAACAGGCGTCCGGATCGGGCGCTGGGGAATCTTCTGGCCTTCCTGCTTTGTCTGGCGGCTGCCACGACGGCTGCTTGGGCGCAGCAGTCCGCTCCCTCGCGCCCAGCCGGCTCCTCCCGCAGGCGCAGCAAAGCCCTCGCCCGTCCCACGGGCGATCAAAGCCGGCAAATCCGCCACCCAGCATCACGCCCGAGCAGGCCAAACAGCTCTTCGCCCTGGTCGACGAGCTCATCAAATTCTCCTCCGACGAAACCGGCCTGCCCATCAAAAGCACCGTCAAGCGCCAGCTCACCACGCGCGCCGCCGTGGAAAGCTACCTCGAAGAAAAATTCAACGAGGACGAGGGCGCCAAGCGCCTGCAGCGCGACGAAATCGTGCTCAAGAAATTCGGCCTCCTCGACCACGACTTCGAGCTCAAGCCCTTCCTGCTGGCGCTCCTCAAGGAGCAGATCGAAGCCTACTACGACTCCAAAACCAAGACCGTGAACCTGCTCGACTGGGTCGATCCCGAAGAGCAAAAGCCGGTGATGGCGCACGAACTGACCCACGCCCTGCAGGACCAGCACTCCGACCTGGAGAAGTGGGACGACCAGACTCCCGACGACGTCTCGCACGACGCGGCCGGCGATCAGGATCACCTGGCCCGCGACGAGATGGACACCGCGCGCGACGCCGTGGCCGAGGGCCAGGCGACCGCCGTGATGATGGACTACATCCTCAAGCCGCTGGGCAAGAGCCTCATCAAGGATCCCGAGGTGCTCGATGTCGTCCAGTCGCAGATGAACTCCACCGAGGACTCGCCGGTGATGGCGCGCGCGCCGCTGCTGCTCTCGGAATCGATGCTCTTCCCCTACCGCGAGGGCCTCAGCTTCGAGCAGGACATCTGGATGGACCAGGGCCAGACCGCGGCCTTTGCCGGCGCGCTCGACCGCCCGCCCACCTCGAGCTGGGAGATCATCAATCCGCGCGTATACGAGAAGAAGCACATCCCGGCCATTCCCGCTGCTGCCCAACATCCATCCCCTCGTCGATCCGCTCTACGCGCCCTACGACATCGGCCAGATCGGCGAGCTCGACGTGCACATCATCACCGAGCTCTTCGGCGGCGACAACGCGGCCCGCGACCTGACTCCGGCCTGGGATGGCGGCCTCTACTGGGCCGGCCAGTTGCGCAGCGCCACCACCCCCGCGGAGCAGGCCAGCACCAAATCCATCGGCCTCTTCTATCTTTCGGTTTGGAAGAACGCCGACTCCGCGCAGGTCTTCGCCAAGCTCTACGCCAAGAACCTGGGCCGCAAGTATTCCAGCGTTCAGCTTGCAGACCTCCGCCAATCTCTCGGCTCCCGCCGATGACGGATCGGTCGAGCAGGTCTACTCGACCAACGAAGGCCCGGTCGTGATCACCACGCGCGGCAAACTGGTCTTCGTCTCGGAAAGTTTCCCGCTGCCGCTGGCGCGCAAGCTCACTGCGCTCATCCTCGATGCCCAGGGCGGCGGCGCGATGCGCATGACCTCCGCTTCCGCCGCCAACCGTTGCCCCAGCCGTTCCGCAGTCTCTCCGCAGGAAGTGCGGGTGACGTTTCCGCCGAGCCCGCATCCCTCTCCGCCGATCTCGTCCGCTTCTTCGGCGAATGCGGCGCGATGAAGGCCGCGGTCGACGCCGAATGCCTGCCGTCGAAGATAGCTCGCCGCACAGTTCAGCATCTTCCGGTAAGGCGCGTCCTTCGCACTTTCTTGCGAGACGCGGTGGAAAAGCACGACCTCCACACCAACCTCGCCAATTCGCCCCGCTTGCTCCTTCCTCTGCCGCGGTATGATGGGAAGCCGGAAGCTGCGCTGCGCTCGTTGCGCGCGGCCCGCTTTTCTCGAAGGCAAGGAGACGCGCACGTGCAAGGCAAGCTTGAACTGATGATGGGACCGATGCGCAGCAACAAGACCGCGGAGTTGCTGCGCCGCGCCGATATGCGCCGCCACTACGCCAAGCAATATGTCATGGTCCTCAAGCCCAGCGATGACACCAAGGGCGGGCCGGGCGTGGTGGAGAGCCGCAATCCCAACGGCGGCTGCAAGATGAGCGCCGTCGAGTTCAAATCCAGCAACCCGTGGGAGGTGCTGCGCGTCATCCGCGACACGGAGCAGGAGATCGGCAAGCGCGTAGAGTGCATCGCCATCGACGAAGGCCAGTTTGTCGATCAGCTCTTCCTCTTCACCAAGCACCTGCTCGACGCGGGCCACGACGTGCTGGTCGCCGGGCTGGATCTGGACTTCCGCGCCATGCCCTTCGGCGAGATGCTGAACCTGACCTGGCTGGTGAATGCCTACGGCGGCAGCATCACCGAGTGCATGGCCTACTGCAGTTGCGGAGCCCGCGCTCTCTACTCGCAGCGGCTCATCGACGGCAAGCCCGCGCCCTATCGACAGCCCCATCAAAATGCCCGGCGACTCCTACGAGCCGCGCTGCGCCGAGCACTTCGTCCTGCCCGGCCGGCCACATTGAACCGCCGGGGGCAACGAGCCTGGGCGCGGCCCGGCCGCGGGCGGCAACGCCCGTAAAGGCAAAGGATCGAACAGGATCGGTCGGCTTGGTGCCGGGAGGGGGCATTCCCACAGGGAGTTCTAGAAATCTCAGTGTTGATGATGAAACCTAAGTCCTTTAGGGCCAACGCGCATTTCTGACCAAACCAGAATTTCCATCGTTAATGGGAAATCTGATACCTCGACTTTGATGGCGATGTCTTAGAAAAGGTTTCGAACGGAAACGGCCACCGGACTCCGCGACAAGGTACCGGCAACTTAGGAACGAGGGCCTTCCGTACGATTCTGCCGGAGCCTGAAATAGCCTCGTCGTCGCCGGCAAACGCTGCCGCCGCGATGTGCCGACCGGCCCGAGGAATTTGTGGCCGGTTGGGGCTGCTGAGTTCCGCCGGGCGCTACTTGGGCAACTTCTCGCACGACGGCTTCGCCGGGCTGTAAGTGTCAAGCTTGTGGTCCCATATAGGAGTCCCGTAACCCTGCGGGGCGTAAATCCACGCGCCGTTCTTTTTGTAAAGTGGCAACAAAACGGAGCATTTTGATTCCCAATCCGACCATCCCCCAAATGCGAAGGTTCGGCTGTATTGGCAGGTCAGCGTTGCTTCCCCGTTCCACTCAAGGCCGTTTAAACGGTCAACTTGCGATAGCTTCTGGCTGCTTGCAAGCGCCAGATGGAGGTCACCTTTTAACTGTAGGTATGAAAGGTGATTCATATCGCCGTAGCCGTAGAGGGAGTCACCGCATTTGGTGAAAATCTTATCGACCAGTTTTTGTGCCTCGGCACGGGCTTCTTGGTCCTCCGGACTCTCGCTCTTGCACCCCACGACAGGGATGCTAATAATAGCTAGAAAAGCGACTAGGGCAATGAGACATGCGCAGCGCTGAGTTTGCATCATACCTCACCTTTAGCAGGAATGTTTCCGGCGAGGTCTCAGAATACTACTACTTGGACAGACAGGCAAATGCACACCGTTCCGGACGCATCCCGAGGCTCGTCGCCAGTCCTAAGAGAGAATTTCAAAACACCATGATTCCGTCAGACGGTCAAGTGGCGTTCGTCGTGGCCGTGTTGTTGCAGCGTGCTGACTTCACGGTTTCCTCCCACAATTCTTTGGCGTGCGAGTTGACGAGCACCGAGACTCTCTGCTGAATGCACAACTGCAAACCTCGCGCTTGAACAGGAACTTTCAATTCAGTATCCAGATGCCACGACTGCTATAATCGACCGCTATCGGAGGAGCCATTGAAATGAGGATGACCGTAACCGTGTGTTTTTTCGTGTTCTTGTGTTCGTTCGTTGCGGTGGCCCAGCAAGTGGAGATTACGAAAGATGGACAACACGTCCTTCACTTGAACCCTGCACAGCAAGGCGCTGTGAATGCATTTCTAAAAGTGCATCCGGAATCAAAGCTTGTAAGCTGTCCGACTGTCGGGCCAGATTCGGCTTGGTGCAAGACTGCGTATGCGAATTGGGAAGGGGCCGTAAGGGGTCAAAATGCGACCCTACAATTCCCGACCGCTGCATGGGGCGATTTTCGCGGAAGGGGTGTCATTGATTTCGCATTGGCGTTTCACTCAGAGAAGGTAGTGAATAGCCTTGGAGGAAGACAGGGCGAAATTGTCGTGTTCGAAAATCTCGGTGGGGATAAGTACCGTCCTGAAGTTGCTATGACGGATGAATGGGGCGGATGCCTTGATGGGATATTGTTCCATCCGACTAGGAAGCAGCTTGAATTCTGGTGCAATACCGCCCGAGGGTATACAAAGTGGAACGGCACGAGGTTCGTCGGGAAAATGTTCATTGGCGATTAAGCGTGTACCAAGACAGCCGCCAAAATTTCCGGTGCAAATCTTGAATGGCTGACCTTTGTTCTCAGAGTGGCAAAATTAGTCTTGGCACACCAGAGTTCATTTGAATAGATGGGAGGAGAATGTTCATGCGTAAACAATTGCTTTTCTTCGCATGCGCGTTCGCTGTGGGGACAAATCTTGCGTATTGCGCTGATTCTGAGACAAGTCGGAACTTAATCGGTCAAAACTGGTATTGCACCGACAACTATAAGGGCATCCATCGGTTCAATTTCAATGTAAACGGAACTTACAGCGAGGCTTTCTTCACTCCAACGCCAAAAAATCTCAAATACTGGAACCCCGAAGCCACGGCAACCGGCTATACCATAGTCTCTCCTTCGCAGATTAGGATTCTCGATGGTTCATTTAGTCCGCCCCTCTTTATCGTACACACTCTTTCACCTCAGCAATTCACATTTTCTCAGGGGGACACTTCCTACACATGCAGCCATATTCCGCCTCCCGAAGACACTCCTGCAAATGCCGCTGCGGTAGCGGCGGAACGGTCGGCTGAGGAGCGGTTCTTTTACGGTAAATGGGTCACGACAGACCGGCTGCAATCGGTGGAGTTCTTTCCCGATGGGACATGCGTGATTACTTCTCACGTGAAGGGAAACACGGCTATGGATATTTCGATGTACCAAGGAACGGTACGCGCTAAATCATCGCTATATTCAGGTGGAAATGATATTCAGTGTGGTGGAGCAGGAGCCTTTTCCCGCGTGGGTCCGAACAGAATCGAGTTTTCTGTCCAGAGTGCGACCATAAGCCTGTACCGCGCTCCGGCAACAAAAACTCCAAAATGAGGAATTGTCGCGAAAGAGAAACGCCTAGCCATTACGTTCGCATCGCCCAAATCTGAACAAAGCGGTCGGAAGCGCATAGCGCGTATGCGCCATTTACTATTGAGTCTTCGAAACGCCAATTACCTTGACATACCCAAAATCGGTGGCTGCGAGATTCACCCATACATCACCGAGACCCCATACCTGTGAGCGCACGATATTTGCGTGGACCCACGAGCCGTCTACCCTGCACTAGCACAACATTAGGTTTGATTTTCCCGTTGGAGTGGAATGCGGCCTTGCAGTAGCGCCAGCCATGCTTTAGTTTGACGTGCTTATATGTTGTGAACTTCGGTAATGCCATCGTTCTTGCCTCACCGTTTAATACCGAGATTTCGGGTATTCGGTGAGATCTCTTAGAACGACCTCTAGAACGCCCCTTAAGCCATTGATTTCAAAGGGTTGGTGCCGGGAGGGGGGGTCGAACCCCCATGACCGCAAGGGCCGGCGGATTTTGAGTCCGCTGCGTCTGCCAGTTCCGCCATCCCGGCCTGGGGTGGGGGTCGCTCCCAAAGTATCGCATAGCCTTTGGCTTATCCGCCACAAGCGGCAGGCCGCGCTGCCGTGTGGCGCGCATTGATCCGTCCGGCCAACTGCGGCGCGATCCGCAACACCCCGGCCGCGCCTTCTTCCCCGCATGGCCCAGCCGAAGGTGACCGCTCCGTGCCTTGGTTTCCACATCGTCTCATCCCCCGCGCAACCCCTATGCGACAATGGAGGCAACAACGATGACCAGCGCCTCCTCCGCCGTCGTTCCTGAGCCAACCACCGTCACCCCGCAGTTGCTGGCGCAGCACGGCATCACCGCGGAGGAGTACGACCGCATTCTCGCGGCCCTGGGCCGCACGCCCTCGCTCACCGAACTCGGCATCTACAGCGTGATGTGGAGCGAGCACTGCTCCTACAAGTCCAGCCGCGTGCACCTGAAGCGCCTGCCCACCAAAAGCGACCGCGTGGTGCAGGGGCCCGGCGAAAATGCCGGCATCATCGACGTGGGCGACGGCTGGGCCTGCGCCTTCAAGATCGAATCGCACAACCACCCCAGCTACATTGAGCCGTATCAGGGCGCGGCCACCGGCGTGGGCGGCATCCTGCGCGACATCTTCACCATGGGCGCGCGGCCGCTGGCGGTCATGGACTCGCTGCGCTTCGGGCCGATCGAGCCTGGTCCAGGCCGACCGCGAGCTGGTGCATCAACAATCACTCCATCCTCGAAGGCGTGGTGAGCGGCATCGCCGGCTACGGCAACTGCTTTGGCGTGCCCAACCTCGGCGGCGAAACCAAATTCGAGCCCTGCTACAGCGGCAATCCGCTGGTGAACGCCTTCGCGCTCGGCCTCGTCCGCAAGGACGAGATCTTCTACGCCAAGGCCAGCGGCACGGGCAATCCCGTCATCTATGTCGGCGCCAAGACCGGCCGCGACGGCATCCACGGCGCCACCATGGCCAGCGAAGAATTCAAGGAAGGCTCCGAGCAGAAGCGCCCCAACGTGCAGGTCGGCGACCCGTTCATGGAGAAGCTGCTGCTCGAAGCCTGCCTTGAAGCCATGCAGACCGGCGCCATCGTCGGCATTCAGGATATGGGCGCGGCCGGCCTCACCTGCTCCACCTGCGAGATGGGCGCGCGCGGCGGCGTGGGCCTCGATGTCGAGCTCGATCTGTGTGCCGCAGCGCGAAACCGGCATGAGCGCGTACGAGATCATGCTCTCCGAAAGCCAGGAGCGCATGTTGCTGGTCGCCGAAAAAGGCCGCGAAGACGAAGTCCTGCGCGTCTTCGCGAAGTGGGGCCTCGACGCGGTGATCGTCGGCACGGTCGAGCCCGAGCCGCGGCTTCGCATCCGCCATCACGGCGAGCTGGTCGCCGACATTCCCAACCAATCGCTCACTGACGACGCGCCGCTCTACCACCGCCCCATCGGCACATGGAAGTCGCCCGTCCCGCTCGACCCGCCGGCCGAAGTCCTCGCCGATCTCGCCAAGGACCGCGACTTCACCGCCGACCTGAAGAAGCTGCTGGCCAGCTCGAATATCTGCTCCAAGCGCTGGGTGCACGAGCAGTACGACAGCATGGTGCAGACCAACACAGTGCAAGGTCCCGGCGGCGAAGCTGGCGTGATGCGCATCAAAGGAACGGGGAGACCGGACGGACTGGAAGGGCCGATAGGAGAGATCGGCCTCGCCATGGCTCTCGATGGCAATGGCCGCTGGTGTTCCCTCGATCCCAGGCTGGGCGCCATGCACGCCGTGGCCGAGTGCGCGCGCAAAGTGGCCTGCACCGGCGCGACGCCCGTGGCCGCCACCAACTGCCTCAACTTCGGCAATCCCGAGAAACCCGAGATCATGGCCCAGCTTTCGGCTGCCATCGACGGCATCGCCGAAGCCTGCACCGCGCTCTCGACGCCCATCACCGGCGGCAATGTGTCTCTCTATAACGAGACGCGCGGTGAGGCCATCGATCCCACCCCGGTCCTCGGCATCGTGGGTATTCTGGAAGACGTGACCAAAGCCGTCCCCGCGCACTTCCAGCGTGAGAAAGACGCCATCGTTCTGCTGTGGCCGATTCCCCGCGGCGAAGAGCCGGACCCGAACCTGAAGGTTTCGTTTCAGCCTGTGCCGATGAACCCTTATGTGATGCTGGCTGTCACCCCCGACCCGCCGTTTCCCATCGCAGCTCCGGTCACCACACCTGTGCCGGATGTTCCTGACGACGCCGAAGTCGCGGCCAACCTGACCGTTTTCGGCTCATCCGAGTACGCCAAAGTCGTTCTCGGCAGCCTCTGGGGCCGGCCGCCTGCGCTCGATCTCGACGCCGAGGCCAGCCTGCACAATCTGCTCGCCGTACTCGCCTGGCGCAAGCTTATCCGCTCGGCGCGCGACATCTCCGACGGCGGCATCGCTGTCGCCCTGGCGCAGGCCGCATTCACCAAAAGCATCGGCGCCACCGTCGAGCAGGATCAGTCGCTTCTCGCCCACCCGCTCTTTGGTCTCTTTGCTGAACCCGCTTCCACCATCGTCTTGACCACCGATCCCAGCAATCTCTCCGAGATCGACGCCATGGCGAGCCAATACAACTTTTTCTCTGCCCGCATCGGCGCCACTGGCGGCAGCCGCCTTGAAATCGCCGTCGATGGCGAGCCGTTCATCTCCGCGCCCCTCAACGAGCTTCGCACCCTCTGGGCCTCCGCCCTGGAAGCCAACCTCCACGGCGAGGTCCACGCATGAGCCGTTTGCTGTTTCAGGGGGTCCTCAGCGTGGCAGACTGTACCAATTCACTTCGCCTTACAACGAGGGCCTGTCATCCTGAGCGGAGCGCGGCGGCGCAGCCGCTGCGCGCAGTCGAAGGATCTGCGGTTGCCCTTCCCCTATTCCCTACTCCCTACTCCCTACTCCCTGCCGGCGTCGCATGCGGCGACGCCGACGAACTTCGCGAAGAATGCGGCGTCGTCGCCATCTACGGCCACTCCAACGCCGCGCGTGAAGCCTATCTCGGCCTCTACGCCCTCCAGCACCGCGGCCAGGAGTCGGCTGGCATCGCCACTGCCGACGGTGCACACCTGGCCAACATCAAAGGCATGGGCCTGGTGTCGGAAATCTTCACCGACGACGTTCTCTTGAAGCTTCCCGGCCATCTTGCCATCGGACACACGCGCTACTCCACTACCGGCGATTCGGCGCTGCTCAACGCGCAGCCCATCCGCGTCGACTCCACCAAGGGCCTCATCGCCATTGCCCACAACGGCAACCTGGTTAACCTCGGCAATCTCCGCGCGGCCCTCGAGCGGGACGGCGCATACTTCCAAACCACCTCCGACTCCGAGATCATCGTCCAGCTCATCGCGCACTCCTGTGCCGGCTCTCTCGTTGACGCCATCGCCGACTCTCTTTCGCAGGTCGAGGGCGCCTTCTCCATCGTCATGATGACGCGCGACCGCATCTTCGCCGCCCGCGATCCGCGTGGCTTCCGTCCGCTCTCCATGGGCCGTATGAAAAATCCCGAAGGCCGCGACGTCATCGTCTTTGCCAGCGAATCCTGCGCCTTCGATCTGCTCCGCGCCGAATTCGTCCGCGACGTTCTCCCCGGCGAACTGGTCATGGTCTCTCAGGACGGCGTCACCAGCCGCCAGTACGCGAGCGGCGTGCCGCAATCGAGCTGCATCTTCGAGCACGTTTACTTCGCGCGCCCTGACTCGCGCATCTTCGGCCGCTGGGTGCAGGAGTCGCGCGACCAGATGGGCCGCCAGCTCGCCCGCGAGTCGGGCGTTCCCGCCGACGTCGTCGTTCCTGTGCCCGACTCCGGCGTCACCGCGGCGCTCGGCTACGCGGAAGAAGCGCGCCTTCCCTTCCGCATGGGCCTTATCCGCAACCACTACGTCGGCCGTACCTTCATTGAGCCCGAGCAGCGCGTGCGCGACTTCGGCGTCCGCCTCAAGCTCAACCCCGTGCACAATCTTCTCGCCGGCAAGCGCGTCATCCTCATCGACGACTCCATCATCCGCGGCACCACCAGCCGCAAAATCGTCCGCATGGTGCGCGGCGCCGGCGCAACTGAAGTTCATCTCCGCATCAGTTGCCCGCCCACCATCTCGCCCTGCTTCTACGGCGTCGACACGCCGTCGAAGCGCGAGCTCATCGCCGCCAATCACTCCGTCGAAGGGATTCGCCAGTTCATCGAAGCCGACTCGCTCGCCTATTTGTCGCTCGACGGTCTCCTGGCCTCTGTGCGTGACGAACAGCAAGATTGGCTACTGCACCGCCTGCTACACCGGCAACTACCCCACCCAGTGGGTGGATGTGGAGGAGATTCTTCCGGCCGCAGCGGCGCTGTAAGCCCAGATAGCCTCAACCGGATCGATCAGGCCTCAAACTTCCGCAAGCACTCCACGTGCAGGCGTCGCGCGACCTCGGCCCAGGCATCTTCTTCGGTGTAAAACACCGATGAGAGATACTCGCGGTTGGATCGCGAATAGATTCTCACCATTGTTCTTCCATGATCGACGACGGCGTCCGGATATACAGTGAGCACAAATCGCTTTGCCTCTTCGATCCCCTCTGGTTGCGACCGATCTACCTCAGTCCTCCTGAATCGCACAAACCAGTGCGGCCTTACATTGCCGGAGAGGCTCGATCACCGCACGCGGCATCTGGTTACTCAATAATCCTGAACTCCCCGCTGCAGTGCATCATGCTCATCAGATAAAGCATCCCGTCGTAGTATCGCTGCTCGCCCGATCGGCACCGGCATCTTCCACAGCGCATCCACAAACGCCTTGGCCGTCGGCCCATCCGGTCGCTGCCAGGCTGCCCACCGCCGTGGTCGCCACCATCCCCGGCGAGTGCGTCGTCGAACAGCGGCTTGCCGTCCAGCGTGTACCGGTCCGCAAACGTGTCGATCCCCTGGCCCGCACAGGAATTTCTGAATCCGTTCGCTCAGCACCGTCTCGCGCGCGTCCTTGTGCCACCACGAATAGTCCACGCTCCAGTTGCTCACGCTGCGCCACGAGTCGGACCCGAACGGCGTCGGCGTTCCGTCGCGCCCCACCACCGCCGCCCCGTCAAAGTTGCTTCGGTCCGGCGTCAGTCCCGTCTCCGGCCCGGTCACTCGGTTGAAAAAGTCCCGGCTCACATCCGCCGCCGTCGCCCAAAACGCTCGATCCTCCACCGGACCCCAACGCGACCACAACTCGTAAAACGCCGGCAGATGATACGACGCATCCGTCACTCCATCCGGGCAGGTCTGGGCACAAACTTGATCATGTTGTGGTCTTCGTCCACCATCGGCCCGATCGGTTTCTTCCTGCGGGCCGCGCGGGAACCGGAACATCGGCAGCGGCTGTCCGCTCGCCTTCGCTTCCTCCTCCATGTGGCGGTTGGTCGGGCTCGGCCACGGATGATCCGGCTGCACAAACGGCGGATCGTCGGGATGAATGCGGAACGGACCCGTCCCCGTCAGCACCGGATGATGCCGCATTCCGCGCAGAATCTTGTCCGCCTCCGCCTGGTAGTTGTAGATGCCCTTCCCGTTGCCCCAGCGGTGCGCCGCAAAGTAAAGCGCCATGGTGAAGTACTCTTCGCCATCCGGCGCTGCCCCCGTCGAGCGCGGCGTTCCATCCGTATTCATCGACCACGCAAAGTACCCCACCGACGGATTCTTCGGGTCGGTGATCAGCATGTAGGTGTGCGCCCAGTTCCAGATGCGCGTCGAACTCGCGCTTCTTGTTCAGCTCCACGCAGATCATCATGCCGTAGCTCATGCCTTCGGTGCGCGCGTCGTTGTTGGCCCAGTCGGTCATGTAGGCCAGCGGTCCGTTCTCGTTGGCTCCGGTCTCAAAGTAGATCCGCTCCTCCTGCCCGTCGCCGTGAAACAGTTGCTGGAATGCCTTCTCGATCTTGGCCCGGCTCTCGGCCGGCGTGTGTCCCTGCTCGGCAAACAGGTCGCGATAGTGGCCCGTCTTGTAACGCGCCCTCGCCGTCGCCCGGGAAACGCTCGAACTTGCCCAGCGGCGCATTCACGTGCGGCGCGGGCATCGAGACATCCCGGCATGGCCGGAGGCGCTGGCGCGGCCGCGGGCGCCTGCCCCGCCGCAGTTGCCGGAGCGCTGGATTCGCAGCCGCACCCCCGGCCTGAGCCCTCAACGCTGCAGCCGCCAAAATCAAAAACTCCCACCGCAAACACGCCAACGCAAATCCGTACCTTTCATCTCAATGCTCTTTCCTGTCACGCGCACTCGACCGCAATCCACCTTACGATGATAAGGGGTCGCTCTCATCATGATCACGGCCGCCATCCTCATCCTGCTGGTCCATCTGCTTTGGATCGCGCTGGTCATCTTCGGCGCGCTCTTCACCCGTGGCCGCCCGCTGTGGACCACCCTCCACATTCTCGCCTTGCTCTGGGGAATCGGCGTGGAAATCAGCCCCTGGCCCTGCCCGCTCACTCTCGCCGAGCAGTACCTCGAATCCCGCGCCGGCCTCGCCTCATTTCAGGGCAGCTTCCTGGCCCACTCTCTCGACGCCATCGTCTACCCCAACCTTCCCGACTGGCTCATCACTGCCGCTGGCATCGCCGTCTGCGCCTTCAACCTCGGCATCTACCTTTGGCGCTTCAAGACTCACGTGCTTCGCCGCCGCCCGCCCGCCACCATCGATCATCCCTGATCGCTGATCTCTGAAGTCCGCTCCCTGTTCCCTGTTCCCTGTCCACTGCTCCCTCGTTCCCTCGCTCCCTGTACTTCCCGTCACAGGACGTTCACACTCTCGCTGTGATAGCATCCGTCTTTCGACAAAAAGGCGCGCCGCGGAACACGGTTTTCCGCTCGTAAATCCCGCCGAAAGCACGCCTTGCGAAGGAGAAACCCATGAAAACGTACCAGGGAAGTGAGATCCGCAACGTAGCTGTAGTGGGGCATGCGCACTGCGGCAAAACCACCCTCATTGCCGCTCTGCTGCATGCCGCCAAAATGACTCCCACCCAGGGCCGCGTCGAAGACGGCTCGGCCGCCACCGCCTACGACGAAGAAGAAGTCGCCCGCGGCATCACCATGCAGAACGCCGTCGCCTTTGCCGAGTGGCAGGGCATCAAAATCAACCTCGTCGACACGCCCGGCTTCCACATGTTCACCCACGAAGCCCGCGCCGCGCTTTTCCCGTCGAATCCGCCATCGTCGTCGTCAACGCCCAAACCGGCGTCGAGCCCGTCACCGAGCGCGTCTGGCGCTTCGCTGAAGAGGCCAACGTTCCCCGCATCGTCCTCGTCAATCAAATGGACCACCCCAAGGCCGGCGGCGGCGGCGGCCTGAGCGCCCTCATCGACGATCTCCACGACCGCTGGGGCCGCAACTGTGTTCCCGTCCAGTTGCCCATCTCCGACGCCAATGGCTTTCACGGCGTCGTCGATCTCGTCACCATGGAGGCTTACACCTACACGCCCGGCGGCGACGGCCGCGGCAAAGTCTCCGCTGAAATTCCCGCCGCGCTCGCTGCCGACGCCAAGGCCCGCCACGAAGCTCTCGTCGAGCTCGTCGCCGAAGGCAAAGACGAGCTGATGGAAGAGTACTTCGAGAAGGGCACCATCCCCGAGGACCACCTCATCGCCGCGCTCCACGAAGCCATCCGCGAAGACCGCATCTTCCCCGTGCTCTTTTCAAGCGGCCTCGCCAACATGGCCCTCGATCATCTCCTCGACTTCCTCAAGGCCTACGCGCCTGCGCCCACTGAGCGCGCGCCCATCGCCGGCAAGACTCCCGGCGCAGCCGCCGATGCCCCCGCCATCTTCCGCAAAGTCGACGACGCCGAGCCCGCCGCCGCCGTGGTCTTCAAAACCATGTCCGATCCCTTCGCCGGCCGCATCAGCTTCTTCAAAGTCATCAGCGGCGTCATCAAGAACGACGCCACCCTCGAGAACTACACCCGCCGCGGCCAGGAAAAGCTCTCGCACCTCAGCGTCATGCAGGGCCGCAAGGCCGTCGAAGTCCCCGAGCTCCACGCCGGCGACCTCGGCGCCGTGGCCAAGCTCCGCGACACCCTCACCGGCGACACCCTCGGCCAGAAGGGCGCCGACTTCCAGGTCGATTGGCTCGCCGCCTGCCCGAGCCCGCCATGACCTACGCCATCGAGCCCAAATCCCGCGCCGACGAGGACAAGCTCGCCCCCGCCATCCACAAGCTCATGGAAGAGGATCTGCTCATCCGCTTCTTCCGCGATCCGCAGACCAACGAGTTCCTCATCGCCGGCGCCGGCCAGCCGCACATCGAGGCCATCGTCAGCCGCCTCAAAAAGCGCTATCACGCTGAAGTCACGCTCAAAGCGCCCAAGGTCCCCTACCGCGAAACCATCCGCGGCAAGGCCGACGCGCAGGGCCGCCACAAAAAGCAGTCCGGCGGCCACGGCCAGTTCGGCGACTGCAAAATCCGCATGGAGCCCCTGCCCCGCGGCGCCGGCTTCGAGTTCGTCAACGACATCTTCGGCGGAGCCATTCCGCGCAACTTCATCCCCGCGGTCGAAAAAGGCATCGTCGAGTCAGCCGCGCGCGGCTATCTCGCCGGCTATCCCGTGGTCGACTTCAAGGTCATCCTCTACGACGGCAGCTATCACGAAGTCGATTCCAACGAGCTCTCCTTCAAGATGGCCGGGCGCATTGCCTTCCGCAAATGCATGGAGCAGGCCAAGCCCTGTCTGCTCGAGCCCGTCATGAAGGTCGAAATCGAGGCCCCCGACGAGTTCGCCGGAACCCTCATGGGCGATCTCAACTCCCGCCGCGGCCGCGTGCAGGGCATGGAGACCAAGGGCCGCACCACGGTCATCAACGCCGAGGTCCCCATGGCCGAGATGCTCACCTACGGCACCCAGCTCACCTCCATGACCCAGGGCAAAGGCAGCTACCGCATGGAAGTCGACCACTACGACATCGTCCCGCAACTGGTCGCCGAAAAAATCCTCGCCAACGCCAAACGGCCCGTCGACGAAGAGGAAGAATAAAGTCGATTGGAACTAAATTAACGGCGAGGAGGAGCGACGCCCCGGGGGGTCCGCCTAGGGATAAAATCGGTTCAACTCCCTCTCAAGCGAGGACGGCGATCATGTTCTCATCCAACAGTCTAGAGTGGATCGACGCGAGGATCAAAGCCCGCGAACAATCACTGAAGAAGAAGTTCTGGGACACACTGGATCGAAGTGTTCCAACGCTAGATGCTGGCACCTTTTCGCAGCCCATTGCAGATCTCGCCGTTGCGCTAACAAACCTGGTCGAAAGAGAGGGACCCCGAAAGATCCCAGTCACAACTGCAGTTGCGGATATAAGCATGATCTTGCGTCAGGTGACAGCCACCTACAACGCAATTCGCTGGGTCAATGCTGACACAACCCGCTTCGGCAATATCGGCTACAAGGGTTCCTATACCTTTGTGACATTGCCCCTAGTGCGAACGATCATTGACGGGTTTTATAACGCCACCGCGCTAATGGATGATCCATCTCGAGCTAGAAGCTATCGCATAAGTGGAATTTATTGGATGCGGAGAGCCCTCAGACTCGATGAGGCAAAATACAAGAACGATCCAGCTTGGCAACCAGATTTGGCCCAACGTCGCTCGATGATTTCGGACATAATGAGGCACGAGAACATCACAAATACCGACCTCAACGACAAGAAGAACGGCTGGCCTCTATTGAGTGTCTACCTGCGGCAGAATCCGAAGAATGCACGTCACCGCAAACTGATGCGTCAAGTGACGCAATACTTTTGGTCAGAGTACTCGGCAGTTTCGCACGTCAGCTTCGATGCTCTGGTCTCCATTATGGGTTCATCGCTCAAGATCGACTTCCCCATGAAGTGCGAGGCAAGGTTGACGAAGCAGCCCTGCGCCATCTGACGATGCATTATGGCCGCGCGGCAGGGATTCTTCTGTGTCTGTTGACAGAAATACAACATTCCTTCAAATTTTTGGGACATGACATTGACAAGCGATTGAGGGCAATGTGGACGGCGATGACTCCGCTCTATGAAGTGCGCGAACTCTACAACCTGAGATACAAAAGCATCTTGAAACTGCCCGGACCGACAAACAAAAAGCCCGCGCCATAGCTCTTGCCAAGCGACCCACCGCCCACCACTTGGGCTCCCGACCCCAGGCACCTCAGCTCGCCAGCGCCTCCACCACCGCCTCCGATGCCGGGCAATCTCATTCAAATAAGCCCGCGCGGCGCGGATCTGGACGCCGCCTCCGCTGCTCCCAGTCCTGCAAGGCGCGCGGATCTGTATTGTGATATCATATCGTATATGATATTATCCCTATGTGAGGCTTGTGCTCGACACCGACGTGGTGGTGGCCGCAATGCGGAGCCCTACTGGCGGTTCGGCGGAGTTGCTGCGAGAAATCATTGCAGACAAAGCGGTTATGCTTCTGACCGTTGCCTTGGCGCTGGAGTACGAAGCCATCTGCATGTTGGCTGAACACCGGCTTGCTTCGGGACTAAGCGCCATAGAGACTGGCCAGTATGTCGACACTCTGATTGCCTCGGCCGAGCCAGTTCATCTTTTCTTCCGTTGGCGTCCCCAGCTTCGCGATCCGGGAGACGAACTGGTTCTTGAGGCGGCAGTGAACGGCCGGGCGGATGCGATTGTCACATTCAACGAGAAAGATCTGCGAGAAGCACGAACCGGTTTTGGTATCGAAGTGTTGCGGCCCGGCGAGATTCTGAGGAGGTTAAGAATATGACCACGAGAGTTTCAACTTTTCCCTTGCGGCTACCGATTTCTCTGAAGGCAGCGCTTGAAAAGATTGCAGAGCGTGATGGAACCAGCATGAATCAGTTCTTAGTCATCGCGGCGGCCGAGAAAATCTCCGCGATGGAAACGGAGAGTTTCTTTGCCGACCGCCGGGCCCGGGCGGACCGCGACGCTTTCCTCCGCATCCTGAACCGCAAAGGCGGCGAACCGCCCCGACCCGGGGACGAACGGAGCCCGGACGGTGCGGATGCATCACTGCCGGATGAAAGATGAGAAGAACGCTTGCCAATCCGACAGAGATGATTCGGCAGGGCGCGCCTCGCCTGATTCACAACGACGAAGAGCTTGAGGAATACACGCAGGCTCTCTTCGCCCTCACGGCCAAGTCCGACCCCACACCGGAAGAAGCGGAAGCCATCGAACTGATGGCCCTGCTGGTCGAGCGCTACGAGCAGGAGCGCTACCCAATCCCGGCAGCCGAGCCCGCCGACGTGTTGCGTTTTCTGCTGGAACAAAGCGGACTCTCGCAACGCGACATCGCCCCTGAACTCGGCGGCGAAAGCACCGTCTCGCTGGTTCTCTCCGGCAAGCGCCATCTGAACCGCGACCACATCGCACACCTGAGCCGCCGCTTCAACGTATCGCCCGCGGTCTTCTTCGCAGCATCGTCAGCCTAAATCGCGCAAAAATGAGCACCGAAAGCCCACTTAAGCGCCCCTAAGGCCCAGTGAACGCGCACAAACTCGCTAAGTGTGAAATTTCTCGCGGCCATTACCTCAAAGATGTGAAATTCCAAGCGACCAATTCGCCCATTTCGTGAAATTAATTGGCGCACCACTCGAAGATTCGCGAAACTTTAGGCGGCCATTTGGGTGGTTTTGTGAAACATTAGGCGACCATTTCGCGGGGTCAAAGTTGCTTCTAGACGAACATTTCGGCACTAATATACTTGGCAAAATAGGGGTGTAAGAATAGCGAAGAGACTCGGATCAGAGAGGCTGTCCGAACTGCGGCTGTGCGGCCCCCAAATAGCGAGATAGTTTGCGGGAAAGACGGTGCCCTTTATATGCCTGCCGATCAGCCCCTCGATTGGTTCTTACGGTAGTCTCCACTATGCCTACGTGGGTTCCCACGCGGGGCAAAGGCTTTTTGCCTGATTGATGGTTTTCTCCAGACATTCCCGGTTTTGATAAACAAGCTCGGAAGCATTTCCATTTGCTACGCACAGGCGAGCGATACCGGACGGGAGCTTTGTGAAATCTCCCGACCGACCGGCCTCTATTTGTTTCGCCATGTGCAGGTAGACCGAATGAACGAGCAAATCGGCAGCCTGTAGGGGGGCTGTGTCTTCGGCTGCCGGAAAGCCCGGATCGCCCAAGCGGTCACGAGAAGTCCATGTGCTAATCGCCGTTCTCATCTCGGACTGGCTCTTTATCTGGGCGAACATGGCCAGCGCGTATTCCGCAAATGGCCTTCCGAGTCCGAAGAAGAAATGAGCTTTCCCACCGACTGGCGCATAGTTGGTGACCACTTTAAGAATGTTCTGAAAGGGGGTGAAGTAAGGCTTACTCGGACACCCGCTTGTGACCAATTTTCCAGAACCCATCAGCGTTGCGCCGGTTAAAAAACGCCGCTCGTCCAGGGAAAAACTGTTGAAGTCTTCGACCACAATTCCGTAGGCAATAGGGTGTGTCTTCGGCTGCTCCCCTGCGACCCTGGCCAAGGCTTCGAGCATTGGCCGCGCGTCGCGCGATTTTAATAGGTCTTTGGCATGAAAATCCTTCATCGGGAAATCGAAGTCTCCAAGGGTTTTCCGCCAAGCGCGATCCAGCCGTTTCATCTGGCCGGGACCGCCGCAATATCCCGCAATTACGCAGACCTTTGCCCCTTCGTGTATCCCGCTCTCGTCAAGGTAAGCATCGATCATCGCGAGCACCTTTGGATGCCCATCCCTCGGATGAGCAAGCCGGATCAATTCATTTATTCGTGACCGTTGACGTGGACGCAGCACGGGTATACCCTCGTTTCTAACGACGAGGGTTCACCTGTGGCGAACGGCCCGACCACCCGTGCAAAGGATGTAGTGGGCAATGCCGCCGTGTTCACCGAGTTTACGCGCCGGATTCTCGCTGTTCCTCACAGCGCAATCAAGGCGAAGTTGGATCAGGAAAAAGCGGCGAAGCGAACGCGCTCTAAGCGTTCCGCTTCCCGCGTTTCTGTCTCTTCATCCAGCCGGGATACCTAGAAAGGCTCCGCGCTCGTTTCTCCCACCTTGCCGGTCAGTTCTGCATAGGTCAATCTCTTGCCCAAAATCTGCGATACTGCCAGTGCCATCCTATCCGAGTCATTGACCGGATTGTCTTTGGTGGTGCGGTTATTGTAGCGAAAAACCTGTTCGGTGACGTAGCGGTCAAGGTGGAACGGTTCGACTGCGACGTAGGTTCCCTTCAGGCCGCGCTTTAAGAGGCTCCAAAAGTTTTCGATTCCCTGCGTGTGGACCTGTCCGCGAACGTATTCCTGCAAGTGATTCACGGTCTCATGCACAAAGTCACAGCGAGCAAGGTTCCAATAGCCCTGCCACTGGTCAGTGTAGACCGTGGATTTCTTCTCCACATTGGCCAGAATCTCATTCTGCAAAGTCTCGCGGTTCACATCGGGAATCACCTTCGCGCGAACCTGACGGGCATTGCGGTCATGGATTCCCACGACAATCGCCTTTCCCCGAGTTCCCTTGGCTGGCCGGTCAAAGTATTTCTTCCGGGCTCTGCTGCGGTGCATGTTGATGACTTTGCCGCCCACAAAGGTTTCGTCCACTTCAACCGGCCCACCATCGGGACCGCCGAACATGGGGAGCCCCTGCGCTTCCATCCCGAGGCGAATCCTGTGAAGCATGAACCACGCGGTTTTCTGGGTGACGCCTAAAGCGCGGTGCAGTTCGTAGCTACTGATCCCGTTCTTGCAGTTGGCGAGAAGCCAGAACGCCGGTAGCCATTTCTCAAGCCGGATCGGCGAATCTTCCATCACGGTCCCGGTCTTCAGGGTGAACTGCGGGGCATCGTGTTTGGCGCGGCAATGCCAGCGGTCATACTTCTCGAGGAACAGCACGTCGCGCGATCCGCAGCGGGGGCAGATCACGCCGTCGGGCCAGCGGTTCGCAACAAGATATTCGCGGCAACGGGCTGCGTCGGAGAAGTAAAGAATCGCGTCTTGGAGGGTATTGAGCTTCATGGTTCTATAGTGCTCCACTTCTTCTATTTTGTCAAGTATATTATTGCCAACATTTCGCGCTTGTTTTCAGCGAGTTACCGAACTGCCGCGCTCTCAGCCGGCCGCACCCGCCTGGCCAGCGCCCACTTCAGCTCGTCGATCCCCTCGCCCGTCACCGCCGAGACGGCGTGAAACTCGAGCTTCTTCCGCTTGGCGTGCGCAGCCAGCTTCTTCAGCTTCTCAGGATTCGCGGCGTCGATCTTGGTCGCCACCACGATCATCGGCTTCTCGGCCAGCGGATGCTCGTCGGCGCTTGCCCCTTCGAGCCAAAGCTCGCCAGCTCGTTGTTGATCACCTTGAAGTCTTCCACCGGATCGGGCCTTCCCGACGCGTCCGACACGTCCACCAGGTGCGCCAGCACGCGCGTGCGCTCAATGTGGCGAAGAAACTGCACGCCCAGCCCCGAGCCCAGGTGCGCGCCCTCGATGAGCCCCGGCATGTCGGCCACCACAAACGATTCGCTGCTCCGGCTCCTCGCCCACCGTCACCACGCCCAGGTTCGGCTCGAGCGTAGTAAATGGATAATCGGCAATCTTCGGCCGCGCCGCGGAGATGCGCGAGATCAGCGTCGACTTGCCCGCGTTGGGATAGCCGACCAACCCCACGTCGGCCAGCAGCTTCAGCTCCAGCCGTAGCTGCGCTCCTCGCCCGCCCTTCCCAGCTCGTGCTCGCGCGGAGCCTGGTGCGTGCTCGTAGCGAAGTGCTGGTTGCCGCGCCCGCCGCGCCCGCCCTTGGCAATCACGATGCTGCTCGTCCGGCTCCTGGAAGTCGTGCACCAGTTCGCCCGTCTCCGCGTCGTAGAGCGCGGTGCCCACCGGAACCTGCAGCGTGATCGACCGGCCGTCCAGCCCGGTGCAGTTCGAGCCCATGCCGTGCTCGCCGCGCTGCGCCTTGTGCTCCGGGTTGTAGCGGAAGTGGATCAGCGTATTGTGCCGCTGGCTCGACTCCATGATCACGTCGCCGCCGCGCCCGCCATCGCCGCCCGACGGCCCCCCGCGCGGCACAAACTTCTCGCGCCGGAAGGCCATGCAGCCGTTGCCGCCGTCGCCGGCCTTCACGCGAATTTTGGCTTCATCAATAAACATGGTTTTTGCCGGCCGATCCGGACCTCACGCGATCCGGCTCACTTACGGACGCGAACTCGTCACAATGCCGCCGTCTCTTCAGTCTATCGAACCTGTTCCGCTCGATCCTCCGCCCTCGACAAACCACAGCCCACGTCGGCCCGTGCATCGGCCCGCAGGCATCAGGCCTCGATCTCTGCCGCCTTCGCCGAAAAAACATGCATTTGTGATGCAAACTACTTTTCAGCCGCGATCTTTGAGGCATAGAATCGCTCCCAATCTTCTTTCAGGCCCACTCAGGGCGGCGAATAAATCTAGTTTCGTGCGCCCTGCCCCGACCGGACTCGCCACCAGAGCGGACCGGCGCGCTCGATTTGTCCTTTCTCCCAGGATCTGCCGCGGCAGCGCTGGCAATGGCAGAGGCAAGGCGGAACTGGATCAAGTGGTTTGGTGCTTGGGGCGCTTTGCCTGAGCGCTCAGCGCGGACGTTTTCGCCCAGTCGGGCTCCTGCCGATTCCCGTCTCGCTCGCACTTCGTTCAAATCCAATCCCCTCAATCCGGTTCTCTTGCCGGCCGCCTCACCGATCTGCATTCGGCACCGCTGGCCGGTGTCAGTGTTGTCCTGCGCAACCAGGCCACGGGCGCTGAGGCCCGCGCCACCACCGCGAAGAACGGCGCCTTTCGCTTCGCCTCTCTCGATGCGGGCGAGTACACGCTCGAAGCCGACGCGCCCCAGCTCGGCCACGGCCGCCTTGAAGGGATTCTCGTCACCGGAGGCATCGAATCCCGCGTGCAGGCTGCCATGGACTTCGAGCCGGCCACTCCCGCGTTGCTTGAGGCCGCAGCGCCGCCACAAACTGCAGGTCCCCCCAACGCGCCTGCGGCCTCGCCCCCGGTGACCATCCTGTCGGCAGGCTCCGTGCCGCTCACGCCAGCATCGTCAGCCGCGGCGAACGCAGCAACCGCAGTGCGAAGCACGCAGGCTGTCCAGCCCCGCCCAACCCTGAGCACATCCAGCCCGCAGTTCGTCGCGTCCATCGCCGACGAGCCGCTCGTTCGCATCCCCCTAACAGTCTTTACAGCCGCAACCGCCATCCGGCCCGCTGCGCAGCCAACTACTCCCACCCCAACTCCGCCTCAATCCATCACTCAGCCCGCGACTCACACCCAAGTTGCGCCGCTCGTCGTTACCCCGCCCGCTGCCCCCGCCAAAGCCACCGTCATCGCATCGCCGCCTGCGACGGCCGGGCCATTAACGCCACAGCAGACGCACCCGCAGATTCACCTCCCGGTTTCACAGCAGCGTGCCGCGCTCGAAACACAATCCGCTGACATCGAGCTCGCCCTCGCCATTGCGCCACCGCACATGTTTCCGCTCAAGGCCGGCGCCACACCTTCTCTCGCCGCCACCGCGGTGCCAGTCAGCCTTGTGCAGACGGCTATGTTGAATCTGCCTCCTGTCGCGGCTACCGTGGCCTCCGCGCAACCGTCAGATCCAGTCACTCCTGCTGTTGCGACCACCGTCACTGCCTCGCAACTGCAAGCCTTGCCCGCAAGCGGGCGCCGCTGGCAGGAGTTTCTGCTCGACACGCCCGCCGCAAGCGCATCGACCGACTCATCGCAGGCCTCCTTCCGCGGCTCCCAGGAATCCGCCGAAGTCACGGTCGACGGCGCCAACACGCGCCTGGCCTTTGGCGTTGCCGCGGGCTCCGCCACGCGAGCTTCAAGCTCCTCCGGCGAGGCCTCGGACTCACAGCGCTCGACGAGTCAATCGGGGAGCCAGGCCTGGACCGGAGGGCGTGGGCTCGGCGTGAGCGAAGCCGCCATCCACGAGGTGACCACCGCCGCAGGCAACGTGGAGGCCGAGGGCATGCGCTCCGCCGGCGGGCGCACCACCATTCGCACCGAGAGCGGCGCCAACGCTCTTCACGGCCAGGGCTTTTTCTTCGATCGCCAGAACAACTGGGGCGCGCGGAATCCCTTTACGCAGTGGGTGCAGAACACCGGCATGGCGCCGACGCCCGGACAGACCCCCATTATTCCATCAGAGCCGGTTTTCAGCCCCATTCCATTCACCCCGCCCGACCACGAGATCGTCTGGGGCGTCGGCATGGGCAGCCGCATCCGCCGCGACAAGCTGTTCTGGTTTGCCGCCCTCGACAGCTACCACCGCAACGATCCGGGACTGGCGATGGCCAGACATCCCATCGGCACGGATCAGTATGGGAACTGCGTTGGGTTCTTCTGCCAGCCAAGCGACCCACAAATCCAATTGCTCAGCGCACAGCTCGGCGAGAGCGAGAGCCGGGCCGACAGCGACTATAACGGCATGCCCGGCTCCGCTTACCCTCCTGCAGGCCTCGAACAACTTGCTTCTCCTTTGGCTCCCGCGCCGCGCACCGCCGCGCAATGGGTCGGCTTTGGCCGCATCGATTGGCAGGCGGCCGAGCGCCATCATTTCACATTCGAAGGCATCGGCGCGAACTGGAACTCGCCCGGCGGAGGACTGACCGGTGTCTCGGCAAATTATGGAAATCACAGCTTCGGATCGAGCCAGGCCAGCTCAGCAGTGGCTGCTCGCGCGCTGGGAAGCGTATCTCACGCCCAACCTGCTGGCCGTCACGCAGGGCTCCGTCGGGCCGCGCCGTGCTGACCGCGCAGCCCGATGCGCCGTCGGCATTCGAGCAACCGTTTCTCAGCGGCAGCGCCTACGGCCAGTTGCCTCAGATCGTTGTGGACTCGCGCTACGGCTTCACCATCGGCAATCCCTCGCGCTTCGGCCAGGGCAGCTATCCCGACGAGCGCCTCTACCACGGCCAGGAGATGCTCGACTGGGTCCACAATAAGCTGCTCGTCAAGGCCGGCTTCGAGCTCGACCACGACGCCGACGCCATCAGCATGCTGCGCAACCAGACGGGCACGTATACCTACTCCAAAGTGCAGAATTTTATCGCCGATGCGCTGGTCTTTGAGAATTTCGGTCTGAACCCATCGGGATGGAATGCAAGTACGAACCATTTCGATCAGCACAACTGTGACCCGGCCAATGATGGACAATTGACGGGCGCGCTGCCTTGCTACTCCTATTTCTCCCAGATGATGGGCCCCACCAACTGGCACTTGAGCACCAACGACTGGGCCGGCTATACGACCGCCCAGTGGCAGCCGAACAAGCTCACCGTACTCTCCATCGGCCTGCGCTGGGAGCGCGAACAGATGCCGCCGCCCATCGCCGCGCTCGACAACCCGCAGTTGCCATTCACAGAAAAGCTTCCCGACCTCGGCAACAACTGGGGTCCCCGCGTCAGCCTCGCCATCGGCAACGCCAAAAACCACTGGCCGGTGCTGCGCCTGGGTTATGGCATGTACTACGGCCGCGTAGAGAACGCCGCCATTGAGACCGCGCTCACCCAAACCGGCTCTCTTAAAGGCGACTTATACTTCTTCATTCGGCGTACCGACGGCTACACCTCGATAGACAACATCGGCAGCGCTCCCTTCTTCCCGAATGTTCTGGCCGCCGATCCAAGTAGCGTTGTGAAGCCGGGAGCGGTCGGCTTCGCACCCAGCTTCCGCAATCCCGAGGTCCATCAAGCCGTCGTTTCCATCGAGCAGCCGCTACCGGGCCGCGTGGAGTTGACGGCCGGCGCGATGCTCAGCCTTGGCCGCCGCCTCCCCGACTCTATCGACACCAACATCAATACCAACCTGAGCAACAATGCGAACAATGGAACCATCACCTACAGCGTCAAAGACCCCACCGGTCTCGGCCCCATCAATACCTCGCAAACCACGCAGTTTACCGTTCCGTCCTTCTATGCATCCTGGCCGGGCGGAAGTGGAACCTGCCCGTACTACACGCCAACGCAAAACGACGCTCTTCCCGGACGGCTCTGTCCCGATTACCAGCAGATCACCCAGATCATGAGCCGTGCCAACTCCACCTATGAGGCGGCGACGATCAAGCTTGTGCGCTACGGCCGCCGCGGCTTGAGCTTTCACGCCCACTACACTTACGCGCACGCCATGGATTGGAACCCAGATACCGTCACACTTGGTGCAGGCAGCAGCGTGCTTGTCCCGGACCTTACCCCGGAGAGCTTCAAGCAGGAATACGGAACGAGCAACCTCGACGTGCGCCACTCCGCCGCTGTCATGGCCGTCTTCGAGGCGCCTTGGAAGTTGCATGACTTCTTCGGTCGCATCGGCAACGGCTGGATGCTCTCCGGCATCGGGGAATTCCGCAGCGGCCTACCTTACTCCATGCACGTCACTGGTTCCATTCCCATAGAGTTAAGCTCCACAATCATCGGTCTGGGTCCAAGTATGAATGGCTCCGGCGGTGACAACCGCTTCTACGGCCTGCCCCGCAACACCTTTCGCTATCCCAACGCGTGGAAGGCCGATCTGCGCCTCGGTAAACGCTTCGACCTCGGCGAGATGCGCCAGTTGGAAGTCCTGGTCGAAACCTTCAATCTCTTCAACCACCAGAACGTCACCGAAATTGAAACCACCGGCTACTCCATTGAGAACAACAGCGGGTCAAACCCCACGCTCTGTTACCTCACCATCACCGCGAGCGGCGGCGACAGTTGTGAAACTCCGTCGGCTACCAACCCAGGGCCGTTTCTTCCCGCCTTCGGCCAGCCGCTGAACATCAACGCCACAGATTTCTACCGCGAGCGGCAGATTGAATTCGGCCTGCGCATGAGGTTCTAGAGTTTCGCAGGGTGGTTCGCGTCCGGCGCCCATTTGCCACGTCTTCCCCCGAGCCCGCTGCGCAAGAGCGCCATCACAGCTTCGATTCCGCGACCTCGGAGGGTACCGGCGCCATGCCGCAACCGCCGCTAATCATCAACTCGACTCTAAGGGAAATCGCTCCCTCACCAGCTTCAGTGCTTCCTCCGCCGTCGCGATCGAACCCTCCAACTGCGCATCTTCGGCTGTGCGCAGCATTTCACGGAACCGCGCGCCCGGCGGGTAGCCTGCTGCAATCAGCTCCCGTCCCGTGATCAACGGTGTTGGCCTCACCTGCTCCGCGGGGATCGACGAAAAACGCTCGCGCACAAACTCCCAGTGATCCAGGTTGCCGCTCGCGGCAAGGCAATCGATCTTGTGCAGCGCCAGGTGCTCTTCAAACCGCTCCAGCCGGAAGAACCGCTTCAGTGTCGATTCCTTCATCCGTTGCGCATCCATGAATCGCATGTGATTTTCAATCAACGCCAGCACCTGCCGCGTTTCTTCATTGGAAAACCGGAATCGCCGGCAGATCTCCGCTCCCATCGCCACGCCAATCTCCACGTGCCCATCGAAGCGGATCCGATCAGGAGCCCGCCTGAACGTCGGCGGCTTGCCCACGTCGTGCAGCAGCGCTCCCCACGCCAGCGTCTCTGAGCATCCCGGCTCCAATTGCTCCAACAGCATCAGCGTGTGTACCCACACATCGCCCTCGGGATGGAACTGCGGCGGCTGCTCCACCCCTTTCATTCGCGCCACTTCCGGCAGCACCTCGTTCAGCAGCCCCGTCTCGTCCAGCAGCTCGAACGCCCGCCGAGCATGGCCCTCAGTCAGCATTTTTGTCAGCTCGTCGCGCTCGCGCTCGCGGCTTACGGCATGAATTCTTGAAGCCAGTGACCACATCGCCCGCTTCGTCTCCGCTTCGAGCTCAAACCTAAACCGCGCCGCGAACCGCACACCGCGCAACATGCGCAGATGGTCTTCTTCAAACCGCTGCTCCGCCCGCCCAATCGCCCGCACCAACCCTGCATCCAGGTCCGCCAGGCCGCCCACATAATCCAGCACCGCCCAGCGCAGGTCACTCCGCTCTCCTACTGCCTTGTCGTCCTGAGCGTCAAATTTCGGATTGTCATCCTGAGCGGAGGTCGCCGCGGCGACCGCAGTCGAAGGATCTGCGGTTGTTCTTTCTTGAAGGGTACGGGCTTCAGCCCGTACATCACCGGCCGCCAAAGAAGCTCCGGGCTTTAGCCCCTGAGGGATAACTCTCTGTGGGTCCAGCAGCAGCCCATTGATCGTGAAGTCCCGCCGCCGCACATCCTCCTCGGCGGTCTTTGTGTACCGCACCGCATCGGGATGCCGCCCATCGGAATACGCCAGGTCCGAACGAAACGTCGCCACCTCTGTAACAAACCCCGCATCCTCGGCCTCAGGAGCGACAAGAACCACTCCAAAGTGCGCGCCAACGGCAAAGGTCCGCGGAAACATATCCAGCACCAGCTCCGGTGTCGCGCTCGTTGCCACGTCGTAGTCAGCCGGCTCGCGCCCCAGCAGCAGATCGCGCACGCATCCGCCTGCGAGATACGCCTCGTACCCGTGCGCGCGCAGCGTCTCGACAATCTTCAGCGCCGCTTCGTACTGTTCGATTCCAGCCATCGTCAGCATTTCTATTCTCGCTCGCCGCGCAGCGCCGCGCGAACTCGCTTCCACTAAACTAGACTCATGCCCGGCTCCGGCCTCATCCTCGGCATCGAGACTTCTTGCGACGAAACCGCCGCGGCGGTCGTCGAGCGCGGAGCGCGCACGCTTTCCTCTGTCGTCGCCTCGCAGATCGCCACCCACGCCCGCTACGGCGGCGTGGTTCCAGAGCTCGCCAGCCGCGAGCACCTCCGCGCCATTGTTCCCGTCGTCCGCGCCGCGCTCGCGGAAGCTCAGATCACCTTCGCCGACCTCGACGCTATCGCCGTCACCTCTGGTCCCGGACTCGCCGGAGCCCTGCTGGTCGGCATCACCTACGCCAAAGCCCTCGCCTTCGCGAACAACCTTCCTCTCATCGCCGTCAACCACCTCGAAGGCCACATCCACGCCGTCCTCCTCCAGGAGCGCGAGTCCGCAGCCCAAGCACAGAACAACGTTGCCCCGGGTCTCTCCGCCGCGGCGGATGAAACCTGGGATAGCACACATCTCAACTCCAGCTCAGCTTTGGCGCTCGTCGTCTCTGGCGGCCACACCCATCTTTTCCTCGCGCGCCCTGCCAGCGGCTCCTGGACCTACACCCTTATCGGCCGCACTGTCGACGACGCCGCCGGCGAAGCCTTCGATAAGGTCGCCAAGCTTCTCGGCCTCGGCTATCCCGGCGGTCCCTGGATTGACGCCCTCGCGAAATACGGTAACTCGCACGCGGTGCCTTTTTCCTTTGCGCAAATCAAAACAAAAGCTCACCTCGGCGGCAAAGCTCCGCGCACCAAGGCCGCCAGGACCGCGCCGATCGCGCTTCTCGACCCGCACTTTCTCTTCTCGTTTTCAGGAATCAAGACTGCCGTGCTGCGCTACGTCGAGCTGCACGGCATGCGTGCCGAATCGAAAGCCCGCGTCCGTCGCGTGCTGGCCAACTTCCACCCACCGCAAACCCACGAAGAGGCACTCGCCCTTTGCCCGCAGCCTACGCTCGACCTCATCGCGAGCTTTCAGCACGCCGTCATCAGCGACCTAATGAAGAAGACCTTCGCCGCCGCCGAGTCGCTCGGCGCCGCGCGCATCTTCGTCACCGGCGGAGTGGCCGCCAATCAGGAACTTCGCGCCCGCTTCACCGCCGAAGCCGATCAGCGCGGCGTGCGCATCGCGTTCCCCACGCTCGCGCTCTCCACCGACAATGCCGCCATGATTGCCGCAGCCGCATGGCCGCGCCTGCTCGCCCAGGACTTCGCCCCGCCGGACCTCACCGCCGATCCTTCCCTCGCGCTCAGTTGACGAAGGCACGTCTCGCTTCACTCGCTACAAAACGTGCAAAGGCCCGGCTCGCGCCAGGCCCCTGGAGTTTTTCTATTCCCTGCTTCCTATTGGCTACTTCCTGTCTTATTCCGTCCAGCGCCGCATGATTAGCGTCGCGTTGATGCCGCCGAATCCGAACGAATTCGACAGGGCAATGTCGAACGAATGCTTGATGGGCTTGTTCGGCACGTAATCCAGCCTGCACTCGGGATCGGGATTCTCAAGATTCATGGTCGGCGGTATCTCCTGATTCACCAGCGCCAGCACAGAGATGCCGGCTTCGAGTCCGCCCGCCCCGCCCAGCAGGTGGCCGGTCATGGACTTTGTTCCCGAAATCTTGAGCTTGTGGCTCAGCGCGTGCTCGCCAAACACCACCTCGATCGCGCGCGACTCGTTGCCGTCACCCGCCGGCGTGGCCGTGGCGTGCGCGTTCACGTATCCCACCTCTTCGGGGCGGATGCCGGCGTCTTTGAGCGCGGCCCGCATGCTGCGTTGCGCGCCCGCGCCCTCAGGCGCGATGGCCGTCATGTGATAGGCGTCGGCGCTCATCCCGTAGCCGATCACCTCGGCCAGAATCTTCGCTCCACGTGCCCGCGCAAATTCCAACTCCTCGAGAATCAGGATGCCGGCGCCCTCGCCGATCACAAATCCGTCGCGGTCCTTGTCGAAGGGGCGGCTGGCGTGGGTGGGATCGTCATTGCGTGTTGAAAGCGCGCGCATGGCCGCGAATCCGCCCACCGACATCGGTGTCACAGCGGCCTCGGCTCCGCCCGCGATCATCGCGTCCGCATCGCCGTGCAGAATCATGCGCACTGAGTCGCCGATGGAATTGGCGCTGGTGGCGCAGGCTGTGGCCGTCGCCGAAATCGGGCCTTGCGCGCCGTAGCGAATGCTGATCTGACCCGCGGCCATGTTCACGATCGCCGCGGGAATGAAGAAGGGTGACATTTTGCGCGGGCCGCCCTGCAGCAAATTCGAGTGCTCGCGCTCGATCACTTCGAATCCGCCGATCCCCGAGCCGATGAATACGCCCACACGTTCGGCGTTCTCTGCCGTCACCTTCAGGCCCGACTGCTCCATCGCCTCCTGGGTTGCGCCAAAGGCGTAGTGGATGAAGCGCCCCATCTTGCGCGCTTCCTTCTTGTCCAGGAATTCGAGCGGATCGAAGTTCTTTACTTCGGCGGCAATGGTAACCGGAAATCCGGTTGCGTCAAAGCCCTTGATCTGCGAAACGCCGCTGGCGCCGGCCAGGAGTTGCCGCCATACCTCGGGAGCGGTGTTGCCAACACCGCAAATCAGCCCCAGGCCTGTGATGACCACTCTGCGGTTGGTTGCCTGGGTCAACGCTTACTTGCCGCCTTTCGCGTTCTTCTCAATGTAGTCGATGGCGTCCTTCACCGTCTTGATCTTCTCGGCGTCCTCGTCGGGAATCTCCATGTCAAACGCCTCTTCGAACTGCATCACCAGTTCGACCACGTCCAGCGAATCGGCGCCCAGGTCTTCCTGGAAACTGGCGCCGGGTGTGACTTCGGCTTCGTCCACCTGTAACTGCTCGACGATGATCTGCTTCACTTTTTCTTCAACAGCCATGCGTACCTCTCCTCGTGATATTCGGAACTTAAGAAAACGCTTCGGGGATTTGAATCACCGCCCCGCGAACCTACCATACCGGCCCGCGGCAGGAAATGACAACCACCGCGCCAAAAAAATTGCGCATGGCCCCGAATCTTCAAGTCTACCGGGAGGACCCAGGGGTGTAAAGGCGTCCGGCTGGGGGGAAACGATTGAAGAAACAGGGAATAAGGATTCGCCAACCGTGAATTCGTTGAACGCCGGAAAATGCACAACCTGTGGGCGTATATTTGGCGAAGAGGGATCGAAATGGAAGGCTCAATTGTTGTCCTTGCAATCGGCGCCGTCTGCCTCTTTCTCTTGGGGCTTTTCATAGGGCAGCGTCAAGGCCGCGCAGGGATGCAAACATTGCTGGATGAAGCCAGGAACGAGCTCAAAGAACTGCGCCCTAAGGCCGAAGAACTCGCCGCCGCCAAAGCTCGCGAGCAGGCGCAGGCAGAGAGGTATGCGGAGATGCATACCGAGTTAAGAAGCGTCTTTGGCAATCTGGCCGCTGAAGCACTGAGAGGCAACACGCATCCTTTCTGGCACTCGCGAAGCAGGAGCTGGGCGGGCAGACGCAGGAAGCCAAACAAACGCTGGAGGCAAGAGAGCAGGCGATCAAGCACCTGGTTGATCCGCTGAAAGAGGCGCTGGAAAACTCGATGAGCAGACCCGCGCAATGGAGGCGGCGCGATCGGGGGCCTATTCGGAAGTGAAGACGCTCGTCGAGACAATGCAGAAGTCGATCCCTCCGTCGCTCGATGCGCTGAAAAATGAGACCACGCAACTCATATCCGCCCTGCGCGCTCCCAAAACGCGCGGTAACTGGGGCGAGCTGCAACTCAAGCGTTGCGTGGAGTACGCGGGAATGGTCGAATACTGCTCGTTTGCTGAACAGGTAACGGCGCGCGACGGCGACGACAATCTACTGCGCCCGGATATGACCATTCAACTGCCCAATGGGCGCGAGATCGTAGTGGACGCGAAGACGCCTCTCGACGCGTTTCTGGATGCCAGTGGCAGCACCGATCCAGCCGTGCAAAAGGTGCGCTTCGAGGCTCATGCGCAGCGCGTAAGGGCTCACTTGAAAGAGCTTGCCGGCAAAGCTTACTGGAAGCAGTTCGACAAGGCTCCTGACTTCGTGGTGTGCTTCCTGCCCAGTGAGGCTCTGTTCAGCGCGGCCCTCGAGGCCGATCCCTCGCTGATCGAGCTGGGCGCGCAAAGTCACGTAGTGATGGCGACACCGACAACGTTGATTGCCCTGCTGCGCGCCGTCGAGTTTGGCTGGCAGCAGATGGAGATCACAAAGAACGCCAAGGCGATTCATGAGATGGGACGGCGCATCTACGAAAAGCTGGTTGTCGCTCAGGGACACGTGACTCGCCTCGGCAACGCGCTCACCAACAGCGTGGATACGTACAACAAGTTTCTCGGATCGATTGAAGGCAAGCAGGGCGGGAGCGTGTTCTTCCTCGGGCGCCAATTGGGAGACCTTGTGCACGCGGATCAGGAACTCGCGGAAGTACCGAAGCTCCAGTCGGATGTGCGCGAAATGGAGTCGCCGGAGTGGTCACAACCGCTGCTGGAGGGCAGCGACACAAAAGAGGGGTAAAAACTTCAATTGCTAATTCCCAGCCCCTGTCTCCGCAAACGCCTCCCTCATCCTCCGCCACGTCGTCTCCAGATCCTCCGGCAGAACGCGCGTCTCGCTCACCGTCGTCATAAAATTGGTGTCTCCGATCCAGCGCGGCATGGCATGAAGATGCAGGTGCCCGGCCACGCCCGCCCCAGCGGCCTGGCCGATATTCATGCCAAAGTTGAAGCCGTGCGGCGTGTAGATCCGGTCGAGCACGCGTTCGGTCCGTTGCGTCAGGTCCATTAGCTCGTGCGCGGTCTCGGGCGCGAGCGCGGCCAGCCGGTCCAGGTGTGCGTAGGGCATCACCATCACATGGCCCGACGTATACGGAAAGGCGTTCAGGCAGATAAAACAATTCTTTGCCCGCAGAACTAGCCCGCCGGCCGCCTCGGCTTTTTCCCGATCCATCCCGTTCGCGATCGCGTAGTCAATGGCCGCGATCAGGTTGCAGAACACGCAGCCTAGGTCGCCGGGCCAGGCATCCAGTGCCGTTGGTACACCGGGGCGCACTGCGCTCTCCGCCGAAGTGACGTAGGCATAGCGCCAAGGAGTCCAAAGGTGATCCATCGCTGATCGATCCAGTATAGATGGGTTTTTGCTCCGGCTTTGCCCTGATCTGCGCGGTCGTTGAGGACGCCCTGCAAGCGCCCACGCCGATCGCACCCCGCGCTTCCACGCACCACACCGCACCTAACCCCTTTGCCCCTAACTCATTTGCTTTGACCAACTCGATTGACGCTCGATTGCGGAGATTGCTACACTCATGGGCGTAGCTTCCTGCGCGGATTCCAGCAGTGAGTTGCGGCCGCCCTCCCAGCAAGCCGTTGCCTGCCGGCGTTTCCCAAGGAAACCCGCCGTGTTTTACCCCAGCGCCAAAGGATGGGGACGGCTTTTCCTGCGGAAGACAGAACCGGCTCGTCACGGGGCGCGAGGGCAAGTCAATTTGCCCGAGGGCGACCGGAACGCGGAATTGCGGCATTGGGAGTCACCTAGCGGCTGGCGCATCCACCGCTGGAGCACGCTGTCCCGGAGCTGGCTGTAATGGCAAACGTCGTCAATCCCGAAACCGAGAGTATAACCCTGAACACCGAATTGGAAACCCCAACGCTTGACCCTGCGACGGAGCTGGAACCTCTACCGAGCATTGACCAGCCGTCGTTCGAATCCACGTCCAACCTTGAGAACTCCGCAGTTGTCGAAGCACCCCCAATGGACGCCGATGCCCTAACCGAGCCTGTCGCTCAGGCCGCAACACTCGAACTCCCAACCCCCACGGAAACTCCGGTCGCGCCCGCAGCAGCCGTCGAGACGCCTGCACCAGTTGTCGAGACGCCCGCACCAGTTGTCGAGACGCCTGCACCAGTCGTCGAGACGCCCGCACCAGTTGTCGAGACGCCTGCACCAGTCGTCGAGACGCCTACACCAGTTGTCGAGACGCCCACACCAATAGCGCCGACACCCGCTGTTGCGGCTCGTGCCGCTACGTCCGCCGAGCCAGCAGACGATTTCTCCTCCGCCCTGGCCGCCTTTGAGCGCGAGCAGGCCGCTGAAGCCGCCGCCGTCGAGGCCTATGGAGACAAGATCGTCTCCGGCAAGGTCGAAAAGCAGACTGAAAAGTACCTGGTCATCGATGTCGGCCTCAAGTCAGAGGGCCTTGTGCCTCTGGAGCAGGTTGTCGACCACACTGGCGCCGTCAAGTTCCAGCCCGGCGACGTCGATCGACGTCGTCATCGAGCGCGAAGAGCCCGAAGGCGGCTACCTCGTCAGCTACGAGCGTGCTCAGCGCCTCCGCGTGTGGGACACCATCGAGAAGGCCGCCAACGACAAGATCTCCCGTCACCGGCACCGTCGTTAGCCGCGTCAAGGGCGGGCTTACCGTCGACATCGGCATGAAGGCTTTCCTGCCCGGCTCGCAGCTTGAGATTCGTCCGGTGCGCAATCTCGACACTTACCTCGGCCAGCAGATCGCAGTCCGCGTCATCAAGCTCAACAAAAAGCGCGGCAACGTCGTGGTCAGCCGCAAGGAAATCCTGGAAGAAGAACAGAACTCCAAGCGCTCGGCCACCATGGAACACCTCGAAGAGGGCGCGATCCTCACCGGCACGGTGAAGAACCTCACCGACTACGGCGCGTTTGTCGACCTCGGCGGCATCGACGGCCTTCTTCACATCACCGACATGAGCTGGGGACGCCTCACTCATCCCCGCGACCTGGTCAACGTCGGCGACGAGATTCAGGTCAAGGTTCTCAAGTTCGACAAGGAGAAGCAGCGCGTCTCGCTCGGCTTCAAGCAGTTGACGCCTGATCCCTGGCTCGACGCAACCGAGCGTTATCCCGTCGGCGCCAAGGTGCACGGCCGCGTCCTTTCCGTCACCGATTACGGCGCGTTCGTCGAGCTCGAGCAGGGCATCGAAGGCCTGGTTCACCTCTCTGAGATGACCTGGTCCAAGCGCCTCAAGCATCCCTCCAAGCTCGTCAAGCCCGGCGACGAGGTTGACACCGTCGTTCTCAGCGTCAACCCCGCCGATCGCCGCATCTCCCTCGGCATGAAGCAGCTCCTCGAGAACCCCTGGGAAAGCCTCAGCGACAAGTACCCCGTCGGCGCCATCGTCGAGGGCCGCGTCCGCAATCTCACTGACTTCGGCGCCTTCATCGAAATCGAGGATGGCATCGACGGCCTCGTCCACGTCTCCAACCTGAGCTGGACCAAGCGAGTCAAGCACCCCTCTGAAATCGTCAAGAAGGGCGAGAAGGTCAAGGCCGTCGTTCTCGGTGTCGAGCCGCAGAACCGCCGCCTCTCGCTGGGCATCAAGCAGTTGCAGCCCGATGTCTGGGAAAGCTTCTTCGCAACTCATCGCGTGGGCGACGTGGTTCACGGCAAGATTCTGCGCACCGCGCAATTCGGCGCCTTTGTCGAAATTGCCGAGGGCGTCGAGGGTCTTTGCCACATCTCCGAGGCCGGCGATCCCGTTGACGGCCACTCCAAGCTCGAACAGGGCTTGGAGCACGACTTCAAGATCATCAAGATCAATGTCGAGGAGAAGAAGGTTGGCCTTAGCCTGCGCGCGGCCAGCGGTCAAGATGCTGCACGCCCCGCCCCGGAAAGCTCCAAGCCGGAAACCCACAAGCACCCCGTCTCCAGCTCCACCACCACGCTCGGCGATCTGGTCAACTGGCGCAAAGGCGAACGCTAACGCGCTCTAGGTCGCAGGCTGCTTGTTCTCGCACGAAGATGGGTGGCCCAGGTCTCTCCGCCGCGGCGGATGAGACCTGGGATAGCACAACACTGTACTTCAGATAAAACTCGTGCGGCCAGAGACCAGCTTCAATCAGCACAACAGCGGCCACCCTCCGGGGTGGCCGTTTTGCGTCCGGGGGGAGCAGGGGCCTTCAGGCCCCTGAAACCGCGCGCAGCAAACACTTCCGGCCTTCAGGCCCGGAACTCCTGATGCCCGCGCGAACCGCTGAAAGCCGCCCCTCCGGCGTACACTTCTCTCGTCCTCCAAATCTCGTCCCTCAAACTGAGGCGCTCATGTCCTATCCGCAACGCTCCATCCTCGCCGCCGTCACGCTCTTCTTCCTCGCGCCCCTCGTCGCCGAGTACCTCCTCGGCGATTTTCCCGCCACCTTTCTTTCGCCGCTCCTTCCGCTCGCGCCCCTGTATGGCGGCGGCGCGCTCCTCATCCGCGAGCTCACCCGCCGCTCCGGCCGCGGCTGGCCCACCATCCTTCTCCTCGGCGTCGCCTACGCCATCATCGAGGAGGCCTTCACCACCCAATCGCTTTTCAATCCCGATCTCTTCGGGATGCACTGCATCTCCTCTCCCACGCCTGGATTCCCGCGCTCGGCATCGGCGCCTGGTGGACCCTCTTCATGCTCAACGTCCACCCCTTCTGGAGCATCGGTGTCTCCATCGCACTCGTCGAAGGCCTCTATCCTTCGCGCCGCACGCACGCCCTGGCTGGGCAAAGTTGGCCTCTCTGTCGCCGCCGCCCTCTTCGCCTTCGGCATCTATGCCAACACCTCTTACTCGCTCCATCACGACCCGTTCCGCGCCTCGGCCGTGCAGTTAATCGTGTCCGCTCTGCTCGTCGTCGTCTTCGCCGCCGCTGCCTTCCTCATCCCGCCGCCCGCTCCCAGCCGCAATCCCAGCCCCGCGCCTTCTCCCTGGATCACCGGCGTCGCCGCATTCCTTCTCGGCGCAGCCGTCTTCCTCTCGCCGATTCTATGGAACTGGGGCGCCGTCGCCCTCATCCTCGCCATCGATCTGGTTTTTCTCGTTGGGCTAGGCTTGTTCTCGCAGTGCAGTGCGTGGACGCCTCTGCACACGCTCAGCGTCGGTGCCGGCGGAGCGCTCCTGTACGGCGTGCATGCCTTCATGCAGCCTCCGGTCGTTCCCTGCCCCAAGTCGATCGCCCTCGCCAGCCACGTGCTCTTTCTGGTCCTTGCGATTGCGGTTGTCGCCCTCGCCGTCCTCCGCACACGTTCGGCTTTGCTGTTCGCCCCGCAGGAACAATCTCCCGCCCAGCCTTGACTGCCTTGATCGGAGAGACCAGAAGCCGTCAAGCTCCTGAAAAAAACCGTAATCCGAACGAGCGCGACAGCGATGTTTGCGGAGCTTGCGGAGTTCGCGAAAAAAGTGCCAATGCGACAGCTCAAAATCAAAAAAACAACCAAAAGCGAAAACTGTGAAACTGTGAGACTGTGAAACTGTGAAACTGTGGCTGTAAGTTGTTGATTCGGTGGGCTCCACAGTTTCACAGTCTCACAGTTTCACAGAATGGGTAGGGGGGTGGGGTCCGGAATCGTAGGGGGGTGGGGTAAAAGCAGGGGCTTCGGGACTAAGGGACTGAGGGACTGAAGGACCAGAAAGGTAGGGGGTGGGGTAACGGAGGGGGAGGGGTGGGGTGGAAGGACGGGGGGTGGGTAAAAAGCAGGGAACAAGGGAGCAAGAGAGCAAGGGAGCAAGAGAGCGAGGGACCGTGAAAGACGGGGGACGGGAAGACAGGGAGTAGCCAATAGGGAATAGGGAGTAGAAAAGCGAGGACAATGCAGAGCCAGCAGCCGGTAGCCGGCAGCCGCTGAGTCCCTCGACATCGCCCAAGGCAGGCTGCTGGCGCGGGGGAGCGAGGCAGCGATGGAGCCGGTGGGGGAGCGGTTCTGGCCTGCGCGTCGATTTCTGCTCGTCGATCATGGGACCATTGTGCGCCAAATGGGGGAAATGATCGGCAAACTTGAGAGAGGTCAGAGATCAGGGGTCAGGGATCAGAAAAGGAACAACTTAGGGCGGAGTTGGCGAGCGGATTCTGGGGCATGGCTCTTGACAAAGGTGGCGGACGGCTCCGGTTTACTTTCTTTGTTGCACTCTGACCCACCCTCGCCACTCTCTTGATTATGATCTTGCCAATCTGCACCACTCTGGTGTAAGGTGATGCAAATGAGCGAAGATACCAATCTGGCAGGTGTGCCCAAAATAGAACGATCCCCTCGGCTATCCGTGACTATTCCATCCGAAACATACGACTCCCTTGAAAGAATTGCGAGGAAGAAGAAGGTGTCCCTTGCGTGGGTCGTGCGCGATGCAGCCGAGAGGTATGTTTCAGACGAGCTTCCCCTATTCCGGGAGATTAGGAATGTTTGAACGCGGTCCACACTCGCATACTTTTTACGAGTTTTTCGCGGGAAGCGGCATGGTTCGCGCGGGCCTGGGGCGCTCTTGGGCATGTCTGTTCGCTAACGACTGCGACGAAAGGAAGGCTGCTGCCTATCAGGAGAACTGGGGTGGTGGAGAGCTTCTAGTTCGAGATGTGGGCGAGCTGACATCTTGCGAATTGCCCGGCCAAGCTAACTTAGCTTGGGCCTCATTTCCGTGCCAGGATCTCTCCCTGGCTGGCATGGGGGCCGGCCTTAAGGGCAGACGGTCTGGAACATTTTGGCCCTTCTGGAATCTTGTACGAGAACTGAATAAGGAGGGACGGCAGCCAGATACTGTGGTACTCGAAAACGTCTGTGGAGCGCTGACTTCACACGAGGGAGGGGACTTTCGAACTCTCATCAATGCCCTGAGCGTCGAGGGTTATCGCACGGGGGCCTTAGTCATCGACGCGGCGTTATTCGTTCCCCAGTCTCGTCCGCGCCTTTTTATTGTTGGCGTTCGCGACGATGTCGAGATTGACGCCTGCCTGGTATCGCAACAACCGAAGAGTCCGTTCCACACGAACGGAGTCGTTACTGCCTACAAAGGGCTGTCCCGGTCGGACAGGGACAAATGGGTTTGGTGGAACCTACCCGTTCCCGCTCCACGTATGTCCAGGTTTGCTAGTGTGATTGAGCGTGGAATTCCTTGGCATTCGAGTGAGCAGACGGAAGCGCTGCTGGCTCTGATGTCGCCCCTCCACCGCGCAAAAGTTGCGGCGATCAAAAAGACTGGGAGGAGGGTGGTAGGGACCATTTATAAGCGCACCCGTCCAAATGAAAACGGAAGGAGAACCCAACGCGCCGAGGTACGTTTCGATGAAATAGCTGGGTGCTTAAGAACGCCGGGCGGCGGTTCTAGTCGACAAACGATTATCGTCGTGCATGGGAATAAGGTCCGATCACGGCTACTGTCCCCACGAGAGGCCGCGCGGCTAATGGGCCTTCCGGAAGAGTATCTCCTGCCAAAAAACTATAACGATGCCTACCGCCTCATGGGCGATGGAGTTGTCGTACCGGTCGTGAGCCACCTATCACGTTATCTTCTTGAGCCATTTGTCCAAGGAGCCAAGTCAAGGATTGAGCACGCGGCGTAAACTCCTCTCAGAGAAGAACCACCGCTGGGAGGCCGTCTGGCCACGGATTTCAGGTATCGGCGAAGAGCTGTCAAATCGCTTACAGATGCGATTGGTGTTTATGCGCTCTGTGATCTGGACGGTGTTCCTGTTTATGTTGGGCAGTCAAAAGACGGAATACGTAGCAGAGTTGCCCGTCACCTGACCTCGGCTCGTTCAGACATCATCGCCAATCGCCAGATCGACGTTCTGGGAGATCGCCTGGGTCTGGGCTTACCCCGTGGACACGAAAGAGGAGCTTGATCCGCTGGAGGCCCTCCTGTATCACTCTTTCGATCCTCATTCCCAACTCATGAACGGCACGGTGCCACCTATGCCGACCTCGCTTGAGAACATTCCTCAGCCATCGCAGAAGGTGCAAGTCATGAACGAGGCCGAGATTCTAGCAAAGCGGGACCCTGTGCAACGTCTACCGAGGCAGGCGGCCCATTACGCGCAAATCGTGGGTCATTTTCTCGAGGTAAAAGATTCCAAGCAGATCGCAAGAGCGATGTCGGCGCATTTTCAAAGACTCGCTCGGTACCATCAGACCCTTCTCGGAATTGCCGAGCCGGCGCCCACAGATGACGACCAAGAAGACTCAGGTTGACCGAAGCGCGATCATGCGCTCGGTGAAATCAGTGGACACCGGGCCAGAGATAGCAGTTCGCCGGCTGGCACACCGCTTGGGGTATCGATTTCGTCTCCACCGCAAGTCTCTGCCCGGAACACCGGATCTCGTTTTCCCGCGACTGAGAAAGGTTGTGTTTGTTCACGGGTGCTTTTGGCACGGACACAACTGCGCAAGGGGTGACAGGACGCCCAAAAGCAATCGGGATTATTGGGTTGCGAAGATTGCGCGGAATAGAGAGCGTGATCGGCGAAACCGAGCTTTGCTCCATGACCAAGGCTGGGGCGTCTTCATCGCTTGGGAATGCCAGTTGAGGGGAGCCGCGTTTAAAGACGATTTGAGGGCTTTTTTGGCGATGCCCGGAGATGCGGGTCAACATTCCAAATAGGATTGAGAAGCCCTCTCGGAACCAACCAGCCAACGAATTCGTTAAGCCCACTTCTCGAATCTGCCAGACGATGGTTCGCCATAGGCGCCCTTTCGGCCATCGACCCGATGCTCACCCGAAGACATCGCCGAGAACGCACGCGGTCCCGCAGCCTGTCCTGAGCGAGGCCGAGGGATTTTCTGAACCCTGCGAAGCGTGAACTGAGAACTAGGAACTGGCTCGCGCTCGGTGCTTCTGCATCTCCTTCAGCACAACCACAATCCCCAGCGCCAACAGCACGCTGATCAGCGCAAACAAGAACACGCTGGCGTAGCCGTAGAATCCAATGATTGCGCCGGCGATCGGGCCGACGAGGAAGAACGATACGTCGGAGAACGCGGTGTAAACGCCGAGAGCGGTCCCGCGACTGAACTCGGGAACCCGCTTCACCGCCTCCACGCCGATGGCGGGAAAGATGAGCGAGAAACCCAGTCCGCCCAATCCAGCTCCGGCCAGGGCCATCCACGCCGATGAGGCCTGCCAAAGAAGAACCATGCCCGCGCACACAACCAGCAGCGATGCGATCGCCACCGGAAATCCGCCGTAATGGTTGATGGTTTTGATGAACAGCATGCGCACGGCGATGAACCCGATTCCGAATGCCGAGAGGCAGAGCGCAGCTCCCGGTCCAATGCCGGTTGGCATAAAACAATGTGACGAATGTCGCCAGAACGCTGTAGCTCACGCCGGCCAGCGCCAGCCCCATTCCGTGCGGCGCCACGCGCCCCAGCACAGCCGTGAATGGCATGTGCTCGCCCGGTTCCACTGTGACCGGAGCCTTGCGCCAGGCGATGACAAAGCTCGCCGCGCCAATCAGGATGGTCAATAACCCGATCGACTTGAGGCCCCACTGCTGATCGAGGATCACCCCGAGCGGCGCGGCCAGCGCCATTCCGCCATAGGTGCTGATGCCGTTCAGCCCGATCACCTTCGCCGTGTGCTCGTGTCCGGCGCTGGTAATGCCCCACAGCGTTGCTCCGGTCGAGCCCAGGCTCTCGCCCACTCCCAGCGCCAGGCGGCTCAGGATGAGAACCGTAAAGCTCAGCCAGTGCACCTCGTGCAATGCCGCCGCACCCACCAGCAAGGCGCCGCTCGCGGTGCAGCCTGCCATGCCCCACAGCACAGAGACCTTGGCTCCCATGTGATCGGAGATTCGCCCCGCCCAGGGCCGGCTGAGCAGCGTGGCAATGTACTGGATGCTGATGGCCAGCCCCGCCAGCACCGCGCTGTAGCCCATGCGCAGATGCACGAACGGCGGCAGGACCGCCAGCGGCAAGCCTATGGAAACATAGCAGATAAACGTGAAGTAAACGTATCTGGCAATATGCCATGTCCGGCTCCGCGCGGCAGACCGGACAGAAACCGGAACATAAGCAGTCGGGGAGTACGACATATGGCGAACGAAAGGGATGGATATTGTCTGTTCCCTTCCAGTATACCGGAGAACCGCTTGACTGCGCCGCACGCCGCGCTTGCTCTTGAAAAACACACTCCGCATCCGGTGAGCGGCGAGGCTCTAACCCTGGCTCTAAACTAAGACAGATGCACGGCTTTCACATTGAGCACTTCGGTTGCAGGGCAGCGCGCGCCGACGGCGAAGCCATCGCCGGCCATCTGCGGGCCTTTGCTGAAAACCAGCCCTTTGCGTCCGACGTTGTGGTGGTGAATACCTGCAGCGTGACGGCCGAAGCCGACCGCGCGGCCCGCGCCTTCATCCGCCGCGCGCATCGCCGAAACCCCGCGGCCAGAATCGTCGTCACCGGATGCTACGCGCAGCGCGCGCCCCAGGAGCTCGCGGCCATGCCCGGTGTCGCCGCCGTCGTCGGCAACAGCCACAAGGCCCTCGCGCCTAGGATCATTTTCAATCTGGCGCAAACTTCAAACGCGACCCTCCCGCCCTCGCTTGTCCCCGTTGCTTCGCTTCTTTCAGTGAGCGCCCCGCAATCTGTCCCCGTCTGGGCTGACGACCGCTTCGCACACTCCTTCCTCGAAGAGGCGCAGCTCGCGCCGGGCGCGCAGACGCGTCCCAACCTCAAGATTCAGGAGGGATGCAGTAACCGCTGCACGTTTTGCGTGATTCCTCACACTCGCGGTCCGTCCAGAAGTCTGCCCCAGGCAGTGGTCCTTCGCCGGGTTGAAGAATTCGTCGCCTCTGGCGGCAAGGAACTGGTGTTGTCGGGAATCAACCTCGGCCGGTGGGGCCGCGATTTTTCTTCTGGTCTCGGACGAGAGTCACTCGCAGGGTTGATCCGCGCCATCCTCATGCAGACTTCGCTGCCTCGCCTCCGCCTCAGCTCCATCGAGCCCATGGACTGGGACGACGGCCTCATCTCTCTCATGCGCGAATACGGCGGTAGCCGTTTAGCCCGCCACGCTCATCTTCCGCTCCAGTCCGGCTCCGACGCCGTGCTCCGCCGCATGCACCGCCGTTATCGCCCCTGGCACTACGTGGACAAGGTCTCCTCCCTCCTGCGTGCCGCCGGCCCCGATCTCACCCTCGGCGCCGATGTCATGGTCGGCTTTCCCGGCGAGACCGATCGCGAATTCGAGGAGACACTCTCCTTCGTGCGCACCCTGCCCTTCGGCTATCTCCACCTGTTTCCCTTTTCGCCGCGGCCGGGCACACCCGGTTGGGCGCTTCATGCCGCATCGCCTGTCCGGCCTACCGCCGTTGAAGAGCGCATGGCCGCGCTCCGCGCCCTCGCCGCCGAGAAGACGCGCATCCATCGCAGCCGCTTCATTGGCCGCGAGCTTGCAGCCATCACGCTGCGTTCGCCCCGCTCGCTGGCCGTCTGCGGCCTCACAGCCGCCCTGACCGAGAACTTCCTTCCTGTCGACCTTGGCGGCCATTTCCCGGCAAATCAACTCCTTCAGGTCCGCATCGCCGCACTCGGTTTCGACGGCCAGCTTTCCGGCCTTCCAGACTGCTAACCTCTTTCCTCACCGAAGCCAAGCCAATGCTATACTCAGTTTGCGTCGCTTCGCTGCGGCCCATGGGGCGCCCTGCCCCGGCCCGCTCGGCACGCTTTCGGAGGAGTACCATCGCATTCGATAAACGCTCTGCCAAGTCCTTCATCCGCATCAATGACAGAATTCGTGCGCGCGAAGTCCGCGTCATCGACGAAAACGGCGAACAACTTGGAATCCTCCAGCCCTTCGAGGCGCTCCGCATCGCGCGCGAGCGCGGGCTCGACCTCGTCGAAGTCTCGCCGAACGCTGTTCCGCCCGTCTGCCGCATCCAGGACTACGGCCGTTATCTCTACGAAAAGGAAAAGAGCGAGCGCGCCGCACGCAAGCGCCAAAGGGTCATCACCGTAAAGGAAGTCAAGTTCTCCGTCACCGTTGACGAACACGACTACCAGACCAAGAAGAATCAGGCCATCCGCTTCCTCTCCGAGGGCGACAAGGTGAAGGCGAGCCTGCGTTTCCGCGGCCGCCAGATGGCTCATCGCGAGCTCGGCTACAAAATCATCAATCGGCTCATTCAGGACATCGGCGACGCCGGCATCGTTGAATTCATGCCGCGCATGGAAGGCACCATCCTTCACGCCATCCTGGCCCCTGGGCGCAAGGAAGCACCCAAGGCCAAACCGGCTGCCGCCGCGCCCGCGGCTCAAGTCTAGCTTTCAACCGTGGGCTCTTAAACGCGGCAACGACGCATAGTCCGCGTCGACGGTACTCAATTTCGTCGTCACGCCCAGTTCGCACAGAACGCAAAACGCCGCGCACCGATTCCCGCGTCCGCAACAAGGCAACCCAAATCGGGATTCCTGCATCCGAGCAAACGAGTGGCTGTGTCGATTCGTTGCGTGTATTCGGCACAATCGTCTCTAGGTATTCAGATCGCGGGAGAAGGCCCTGCCGACGAGGCCGCGTAGAGTTTGTACGTGACCCGAACGAAAAGATGCATCATTGCGGATGCGGGAACTCGAAATTGTCCCGATTCGAAAGTTGTATTTCTTTCAGGGGTACCTTTATCCGAAAGTTACATTTCTTTCGGGGTATTATGTTTGCGATTCTGTAATCTCCGACGGCTTGATTGCCGTCTACATATTGTTAGATGGGCGCTCGAAATCGAATCCGGTTCCCGTTCGCCGGGCTTCCGGCCGAAGCTTCCATCGCATCCTGGAGTTACCGGCGGCCATATGAAACTGCTTCAGATTTTTCCGGTTGTCTTGATTCTTGTGGGCGCTGCTTTACTGTTTGAGCGCCCTGCTTACGCCTACGCCGATCCAGGCACAGGGCTGCTGGCCGTTCAGGCCGCTGGCTCCGCGCTGGTGGCCACTGGCTGGTACCTGCGCCGCAAGATCTATGCGCTCTTTCATTCGGACGACGTACCTCGATACGAACGGGAGGAGCGCTCTTCCGCGGCAAATGGCGAGGACTCGCAAAACCCGTGAACGGGTCCCCAGACTTCTCTCGCCGAGATTCGGGTCTTCCCTCCCGAGACAAAGAATTGGAATTGACCTTTCGCGACCCGGCGGGCGAGTTCCGGCTTATTGAGGGCTGTGCCTTGCGGAAGATTCGCCCCTCGGCAGCCGAAGAGACGCAGGCTTTTCTCGCGTCTCCACTGCGTAGGTCTCTCGAGCAAAGCGGCGACCTGATACCCAGCCGGATTGCAGAGTACGGCTCCCATTCGTGCATCGCATCCGGCGAGCTTTGGCTCGAACATCCGCGCCTCGATCCCATCAGCTATCCATGGGAGTGGACCACCGCTCAGTGGCGCGCCGCCGCCGAACTTACGCTGCGCGTCGCCAGCCAGGCGATCGACGCCGGATGGACCCTGAAGGACGCCACGCCCCTCAACATTCTCTTCTCGGGTTCGCGCCCCATCCTTGTGGATGTTTTATCGTTTGAGCGTCGCAATCCGCGCTCCGGCGTCTGGCTGGCCTATGGCCAGTTCGTGCGCACATTCCTTCTGCCACTTGTCGCGGCGAAGTATTTGAGCTGGCCGCTCCACGCAACTCTGTTTGCGCGCGACGGCTATGAGCCACGCCACATCTACGAGGCGCTGCCGCGCTGGCACCGGCTGAATCCCGACCTGTTCGATGTCGTCACATTGGCCACAATGTTCGAGCGCCCAGGCCCAGGGCAAGGCGGCTCCAAAAAGACCCGGCCCACTACCGATCCATCTCTGGCTACACACCTCCTGCAGAAGCGCATTGCGCGCCTCGCAAAACAGATTGGCCATGCAGCCGGTCATCGGGACAGCAGCCAATGGAGCCGGTACGAAAAATCAGCCTTCCACTATCAGCCCGCCGACGTCGCGGATAAGCAGCAGTTCGTCAAGCGTACACTCCAGCATTGCCATCCGGAGCGCGTCCTCGATATCGGCGCCAATACCGGGACCTATTCGCTCCTGGCCGCCGGCGCCGGTGCTACGGTCGTCGCACTCGATAGCGACACAGCCGCACTCGAAGAGCTGTGGCGAACCGCGGGAAAGCAGAACAAACCCGTCACAGTTCTGGTCGCAAACATCGCCCGTCCTACGCCCGCGGCAGGATGGCGCAATCGCGAACACTTCTCATTGCTCGACCGCCTCACCGGCGGATTCGACTTGGTTCTCATGCTCGCGGTCATCCATCACCTGATCCTTCGCGATCAGTTGCCGCTCGCGCACATCGCCGGCCTTTGTGCCAGCCTCACGCGGCGCTGGCTCCTGCTGGAGTGGGTCCCGCCCTCCGATCCGATGTTTCAGGAGTGGCTGCGCGGCCGCGACGATCTCTACGGCCATTTGACCGAGGACGATCTCACGCAGGCATTCGCGCCACACTTCGCCGTCGTTGACCGCACCCTGTTGAGCAACGGGCGGGTTCTCCTCCTATTCGATAAGATTCTTTTGTAGGACGACACAGCAGGAATCGCGAAATCTCCGCATGTAGGGGGAAGCACGGCATGATCAAACGGATCGCCCAGGCCTGGGGCTTCGCCGCCATTCTCCTTCTGCCGGGCTATATCAACTTCACGTCTACTCTGGGCGACGAGCGAATGCGCGTTCCCTGGCCGCTGACCCGCCTGGTTTTGGCGCAGCTTGTCGATCTTGCGATTGTGGGCCTCATTTTCGCGGCCTTGCTGGCGATCCTCCGCGATCTGAAGGCCTGGACTCGAATCCGGTGGTTCGTCCTTGCCCTCCTTCCGATTTACCTGCTCGTCTGTAATCTCAGAATTTTTCCGTTCCGGATTCCGTACGCCGGCGTTGCAATCATCGCTGTCGCGTGGATCGCTATTCTCGCGTTTCTGGTTTTCTCCGCCCCCAATATCGCGTCAAAACTCTATCGTCTGGGTAGCGCCGTGCTCACGGGCGCCGCAGTGTTTGCATTTGTCATGACCGCTCAACTGGTAAGCGCCGCTTTCTGGCGTCCTGGCATTCAGGCATTTGCGAGCCCGATTCCCGCCCAACCAGCCGCCAAACCGCGCCTGGTATGGATCATCTTCGACGAGTTGGCGTATAAGCCGGTATTCGAAGCTCGCGATCGCTCCCTCGATCTTCCCAATTTCGATCGGCTACGCCTGCAAAGTACGGTGTATTCCAACGTGAAGCCGATTGGCTACCACACCAGATTGGTTGTGCCGAGCTTGCTCCTGGGCCGAATCGTAACGAGTTCTACCATTACCGCGAAAAATCAATTCCTCGTTCGCACCGATGACGATCCTCACTGGGAGCCTTTTGACTCGGCCACATCGTTGTTCGGCATGGCCAGCCAGCGCGGTATCTCGACTTCGATTGTGGGTTGGTACCTGCCTTACTGTCCGATCTTTGCAGGCACCGCCGCCGAGTGCTATTGGAGCAACGACGACACCGAAGACGGCGCCCCTCCGTCAATCAATGCCAGTTTCGTTGATGACGTCTGGTTTCCCCTGCGCATCGTGACCGAGCAACTCGTTGCGCCTCGCGTGGCTGTAGCCGATGTCGCCCACTGGGAATCTCTAAGTCACGTGGCGACCGTGAAGGACATAAGCCAGCACGCCCTCGCCGCGCTCGCCAACAGCCAGACAGACATCATCTACCTGCACCTGCCCGTACCCCACCCACCGGCATTTTGGGATCGCCATTCGCATCACTACGGCGTGGGCGGATCCTATCTAGACTCGCTGGATTATTCCGACCGCTTCATCGGGCAAATACTCGACGTCCTTGAGGCGCAGGCGCGCTGGCCCGAAACGACTCTCATCATCCAGGGAGATCACTCCTGGCGCACCGGCATATGGCGCACAACTCCCGGCTGGAGCGAAGAAGACGAGCGCATTTCTCATGGAGGCCAGTGGGATCCGCGCCCGCTACTGCTCATTCACTTGGCCGGTCAACAAGACGCCAAAACCGTGTCCGCTCCGACCAGCCTGATGTTCGTCCACGACTTCGTTGCCGCGCAGATTCAGTCCCTCGCGCACTAGAGTTTCGGATTCAAAGTGTGCTTGCGCCCCGAACGGATTTACTTCGGCAGCGCCATCGTCCCCGAAATTCGGAGAGTTGCCGCCGGCGTTCCCGCTTCCGGCTGTCCGCCCGAAACGTAAATCGCATAGTCGCCCGGCGCCACGGCTCGATTTCCTTTCTCATCCACTTCGCTCAGTTGCCGCGGAGAAAGGGTAAACTGCACGCGCCTCGTCTCGCCCGCCCGCAAATGGATTCTCTTGAATCCTTCAAGCTGCAGATTCGGAGACACAGTCGTTTGCGGAGGCTTGATATAAAGCTCAGCCACTTCGTCGCCATCGCGCGTACTTGTATTCCGCACGCTGGTCGTCACAACGGCAGAAGCGCCGGCCTTGATCTCCTTCGCGTTCACGTCCGGCGCGCGATAGCTGAACCGCGAATAGCTCAAGCCGTATCCAAATGGATAGAGAACCTCGCCCTTGTAATAGCGGTATGTCCTGTTCTTCATCGAGTAGTCGGTAAACGAGGGTAGATCGCTGGTCGACGCATAAAATGTGACGGGCAGCCGTCCTGCGGGATTGTTTTTCCCTGTCAGCGTTTCCGCGATCGCGTTTCCGCCTTCCTCGCCCGGATACCACGCCTCGAGCAGCGCGTCTGCGTGATCCTTGGCCCACTGAACCGCCAGCGCGCTGCCTGAAGTCAGCACCACAATCAGCGGTTTGCCGGTCTCGCCCAGCGCTTCCAGCAGGTGCTCCTGCGCCGCGGGCAATTCGATCCGCGTCCGGTCGCCGCCATCGAATCCCTCCACGTGAACATTCATCTCCTCGCCCTCAAGGCTCGGAGAAAGCCCCACGAAGGCCACAATCGCGTCGGACTTCTTCGCGGCATCGATCGCCCGGCCAAGCAAACTGTTTGCCGGAGGCGCCCAATCGAGATCGACGTTGCGATCGTTGGGAAGATGCACATACTCCACTCGAATCGCGTGGGTTTCCGTATCGGCAAAACTCAACCGCGCTTCGGCTGGGTTGCTGTGGCTGTCCATCACCAGCTTGTCGTCGATATAGAGCCGGATCCGATCCGGCATCCTTGCCGCCGGTGCTTGTGCTCCGCTCGCCTCGCCGGTCATCACAGATGCCATGAATGGTCGCGGCCCGCGCAAGCTCAGCACATAGTCTCCAGGCGCCGGCGGCAGCAGTTCGCCTGTCCATCGCACAGAAAACGTCTTGCCGGGAAAATCGGCCGCGGGAGCCACACGATTCCAGTCAAAGTTGATCTTCGCGTCCACGCGCACCATCTTCGGCGCGCCTTTCAGATCCGTATTGTCAAAGTACTCGCCCTTCAGGCCAGCCGCCTTCAGCGAAGCATCCGTGCGCAGGAACGCAGACGGAATCGGCGCCGGCGACCCATCGGCAAGAATCGATCCGGGAGCGTAGGTTACATTTTCGGTTCCGAATTTCTTCCGCAATCCATTCAGCGGCGTAACAGGATCGGGCGCGGTTCCGTTGTAGTTGCCCTCAATCGACTCCAGCAAATCCGCAGTCGGGCCAACGACTGCAATCTTCCGGATCGACGCCTTCAACGGTAGAGTGTTGTCGCGATTCTTCAGGAGCACAATCGACTCGCGCGCCGCCTGCAGCGCCAGCTCGCGGTGCGCCGCCGAATTCACCTCGGAGAACGGAATCGCGTTGAACGGCACTGCCACCGGTGGGTCGAACATACCCAGCCGCATCCGCGCCGTAAATAGACGTACCAGGGACGTATCGAGGTCGGCCTCCGTCAGACAGGTGCTCTTCCACTGCTTTGGTCAGTGCACCGTACGTCCGGCCGCAATCCAGGTCCGTGCCCACCTTTACCGCATCCGCAGCCGCTTCCTCCGGGCTCGATGCAAAGTGATGTCCGCTCGCAATGTCGCCCACTGCATCGCAATCCGAAACCGTGTAGCCTTTGAATCCCCAGTCGTCGCGAAGGTGTTTTTCGAGCAGCATCGGATTCGCGCACGCTGGCGCACCGTTGGTCGCGTTGTAAGCGCACATGATCGAGTCGGCGTGTCCCTCCACGATCGTCGCGCGGAACGCCGGCAAATACGTGTCTTCTAAATCGTGATCCGAAACTTCCACGTTAAATCCGTGCCGCAATGGCTCCGGGCCGCTGTGCACCGCATAGTGTTTCGGCGTCGATACGAGCTCGAGATACTTCGCATTATCGCCCTGCAGTCCTTTCACGAACTCCACGCCCATGCTTGCGGTCAGGAACGGATCCTCGCCGAACGTCTCCATACCCCGCCCCCAGCGCGGATCGCGATCGATATTGATATTCGGCGACCAGAACGTAAGTCCCGCAAACCGGCTGTGATCGTCGTTGCGGATCGCCTCGTTATACTTGGCGCGCCCCTCCACCGCAATCACGTCTGCAATCCGGCGCATCAACGCGGTGTCCATCGTCGCCGCCAGGCCAATCGATTGCGGAAAATTGGTTGCGAATCCGTTGCGCGCCACTCCATGCAGTGCCTCGTTCCACCAGTTGTATGCGGGAATGCCCAGCCTTGGAATTGCTGGCGCAACGTCCTGCATCTGACTGACCTTCTCTTCGAGCGTCATGCGGCTCACGAGGTCCTTCGCGCGCGCCTCTGGCGTCAGCGCGGGGTTCAGGTACGGACACGCCGCAGCGCCACAGGATGCTTGCTTCTCATGTGCCGCTTGTTGTGCCGGTAAAACAGCCGAAGCCAGGCCGTAGACGCCGAATGTCGCAAGAAGAATCGTTTGGATTTTCATAGTGGTCCGTTTCAGGAATTTACGCTGGCGGAAGAGTATCACGCCGGCGTTGAAACCCGCGCTCCACGCACCCGCGCGGCTCGATCAATCTGTGTGCTCGGCTGTGGCTCTGCCGCAGTCCCGGCCCGGACAACGGGGTCCTCGTCGCAAGAACTGGGCCTTGACGTCAGTCTGCATGGAGACCATTCGCGACGGTGAGGCGGCCGTTTCGATCGTTGCGCGGCACGAATTCTCACGCTCGCAAAACGCCTGGCGGACCGCTACCATCCCAGGATGAAGAGCGGCACAAGTCCCGCAGCCGCGAGAGCCAGCAGGAAGAGCAGGCTTTGCCTTCCAGTCCTCCGGCCGGCCAGGCTATACGAATAGATTCCCTTCACAACATTGTTGCTAGCGGCGGCGATCAGGATCGCGCCTGCAGCCTCGTTGAGCGCGGTGGCTGTGCTGGGCGCTTGCGTCAGTCCCAGAATGAATGGATCCACATCGCTTACGCCCATGATGACCGCGAGCGTGTCGATCCCCGCGCGGCCAAGATAGGTAACTGCCAGTTGCGTGATGACCAGCATGGCCAGAAAGAGCGCGGCAAAAAGAAACGCCGTAGTCAGCTCCAGCGGATTCTTCGGTTCCAGATCCTGCTGCATGACTTGCGCGCCCTTGTCCGCGCGTCGCGTCCAAAGCCAGCCGGCAGCGACCGCAACTCCTCCCAACAGAGCCAGGGGCACCCAGAGCAGCAACATCAATTGCCGGTTGAAGAGAACCAGGAGAATGCATAGGCGCATGTACATTACGCCGGATGCAATCAAAATGCCTCCGGAGTAGAGGTGGGGATGATCGTCGGCTTTTCCCCGTCGCGCCAAAACGACCGTTGTGACGGTGGAAGAGTAGGCGCCGCCGAGTAATGCCGCGAGTACGGTTCCGCCCTGGCCCTTGGTGAGCTTTTGCAGAACATAGCTGGCATACGAGATGGCGCTGATGGCCACCACAACCAGCCAGGTCTTGAAGGGATTGATGTGGAAGCGGCCGAACTCCTGGTTGGGCAGCACCGGCAGGATGACGCCGCTCAGGAACAGGAACTTGGCAAAAGTCAGAATCTCGCGTGCGGCGATGCGCGCCGCCAGCTTCTCCAGCGCTGCCTTCAAATCCAACAGAACCAGGCTGGCCACGCTCAGCGTCGTGGCGATCCAGAAATGCCCGTAACACACCAGCGCGCCGACAAGGAACGTCGTTAGCCCCGACATCTCCGTCGTGACGCCCGCGGCCTCCGTCTTGGACAGTTTGTGCCAATAGGAAAGCAGCAGGAAGCCGGAGACGACCAGAAAGCCGATGGTCAGCGGCAACAGTTGAGTGCCGGAGATGAGAGCCAGGGAATAGCCGATGAGGCCGATGAGCGGGAAAGTGCGCACACCGCCGAACGTGAATGTGCTTCCTCCGGCCTTGTGCTCTTCGCGCTCCAGCCCGATCAGAAACGACAAAAACAGAACCAGAACGATCTTCACCGCATCGGGCGGCAATTCTTGATAGATCCCCATGCTCGCGATCCTTGGAATCCGGCGTTTCCGGCCTGCCTGACAGGATACACTGCGGTGGGCAATAGGAGGATCGACAGGCTGGGCCTCGAGCCTTCAACCCGGCTACGCGCTTTGGACAGGGATCTTAGCGGCAGTGAGGCTTATTCACAGACTGCCGAGCGTTCGCGGCCGCGGTGAGCGCCCGGTGCGCTTGCCGGCCTCTCAGATGCCATTTGGCTGGGCGTCGAATGACTGGTTTTTCCACTTCCAGTCCCGAATCTCCGGCAGGTCCATTCCGTTCTTTCTGATGTATTGTCCGTGCTCAACCAGCTTATCTTTAAGTGTCTGCTTCAGATACGCGCCTTTCTCAGTGATGCGCGGGATGCGGTCGATGGTGTCCATAGCGAGGTGGAACCGGTCGAGATCATTCATCACCGTCATGTCAAACGGTGTGGTGATGGTTCCTTCCTCCTTATAGCCGCGGACGTGAATGTTGTCATGGTTGGTGCGGCGGTAGGTGAGGCGATGGATCAGCCATGGATAGGCGTGGAATGCGAAGATGACCGGCTTGTCCTTGGTGAAGAGCGTGTCGAAGTCCGCGTCGCTGAGACCATGCGGATGCTCCGATTGAGGCTGCAGCTTCATCAGATCGACGACGTTCACCACCCGCAGTTTCAATTCCGGCAAGTGCTCGCGCAGAATGCTCACCGCGGCCAGCGTCTCCAGCGTGGGCACGTCGCCGCAGCATGCCATCACCGCGTCCGGCGCGGTCCCCTGGTCGTTGCTCGCCCATTGCCAGATGCCGATCCCTTCGGTGCAGTGTTTGATGGCTGCGTCCATCGTCAGCCACTGCGGCGCGGGATGCTTGCCCGCAACCACCACGTTGACGTAGTGGCGGCTGCGCAGGCAATGATCCATCACCGAAAGAAGGCAGTTCGCGTCGGGCGGAAGATACACGCGCACTACCTCGGCCTTCTTATTCACCACATGATCGATAAATCCCGGGTCCTGGTGCGTGAAGCCGTTGTGATCCTGCCGCCAGACGTGCGACGCCAGCAGGTAGTTGAGCGAGGCGATCTTGTGCCGCCACGGCAGGCCGTTGGTGACCTTTAGCCATTTGGCGTGCTGGTTGAACATCGAGTCGACAATGTGAATGAAAGCCTCATAGCAGTTGAACAGCCCGTGCCGTCCGGTGAGCAGGTAACCTTCCAGCCAGCCTTCGCATTGATGCTCGCTCAGCATCTCCACCACGCGTCCCTGGGGAGCGAGAAACTCATCGTTGGCTACGGTCTCTGCATCCCACTGCCGATTGGTCACTTCAAACACGGCGGCCAAGCCGTTGGAGATGGTTTCGTCCGGGCCGAAGATCCGGAAATTCCGCTTGTCATCGTTCAGCTTGGCCACATCGCGCAGGAACGGCGCCAGCACGCGCGTGTCTCCGATGCCCGGCGTCCCCGGCGAGGGTACGCTTGCGGCGTAGTCCCGAAAATCGGGCATCCTCAAGTCGCGCAGAAGAATGCCTCCGTTGGCGTGTGGATTGGCGCCCATCCGCCGATTCCCCGTAGGCGCAAGCTCGGCCAGCTCGGGCCGCAAGCGGCCTTTTTCGTCGAAGAGCTCCTCAGGCCGGTAGCTCCTCAGCCATTCCTCCAGCTGCTTCAGGTGCTCGGGATTTGCCGCCGGATCGGACAGCGGCACCTGATGCGAGCGAAACGTGCCTTCCACTTGCAGACCATCAACGAACTTTGGCCCCGTCCAGCCCTTGGGAGAGTTGAGAACGATCATCGGCCAGCGTGGACGTGCCGTGTTCCCGTGGATGCGGGCGTCTTGCTGAATCCTCTTGATCTCTTCCACCGCGCGGTCGAGCGTCGCCGCCATGGCCTCGTGCATCAGCTCCGGTTCGTGCCCTTCCACGAAATAGGGCGTCCAACCATAGCCGCGCAAGAGTTGCTCCAGCTCCTCATGCGTGATGCGCGCCAGCACTGTTGGGTTGGAGATCTTGTAGCCGTTGAGATGCAGAATGGGCAGCACGGCGCCATCGGTTGCCGCATCGATAAACTTGTTCGAGTGCCAAGCCGTGGCCAGCGGCCCGGTCTCCGCTTCTCCGTCGCCCACTACGCATGCCACGATCAACTCGGGATTATCCATTACGGCTCCAAACGAGTGGCTGAGCGAATAACCCAGTTCGCCGCCCTCGTGGATCGATCCCGGAGTCTCCGGTGACGCGTGACTGGGAATGCCTCCCGGAAATGAAAACTGGATGAATAACTTCCGTAACCCTTCTTCATCCTGACTTATATTCGGATATATTTCGCTGTAAGTACCCTCTAAGTAGGTATGGCTGACCACCGCCGGCCCTCCGTGCCCGGGGCCGGAAACATAAATCATGTCGAGATCGTATTTCTTGATCACCCGGTTCAAGTGCGTATAAATGAAGTTCTGCCCCGGAGTCGTTCCCCAATGCCCCAGGAGCATGTGCTTCACATCACCGATCTCGAGCGGGCGCTTGAGCAATGGATTGTCATAGAGATAAATCTGGCCAACGGAGAGATAATTCGAGGCTCTCCAGTAGGCATCCAGCTTCCGCAACAAGTCCGGCGACAACGTTTTTCCCATCATTCATCTCCTCTTGCTTGCGTTCTGACTGTCCGCGTCGCAGCGGATGCGGATTGACCGGCGGCGCGAGCACGGTGAGCATCCGCCTCTTGACTATAGTCTAGTTCTGTTTACGCGCGTGTTATGTCACGCTGTGTATTCCCTGCCAGTGGCAAAACCATGCTCACCTTCCCAGCCTGTTAGCATTTCTTCTGTTGCGGTCGAGCCGGCTGCCGCGTTTCAGCGGACGCTCCTCACGCAAGATCCGCCTTGCGCCTCAGACAGCAGCTTCACGGAATCAGGAGCAGCGCAGTAGAAACGGAGATTGAAAATGAATTACCTCCAGAAATTCAAGGTCGAACCAGGAAGCAAGGTCAAGCTCAAGAAGATCGACCCGTCGCTCAATGATGGCCGCAAGAGCCACAAGGCCGCCGCCGATGAGATCGAGCACTATCAGAAGAAGCTCCGGGAGTTGCAGGATCTGCTTTACGCCGAGCGCCGCCATTCGCTCCTCATCTGCCTCCAGGCCCTCGACACCGGCGGCAAAGACGGCGCCATCAACCACGTTCTGGGCGCCATGAACCCCCAGGGCTGCCGCGTGGCGCCATTCAAGCAACCCTCTGCCGAAGAGGCGGCCCACGACTTTCTGTGGCGCGCGCACACGGCGGCGCCCGCCAGCGGCGAAGTCGTCATCTTCAACCGTTCCCACTACGAAGAACGTCCTTATCGTTCGCGTTCATAATCTCGTGCCTAAAGAAATCTGGTCCCGCCGCTACGATCTGATCAACGACTTCGAGAAGAACCTCGTTGCTCACAACACCCACATCCTCAAGTTTTATCTGCATATCTCAAAAGAAGAACAACTGAAGCGCTTTAAGGAGCGCCTCGACGACCCCACCAAGCACTGGAAGATCAGCGAAGCCGATTATAAGGAGCGCGCCTTCTGGAAGGACTATGTGGCCGGGTACGAAGACGCTCTCTCCCGATGCAGCACAGCGCACGCGCCATGGTTCATCATTCCATCCAATCACAAATGGTTCCGCAATCTGGCCGTTGCGCGTATCGTCGTAGAGCACCTGGAGTCGCTGCACATGAAATACCCCAAGCCCACAGTCAACATTGAAAAGATTCGCCGCGAATACCACACCGCAGAGCACGCCTAACGTTGCGCGGGGACAAAGAAACCTTGCAAGGAACGTACTTATGAAAAAGCGTTTGCTGTGTGCCTTGTTGTTGTTTGTAGTCTCTTCGTTCGCTTCAGCCTCATCCATCTTTACCACGAGGCTTGACGATCCCAAAGCGGTCTATCTCACGGCGCAGGAATTCGGCGCACACGCCGATGGAATCGCCGATGACACCGCGGCGATTCAGGCGGCCATCGACAAAGCGGAAGGCGGCGTTCGCGAGGGAATTGTGTTTGTGCCCTCGGGCCGCTACCGGCTCACGCGCACCCTCTATGTCTGGCCGGGCGTGCGTCTCATCGGCTACGGCGCCACGCGCCCCGTTTTCGTGCTTGCTGACAACACGCCCGGTTTTCAGAGGGGCGTCGGCGACATGGTCATCTTCACGGGTGCAAGTCCCACCGCCATACTCCGCTCCGGTAAGCGCGTCCCGTTTCCGCCCCCTGGCAGCGTGCCGCCGAATGACAATGTGGCGGACGCCGACGAAGACACATTCTATTCGGCAATGAGCAACATTGATTTCGAGATCGGCGCCGGCAACCCCGCAGCGATCGCCATCCGTTTTCATGTCGCCCAGCACGCCTTCCTCAGTCACATGGATTTCCATATCGGCTCGGGCCTCGCCGCGCTCACCGAGGTCGGCAACGAGGCCGAGGATCTCCATTTCTATGGCGGGCGCTACGGCATCCTCACCGACAAGACTTCGCCCGCCTGGCAGTTCACGCTCATCGATTCGGTCTTCGAGGGTCAGCGCGACGCGGCGGTGCGCGAGCATGAGGTCGGCCTTACCCTCATTCGAGACACGTTCCGCGATGTGCCGGTCGCCATCGACATCGATCCGCACTACTCCGACGAACTGTGGGTCAAGGACTGCCGCTTCGAGCAGGTTTCAAAAGCCGCAGTCATCATCAGCAACGAGAAGAGTCCTCTCACCGAAGTCGGCTTCGAGAATGCCGTGCTAAAGGACACGCCAACCTTCGCCCTTTTCCGCGAGAGCGGCAAAACGGTCCCCGGCAAGGGCGCGATCTACCGCGTGGGGAATTTCAACTACGGTCTCATCGTGCCCGGCGAGGGAATGACCGGCGCCATCGGCATGAACTACGTTGCCGCTGCGCTCAGCGCTCTGCCCGCTCCGCTTCCGCCGGCGATTCCCGCGCTCCCGCCAACCGAAGACTGGGTCAACGTCCACACGCTCGGCGTCGTAGGCGACGGAGCAGCCGACGACACCTCCGCGATCCAGAATGCCATCGATACGCATCGAGTGCTCTATTTTCCCAGCGGGCATTACCGCGTCAGTGGCACGCTCGCCTTGAAGCCCGACACGATTCTCATCGGGCTGCATCCGACGCTGACCCAGTTCGACCTGGAGGACTCCACGCCGGGTTTCCAGGGCGTGGGCGCGCCCAGGCCCGTAATTTCGGCGCCCGCGGGCGGCTCCAACATGATCAGCGGCTTCGGAGTCTATACCGGCGGCATCAACCAACGCGCTGTCGGCGTGCTGTGGCAATCGGGCGCCGATTCGCTGATCGACGATGTGCGCTTTCTGGGCGGCCATGGAACCGGCTTCAATCCCTACAACAATAACCACACGGCCGATTCTGTTCTCAGCAAGCGTTGGGACGGACAGTATCCCAGTCTCTGGGTGATGCACGGTGGCGGCGGCACTTTCGCGGACATCTGGACTCCGGATACCTTCGCCCAGGCGGGATTCTATGTCTCGGATACGAAGACGCCGGGCCATGTCTATGAGCTTTCCAACGAGCATCATACGCGCAACGAGATCATTTTCGACCACGTCGAGAATTGGGACATCAACGCGCCGCAAACCGAGGAGGAGGCCGGCGAGAGCCCCGAATCGCTCTCCCTCGAGTTTGACTGGTCGAAGAACATCACCATCGCCAATTATCACGGCTATCGCGTCACGCGTTCCCGCGCTCCCTTCGCCGCCGCGGTTCGCCTTTACCACTCCGGAAACATTCATTTCCGCAATGTGCATATCAATGCCGAGAGCGGCTACCCCATCTGCGATGAAAACGGATGCGGAACATTTCTCCGGGCCAGCAAATTCCCTTACGAGAATGCGATCCAGGACGCTACTCACCATCTCGAAGTGCGCGAGCGTGAATTCGCTGTGCTCGACATTCCGGAAAACCCGCCTGTGCCCACGCCCGGCGATGCATCTGCCGTGCTGGCGCCGGGCGCAAAAGTTGAAAAACTGGAAGACGGCTTCTTCTCCATCTCCGGCGCCGCGGTGGATGCTTCCGGCAAGCTCTGCTTCGTCGATCGCCATCAGCAGCGCATCTATGGCTGGTCTTCCGCGGAAGGGCTCACCATTGAGCGCGGCAATCCTCTCGATCCGGTCAATCTCGCATTCGATAAGGCGGGCGACCTGCTGGTGGTTTCCTCTGCCGGCCCTGAAGGAACCGTCTACTCGTTCCGCCCTGGATCGCCCGAAGATCAGATCACGTTGCTCGCGCCGCAACCCGCGGCGCCGCATCCGGGAGCTGCTGCGATTCTGCCGGTCAATTACTGGAACAACGGCGAATTCCGAAACCAACTCGACTTCAGCACGCTCACCTATAAGACCCTGGCCGAGATGTTCGCCGAGGATGTTTCGACCCCCAAACCGAAGGAGTACGTCTCGCCCGACGGCAGCGTCTTCCTGCCTGCCGGGCGCGTCTTCCAGCAGGGCCCGCCGGACTCTACCGGCTGGCGTTTCTCCGGCAATCTTGACACTTACGGTTTCATCAGTGCGCTTCCCGGTCAGCGCGTCTATGTCAGCAGCGCATCGGAAGACCGCACCTACAGCGCGCGAGTCGCGGCCGACGGCACGCTGACCGATCTCCGGCCTTTTGCGGACCGCGGCGGTGAGAGCGTCGCAGTAGATGGCAAAGGCAATGTGTATGTTGCCAACGGCCAAATCTTTGTCTACAACCCGGCGGGGAAGCAGATTGGCCAGATCGATGTGCCCGAGCGCCCAATCGACATCATCTTTGGCGGCGCCGATCGTCGCACGCTGTTCATTCTCGCCCACCACGCGCTCTTCGCAGCAAAGGTAAGAGCTTTGGACTGACTCGAAGACCACTTGTCCATTCGCTTTTGACCCGATGAGAGAAAAGACCTCGTGTCGGGCACTCCACCCCGCGAGCTAATGGCGGGTATCGGCGCCGCACTCTTCCTTCTGGCCTTCGTCACGAGTGAAGCTGCGGCGGCTGTTGTAGCGCTTCGCCACTGATCTCGACTTGCAGTATTGGAACTCCGTTCTTGGCCGTTAGCATGTTGTTTTCAGGGGCCTGCGATGTCCGCACCGAACATCTCCGTGAATGCGCGGGCCAAGACCTTTGTCCTGCGCGACGCGCGGACTCCGGTATTCGGAAGAAAACAGGCATTCACTCAGCAACCCGTGCCCCGCCGTTCACTTCCGGTCCGGATGGCGGTGATCGGGAACCATCTCCCCCGGCAATGTGGAATTGCAACCTTCACAACTGATCTGAGCGATGCGATCACTGCAGAGTACGGAGCTGCAGGATTGTCGGTTCTGGCCGTCAACGACCCGCAGTCTCGTATGCTTACCCTGCGCGGGTGCGGTTCCAGATCGCCGAAGATGACTTATCGTCGTATCGGGTAACCGCCAAGTTCCTCAATGCCCGCGGTGTCGATTTAGTGTGTTTGCAGCATGAGTACGGGATCTATGGGGGCGAAGCTGGCAGCTAAGTCCTGGAGTTGCTTAAGTACCTCAACATGCCGGTCGTGACAACGCTACATACAGTACTTCGCGAACCAGACGCCGGCCAGCGCCGGGTCAGCCTGTTCCTTCAGGGCAAGGCGCTGCATCTTCTCCAGGCTTACCAGCGCGAGGGCAATCATGCGCTTGGTGTCTATAACGACAAGCCCAACGATCTGATCCTGGGTGAGGCCGATGTTCTGCTCGAAGAATGTCTGCAGGCGGGGATTCGGCTGAGCGGAGCTGCGAGGACCGGATACAGCGATCGGGATCAGCAGGAAAAGGGCAGGCAATAGGCTTCGCATTAAGCCGGACTCCTTCGCAATTGCGCGGCATCGGCAGGAGATCCCGGACCCGGACCATTCTCCAGCGCCTTTTTCACGTCACTCCCGCTCACCGTCTCTTGCTTCAGCAGTTGCCGGGCCAAAGTATCATGCGCCGCGTGGTGGTCTTTCAGCAGCGCCTGAGCGCGCACGTACTGTTCGGTCACGAGACGCTGAACCTCCGCGTCGATCACTTGACGGGTCTCAGGGCTGATTGGGCTATTGTCCTCGACCGATCCTCCCAGATATTGGAGCTGTTGACCCGCGTAGCGCACCGACCCGAGCTTTTCGCTCATGCCGAATTCCGTGACCATGCGGCGGGCCAACTCAGTTGCCCGCATAATGTCGTCACTTGCCCCGGTGCTGATAATTCCGAATTCCACCATTTCGCCGGCCCGCCCGCCCAACATCACGGCAATCCTGTCCTTCAGTTCGTCAATCGAGAGCAGATAGCGGTCTTCGGTTGGCATTTGCATGGTGTAGCCCAGGGCGCCACGGCTGTGTGGAACGATGCTGATCTTGCTGACCGGCTCACCATGCGGCACCAGTTCAGCCACCAGCGCGTGGCCGGCTTCATGATATGCAACCGTAGTTCGTTCCTGCTCATTCATGACTCGGCTTTTCTTCTCAGAACCCGCAATCACGCGTTCAATGGCAGCTTCGAAATCATCCAATGTAACTGACGCAGCGTTATGCCGAGCAGCGAGTAATGCTGCTTCATTCATAGCGTTCTCCAGGTCAGCGCCGCTGAAACCAGCCGTGATCCGCGCAGCCCGGTCCAGGTCGAAGCCTGCCGCCAGCTTCACGTTCTTACTGTGAATCTTCAGGATTTGCACTCGGCCAATGAGATCCGGATTGCCAATGGCGATCTGGCGATCAAAGCGGCCCGCGCGCATCAATGCCGGGTCGAGCACTTCGGGACGGTTGGTGGCGGCCATGATAATCACCGGCGCGCTGGTGTCGGTCTTGAAGCCGTCAATCTCGGCCAACAGCTGGTTGAGCGTTTGTTCGCGCTCGTCGTTGCCGCCTAAGCGCATTACTCCGCCCCGGCTCTGACCAATGGCATCGATCTCATCAATGAAAACAATTGCGGGAGCCGCCTTGCGCGCCTGCTCGAACAGGTCGCGCACGCGTGCTGCGCCCACGCCAACAAACATCTCCACAAACTCAGAGCCACTGGTCTCGAAGAACGCGACCTGGGCCTCGCCGGCAGTTGCTTTGGCGAGTAGCGTCTTGCCGGTACCCGGAGGCCCGACGAGCAACACACCCTTGGGGATATGTCCACCGAGCTGAGCGAATTGCTCCGGCGCCTTCAGAAACTGAATGATCTCCTGGAGCTCGGCAATGGCTTCATCCGCCCCGCCCACATCTTTGTAGGTGACCGTAACATCCTCGGGCTTGACCTCAATCGCTTTGCTCTTGCCGACCCCAAAAATGCCGCCCATCCCTCCGCCTGCGGCTGCTCCCGCTCCTCGGTAGGCCATGTACCAGAACGCGCCGAGTAGCAAGAGCGGCAAGATGTTCTCAAGCAAGATTCCACCTAGCGGGTTCGCCGGGCGCTCGAAGTGGTAAGTCACGTTCGCTTTTTGTAACTGATCAATGAGTTCGGGGTCGCCACCGGGTGCTGGCACGGTATTGAACGCGATATTCGAATTCGATGAAGATGCACCCGGGGTCGGGTTTTTCATATCGCCAACGATGCTTGTTGCGCCGATGGTTGCATCGATAACCTGGCCAGCAGCCAGTTTCTGTTTGAACTCGCTGTAAGGGATTTCAGCATTACGGGTAGCCTGATTCAAAAACAACAGCGGGAACAGCCACAAAACAAGCACGCTGACAATCAGGTAGCTAATGGCGAAATGAATCCGACGCCGCGCCAGCTCTTGGCGTTTCTTCTCATCCTCGCGGTCGTGTTTTCCTGGTGCCGATTTCGGTTCGTTCATAGTCCACCTCTTGCACTTCACTTCTTCTTCATCAGGCTCAGGCCAAATAACAGTACGGAAATGATAACGATCGTCGGGCCAACCGTCGCAGACTTGAGAATCAGCGTGCTGACTAAAAACCCTGCCCCGACGGAAACCAGACTCGCCGTACAGGCGAGAAGCACAAATTGGGCCATTCGGTCGGTAAGATGACGTGCCGTCGCCGCCGGTATGATAATCAAGGCGCTGGAAAGCAATGCTCCCATAAAGCGCAGGCCGACCAGAACAGTCAGGCTGAAAACGAGCAGAAACCCGAGGTCCATCCTTGCAACTTTCACCCCGGTTGCCGCAGCCAGTCTCAGGAGAAAAAAGCTCCAGGATCAATCGATCCTTCATCTGAAAGATGAAGAGGACGATCAGTATGACGGCAGCAGCTCCAAGGAGAAAGCCGAAAAGCGAGAGCTTCTCGAAGGTGCCGAAAAGCGCCTCAAGCATATCCTCGTTGGGGGTAACAAGGGCTCCGATTCCGAGACAAGCGGCGAACACGACACCGATGGAAGCGTCTGTCGCCAGTCCCGTCTTTTTTGGAGTTGCCAGACAAGGAGTGTCCCCAGGAATAACGTCGCTCCCCCGCCGATCAGCGGGTTGCTCTTGAGAAGATAGGCTATCCCGAGTCCGGGAAGCGCCAAGTGCGAGATCACATCACTCGCGAGCACCATTCGCTTCATCAGGGCGACGGATCCCACAAGGCCGGCCGCGATGGCAAAAAGCACGGCAAGCAACACCGCATAACTGTGGCTCGCGTCCATGCTGATTGAGTCCTCTCTCTCCCGCGAACAAATTACCCTCGCTTAAGTCAATGTTCCTGAATGTGACGATAGAATTTCAGCGGAGCCCCGTACACTTCCTCAAGCATCTCAGGCGTCAGGATTTCCTTGGGCGATCCCATGCAGGGTTTGCCCTTGCTCAAACACAAGACCCGGCTTGCATAGCGATACACCACGCTTAGATCGTGGGATACCAAAATGACGGTGATTCCTCTCCGCTGTTGCAATTGATGGATCAATTCATAGATGCGTTCTTCACTGAGTTCGTCAAGACTAGCCGTCGGTTCGTCAAAGAGGAGCACGTTGGGATTCCCAAGCAGCGCAAAGGCAATCAAGGCTTTCTGAAACTGCCCTCCTGAAAGCGTGCCTATTGCTGCGTTTACAAATTCGGGCGACAGATTCAATTCAGAAGAAACGTGTTCCATCTCTCGAACCTCAAGACGTAGAAACCGCGCCTTCGCTGCCAATAATTCCCCGACTCTCAGGGGAAGCTGCCGGTCCGCTGCAACGCTCTGGGGAACATAGCCAAGGTGCGCCTCTCCGCTCCATTCAATTTCTCCCTCAAACGGAATCAGGTGCTGCAAGGCCTTGAGTAACACGGTCTTTCCGGCGCCGTTTGGTCCGATGATCGCGAGGCAGTCTCCGGAATTTACCTCGAAACTCAAGTCTCGAAGAACGACACGGTTCCCGAAAGCAACCCGGAGATCTCGAACTGAAAGTAAGCGGTCTGTCATGCCAATCCTCTGCTTGCTTTATGTCTAAGCGGATTCACCGTCAAACCTGGGTTCCAGCCACCAGGAGGTCTCCGCGCCCGGGTGCGTTGTTGTGGGTTGCTCTATGCAGAAGAACCCGTTTGACGGCTTCGACCAGGAGCAGATAGACTCCAGTCGCGGCGGCTACAAAGGCGAAATAACTGATCGGTAGCGGAGTGAAGCCGAGCACGTTTGCAATGGGGCTGAACGGCAGGAACGTTCCGATAGCCACAACCGCAAGGCACGTCGCAAGCAAGGGACCACTGGGGCGGCTGCGTAGTGGATTCTTCGATGTGCGGATGACGAAGACGACCAGCGTCTGGGTGGCCAGCGACTCGACAAACCAGCCGGTATGAAACTGCGCTTGGCTCGTGCGAAAGAAATGGAGCAAGACATAGAAAGTCAGAAAGTCGAAGATGGAACTGATGGGTCCGATGAACACCATGAACTTGCGGATGACGCTAATATCCCACCGCTGGGGCTTAATCAGATAGGTCTCGTCAACGTTGTCCGTTGGAATCGTAACTTGGGCCAGGTCATAGAGGAAGTTGTTCAATAGAATCTGGGTGGGAAGCATGGGAAGGAAAGGAAGAAAGAGCGAAGCTCCTGCCATGCTGATGACGTTTCCGAAGTTCGAACTTATGCCCATCAGCAGATACTTCATCACGTTGCCAAAAGCTTTGCGCCCCTCGATGATGCCGTCATGGAGCACCCGAAGGCCAGGCTCGATGAGAATCACGTCGGCAGAATCGCGAGCCACGTCGGCGGCACTCGATACGGATATGCCGACATCGGCCGCGTGCAGCGATGGCGCATCGTTAATACCGTCGCCCATGAAACCCACCGCGTGACCGTTGTGCTTGAGCGCCAGTAAAATTCGGTTCTTCTGCGCCGGAGAGATGCGCGCGAAGGCCTGCGCTTGCTCGGCGTCATGGGCCAGCGCCGGATCCGTCATATTGACGACTTCGTCCCCCGTCACAATATGGCCGGCGTTCAGCCCCACTTGCGCGCACACGCGGGCGGTGACAAGGTCGTTGTCGCCGGAGATGACCTTAACCTCGACTCCATCGCTCTTGAGAGACGCCAAAACCTGGGCGGCGTCCGGCAATGGCGGATCGGAAAAGGTCAGGAAGCCGGCTAGGATCAGGTTGCGTTCGTCCTCGACCGAGTAGTCCGCACGCGGGGGGACATCGACGTAAGCCACGGCCAGCGAGCGGTATCCCTGGCTGTTCAGATCGCCGCTTGCTTGGCGGATGATCCTGACGGCATCTTCGCCAATAGCTTCGACTTTGCCGTCAGCCTCGTACGCGGAGAGAAGCGGGATGATCCCTTCCGGAGCGCCTTTCGTGATGAGAACCCGCTGGGACTGCCGCTCCACTACGACCGAGAGCCGCTTGCGCTCGAAGTCGAACGGAATCTCGTCGCACTTGGTGTAACCCTCCGTGTTCTGCGGGCTCTGACGCGAGATGACGTCATCTAGTGGACTGCGAATGCCCGTCTCGAATTTGCTGTTGAGAAACGCAAGTTCCAGCGCGCGGCTGGATGGTTTCCCAAAGGCATCGAGGGAGCGGTCGAACGACATGGTCCCGGTGGTGAGCGTTCCCGTCTTATCGCTGCACAGCACATCCAGACTGCCGAGGTTCTGAATGGATGAGAGATGCTTGACGATCACCTTCTTGCGCGCCATGGCGACGGCGCCCTTGGATAATGTCACGGTGGTGATCATGGGCAGGAATTCCGGGGTCAGGCCGACGGCCAGTGCGACTGCAAACATGAGGGATTGAAGCGGATCGCGATGGCGGAGAATGCCGACGACGATCAGAAAAAGCACAAGGAAAAAGACCGTTGCCGCGATGAGGCGGCCCACACCCCGTAAGCCGCGGTCGAAGGCTGTCTCTTCCGGTCTTGCGGATAACCGGGCCGCAATGTCGCCAAAAGCTGTTCGGGGACCGGTCGCGACGACTTCCGCGGTTGCCGTTCCACTCACCACCGATGTGCCCAGAAAAACCATATTCGGCGCATCCGCTTTGGTTGAGGCCGTCTCCGCGGTTGCCGCCTTCGCAGTGGGAAGCGATTCACCTGTCAGCGCTGCCTGCTGCACATAAAGATCGCGCGCAACCAGAAGGCGCGCGTCCGCCGGAACCATGTCTCCGGCGGAAAGCCGGACCAAATCTCCGGGCACCACATCGCGCCGCCGAATCTCCTGCCACGCGCCGTCGCGCTGAACGGTTGCCGTCGGTGCCACCTGATCATGCAACCGTTCGACGGCCCGCTGAGAGCGATAGGTCTGGCTGAAATTCATCGTCGCGCTCAGTAGAACAATGGCGCCAATGATGCCCGCATCGACCGCATCACCCAGAAATGCCGATGCGCCTGCGGCAAAAAGCAGGATCAGCGTCAAAGGATTCAAAAACATGTGCAGGAGATCGGCAACAGGGGAGTAGTGCGTTGTGGCTGCGGGTTCATTTGGCCCGAACTGGGTGAGCCGTACCTCGGCCTCCTGTGCGGTCAGGCCGGCAGGCGCGACAGGGACGCCATCAACATTGGGCGGCATGGACAGATTTCTCCTCGGTCGATGGGGCGTAAGCCTTGCCAAGCGAATGTTGCAACCCGTGCGCCAATTTGCGCCGCGTGCGGAGAATCTTCGACTTCAAAGTGGCCGGCGGAATGCCAAACGTCAGGCTCGACTCCATCACTGAATGACCGTTAATTGCATAGTATAGAAACATAACCCGCTCCGATGCCGGGAGTCTCCGGCCCGTCACGCTCCTTCTCGATGGCGAGGTTGTGGTGTTTGACAAAAAGGGGGTCTCCCGATTCCAGCTCCTTCAGCAGGGCAAGGGTGAACCCGTGTACGCCGTCTTTGATTGCCTTTTTCATGATGGCAAGGATCTACGGCGTGAATCCCTGACCATGCGCCGCGAAACGATGGAACGATCGTTCGGCTCAAGCAAGGTGTTGTTGCCGTCGCATAGGCTCGCAACCAACGGTCTCGAAGCTTTCCGAATAGCGCGGCGCCGGGGGTACGAGGGATTGGTCGCTAAAGATCTTTCCGCTCCGTACGTGGAAGCCCGTTCAACCAAGTGGCTGAAGGTGAAGGTTCACCAGGAAGATGAGTTCGTGATTGCCGGATATACCAAGCCGGCCGGCTCGCGTGAACATCTTGGCGCGCTTCTCCTCGGAGCTTATGACAACGACGCGCTGCATTATGTCGGGAAAGTAGGAACGGGATTCGATCAGAAAACACTCGCCGAATTGTACCGGAAGTTTCAACCATTCGGAGATCGCAATCCGCGCTTTTTGACCCTCCACGCCAGAAGGGCGTAGTTTTTCTTGCCCCGCGGCTTATCGCCCAGATCTCCTTTCAGGAGTGGACCGCGGATAGAAAGCTCCGCCAGCCGGTATTTCTCGGCTTGCGCGACGACAAACGTCCCCAGGAAGTGCTCCTGCCGGAGATCTTCGCATGAAGAGAACCAAGATAGCCCAATCTATGCCGGCAAAGTTGCCAATCACCGTGTCGCATCCCGGCAAGATTTTCTGGCCGGAAAAAGGCTATACCAAGCTGGACTTAGTTGAGTATTACAACGCGATCTTCCCTTACCTCTCGCCCTACGTGAAGGATCGCATGCTGTCCCTTGAGCGCTGCCCCGATGGAATGGAAGGCGAGTGCTTTTTTCAAAAGCAGAAGCCAAAGAGCATGCCTCCGGGAACGCCAACCAAGCGGATCGCGCATGCGGACAATGCCGGCAAGTTTACCGATTATGTGGTCGGCGGCTCGTTAATCACGCAGCTCGCGTTGGCAAACCTGGGGTGCATCGCCGTGCACGTCATGGCAAGCCGGGCGAGTTCGCCCCGGCAGCCGGACTGGGTATGTTTCGACATCGATCCCGAGTCTGGAAAGTTCGCAGACGCCGCCCGTGCGGGCCTGCACATCAAAGCAGCCCTGGACCTCCTGAAGTTGGTGTCCTTCGCCAAGACTTCAGGAAGCCGGGGCCTGCATGTCCTGGTTCCGATCCGCACTGGACCGGATGCGGACGAAGTCCTCGCCTTCGCCGAGTCGTTTGTCGCGCGCGTGGCGGCCGCGCACCCTGATGAATTGACGGTCGAGCATTCGGTCGCAGCGCGACGCGGCCGTGTCTATCTGGATCCATTTCGCAACGGCTTTGGTCAAACCGTGGTGGCGCCCTACTCCGTCCGGCGGCGAGCGAAAGCGCCGATTTCGACCCCCTTGGAATGGTCCGAAGTGAAGCCCACGCTCGTCCCTTCCGATTTCAACATGGGGAACTTTGCCGGGCGGCTTAAGCGCGCCGACCCCTGGAGGGATTTCTTCGCGGACCGGCAGCCACTGAAAGATGCCGTTCGATTACTGGCCAGGTTGTGAGCAGAATGGCTTTTTTGAGAGCCTATCGGCATGGAGTTGCATTACATCTAGGGGGTCACAGTGAAGCAATTGCGGATTTGGCGGCGTGGCGTTCGGTTTCTGGCGCCGTTAACTCTGATCGCGCTGCTTTGCGGGCAGGCAATCGGCTCAACGGGTGCGGCGCAGGCTCAGTCGCCATCGGCCGCCGTCCGCGCGGAGCCGTCTTCGCCCAGCCTTTGTCAGACACCAAATCCCCAGTACTCCCGGGCGTAAATATACGGTCGCATCGCCTTGAACTCATAGACGGCAGGCTTGCCCGCATCATTCAGGAACGTCAGGTACACTCTCTCTGCGGTCGTGCGGATTTTGCCGTGGCTCTCGCCTCCGCCCCGACTCTTCAAGAGAACCACCAGCAGGCTCGAATCCATCGCTCTCGGCGATGCGCTCGTCCCGTGCGTCGACGAAGATCAGCCTTCCAGACGAACGCAGCGGGAACTTAGTATCCTGCCAGAAGTCCCGGTCGAGCGTGATGAGCAGCAGGCCACGCTTCGAGGCCTCCTGAAGAACCCGCTCATCGGGCAGGCGGTCGATCCCCAGTTCCTGGACCGTGCGCACCTCGATGCCGCATTTCCTAAGGATCTCGGTCAGCGCCCGCGGAAAATTCGCATCAGCGAGCAGGCGCAGTTTCGTCGGCTTCTCGCCCGGCGCCCGCCACCGATCTTCGGAGACCTCGAACCAGCCCTCCTCGAAGCGCGCGTCGCTCCGGATCTTCTCTTTTCTCTTACTTGCCATGATCTTCTTGGAGCTTACTCTCGGAGGCTGCTCCAGTCGCAAGTCGCGCCAAGACAAGTGAAGTAGCATTGTTGCATGCCCAGGCTTCTTCCGCTCGAAGACTTCCGTGCGCGGCGCTCGGTTCTCACGCGGGGCGATTTCCTGATTGCTACCAAGCCGTCCGTACCTGCAAATGACCGGATCGACAAGGCCACCTGGGATTCCGTCGTCACCCTGCCGGACGATGTCGCGGTGCGGACAACTAACTATCACGGCTCTGCCATCCGGCAGCTCCATGACCTCTGGGGCGCGTGGATCGAGTGCTACGGCGAGAACAACGACTGCCTGTTCCCGGTCATGCTCGATGCAGCCGACGATTTCCAGGCCGCGACCTATGCGGCCTTGACTGGCTACTACCGGCTCTCCGTATCTGCCGCACGCAGCGCGCTCGAACTGGTCGCGATCGGAACTTGGGCCCAGATCTGTGGCAAGCGCCAGGACTTTAAGGACTGGCGCGCCGGAAAGAGAACGCTCTCGCTCGGCCAGGCCTGCGACGGGCTCATCACCGGCGCCCGCACACTTGAAGACGGGCTGCGCCAGCTTGTCGGCGATTCACTCTTCGCCCAGAAGAGCCCGAAAGGCGAAGGAGGCTTCGTACGTCGCGTCTTCGACGGCATCTCGAACTTCACCCATGCCCGTCCCGGATCGACCGATGGCGATATGCGCAAGAGCAACGGACCCATCTATGTCCGCGCGGCCTTCAACCATGTCGCTTGGATCGAGTTCGAAACAATCGCCCTCTGCTACGTACTCGTCCTACTCGCTCGACCCAATCTCCCCGCCCCCACGGCCATACACACTCCTCGCCGACCCCAGCCGGGCCAAATCCCGCGTCACGCGCGCCGCATACGAACGGCTCCGCGGCGAGATCTAGCCCCTTCATCCACAACCCATCGCCCACAGCCCTCTCGCGGAACTACCCACCCCATCCGCCTGGAACCATTCTCCTCGCGGCACGAAAGCCGGCGAGTTGCGGGACACTCGCGGCCGGCGAAATGCGAGGTATCCCGATCGGTTTAGCCGCCCGCTACGGGGTGCGTGACGCAGGCGGCGATGGATGGCGTGAACGAGCGCGATATCATGCGCCAGACCGGGCACAAGTCATCGGTCGTGCTGGCTAAGTACATTCGCATCGGCCAGATGTTCACGCACAACGCGACCGCAGGCCTCAGCATTTAACAACATTCTGGCTTCCGAGAAACTTGGCTTATCGGAAGTCAAGGGCGTCAGAGTTGTGGGTATTCCCGCTGCCCGGCAATATGAAATTAACGGCCAGCGTTTTGGATGCACGACCATCAATGTCTGGTGGCGGAGCCTTGAACTGATTCGGTATGCCTGCAGTAGGCCAATGTTAATCACGAGCTAAGGGCCTTCCAACCAGGCCTAACAATAGTTATCTCTCGGTCATTGTCACTCGGGAACAAGCACCAGCTCCGAATACAAGCGTGACCTTGCCCCGGCGGGGCGACTGAGCCACCGACCTAAGTTTGTGCGGTCAAAAGGGGACTGCGACTAGCTCCGCTGGAGAATTTTCCGGATCTACCGTCAATGAAGGTTGCAGGAAAATGCTCTCCGGTCACTTTCGAAGCCAAATAGCCCTGAGTTTGCCCGGAAACGCCGGGATGCTCCGAGGGTTCTCTGCAAGTTATTGATTGTATTGACTGTCTTGGCGGAGAGGGAGGGATTCGAACCCCCGATACCCTTTCGGGTATGCCGGTTTTCAAGACCGGAGCCATCAACCGCTCGGCCACCTCTCCGCGGTCCGCAGGCCATCTTTGATTGTACGTCGAATCGAGCCGATTCGTGGCAATTGGCGCCGCATCCTGCCGCGCGCATCCGCTGCTGCGCAAACAAAAAGCGGGAGCGCGCGGCTCCCGCTTCCTGCTTTTGTACAGCGTCTACTGTTTGCCTTCAAGCTCGTCGGCCAGCGCGCCCGCGCCATAAATCTTGCGCAGGCCCTCGATCATTCCGGCAGAGTGAACAGCGACAGCGCGGTTCTTTGTGCCGTCGTAGACGAAGTCTCCGGCCAGCGATTCGATGTTGCCGTCGAAGATCAGCCCCACCAGTTCGCCCTCGCGGTTCACCACCGGCGAGCCGGAGTTGCCGCCGATGATGTCTGCCGTGCAAACGAAATCGATCGGCGTCGCCAGGTCGAGTTTGTCGCGGGCCGCGGCCTCTTTCGGCGTCAGATCCCACGGCGGACTGATTGCTGAAGCTCGCCGCGCGATCGTAGAGCCCGTAGAACGTCGTGAAGGGCGGAGCGATGGTTCCGTTGTATGGATAGCCATCGACCGTGCCATAGCTCAGGCGCAGCGTGAACGTCGCGTCGGGATACGCGTTCTTGCCGTATGCGGCGAAGCGCGCCTTGCCCAGCTTTTCGCCTGCCGCCTCGAACACGCTGGTGACGTTCTCTCGATAGTACTTGTAGCTCGCGCGCCACACCGGATCCACGCGGCGCGCGGCCACGATCATCGGATCGGTGGAAGCGGCCACCGCGGCTTCGCCGCCATCGAGCAGGCTCTTGCGAAAGGCGGGATCGCCGAGTTTCGTTCCGTCCACGAGCGCATCGACCGTCTTATCGATGTCGCCGCCCTGCAGGATCGCCTGCAGGTACGCGTCGTCTGCCCCCAGCTTTTCCTTCGCGAGCTTCAGGGCAGTGGTCATGTAGAGCTTCTCAACCGGAGGATGAATGGGCGCCGGAGAAAGCATCTGGTAGCGCAGGGAATCCAACCCCGCCTCGTGATACTGCGGCAGTCGATCGCCGTCCGGCTTCTTCACTTCGACGACATACTGCACGATCTGCAATGCCAACGAAAATAGCTGGCTATCCGTCCGGCGAAAGATTCTTTTCTGCATCTCCGGTTTGGCCAGTTCCACGGCGTGCGCCACCTCGTCCCAGGCGCCGCCATATTCTTTCCGCAACTCCGGATTTGCAGCCACCTTGGCGCGCAGGTCTTTCTCCTCGGCCTGCTTCTTGGCCAGAATGGCTTTGTCGGAGAGTGCCTCCTTGCGCCCCAGGTAGACCTTCAGGCTGTTCTGCAGCAGAAACACATTCGTACCCACCAGCTCGCGCCTGCTCCGGTTCCCTGTTTTGCAAACTCCTGCTCCGCATCCATGCGCCGCTGCAGATATTCGATAAACTGCGGCTCGATCGCATCGCGCTCGAACAGCAACTGGGCCACGGTGTCCTGCCGCGCGCTCGAGCCCGGATGGCCGGAGACGAAGACCAGTTCGCCCGGCGCGGCGCCCTTGGCGCTCCACTTCAGATAGTTTTCCGTGTGCAACGGCTTGCCGTTGTCATACACGCGATAGAGCGCCATATCGAAGTCGTAGCGCGGATAGGTGAAGTTATCCGGATCGCCGCCGAAAAAGGCAGCCTGCTCCTCGGGCGCGAACACCAGTCGCACATCGGTGTACGCCTTATATTGATACAGCCAATACTCGCCGCCGTTGTAGAGAGTCACCACATCGGAGCGCAGGCCGGTCTTGTCCTTGCTCTCCTTCTCGATGGCTGCAATCTCGGCTTCGCGCGCCTTCAGGGCCCCGGCATCGTCCTTCGCTCCCTTGGCCGCGCCCTGCACGCGCGCCGTCACGTCCTGCATGCCCACCAGCACATTCACTTCCAGATCCGGGGTCTTCATCTCCTGGTCCAGCGTAGCGGCATAGAACCCATCGCGCACGTAATCGTGTTCGGCAGTCGAGTTCTTCTGCAGTTGGTCGCGCGCCACGTGATGGTTGGTCAGCAGCAGGCCGTCGGGGCTCACAAACGAGCCCGATCCGCCGTCGTTCAGCCGTACGCTTGAAAGGCGCAGATGGTCCAGCCATTCCTGTGTGGGGTGAAAGTTGTACTTTTCCGCCAGCTGCTTCAGCGGCGGATTGTCAAACGTCCACATGCCCTCTTCGGCGCACATCGGCGTCACGAGCGCGAATATCAGCGCGGGAATCAGAAACATGGAGCGAAGAGCACGAACGATCATAGTATCCTCATCGTTTCGCAGGCGCCATTTGGCGTCGCGGTTATGGTTGCGGCTGCACCTGCACCTCCACTCCGGAGGCGGCATCCTTCTGGTGGAACACCTCTTCGGTCGCCTTCTTGAAATCCTCTGGCCTGGCGTTGGGAATGTCAGTGAAGGTTTGCGGATTGCGGTCGGTGAGCGGGAACCACGGAGCTCTGCACCTGAATCATGATGCGATGACCGCGGCGGAATGTGTGATCGAGGTCTGGCATGGTGAAGTCGAGGTCGGTTTCCTGGCCGGGCACCAGCGACTCCGGCTTCTCCCAGCCCGTGCGGAACTTGGCGCGGAAAGGCTCGCCACGCAGCAACTGCTCGTAGCCGCCCTTGTGCAGCGGTGACTCGTCAATCACGCGCTTGTTCGGGACCGGCACGTTGTCGGCGTCCTCTTCGGGATAAACATCGATGAGCTTCACGTCGAAGTCGGAGTCTGTCCCCGAGCTCGCCACCTTCAAATGCGGCGAGACCGGGCCGGCAATGGTTATATCTTCCGCGAGCGGGTCGGTCTCGTACACCAGCACGTCGGGCCGGTAGCTGGCAAAGCGCTGGTCGTCCACCATGTAGCGCTGGGGCACCGTGTCTGTGGTATAGCCCACGAAGGGTACGGGATGGTTGGGGTCGCTCAGATACTCGTCCCGGCTCTCGGTCTCCATCGGCGGATCGAAGCTGAGCTTGCCGCCGGCGTGAAAATAGAGAGTCTTCGCTACCGTGTTCTTTGGCGGCCACTCGTCATAGCGGCGCCACACGTTCGTCCCGGTCTCGAACACAATCGCCGTCGGCAGTGTCTTGCCCTTGCCCTTCAGGTAGTGCTCGAAAAACGGAAACTGGATGTTGGCGCGAAAGTAGAGCGAGGTTTTTGCGTTGAACTGCACGTCGCCCAAATGGTCGCCGTCGTTGCGCGCCCAGCCCCCGTGCACCCAGGGTCCCTCGACCAGCGTGATCGGCGTATCCGGATTGAACTTGCGGATGGCGTAGAAGGTCCGGAACGGTCCTTCGAGGTCCTCGGCGTCGTACCATCCGCCCACCACCAGAACCGCGCATCGGACGTTCTTCATATGCCGCGATAAGTCGCGCGACTGCCAGTAGTCGTCGTAGGTGTCGTGTTTGTACTGGTCGTCCCACATCCACGCCGCGCCATCGAAATACTTATCCAGGCTAGCCACATTCCCGGCCTGAAGAAAGAACTCGTAGCTGTCAGGCGTGCCAAAATCAAAAGGCTTCTCCGGCTTGGGCAGCACGGGATTCTGTTGCGGATGGAAAAATGGCGCGTAGAATTCGAATCCCGCCGCAAGCATGAAGGCCCCGCCGTGATAGGAGTCGTCGCCTCGAAAGAGATCGGTCATAGGCGCCTGCGGGCTGGCCGCGGCAATCGCCGGATGCGAGTCAATGATCGACGCCGAGGCGTAGAACCCAGGATACGAGATGCCCCAGATGCCCACCTTCCCGCTGTTGTTGGGCACATGCTTCAGCAGAAATTCGACAGTGTCGTAGGTGTCCGTCGATTCGTCCACGTCTTGTGGCGATTTCTTCTCGTCGATATGCGGGCGCATCTCAACGAACGTGCCTTCGCTCATCCAGCGTCCGCGCACGTCTTGATAGACAAAGATGTAGCCTGACTTTTGGAACTCATCCGAGGGGCCAAGCCGTGGGGGATAGCGGTCCTCGCCGTAAGGTCCTACGTTGTAGGGCGTCCGCTCCATCAGGAACGGATATGGACCCGGATCCTCGGGAAAGGCCGTTGCCTTCGGCACATACACGGCTGTGAATAGCCTCGCCCCGTCGCGCATCGGGATGCGGTACTCATACTTCGTATAGTGTGCGCGAACGTAGTCTTCTGCGGAAGCATCCGCCGAGGGCTGCTGGCTGCGCGCACAAGGCACGACAAGAAGCTGCACAGACAGAATGCCGAAGACGAAGCGTCGCAAACTGAGCATCGTGGCCCGAAATCTCCTGATCATCCAGAGTAACGCAGCGGGACGCTGTTTGGCCCTTGCGGCATAGAACTGGTTGCATAAATGGATTCGGCCTCAAGAAAGGGACTTACGCCTGAGGCGGGTTGATTGTTGAGCTTCTTCTATGAAGAAGCCTGCAGCCATGCTGAGCGAAGCCCAGTGGATAGTTTTGGAGCCGTTGTTTCCGGAGCCGAAGCGTGGTAAGCGCGGTCGGCCTTGGACTCCCAACCGAGACTGCCTGGAGGGCATCCTCTGGGTTTTGCGTACGGGAGCGCGATGGCGGGATATGCCTGACCAATACCCCGATGGATCGACCTGCTGGCGCCGGCTGCGTGCCTGGGAGGAGCAGGACGTTTGGCTCAAGGCATGGCAAAAACTACTCTCTCTGCTGGACCAGAGAGGTCTGCTGGACTGGGAAGAAGCCTTTCTGGACGCCACCTTCATTACCGCGAAAAAGGGGGCTCGGCGGTCGGCAAAACGCGTCGTGGGAAAGGTACGAAGTGCATGGTGGTGGTCGACGGCCAGGGCATACCTGTCGGAGCGCAACTTGCGTCCGCGCAGCTGGCCGAGTGCCGGCTGGCGGAGAGCACGCTCGATACGGTGAGGGTTCCGCGCAAAGGGCGCGGGCGTCCGCGCTCTCACCTGCGACGGGTGATTGCCGATCGCGGCTACGATTCCGATGCCCTGCGGGCGCGGTTCAAACAGCGTGGAAGCGAGCTGATTGTCCCCTATCGCAAATACATCCGCAACCGCCGTTTTGAAGACAAGCGCAAGCTGCGCCGCTATCGCAAACGCTGGAAAATCGAGCGCACCAACGCCTGGTTGCAAAACTTCCGCCGCATCCAGGTGCGCTACGACCGCATCCTTGCCGTGTTTCAGGGCTTCTTCCACTGCGCCTGTCTCCTCATCGCCTTGAGGCATTTATGCAACCAGCTCTAGAGACTCTTCGAACTGCTTCCGAATTATGACAAGCGGTGGATAGATGAGTTCGAATAGAGTTCCGTCTCCGTTTTGTCGCCGCCAGCGCTCCTGCTTCGCGGCGCTGAGGACGGTCGCAAATGCCGCTTAAAGCTCTTCCATCCGCCGATTTCCCCATCCGTCCGCGCGTGCTTTTCCGCCTTCCACAAATTTTCTGCATTTCCTTATGCCATCCTTATACGATTCGCGGCGCCCCAGTTTACTCTGAATTTGATCACCCAATTGGCCGCAGGCGCATTCGCCGCCGTGGCTGTCCCTCAAATCCCTACGACTCGAATAAGGAGGCCTATGTCAAAGTACAAACTGGAGTACATCTGGCTCGACGGCAAGAAGCCCATACCCGAATTGCGCGGCAAAACGCAGATCAAAAGCTTCGATAAGACGCCCACCCTCAGCGACATGCCCCTTTGGGGATTTGACGGCAGTTCCACCATGCAGGCAGAGGGCAGCAAGTCCGACTGCATCCTGAAGCCCGTAGCTCTCTATCCCGATGCCAGCCGCAAAGACGCGTTCATCGTTCTCAGCGAAGTCATGCACCCCGACGGCACACCGCATTCCACCAATATGCGTGCGACCGCCGCTGATGACCCGGATCTCTGGTTTGGATTTGAGCAGGAATACTTCCTCTATAAGGATGGCCGTCCGCTCGGGTTCCCCGAGCAGGGCTTTCCCGGCCCGCAAGGCCCATACTACTGCGGCGTCGGCTACAAATACATGGGCAGCATCGCCCGCACCATCGTTGAGGAGCACCTCGATCTCTGCCTCCACGCGGGTATTAACCACGAGGGCATCAACGCCGAAGTGGCCAAGGGTCAGTGGGAGTTCCAGATCTTCGGCAAAGGCTCGCACAAGGCCGCCGACGATCTGTGGACCGCCCGCTATCTGATGGCGCGCCTGTGCGAGAAGTACGAAGTGGACTTCCAGCTCTATTGCAAGCCCATCAAGGGCGACTGGAACGGCTCCGGCATGCACACCAACTTCTCCACCAAGCACTTGCGCGAAGTGGGCGGCAAGGAGTACTTCGACGGCTTGATGGTGGCATTCGAGAACAATATCGCCGCGCACATTGACGTCTATGGCCCTGACAACCATTTGCGCCTCACTGGACTCCATGAGACGCAGGCCATCGACAAGTTCAGCTACGGCCTCTCGGACCGCGGCGCTTCCATCCGGTTGCCTGTGAACTTTATCAAGAACGGCTACAAGGGCTATCTCGAAGATCGCCGCCCCAACTCCGAGGCCGATCCCTATCAGATTGTCTCGCGCATCCTGAAGACGGTGAGCAGCGTAGGCAAGCCGTCTATGGTTGCGGCTTGAAACGGGCTATGGCGTCAGGAAGCAGGACGGGCGTAGCCAGCTGGCTTGGAACAGCTTCGAAGCCAGCTGGAAGAAGCCAACAGAAGCGGCGCGGTCTCTCGCAGGTTGCGCCGCCTTTCTTTATTGAGCGCGCGGCGGCCGCTTCCCCTTGCTGCGTCACGGAGTATGATTCTCTGCTGAAGACCGCGATGAGAGCGAGCCTGCAGTCTGCTCGCGGCCTCAGGGGGAGTCGATGGGACGGGCTCGGCTTGCCGTTTATGTGTTCGTCTGCTGCTTCTGCTTTGCCGCACGCGCACGGCCCGAAGAGCTTCAAAACGTCACCGTCTGCCAACTGCAGAAAGACCCTCCTGCGTACAATCACAAGCTGATCGAGTTGGAAGCCTTCGTCTCCCACGATTTCGAAGACTTCACGCTCTTCGACCCGGCTTGCCCCGACTGGCCTGCAGTCTGGCTGGAGTACGGCGGCAAGATCAAGTCCGACACGACATATTGTTGCGGCCCAACCGCAGGCAAAACCCGTCCCCACGAGCTCACCGTCGAAGACATCCCTATCCCGCTCGTCGAGAACGATCAATTCAAGCAACTTGACAAGGAGATTCAGCCGCCTTTCCGCTCGGGCAAGTACGGCTCCATCGTGCACGCCACGCTGATCGGCCGCTTTTTCGCGGGCAGGAAGCAACAATTCGGCGAAGGTGAGTCCTTCTGGGGCGGCTACGGCCACATGGGCTGTTGTAGCCTTCTTGCCATTCAGGAAGTCAAGTCGGTAGACCCGCAGGACCGCGACGATCTTGACTACGGCGCATCGTACGACCAGCCCGATATCGAAAAGACTGGGTGTGGGTATAACTACCTCACGCCTGTTGTGCCGGGCGGCGGGGTTCTGCAAGCACAGCAGCAAGCCGACCACGACCCGAATTCCGGCGCGTTCGAGAATCCAGAGGGCGTCGCCTCCGATTTTTTGAAAGCTCAGTTGAAGCTGAGGCTCTCGCAGCCTCTCAAATTGAAAGAAATCCGATTTGCCCAAGGGCGCATCGTTTATCAATGGGCGCAATCGGGCAAACTGGAGGATTATATGGTCGTTGTGAGCCGCCCCTCCTGGCTCTCTTTCTATGCGCGCGATCCGCAACGGGTCGCGTGGGTGCTTGCAGCCGCTTATGTTCTATCTTGCGAAAGCGGCAAGCAGGTGACCCGCATCCGGTAGCTTTGGCGCGAGAATGGGGGCCATGCGAGCCGTTCCTTCTACCTCAATCGCGGCAGTGAGGACCACGACCGCTCCACGCCCGATGCTACCCACGCCTGGGTTGAGGCGCTGCTGCCGCATCTCGGCTGGATCGGCCTCGACCCCACCAACAACCTTGTCGCGCATCACCGTCACATCCGCACCGCAGTGGGCCGCGACTACGCCGATGTTCCGCCCACGCACGGCATCTTCCGCGGCGCCGCCGCGAGCGAGCTTTATGTGGCTGTGCAGGTTGAGGCCAGCGAAGAGGCGCCGGCCCTTGACCGCAAGCTGCCTATTCCCGAGGACTCGAGCGTGCTGGTGGAGCGCGCCCAGCAGCCGCCGGCGCCTGCCATCCCCTTCATTGACTTGCAGCAGATGCAGCAGCAACAGCAGTAGCGCTCGCCCGATTGCGAACCGCTTATTGTCCCGTCGACGCTTGCTCCGCGCCCATCACCTTCAGCCGCATCTGCGCCAGCCGCCAGGTTGATGTCGGAATGGCGAGAATCTCCTTCGGCTTTTTCAGCTTTCGGTAGTCGGTGATAGCAATGTCCCGCTCGCCGTACTGCTCGGCAATCCGGCCGAGCACGTACCACACTTCGTCGTTGGGTTCGTCCAGATTCCAATCGTCCATGGCGCGCAGCAGCAGGTCGTGAGCTTCCTTCGTCTTGCCCGTCTCCGCATACAAGCATGCCAGCGTATGCAGAATGTCCGGCGCGTCCTTCTGTAACTGCGTCGCCTTCACGGCTGTTGCCACGTCATCGTCGCTCACCTTGCCCGTGAAGAGCGCGTCCCACGCCAAACTATTCAGCGTCTCTGCATTCTCCTGGCCAAGCGCTAGCAGTTTCTCGCCCCAGGTGTGCGCCGCCGCAAAATCGCCGCGATTGGCCTCAATCTCCATCTTCATGTTGATGGCATCGCTGTCGTTGTCGAGCAGCTTGAGCCGTGCGTCGGCCAAAGCAAGAGCGTCGTCGAATCGGCCCAGCCCCATGAGCGCTTCGGCGTTGTACAAAAACGCCTGCTTCGATTCCGGCTCCTGTTTCAGCAGCTCCGAGGAGACGTCGAGCAGGCGGGCAAAGTTGTCCTGGAGCGAGTAGCCGTCGGCAAGCGCGAGCTGAATATTGGTGCGCTCGCGATCGTTGGCCGCATTCTTCAGTCCTTCCTCGAGAATGGCGACGCCCTGATCCACGGTTGGCTTCGTGCCTACCAGGATCGCCGCCGCGGCCAGCTTCATCTTGCGCGCATCCGCCGCTTCTCCCTTGATCCAGAACCGCGGAAACACCGGCCCGCCCAGCGGATCGTCGCCGCCCTCGAGGTGCTGATCCTCGCGCATCCAGTCGAGCAGCGCCTTCGCGCCCTTCAGATCGCCCGCGTTGATGCGGTCCTCCATCTCCAGGGCGATTGAATTCGGCTTATCGAGCGAGTCGAGCACTTTGTATTGCCCGTCCTCCTTGACGATGAAGACCGTCATGGTGGTGCCGCTCAGTAGTTCCACCTTTTCCCGGTACCCGGTCGTGTCGTCGCCCTCGCCCTTGGGATCGAGCATCTGCAGCAGAATGTCTTCGGTCACATCGAGCGAGCTGTCTTCGCGGGCCAGTTCGCTGTTCATCTGTTTGCCAGAATCCAGCTCGTCCTTCAGCTCATCGGCGTCCATGGCTTTCAGTACCTTGACCCCGTTGCGGCTAAGCAATGCGGCGAAGCTGTCTTCAGTCAGGTTGGCGTCGAATGGAACCAGGGCGAAGCGCTTCACCGCGTCTTCGGGCGTGTTGGCGAACTTCGCATCCTCGTGGTGAATCGCGCCGCGCAGCATGTTGGCCAGGCCAAGGGTGCGCGCTGCATCGTCCCCCGCTGCGCCCGCTTGCAGAAAGTCCGCCGCCTGCGGATAGTGCCTCACGTTCATCAGCATCTCGCCGGCCGTGCCCGCGGTGTCTTTGAATGAGGCATCGTCGGTGGAACGCTTGTTCGCCTCCGCCAGCCCCGCCTTGCTGTCCTGCATCATGGCCATGCTGGCGGCAAGCAGCGGCTTGGGCTCGGGATTAAGCGTCTGCGCCGCCTTGTACGCGCCTGCGTAATCGCCGCCGTAGAACAGAGCGAAAGCCAGGTTGTCGGCGATCCCGAGATCGGACAGCTTGTCCTCGCCCAGCGCCTCATATTCGTTGATCGCTTCCTTCATGTGCGACTGTCCGCTGTAACGGCGCCCGACGGAGTCGTATTCCAGAAGAATGGCCAGGTCGCCCTGTGCCGAGTGATCGTCGGGATCGAGCTTGATGGCCGCGCGATAAGCATCGGCAGCGCCGGACAGGTCGCTGCCCGCGCGCAGATTGCGTCCCACCAGGTCGTGCTTCAGAATGTCGGCAAGCGTCCGCTCGGCAAGCGCCGACGTCGGATCGAGTTTCACGGCCAGTCGCGCTTCATCGCGCGCGGCTTCGCTCATCCCCGCTTCAAGCAGCACATTGGCCACCTGCAGATGGTGCACCGCTGAGTTCGGATTCTGCGCGATAAGCGCGCGATAGCTGGCCAGCGCCTCCTTTACCTTGCCGTCACGCAGCAGCACCGCGCCTTGCGGCTCGAAGTTGATCAGGATCGCCGGCCCGTCAATCAAATCGGCTATTTCGTTGCGCAATGCAGTCGCCTCGGCCACCGTGTAGCGCCGCTTCACCGTGTCGAAGACAAAATGCGCCAGCACCGCGCCGTCCTTGCCGGTGGAGAAATTCTCTGTGAGCAGCGCCGGGCCCACCGCGATCGTTGCGTCCTTGGGCAGCTCCTTGGGAACGAATCCGGCGGGCGGGATCAGGTGGTAGTTCCACTCGACGTTGTAGGGCGCATTGAGCCACCAGTCTGCTGTACGCGGCTTTTTGGGCTTGTCCGGGCCGGTGTTCTTCTTCTCATCGCTGTCGTCCTTGCGCTTCGAGCTCGTCGGGCAGCATCTGGAAAAGCCGGTCGACGCGAATCGCGGCCTGCGCGCCCTCGAGATTCGTGTAGCCGCGCTTCGCTTTCTCGCATGCAATCGTGAGTTTGAATGGCTGAGAGAGATCGGCCGGATCGGTGCGATCCACTTTCGTCAGATCGTCCGAAACGTACTCCGCTTGCACGTATCCGCGTAGGCCGTCGCGCGTGTCCTTGTCAGGCTTGTCGGCGTAGTACGCGCGATAACCCGACTCGTAGATCCCCTTGGGCTCGGTGATCTCCACCACGTTGGCAGGACCGTTGTCCGTCAGCGTGAACTCGCGTGTCTCCACCAGCCCGTTGTCCTTCGAGCTTGACTCCGGCGTCTTCACCAGCGCAGTCGTGGCGGCGCTGGCGATGAGCGCCAGACGCCCCTGGTCGCCCATGGGAATCTGGCCCAGTTGCGCGTAGCGGTCGGTGGCGTCGATCCAGAGCGGATTTTTCCCCGGCACATAAACGATCGCGTGATCGAACATTCCCATGCCGGGCAGATCCGCGGGCACATCCATGCGCGACTCGACATTGAGCAGCGCGACGTTCGCGGGAATGCCGGCAGCGCGCAGCATCGCCACGAGCAGCGTGGCCTTGTCCTTGCAGTCGCCGTATTTCTTGGCTAGCGTCTCTGCGGGATCGTGCGGCACAATCGCGGCTTCGCCAAACTCGATGCCGGTGTAGCGCACCTCGCGGTCGAGATAGTCCACAATAGCCGCTTCCTTTTCGGCGGCGGACTTCTTCCCGGCAAGCAGCGGGTCAACGACGGCCTTCACCGCCGCGGAGTCGGCAAGATTGTCGACGATCTTTGCGTATTCGGCCGCTACGCTCTGCCACGACACGCCCGTGGCGAATTCGATGATGGGAAAACGCACCACATCCGGGGGAAGATACGGCTCGCGCGGATCGATGCCATCGAGCGAGCCCACGTCAAAGGTAAGCGTCACGCGGCCGCCAGCTTCCGTGCGCACCGGTTTCACGTCGGGAAGCAGCAGCAAGCCGGTCCGCAGCGGCAGGGCGGCGGGAGCGGCGAACTCCACTCGGCTGTGCGCCACCAGAACGTCCTGCTGGCCGAGCTCGATGCGACCTACGCGGCCCTGCGCAAACAGCGGCTGCGTCTCCGTCTCGGTGTACTCCTCTTCCACCACCGCGCCCGGAGCGATTGCTGGGAACGGCGCGTGAAGCCGTTTGCCGTCACTGTAAGTCTTGTAGTCGCCGCCGCGCGCCGGCGCTTCCGTAATCGTGTTTGGGTCGAGAGTATGGACGCTGAAGTCCGGCCCGATTACCCGCGCGCGAATGACGGGCCGCGCCTCATGCCACGGCTCCCAGCCAACGGAAAGAGAGTCCCATCCCTCGGCGCCCTTCTGCGTGAGCACTTTATAGATGATGCGGCCCACCCGAGTCATGCGTCCCGCGTCGTCGAAGGTGTAGGTCTCGTCTTCCACCAACTCGACGACGTTCGCACCCTCCGGCACGGGCACTGCCGACGTGGCTTCATACAGCGCTTTGGGATCGACGGAAAAACCCGGCGCCGCCCATGGATCAACGGCAGGACTGACGGCTGCAGGTGCGGGCGGCTGTCCATGTCCGGCAGCGGGTACGGCGCATGTGACGAAAATAAAGAACAGACAGGGTATACAAGAACGCAATAAGGAATTGGACACGGGTCTCCCGGCTCGCTGGAATGTGAACACAACGGTAAACCGGGCGGAGCCGATAAGCAAGCAGGCCGGCCACAGTCGAACGCTGACCGGCTGCGCGATTCACCGCATTGCCGGCGGAGGCGGCGAAGCCTGCGCCTCTGGTGCGTATGCCGGGCGGATGCGCTTCAGGTAGTCGACAAAACGGTAGTCGGAGCGGCCGCTTGCATCCGTAAAGTGCGTAAAAACCTCCGCCCGCATTCTTCCGTCGGCCTCGAGCGAGAGCGTAATCTCTGATCGGCAGAAGTTCGTGGTGTACTTGGCCGTCAATGCCGCCGGGAAAGTGGATTCGACGCTTGAGGCGAAGCTTTTCGCCTTCAGCTCGCCCCAGTCGCATGGATTCGGATGGCACCTTCCGTAAGGGTGAATCTTCTTATCATGAATATCGATCTGCACCAGTCCACGCGTTTTCGCATCGACATTCACCCAGGTTCCATCCAGGCTGACGGTCACAGCCGGCGCCTGTGCCGGCGCGGCAGGCGCACCGCAAACAGTCAGAAGAAGCACTGCGGATGTGCTTCTAAGCAAGGCAAGACGCAAAACGATTCCAGGGACTTTCATGGCGTTCTCCTGCCACGCCGCATTCTAAACCCGATTGACCACGGCGTTATCCCTGCTTCATCGCTTCCGCCGCAATCCTTCTCAGCTCCGGCAGCACCCTCCCCAGCGCCGCAGGCGCCGCGTCGCGCGTCCCCAGCGCGAAGTACACATCGCGATAGTAGCCGGTAAAGCTGCTCGTAAACCGCCGCCGACTTCGCATCAGGCTCGACGGTGCGGAATGGCAGGCATACCGCGGCCTGCGCCTCTTCGATGGTCTTGTAGGCTCCGGCGGCAAGCAGCGCAAAGATCCCCGACCCCAGGCTCGTCGGAATCCCCGCGGGCACCAGCACCGGCTTGTTCAGCACATTCGCGTAGACGCGGTTGAGCACCTCGTTCTTTTGCGGAATGCCGCCCGCGTTGATCACGCGATCGATGCGCACGCCGTGCTCGGCCATGCGCTCCAGAATGATGCGCGTGTGGAATGCGGTGCCTTCGATGGCGGCGAACAGCTCGTCCTGCGCGGTGTGCACCAGGTTCCAGCCCAGCGTCACGCCGCCCAGTTCCGGATTCACCAGCACCGTGCGATCGCCGTTGTCCCAGCTCAGCCGCAGCAGGCCCGTCTGACCCGGCTTGTAGGCGTCAAGCCCCTCGCTCAGCGCGGCCACCGTCGTTCCCGCGCGCTTGGCAATGGCGTCAAAGATGTCGCCCACCGCCGAGAGCCCCGCTTCGATCCCCGTATACGCGGGATGCACGCTCCCCGGCACCACGCCGCACACTCCCGGAACCAGCTCCGCTTCTCGAGCCATGGCGATGATGCACGTCGACGTGCCCACCACGTTCACCGCGTCGCCCTCGCGAATGTTCGAGCCGATCGCGTCCCAGTGCGCGTCGAATGCGCCCACGGGAATCGGAATCCCCGCGCGCAGTCCCAGCTCCGCGGCCCATTTCGCCGAAAGATGTCCCGCCAGATGATCGCTGGTCAGATACTCGCCGCCCATCTTGGCGCGTACGCCGGCAAACAGCGGATCGACGGCGACGAGAAATTCCTCCGGCGGCAGCCCGCCCCACTTCGGATTCCACATCCACTTGTGGCCCATCGCGCAAACGCTGCGCTTCAGTGCGCCCGCCTCCGTCACGCCGCAAAGCGTCGCCGCCACCATGTCGCAATGTTCGAGCGCCGTCACAAACCGCGCGCGTTTCTCCGGGTTGTGCCGCAGCCAGTGCAGCAGCTTCGCGAATCCCCACTCGTGCGAGTAGACGCCGCCGCACCACTCGATGCCCTCGAACCCCAGTTCGTGCGCCTTGCGCGTAATCTCCTCGGCCTCGGCGAATGCGCGATGATCGCACCACAGGTAGTATTCGTCGAGCGGCTCCAGCCCCTCGCCCACCGGAATCACGCTCGATCCTGTGGTATCCAGCGCAATCGCCGCAACCTCGCTGCCGCCAACGACCCGTGCTCTTCAGCACATCCGTGTTGCCGCGGCCAGCGCGGCCATCTGGTCGCCGTGCGACTGCGTGGCGTAATTGGGATCCTCGCGGCGGCGGTGCAGCGGATAATTCGCCGATGCAGTGCCGATCGGCCCCTTCTCGCTGTCAACCAAAGTCACGCGAACGCTGAGTGTGCCGAAATCGACTCCGGCGACGATGGCCATGGAAACTTCTCCTCCGGTAAACGCTTGCTGATCCGCCCATCAGACTACACCATCGCGGCGCCCGCGCTACTTCTTCGTTCCACTCGGCCCGCCATCCACGATCTTCGCGTGCACAAACTGCGGCGGAGGCGCGGCGTTGTCCTGGTTCTTCACCAGAATCGTGATGCGGCGATTGGAAGGATCGTAGGGATTGCTCTTCACGCGCAGCATCTGGTCGGCGAATCCGCGCACCTGCGTCACCTGGTCGGGGCGCACGCCATCCTGCTGCAGCAGACGCCGCGCCGCGTTGGCGCGGTCCGCCGAAAGCTCCCAGTTGCTGTAATTGGCGTCGGTCGAGTACTGCGCCGCGTCGGTGTGGCCCTCGATCAGCAGTTGGTTGGGCAGCGTCTTCAGCTCCGCGCCCAGCAGCGCCAGCAGCTCCTGCCCGCTCGGGCTCAGGCGCGCGCTGCCGCTTTGATAAAACGTGCCGTTCTTGTCCTCGAGCAACTCGATGCGCAGCCCCTCGGGAGTAATCGTGATCTCAATCTGCTTGATCAGCTTCTGCAGATCCTTGCGCGCCTGGATCTCCTGCTCAAGTTTCTCTTTGAGTTCCTGCAACTGCTGCTGGTTCTGGTCCACCGCAACAGCAGTGCCGTTGCCGGTCCCTGACATCGTGGTCCCCAGCAGGCTGCCGCTTCCCTTGGGATCGTTGAAGTAGCCCGCCACGGCCTTCTTCACCTGCTCGCTCTGGCCCATCAGCCACAGCACGATGAACAGCGACATCAGCGCGGTGACGAAGTCGGCATAGGCCACCTTCCAGGCGCCGCCATGGTGGCCGCCGTGCCCGCCCTTCTTCTTGATCACGATGATGGGTTGCGCTTTCGCCGCCATTCAGTCCCTCAGTCCCTGCGCCTCTGTCTTTGCGTTTCCTACTCCCTACTGGCTACTCCCTACTCCCTGCTATCTCGCACCCTCGCTCCCTTGCTCCCTTCCGGTGTCCCCAGCGACAGGTCTTCGTCGCTGGGGTAGCTCGCTCCCTGTTCCTACGCCGCCGCCGCTGCCACCGGCTCGCTCTTGTTCTTGCAGGTCTTCTCCATCTCGTCGAAGCTGGGCCGCGCGTACGCGGGAATCGCGCGCCGCGCTAGCTCGATCGCGATCATCGGCGCCGAGCCCTTCAGAAACGCCAGCAGCAGCACGCGCAGCACATGCAGATACTCGTTGTGCTCGTCGGCCAGCTTGCGCATGTTGGCGCTCAGCGGGCCCACCACGCCGTAGCAAAGCAGAATGCCGAGAAACGTCCCCACCAGTGCCGCGGCCACGTGTTTGCCGATCTCCTCCGGCGGCCCGCCCAGCGAGCCCATCGTGATCACCACGCCCAGCACCGCGGCCACAATGCCCAGCCCCGGCAGCGAATCGGCCACCGTGGCCAGCGAATCGACAGGCTGCATCGCCGCGTGATGGTGCACGTCCATGTCCAGCTCCATCATCTGGTCCATGTCGAACGGCTCCACGCCCCCCGTGATCGCCGTGCGCAGCGTGTCGCATACAAAGTCCCGCGCATGATGGTCGTTCAGAAACTCGGGATAGTTTTTGAAGATCGCGCTCTCGCTGGGCTTCTCCACGTCCATCTCCACCGCCAGCAGTCCCTCTTTGCGCACCTTGTTCAGGAACTGGTACATCATCTTCAGCGTGCTCAGGTAGCGCGCCTTGGTAAACGGCGAGCCTTTCAGTGACGCCATGAGCCCCGCGACAATGTCCTTCAGGATGCGCATGGGATTCGCCACCAGCAGCGTTCCTGAGGCCGCGCCGGCAATGATCAGCAGCTCGGCGGGCTGCAAGAGAACAAGGATGTGCCCCTTCTCCATCAGGAAGCCCGCGATGATCGCGGCGAACACCACGACGATGCCTATGATGGCAAACATTCTGATTCCTCCACCGGCGCCAGGGGCGCGTGGTTCGCCGCCGCAATGGTCGCCCGGTTGCCTCCCGTCCGGTTGCTTGTTTCCATGGCCTCGCGCGCGCGCCCCAGCAGTTGCGCCAATGTTTCCCCGCGATCGCCGGCCGGCCTGCGCCGCGCCGATGCTTACCGTGAGCGAGACGCGGTCGCCCCACCAGCGGAAGTCCGCCGTGCGCGCCAACCCAGCCAACGTTTGCGCGTGCGATGCCAGCATCTCCGCGCTGCGCTCGTGCGCCACGATCAGAAACTCATCGTCGCCCCAGCGGCCCATCTCCTCGGCCGGACGCAGTCCTTGCGCCAGCGCGCGCCTCACCTTCTCGAGCATGGCGTGGCAGGCGCCGGCGCCGTGCGTCTTGCGCAACTCCTGCGCCTGATCCACTCCGATCCACAAAACGCCGAACGGCGGCCCGCCGCGCGTAAAGTCGTCGAACTCCGTTTGCAGCCGCTCTTCGAATTCGGCGCGGCCTTCATCCGCACCCGCGTCTTCGCCGCTCTCTCCGTGAGGCAGCGCGTCAAGGCTCTCTGCGGGATGAAACAGCGCCGCCGCGCCGATCCGTTCCCCCAGCCCGTCGCGCAGCACCAGAACCCGCGCAATCACTGGAACTCCGTGGCCCATCTTGTGCCGCGCACGCACCAGCGCACGCCGGCCCCCTTCAGCCGCCTCCCCGGCAGCCGCATCTCGGGCCTCTTCCAGCAAAAGTGGTTCCAGGCCTTCGGGAAGCGGTCGCGCCAACACGTCGATCGCGGCGAATCCGGTGATGCTCTGCGCCGCCTGGTTCCACAGCACCACCTCGCCCTCTGTTCCCACCAGAGCAACGCCCTCGGGAACGCTGTCGAACGCGGCTTCCAGCAGTTCGCTGCGGTCGGTCATCGACGCTTTTCTCCGGCCCTCGTTCAAGTCCCATGGCTGCCCGGCCTTGGCCGCGTACTCAGCCTTCGCGCACACCGGTTCGCATAGCGGCTTCTCCCTCTTAAATCGGCGCAAATCCGCACAACTTCAAGGAGCGATTCCGTAATGAGGGAATTCAAATGGGTAAAAAGAACGTGCGCTGTGGCGCAACGGTAACGTGAGGCCGGGCAGCAAGACCAACCGAACCAGTACGTTACATAGACAT
>CAWIHC010000002.1:0-448135 GCA_963835895.1 uncultured Acidobacteriaceae bacterium | reverse complement strand
GGTTGGCTCACCGACTTCTAGTGCAACCCACTTTCGTGATGTGACGGGCGGTGTGTACAAGGCCCGGGAACGTATTCACCGCGGCGTTCTGATCCGCGATTACTAGCGATTCCAGCTTCATGCAGTCGAGTTGCAGACTGCAATCCGAACTGAGGCCGGCTTTTTCCGATTAGCTCCCCCTCGCGGGTTTGCGACGGTTTGTACCGGCCATTGTAGCACGTGTGTAGCCCTGGACATAAAGGCCATGAGGACTTGACGTCATCCCCACCTTCCTCCCCGTTATCCGAGGCGGTTTCACCAGAGTGCCCAACTAAATGATGGCAACTGGGGATAAGGGTTGCGCTCGTTGCGGGACTTAACCCAACATCTCACGACACGAGCTGACGACAGCCATGCAGCACCTATATTGCGGCCCCTTGCGGGGAAGGGATATTTCTACCCCGGTCCACAACATTTCGAGCCCAGGTAAGGTTCTTCGCGTTGCGTCGAATTGAACCACATGCTCCACCGCTTGTGCGGGCCCCCGTCAATTCCTTTGAGTTTCAGCCTTGCGACCGTACTCCCCAGGCGGACTGCTTAACGCGTTAGCTACGGCACGGCGGGATTGGGTACCCGTCACACCAAGCAGTCATGGTTTAGGGCTAGGACTACCAGGGTATCTAATCCTGTTTGCTCCCCTAGCTTTCGTGCATCAGCGTCAGTTGTGGTCCAGTGAGCCGCTTTCGCCACAGGTGTTCCTCCCGATATCTACGCATTTCACCGCTACACCGGGAATTCCACTCACCTCTCCCACACTCGAGCCCGGCAGTTTCTCATGCAGTCTATGAGTTGAGCCCATAGATTTCACATAAGACTTACCAAACCGCCTACGCACCCTTTACGCCCAATAATTCCGAACAACGCTCGCCCCCCTCGTATTACCGCGGCTGCTGGCACGAAGTTAGCCGGGGCTTCTTCTTCCGGTACCGTCATTATCGTCCCGATCGAAAGGAGTTTACGTCCCGAAGGACTTCATCCTCCACGCGGCGTTGCTGCGTCAGGGTTTCCCCCATTGCGCAAAATTCCCCACTGCTGCCTCCCGTAGGAGTCTGGACCGTGTTTCAGTTCCAGTGTGTCCGTGCGCCCTCTCAGGCCGGATACCGATCATCGTCTTGGTGGGCCGTTACCCCGCCAACTAACTAATCGGCCGCGACCCCCTCCCAGAGCGAATTGCTCCTTTGACCCGTGGGTATTATGCGGTATTAGCTAAGGTTTCCCTCAGTTATCCCCCACTCCAGGGTAGGTTAGTCACGTGTTACTCACCCGTGCGCCACTTTACTCATGGTATTGCTACCACTTTCTCGTTCGACTTGCATGTGTTAGGCACGCCGCCAGCGTTGATTCTGAGCCAGGATCAAACTCTCGTTTGAAACCTGATGTCTTCCCACTCCGACGGAGGTCGGTTGGGTCGACCGTGCCCGCGCAACTTTCTCGCGAAAGGAGCGCAGGGCACCTTACCTTGTGAGACTGATCAAGCCAAACCTGATCGCATCTCACGACTGGCACGTTCAACCAATTTGTCAAAGATCCTTGAGGGTGATCCGCCTGAGCGGGACCCCTTGGATCGAGGCCCGGACTTGCGTCCGGTCCAGTTGTCCTCGAACTTGATGCGCATCGCCTGATTTTCCCGCTTGCACAGCGGACTTCGGCGTTTTGGCGCGAACCTTTTAAAATTATCAAAATCCCGGTTCGGGTCAAGGAAAGAATTCGGCCCGAACCACTTGGATAACACGGTTCGCACTGCGCAAAAATCAAAGAGCGGCCAGCAAAAATGCCCGAGCCGACTAGGGCTCGCGGGAGATGAACTCCCGGGTCATGCAATGGCTTGTTCTCTGTGGGATTCCCTACAGGGGTTCAACGGTGCACATCGTGCGCAACTCGTCCGACCCTACGAACCAGCTTCCCACTTCCCATGAGTCACTGATCTCAGATCGGGCAGGCCACACGGCCACCGGGAGGCTCCACTGCTCACTACTAACTTTATTAGAGTAGCACAGGCCACCCAGGATGCAAACATTGTGGACCAACCATATTCGCAGCGGTTGCAACAGCGAGAAGAATAGCAATTTCAAGAGGTTAGATTCAAGCGCGGCAGCCTGTGGAAAGCAGCGGTTTCTGTGGGAAACCTGCACCCGGATCGCGGGGTCACATGTGCCGCGGAATCAGGCCTAAGTCTGTGATTCCATTCACGAAATACTGCATCGCCAGCGCCACCAGCAGCAGGCCCATGATTCGGACGAGGATGCGGATGCCGGTTTCGCCCAGGAACTGGCGCACCCGGGCAGCCGCACCCAGCACAAAATAAGTGACCAGCGCGGTGAAGGCGATCGCGCCCAGAATGGCTCCCATCTGCCAGCCCCACAGCGTTGGCACCTGGCCCACCAGCACCATGACCGAAGAGATGGCGCCCGGCCCGGCCAGCATGGGAATGCCCAGCGGGACAATCCCAGCGTCTTCCTTCGCCGCGCCTTCAACCGTGTCGCCGTGCGTCTCCTGCGTGGGCGACCGTCGCGCCTCCAGCATGTCGAGACCGATGAGCAGCAGAATCAGCCCGCCGGCGATTTCAAATGCCGGCAAAGTGATGCCGAACATGCGGAAGATTAGCTGCCCCGCAACGGCAAAGCTGGTGAGCACGATGAAGCAGGTCAGCGCGCCCTTGCGCGCCATGCGCTTGCGTCGCAGGGGCTCCGCATGTTGCGTGATGGCCAGGAACGAAGGAATTGCGGCAAACGGATCGACCAGAAAAAAGATGGAGCTAAGCGCCAGCACCGAGAAGCGCACGATGGGCGCCTGGCTGAGCTCGTTCAATGCCGCCGTGGCTGTGTTGGTCAGGAGCACGCTTTGAGGCTAGAACATTCTTGCGGCCGGAGTATAGGGGCGTTGCGCAAGCGCTGATTTATGTGGCTGCGCCGAGGAACTTGTGTCCTGGGGCGCCGGGTATGCGGCGATCAATCGCCAAGGGCGGCTCTCAGCCGAGCCGCCGTGCGATCGAAAGCGTCCTTGTACGCTGCCGCGTCGTAGTTCATTCCTCCCCTGATGAAATCGTGATTGACGCCGGGATAAGTGACGAGCTCGAAAGGAGCCTTGACGATTGCGGCATCGGCGGAGAGAGAACGCGCCGTGCTAATGAGGCAGCAATTCTCAAAGTTGTCGGCCTCGCCGGCAAACATCAGCACCGGAACCCGAACGAAGCCGATGAAGCCGGGCATCCTTCGAAGGAACACAGTGGCCGGATACCACACGATCACTTGAGCCACCAGATCGGGCCACCGAGAGCCGAAGGCCAGCGAATATCCGCCGCCCAGAGATACGCCAACAACCGCCACTTTTCCGGGGAGCGCGTGCGGCATCTGCTGAGCCTGCTCGATGTCGGCCCTGAGCGCTTCGCCCTGCGCTTTCTCCATCTTGCGGCCGTCGTAGACGACCACATCGTATCCGAGCGTGGCGATGTCATCGGCGAGAGCTTTGTCATGTTTGGGTCCGGCCATGCCGGAGACGAAGACGACCACGCGGCCTTTGCCCTGCGGTGGAGCAATCTCCTCCTGTGCGGCGGCGGAGGAGGCGAATGCGACGGTCGCGAGCAATGCGGCGACTGATGCTAAGCACGACAATGAAGTCGCCCTGAGAAAATTCGCCATGAGGGATTCCTTTCCGGAGACGCGGACGGAGCACGCCGCGCTGCCTCTGCGGTAGCGGAAAACAGATCAAATGAATGGGCCGGAATTCGGTGATGAGCATACGCCTGGACAGTTGGCGTGTCCAGCGATGCAGTCGCTGGGAAGCTAGAATGACTTCTTGCTTACCAAAGCCCATCGCGAATGCTTGGAAATCGTGCTGGTCTCTCCGCGCAATCCCCTTAATATAGGAGCGGCTGCGCGGGCGATGGCGAACTTCGGCTTCTCGAGGCTCGCGGTCGTCGCTCCGTATGAAGCGCACTGGCGCGAAGCGAAGTCGGCAATTGGCGCCGAAAACTTGCTCCAAAACGCAAGAAGCATGGAGCGCCTGGCGGAGGCTGTGGCCGACTGCACGCTGGTGGTGAGCACGGGATCGCTCGACCGCCGCAAGGCGGAGCAGCCGGTGGTTCCGCTGCCTCAACTGGCGCCGCGGGTAGCGCAGGAGATCGAGCGCGGCGGGCGTGTGGCCCTCGTCTTTGGCTCGGAGAAGCGCGGCCTGACGCAGGAGGACCTCGCGCACTGTCATGTGCTCACCGTAATTCCGACTGATGCGCGCCAGCCCTCGATGAATCTTGGTCAGGCCGTCGCAGTCTGCTTGTATGCGATCGCCTCGCGGATCGACGAGACGGCAGCGCCGGATGTGGAGCGAGGCGCAGCCAGCGACGCCGCGGCTCCGGCTTCCTCGCGCGATCTGGAATTGCTGGCCGAGGTAGTGGATGAAACGATGACCGCCGCCAACTACTCGCCCGCCTCGATGCGCAAAGCCAACCGGCACGACCTGCATCTGCTGCTGCGCAGGCTGGCTCTGACGAGGCGCGATGCGGAGCGCATTCTGGGATTGTTCCGCCGAATTCTGTGGCGGCTGAAACGATAAAGCCGATTTAGAATTCGGTTCGAGCTGGGAGTGCAAGCTGGTTACTACCGGCGAAAATTCACTGCGAACCATCGGGAATTCCTGATAAAGTTGCGTTCGAAGGCTCCCCCATGCCTCACACGATCTTTCGTTTTCGCGTCTTCTCGTTTGCAGTGTCTCCTGCACGCCTCGGCATGCTCGTTTTGGGCGCCATGATGGCTGTCGTTTTGGCTCCATCCGCTCTCACCGGAGTGAAGGCACAGCAAGCAGCTGCCGCCCCTTCGCCGGAATCCCAGCCCGCCGCGCAACAACCTGCCGCCGACCAGGCCCCACAAGCGGCGCCGGCGCCTCCCGCTGCGTCTCAAGAGAGCCGACCCACCCCTTCCGCCGCTTCATCCGGAAGCCAGCCTGAGCCAGCGCTATCGCCCTCGGTTTCGCAAAAGGCCGCGTCCCCGTTTTCCGAGCCCGGAGAGATCACCGAAGATGAGATCCGCCGGCTGCTCGTCGGCAAGCAGCTTTTTCTGCGCGGCGGCTACCTGGACAACGATCTGAGTTACAACGAGCACGGCGTTCTGGTCGGCCACTCGCCGCAAGGCTCCTATACGCTGAGCGGAATCCAGATCGACAAAGTGCGTCTGACCAAACACAAGCTGGAGCTTGAAGGACAGCGCTATGGTCTGCACTTCCTCGGCGCGCTGCCCTACGAAGATCCCACCAAAGCCGTCGACCACGTGAACATCACGCCGAAGAAAAAAGTGGTCAAGATCACCATCGACCGCGAGCTGGTAGTGAAGCCGAGGGAAAAGAAGGAAAAGGGCAAAGCCGCGAAGCCGGCGCCGAAAACGGCAGCGGCCCCAGCGCCAACAGCGGCCCCCTCACCAGCGCAAGCTCCGCCTGCCGATGCGACCGGCGCCGGCGAAGCGCAGGCAGAGAATGCCGCGGCTCCTCCGGAAGACCGGCCCGCCGATCCCGCCGTTCTTCGGCAGAGCGCGGTCGATCAGAAGGCCCGCCTGGTCTCAACCTTCGAGCCGCCGTCGAACCAGTACGCGCAGGACCACGGGGTGGCCGGTATGTGCCTTTATCACGTCGTGATCGGCGCTGACGGCAAGCCCGGTGAAATCGCCGTCGCAAGGCCCATTGGCTTCGGTCTCGACGAGAGCGCCGCCGACTCGATTCGCAAGGCTACATTCCAGCCGGCGATCAAGGATGGCAAGCCGGTCCCGGTGATGCTCGACCTCGTAGTGGAATTCCGCATCTACTCCAAGCGAACCGCTGTAGCGCCGAGTCCAGGCCAGCAGCCGGCTGAGTCGTCGCTCCCTGGCCCCTACAGCGGGCAACATCCCTGAAGTGCGCTTCGACGCTTATGCAGGCCGGTCATTCTCAACTGGAGGCGGCTGCCACAACTCCACGCGATTGCCCTCCGGATCCCAAACCCAGGCGAATCGGCCGTAGGGATAATCCTCGCGTTTGGGATCGATGCGAACGCCGGCCTCGGCCAACTGCTTCAGCAGTTCGTCCAGATCGTCGACTCTGAAATTGACCATCGCTTGCTGCGCGCCCTCGCCAAAATACTCCGTGTCGAGCGGAAAGTGGGCGAAGACCGTCATGCCAGTCGATTCCGGGCCGTCGAATGCCAGCGAACCGCCATCCTGGGCGGGGATGCCGAGGTGCTCGGCGTACCAGCGTGCGAGCGCCTGCGGGTCGCGCGCCTTCAGAAAAACACCACCGATGCCCACCGCCTTGGCCATGCCTACTCCTCCTGCCGGATAATCTCGTCGAGCCTCGGGTTTGTGTTTAGCCTTGCGCCCGGTGCGCGGTTTGTCTACCAAAACGCGCGAGGGTTTGGGCTGGCCCACGCGCTCGCGGGCGTTGGCCTTGACGGCCTTCGCGGCAGAAAACCGGGCTGGCTTGCGTTTCGCCATGGCAAGGATGAGTATGGAATAGATTCGGACGGCGCGAAAGTGCTGGCGTGGATTCACCGGACGCACGGGTTGGCGGCGACGACAATCCATAGCGCCGGACGGCAAAGGAAAAGCAGAGATGGATGAGCGGGAATTCTTCAACGAGACGACGGAACAGCGCACGCACAGCCTCACCTGCCCCAAGTGCGGCCAGGCGGCGGAGTACAAGGTGACCTGGGTGGTGCGGCGCAAGCGCGCGCAACTGCCGCGCGGAGCCGACGAGCGCGACCGGGCGCGCTTCGCCAAGGCGCAGTCCTACATGGTGCGGCGCGACGACAAGCTCCAGTGCGCCAATATCCGCTGCCGCAAGCCGTTTGAGATTACCTCGCTGCAGTCGCTGGCTTTCCTCACGGAATAGCTGGCGCGGGCTGCGGGGTACGCGCATGCATGAGCGTTCGACTCGGCTATCTTGCGTGAGCCGTTAGGTAGCACTACATTGTGGAACTGACCTTGCGGCGCAACAATTCTCTTCCCCCTCATCCGCACACCTCCGGAGGCTGGCGTGCCTAGCCTGATGTTTCGAGGTGAGACCATGCGAATCCAGGCACGAAATGCCGCCCGATGGACGGCGGTGACGGTGGCAACGATCGCCCTGGTGTGGGGTGCGCGTTTCCTGGCTGGTCCGCACCAGGGCTCCACGCCGGTGCTGGCGGCCGAGCTCAAGCCCATCCAGCTTCCAAATCCTGAAATGACCGGCGGCATGCCGCTGATGCAGGCGCTGGCCGCTCGCAAGACGACGCGCGCCTTTATAGACAAGCCGCTGCCGCTGCAGACGCTCTCCAACCTGCTTTGGGCGGCTTTTGGCGTGAATCGCCCGCGCGCGGTGAAACCGGACTTGGGCCGCACCGCGCCCTCGGCGCACAACACGCAGGACATCACGCTTGAAGTCGTGCTGGCCGACGGCGTTTACGTCTACGATGCAGAGCAGAACCTGCTGCGACCGGTGCTATCGGGCGATGTGCGCGGTGCGATCAGTCCGGCGCCCGCGGCCCACGCTGCGGTAACCATTATCTACGTGGCTCCGGCCAAGGACGACTACGCACAGGTGGACGTGCGGGTTCATCGGGCAGAATGTGTACCTGTTCGCGGCGTCGCAAGGGCTGAACGCGTGGTTCTACACCGTGCATGCGCAGGACGTGGCCGCGAAGCTCGGCTTGGGTGCCGACCGCAGCGTTCTTTACGCGCAATCGGTCGGGTATCCGCCGCAGTAGTGCTGCAACGCTGCTCAGGTTCGCTCGCGCGCGCTGGCTTGCGGCCGGCTGGCGCGGGTCGGGCGGCGTGTGATTGAATCGAAAATAGAGAGCGCCGGACGCGGAGGTCACAAGCAAGGCCGGCGAGGAGAAAGCGATGGCAAATTCCCTTCTTCCCCCCGAAGAGCGCAACTCTGACCCCCGACCAGGTGGAGGCGCTGGACAAGCGGCGCGACCTGGGACACACGTTCCTGGTGATCGCCGGCCAATTTGCGGTGATCGCCACCATCCTGCTGCTGTGGGTGGGCCAGGACCTGAACTATTCGCCGGGCTGGGCGCACCCCATGGCGTACTACTTCTTCATCGCCCTCGTTCTGATCGTGGTCTTTGGCATCACCGGACTGGTGTCTGCGCCGCGGAACGCCGCGCATCGACTGAACGAGTCGCCCGGCTAGGCGCAATGCCTGGCGAGATCTTCTGAAAGCGCGAACCAGAACAACAGGACTCGCGTAATACCACAGCAACAGAAGTTGAGTAAAATCTGTGCAGTTGCGGAGAAGTCCGGCCATTCCCCATCGGCAATTTCGCAATCGAACTCTTGCGAAAGGAATGGACGTGAGATGGCGGAACGTGTTTGTCCGTGGTGGATCGGTTATCTCCTGGCCAGCCCCGCGCGCCGATGGATGGCGGGGAATCCTGAAAACCTGCTGGAGCCTTATGTCCGGGAAGGAATGACGGTGCTTGAGCCGGGGCCGGGTATGGGGTTCTTCACTTTGCCGTTGGCTCGCATGGTTGGCCCGGCCGGACGCGTGGTCGCGGTGGATATTCAGCCAAAGATGCTGAGCAGTTTGCAGCGCCGCGCACGAAAGGCCGGCGTGCAGGAACGCGTCGAAACGCGGCTCGCGAAGCCGGAAAGCATGGAGCTTGACGACCTGAAGGGAGCAGTGGATTTTGTGCTCGCGTTCGCTGTGGTCCATGAGATGCCTTCGGCTGAAGCGTTCTTCAACGAGGCGGCGACCGCGCTCAAACCTGGCGGCTTGCTATTCTTCGCCGAGCCCTCCGGCCATGTGACCCAGGAGAGCTTCCAGAAGGAACTCCATGCTGCGCGCCAAGCCGGGATGAAAAGCGTGAGCCAACCTGCAGTTCGTCGCAGTCATGCGGCGATCTTGCGGAACGCTTGAACGAGCCAGCGCCAATCTCTTAAAACCTTGGCGCCGCCGGCAGAAGTTTGCTGGGATGCGATCACTGCTAAACTGAACTCTGATGATCCTCCCGTTTGTCCGCGAAATTTTCGCGGAGCTGGAGCATGCCCCGGGATTTGAGCGCGTTCGCAGGCACCTGAGCCTGGGTGCGGGGCGGCGGCGTGTGTCCGGATTGACCGCGACGGCGCGGGCGCTCTACCTGCCGCTGATGGCGCGGGCCGCCAAGCAGCCGGTGATCGTGATCGTGGCCGACAACAAGGCCGCCGAGGCGCTGGAGCCGCTGCTCAAGGCCGGATGCGAGCTGACCGGCGCCGTCGATCCCGCGCGCGTGGTGCGTTTTCCCGCCCACGATGTGCTTCCTTTTGAAAATCTTTCGCCGCACCCCGACGTGCAGGAGCAGCGCGCGGCGGCGTTGTGGAAGCTCTCCACCGGCGCCGTCGATATTCTCATCGCGCCCGTCGAATCGGCGGCGCTCAAGCTCTTCGATCTCGAGTACTACGCCGGCCTGGCCGTCACGCTCAAGCGCGGCGAAGAGGTCGACGTCGAAGTGCTCACCGCGCACCTGGCCAGCGTCGGCTACACGCAGATGGATCTCGTGGAGATGCCGGGGCAGTTCACGCGTCGCGGCGGAATTCTCGACGTGTACTCGCCGGAGTCCGACCGCCCCGTGCGCATCGAGTTCTTCGGCGACGAGATCGAGACCATCCGCAAGTTCGATCCCGAGACGCAGCGCTCGCAGAGCGGGCTGGACGAGACGCAGTTGCTGCCGCTGACGGAGACGCCGGTGACCGAGCACCTGCTGGCCGCGGTGAATGGGCGTCTGAGCCGGCAGCGCATCCAGATCGAAAATGACATCGACGATGAAGAGATGGCGGCCGAAGCCGCCGCGGCCGGCGGCGTGAGCGTCTTTCCGGGCTGGGAGTTCTTCGCGTCCGTCGCCGGCGCGGAGCGCTCGCTGCTCACGCTTCTGCCGCGCAGCGCGCTCTTTGTGGACGAGCCGGCCATGGTGCGCAACCAGATCGACCGCTGGTGGAACAAGGTCGAGCAGCGCCATGAGCGCTCGGGCATCGGCTCGCTCGTCCGCCCGGAAGACATCTATCTGCGCCCCGAAGTCCTGCAGGCGTCGCTCGCTGCGCACATGGGCCTCGATCTCGATCAACTGGGCGCGGTGGACGTGCTCGAGGATGACGCCACGCTGGGCGAAATCGAGCTGCCCACGCGGCCCACGCTGCGTTTCCACGGCTCCATTCCCGCGCTCACCGAGCAGTTGAAAAACCTGATGGCGACGGAGACGCGCATCGTGCTTGCCGCTCCCCACCAGGGCGACGTGGAGCGCCTGGCGACGGTTCTTCGCGAATACGAGGTTCCCTACCGGCTGGGCAGCCGCGCGCCGCGCCCTGGCGACACCATGCTCGAAGAAGCCAGCTACATGGCCGGCGATCTGCGCGTGCCGGTGATCGTGCGCTCGCCGCTGGCGGCGGGCGTCGTCTTTGCCGACGCAAACCTGATCGTCTTCGGCGCCAACGATCTCTCCGACGAGGCCGACGTGGCGGCGCGGCCGGTGCCCAAGAAATCGAAGACCGCGGCGTTTGTCTCCGATTTCCGCGACCTCGGCGTCGGCGATTACGTGGTGCACGTGGAGCACGGCATCGCGCAGTACCAGGGACTGAAGGAGATCGTGCAGGACGGCCTCTCGGTGGAGTTCATGATTCTGGAGTTCGCCGAGGGCGCTAAGCTCTACGTTCCGCTCACGCGGCTCGACCTGATTCAGAAATACCGCTCGACCGACACCGGCCCCGCGCCGGTGCTGAACAGGCTCGGCTCGCAGCAATGGACCAGAACCAAGGCGCGCGTGCGCAAGGCCATGCAGGATATGGCCGCCGAATTGCTCAAGCTCTATGCCGAGCGGCACACCGCACAAGGCACCGCGTTCTCGAAGGACAACGAGTTTCAGCGCGAGTTCGAAGACGCATTCGACTACAGCGAGACCGACGACCAGATCACGGCGATTCGCGCCGTCAAGTACGACATGGAGTCGCCGACGCCCATGGACCGCCTGCTGTGCGGCGACGTGGGCTACGGCAAAACCGAAGTAGCCATGCGCGCCGCCTTCAAGGCTGTGCAGGACGGCAAGCAGGTCGCGGTGCTCACGCCCACCACAGTGCTCAGCTTTCAGCACTTCGAAACCTTCAAGCAGCGGTTCGCGCAGTTTCCCATTCACATCGAGATGATCTCGCGCTTCCGCACCGCGAAGGAGCAGAAGGACATCGTCGAGCGCGTGGCGACGGGCCGCGTGGACATTCTCATCGGCACGCATCGGCTGCTCTCGAAGGACATCAAGTTCCAGGACCTCGGACTGCTGGTCGTCGACGAGGAGCAGCGCTTCGGCGTGCGCCACAAGGAGCGGCTGAAGCAGTTGCGCAAGGAGATCGATGTGCTGGCCATGAGCGCCACGCCGATTCCGCGCACGCTGCACATGTCGCTCGTCGGCCTGCGCGACATGAGCATCATCGAGACCCCGCCCAAAGATCGCATGGCGATTCAGACCGTGGTGGCGCGCTTCGACGAGAAGATCGTGCGCTCGGCCATCGAAGTGGAGCTGGAACGCGGCGGGCAGGTGTTTTTCGTGCACAATCGCGTCGAATCGATCTACGAGATTGCCGCGCGCATCCAGGAGCTGGCGCCTACGGCGCGCGTGGCCGTGGCGCACGGCCAGATGGGCGAAAACGATCTCGAGAAAGTCATGCTCGCCTTCATGCGTCACGAGTTCGACGTGCTCGTAGCCACCACCATCATCGAGAACGGCCTCGACATTCCCCTCGCGAATACCATCCTCATCAATCGCGCCGAGCGCCACGGACTCAGCGAGCTCTACCAGTTGCGCGGGCGCGTGGGCCGCTCCAACCGGCGCGCCTATGCGTACCTGCTCATCCCGCCGGAAAACGAATTGACAGAGATCGCGCGCCGCCGCCTCGCCGCGCTCAAGGAGTTCAGCGACCTCGGCGCGGGATTCAAAATCGCCGCGCTCGACCTGGAGCTGCGCGGCGCAGGCAACATGCTCGGCGGCGAGCAGAGCGGCCACATCGAGGCGGTCGGATTCGAACTGTATACGTCGATGCTTGAGGCCGCGGTGAAAGAAATGAAGGGCGAGGCCAGCGAAGAGCGGCCGGCCACGCAGCTCAATTTGGGCCTGTCGCTGCGCATCGACGAGAGCTACGTACCGGAAGAGAACCAGCGCCTGCGCCTCTACAAGAAGATCGCCGGCGCGAGCACCGAGACCGCGGTCAACGAGTTGCGCGCCGAGATCGAAGACCGCTATGGCGCGCCGCCGGATGCAACCGTTTACCTGCTGGAAGCGGCGCTGCTGCGCCTCGAGTGCGAGCGCCTCGGCATTGCGCAGGTCGACCGCAAACGCGGCGAGCTGCAAATCCGCTTTATGGAGAACGCGACCGTCGACCCGGCGCATCTGATGCAGTTGGTGTCGCGCAACGCCAGGCGCGGCGCGCAATTCACGCCCCAGGGATTGCTCAAGCTTCCGCTGCGGGCTACGCGGCCCGATGAAGTGCTGCTCGAGATTCGAGAATTGCTCGCCACTCTGGCTCCGGCGCCGGTGAACGCGTAAGCGATCGGGGCAAAATGGAGAGGGACCATGAAACGAGTAGCCACCCTGAGTGCGATAGGAGTACTTATGTTGTCTGCGATCGGCGCGCACGGTGCAACGGCGGACTGGAAACAGCAGTTTGCAAAAGTGACGGACGAGTACTTTGACCAGGTGTACTTTCACTACGCTCCGTCGGCGGGCACGCAGGTGGGGTTCCACCAGTACGACGGGCAGCTCGAAGACTTTTCGCGCAAGAACATCGACGCCCAGATTGCAGCGCTGAAGAATTACGAACAGCGGATCGAGGCAATAGTTCCGGACGACTCGGCGGCTGACTTTGTTCCGCGCAGCGACCGTGAAATCGTGCTCAACAACATCCGCTCGCAGCTGCTGACGCTCGAAACCATCCGTCCGTGGGAGAAGAATGCAGATACCTATTCGAGCACATGCGCCAACGCCGCTTTCGTTTTGATGGAGCGGAAGTTCGCGCCGCCTGACGAGCGGCTCCGGTCGCTCAATTCCCGCGAGAAACAAATGCCCACGCTGCTGGCCGCAGCACGCGAGAATCTCAATAACCCTCCGCGTATCTTCACTCGAGATCGCCATCGAGCAACTGCCGGATATTATCAGCTTCTTCGAGCACGACGTGCCGCAGGCTTTTGCCGGCGCAAATGATGCGGCGCTCAAAGCGGAATTTGCTACCACCAACGAAGCTGTCATCGCCGCGCTCAACGATTATCTCGTGTGGCTCAAGAGCGATCTGCTGGCGCGGTCCAACGGGGATTTTCGCATCGGCGCCGATACATTCCAGAAAAAACTCGAGTACGACGAGATGGTCGATCTGCCTCTCGACAAGCTGCTCGAAATCGGCTAGGCCGACCTGCGCAAGAATCAGGACCACTTCAAACAGGTGGCCGCCGAGCTCGAACCGGGCAAGGATCCGCGCGCGGTGCTCGAAGAACTGGGCGAAGATCATCCGGTGTCCGATCAACTTCTCGACGCCTTCCGCGCGACCTTTAGCAGCCTGGTGAGCTTCATCAGAGAGCATCACATCGTCACGATTCCATCGGACGTGCTGCCCATCGTGCAGGAGACTCCGCCATTCGAGCGCGCCACCACTACTGCCAGCATGGACACGCCGGGCCCCTACGAGACCCTCGCGACAGAAGCCTACTTCAACGTCACACTGCCCGATCCGTCAATGACGCCGGCTGAGGTCGACGGCTATATGCACGGCTTCAATGTGGGCACGGTTATTTCGACCGCCGTACACGAGGCGTATCCGGGTCACTACGTGCAATTCCTGTGGCTGCCGCAGGCCCCGAGTAAAGTGCGCAAGCTTCTGAGCGCAAACACCGACGTGGAGGGCTGGGCGCACTACTGCGAGCAAATGATGCTGGACGAAGGCTACGGACAGCCGGGAACGGGTGCTAAGGACGAGCGCGAAGCGAAGCTACTGCGGCTGGGTCAGTTGCAGGATGCGCTGCTCCGCAATGCGCGCTTCATCGTCGGCATTGAGATGCACACCGGCAAGATGAGCGTCGAGCGGGCCGAGGACTTCTTCCAAAAAGAGGGCTACCAGTCACGGGAAAACGCGGTGGTTGAAACCAAGCGCGGCGCGGGCGATCCGACGTATCTCTACTACACGCTCGGCAAACTCGAAATCATGAAGCTGCGCGACGACGTGAAGAAGAAGCAAGGCGCGGCATTCTCGCTGGAAAAGTTCCACGACGATTTTCTGCGCCAGGGCTTTCCGCCCATCAAAATTGTGCGCGAAGCGATGCTGGGCGACGACTCACCCGCGCTGTAGGAAGAAGAGGCGGAGTCAGCAGAGATGGCGGGGTTAGCGGAGCGAGCAGAGCCTCCGCAAGAAACCAACTCCGCTAGCGACCGCGAAGCGGCGCCAACTCCGCCTGTTCACGCTTCCACTTGATGTTGCAGCCGATCGACGGCTTCTGTTCCGGCGGGAACCGGCTTGCCCGCAAGCACCGCATCGATCGCGGCGCGCAGATCTTTTCCGGTCACCGGGATTCCGTTGCTGGGCCGGCTCGCATCGTACTGGCCGCGATACACGAGCCGGAAATCGGCGTCGAAGAGATAGGGATCGGGCGTGCAGGCGGCCTTGTACGCGTGCGCCACGGCCTGCGATTCGTCATAGAGATAGGGAAAGTTAAAGCCGTTATCTTTGACCTGCTGCTTCAAGCCCGCAGGGCTGTCGGCCGGGTGCGTGGTCACATCGTTGGAGCTGATGGCGACGATCGCCAGCGGCTTGCCGGCGTAGTCGGCGCCGAGCTTGCCAAGAGACTTCTCAATGTGCTTCACATAGGGGCAGTGGGCGCAGATGAACAGGACCAGCAGCGCCTCGTTGCCGCGAAAATCGTCGCGGTGGACCGTTTTGCCGCTCACAACATCGGTAAGCGCAAAATCCGGTGCAATGGTGCCAAGTTCGAGCATGGTCGATTCGGTGAGGGACATGTTTCTTCTCCGTTTCACTAACTCCGCTGGCCGCGCCAACACGCGCGAAGCGCGGCTAACCTCGCTGATTCTTAAAACAACCCCGTCTGCCGGCCCGGCACTGCGATGCCAAAGTGCTCGTAAGCCAGGCGCGTGGCCACGCGGCCGCGCGGAGTGCGGTCGAGAAATCCGATCTGAATGAGGAACGGCTCGTAGACCTCTTCGAGCGCGTCTTCTTCCTCGGCGAGCGTCGCGGCCAGCGTGCCCAGGCCCACCGGCCCGCCATCGTATTTCTGCATGATGGTCAGCAGCAGCCGCCGGTCGATCTCGTCGAAGCCGTGCGCATCCACTTCCAGCATGGTCAGCGCCGCGTTGGCCGTGGGCCGGTCGATGGTTCCCGAGCCGCGCACCTGCGCGTAGTCGCGCACGCGGCGCAGCAATCGGTTGGCGATGCGCGGCGTGCCGCGGGAGCGCAGCGCAATCTCGGCCGCGCCGTCGGGGTCGATGGGAATCTGCAGCACCTCGGCCGAGCGCTCGACGATGACGCGCAGTTCCTCTTCCGTGTAGAACTCCAGGCGCAGCAGAATGCCGAAGCGCGAGCGCAGCGGCGAGCTCAGCAGGCCGGGCCGCGTGGTGGCGCCGATAAACGTGAACGGCCGAATCTCCATCACGTGGGTGCGCGCCGCCGGTCCCTGCCCGATGATGATGTCGAGCTTGTAATCCTCGAGCGCGGTGTAGAGCTTTTCTTCGAGCACCGGCTGCAGGCGGTGAATCTCGTCGAGGAAGAGCACCTGGCGCTCGCGCAGGTTGGTAAGGATCGCCGTCAGGTCGCCCTGGATGACGAGCGCCGGCCCCGAGGTCTGCTGAAAGCCCACGTCGAGTTCGTTGGCGATGATGGTGGCGAGCGTGGTTTTGCCCAATCCCGGAGGGCCGAAGAGCAGCACGTGATCCAGCGCTTCGCCGCGCGAGCTGGCCGCCTCGAGAGCGATCGCAAGCTGTTCCTTGGCTTTTGATTGGCCGATGAACTCGCGCAGCCAGCGGGGGCGCAACTTGAGCTCAAAACTCTGCTCTTCGTCGGCGCGCGCGGCGCTCACCAGGCGTTCCGGAGTGTTGTCGCGCGCGATCAGTCATGCTGAGGAGAAGTGTAGCCGTTCCCGAAGGCCACGGCAAAACAATCACCGGGAAGAAGAAAGGACAGGCGGCCGATGATCGAGCCGAGCACGGCAAGGCCTGCAGCGCGGCGAAGCGGGGCATTGCGGCGCGCAGACGTGACCAAGGCGATGCTCGAAGCGGCCGCAAAAAGTCGATGCGGACGCGCTATGACGCTTATTGACTGTCTTGATGCCAAGCAAAAAGTAACACCTTCGTGTGACTGCGGTGCACTGAATAGATGCCCTATAGTCGAAGGCATACAGGCCAGCGAGAGTCTGCCATGACGATGATTCGATCAACGTCAAAGCGGTCTGCAGGCTCCGGAGGTCAACCATGCATGATCGAGTTCTTTCGCCGCGGCTGCTTCTCCTCATCGCTATCGCGCTGCCGATAGCCGGTTGCACCAATCCATTGGCGGTCTCAATCTCGGTTTCGCCCACATCGCAATCGGTCTCGGTGGGCCAAACCGCGCAGTTTACGGCGACTGGGAGTCTACGGTCACGGGAACAACCATCCCTCCACGCACACAGGACGTCACCGATACCGGCAACCTGGACTTCGAGCGTGCCCGGCGTGGCCACCATCAGTCCCACGGGAGTTGCAACCGGCGTTTCAGCGGGCACAACGACGATTACTGCCAGCATCAATGGATATACGGGGGTTGTTTCGGCGACGGCTTCGCTCACGGTATCGGGCAGCTCGGGAGGAGGAGGGAGTCCGTCATCGATCGCAATTATCCCGAACACTCAATTGGTGACGATGGTGGGGGACACGGCCCAATTCGAGGCCATTGAGACCACTGCCACAGGGGCCACGGTCGACGTGACCAACTCGGCCACCTGGGGTTCAAGCAGCCAGTCGATTGCCACCATCGGCGCCTCCACTGGGCTTGCCACCGCAGTGAGCCTGGGCACAGTCACGATCACCGCGACTTATCCTAGCGGCGGAAACACGCTGACGGGCACTGCGACCTTTACAGTGGGAAGCGGGTCCCCGGGAAACGGCGGATCGACCGAAGAATATACCGCTGTCACCATCGTTCCCGGCTCCCAGTCCGTCTCCGCCTCAGGCCAGACGGGACAATTCATTGCGCTTGCCACATTAGGAGCCAACGGCCTTGAGGAAGATGTAACCAACTCCCCGCAGATGACGTGGCTTTCGAGCATTCCCTCGGTTGCCACGGTCACCTCCGGGCTTGCCTCAGGCAACGGCCTGGCCACCGGAGTGAGCCTGGGCACCAGCACGATCACTGCGGAGTTGAAAAACCCTGATGGATCGCTGGTGTCGAACTACTCGACGGTCAACGTGACACTCACGCCGGCGCCGGAACCGCTGCTTTCGCTCCAGATCATTCCCAGCTCGATCACGGTGGGCAATTTGCTCGATTCAGGGCAATTCCTGGCCATCGGGACGTATTCGACACCTCCGACGGTCAGAGACCTCACCAACTCGGTTACGTGGTCGACCTCTGCGCCCAGCGTCTTCCCCGTCAACACCAACGGAACGGGAGCTCCGAATCCGGGAGCCGACGCCGGAGTTGCCACCGCTTACGGCAACGGCAGCGCCACCATTATCGCGGAAGCAACCGACCGCAAACCGGATCGATCCAGACGGCTACGGCAACCTTCAGTTGTCCGCTGGTTCTGCCCACGCCCACAACCGCCGGCTCATGCTATCCGGGTTCAGAGGCGTCCTCGCTCCTGTCCACCCTCACGGTCTATAACGAGGGCTTGAACACAACCAACTGGCTCGTAACAGCTCCTTCCGCCACGGGCACGCCGAATGTACTCCACTGCGGCCCCGGCTCCACTGGCGCAGGTCTGGGCGGTTCGGTCTGCGTAGCAACCTATCCCGTTGGCACCACCGTTACCCTCACGGCGCCGGCCGGTGCAGGAGCCTTTGGTGGATGGTCCTACAACTGCGTGCCCCTCGCTGGTATAACAGCGGCAGGACCCAACAGTTGCCAGGTCACTCTGACCTTCGACGACACCGTCGGCGCGATCTTCAATTGAGACGAACGCGTTTGCCATGGAAGCCGCCCTTCGGGGCGGCTTTCGTGTTTCTGTGCGCTTCGTGGGCTGCGGCGACCAAACGTTCCAGATTGTTGCTGCTGGCTATCGCCATGCGAGGAGAAGTGTAACGGGCCGGGGCTGCGGTGCAATCAACGACGTAGACGGAATGGGTCTACAGCGGTTCCACAATTGCTATACCCACGCCCGCATCCGCGAAGTGGCTTTTTCATCAACCGGGGTCCCCACAGACAGGTCTTCGTCTGTGGGGTGGAAGTAAAAGCCACCCTGCAAGACGCCGGAAAGGGCACGTGAATTGTGGAACCGCTTTAAGCCGGCAGATTCACGACTCCCGCCACCAGCTTGTAATGAAAATTCTCGAAGGTCTCGCTCAGGCTCACGGTAAGGAAGGTTTTGGAGAGCTTCTCTTTGAAAAAGAAGCGAATGTGGATAGATGCCGGCCGCCAAATGGTGAAGCCGGTCGAGCCAGGCGGGATCGGTGACCGCCAGATCGTAGCGGGCGCGGTTTACGTGACCGGCTCGAAAAAGAGCCCGGTTCTTGCGTTTGCCGTCTTCTTCGCGAATCCACCACCACAGATCTTCCGGATGAATGAGTTCGAGAGACTTATCGGCCGGAGCAGCTTCGAGTTTCCGCGCATAGACCCGATCTCCATAGCCTTGCAACACAGCCGGCCCCTTATTCACGTACCCGGCGAGAAAGCTCGCGTCGCGCGGTTCGTCGAAACGCCGGACCGGCCGCCAGGGTCTTTCAGCGCTCAATACATCTTCCGGATGGCAGTTGGAACCGCATCTTTCGCCAAGCTCGGCTTCGAATACATCGAGAATTGCGGCCTCCGTGCCGTCTGAGTAGCAGGTCTGCTGGCGCGTGAGGCAGCCGGGAACCTGCGTGCCGACAAGGCGGATCCACTGCTTTGTAGCAAGACTGATTCCAGCCACACAACGATGGTTGTGCTTGTAGGAATTGGCAAGACAGACAATCCGGTCGAAGCTCATCGAGCCAGACTTACCTCCCGGATGTGAATCTAAAGATGGCGAATGATGACATCTTTCCAGTGCTTCTGCAAATATTCGAGCGCCAGCCTGCGATGGCAATGCTCCGCGGTCGGCTCGCTGCACAGCAAGACGGTCTTCTTCTGGAAGCTGTCCTGCGAGAGCACCGACTCGACCTTTCGCGAGCGGATTAGGGCGAGATAGGCTTCCGTATAGTCGTCCCAACTTCCCTTGTGCTTCTTGAACGCGTCGAGTATCTCCTGCGTAGGAGCAAGGAGAGGCTCGTGCTCGTAGGCGGCTCCGCATATCGCACGAAGAAAGTAAGGCAAGTCGGACTGCTTGGCAAACCCGGCGAGCTGCGATGTATTGTTCAGCCGCACATCGAGCAGGCGCTCGATGCCGTTGGCCTTCAGTGTGCCGAAGAACTCGCTGGCACTCTTTTGGGTAAAACCGATGCTGTAGATCTCCATTTGTCCTCTTCGATTTCCGCAAAGAGTTCTGCTTGAGCGTCAACCAGCGGCTTCCCTGAGTCTGCGGCAACTTGCGCGTCGGACTCGACACGACCATCGCCGCGAATATGAAGCATTGTGCTGCCGTGCTCGGTGAGGACGCGGCCGACGAGCAGACGGCGATGGCAATGGGCGGGGTCTTCCTCGCCGCAGACCAGGGCAACGCGGAAGCGCTCCATGCCGGTTTCGAGACGCGCGATGGCTGCCCGGAAGCGGGCGTCTTCGCAAAGGCGACCATAAACGACGTGTCCATTGGCGTCGTAGTAGGTCGGATCGGCCGGGCGCCCGCCCAATTCGGCGCCAAGAAAAAGATAGCGGATTCCCGCCTGCTCCAGCGAGCGCTGCATGAGTTCCCTGTCGAACTGCGGGACGAACTTCGAATAGGGGGAGCTACGTGTATCGACCACTACCTCGACCTTGTGTTGGTGCAGGAGGCCAAGCCATATATCAATGGCGTGATTGGAGTGGCCGACGGTGAAGAAACTGCTCATACGCATGCCTTTGCAAATGAGGATAACACCGGAGCGGTTGTTCGGATGCGAGAAACCGGAGACTCCTTGAGTCACCGTTTAGACTGGTAAGGTTGCTTTGAACGTGATGGCCCACCGGTTTGGCATGCTTCGCCGCTTTCGCTTCAATCTGCCGCAACGGATCGCGGCGGGACTGCTGGCGCTCTTTCTCCTGCAGGGATTTTGGCTCACCAGCCGCCAGACGCTGACCGACAGCGATTACCAATACGCGCGCTGCGGCCGCGAAACCTGGGAAAAGCCCTCGCCACTGGCCGGCTACTACACCTCCTGCGGCAACATTCACGACGGCATTCTGGCCTACCGGCTCGCCGGGCTTCCGCTCACCCTCAACCTGCTCGCTCGAGCGCGGATTCGATCTCTTTCGCAAGCCCGAGAATCGCGTGGTGCAAGAGTCAGGCAGCGAGCTGAGCACCTGGGAACTGCGCCATCAGATGACCCACATTCTGCTGCTGCTGCGCCTGCCGTTTCTCTTTGCCGGCTGCGTGCTGGGCGGGTGCATCTGGTGGGTCACGCGGCGGCTCTACGGCAATCTGGGCGGCTACACGGCGCTGGCGCTCTACTGCTTCTCGCCGGCTGTGCTGAAGGCCTGCGTCGCGCCCAATCCTGAAGTGCTGGCCGCGCTGGGCGTGTTTGGCGGCGTGTACACCTGCATCGGAGTGGCCCACGCCATGCAGGGACCGCGGCGCAAATGGCGCCCGCGCATCGTGCTGCTGACGGTCATCTTCGGCGTCGCGGCGGCCGCGCACATTGCGGCGCTTCCCGTTGCCGCGCTGCTGGGCGCTGGCTGCCATGGTCTGGATCGCCGAGGGCCGCAGGAGCCAGACGCTGCCCGTGGTGCTGGCTGGCTGCGGCCGGCGCGCCTCGTGCTGGTTTTTGCCTGTTACGGCTTCTCGCCCGACGCATTCAGCTACGTCTTCCGTTCGTCGGCCGGGTTCCTGTGGTTCTCAATCGATCCGGCCCGGCGCTTCTTTTCGACGCTCGCGAACGGCGGAGTCTCGCTGGCCTGTGCCGCCGCGTTGGTGCTGTATCTGGCCGCGCGCAAGTCGCGCTACTTCGGCAACACCGTTCCGCTGCTCTGCGCGGCCGTCTTGATGCTGCTCGTGATGACCGGCGCGCCGGGAAGTCCCTGGCTCTGGTCGCTGCCGTTTCTGCTCACCTTTGTGGGCGGCGTCTTTGCTGACGCATACGAAGGCCCACGCGGCCGCCTGGCGCTCGCGGCGGGTGGAGCGATCGTTTTTCTTCAGGCAGTGTTGTGCATCATCAGCCTGCCGGGTCTGTCGTAGTAAGAGTGAATCGCCGTAATTCCCGCGCAGATTCTCCTCTGAAGAACGATCGCCAACCGGCTGGCATACCAACGGCCCGCAAGGCCGAGTCGATCGCGAAAACAGGCCTCGCCGCGCGAACCCCCTCAAACGCCCGGCGCACTGTTGAAATCGCCTCATAAATTCAAGCAAAATAAGACTTTATTTCCTTCTCTCCGCCTTGCTAAAACCCCCTTCAAACCACTAAAATAACATCAGAGACCTGCGGACCCGGCCCCGCTTTTCCGGACCTTTCCTGCCGCCTTCCCGCGGGCCTCGAAAACTCTATGGCAGACGACCAGAATCCCCAGCTCCCTCTCGATGGGCCGAACCCTCCCGGCGGCACGAATCTCGTCCCCATCAACATTGAAGAGGAGATGCGCCGCTCCTATCTCGACTACTCCATGTCGGTGATCATCGGGCGCGCGCTGCCCGACGCCCGCGACGGCCTCAAGCCCGTGCATCGCCGTGTGCTCTACACCATGAGCGAGATGGGCCTGGAGCACAACAAGAAGTACACCAAGTGCGCCAAGGTCGTCGGCCAGGCCATGGGCGTCTACCATCCCCACGGCGACTCGGCCATCTACGACACGCTGGTCCGCATGGCGCAGCCGTTTTCCATGCGCTATCCGCTGGTCGACGGCCAGGGCAACTTCGGCTCCGTCGACGGCGATCCGCCCGCGGCCATGCGCTACACCGAGTGCCGCATGGAGCGCATCACCGGCGAGTTGATGGCCGACATCGACATGGAAACCGTCGACTTCGTGCCCAACTACGACGAGTCCACCGTGGAGCCGTCGGTTCTGCCCACGCGCATCCCCAACCTGATCGTCAACGGATCGAGCGGCATCGCGGTGGGCATGGCCACAAACATTCCTCCGCACAATCTCACTGAAGTCGTCAACGCTGCCATCGATCTGGTCAAGAATCCGAAAGCCGGACTGGCCGAAGTCCTCAAGCACGTTAAGGGACCTGACTTTCCTACCGGCGCCATTCTTTACGGCCGCGCAGGGATCGTTGACGCCTACCGCACCGGCCGCGGCCGCTTCCTCATGCGCGCCCGCGTGGCTACGGAAAACGTCACCAAGGAACTCAAGGCGCTGGTCGTCACCGAGCTTCCCTATCAGGTGAACAAGTCCACGCTCTTCAAGCGCATTGCCGAGCTGGTGCAGAACAAAGTCATCTCCGATATCGACATCGGCGCCGACCGCACGCGCGACGAGAGCGACCGCGACGGCATGAGGTTCGTCATCGGCCTCAAGCGCGGCGCGCAGCCTGAGATCGTGCTCAACCAGCTCTACAAGCACACGCAACTGCAGGAAAGCTTCTCCATGATCTTCCTGGCCGTGGTCAACGGCCAGCCGCGCGAGCTGGGCCTCGCCGAAGCCATCCGCGTCTTCATCGACCACCGCATCGACGTGGTGCAGCGCCGCACCGTCTACCTGCTGCGCAAGGCGCGCGAGCGCGAGCACATCCTGGAAGGCCTCAAGATCGCGCTCGACAACCTCGACACCGTCATCAAGATCATTCGCGCGTCGGCCTCGCGGGCTGAGGCGCGCGAAAACCTCTACGCGTGGGGCAAGGGCACCGAGATCATCATTCAGTTGGACCGCGAGCTCCAGCGCCACGAGGAGCGCGGCCTCACCCTGCGCCAGATCGATGCCATCCTCGAATTGCAGCTCTACCGCCTCACCCAGCTCTCCATCGACGAGCTGCTGAACGAGCTGAAGGAACTCCGCCTCAAGATTGCCGAGTACGAGGAGATTCTGGCCAGCGAAAAGAAGCTGCGCGCGGTCATCGTCAAGGAGCTTGAAGACGTCCGCGACAAGTACGGCGACAAGCGGCGCACCGAGATCGTCGACGAAAGCGCGGAGCTGCAGCTCGAGGACCTCATCGCCGACGAGCAGGTCGCCGTTACCGTCAGCCACCAGGGCTACCTCAAGCGCACGCCCATCTCCATCTACCGCCAGCAGCGCCGCGGCGGCACGGGTCGCATGGGCATGAAGACCCGCGAAGAGGACTTCGTCTCGCAGCTCATCGTCGACTCCACGCACGCGTTCCTGCTCTGCTTCACCAACACCGGCCGCGTCTACTGGCTCAAGGTCTACGAGATTCCCGACGTGGGCGCCGCGGGCAAGGGCAAGTCGATGCAGAGCCTGCTCGACCTGCAATCCGGCGAAAAAGTCTGCGCCATCCTGCCCGTCCGCGATCTCGAAGAAGAGGGCAAGTACATCTTCTTTGCCACGCGCAATGGCACCGTAAAAAAGACTCCGCTCAAGGACTTCTCGAACGTGATGTCGCGGGGCATCATCGCCATCGCTATCGACAGCGAGGACGACTTGATTGCCGCATGCCTGACAGATGGCAAGCAAACGATCTTCCTCGGGACTCGCGATGGCATGGCGATTCGATTTGAGGAAGAATACGACCCCGAGCGTAATGGGGTTGGACTTCGCCCAATGGGCCGGAACGCCGCTGGCAACAGAGGTATTTCATTAAAGAAGAACGATCAGGTAATCGGCATCGCCATTACGCCGTCCGACAAGACCCGCGATGAGGAACGGGACGGTCAGGCAGCCAAACTCGGACTTACTGCGAGACTGGAAGCTTTGCGCGCAGAATACGCCAAAAAGAAGGAGGCGCTGCAGAAGGTGCGCGAAGAAAAGCGTGCCAACCCGCAAAGCGAGAAACTGAAAACTGCGGAGAAAACCGCGGAAAAGGCTGTCGAGGACTCCTGGGCAGCACTCAAGCAACTGGACGAGAAGCTCAGCGTAACAAAATATCTCATTCTCACGGTCACAGAGAACGGTTACGGGAAGAGAACCGATATCGACGAATATCGCTTGACTGCGCGCGGTGCCCAGGGCGTCAACAACTTGAAGGCGACTTCAAAAGTGGGAAAGTCCTCGGCGATTCTGCGCGTAGACGAGCAATCGGAGCTGATGGTGATCAGCCAGTTCGGCAAAATTATCCGCTGCGACACCAAGACCATTCGCGCCGCTGGGCGCGCCACCCAGGGCGTTCGCATCCTGCATCTCGAGCCAGAAGACAAGGTCGCCGCTGCGGTCATCATCCCGCCCGAAGAGACTGAACGGCAACGGCAACCACGAGGAACAGCCGCCGCTGCTGCAGTAAGCTTGGTGGCAGTGAGTAGCGGATCGGAGCAAACGCCGTGGACAAGACAATCCGCCGTGTAACCGATTTCGCGGAGCAGGAAGCTGAGACTTTTCGCTACTGGCAGAGCCAGCCAGTCGGGGATCGACTCGTCGCGGTTTGCGAGCTGAGTGAGGCTGCTTATGCATTCGCAGCCGACTTCAAAGGAGCGCCGGCCCATGATGACCAAGGACTGCAAGGATCTTCTGCGCGCACTGAACGCAAACGCAGCTAAGTACCTCATCGTCGGCGGCCATGATTTCCTCCTGTGGCTGCATTGCGTGCAGCAAAAGAAAGCTTTCAAGGTGTCAGCGAGCTTGCACTCGCCCATGCCTCTACACGAAGGAGTGCCAAGGTGAATGTGCACGTCACAATAGGCCATCACCTTGTGGGGCTCTGAAACGGGCTCAGAGGAGATGTGGTGACGGGTGCCCCTCCGCCGTTGTCATGCGGCCCAGCTTTTGTCATGCGAAACTGGCCTACAGGACTGAATTGGCCGTACGATCAGGACAATGCGGACAATATGGAATCCAGTTAAACTGCTTACTTTCTTTGATTTAACAATGGAATCAAGAAGATAGACAAATGTATGGCGCTTAGAGGGGGATTCGAACACCGGATAGATCTTTTTATCCTATAGCGGTTTAGCAAAGCTTGATTGGTAGATGTCAGAACGGAAGCTCTAGCAGGCGAGAAGGCAACGCTGCAAGGACGCCCAATGCGGCGCTTCATCGAGAAGATGACCGGGACGAACCCGAGTGCAGATCGCGCGGCCGATCACTCGCTACGCTGCCAGTGGGCGAGTCGAAGCAATGGTCTACCGGCGACGCAACCTCCCCCAGCGCTACACACCCACCGACAACGACCTCCTGGTATCATTCGATGAGCGACACTGGGCTGTTCTCAACAACAGACATTCAACCCTCAACTTGGATCGGACTCATTGGTAAACTTTGGCCGACTTCAACCCAACAACCGAGTTGAAACAACGAGCCGTCGGGAAACCAGTGGAGTCTTCGCTGATCAATCTGGTGCATGTTTTGGTGCATGTTCTAACCGGGATTCTGTACGTGACAGTGCAGGACTTTGCAAACTTAAGATGGGCAGTATCTAGTGTATCAACAAGGTTTATTCAAGATCATGCGTTAGCTTGCAGCTCTATGCAAGAATGAGTGAAATCAGACTTAGAATCCGCAGGCCTTAACCGGCCGTGGGGGTTCAAGTCCCCCTCTGGGCACCATCAAGTCAATATTCTCGACTCCAAGACGGGCACGCACCTCGGACTCAAGCGAGGAACAGCGGGGAAAGCACTGCGATGACGACTTCTACGGCTCAACTCGACGCCGGTCCGGCGAACTCCGGCGCCGGCCCGCAAATGGTGCAAAGCCTCGGGCTGTTCAGCGCCACCACGATCGTGGTCGGCTCCATGATCGGCAGCGGCATCTTCATCGTCGACTGCGATATCGCGCGCCTCACCGATTCTCCGGCGCTTTACCTCGCCGCGTGGGTCGTCACCGCGGTCATGACCATGATCTGCGCGCTCAGCTACGGCGAGCTGGCCGCCATGATGCCCAGGGCCGGCGGCCAATACGTCTACCTGCGCGAATCGCTCGGGCCCCTCTGGGGATTTCTCTACGGCTGGACGCTCTTTCTCGTCATCGAGACCGGAACCATCGCCGCCGTTTGCGTGGCCTTCGGCAAATTCCTCGGCGTCTTCTTTCCCCCCAGTCTCAAGCACGCATTGGCTGTGGCACATCGCGCACGTTCCGGCCATCCTTCGTCGGCCCCATGGTGCTGGGCAACATGGAGATCGGCATCAGCACCGCCAATCTGGCCGGCATCGCGGTCGTCCTTTTCCTCGCTGCCGTGAATATCTTCGGCATGAGGTTCGGCGCTTTGGTGCAGAACGTCTTCACCGTGGCCAAGGCGCTCTCGCTTGCGGGGCTGATTCTTCTGGGATTCACCGTGGGCCGCAACAGCCTTGCCATCGCGGCCAACTTCGGCAGCCATTGGAGCCAGTTCTGGCGCAACGCCGGCTGGAGTTCGCTGCATCCCGTGCAAGTGGGCGTGCAGGGGCCGATCGTGATGGTCAACCTGATCGTGATTCTGGCGGTGGTGCAGGTGGGCTCGCTTTTTTCCGCCGACGCCTGGAACAACGTGACCTTCACCGCGGGAGAGATCAAGCACCCGCGGCGCAACGTTCCGCTTTCGCTCGCTCTGGGCATGGGATTTGTGTTGATCTCGTATATCCTGGCCAGCGCGGCGTACATCATGGTGCTTCCGCTGCACGGCGATCCGCACGGCGCGACTGTGTTCGCGCGGGGAGTGCAGTACGCCGCCGAGGACCGCATTGGCGCGGCGGTGCTGCAACAGATCTTTCCGCATTTCGGCGGCTACCTGATGGCGGCGGCGATCATGGTCTCCACCTTCGGCTGCGCCAACGGCATTACGCTGTCCGGCGCGCGCGCGTATTACGCGATGGCGCGCGACGGGCTCTTCTTCCGGTCCGTTGGCAAGCTGCATCCGCGGTACCGCACACCAGCCGCGGGGCTCATCGTGCAGGCTATCTGGACCACGTTCCTCTGCGTCTCCGGCTCCTACAGCCAGTTGCTCGACTACATCATCTTTGCGGTGCTGGTCTTCTATATCCTCACGATCCTCGGGCTGTTCGTGCTGCGCTTCAAGCAACCTGACGCGCCGCGTCCCTACAAGGCCTTCGGCTATCCGTACCTGCCGGCGTTGTACATCGTGATGGCCACGTGCGTTTGCGCGGCGTTGCTGCGGTATAAGCCGCAGTACACCTGGCCGGGGTTGATCCTGGTTCTGCTGGGGGTTCCGGTTTACCTGTTGTGGTCGCGGAGCGCGAAGGCGGCGGATCCTGCCAATTCGTGAGGCAATGTGCGCTGGCGTGGTACGGGAGTCTCGAATGGTGAGAGGCCGGCGATCCACGCCTATGTGGTCTGGTTTGCTCGCCCAGCGGGGGGCAAGAGCCGCCTGTTTACCCCTTAGTTACGTACCCCCGGGGGTCTGTGTAAATAAACGGTTTGGAATCAATGGGTTGGCGGCTGTTACCCGCCGCAAGCGATTGATTTCAAGGCACTTATTTGTAGATTCCTGGCAGCAAAGAAGTTGCAGGCGCCCTTGCCGGCGCTGCAGTGTCAGATATGTCCCGGTTCAATCTGTCAGCAATGTCCCCCGGTCCGTACCTTTCAGGGGGCCCCCCTCCCCGTATGCCATACCTTCATATTTGATGGCAAAGGACTTACGGGTAGCCCCTTGCCGTAAATATCTGATTGCAAAGGGCCATATCTCGCAAATACGCCAATTCATGGGAGTTAGGAGCGTTTTTGAGGCCTTGCGGGCGTCATGGACGCGTACGTTCGCCAAAAAAACGCGAACGCGGCGGATTTCTCCGCCTCGCAGAAAGCCTGGTTGAACGCTTGTGGAACAAGTATGCGCTCAAGGGGGAAATAATCGGCAAACTTCGAGAGACAGGGACATAGGGACGTAGGGACTAGGGAACAAAGGACTTATGGTGAGCCCGGTGGGTGGATTTGGGCGGCAGGGGCCTTGACAACTTTTGAACAAGGTCGGGGCGCATGGCGCAGATGCAGTCACTTTGCTTGTGCGGGGGCGACGTAGATTGTCGCGTTGCCGCCAATCGTTGAGTCGACCAGAGGCTTGGTGAGCAGCTCGGTCCACGGCTTGCCGGGGTGACGCGCGGCCCAGAACTCTGTCCAGGCGGGCGGCTTTTCATCGGAGAAGAGAGAGAAGGTCTGGGGCTCGGATGCATACTTCTTCACCAGGCCGGGGTTGGCGGAGGCGCGCACGAGGAAGTCAACCGCGTCGGCGATGGTGTGGCCGTTGACGCGGAGGCTGTAGACGTCGATGCCCTGGCGCGCGGCAAGCTCGGCGATCATGACCAGCGGCGCGAGCGCGAAGCTCTGGTAGTGAATCGCGTTCTCATGGCGAGCCATCTCGAGTGGGAGCGAGCCGTCGGGGTTGATTTGCCCGATGGCGCGGACATATTGCGCAAGACCGCGGCGGTAGAGCTTGTTGTCGGACGTGAGGATGCCGACGGATGTGGCGCAAAGGGCGCGCCAATAGGCGTGGTTGTTCTCGCGAGCCGGTTCGCCGGGGTGGGGATCCTGGTCGAACATGGTTTCGGTCACCTTGTGCATCCAGCCAAGGATTGTGGCGCGCTGGGCGGCTGAAATGGCGGGGTCGGTTTCGACGACGGACCACGCGAGCGAGATGGAGCTGAGCGTCCACTCCACCTGGTACCAGGCCTGACTGCTTTCCTGGAAGCTGTAATCGAGCAGGGAATGGGCGGCGGCCCATTGAGAGAGCAGGTTCGCGACGCAGGCCGCTTCTCTGGAGTCGCCCGTAACAACGTAACGGCCGGCGCCGTTGCTGACCGCCAGCTCAAGTTTGCGGTATGGAGCAGTGGCGATGTTCTCCTGCGGATTGATGGGGCCGTTGCTTCCGCTGAGGTAGTGGCGCGGGATGATCATGCGGCCGGGGGGCGGCGCGGGCTGCTCGGAGTTGACGCAGCCCGACTTCCAGCCAAGAGCCTCGATTACGCGAAGGGTGGTGGCATGAGCCAATTCGGCGCGGCGGGCGGGGACGTCAAGGAACGAGGCGGAAGGGTCTGCGATGGTGGCTTTGGCGTAGGGGTCTTTCTCGGCCATGCAGAGCGAAACGCCGAATGCGAGTAGGAAGATGGCGGCGAATGAGCGGAGGTGCATGAGAGTCACAATCTAGCGATATCAACGTCTTCGCGCTAAGGTGCAACTTCGTTTTATCAGATCGCGTACGGCCGCAGCCAGGCTGTGCGGCTGCCCAAGGAGTTCCGGTTTGAGGGCGACCGGGTGCGGGTTACGCGCATGGGAGCCGGCGTGTTGCTGGAACCGATCGTTGAGGTTCAAAACGAGACGGTCGAGGAGTGGTTTGCGCGGATGGATGCCATGGGAGGCGATCCGATCTTTCCCGAAGGCCGCAAACAGAATCTTGCACCGATTCGTGAGTACTTCAAGTGAACTACCTGCTCGATACTGAAATCTGTATTGTGCTGATCAACGGAAAATCCAGTAATGCACGCGCGCGCTTTGCCCAGGCCTCTCGTGGCAAAGCGACAATTGCGACCTCTACGATTGTTGTTCATCAACCTTGGCACCGCGCGGCGAAGAGTGAATCGGTCACGCGTTACTCACGCGCCCTAGCTGTGTTTCTGAGCCGCGATATCGAGATTCTCGACTATTCCGCACAGGATGCGCATGCGGCCGGGGAGATTCGGGCCGAACTTGAACGTCAGGGCAAGCGCATCGGCGAGTACAACACGCTGATCGCCGGACAGGCCTTTGCCCGGAATCTTATTCTGGTAACCGCGAATACGAGCGAGTTCCAGCGAGTGAAGGGATTGGTGGTAGAGGATTGGACGGTGTGAGCGAGGAATCTGTCCAGCTATCGTAGAGCTCCTTGAATGACGTAAAGTATGAATCCTTTTTCTCGCATCGATCTTCAATCCATTGCGATATTTCATCCTCGTCGTCGAGATAGACGTCCGTTGCGTCACGCACCGTCTCGTGCGTCCGCAATCCCTTTAACTGCCACGCGAGACAGCCATCTATCCCCCATTGGAGGATGCCCGGCCATTCATTGCGCAGCTTATATTTCAGTTCCGTATCACGTTCTTATTCGGGAATCGTGACGGTGAAGGGAAGTAGTCTGAACCTGCTCCGCATGGCTTCGTTTACTGAGCGCAATCCCGGCTTGTGATTGCCCGCTATGAAGAGTTTGAACTGCGGCACGTACTCGAAGGGGTCTTGCCGCATGTATCGGGCGACAACGCGGTCGCCGCCAGCCCACATCAGAAGGCTAACCCACTTGAGATTCCCTTCCCTGGCAAAGAAGCGAAGTGCGCGATCCACTTGTTATTGCAACTCACGGTCCAGTTCCGGATGAGATCTTTTGTACACAACGAACCCGTTGAGGGCGGTGCGAATCTTCTCAGAGAACGCCATTGTGAATGGGTATTGGGTGACTACATCGGCACCGCCATCGAGGAAAAGCTGCATGAGCGTCGGATCCCACGACCGCCGCCGCGCGAGATAGAACTGCACCACGATCGATTACCGCCGGGTGGTCTTGCTGTTGCGCCTGGAACCCCAGCGACAAGCAGAGCAAAACGACTTGAAAAGCCAAGCAACCAGCGATCCTCATCATGCCGTCTCCTCATGCAGGCCGGCATTGCTGGCTCCATTGTGGCTGGTTCACGATCCCAGTTGGCTCACCTTTACCTTGAGCGATGCGTAGTCCGTTGTTCCCAATCCACGCGCTTCGGCCATCGCGAGGTACGGTAACTGCTCAGGGTCAAGGTTCCAGTAAGCCTTCGCAACATAGGCGTCGATCGCTACCGGGTCCGTGCCCGCCACTATCGTCTTCTTTAAATCAACGTCTTCGAGATTCCCGCCCGTCGGTCCGTTGCGCACCAGTACACGGTAGCAGTCCAGCAGCGTCAATGTCGGCAGCATGAAGCTGGCCAGATCCGCCAGACTTTGGTGAATCTGCTGGTGCAACTGGTTGCGTTGCCCGCCAAGAATGCCGTACCAGTTCTTCATCCCCAGTGTGGCGCCGGTCAGAATGTGATGCTTGGCGATGGGCAGGTTGATGATCTTATCCGCTTCGAGAAACGGCGTGAAGACAGGCCAACTCTTCAGCACCACGCCGCCCATGTCGATCTCGCGGAACCGCTCGGGATCAGGCAGGATCACCTCGGCGCCCTCGGCCCGCGCCGCCGCCTCGATGCCCGAGCGATGGAAGCATCGCTGCGGCTCATTGCAGCTCACGTCCGTCACAATCACCCGTTTCGCGCCGGCCTGCCAGCACTGCCTCACCACCTCCGCCACCAGATCGGGATTTGTGTTCGCCGCCTGCTCCGGCGTGCGGTCCCACGCAATGTTCGGTTTCAGCACCACCACATCCTGCTTGCCGATAAAGCGGCCCATGCCGCCGAGATTCTCCAGCGCTTGCCGAGCCAGCGCCTGCGGTTCACCGTTCTGCGCAACGGTGATTTTCGGCCACAGCGCATCGGCCGCTACGCGATGATCGCGCCGCGCCTCCTTGGCCAGCCCGGCAATGGGACGTTGGCTGCGCTCGCTCAGCCAGATGCCCGCGCCCACCGCGCCTGCGGCCACTCCACCCAGGCGCAGCAGTTGCAGCATAGCTTCACGCCGCGTCATTTCCGGCGCAGGTTGTGCCTTTGCGCCACTTTGTCGGCCAATTCCACTGGCCATCGTCATTCTCCTCGCTACACTTCTACGAGCCTGATGCGTTTCGGATCGCAAGTGCCCAGCTGGTGCGCGGCAGTTGGCGGCCGTCGCAATGTACTTCGGCGCACGTCCTACCGCCTCGAGCGTGGGCATTCCAACCTCCGCGCGCTTGTGCTCGATCATCTGCCATGCCGTGTAGTCAAGCGCCACGCGATCCTCGCCCACGACCAGCGCGTTGGGATACCACAACCGCTCAGGATGGAAGCCCGGCCCGCCGTCGTATACCGATGAGATCGCATCGCCCGATAGTGAACCACACCTTCCCGCGCACAGCGGGAACGCAATTCAAGTCGGCCACGCCGGGATTGCAGCCGTTCGCGTGCAGCAGGAACGGCTTGTCCACCACGCCGTACATGTTCTTCATGGAGAAGGTGACGCCCGCCAATCTGGTGATCCTTGAGGATGGGCAGGTTGATCACCATCGCACAGTCGCGTGTGAGAATTTTCGTGAGGCGAATCCTCGCTACGCCCCACGACGACTCTTCATCATCGAAGCCTGCGGAATCGGCCGGGTAGCATCGAATGCGGCTGGGATCGGTACTGATCGTCATGCCGCAGGCCTCGAGGAAGAGGGCGTTCTGGTCCCACACCACGATGTTGCCCGCTTTCACGCCAGCCTGTTGCAGGCGCTCGGCAACGGCCATGGTTAGCGCCGCATGCGTCGAAATACCACGCCCTCCCAATCCGTTCACCTTCAGGCCGATCACTCCACCGGCAAGAATGTTTGCGGGAATCACGCTCTTCCACGCTTCCATCGGCTTTTCGCGCCCGGTGTAAGCGGCCATGGCCTTGTCGAGCAGATTCAGCACGTGTTGCTCGTCGGGTTGCGTTCCCGCGCCATGCAGCGACGCATCGCGCGCGATCACCACCTTCGACTTGCCCGCCGCCGCGTGCTGTTTCAGCACTCCTGCCAGCGCCAGCTTATCCGCTGCCGCGGACGACCCCAGCAGCACGGCTCCCGTCGCTGCCTCTTTCAGGAACTCTCTCCGGCTCTTCATCGGTTTTCCTCGCCTCTTTCCTGCCGCCGTTTCCGCAGCCTCGTCCTTCAGAGTTTCGCTTCCACCCCGTGCGCCAGCGCGATCAGCGCCTGCTGCACGCCGGGCGTAGCCTCATAGGCGACGATGCGCACCAGGTACGGGCCCTTGCGGAAGGTCACGCTTTGCTCGTACGCAATGCCCGCGTCGCCCACCTGTACTCTTTTGGCATCGTTCGTCTGTCCCGTCTCCAGAATCTTGCGCGCCCCAGCGGCATCACCCATGGTGTACACGTCGACCACTGCCTCCAACTGGTCCTGGTACTTGTAGTCCGACGTTGCGGTCGAAACCACGCCGGCCTGAAGGTACTGCTCCGCGTCGCCGTCGATGTACTGCCAAAGGTCCTTGGCGGCAAAGACGCGCGTGTCGCCGGTTTTCTCCCATCCCGCCACCGCGCCCGAAGCCGGAAACGGATCGACATCCTTCTTTTTGCATCCGGCATTCGTGATCGCGGCCGCGATTGCGAGCGCCACAATCGGTTTCTTTCCATCTTCCTGGCCCAAACGCTTTCAAAACAGTCTCCTTTACTTACGAGATAGCAGTATCTGGCTCGAGGGGGAGCGGCTTTCGCCAATGCTCGTCACGTGAACGGCGGGGCGATCCTGCAGCGGGCAGGCGTATTCGCATGCGCCGCAGCCCACGCAGCGGCTGGGATCGACGCGCGGCTGCTTCAGCGTCTTCGTCTTGCCCGCCGAATCCACCACCTGTGCCTCCTCAACGTAGATCGCCTTGGGCGACACCGGGCACCACTCCTCGCACACGATGCAATCGGTGGCCATCGCCCACGGCAGGCAGCGCCCGCGGTCGTAAAACGCCGTGCCCAGCCGGATGGGCTGATTCTGCGCGGCGCCCACGCCCACCACCCAGCCTTTTTCCTTCGGCGTAATCTGCCAGATCGCGCCCGTCGGGCACACCTCCGAGCACAGCACGCAACTCGGCTCGCAGTAGCCGATGCGCGGCACCAGCGTGGGCGACCACAATCCTTCCAGTCCCGCCTCGTCAAGCGTGGGATGCAGCGCATTGTTGGGGCACACCTTCATGCACTCGCCGCAGCGGATGCAGCGCGACAGAAACTCCGGCTCATCGAGCGCGCCCGGCGGCCGCAGCAGCCGCTCGTTGCGGCTCTTGCCCAGCCCGGTGTTCGCGCGCATCAGCGGCACAACGGCCGCGCCCGCCGCCAGACCCGTAATCGTCCTGCGCCGGCCCAGGTCGGGCGAAGCAACTTCCTTCTCCTTGCGGAAGAACCGGAACGTCAGCGCGTGCTCCGGGCAACTGCCCACGCAGTTCATGCACATCAGGCACTCGGCCTTGCGCCACGCCGCGCCGCCAATGGGATCGTCGCCGCCCTGGCAGTTGAGCAGGCAGCGGTTGCAGTTGTTGCATTTCTCTGCATCCTTGTGCAACCCCAGCACTGACCAGCGCGACAAGGCGCCCAGGAGCGCGCCCAGTGGGCAAATTGAGCGACACCACAGGCGCGTGACGTGCAGGCTCGCGAACAGAATCGCAAGGAACAGAATCCCCAGCACCAGCCCCTGCGCGAAATGCGCCTGGCGAAAATCGAGCAGGAACAATCCGAGGAAGTTGTGAATCCCTTCGCCCACGCCCCTGATCGCACCCACCCGGCTCTGCTCAAGCGGCGCCAGCACGGCGCGCGCCGCGAAGTTGAACGCCGGCAGAATCGCCAGACCGATCGACCGCACCAGCAGGCTGAAGGGATCGAGCCATCCGATTGCCATCGACCCAAACGCCGCGGCCACCAGCCCCGCGATCAGCACCACATATTTGATCGTCTGCCACCGTTTGTATCGATTCGATTCGATCCGCTGCTTGCCGTGCTTCGACTCCGACGGCATGTTGCCCACAAAGTGCTGTAGCGTGCCCATCGGACAAATCCAACCGCAGAAGAACCGCCCCAGAAAGAGCGTCGGCAGCAGGATGATCAGGCTCCAGACCAGCCCTCTGTAGAGCGCGTGGCTCGCCAGAGCATTTCCCACTGCAACCAACGGGTCCCACTCGAAGAACAATCGCACCGGCGCGACCAGGTGGATGTCGCTGGTGGCGCCGGGTACGCCGCGCAGCGACGTGAAGATCAGCAACACAAGGAACAGAAGCAGAAAAATGATCTGCGAGGTCCTGCGCCACTTCGGCAATCGGGAACCGGTCACGCACGCCTCCACGCGCCGCGCGCGGGCGCATGCCGTACATTCACTTATGATCTCGGCTCAAGGGAGGGTCGAACAGTGACCGGGGTCACGTTTTGCGAACCATGGACTTCGAAGTCGCGCCTGCCATAGGAATCGACGACCCACCGTTCTCAATGTTTCAGGATGACTTGAACATTCGTGAAAGCCAATTCCGCCACGTAGACGGAGCCGTCGTCTGCCGGCGTTCATTCCTCACGATCTCGGCTCCGAGCAAGCCGAAGTAAAGCTCGAACGTCGCCCGAGCCTCAGTGGTCGCGAAGACACCGAGGATCATAAACTCCATAAATTGTTCAGGAGGCTTCACTCCCAATGCGATGCTCAATCGCGCCAACAGTGCGGCAGAAAAGAACTGCGGCACGCTCGCGGCCACGCTCGCTTTTTGAGAAGCATGCGTAATTTGACCCAAATGGCAGCTTCGAGTGGTTGACCGGCCAACCGGAAGCAACGTGAGCCACATCACGTTAGGGACGAGTAGGCGACAATTCGCCCGGAGCCCGTTAAATCGATCCCATTCCGCTCGATAAGTGACTGGGGCTGTTCCAGGCTCCTTTCATTCCAGTTTCTCTCAGAACAACTGGTACAAGAGGTGCCGGACATCCCAAGCGTTTTGGAACCCGAGCGGAATCAATAGCCTGAAGCAAGTGCCTTGACGGCTTCACAATTCCGTTTTTGATCGTCTTTGGTTTTTCCCGAATTCCAGGTTCTTGCGGAATCGCGCGTTTCGCACGCGTCTTCCGCACGACGATTCGCGGCCAAAAGCTGACAGGTGATGGCTGTTAGCTGCTCACTGCTCACTGTTCACTGACTACCGATCACTGATCACCGTTTTCTGTTCACTCCCACAAACCGGTCGCTTCACTTCTGTGCTGGTCATCCTTGCAATTCCTTCGCTGTGCTCCTTTAATTCCGTAGCAGTGAAAGCGGCAAATCCAAATTCTTCGCCTGGGCCAGCGGGCGCCTCCTCGCTTGGAGCGCATGCGGCGCTTGCGCTCTGCGGATTCTCCGCCGTGGTCGGCCAGATCGTGCTCATGCGCGAGCTGATCCAGGTCTTCAACGGCAACGAGATCGCTTTGGGAATTCTGCTCGCCACGTGGCTTCTCTGGACGGCTGTCGGAAGCGCGCTCACTAGCGGCGCTGGCCTTGGAAGGAATCGGCCGCGCCTCGCCGTCGCCGCGCTCGAATGTGTCCTTGCCGCGAGCTTTCCCGCAACCATTTGGGCGCTGCGCGACGCGAAGGCGTTCTTCCAAACCGTGCCGGGAGAGCTAGTGGGTCTTGTGCCCATGCTGCTCACCTCGCTCGTGTGCCTCAGTGTGTTTTGCGCGGCGTCAGGCGCGCTGTTTGTCGCAGCGGCCCGCATGGCCGAAGTGGAGTGCTCGCTTTCCGCGCGCGCCGCCGCAAGCTCAGCCTATCTGCTGGAGGCGGCGGGTTCGGCACTGGGCGGAATCCTCGCCAGCATCGTGCTCGTGCGCTTCTGCGAGGCCTTTCAGATCGCAGCCATCGTGGCCCTGCTCAACCTTTGCGTGGCGGCGGTGCTTGCACTGCGATTGCGCCGCGCGGCAGGTTGCGCTGCTGGCCGCGGCGGCTGCGTTGGCCGCGATTCCACTGCTTGTCTGGGTTACTCCGCATTGGGACGCTGCAGCGCGGGCACGCCTGTGGCGGAGTTTCAACGTGGTGGGGTCACGCGAAACGATCTACGGCAACCTGACTGTGACGGAGACGGGCGAGAACGACAGCGGCACGATCCGGAGCATCTACGAGAACGGATCGATTCTGGCCAATGCGCCCGATCCGGCCGCAGCCGAGGAGGCAGTCGATTACGCCCTGCTCGAACACGCCGCGCCCAAGCGCGTGCTACTCATCGGCGGCGGCGTCAACGGCGCCGTCGTTGAGGCGCTCAAAGACCTGACCATCGCCAGCCTCGACTACGTCGAACTCGACCCCGCGCTGATCGCGATGGCCCGGCAGTTCTTCCCTGCGCAGACGGCGGTCTTCGACTCCGATCCTCGCGTGCATTTACACCTCGTGGATGGGCGAAGATTCCTGGCCGGGACCGCGGAGAAGTTTGACGTGATCATCGTCGATGTGCCGGACCCGCAGACGGCGCAGTTGAACCGCTTCTACACGGTGGAGTTTTTCCGCCTGGCGCGCGCGCACCTCGAGCCCGGCGGGTTGCTTGCCGTCGAGCTGCGCTCGTCCGAGGAGACGATCAGCCCCGATCTGGCCGCGTTTCTGCGCTCCATCCGGCGCACGCTCGGCGAGGTGTTTCCGTACCAGGCGGCGATTCCCGGCGAAATGATTCACTTTTTCGGCGCCATGCAGCCGGATGTGCTGACGAGCGACCCGCAGGTGCTCGTCGCGCGGCTGCGCGAGCGCAAGCTTGAACACGCAGTATGTGCGCGAGTACTTTATTCCCTACCGGATGATGCCGGACCGCATGGAGCAGGTCGCCACCGACTTGGCGCCCACTGCCACCACGCCGGTGAACCGCGACTTCGCGCCCATCGCTTACGAATTTGACGTGGTGCTGTGGAGCGCGCAGTTCCGCTCGGGTTATGCCGCGTGGTTTCGCGCGGCGGAGCACGTCAGGTTCGGCGCAGGTCGCAGGCGCCTTGGCAATTGTGCTGCTCATCGGAGTGGGCCTGCTGGCGTTTTTGCCCGGCCGCGAGCGGCGCGACGCACGCAGCCGCAGGCTCGTGCGTTGGCGGCGACGGGATTCACGCTGATGGCCCTGCAAATCTTTTTGCTTCTCGGATTTCAGGCGGTATACGGGTACGTGTACACCGAGCTGGCGATCCTGATCGGGCTGTTCATGGCGGGCATCGCCCTGGGGAGCTGGCTGGCGATGCGCAGCAACAATTCAAGCGATGGCGGCACGCAACACGGCTGGCAACTCGCCGAAGTGCAGCTTCTGCTCGCGCTCGCCGCTCCGGCGCTGCTGATCGCTGTCAGCCTGATCGGGAGTTTTGCCTCAGCAGCAGCCACGTGGATTGCGGCCCAGGTCATCTTTCCGGCGCTGGCTGCGCTGGCCGGCATGCTGGGCGGGTACCAATTCGTCGTCGCTGCGGGAATCTTTCTGCGCGGCCGCGGCGAGCGCTCAGGGCTGGGCGTGCTCTACGCCATCGATCTTCTGGGCGGATGCGTGGGCGCGCTGGCGCTGAGCACTTTCCTGATTCCGGTATTTGGGTTCTGGAAGACAGCGTGGCTGGCCGTAGCGATCAATGCGGCGGCGGTACTCCTGGCAGCGCGGGTGAACTTGGCGACAAAAGCAGTCCAATTATAGGCCGTGCCCACCTTTGCCTCGACGAAACTGCGCAGCGGATCGCGCAACCTTCCTCTGATCCCTGAACCCTGATCCGTGCCTCTCCTACGGCCTGTGCTCGTTGAACACCACCGCCGTAAAGCTGAAGATGTCGGTGTTCTCGTCTTTCCAACAGTTGACGTTCATGCCGGCCTTGGCGCAGGTTTGCTCGAGGAAGGTTTGCCGGTCCCACTTCTGCTCCACGGGAACCTGCGGCAGCAAAAGGCCTTCAGAATCGCCGTTCTTCATCAGCAAGCCGTCGCGGCCCACCTTGATCTGCTCGATATCAGTCACGCGGCGCAGCGGCGAGAGCACGGAGATTTCGTAGGCAAGCCGCGGCAACTCCTGGGCGGTGACGGGCGGGAAGCGCGGATCGCGCAGGGCGGCCAGCGTGGCTGTATCGCGCACCGTTATATAGAGCGGCTTGACGGGCGAGGTATAGCCGATGCAGCCGCGCAAAGCGCCACCCTCAGTGAGCGTGACGAAGGCGCCGTACTCGCGGTTGAGCGTTTCGCTCGCGCTCGGCGCAGGCGCGTAGGGTTCATTCTTCTCGATCATGTACTCGACCGACTTGCGCGCCAGGGCGAGCAGTTCGGCCTTTTCCGCATCGGTGAGCGAGAAGGGCGGGACTGCGTCGGCTGCGTGCGCTGACTTGACGAAGAGATCGGCGCTGTAGCCGACGACGCGCGAGTGATCGCTGGTCACGTCGCCGGAGTTCGCGTACTTGAGCACCTCAGCCTTGTTTGCGCCCATGCGCTCGGCGTAGATCATGGCGGCCACGATGGGCGCGCCGCCGCAGGCCTCCCACACGCGCGTCTCGAAGTTGCGCGACATGCTCAAGTAGTCCCACGCCTCGAGCGCGTGCAGGGTTTTGTGGTCGATGGTCTCGGCGTCGTCGTAGGTAGTGGTAATGGGAGAGATCGGAGCTGGCCAAAACCAGCGTGTCGTGATCGTTGCGCAGCATCTTGGCCAGGGCCACGCCCAGCGCGCGGCTGCTCTCGTAGCTCTGGTCGCCCATGACGATCGGCACCAGCTCGAAGTTGCCGAGGATTTTTTGCAGCCAGGGCAGCTCGACCTCGACCGAGTGCTCGGGAGCGTCGGGAGTTGCCTGGTGGCCTTTGTCGGAGAGCTCGAATGGTGGAGCTCATCTTCGCCAGCCGGCGCGCAAATTCCTTGTCGACGGGAACCTGGCCGAGCGGCGTCGTGTAGGCGTCGCCGTCGTAGACCGAGGTGAAGTCGAAGGCCACGTAATGCGAGGGCGCGATGACGACTACGCGCGAGTACTTGTGGCCCTTGAGCGCGGCGTAGGTCCAGGCGGCGACGGGGCCGGAGTAGGGATAGCCGGCATGCGGCGCGACCGCGGCGAGAATCTCGCCGTCGACAGGCGGCGGCGTGGCTTTTGCCAGCATGTCGTCGATCATCTGCGAGAGCTCTTTGGGATCGGCGGGATAGAATGCTCCGGCGACGGCGGCCGGCCGGACCTTTTGCTGCCCGGTTGCGTCCTCCGCTGCGCGGACGTGCAGGATGGGCGCGGTCACCAGGAGTGCGATGCATTGCGTCATCAACCAAGCCATAGTGGAACTCCTTGCGATCTTCATGGGTCAAGACCTCCTGGGCACGCTCAAGCGTGCCAGATTCCGGGGATTTTGTGCCGGCAGAACGGGCAAGTCGAGTCTTTGCGAATGAGCATCTGGCTAGCGGTGAAGCCGACGCGCTCGACCAGCATTTTGCGGCACTGCGGGCAATAGGTGTTCTGCGCGGGATGGCCGGGCACGTTGCCGATGTAGACGTAATGCAGTCCCTCGGCATCGGCGATGGCTTTGGCGCGCTCCAGCGTAGGCACGGGCGTGATGGGGAGATTCTTGAGCAGATACTCGGGATGAAACTGCGTGAAGTGGAGGGGAACATCGGGGCCGAGATTGGCCTTGATCCACTGCGCAAGGCCGCGGAACTCGGCGTCATCGTCGTTGAGCGTAGGCACAACCAGGTAGACGATCTCGGTCCACTTGCCCATCTTGCGCAGCGTGACGAGCGATTCGAGCACCGGCTTCAACTGGCCGGTGACGACCTTCGCGTAGTAGGACTCGGTGAAGGCCTTCAGGTCGATCTTGACCGCGTCCATCTTGCCGTAGGCCTCCACCAGCGAGTCGTGCTGCATGTAGCCGTTGGAGACCACGATGCTGCGCACGCCTGCCGCGTGGCCGGCATCGGCCGTGTCCATCAGATATTCGGCAAAGACCACCGGCTCGCTGTAGGTGTAGGCGATGGTGGGGCAGTTGTATTGCCGGGCGACGGCCGCCGCCTGATGCGGAGAGACGTACTCGGCGGGAATCTCCTCGGGGCGCGACTGCGAAATGTCCCAGTTCTGGCAGAACTTGCAGTTGACGTTGCAGCCGGCGGTGGCAATGGAGAAGGCCGTGGTGCCGGGCAGGTAATGGAAGAGAGGCTTCTTCTCAATGGGATCGATGTGCGCGGCGCACACGCGGGAGTGGACCAGCGTGTAGTAGACGCCGCCGCGATTCTCGCGCACGCCGCAATAGCCGCGCTCCTTGTCGCCCACGATGCACTCGCGCGGGCAAAGCTTGCAGCGGATCTTGCGGTTGGCCAGCTTCTCGTAGAAGCGCGCTTCGAAGGTGAATTGCGCGTCGCTCTGCGTTTCCGCGCTGCTGCCGAACGGGACGGCAGCGGCTGGCGCGGCCAGTTCGCCGGCGCCGAGAACAGCTCCCGAGGCCAACGCGCACAAGAGGAACGAGCGGCGATCGATGGGCGTACACGCCGGGCATTCTGCAGTAGCCGATTTGCCCTTCATCATGCACCTCCCGGCTGCGCCGGTCACACCTCCACCACTGCGATGCGGCTGGGATCACAATGGCCCAGCCGATGCTCGCCGTCCGCCGCGGTGGCAATGTAGTGCGGAGCGCGCTGCTCGGCTTCGAGCGTCTTTAGCCCCATCTCCGCGCGCTTGTGCTCGATCATTCGCCAGCCGGTCGCGTCAAGCGCGACCGGATCCTGGGAAACGATGAGACTGTTCGGAGTCCAACTATGCTCGGGCTTGAATCCTGGGCCGCCCTCATACATCGCCGTCGTCGCGTCGCAAATCACGAGCTTCAGCCGCGAGCGAATCTCGGGCAGCATGTTCAGGTCGGCGACGTAAGGATCACAGCCATTGGGGTGGTACTTGTTGGGGTTGTGAATAGCGCCGTACATGTTCTTGAGCGCGATGGTCACGCCGGCACCGTCATGGTCCTTGAGGACGGGCAGATTGATCAGGACGGTAGAAGATCGCGTGAGGATTTTCGACAGCCGACTGCCCACGCTGCCCCACGCCGAAAGCTCATCCTCGTAACCTACCCGGTCGGTTCCGTAGCACTGCACGCGGTCGCCGCCGATGGCGATGCGAAAGCCGCCACGCTCCATCTCCTCCGTATCGCGATCCCAAACGATAATGTTGGCTGGATGGACGCCGGCCCGCTGGAGGCGATCACAGACGGCGGCGACGAGATCGACATGCGTCGAGATACCGCGGCCGCCGAGCGTGTTCACCTTCAGGCTGATGGTGTCGCCGGGACCGGCGATGCGGCGCCAAGCGGCGATGGCGTTTTCCGGCGATGCTGCAGCGGGGTGACCGCCTCCGAAAAGCGGCTGCATGGCTCGGTCGAGCAGAGCCCCCATGCGACGCGGATCGACAGCAGTGCCTGTGCCGCGGAGCATGGGATCGCGTGCCACCACGACCTTGGATTTGGCGCCTGGAGTGGCCTGCTCCGGCTCCGCGCACAAAACGGAGCCGGCCCCCAAGGCCACGGCGCCCGTGAGGCACTGTGCAAGAAAGTTCCGCCGGCTCTGGCCGCGAAGGTCGGTCATAAAGAGTCTCCAGCGTGCAGGGTCCCGCAGCGAGGATCGGCCCGGGGAGTGGGAAGACTTCGGCAGGTCGCGGTGAGGCGGCTCAAACGACTGAAGTTAGCTCCAGGGCGGATCCTCGGCGACCGTGGACGCACCGCCATCCCTTATACCTAATGCAACCAGCAGGGCATTGCAGTGATGAGCAGCACGGAGGGCGAGGAAGGATTTCAAGCTGGTGGATGATAGTGGACGCGGTATGAATCGAACCTACAGGTGGCATTTGCGGACTTCTTCGAGGGTCCGCACGTAATCGCGCAGGCGATGATGGGTCTGTTCGCCGCAGCTCATACGGTAGACGCGCCTTGCAGTGCAAACTTTCTTTACCGAAGACGGCATCGAGCCTAGGATACGGCTTATGAATTGTTTAATCCTGGACGGTCAGCCGCTGAGTATGGCGGAGATCGAGGCTGCTTCGTTGGCTGGCTGTCCGGTGGCTCTTGCCCCTGACGCCCTCTCTCGCGTCGCCGCCAGCCGAAAGTTGATTGAAGAGATTGTGGCGAAGAGACAGAAGGTCTATGGGGTCAATACCGGCTTCGGCAAATTGTCGGATGTGAGCGTTCCACCCGAGAGTCTGGCGGAGTTGCAGTGCAATCTGGTGCGCAGCCACGCTGGCGGAGTAGGCCAGCCGCTCTCGGACGGTGAGGCGCGGGCCATGCTGCTATTGCGGGCCAATGTGCTGGCCAAAGGCTATAGTGGATGCCGGCCCGCGCTGGTCGAGTTGCTGGTGGCGCTGCTCAACACCGGCGTGCATCCGGTGATTCCCGAGAAAGGGTCGGTGGGCGCGAGTGGGGATTTGGCTCCGCTGGCTCATCTGGCGCTGGTGGTCATCGGCGAGGGCGAGGCGTTCTACAAAGGCGAGAGAATGCCCGGAGGAGAAGCCCTGCGCAGGGCAGGCCTGCAACCGCTATTGCTGGCGGCCAAGGAGGGGTTGGCACTACTGAACGGCACCCAGGCAATGACTGCGGTCGGCGGATTGGCGGTGGCGCGAGCGCTGCGCGTGGCTCAGATTGCAGACCTGGCCGGCGCGATGTCACTGGAGGCCCTAATGGGCACGCCCGCTGCCTTCGATCCGCGCATTCACCTGGCCAGGCCGCATCGCGGGCAGATTGCCGTCGCCGAGCATCTGATGCAACTGCTGGCGGGTTCGGAGATTCGCGAGGCTCACCGCGAGCACGATACAAGAGTGCAGGACGCCTATTGCCTGCGCTGCATTCCGCAAGTGCACGGCGCGGTGCGAGATGTGCTGGAGCACGTGCACGACGTACTGGAAATCGAAGCGGGTTCGGCTACGGACAATCCGCTGGTCTTCCCGGAGAACTCTCTGGACACGCACATGAGCGAAGCGGTGATCTCCGGAGGGAACTTTCATGGAGCGCCATTGGCCTATTCCTTCGACTATGCGGCCGTTGCCCTGACCGATCTGGCCAGCATCACGGAGAGGCGCATCGACCGGCTACTGAATCCAGACATCAATGAGGGGTTGCCGGCTTTTTTGTCGCCCAATCCGGGGCTTTCGTCCGGGTTCATGATTGCGCAAATCGTTGCGGCGGCGCTGATCAACGAGTGCCAGGTACTCTCGCATCCGGCTTCCACGGGCAGCATCCCCACCGATGGCGGGAAGGAGGATCACGTGTCGATGGGCATGACCGGAGCGCTCAAACTGCGCCAGATCGTCGAACAGGTTGAGCGGGTGGTAGCCATCGAGTCTGATGTGCGCTACGCAGGCGCTGGAGTTCCGCCGGCCGCTCAAGTCGAGTCGAGAGATCGAACGTGCCCAAACCGTTGTTCGCTCGGTGGTTCCGCGACTAGAGAAGGACCGGGTGTTGGCCGGTGACATCGAAGCGCTGGCCGCAGCATTGCAGGCGGGAGCTTTCAAGGAGTGGCGCCAATAGACCGGCGCTTCAGCTTTCGTATCGTCACGCCTGCCCTTTCAGGGCCGCCATACGTTCCTGCGTCTGACTCACAAAGGCTTCGTCCTCCGGCGAGCGGAGCTTTGTCGAATCCGGACTCATTGAACCCAGGTTGATCGTGACGTTTGCCAGCGCTCCTTCGAGAGCGGCTCTTGCGAGGGCGATGGCGGTGGTCAGATCGGAGTTCATGTTGGGGTTGGTAATCGGCTTCAGTTGGTTGGCGATTCGCGCCACTTCAGCGGCTTTTTCGGCCACTCCCAGAGGCACGCTGGTCGCCTGTTGGAGTGCGGCGTTGATCGCTCGGCTGCCTTCGCCAGGTTTCTTTGCCTCTTTCGCCGCCTTGTAGGCCTTCATGACTTCGTTGTAGGACTCGGCGTCGGCATCGATGGCGGACTTCAACTCCTCGCGCAGCGGATTGAGCCGGGCAATGGCTTCGCTGAGCTGGCTTTCGTACTGCAAGTAAGCCTTCTTGCCGCGCGACATGGACGCAACCATGCCCGCAAGTCCGGCGGCCATGGCGCCGGCAGCCGCTGCCGCGCTGCCTCCTCCGGGAGTCGCGGTCGGCGCGGCCAGTTGTTCGATGAACGGCTCGACGCCGGCGCGCAGGCCGCCGACGGCGACTTTGCCGCTCATCACCGCGGCCAGGCGGTTTTCCAGAATGAGCGAGGAGTCGAAGTTCTCCACCTGCAGAAACCACTCCGCGGCCTGCTCCAAAGCCAGCTTGGGAATCAGGCCGACGATCTCGCTGGAGACCGGAGCGACGCCGTAGCGCTCGGCCTCGCGCTTCACGAATTCGAAGACGCGGTGCATCGGAGTCTGCTCGAAGTCGGTCAGGTTCATGGAAACCTGGGCCATGCCGCGCACCAGGAATCCGGCTGCCTTGACGAAGCGCAGGCCGCCCGATGGAAAAGCGCACGGCCTTGGCGATCTTCTTGGCGATGGCGACGTCGGGCGTATTCAGGAAAACGTTGTAGGCGATCGAGAAACTTGCGCGCGCCCACGACGGTGGCTCCGGCGGTCGGATGCACGCGCGGCTCGCCGAAATCGGGCTTGCGCGCCGGGTTGGTGGCGATCTCGTCGCGAATCCCTTCGAACTGGCCGCGGCGAATGTTCTCAAGATTCTGCCGCTCGGGCGTCGTCGCGGCGGCTTCGTAGAGGTAGACCGGAATCTGGAAGCGCTTCCAGATTTCGGCGCCCACGTGCCGGGCCATGGCGACGCAATCTTCAAGCGTGACGCCGTCGATGGGGATGAAGGGAATGACGTCGGCCGCGCCCATGCGCGGGTGCGCGCCCTGGTGCTGGGTGAGGTCGATCAGCTCGGCGGCCTTGCCTACGCCGCGAATCGCGGCTTCCTGAATGGCTTCCCGCTCGCCGGCCAGCGTGATGACGCAGCGGTTGTGGTCGGAATCCATCTCCCGGTCGAGGAGATAGACGCCGGGAATCTTCATGGCTTCGACGATGGCAGTCGACCTTGGCAGCGTCGCGGCCTTCAGAGAAATTGGGAACGCATTCGACAAGAGTGTTGGGCACGGAAGAAGGATAATGAGGGCGACACGATCCGGCAACATGTGATACATGGCAATGCTCGACTTTTACCGGCGAATCATCGAAATTTCCTTCATTTGAACAATGGTTCCATCCCATTTGGGAGCAATTGCCTTCTCTTGTGGCTTTAGAGGGAAGGTCCTCCAGGGGTAGTATCCTCACTAGGTAAATATGGGGACTGCTGTGCCGCGGATTCAAAGTCAGGAGGGACGATGACGATTGCAACTCCGGCGATTCGCGCGCCACGCGGCACCAGTTGCGCTGCAAGGGCTGGCAGCAGGAGGCGGCGCTGCGCTGCCTGATGAACAACCTGGACCCCGAGGTAGCCGAGCGGCCCGCGGACCTGGTGGTCTATGGCGGCATCGGCAAGGCGGCGCGCAACTGGGAGTGCTTTCACGCCATCGTGCGCGAGCTGGAGCGGCTGGGCGATGAGGAGACGCTGCTGGTGCAGTCGGGCAAGCCGGTGGCGGTCTTCCCCACGCACGAGCTGGCCCCGCGGGTACTGATCGCCAACTCGAACCTGGTGGGCAACTGGGCCAACTGGGAGCACTTCAACGAGCTCGACCGCAAGGGTCTGATGATGTACGGCCAGATGACCGCAGGAAGCTGGATCTACATCGGCACGCAGGGTATTTTGCAGGGCACGTTCCAGACCTTTGCCGCGCTGGCGGAGCGGCACTTCGGCGGGACAAAAGGGTCACTTAAGGGACAGGCTGGTGGTCACCGGCGGCATGGGCGGAATGGGCGGCGCGCAGCCGCTCTCGGTCACGCTGAATGGCGGCGTGCTGCTGGTCGTCGACGTGGACCGCAGCCGCATCCAGCGCCGCGTGGAGACGCGCTACTGCGACAGGATCAGCGAAGACCTCGACGAGGCGCTGGGGCTCTGCGAGTCGGCGCGGCGCGAGGGCAGCGCGCTTTCGGTGGGACTGGTCGGCAACTGCGGCGGCGTGCTGCCGGAGATTGTGCGCCGCGGCGTGGAAGTGGACGTAGTGACCGATCAGACCAGCGCGCACGATCCGCTCAACGGCTATATTCCGCAAGGACTCACGCTGAGCGAAGCAACGCGAGTTGAGGCAGCGCGATCCCGCGGAATACGTGCGCCGCTCCACGGCGACCATGGTGGTGCACGTGAACGCGATGCTGGCCTTGCAGCGTGCCGGAGCGGTGACCTTCGACTACGGCAACAACATTCGCCGCTTTGCCTTCGACGCTGGATGCGCGGACGCCTTCCTGATTCCCGGCTTTGTGCCCGAGTACATCCGCCCGCTCTTCTGCACCGGGCAGGGACCGTTCCGCTGGGTGGCGCTGTCCGGCGACCCGAAAGACATCGACCGCACCGACGAGCTGGCGCTGGAGCTTTTCCCGGACAACGAGATTCTTACCCGCTGGCTGCGGCTGGCGCGCGGCCGCTTCGCCTTTCAGGGACTGCCGGCGCGCATCTGCTGGCTGGGCTACGGCGAGCGCGCCCGCATGGGCCAGGCCATCAACGAGCTGGTGCGCAAGGGCGAGATCTCGGCGCCGATCGCGATCGGCCGCGACCACCTGGACACCGGCTCGGTGGCCAGCCCCTACCGCGAGACGGAGAAGATGCTCGACGGCTCCGATGCGGTTGCCGACTGGCCGATTCTGAACGCGCTGCTCAACACCGCATCGGGGGCCACGTGGGTCAGCTTCCACCACGGCGGCGGCGTGGGCATGGGCTACTCGCTCCACGCAGGCCAGGTGACGGTAGCCGATGGCACAGACAGTGCCGCCCGCCGCATCGCCCGCGTGCTTAACAACGATCCCGGGCATCGGTGTGGCCCGCCACGCCGACGCGGGCTACGAGCTGGCGCAACGGACAGCGCGGGAGCAGGGTATTCACATTCCCATGGCGGGGAAGTAGCCATGCCACCGCATATTGGGCGCCCTATCCTTTCCGCGTTCTTGGCGGAAAGGGTGGGATGCCACTCCCCTTGCTTGCTAATCTCCTAACCATGGTTCTTGCCATCGTCAATATCGGCCAGCTGGTGACCCTCGCCGGTCCGCAGCGCCCGCGCGCAGGTGCGGAGCTGCGCGAGTTGGGACTGATTCCTGACGCCGCGCTGCTGGTCGAAGACGGTCGCATCACCGCGACTGGACCGTACGAAGAACTCCGCGACCGCATCCCGGCGGAGTGCACCGTGATCGACGCCGAGGGGCGCTGCGTCACGCCCGGCTTTGTCGACGCGCACACCCATCTGGTCTTTGCCGGCAATCGCGCTGTGGAGTTCGAGCAGCGCATCGCCGGGGCCACCTATCAGCAGATTGCCGCTGCCGGCGGCGGCATTCTGCGTACAGTCGAGCTTACGCGTGCGGCCACTGAGGACGAGTTGCTGGCCGCCGCGCGACAGCATCGCGACTGGATGCTGCGCTCAGGCACGACCACGATTGAAGCCAAATCCGGCTACGGACTGGATCGCAAAACCGAGCTGCGCATGTTGCGCGTGCTGGCCCGTCTCGATGCGGAGGGCCCGATGTGCGTCGTGCCCACGCTGCTGGCCGCGCACACGGTGCCGCCGGAGTTCGCTGGCCACCGCGGAGAATACGTGCGCTGGATCGCGGAGGAGTTGATTCCCGAGGTTGCAGAGGCGGGTCTGGCGCGGTATTGTGACGTCTTCTGCGACGACCATGCCTTCACCGTGGCGGAAACGCGCACGGTGCTGGCGGCTGCGCGCAGTCATGGCTTGCGCTTGCGGGTGCACGCCGAGCAGTTCCGGCCCGACACGGGCGCGGCGCTGGCCGCGGAGCTGGGCGCTGCAACTGCCGATCACCTCGAAACCGTCACCGAAGACACGCTGCGCCAGTTGCAAGCTGCCGGCGTGCAGCCGGTGCTGCTGCCGGGCTCGGTCTTTGCGCTGGGGCGCACCCACTACCCTTCGGCGCGCACCATGGTGGATCTGGGCCTCGCGATTGTGCTGGCCACCGACTTCAACCCCGGCTCGTCGCCCATTGCCTCGATGCCGTTCATCCTTTCGTTGGCATGCCTGAAGATGGCCCTCTCTCCGGCGGAAGCGCTAATCGCTGCCACCCTCAACGCGGCCTGGAGCCTTGATCTAGGCGGCCGCGTGGGGTCCCTTGAAGCGTGCAAACAAGCCGATTTTCTGATTCATGAGTTCACGGATTACCGCGAACTGGCCTACTATATTGCCGCTCCCGCGAAGCCGCGGGTCTTTTTCGCCGGAAGAGAAGTGACGCGCTAACGATTGTGGCTGTCCTGTGAAACCTGGTTTTCCATTCCAACGCCGTTGCAAGCTACTAACATGTCTTTGATCGAGTCGCTCAATATTGAGGACTAGCTTGCCGGACGTGGTTTTGTTGTGGCAGGCGAGGTCATGGTCATTGGCCCCGACGCCAATGAATTCAGTGCCCGTCGATCATGAGTGACTGTCCGTGACGGAATTGCAGCAGCGGACCGAAGAACTACAATCTTCTTAAGATTCAAACCGGGGCCTTTGTTGCTTGGCTTGGTAACTGCGCAGAATAGACACTTGTAAACTCCGTAACATCGCTTGATTTGTGCCCCAAAACCGGAAAACTAAGCCGGCTGGAAGTCGAGAGCTCTCGTTCTGGGCGGTTGACCGCCTAACCGACAACCGCCTGGCCGGCAGTTACTGGTTGATAAATAATCCCGCACGCCTTCGGTGTGGATGATGCGGTGCATACCCCCGAAAGCCGTCGTCAACGAGCCCAGAATCGCCGATGCACTCAACAATTACCTAATGAACTCCAGCAATCCGTGTTCCGGGTCAATCGACAAATCGGACAGGTTAAGCAGGTCCAGGGTGCCGTTTAGCCGAAGGACTCGCGGCACCCCGAATAGTAGGAAGCATTGTTTAGCGTCTCTTGTGACACTCAGGCCAACGCTACACAGTCGGCTGCCTCAAGCCCTCTTGCCATCCCCTTGTTCACAGTAGTGAAAGATGCGACTTTGATATGCCGCGCGGTGTTCTCATGTGCCCTCATTCCTGCTACTGCTCCCAGGACTTCAGCCTCGCCCTCATCCCCCCGATTCCACGAAGCACGCGAAGGATTCGTGCGAGCGCCTCTTCTCCTTTAGCCAATCTCCATTGGAGAGAAGGCACGCCTGTACAGCCAGAGAGTGAAGATTAGTGCCGAAATTCTCCTTCCATTCCGCAGATGCCGCCGCCATAAACTCCGCGGGTCGAAAGGAAACAATCAGAATCCGCGAGACGGCCTTCGCAATCAATTCTGGAATTCGCCGCGAATCTTCCTTATACCGATGTTGCTTTCCCGGGGTGTTCCTTTTGAAAACTCCGCTGCCGGGATAAAACTCTTTCGCGTGGAATGCGTCGGCTCCCCATGCTTTCAGCATTCGATTCCACGACCCTACGAATTGCTTGTACGCGGTCGGCTTGAAAATGACCGAAGCTACACACACCACCTCGTCTTTCGGATCTCTTTTCGCCGCACGATCCAGATAGACTTTTAGCATCGCGATTAGCCCATCTCTGCAAGAGAGAACGTCGTTTAGCAAGGGGAAAATGTTGGATTTTGCTTCGGCCTTAATCATAGCCCGTGTATTCTCTCACGGGTTTTCATGTTCTATTTACTACTCTGCCAATAGATTTTTCTTGTCAGACGGGAACGGCGGTTACCTTCAAAATGCGGCCATTTCAAGGCAAAAGATAGGGTATAGTACCCACAAGTAACATGGCGCGTCAAGTATATTTATGCCATTGTAAGGGCAAGAATATACTTGACACACCACGCCGAATATGGCAATCTAAAGCCATGAGACACCTTGAACCGATACCCATTCACCTGCTCGATGCGTCACGATACTTCGCTGATCTCGATGTGTGTGTAGACTTTGTTGCTAAGATGCGCTGGCCTGACGGAGTAACTTGTCCGCATTGCGAGGGGAAGCGTGTCTCGTACCTGAGTTCGCGCCGTATCTGGAAGTGCATGGCGAAGGAGTGCCATAAGCAATTCAGCGCGAAAACTGGCAGCGTCTTTGAGGATTCACCCATCCCTCTCGATAAATGGCTCATTGCCATCTGGCTCGTCGTCAACTGCAAGAATGGTGTTTCAAGCTATGAGATCATGCGAAGCCTGAAAGTCACCCAGAAGTCAGCATGGTTCATGCTGCATCGGATTCGCTTGGCCCTCAATCAGAAGTCATGGAATAAGCTCGGTGGTGGTGGGCCGGTCGAAGTCGATGAGACTTTTGTCGGCGCGAAGCCCCAAAACATGCACGCATTCCGGCGCCTCAAAATGCAAAAGGCAGTCAACGGCAGTTCCAATAAGATCCCAGTCATGGGAATGCTCGACCGCGAACTGCGTCAGGTCCGAGCCCAGGTCATTCCACACGCCAAGCGTGACGTGCTGCAAGCTGAGATTCTGCGCCAGATCGAGAAAGGCTCGACTGTCTATACCGACGGATGGACCGGGTACGATGGGCTGACCGCACAGGAGTACATCCACAAGACTGTCAACCATGCGACTGAATACGTTCGCGGAAATGTCCACACTCAGGGGATTGAGAACTTCTGGTCGCTACTCAAGCGCGGACTCAAGGGAACCTACGTCGCCGTCGAACCGTTCCACCTTGACCGCTACATCGACGAGCAGGTATTCCGCTACAACAATCGCGCCACTAAAGACAACCCTTTGGACGACCGCGACCGCTTCATGCTGGCAGTCTCGCAAATTGCCGGGAAAAGACTGACCTACAAGGAACTGACCGGCAAGGTGGGAGAAACGGAACCGTTCTAAACTGCCCGCTTGGGCCGCACGGCAGGGACGCGGGAAGCGGAGGTTTTAGGCCTTCGCTTCCATTCCGCTTCGCGCCTCTGCAACTCCACCTTCGACACCTTCATAATCGAACGCATCGCTTCCGTGAAGCGGGCAAATTCTGGATTGTCGGGCGGGGTCTTCATGGCGTTATCATAAGTTATTTAGAGAATCTGCCGCACGAATTCGGTAAAGCGGTCGGAATTGCCCGTCTCAATCTTGGCGGATGGCTCGGGCACATTCGGCACACACGCTCCTAGATTGGAGCGTAACGCTGATGTGTGCGAAAAGTCAACATTCCAAAATTGATGAGCTTGTGAGGCTGAACTTACTGCCACGAAGGAGACTCTTAGGGCTTTAAACCCAGACTTTGACGATACTCTGACAAAGAAACGCCCGCAGGTCGGGCAAAACATTCTTCCATCAGTTTCCGGCTTAATTGATCAAATCGATCTGCTATCTCGGAAATTGACGGCGGGCGACGTTTGCTGATCTCAGACTCTTCGATTTTAGTGGGAGCACACTCTTTAACCTATACACCATGCGTCAAGTCGCTCAATCCAAACACCTTGCAACACCGTGGGCCTATGGATTCATAGGTTTGCATGGTGTGGCATGTATGTTTCTGCCGTGCCCGGAGGGGGACTTGAACCCCCACGGCCGGTTAAGGCCTGCGGATTTTAAGTCCGCTGCGTCTGCCAATTTCGCCATCCGGGCCCGCCTCTATATTATGGGACCGTTTCGGCCTCGCTGGCGCCGATTCCCTCCCGCGACGCCCCTTCGGTACCATACAAAGCGCTCCACCGGCCGGCGATCTTTCCAAAACTTGCTCTGGAGCGCCAAGCCCTCGTATCATCCGGCAGAAGCATTTCCAGGACCGACGACCTGTGCAGCCGATCTTCCTGGGCCGACGCAACGATCGCGGTGCAAAGGCCCAGAGCGGAACCGGAGAGGTGCAGCTATCCTGAAAGTGCCGAAGAGTAACCACCATGAGCGACTTGGAAAGCAAGACCGGATTGCGGGTGAAGGGGCGGCTGATGTCGGCTTCGGAGATTGAGCGCACCCTGGTAAGACTGGCTCACGAAATCGTCGAGAAGAGCAACGGTAGCGAGGATCTGGCCCTGGTGGGCATCAAGCGGCGTGGCGTTCCCTTGGCGCAACGGCTGGGCCAACTGATTTCCACGATCGAAAAGCGGCCCGTCGATACAGGAGTGCTCGATATTCAGTTTTATCGCGACGATCTCACTACGGCGGATGTACGCCCGGTGGTGACTCCCGGTGCCGTCGGCTTCGATGTGGAGGGCCGCGACATCGTGATCTGCGACGATGTGCTTTACACCGGCCGCACCGTTCGCGCCGCACTCGACGCGCTCTTTGACCATGGCCGGCCGCGGCGCGTACAACTGGCTGTGCTCATCGACCGCGGGCACCGCGAGTTGCCCATCGAAGCCACCTATGTGGGTAAGCATGTTCCCACAAGCAGCCGCGAGATTATCGAAGTGAAGTTCCAGGAAGTCGACTCGACCGAGCAGGTGCTGCTGGTAGAGAAGACGAGCTGAAGTACGTCCTTCCAGCCGCGGCCCTCCGGCTTACGAAGATCGATGACGAGGAGCGGCGAGCGGCTGGAGGCTTGCAACGGTAAGGCGCCTCTTCAACCCGATCGGGGCCCGGCGCTCCGATAAAGGCCAACGATGAATCCAGCCGCACCCGCGATTCGCCGCGCACTCACAACTCCGCCTGCGCCCGCATCTCCGTTTCCCTACAACCCGGGTTCGCTGCTCTCGGTTCTCGATCTCACAGTGGACGGCGTGAGCCGCCTGCTTGTACGCGCCACCGAGCTTGAGCACGAGGATCCCATCGTACGGGATCGCATCCTGGCCAAGCGTAGGATCGCGTTGCTGTTCTATGAGTCGTCAACGCGCACGCGCACCAGCTTCGAGCTGGCTTCTAAGGCGTTGGGCGCCGACACCACGCTGGTCTCAAACCTGAGCTCGAGCATCGAGAAAGGCGAGTCGCTCAAGGATACGGGCCTCACGCTGAGGGCGCTGGGCGCGGAGGCGATCATCCTTCGGCACAACTCATCCGGCGCGGCATGGTTGCTGGAAGAGGCGACGCGACTGCCTGTGGTCAACGCGGGCGACGGCATGCACGAGCATCCCACGCAGGCGTTGCTGGACCTGAGGACGATCCTGACGCACCTGCGGCCCGGGGTGGCCGGGGTTGGGCCGGAGACGCTGGCTGGGGTGACGGTGATGATAGTCGGAGACATCCTGCACAGCCGGGTGGCGCGGTCGAACATGCTCTTGCTGCCACGTGTGGGCGCGCGGGTGCTGCTGTGTGGACCCAAGGAGCTACTGCCGGAGCAGGCCGCGCGGTCCGGGCCGGGGATTGAGATCGAGCGCGACTTTGAGGCAGCTCTCAAACAGTCGCAGGCGGTGATGATGCTGCGCATTCAGGCGGAGCGGCTGGCGGGGCTGCAACTGGACCTGGACGAGTACAAGGCCAGCTACCAGCTCACCGGGCAGCGGCTGGCAGCGCTCGCGCCTACGTCGGTAGTGCTGCATCCCGGTCCGATCATCCGCGGCATGGAGATTACGGCCGGCGTGGCCGATGGCGCGCAGTCGGCGATCCTGGAACAGGTGACGAACGGACTGGCCATTCGCATGGCGGTGATGGAGCGGGCGCTGACGGCGGAGAACGCGGCCTCCGCGGACAGGTCCTCGTCCGTGGGGTTGCAGAACGGAGACCGCGCATGACGGCAGTGGCGATTTGCGGTGGGCGGCTGGTCGATCCGGCGGCGGGCGTTGATGGCGCCAAGGACGTGCTGTTGCGTGATGGGCGCGTGGCAGAGATCGCCGGCGCGGGGAAGCTGAAGGGCAAGAACGGTGCGGAGGTGCTGGACGCAACAGGACTCGTCGTCGCGCCGGGATTGATCGACATCCATGTGCACCTGCGCGAGCCGGGGCAAGCGTACAAGGAGACCATCGCGACGGGAACAGCGGCGGCGGCAGCGGGCGGATTCACCAGCGTGGCGGCGATGCCGAACACCACGCCGGTGAATGACTCGCCGGAGATCACGCGGTGGATGCAGGCGCCGGAGCGCGGCGCGCAGGTGCGAGTCTTCCCGATCGCGGCGGCGACGCGTGGGTCGAAAGGTGAAACGATAAGCGATTATGCCGCGCTCAAGTCGGCTGGAGCCGTGGCCGTGACCGACGATGGACGGCCGATTCTGAAGGATGGAGTGATGCGCGAGACCCTCGCAGCCGCGGCGCGCGTGGGACTCACCGTGATCCAGCACGCCGAAGACACACGGATGACACAGGGCGCGAGCATGAACCTTGGTCCTGTGTCGTTCAAGCTGGGGCTTAGGGGAATGCCGGCCGAAGCGGAGACGAGCATCGTCGAGCGCGACATTCGCCTGGTTGCTGAGCTGCGCGAGTTGCATCCGCACCTGCACGTGGCGCATTTATCGACTGCTGGAGCGCTGGCCGCGGTGCGGCAGGCGCGGCGCAACGGACTGCGCGTGACCTGCGAGGTCACGCCGCATCACTTCCTGCTGACGGACGAACACGTGGGACTCTACAACACGCATGCCAAGATGAATCCGCCGCTGCGCTCGGCTGCCGACCGCGAGGCGATGATCGAAGGCATTCTCGATGGCGTTGTGGATGCGATCGCGACCGATCACGCGCCGCATGCGATGCACGAGAAGGAGATCGAATTCGAGCTGGCGCCGAACGGGATCATCGGTCTCGAAACCGCGCTGGGCCTCAGCCTGCGCTGGCTGCATCGCGAGTGGCGAATGCCTCTCGGCCGTGTGCTGAGCCTGCTGAGCGCGCAGCCCGCCGCGCTGCTCGGGCTAAAGGGCCGCGGAACGCTGGCCGTGGGCAGCTTGGCCGACGTGGTGGTCTTCGATCCCAAGGCGGAGTGGACGTACCGGGCGACGGAGGGGAAATCGAAGGCCAAGAACACGCCGTACGATGGCTGGCAAATGCAGGGCAAAGTGCGCTGGACCGTGAGCGAAGGACGAATCACCTACGCAAGCGCGTAGCGCCAGTGGACAGTGAACAGTTGACTGGCCGCGGCGGTGTTTACTTTTCGGTACTCCCTACCCTCCCCCGCACCCCATTTTTGGGTTAAGCGGTTTATTTTCAGTCACTTGTACCCTTGATCATTTCTTCTAAATCTTTGATTCTAAAGGGTTTATTCTGTAAAGTCTTCATGAATAAAGAGTTACGGGCCGGTTTTCGAGCCCTGTTAACCTCATTCGACAACATTTTGGCTTGCACCGATCCTGTCCGGGGAGGGCCGCTGCTTGCCTTCCTGCGCCGGGATTCTCGATTTGTATGTAGTATGCGCCGAAGGCACGAAATGATCGACAAAGTTCGGGCAGGAAATAATTGGCGCGGAATCAAGGGCATGGCGGGTGGTGAGTGGGCGGGTACTCTTGACATTTGCGGCGGACGAGGCAGCGATTCGGGTCGTGGCTGGAGCGGACGGGCTTTGGGCGGGAGGGGCAGATTTGGGGCGGTCGAGGCTCCTTCTGGCACCGTCGGCGCTTATCAGGAGCTATCCCAGACAATCTCTGGTTAGGCGACCGCTCAGGAGTTGCGCCAATTTCGTACCAAAATGGCGCTTCCGGGCCCTAATCCTCGAAACCACGGCAATTCAGCTATAATTGGTGCTCGATTTGTGAAGTGGAATCGTCCATGACCAAATGGGCATCTCTGCTGTTGTTGGCGGGAATCAGCCCAGTGTCACCTGGGGCAACCCGTGTAACAATCGATCAACTTGAGCAATTGCTGGCCACGGTACAGCACCAGCGGGATGCTAAAGTAGCCGAGCAATTAACAGGTCTCGAACTCACTGAACGCGCAAGCTCATCCAGGCTCGCGCGCTGGGAAGCCAATTTTTCAGGCAAACGCGCTCGCCAAGCGCTCGTTGCACTTGCCGATCAATCCGAGTTTCTGAATCTTCCCCCAGCCGATCTCCCTGGCGCTGCGCCGCCGGATCTCCCGGCGCAACGGCAGATCCTCTCACGAACCGTCGAATATGTCAGCAATACGCTGGTCAAACTACCGAACTTCTTTGCCCTGCGGACCACCACGCACTTCGAACTAGCAACTCCGGCACAACTGCCTCGGCAGGAGGAAACGTCCCAACTCTATCAATTGAATGAAGTGAAAGTCCCGCACCGCTCGTTGGGTCCGGTGAATTCAGCCGAACCCAAAGGCATGAGGCTGTATTTTGCCGGAACGTGGGAAAGAGTAGTCACTTACAGGAATGGCCTCGAGGTGCCCGATACGCCTTCCGGAAACGGCAGGCATTCGCACCGTCCGCGCCTGGGCCTAATTACTAAGGGAGAATTCGGGCCGATACTCTATGTTGTCCTGGGAGATGCCGTCCATGGCAAGGTTACCTGGGGCCATTGGGAGCAGGGCGCAAACGGGCCACTGGCGGTCTTTCGCTATGAGGTGCCCAAAGAGATTTCGCGTTACGCAATAGAATCCGAGTTGAACGGACCGCCGGAGTTCCCCGCTTACCACGGGGAGATTGCGGTCGACCCTGCAAGCGGAACCATCTTCCGCATTACCGTCGAGGCCAATCCGGCTCCGTCCGATTCAATAGCTGAATCCGCCATTCTTGTCGAATACAGCTCCGTGCTCATCGGCGGCAGCGTCTACATTTGTCCCGTGCGAGGTGTTGCCATTTCCAGACAGCCCCCATCTAGCGCCAATGGAAAGCCGCAGGCCGCTCCCGAACCACTCCCAACGTTCCTAAACGACATCTCCTTCACCCAATATCACGTCTTCCGCGCCGAGGCCCGCATCGTCTCAGGCGGCGGACCGGGGCCATAGATGTCCGAAATATTGTGCGTCTGGAGATTACTCGCGGAGATGAATCTCCTGGCAGCCAACTACCTGGCCAATAAACGGGCGAAGCGGACAGCTGGAACGCCAGCCCGTTCTGTGACTATCAGCCTGCGATTTTTGAGTTTGGCTTAGGAGCCCGAACGCGATGCCTTGCGGGTGGTCAGAACCAGCAGATTAGGCCCCTGCCATGCGTGTCGGCTGGCGCAAACCGCCAATGTAATCAGAGACTGCCTCTGAGTTCGTGCACGAGGTCCACTTTTTCGAGTTGCGGTCGGTTGAACGGCCAACCGGAGATTATCACTTAGTCAACAAAGAGCATGAACGCTGGCGGCTCACAGAGATCGCTACCGCTGAGTCGGCTTGTCGCAAGTGGTCCATCAACATGCTGGCAGAGGAGTTGGCTGGGTAATCGATCGGGGTTTCATCGCGGCTTCGCCGCGTACTTTATTTTTCAAAAGGGGTGGGGCGGGGTTCGGCGCGCGATGCGCAAGGAGAGCGCGCCGGCGGGGGGCTGGGACGGGCCGATGAGCTCGTGCGATGAAACGGGGCGAAAAGCAACCGCAGATCCTTCGACTCCTAACCCTCCGCTCCAGTCGCTCAGGATGACAGCGTCGAGGGTGGAGCACCCGGCTGATTGGGATTGCTGGAAGCGATTTGCGTGGGGTGAATTATTTCTCTTGATTTGAATGTCGATTTGACACGATGAACAACCTTTCAGCCGGATCGTTTGTGATGCCCCGGGCTGACTGTGTGTGGAAGTGCACTGGTTGGAGTGCTCCACGGACGTTGGGCGTTGTGATGCCAGTTGCGGGGCGCGTTGGATGCACCGGGAATGGCACGGGATGGCGGGAAGATTCGATTGTAGGTTGGCGGAGACGGCGCTAACATTCTTGCCACATTTCAAAGGAAAGACCGGTGGGGGTGGCAAATGAACAATCTGCTTCGGCTGCTGGTCATCGCGGGATTGGCCGCGGGAGTCATCGTGATTGTGGCGCTGGGACTGGAGCGGCACAACGCCGATCTGCTAGCGCCGCTGAATCTGGTGCTGTTTGTGGCCCTGGTGCTGGTGTATCTGCTGCCGACGGGGCTGGCCATGTACCGGGACTGCAAATCGACCGCCTGGATCACGGTTGTGAATGTGCTGCTGGGGTGGACGATCTTCGGCTGGTTTGTGGCGATGGGATGGGCAGCCAGCGGCAAGATCCGGGAGGCGAGACCTCCGATTGTCGCGCCGCCAACGCATCCGGTACCGGGGCATTGAGCGAGACAGGGACCAAGGGAACAAGGGAGCGAGGGAGCAAGGGCAAGCTCCGTGATGGAAGGTCAGGGCTTCCCTGGCTTTATCGACAACTGTTGAGCAGCGAACGAATGTCGGCGGTTTCGAGGACAGCTTTCGAGCGGTTCCACAATTCACTTGACCTTTGCTGTGACGTGCGAGGTGGCTTTTTCTTGATGAAAAAGCCACTTGACGGTTGCGGCTCCGGGTGCGGCGATTGTGGAACCGCTGTAGGCGCACCGTTGCGGGCGACGAGGAGCATGGCCTGGCCGATTTCATCCGTGGCAAGCACGTGAGAGGGGAAGGCGCGCCGCAAGAGCGGAAGGAGCGGGCGCGCGAGCGCGTAGGAGACGCGATAGAGCGTGGTGCGCGACCGTGCTCCGAAGCGGGGCACGATGACTCCGGGGCGGAACATGAAAGCAGCTTTGAAGGGCAGGCGCAGAAGTGCGTTCTCAGTGCGGCCCTTGACGCGCGCCCACATGATGCGGCCGTGCTCGGAGCTGTCGGCGCCCGCACCGGAGATGTAGACAAAGGTCATGGCGGGATTGAGGCGCGCAAGCGTCTCCGCCGCGCGGAGGGTGATCAAGTACGTGATGCGCGTGTACTGCTTCTCGGTGAGGCCCGCGGAGGAGATGCCGAGACAGAAGAAGCAGGCGTCGAAGCCGGTGAGCTGCGATTCGATGGGCGCGTAGTTGGTGAGATCGGCGTGAATGATCTCGCGCAGTTTGGGATGAGACACGCCCGTTGCCGAGCGGCCGATGGCGACGACTGACGCGACGCCTTCATCGAGCAGACATTCGCGGAGAACTCCCTGGCCGATCATGCCGGTGGCGCCGAAGAGAAGAACATTCATGAAAGTCGAACCCCGTTGATGGGTGCTTGATGGTTCATCGTTTGCGGGTCACGATTCCGAGCCATCAGCCTTTGCGGCGGTAGTGGATCTGGAATTCGTAGTCGGCGTTGGCGGGGAAGAGGCCGGCGACGTGGCGGAGGCGCTCGGCGAGGGCGGGAGCGGCGAGGAGCGGGTACTCGCGCTCGCGGAGGTCGTGGTAGTCGAAGTCGACGGCGAGCGAAAGCATGTAGACGGCGAGAGCGTCGGAGAAGGACGCCTCGAAGAAGGCGTTGCGGGCGCGCTCGTCGATGGTTTTGACGCCGGGGGTTTTGACGCCGAGGTGGGGCTCGAGGGCGCGGCGGCGGGCCTCCCAAGCGTCCTGGCTGGTTTCGCCGCGGACCTGCGCCTCAGCCTGCGACCAGACGAGGGAGGCGAAGCTGTCGGGCACGCCGGCGGCTTCGACAAAGTTATGGGCCACGTTGATGAAGAACTCGAAGGCGAGGCCGAAGCGGTCTTCGACGAGGCGGGTGGAGAGAAAGACGGCCTCGGTGGCGCCGAAACTGGCGTTGCGATGGCAGACGGCGCGATCGCCGAGCTCGACGGTGTAGGCGGGGGCGACGAGGTTCTCGCCGGTGTCGGCGATGGCGAGGGGGACGAAGTAGTAGGCGCGCTGGCGGAGCGCGGGAGCGAGCGGGGCGGGAACGGCGGCGACGAGACGCTCGAGATCGGAGTCGGAGACGCGGGTTTCGCCCCAGGCGGCGTAGTGGATGCCGTTGGGGGCGTCGAGCACGGCGACCTGCGTGGCGACTTTCTCGGCGTGCCAGAGCTCGATTTGCGCAGTACTGGCCATGAATTTGTATTCTAGACGAGAGAGGTCCACGGATGATGATGCAAACGGCGCAGGCCGGACGCGGGAAAACGGTGTTCGGGTTCCCGCTGGAGGGGTTCAGCCTGTTCCAGAGCTTGCTGCTGGCCGTGGCGTCGGCGTTTCTGACGTTTTTCGCGACGACGTGCGTAGCCATCTTCGCGCTGCTGGGGTGGAACGTGCTGGGCGGCCACTCGGTGAGCTACGTGGACACGTACCGCTATGTCGGGTTCCCCGCGGGCGTGCTGGTGCTGGTGGTGGCGCTGCCGTTCTTCCTGGTGCTGTGGGTGCGGGCGAAGATGAAGAAGTGAGCGGCGAGCCGTTCGATACGGGCTTGAAGAAACTGCGGAGCCGCGCGGAGTATCATGTCTTCTCGACCCGATGGGAGCGCGTCTATCCTATTAGATATTCCCGGCTGAGCATTTTCGGAGCGTAGAAGAACGATTCCCTGGTTTCCCCACCTCTCAAACAACGCGGAGGCCGCTTGACGATCGCGAGGCAACGGACATTTTTGCTGGTCGCGGCGGGGATTTTGCTCGTTGCGGCGGCGGGATTTGTGCTGGCAGGGTGCGGCGGGGGCTCAACGGCGGCGACGGGCACAATGACGAATCCGCCGAGCAATCTGATTCCGAGCCTGCAACCGTATCCGACGCCGAGCGGGACGGAATCAACGTACAGCGCGACGGGCAGCATCGATCCGAGCGGGATCTTTTTTCAGGCGCTGGGAACGAATCCGCGCAGCTGCGCGAGCTGCCACCAACTGAGCCAGGGGATGGGATTGAGCGCGGCGAATGCGCAGGCGCTGTTTGCGAGCAGCAACGGGAGCGATCCGCTGTTTGCGGCCGTGGATGGCGCGAACTGCCCGACGGCGGCTGCGGGCGACAGCGCGGGGCACAGCCTGGTGGTGAACAACGGATTGATCCGCATTGCAGAGGCGCTACCCGCGAATGCACAGTTCACGATGGCGGTGGCGCAGGACCCGTATGGGTGCGCGGCGACGACAAATGCGTCGACGGGGCAAAAAACGTATTCGGTGTACCGGCGGCCGCTGCCGGCCACGAGCCTGACGATGCTGAGCCAGGTGATGTGGGATGGGCGATTCACCGGCGCGCCGCTGAACGCAGCGGCGACGCTGAGCGCGAACCTGGTCTCGGACCTGAATACGCAGGCGGTGAATGCGATCGCGACACACGAGCAGGGGAGCGCGGTTCCGACGGCGGCGCAGTTGAGCGAGCTGGTGGCGTTTGAGGAGGGGCTGTTCACGGCGGAGGCGACGGATACGCAGGCGGGGCCGCTGACTGGCAGCGGAGCCACGGGCGGAGCGGCGGCGCTGGCGGCGCAGAATTACTATCCGGGGATCAACGATGCATCCGGGCAGGACCCGACGGGCGCAAAGTTCAATCCGGTGGTGTTTACGCTGTTTGCGGCCTGGGAAGGGAGCGCAAATCCGGCCCAGGCAAGCATCGCGCGCGGCGAAGACCTGTTCAACAGCGCGCCGATGCAGATTACGGACGTACACGGACTGAATGACAACCCAGCGCTGGGAAGCCCGGCGGTGATTGTGGGAACGTGCGGCACGTGCCACGACGCGCCGAACATTGGAACGCATTCGCTGCCGCTGGCAATGGACATCGGCACAAGCCACATGATCGCGAGCGAGACGGATGCGAACATCGTTGGCGGGTTGCAGGCGCTGACTGCGCCGAATTTGCCGGTGTATCAGATCAGCGGGTGCACGGATGCGGGCGGGAATGCGGTGGTGTACGTGACGACCGATCCGGGAGTGGCGCTCGAGACGGGACAATGCGCCGACGTGAATCGCGTAAAGGTGCCGGGGCTGCGCGGACTGGCGGCGCGGGCGCCATATTTCCACAACGGTTCGGCGGCTAACCTGGGGCAGGTGGTGCAGTTTTACAGCACGCGCTTCCAAATGAACCTGAATCCACAGCAACTGGTGGACCTGCAGAACTTTCTGGCCGCGCTGTGAGCGGGGCGAACAGAATGGCCGCTTGCGCGGCGAATCGGGCCACAAGCATAATCTCTGATACGCCTTCTTCCCTGCATTCCGGCGTGATTCTCTCATGATGACTCAAACAATTTTCTGCGCGGGCAGGTTTTTGCGGCGGCCGATGGCGGCGGGCGCGGCGTGGCTGGCCATTGCCGCGGCAATGGCCGGAGCGCAGACGAACTTCGGCTCGGTGAATGTGGGCGCGAGTACGACGGCGACTGCGTCGGTGACGATTCCCGCCGCGGCAACTGCGGGCAGCGTTGAGGTGGTGACGCAGGGCGCGGCTGGACTGGACTTTACCAACGGGGGCGGGGGAAGCTGCGCGGCGGGAACGAACTATGGGGCCGGGCAATCGTGCACGGTGAACGTGACGTTCAAGCCGGTGTCTGCGGGAGAGCGTTACGGGGCGGCGCTGCTGCTGGACGGATTGGGGAATACGATTGCGACGTCGCTGCTTGAAGGCGATGGCGTGGGTCCGCAGGTTGCTTTCGGCGGCGGCGCGGCGATTGCGTTCGCGCCGATGGCGAACGGCGTCGCGTTCAACGATCCCTTCGACCCCGCTGTGGACGGCAAGGGGAATCTGTACATCACCGACCAAAATAACTCCCGCGTGGTGGAGCTGCCGGTGGGCGGTGGCGCTCCGATTGCAATTGATCCGATCGTGGGCGGCGAGGGATTGGTGCATCCGGGCGGCGTGGCGGTGGATGGCGCGGGGAATCTCTATATTTCCGACCTGGACCGCAACATTGTGGTGGAAGTGCCGGCGAATGGCGGCGCGGCGATGGTGATCAACCCGATGGTGAACGGGATCGGGCTGCATTATCCGTGCGGAATGGTGATCGATGGAGCGAGCGACCTGTACATCGCGGACGTGGACAACGGGCGCGTGGTGGAGGTGCCTGCGGGCGGTGGGGCGGCGGTGGCAATCGATCCGCTGGTAGACGGCGAGAAGCTATCGTATCCGGTGACGCTGGCGTTGGACAGCGCGGGGGACCTGTTTATCGCGGATTTGTTTGCCAATCGCGTTGTAGAGGTGCCGTCGGGAGGAGGAGCGGCGACAGCGATTGACCCGAGCGTGAACGGGAAGAGCCTGGACTTTCCCTACGGCGTTGCGGTGGACGCGGCAGGCGATTTGTTCATCGCAGACGCCAACAACCGCGTTGTGGAGGCTCCAGCAGGCGGAGGCACGCCGACGGCGATCGCGCCGACGGTGAATGGCACAACGCTGAACGATCCCATTGGCATTGGCCTGGATGCGGCGGGCGATTTGTTCATTGCGGACTCGCTGAACAATCGCGTGGTTGAGGTGGTGCGCGGGCAGCCGTCGGCGATCAACTTTGCGGCGACGGCAGCGGGGAGTGTAAGCAGCGATAGCCCGCAGACGGTAACCGTGGAAAGCGTGGGCAACGCGGCGCTGACCTTCCCTGTGCCGGGGGCGGGGGCGAATCCGGGAGTCTCGACGAACTTTACGCTGAATGGGAGCGCGGCTTCGGCGTGCCCGGTGGTGACGGCTGGGGCCGCGCAGGCGGGGACGCTGGCGGCAGGAGCGACGTGCGTTTTACCGATCAGCTTTCAGCCGGCGGCGACGGGGACGGTGTACGGCGCGCTGACGCTGACGGACAACAATCTGAATGCGGCGGGTCCGGCGTACGCGACGCAGACGATCGCACTGAGCGGAGACGCGCCGGCGGCGACAGTTTCCGCGACGATGCTCGCGTTCGGGCCGCAGCAGGTGCAGACGGCGAGCGCGCCCCAGCAGGTGACGCTGACCAACACAGGAAGCGCGGCGCTGACGGTTACGAACATCGCCGTGACGGGAACGAATTCCTCGGCGTTTGTGTTTCCGAATCCGTGCGGAGGGAGCCTGGCGGCGGGAGCGAATTGCACAATCGAGGGACACTTTACGCCCGCGGGCGCGGGGCCGATGACGGCAACGCTTACGATCACGGACAACGCGAGCGGGTCGCCGCAGAGCATCGGCCTGAGCGGCGTAGGCGTATATCCCGTGACGGTGGCGGTAACGCCGTCCGCAATGAACGTGACCACGGCGCAGGCTTTCACGGTTACGGTGGCTGTAAGCGGGGCGAACGGCGAGCCGACGCCAACCGGATCCATTGCGCTGACAAGCGGCAGCTACAACCTGGGGACGGCGGCACTTGTGGGCGGGAGTGCGACGATCAATATTCCGCCGGGCGCGCTGGCAACCGGGACGGACAACATTGTGGCGCTGTACGCGCCGGACAACACGAGTGATCTTCTGTATGCGAGCGGAACGGGAGAGAACCAAGTGACGGTGACCGCGTCGTCGACGGCAACAGCGCCAGCGACAGCGACGGCAGTCGCGACGGCGGTCACAGCGAACACGGCGACGCTCGCGGGCACGGTAAATCCGAACGGAGCGGACACGCACACGTGGTTCCTGTGGGGCACAAGCAGCTCGCTGAGCGGCGCGAGCCAGACGCCGGTGCAGGACCTGGGAGGGACGGCAGGCAGCAACGCGGTAAGTGCGGCGATCCAAGGGCTGAGCGCGAGCACAACGTACTACTACCAGGCCGTGGCGCAGAACAGTGTGGGCACGACGAGTGGCGCGATCTTTTCGTTCACGACAACGCCGGCACCGTATTTTTCGGTGCTGACGGGAGCGCCGCTGAACGTTGCACCGGGAGCGACGACGGGGAACACATCAACGATCTCAGTGACGCCGTGGTACGGATTCACAGGAGCGGTGAGCCTAAGCTGCGCTATTACGCCGACGGCGGCGAACGATCCGCCGACGTGCAGCGTGCCCGCGTCGGTGACGATCAGCGGCGAAACGGCGCAGACGGCAACGTTAATGGTTAACACGACGGCAGCGTCAGCGATGAATCAACGGCTGCGAATGCCGTGGTCAAGCGCGGGCGGAGCGGTGCTGGCGTGCGTGGCGCTACTGTTTGTGCCTGTACGGCGGAGAAGCTGGCTGGCGTTGATGGCATGGTTGGTGCTGTTTGCTACAGTGGCCGGGATGGGTTGCGGGGGCGGCGGAAATGCAGGCGGTGGAGGAGGCGGGGGCGGGGGTCAGACAAATCCAGGGACAACCGCGGGGACCTACACCGTGACGATTACCGGCGTGTCGGGCGGAATGACGGAGACGGGGACAGTCGCGCTGACGGTACAGTGACACCCAGCTTCTAGCTTCTAGCTTTTAGCTTGCAGGATGCAGTCCGCGGCTGTATCCCTGATGCAGGACGATAACCCAAGATGAGCGGATGTGGCGTTCCAGCCACAGCGTGACACTGCGGGGCGAACGGATCACTACATCCCGGCGGGCTTGGGGTTGTTGCGGTCGAACTTGGCCACCTGGACTTTGCGGGCGAGGCCGAGTTTGGACAGGATCCAGATGCCCCAGAAGTTGGGATCGATCTCGTACCATTTGAGGCCGTGGCGCGCGGAGACGGGATGGGCGTGATGGTTGTTGTGCCAGCCCTCGCCGCCGGTGAGCAGGGCGACCCACCAACTGTTGCGCGAGTCGTCGTGAGTTTCAAAGCGGCGGCTGCCCCACATGTGGGTTGCCGAGTTGACCAGCCAGGTGGCGTGAAGGCCGAGCGTGACGCGCAGCAGAGCGCCCCAGAGGAACATGGCGATGCCGTTGACGAAGCCGCCCCAGTACCATCCGAGGGAGAACAGCAGCACGGCGCTGAGGGTGATGGGAATCCAGTGGTACTTGCTGAGCCAGACGTGGAAGCGGTCGCGGCTGAGGTCGGGCGAGTAGCGCGAGAGCGCCTCGATCTGCGTGTGCAATGACTCGCCGAAGAGTATCCATCCGGCATGCGCCCACCAGCCGCCTTCGCGCGGGGTGTGCGGATCGCCTTCCTTATCGCTGAGTTGGTGATGGACGCGATGCGTGGAGACCCAGAAGATGGGCCCGCCCTCAAGCGAAAGCGTAGCGAAGACGGTCATCGATGTATTCGAGCCACTTGGGCACCGGTAGCCGCGATGCGTAAGCAGGCGGTGATAGCACATGCCAATGCCCACGTTGATGGCCAGGACGTAGAGCGACGGCCATGACCAGGAGGCGCTGCCAACTGAAGAGGAACAGCGCGGCCACCGCGCCCAGGTGAAAGACGGCGATGACAAAGACCATGGGCCAGCTCAAGCCATCGCTGACGGCGTTGGCGCGGCCCATGCGAATCTGGCGCCACTTGGCAACGGCTTTCGCCGCGACGGAGGCGTTCGATTCGGGAACTGACTGGAGTGATTGGAGTTGAATCAGGGACGACGGTCTCGGGCGTCGGCGCAGCTGTGACGGGTGGCATTCGATGGGGAATCCTTGAAAAGTGGCGATTTGCCCACTTATACCTCGATTGTATAGGAGAACTGGCTTGAAGGAGGGGTTGGGGGGATGATTCTTTTGGGGCATCCGTAACCGCTTCTATTGGGCTAGCCGGTGCAGCGATGGCTTCGGCGCCGCTGAGGAAGATCCGCTTTGCATCGCCGCGCAGGACGCGATAGAGGGCGAACTGGCGCTGGGTGGCGCCGCGCAGCTCGAAGAGAAGCTCGCCGCGGTTGTCGGCCATCGGCATCGACGGCATCGACGAGGCGCATGCGGGGCGTCTCGTCAAGGTGCGCGGCATCGGTGACATTCTTGACGAGGACGGCGACGCCGCCATAGAGATCGGGCTGCGCGATCAGAGTGACGAATTTCTCCTGCTCGCCGGCGCCGGCGGTGTGCGCGGAGAGAACCATGGTGGCGCCGGAGCCGTAGGCCAGCTCGAAGACGCGGAATTGCTCGTCGAGGAGCGGTGCGGGAGGCGGAGGAAGTGCCGCGGGCTTCGGGATTTGTGCGCGGCGGCCGTTTTGGATGAGCGCGGGGTCGCGGGAGAGCGGATTGAGGCCGAGGGCGGTGCGCGCGAGATCTTCCATGGCGGCCCTCATTTTGTCTTCGTCGTCAGGGTTGGCCCAGGTGTAGTCCCACACGATGCTCGGGACGGTCGGTCGCGTCGGAGACGGCGACGTCTTGCTGCATTTCGGGCGGCAGGCCGAGGAGGCTGGGCAGGACGGGAACGCCGTAACTTCCGGGACTTGCCGCGAAAGAGATGCGGACGGTCAGGATCGGTGGAGTTGGCGACGTTTTCAACGTAGGCCTCGTCGTCCTTCTTCTTCTTTTTCAGCTTGGGCCGGCCGGAGTCGTCGGAGGATGCGCTACTGGACGATGAGGCTGTCGTCCGTGCGATGGAGGACGGGACGGTCGGAATCGGGCGGAGGCGCACTGGAATCGGCGCCTGAGTTGCCGCCCGAGCCGGAGGTTGTCTGACTCGAGCCGCCGCCGGAGCTTGTGGTCGAAGCGTCGCCGCCCTTGTGCAGCGTGGGACGGTCGGGATCGGGAGGCAGGCGCGCTGGAACCCGAGCCGGAACCTGAGCCAGAGCCGCCGTCGCCACCGCTGCCGGAATCGCCGGCATGATGCTTGCGGTGCAGGATCGGGCACGTCGCTCTGCGCATCGCTGTCTTCGTCGACCTTGGCCACTTGCGTTGGGGCGGGCTTGGGCTTGGGCATGCGGCTGCCACTTGCCGTAGCCGACCCATGCGCCCTGCTCGCGGGCTGCAGTGTCGATGTCGAAGAGGCCGACGGGTTTGCCGTCCTGCTGGAGCTGATACTCGACGTCGCTTTCGAGGGCAAGCGGCTCGGGCCGGGCGAGATAGACGCCCGCGTCCTCGAGATCCTGGCCGTCGTAGATGCAGATGGGCACGAGGCGGCTGGCCTTGGGATGGTCCTCGTCGCCGGTCCACTCGAACACCGCAACGGCGCGCAGCGTGGGCGTGTTCTTGTCGGCTGTTGGTGATCTGGCCGGGATATTGCGCGGCGCGGGAAGGGCAAAGCGAACGGCGCGGCGGCGACCAGCACCGCTGCCGTTATCCACAAGCGACTTGCACCGCGCAATGACACGTTCCGACTCCCTCGACAATAATCGAATCTGAGCGGCCGGCATCGCCGGCCCGACCCATCCTATAGACGAGGATATTCCCCATGGAGCTCAATGAGAAAGTCGCCGACTTTACCCTGCAAACGGACGAGGACAAAACCGTAAGCCTCTCGGATTTTGCCGGCAAGCCGGTGATCCTCTTCTTTTACCCTAAGGCCGACACCCCGGGCTGCACCATTGAGGCCTGCGGCTTTCGCGACACCTTCAAGAAGCTGCAGGCGGCGGGCGCGGTGGTTCTGGGCATCAGCCGCGACACGCCGCGCGACCAGGCCAAGTTCCGCGCCAAGTACGACCTCCCGTACACACTCCTTGCTGATGTAGACGAGAAAGTATGCAAACAGTTTGACGTGTTGAAGGAAAAGAACATGTATGGGAAGAAAGTGATGGGCATCGAGCGGACGACGTTTGTGATCGGGCCGGACCGGACGCTGCTGCACATCTTTCCCAAGGTGACGCCGCAGGGCCACGCCGAAGAGGTTCTGGCGCTGATCCAGGGGTTGAAGCGGAGTTAGCGGTGTTAGCGGAGCTAGCGGGGCTGGGGAGTTGGCGAGTCGGCAGGTCAGCAAGTCAATGTGCGGCGCGGAGCTGGTGTTGTGGGACGCGATAGGAAAGAGCCGATGCCGGGGCGGCTGCTGAAGCGTGCGTTCTTTGAGGCGCCGCCGGAGCGGGTGGCTCCGCGACTTCTGGGCAAGCTGCTGGTTCAAGGACGAGCGCGGGCCTGGCTGGCGGGGCGGATCGTCGAGGTTGAAGCGTATCTGGGGCCGCATCGGACGCCGGCCGATCCGGCAGCACATCGCATCGCGGACCGACGCCGCGGAACCGGGTGCTGTTCGGGCCGGCGGGACATGCGTATGTGTACTCGATCTATGGGCGCTACTTTTGCATGAACATTTCCTGCGAGAAAGCGGGCCGGGCGGGATGCGTGCTGCTGCGCGCGCTGGAGCCGGTGGCAGGATTGGAGCAGATGGCGCGCCGGCGCCGTTTACGACCGGACTCATCGCCGCGCGAGTTGACGAGCGGGCCCAGGCCGGCTGTGCCAGGCGCTGGGGCTCAACCGGGAGACGCACAATGGCCTGGATCTGCTCGATCCCGCGTCGCCCCTGCAGGTGCGGGACGACGGAATGCGCGTCGAACGCGTGCTGGTGACGCGCCGTATCGGCATCCGTCATGCCGTGGAGTTGCCGCTGCGCTTTGCTCTGCATGGAAACGAATGCGTTTCCGGGCCGAGGAAGATGGTGGGCAAGTTGATCTTTGTGCGTTTGGGCACCGCCAGTACACTGAGACGGTAAACTAGAGCGGTTCCACAATTCACGTGCCCTTTCCGGCGTCTTGCAGGGTGGCTTTTTCTTGATGAAAAAGCCACTTGGCGACTGCGGACCTGGGTATAGCAATTGTGGTACCGCTGTAGCCGGGGTCTGCGAACAGGCCCCGAGAGGAACCCTGCACGTGAAGCTCACTTCCCTGCTCCCACCCGCCGCCGCGGTTGCTCTGATGACTGCGGCCGTGCTTGCCGCTACCAACGGAGTGCAAGCGACGCAAGACCAGCCGCCGCCCTCTCAAACATCGCCCGCGCCGGCTGCGCAGGCCGCGCCCGCTCCGCCCGCGGGGGGCGCGCCGCCACAAAGTATGTCGCCGGGCGGCCGGCCGATGCGCAATTATCCGGCGCCGACTAACCTGCAGGTGCTGCCCAAGAATCTGACCGGCCAACAGGTGCACGAAATCATGCAGGGCTTTGCCGGTTCGCTCGGCGTGCACTGCGACTTTTGTCACGCGGCCGACCCCAACAACATCGGCCCCAATGGACGGCCGCGGCTGAACTTCGCCGACGACTCAAAGGATGACAAAAAAATTGCGCGAATGATGATCTCCATGGTGCAGCAGATCAATGGCGACTACATCAGCAAGACAACGGCCATCGATCCAGACGCGATGGGCATGAAGGTCACATGCGGAACCTGCCATCGCGGTCACGAGATGCCCGAGGAGTTCGTGATTCCGAAGGAAGAGGGACCGGGCGGGCCTCCGCCGGCTGGAGGTGCACCGGCTGGCGCCGCGCCACCGGCAGCCGGGACGCCGCCGCCGGCAAACTAGGTTCCTGACTGCGCAAAGTTGAGTCTGAGGCGTCGTGCTATCCCATGTCTCAGAATCGAGACATGGGGCACCCAGTTTCTCAGGGTCTCCGACCGCGTGAAGTTAAGTCTGAGGCGTCGTGCTATCCCATGTCTCAGAATCGAGACATGGGGCACCCAGTTTTCCTGCCTTCCCGGACATAGGCCGCTCGCCATACCTGCGTCTGCGCGTGCGGAAGTACACTGGCTCGGTATGCGGCTGTTTGTGGGGATTCCGCTGGCGGATGCGGCGGCGCGCGAGCTTGCGGCGGTGACGGGGCGGCTGCGCAGCGGCGAAAGTGCCGGGCGCGGCGACGGTCTGCGCTGGACTGCGCCCGAGTCGTGGCACATCACGCTGCAGTTTTTGGGGAATGCGACGGAGGAGCAACTGGAGTGCCTGCGGGCGCGGCTGGGTGAGGTGCGCTCGGAGCCGGTTCCCGTGCAACTGGGCGAACTCGGTTGCTTTGAGCGAGCGGGCGTGTTCTTTGCGGATGTGACGGTGACTCCGGCAGCTCGCTGCTCTCGAAAGGATGGTGGTAGCGGCGACCAGCCGGTGCGGGTTTGCAGCGGAGACGCGGCCGTTTCATCCGCACATTACGCTGGCGCGAGAAACAGGGAACAAGGGACCAAGCCACCAAGGGAACAAGAAATCCAATCCCCTTGCGCGGGGGCGGAGTGCGGGCCGCGGCGGGACGTTGAGGGAATTGGTGGCTCGGGCGAGCACTCAGCCTTCGTTCACGCGCTTCACGGCGAAAGAGTTTGTGCTGTATGAGAGCCATTTAGGGTCGGGCGGGGCTCAGTATGAGGCCCAGATGCACGTGGCGCTCGGTGGCAGGCGAGGCCCGATGGCGGGCGCCAATGACTGATATACTGAAGATTCGGCAACGTGATAGCGCGTGACTTTGTGCGCGCCCCGGCGGCTCAGGCCGCGCCCGAAAACATTAGAAGATCTGGAGTTGGACGATGGCACAAATTTGCGATATCTGCGGCAAAGGGCCGCGATTTGGCAATAACATCTCGCACGCGCACAACATGACGCGGCGGCGCTGGAACGTGAACCTGCAGGCAGTGAAGGCGATGGTGAACGGCGCGCCCAAGAAGCTGCGCGTGTGCGCGAGCTGCATCAAGAGCGGGAAAGTCGCGAAGGCGTAGGCGCTCCGCCCTCCTATCTTTTCATTCAATGTTGCAGAACCCCGTCCCGAGAGGACGGGGTTTTGTTGTGCGCGAAATCGGGTGAGCGCAGTTTGGAGCGGTCCCCTCCTTGCGACTGGCCGCTGGAACTATTCGCCCTGGCGGGTAAAGGTGAGCGAGGCGGAGTTGATGCAGTAGCGCAGGCCGGTGGGTCGGGGGCCATCGGGGAAGACGTGGCCGAGGTGGCCGCCGCAGCGGGCGCAGGTGACTTCGATGCGCCGCATACCGTGGCTCAGGTCCTCGTGCTCATCAACGGCTTTGGAGCCGGCGGGGATCATGAAGCTGGGCCAGCCGCAGCCGGAGTCGAACTTGGCGCCGCTCATGAAGAGCAGCGCGCCGCAGCCGGCACAGTGGTAGTTGCCGGTTTCATGATTCTCAGTGAGTAGGCCTGTGAATGGGCGCTCCGTGCCTTTTTCACGCAGTACGTGATACTGCTGGGGCGTGAGCATGGTTTGCCACTCGGCGTTGCTGCGGATGATTTTCTGCTCGGAATCGGTCTCGGAATGATTCAAGGCGACCTCCTGCGCTTGCGGGATGGCGCGTGGGATGCGGGGAGCCGAGGGCCGATGAGGCGGAACCGCAGGGCACAGGCTCATGCCTCCATTGAAACAGATGAGGAGCGGGCCCGGTCAGACTTCGGCGACGACTTCGATTTCGACGAGCACGTTGCGCGGCAGGCGGGAGACTTCAACCGTCGTGCGCGCGGGCAATGTGTCGCTGTCGGCCCCGAAGTACGACGCGTAGACCGCGTTCATGGCCGCGAAGTCGTTGATGTCTTTGAGAAAGACGGTGGCCTTGACGACCTGGCCGAGACTGCTGCCGCCGGCCTCAAGAACCGCCTTGAGGTTCTCAAGAGTTCGCGCCGTCTGTTCCTTGATTCCGCCGGGGACAACCTGGCCGGTAATGGGATCCAGACCACCCTGGCCGGCGGTGAAAACGAGGTTTCCTGCACGCACGCCTTGCGCATATGGGCCGATTGCGGCAGGCGCGCCGTCTGTGGTGATATTCGAGCGAGTCATGGGTTGATTTTATGACGATGGGGGAGGGATGACGCTGGAAAATCGCTCGCAGGATCAGGTCCCCGTTATGGGGCTATCAAGTGCCGCCGGCTATGGAATGCGAAGGGGCAATTTCACAAGGAAATTGCCCCTCTGTCCGGCGGGTTTGCCGAGGGCTCGAGCGAAAGAGCCGCTAGCCGTGGAAGGCTGCCGTGAGACCGCCACCGATGGCCATGACCAGCAACCAATAAGCTGCGTTGATGGCAAAGAGATTGGCGCGGCGGTTCTCGAAAATGTGCTGGGCAAAGAGCGGCGGCGCCATAAAGCCAAGCCAGCAGATGATGCCAAGCTTGGCCCCCGCGGTAAATGTCATGGCTCCTGCCCAGCCCACGACGTGCGCGATCACATACGTGAGGAGCAGGCAGGCAATAAACGATGAGACCATGCCCAAGGCGCCGTTCTTTGGCTTGTTGGTCTCGGAAAAGCCAACCATCGCCATCCAGGATCTGCGGAAAAGGAGACCGTACCAGAGGGCTCCCAGCAGCCATTCGGCCACAGCTGCAATCACGATAATCGTCATGAGGTGCGTGGAAAGCATCATCGAAAACAGAATCGCGGAGTAGTTGACAACGTGCATTCTTGAATCCTCCACAACGGGATTGAGGATCGGCTCCCACGTACAAAAGCCCCACGGACGTGGTTCCCCGCTGGCCAATCTGAAAGGAGTCGCCGCAAACACGATGCGGCATACAAGGAAACGATGTCAAGGTAATTCAGGGGTAAGGCGCAGAAGTGGTAACTAACACGAATGAGTCATAGATAGCGGCCAAAGGGCTTGAGGCACTTCTCCTTCAGATATAGCCATCTTGATTCTTGTGCAAGATTGCGATTCCTTCCACCCCAGCGACGAGGACCTGTCGCCCCCCTGCAACGAACGCAGACCCCGGGAGGAAGTCGCCACTTCAACGTATCGGTTTTGGTGTGCAGCAGAAGGAGAAATGTGCTAGCGGCGTTTCAGGGCTTCAAGCTCGTCGAGGGTGCGGGGCCAATCGGAGCCCAGCAGGCGCGAGAGGCTGCGGTCGGCGAGGACCTTGCCGCCGGTTTGGCAGGTGGGGCAATAGTTGGTTTCGTTGTCGGCGTAGCGGATGCGCTGGATGGGGCTGCCGCAGCGCGGGCAGGGCTGGCCGAAGCGCCCGTGCACCGCCATCTCGGGGCGGAATGCGGTGACGCCTTCAGGGAACTTTGCCCTGGCTTCGGCGACGAGGCGTGCGATCCAAAGCTCCAAGCGTGGAGCGCGTGGCGTCGAAGAGGCGCTCCCACTCTTCGGGCTTGAGCTTGTGCGTGAGCGCGATGGGCGAGAGCCGGGCGGCGTGGAGAATCTCGTCGGAGTAGGCGTTGCCCACGCCGCTGATGAGGCGCGGATCGGTGAGGGCGCGCTTGAGGGTGCGGTTCTCCGGCGTGAGCGCGGCACGAAACGCGTCCAGATCCGAGGAAAAAATTTCGATGCCGCCGGGATCGATGTCGCGGAGGGCCTGCTCGCCGCGGAGGAGGTGCAGCGAGGCGCGGCGCTTGGAGCCGGCTTCAGTCAGGATGAGTGAGCCCGATGCGGAAAGTCGAGGGCGAGGAGCGCCTGGCGGCCGGAGAGTTTGGCTTGCGGCGGACGCCAGTGCAGACGGCCGGCGATCATGAGATGGATGACGAGCCAGAGATCGCCGTCGGATTCGCCTTGAGGCCGATGGCGATGCGCTTGCCGATGCGGCGCAGTTCGCGGACGGTGCGGCCTTCGACGGCTGCGATGGGAGGGTCGGCGGTGCGCAGGACGAAAACGCTTTGCAGGCGCACGCGTTCGAGGGTTCGGCCGAGGATGCGCGGCTCGAGCGCGGTGATGTAGGCGGTGATGTCGGGGAGTTCCGGCATTGACTATCAAGTTGCAGCGAACGCGTTGACGAGCGCAACGGATTTCTTTCGATCGCTTAAGGCAGGATCGTGTTGTCGATCAGCCGCGTTGAGCCGACCTAGGCGGCGACGGCGAAGAGCGTGCCGGGAGCGGCGGTTTCGACGGGCTCGAGCGTGGCCCAGTCGACGAGGGCGATGTAGTCGATGCGGACTGCGGGCTCGGCGGCAAACACTCCGTGCGCGGATGCGAGGAGCATGTCTGCGCGGCGCTCGCCCTGGGCGACGAGCGACTCGACGTGGCGAACGGCGCGGCTGAGAGTGAGGGCCTGGGCGCGCTCGGACGGGCTGAGATAGGCATTGCGCGAGCTGAGGGCGAGGCCGTCGGCGTCGCGGACGATGGGGCAGACGACGATTTCGGTGGCGAGGCGCAGATCGGCGACCATGCGGCGCAGAACGGCGACCTGGGCCGCGTCTTTCTGGCCGAAGAAGGCGCGATCGGGCTCGGCGGCGATGAGCAGCTTGGCGACGACGGTGGCGACGCCGCGAAAGTGGCCGGGACGGGATGCGCCGTCGAGGCGATCGCCGAGGCCGGGAACTTCGACAAATGTCGAAGCGGGGCCGTTGGGATAGAGCTCTTCGACCGCTGGGAGCGAAGAGAACATCGGCGCCTTCGGACTCGGCAAGGGCGCAGTCGGCCTCGAAGGAGCGCGGATAGCGGGCGTAGTCCTCGTTGGGGCCGAACTGCGTGGGGTTGACGAAGAGGCTGACGGCGACGTGGGTGCACGCGGCGCGCGCGGCGCGGATGAGCGAGGCATGGCCCGCATGCAGCGCGCCCATGGTGGGCACGAGGCCGACGGAGTTGCCGCGCAGCCGGGCATGGAGCGGAGCGCGCGGGACCAGCGGCGAAGTTCGGCGACAGTGCGGAGGATCTGCATCAGCGCTCAGCTCGCCCAATCCTCGAGCGCGTCGCGATTCACGACCGCGTCGTCGGAATCGAAATCGGGATCGGAGCAGCAGCGCCCATCGCCTGACGCGCGGTTCGGGCAGGTGATAGCTCTCGGCGTCGGACGGGAAGGCGCGATGCTCCACGTCTTCGCGGTAGCGCTCGATGGCGGAGCGGAAGAGCGCGGAAGCGTCGGCGTAGCGGCGGACGAATTTGGCCGGCGGCGCAAAGGTGAGATTCACGAGATCGTGGAAGACGAGAATCTGGCCGTCGCAATCGGGACCGGCGCCGATGCCGATCGTCGGAATGGAGAGCGCGGCGGTGATGGCCGCGGCGGCTTCGCGGGGAACGCCTTCGAGAACGATGGCGCCGGCGCCGGCGTGAGCGAGCGCGAAGGCATCGGCCTGAAGCTGGCAGCACGGCGTCGGCGGTGCGGGCCTGCACGCGATAGCCGCCCATGCGATGCACGCTTTGCGGCGTGAGGCCGAGATGGCCGACGACGGGAATCTCGGCTTCGACGAGCGCGCGGACGAGCTCGACGCGCGGGCCTTCGATCTTGACGGCTTCGGCGCCGGCCTCCTTGACGAAGCGGACGGCGTTGGCGACGGCCTCGGCGACCGTGCCGTGATAGCTGCCGAAGGGCATGTCGGCCACGACGAGCGCGCGGCGCACGGCGCGGCGCACGGCGCGCGTGTGGTGCAGCATCTCGTCGACGGTGACGGCCAGCGTGTTTTCGTGGCCGAGGACGACCATGGCGAGCGAGTCGCCGACGAGGATGAGATCGATGCCGGCCTCGTCGACAAGGCGCGCGGTGGAGTAGTCGTAGGCGGTGAGCGCGGAGATGGGCTTGCCCTGGCGCTTCATCTCGCCGAGCGCGGGCATGGTGACTTTGGGGAGGGAAACGCCGGGCGGCGAGAGGACGCGCGCCCGAGGGAGACTGGGTGAGGCTCATGTTTGGCTCCAGTGCCGCTCCGAAGACTCAGGATGCGACCCGAACAAGTCCAGTATACGCCGGAGATTCCCCGGAGGAAACAGCACCGTCGAACTAGCTTCTTCCAAAATGCTATAAGGATGAGAGCGGGCAGCGAGTGCGAATCCGAGCCGCCTCGGAATTGCCCAGCGCCGCGGAGGAAAGAATGGCCTACGATCTGGCGATCGTGCTGCCCACGTTTAACGAGAGCGGGAACGTGGGTCCGATTGTCGATCGGCTGGAGAAGGCGCTCAAGGGCATTCACTACGAAGTGATTTTTGTGGACGACGACTCGCCCGACGGCACCGCGGACGTGGTGCGGCGGCTGGCCGAGCGGCACGACAATGTGCGCGTGCTGCAGCGGATTGGCCGGCGGGGGCTGGCGTCGGCGTGCATCGAGGGAATTCTGGCCGCCGTCGGCGCCTTTTGTTGCCGTGATGGATGCGGACCTGCAGCACGACGAGAGCAGTGCTGCCGGAGATGCTGCGCCGCATTCGCGAAGAGAATCTCGACCTGGTTGTGGGCTCGCGCAACATCGCCGGCGGCAGCATGGGCGAGTTTGCCAAGTGGCGCGTGAAGCTGAGCCAACTGGGCAGGCGGCTGAGCCTGATGGGCGCCGAGCACGAGCTGAGCGATCCCATGAGCGGCTTCTTCATGGTGCGCGTTTCGACCTTCGAGCGGTTTGCGCACCGGCTTTCGGGCATCGGCTTCAAGATTCTGCTCGACATCGTGCTTTCGGCGGGGCCGGGGCTGCGCATCGGCGAGGTGCCTTACCGCTTCCGGCAGCGCGAGCACGGCGAAAGCAAGCTCGACGTGCTGGTCGGCCTCGAGTACTTCGAGCTGCTGGTGGACAAGCACCTCGGGGACCTGGTGAATGTGCGCTTTGTGCTCTTCGGCATGGTGGGCGCGCTGGGCGTGGGCGTGCATCTGCTGATTCTGCGCGCGCTGCTGCAGCTTGGCGGGCTGAGCTTCGCCAAGGGCCAGGCCGTGACGACGTTCATCGTGATGATTCTGAACTTTGTTCTGAACAACTCCGTGACCTACCGCGACCGGCGGCTGCGCGGATGGAGGTTCTGGAGCGGCCTGATCACGTTCTGCCTGGCTTGCGGATTGGGCGTGGCGGCGAACGTGGCCATTGCGAACGAGGCGTTCCGCCGCGGTGTGCCGTGGGTGCTGGCGGCGGTGACGGGCCTGCTGTTCACCGCGGTGTGGAATTTCGGCGTGACCTCGATGACGACGTGGCGGCAGGAGCGGCGCTCGAGCGAACAGCGCGCCAGGCAGCGGATGGAAGCGGGCGCGTTGCAGGCGGAGCGGCAGCGGCGACGGAGAGATGCCGGCGAAGTCGATGTAAATCACGAAGGCGCGGGCGCTTGCATGTTGCCGGCACGCGCTTCGACGCCGCATACTGGCAAGCAGAATGATTTCTCCCATCGCGACCGGGATTTATGCAGGGCTGGGCGCGGCCGCGGGCGTCGGCGCTGGCGTGGGGAGTATACGCTTATGCTTCCATGTGGCCGGGTTCGCGGCATCTTCGGTGCGAGGCGCTGACTGCGCCGGAGCGGCCGGGCGAGCTGGCGCTGACCTTCGACGACGGGCCCAATGCGACGTGGACGCCGAGGCTGCTGGACGTTCTGGCGAACCATGAAGTGCGGGCGACGTTCTTTCTGCTGGGCGTGCGCGCGACAGGCGGAGCCGGACCTGGTGCAGCGGACGGCGGCGGCCGGGCATGTGATCGGGAATCACTCCTGGGACCATCCCAACCTGGCGCGGAGTTCTTCGGACGTCATTCGAGAAGAATTGAGGCGCGACGCAGGACACGCTGGAGCAGATCACCGGCAAGGCGGTGAAGTTTTTCCGGCCGCCTTACGGAGGGCGGCGGCCGGCGGTGTTTCGCATTGCGCGCGAGATGGGCCTGAAGCTGGTGCTGTGGAACGCGATGACCTCGGATTGGAGCGAGCCTTCAGCGGACCGGATCGCGGAGCAGTTGGCGGAGAAGATCGACAGGCTGCGACAGAGGGGCCGCGCGGCAAACATCGTGCTGCACGATGGCGGTCACCGCGATCCGGCGGCGAACCGCGCGGCGTCAGTGGCCGCGGCGGGGCGGCTCATCGAGCGGTACAAAGGGACGCACCAGTTTGTGACGCTGGATGCGTGGAGTTGAGCGCGCGACCTAGTCCGTGTGCAGCGACGCGAAGGCCTCGCGGGCGGCGGCGATGGTGGCCTCGACTTCGGCGTCGCCGTGGGCGGTAGAGATGAATGCGGCTTCAAACTGCGAGGGCGGGAGCCAGACGCCGCGATCGAGCATGGCGCGATGGAAGCGGCCGAAAGCGGCGGTGTCAGATTTCGCGGCTTGCTCGTAGTTCTTTACCGGACCGGAAGCAAAAAACCAGGTCCACATGGAGCCGACGCGGTTGGTGGTGAGCGGGATGCCGGCGCGAGCGGCTTCGGCGGCGACGCCGTCGGCGACAGCTTTAGTCGTCGCTTCAAGGCGCGGGTAAACTTCACCGGCGTGTTCCTGTAGATAGCTGATGGTCGCGAGGCCCGCGGCCATGGCGAGCGGATTGCCGCTGAGCGTTCCCGCTTGATAGACAGGCCCCAGAGGCGAGACCAAATCCATGAAAACACTCTTGCCGCCGAAGACGCCGACCGGAAGGCCTCCGCCAACAATTTTTCCAAGAGTCACGAGATCGGGATCGAGCCGGTAGAGCTGGCAGGCGCCGCCGAGGGCGACACGAAAGCCGGTCATGACTTCATCCACGATGAACAGCGCGCCGTGGCTTGCGGTGAGCTTGCGCAGAGCGGCCAAAAAGCCGGGCGCGGGTGGAATGCAGCCCGCGTTGCCGACGATGGGCTCGACGATGACCGCGGCGATGGCTTTGGGGTGAGCGGCGAAAGCGGCTTTGACAGCTTTGAGGTCGTTGTAGGGCAAGAGCGAGAGTGAGGCGGGCAATTTCTTTCGGCACGCCTGCTGAGCCGGGGATGCCGAATGTGGCGACGCCAGAGCCGGCTTTGACGAGAAGGCCGTCGGCGTGGCCGTGATAGCAGCCTTCGAATTTGACGATGAGCTTGCGGCCGGTGACGGCGCGGGCCAGGCGAATGGCCGACATCGTCGCCTCGGTGCCGGAGCTGACGAAGCGCATCTTTTCGATGGCGGGATAGCAGGCACAGATGCGCTCGGCGAGATCGGCCTCAGCGGCGGTGGATGCGCCGAAGCTGGCGGAGTTGCGCGCGGCGCGTTCGATGGCCTCGACGACAGGCGGAAATGCGTGGCCGAGGATCATCGGACCCCATGAACCGAAGTAGTCGATATAGCGATTGCCGTCGGCGTCATAGAGGTACGCACCCTCGGCGCGCTCAATGAAGGGCGGCGATCCGCCAACGGCGCGAAATGCCCGCACCGGCGAATTGACGCCGCCGGGGAAGAATTGCTCGGCGCGCTCGTGGAGCGCCCGAGAGCGGCCCCGCCGAGGGATTGACTTGCTGGAACTCATGCTCGCACCAGTATAGGCCGGCGCGCAAGCCGAGCACTGCATCCGGCGTGATGACGCCGTGTGGAAACCACTACGCCTTCTCTACGACTTTTGCGCGTCAGCGGGCAGGCAGTGGCGGGCTCGCCAGATGGCAAAGAGATTGCCGCCGATGGAGATGCCGAAGAGCAGGCCGGTCGGGCACAATCGAGACATGGGACAAATCTATGCCGAAACAAGCAACAAACACGAAGCCAATTCCACACATCCCGCTGCCGTTTGAGGAAGTGATGAGGGACGTGCTGAAGGCGAAGCCGCCGGAGAAGGGACAGCGAAAGCTTAGAGCGCGCAGGAAAATTCCAAAATAATACACATTGCTGGGGCCAAGTCCGAAGTGGTACAAAAAGCTACGCCAATGCCCTGAACGTGGGACGCCGGGTTTGCACCGACTTGGTGTATGGTAGGTAGAATCATTCCCATGGCAGCTCCTAACGCACTCTTCGCAGTCTTTGCAGTGTCGGATGCCGTCGCCGTCGATGCGCGGCTCCAGACTATTGCGCCGTGGCTTTACCTAAATGTGGGCGAAGGAGAATGGCTTTTAATCGCGCCCACCGCAACCACGACAAAGGAAGTGTGCGAGCGAATTGGCTTGGGCACTGCCGGCTCGATTGCCAGCGGTATCGTTGTGCGAGTAGAGGGGTATTTTGGCCGCGCATCCTCCTCCATATGGGAATGGATTGCGACAAAAACGGGAGCGGACCTTGGTGCCACCACGTCAGCCTAAAATTCCTAAAGACGACGATTCGACTCCTGATGAAATATCAGTCACGAGCGGGAGCGGTGCCTCTGTCGATAATCTCTATGGAATTTATCAGCGGCTTACCGCTATCGAATCCTCGGTCAGTTTTATCACTGCCGCGGTAGACGATTCCAAGACAAGAATTGAGGCTATTGCCAAAGACGTCATAGAGACAAAGGCGAAGATCGAGATATTGAAACCCATCGCCAGGACGATAAGCAAAGGGATATGGGCTGTATTTCTTCTTCTGTTATCGTTCGGTCTCACTGTGCTCGGAATGTGGATGAAGCATCACTTCAATTGGTAATGCCCTGCCACTCATCTGCCCTCTTCTAAAAAGCCAAAGGCCGCCAGTGGGCTAGAGCAGATGCGGCGCAAGCGCCTTTAGGCGCTCCCCTTTCTCAGCGATTTCCTTCAGCAGTCGGTTCTTTTCTTCGATCAGTTCGGTCAGTTGATGTGTATCTAACAGGTGTTCGAGGTCGCGTTGACGGTTCCCTGTGTGTGGGGACGGCCCGGCGATGAGCTTTCCATCCATCACACGCAATCCATTCACGCCTTGCGGTCCCTGCGCAGCGGCAACATAATCCTGTTGCGCGAGATTCAACTTTTCTTGGAGATGGGCCAGATGCCCCTTTAGCTCGCTGTATTCCTCAGCCAGTCGCCCGACTTGTTCATACTTTTCGTTTTCACTCATGCAAAACATATTACGCTCTTTCTTCGCCGCTGCTGGCATACAAATCCACGAAATTTAGGGTTTGGGTTTGTCAAAGGCATAATGTCGAGCTGGCTTTCCATTCTCCTGCGAATTAGTCTGCTTCGGGCCCGAACGGCGCGGTAAGAGCGGACGTTGTCCAGCTTTTTGATTTGTGGGAAATGGGCTGCATGATTGCTGCTAGAATTCTGCTTTCCGGCTCCTCTCGGTCGAAGCACTCCACTGTTAAGAAAGCCTGGGCCGTGGCTCAAGAGATTGCACCCAAATCCGTGACCTACGCCGATGCGGGCGTGGACCTGCGCACCGGCGAACGCGCCAAGGAACGCATCAAGTATTTGGCGCAAAAGACCTTTAACCGCAATGCGCTGGGCGGGATTGGGAGCTTTGGCGCGCTTTACCGGCTGGACATGCAGCGGTGGAAGAATCCCATCTTGGTGAGCTCGGCCGACGGAGTAGGGACCAAGCTGAAGGTGGCCTTTCAACTGGGGCTGCACCAGACCGTGGGCGCGGACCTGGTGAACCACTGCGTGAATGACATTGCGGTGCAGGGCGCGACGCCGCTCTTCTTCCTGGATTACCTGGCGACGAGCAAGCTGGACGAGGATGTGGTGGAGAGCGTGGTGAGCGGGCTCGCAGATGCCTGCAAGGCCAATGGATGTGTGCTGATCGGCGGCGAGACGGCGCAGATGCCGGGGTTCTATGCCGACGGCGAGTACGACCTGGCGGGATTTATTGTGGGCGCGGTGGACCGCGACAAGATGGTGACGGGAGCGGGCATTAAAGCGGGCGACGTGCTGATCGGGCTGCCCTCGACGGGCCTGCACACCAACGGCTACTCGCTGGCGCGCAAGCTGCTGTTCGAAGTAGCCGGGTACAAGGCGACGCAGTATGTGACGGCAATCAAGGAGAAGGCCGGCGCTGCGCTGCTCAGGACGCACCGCAGCTATCTGCATGTGATCCAGAAGCTGGTGACCGGCGGGCTGACCGCGGGCATGGCGCACATCACAGGCGGCGGCATCACGGAGAATCTGCCGCGCATTCTGCCCAAGGGAGTGACGGCGCAGGTGGAGATCGGATCGTGGCCGGTGCTGCCCATCTTCGAGCACCTGCGGGAGTTGGGGAACATTCCGCAGGAAGAGATGATGCGTACGTTCAACATGGGCATTGGGCTGATTGCGGCCATTCCGGCGGCGAAGTTTACGCGCGCGAAGAATCTGCTTGACCGGTCGGAGGAGAAGTTCTACGTGATTGGCCGCGTGGTCAAGGGCGAGCGCCGGGTACAGTACACGTGAGCTCCGAAGCGGCTGTGCGCAAGGCAATGCGGCTAGGAATTCTTCTCTCCGGCCGGGGATCGAATTTCCTGGCGATTGCCGAGTCGATTCGCGCAGGACGGCTGAAGGGCGCGGAGATCGCGGTGGTAATCTCGAATGTCGCCGCCGCCCCTGGATTGGCCAGGGCGCGCGAGATGGGTCTTCACACGACGGTCCTCGTTTCCCGGGGCCGCAAGCGCGAAGAGCACGACGCCGAGGTGATCGCGTGCCTGCGCTCGCACGGCGTGGAGCTGGTTTGCCTGGCCGGCTACATGCGGCTCCTGTCGCCGCAGTTCGTGGCCGCGTTTCCGAATCGCATTCTCAATATTCACCCCTCGCTGCTGCCGGCGTTCCCGGGTTTGGAAGCGCAGGAGCAGGCGTTCAATTACGGCGTGAAGGTGACCGGTTGCACGGTGCACTTTGTCGACGAGGAACTGGACCACGGCGCAATCGTGGTGCAGCGCGCAGTTTCAGTGCTCGCAACGGACGATGCGCACTCGCTGGCGGAACGGATCTTGAAAGAGGAGCACCTTGCCTACACCGAAGCCATCGCGCGCGTGATCAGTGGGGAGTTCGAGGTGCGCGGGCGGCGATACGTGAAGAAATAGGGCCAGAGAGACGGTGAAGACGGGGCGAAGATACCAAACTTGCCCTCGTTTCTTGCGGCACGCCGAGAAATGTCAAGCCAACGACCCGTCCCGATGCGCCGCAACCCTTTGAAAACATAAGGCAAAAATCGTGCGCCAAGTTTGCCGATCAATTCGCGCATCCTGCTACCCTGAATTCGGAATCGAAAAAGCGTCTTGGCTTTTGCCCGAAACCGAAGAGGAGAAATTAACTAAAGAAAGATTTTCGTGCCTCAAGGAGGTGCAAATGCAGCATAACTCGTTTGCAATCATCAAAAATCTCTGAAAATCGTGGACAAATTTCGACAAATTTCGCCGATTTTATGCGCGATAACGGCCTTTTTTTGAGCGAAACTGGCCCCAAACGCCGCCTGGCCGCACCCAAATTCGACGCCCTGCCGAAAAGACAGGCACAGGCGTTTGGCGCAAGGTTTCTTGCCGGCCGAAAACACTTGTCAAGGGGGTCGGCGCGAATATTTGTTGTAAGTCCGCTTATTCCTCAGCGACTCGCAGTTTTGCGAAGTTTGCCGGTAATTTGCCCTGAAAAGCCTATCCTTAAAAATAACCAGACAAAGGACGGAAATACCGAGCCGGGCGAATGGGTACGCCCTCCCCGACGCGGCTCTCCAGCACCCGTGCGCCTGCTTCGAGGTTGAGCAGGGCTCTGACGGGACTGCCGGTGAGCCGCGCGTGCGGATGGCGCCGGGGCGAGGAACCGTTTTTGTCTGCGACGGAGCAGCTCTCCGCTCGATGCCAGACCGGAACCACGGCAACATCGAGACTTTGAGAGCGCCGTGGGGCCATGCGCATGGCCGGTGGGCGATCTGATTTGGATCGAGCCGGCCATGCGCAGGAAAAGCAGAGACGCAAGTTTACCGATTCAATTGAAACCCGCACGCCGCGCTAGAGCGGCTCGGAGGAGTGTTGACCATGAACTTCAAAAATATCTGGAATCATCCGAAGACGTCGGCGGCGGGGCTGCTCATTGCGGTCGCGAGCGTTGCCGGAGTGTTGTCGCAGCAGGGAATTTCGCTGGGCAAAGTGGGAACCGGAACCGTGGTGTCGCTGGCAAGCGCGCTGGCCACGGCGCTGCTGGGGTTGATGGCGAAGGATCCCGGTGAGGCAGCGAGTCCGCAGGCCAGCGGTTCAGCCAGCCAGCAGGCCAAGCTGGGAGCGTGGATGCTGATTGCTCTGCTGATCCCGCTGCCGTGGGTGCAGGGCTGCACGGCCACAAGCGTGGCCCAGAATATTGTCAACTGGACGCCGGCCCTGCAAAGCGCTGTGGCCACGGTTGACTCGACCGCCGCGCTGCTGGCGCCTGCCGACGCGCCGATCTTCACTGCGGCAACGATCGGCTTCGACGCAGCGAGCAATCTGCTGGTGGCGCAGGCGAAGGCCTACCTGGCGAATCCTTCAGCAAGCGTGCTGGCACAACTGCAAAACCAGATCGTGACGTTGCAGCAGCAGGTGAATACAGCACTGTTGCAGGCGGCCAGGATTGTGGATCAAAAAAGCCAGCAACATGCGCTGGCGGCCATTCAGGGAGTGGGTACGATTGTGGTCGCGATCCTGTCGCTCGTGCAGTCCATCTCGAGCAAGGCGCAGGTCGCACAGATGGCCGCCGAGTCCGGCGTGAAACTTGCGGCAGTGAAACCCTATTTGAATGAGTCGCAATCGGCGCAGATTGTTGCCGCGCACTACGGCGAGCCGGTTTCAGTGGCGCGCGCGCAAGTAGCGCAGGCGACGCAGGCCGAGATGAACGCCGGCTTCTAGCTGCAGGGCAAATATGGGCCGGTTCCTCGTCTGGGACGGCCCGTTGAGCCTTGTTGAACCGTCTGCCATGGGGCCACGCCCGACCCGAATCGTGGGTAATTTCAAAGGACATCTGGTGCGCTGGCGGAACAACGATTGCGGTTCACAGTTTGTTTCCATCGGGGAGCATGATCGGGGAAAGGTACCTAGAGTGGTATAGTCTCTGCCGAGGATTGAAAGCTATGTCGCGAGACACCCGAAAGAAGCTGATCGAGAAGATCCAGGAGACCCGGGACGGTCGACTGCTCATCTCCTACGTGACCTCAACCCGTGCCGGTCACGAGATTCAGATCGCCGACGATGCGTTCAGGATTCTTTATGACCATCTGGAAGCGGGCAATGAAATGGCCAAGAAGGGCGTTGACCTGTTCATCCACAGCAACGGCGGTTCAGGTACGGTCCCTTGGAGGGTCGTGAGCCTCATCCGGCAGTACACGAAGAGTTTCGCAATCCTAGTGCCGTTTCACGCGTTCAGCGCTGCAACCCTAATGGCTCTCGGCGCCGACAAGATTGTGATGCATAAAATGGGGTGCTTGGGCCCCATCGACCCGTCCGTGACAAACATTTTTAACCCACCTCATCCTCAGGCTCCTGGACAGCTTGCACCAATTAGCGTGGAGGATGTGACAGCGTTCTTCAAGCTGGTAAAGGAAGACGTTGGGATAACGCATGAGGACGAACTTGTTCAAGCTCTCATCTCCCTTACAGAGAAGATCCACCCGCTTGCGATTGGCAACGTCCATCGGCACCATAATCAGTCGCGTCTCATTGCGAGGAAGCTGCTCAAGTTCCATATGGGGAAGTCGGAGGAGCATGAGGTAGAGGAGCTGATCGACAATCTCAAATCAAACCTCTTCTTCCATGGGCACCCGATTAGCAGGCGCGAGGCAAAGGAAGACCTCGGCTTGAAAGTCGAAGATGCAACTAATGGGTTAGAGGACTCAATGTGGGCTCTTTACCTCGAATATGAGAAGGAACTCAAGCTGAATGAGCCACTTAACCTGCTGCGCGAGATGGAGCTGAAGTCCCCACCCGCCCCAGCCCCGGCACCCCCGACAACCCAGCAGATAGTCCAACAGATGCAACAACTTGCGGCAAACGGCATAGGGCTCCCGGGCACAACCGAGGAACAACTCGTAAGGCTGGCCGCAGCGATGGTACCATTTGTAGGCGGGGCTACGCCGCCAGCGCGCAAGGTAACGCTTGACCCAATATCGGGCGCATTTCTTGAATCCGCAGCCCGTGCCGATGTATTCAAAACGGACTTGAGGGTCGAGCGCGTATCGGTAAATCTTCAGACCGGTCCCCAGGAGGCGTTCAAGCAGGAGATTTTATGGCAACGCTGGGAAGAAGAAAAATGATCCGGAAAGTCTTCCGCGATCCTTCGGGGCCGTTTCCCGTCGGCCTCGCTGTTCAGGGCATTAACCTCGGTCTGGCACCGTCACGGGTTCAACCCCTGGCTGAAGTCGGCGTGCAGCCCGTTTCCTTGGGCGGCCCGATCATGAGGGAAGACTTCATAACGAGCACTACGCTAATGCCACCGAAGTTCCTTTAGTCCGGGTTCATCGCAGGCAAGGGCGCGCTCATATCTGACCACCGGACCCTCAAAGACTGATGATGCCATTTGGCCTAACTTGGCCGATGCGGCAATACGCGCGCCTAAATGTTCGTGTCGCGCGCTTCTCCCAGAATCAATTTGAGAGTCATCTGCTTTTTGCCGCGCACGATGGTGACGCTGATGGTGTCGCCGGCCTGGTGCTTGTCCATGATGGCGTTGATGTCCTGCGGGTCGGTGACCTCCTGGCCGTCGATGGCGACGATGAGATCGCCGCCGAGCATGATGGGCGTGTTGCCCACGTAGGCCTGCTCATTGCCGCCGCGCAGGCCGGCGCGCTCGGCCGCTCCGCCGGGAAGGACGCGCTGGATGAGCACGCCGGAATCGGCGGCGAGGCCCATCTGCGAGGCGAGATCGGGGCCGATGGCGTAGGAGACGATGCCCAGCGAGGGCCGCTTGACGCGGCCGTAGCGGATGAGGTCGGCGAGCACGGCCTTGGCGGTGTTGATGGGGATGGCGAAGCCGATGCCGGAGCTCTGGTCGGCGCCGTTCGAGGCGATCATGGTGTTGATGCCGATGACCTCGCCCGAGGAGTTGAGCAGCGGCCCGCCGGAGTTGCCGGGATTGATGGCCGCGTCGGTCTGGATGGCGTCTTCAATCGGCGCGCCGTCCGCGTTGCGAATGGACCGGATGGAGCTGATGATGCCGCGCGTCATGGTGCCGCTGAGGCCGAAGGGATTGCCGATGGCGTAGACCTTCTGGCCCACGTTGAGTTGCGAGGAATCGGCCAGCGTGACCGGCTGCAGGTTGGGCGCGTCGATCTGCAGCAGCGCGAGGTCGTGAACCTTGTCGACGCCCACGACGTGGGCCGGGTAGCGGCGCTTGTTCGAGAGCATGACTTCAATGCCGCGATTGGCGCCCTCCACCACGTGAAAGTTGGTGAGAATGTGGCCGGCCTTGTCGAGGATGAATCCCGAGCCCTGGCCCTGCTGCGGCACCGTTCCATAAAAGAAGTCGAAGACCAGGGTGGTGGAGGTGATGTTGACCACCGAGGGCAGGACTCTCTTGTAGATGGCGATATTGTTCTGCTCTTCGGCGTCGTAGGCGGGCGCGGCGTGAGCCTCAGTGAGCTCGAGCGGCGAGTTGGAGCCGTCGGAGCCGAATGAGCGTGGGACGGCCCATGGAAAAGCCGGGCTGGAAGATGCGTGGTGACGAACCAGAATCCGCCCAACAACAGCAAAACGATGATGAGAATCCGGCTCAGTTTCATGGTTGATCAGACCTGAAAAACCTTCCTGATCTTGATACGGCGGCAGCGAGGCAAAGTTCCCCTGCCGTAAGGCGCGGCCGCCTCTCTTATTGTAGAGACAACTTCTGCCCGGATTTGTTGCTCTCGGCCTGCAGGCGCGGCCACAGAGCCTGGACCTGGGCGCGAAGGGCAGCAATATCGCCCGAATTATCAAGCACATAATCGGCCTGGGCGGCCTTTTCGGCGTCGGGAACCTGGTGCGCCAGGCGGATGCGGGCGTCGGCCTCGATAGCCGCCGCGGTTTGATGCATTCGGAGCGATGCGGGCGGCGTAGCGGGCGATCTTGAGGTCGTCGGGCGCGGTGACCACGATGATGCGATCGATGCGGCGGCGCCAGTCGGCGAGAACGCTGCCTTTTTCGCCGCGGGCGCGGGCGTCGCGCACCACTTCAAAGATCAGCGCCGATTCGAGGACGGCGACGGCCGCGGGATCGCGAGCGAAGACCTCGTCCATCCAGCGGCGCTGGGCCTCGATCACGGGCGGATGCACGATGGCGTTCAGCTCCTGCAGGCGGCCGTGGCGAAAGGCGAGATCGGCGAGGCGGGCGCGGTTGAGATGGCCGTCGGGGTTGACGACCTGACGGCCGAAATGCGCGACGATCTCGGTCGTAAACGCTGGTGGCCGGGCTCCATCATCGCGCGGCCCAGCGCGTCGGCTTCGATGACCTGGCGCCGAGCTCGCGCAGCATCGCGGCGACGGTGCTTTTGCCGCTGCCCAGGCCGCCGGTGAGGCCGACGCGAAGCATGGGCTAGAGCCCCCGCCGCATTTTGGCGGCGCGCACGGTGTTGGCCATCAGCATGGCAATCGTCAGCAGGCCCACGCCGCCGGGCACGGGCGTGTAGGCGCCGGAGAGCTCGAAGGCTTTGGGATCGATGTCGCCGACGATGACCGATCCGCGCTTGGCGAATGCGGCTTCGCGTTTGGCGTCGCCCTTGAAGAAGCGATCGAACTCTTCGCGCGTGGTGAGGCGGTTGATTCCGACATCGATGAGCGTGGCGCCGGGCGTGACCATCTCCGGCGTGATGAAGCCGGGGCGGCCGATGGCGGCGACAAGAATGTCGGCCTGGCGAGTGATTGCGGGCAGGTCGCGCGTCTTCGAGTGGCAGATCGTCACGGTTGCGTTCTGGTGGAGCAGGAGCATCGCAACGGGCTTGCCGACGATATCGCTGCGGCCGACGACGACGGCGTGCTGGCCGGCGATGGGAATTTCGCTGCGCTTGAGAATCTCGATGATGCCCGCGGGCGTGCAGGGCGCGAGCGCCGGGCGGCCGGCAAGCAGGCGGCCCGCGTTCACGGGATGAAAGCCGTCCACGTCCTTCGCAGGATCGACGGCGTCAAGGAGCGCTTTCGCGTCGACCTGCGGGGGAAGCGGCAACTGGATGAGAATGCCATCGATGTCGTCGCGGGCGTTGAGTTGGGCGACGAGCGTGAGCATCTCCTCGGTGGTGACGGTGTCGGGCGGGGTGATGAGGTCGCTAAATAGGCCAAGCTCGGCGCAGGCCTGCACCTTGCTGCGGACGTAAATCTCCGACGCGGGTACGTGGCCCACGAGCACCGCAGCGAGCCCCGGCCTGATGCCGCGGGCGGCGAGCGCGCGAACCTCTTCGGCCACTTCCTGCTTGATGGCTGCCGCAATGGCCGCGCCGTCGAGAATCTTTGGCATTCCTGGCTCCAAATCTCATGGTATCGCTTTAGTTTGGGTCGGCGGCTTCTGGCAGACGGGCGCGTCTCGATCGGCTGTTGAGGGGTGAATTGGCCATCTGTGGTTCATCCCACAACGTGCATGGCGTCACATCGGGCTTGTGAGCTATCTCACATACAGCCCCGCATCGCGAGCCTAATTTGATGGTGTCGGAAGTGTCCCAGATCACACGAACGATCACATCCCCCTTCCGGCAGTTGGCTGTACGGAGAGAGCGCCTGATGAGCGGTCTGAAGGATGCAGGACATCTTTTCCGGTTTGCGGGGCTTTTCGTTCTCGCATTTCTGGTGTTTCTGGTGGTGCGCGCGTACGTGGTTCCAAAGAGCTTTGGAGAGTATGGGCACTATCGCGGAGCGGCGATCGGCGAGATTGCGGCGCGCCCGGTGAAGTTTGCCGGGCACCAGACGTGCGAGACTTGCCACGCGGATATTGCCGATACCAAGACGAAAGGCGCGCACGCGCATGTGAACTGCGAGGCCTGCCACGGAGCGCTGGCGGCGCACGCCGACGATCCCATGTCGGTGACGCCGGTGAAGCCGGATACGGCGGTGCTGTGCGCGCGCTGCCATACGGCCAGCGCGGCCAAGCCGGCGAGCTTTCCGCAGGTGGATCCGGCGGAACACTCGGGCGGAGCTCCGTGCGAGACCTGCCATAACCCCCACAGCCCGGTCATCGGCTCCGACGCGACTGCGAGCGCGGCGAAGGGAGGCGCGAAATGAACATCAGCCGGCGTCATCTGCTGATTCTTTTGCCGGCGGCGGCCGTGGCATGGAAACACGTGCTGGCCGGCACGCCGGAAGACTCGCCCAACTACACGATGGAGCGAGTCACTGGTGGGGCATGCTGATCGATATTCCCAAGTGCATCGGCTGCGGCAACTGCGTGCGCGCCTGCCAGACGGAGAACGATGTGCCCGACGGTTTCTTCCGCACCTGGGTGGAGCGGTACCACCGGTCGGACTATCATCTCGAAAATCCCGAGGTGATTTCGCCCGACGGCGGCAAAGAGGGATTTCCGGTGGTGAAGGAAGGCGAAGAAGGGAAGTTCTTCTTCGTTCCCAAGATGTGCAACCACTGCACGGATTCGCCCTGCACGCAGGTATGCCCGGTGGGCGCGACGTTTATCACCCCGGATGGGGTGGTGCTGATCGATCCAGAAGTACTGCCTGGGCTGCGCCTATTGCGTGCAGGCCTGCCCGTACGGCTGCCGCTACATTCATCCCACGAAGAAGGTCGCGGACAAGTGCACGCTGTGCTACCACCGGATCACCAAGGGACTGACGACGGCCTGCTGCGAGGCGTGCCCGACGGGAGCGCGGCAATTGGCCGACTTGAAGAATCCCAACGACCCGATTCACGAGTTTCTGAAGACGCACGCGGTGCAGGTGTTGAAGCCGCAGATGGCGACCGGGGCCAAGGCTTTCTATAACGGGCTGGATGGGTCGGTGCGGTAAAGGCAGCTTCTAGCTACTAGCTTTCAGCTTCCAGCTGCATGGTGCAGCGGGAGGCTGATGCGGTGAGATCAAGCAAGACGAGCTAGAAGCTGGAGGCTAGAAGCTAGGAGCTGATTTATGAGCGGTGTTGAAGGCTATATGTATCCGAACGAGGTGACGCTCTACTGGAGCGTGCTGATCGTTCTGTACCCCTACATCACGGGGCTGGTGGCGGGCGCGTTCATTCTGGCGTCGCTGGAGCGCGTGTTTCGCGTGGAGGCGGTGAAGCCGACGTACCGGCTGGCGCTGCTGACGGCGCTGGCGTTTCTGCTGGTTGCGCCGCTGCCGCTGCAGTTTCACCTGGGCCACCCGTATCGCTCGCCGGAGATGTACTTCACGCCGCACAGCACCTCGGCCATGGCGATGTTCGGCTACGTGTACCTGTGGTACCTGATGGCGGTGCTGGTGTTCGAAATCTGGCTCGACTACCGGCGCGACATCGTGCTGCTGGTCGCAACAATCGAAGGGCTTGCTGCGCGTGATCTACAAGATCATGACGCTGGGCTCGAGCAACATCAGCGAACGCTCGCTGCACATCGACGAGAAAGTGGGCTGGATCGTCACGCTGGTCGGCATTCCTTCGGCGTTCCTGCTGCACGGCTACGTGGGCTTCATCTTCGGCTCGATCAAGGCCAATCCCTGGTGGTCGTCGCCGCTGATGCCGGTGGTGTTCATCTTTTCGGCCATGGTGTCGGGCATCGCCGCGGTGATGCTGATCTACATGGCGACGACCAAGCTGCGCGGGCAGAAGATCGACATGCGCTGCGTGGACACGATCGCGATGTACATGTTCTACATCTTCATCATCGACTTCAGCCTGGAGATGCTGGACCTGGTGCACCGCATCTACGAGGCCGACGAATCGTTCCGCAGCCTGAATTTCATGGTGCACACCAAGCTCTATTTTTCGCAGATCGTGCTGCAGATCTTCGTGGGCACGCTGGTGCCGCTGCTCCTGCTCTTCCTGACGCAGGTAGTGAAGCTGCCGGAGATTGCGCGCAAGCGCATCTTACGTTCTTTCCGGCTGCCTGATCCTGATCAGCGTCTTTGCCATGCGCTGGAACGTGGTGATCGGCGGCCAGCTTTTCTCAAAGAGCTTTCTTGGGTACACCACCTACAAAATGGAACTGGTGACGCGCGAAGGCCTGCTGGCAGCCGTTGGCTTGACCATCCTGCCGCTGCTTTTCCTGTGGGTGCTGGTGAAGCTGCTGCCTCCGTGGCCTGAAAAGAGTCTGCCCGAAGCCGCGGCGGGCGACTGAGGACTGCGTCGTCTGTGACAGATCGGGTGAGAGCGATGAACGATCTTCCCGACGAAATCGAGCGGCTCGAAAAAAGCCTGGAAGCGCTGGAGCAACGGGTCTACGCCCTGGAACACCCGCTCACGGCGCGCCGGCCAAGTCCCTCGCCGGAGTTGGAGCAAACGATCGCTTCGCAGGCCGCACCGGCCACGCCTCTTGCGCCGGCCGGAAGCATGTTCTCCGTGCTGGGCAGGGCCATGCTGGGCATTGCAGGCGCCTATGTGCTGCGTGCTGTAGAGGAAGCAAGCTCCCTTCCCAGGTTGGCCGTCGCTTCCGCCGGCATCGCGTACGCATTTGTGTGGCTGGTGTGGGCGGCGCGAACGCGCAGCGGCCCGCGGTTCACCGGCGCAATTTATGCCGGAACTTCGGCGCTGATCCTTACTCCCATGGTCTGGGAGCTTACCTTGCGCTTCGAGGTGATTTCACCGGCGATTGCCGCAGGCGTGGTTTGCGCCTTCGCTTTTGCGGCAATTGGCCTCGCGTGGAGGCGCGATCGGTCGCCAGTTTTGCGCACGGGCTGCATGGCGGCGGCCGGGCTGGCGCTCGCGCTGGCCATTGCCGCCCACGCTCTGATTCCTTTTGTCATTGTGCTGTTGATGCTGGCGGCGATCTGCGAATTTGCTCCACGAATGGAAAGCGTGCCGGAGGTTCGCGCGCTGGTCGCGTTGGCCGCAGACGCGGCAATCTGGATTTTGATCTATGTCTATTCTGCTCCCCAGGCTTCGGGCGAAGACTATCCGACGCTTGGGCGAGACTGCGTTGCTTGCTCCCGGTTTGGCGATCTTCCTGCTATTCGCTGCGAGCGTGGGCTGGCAGACGCTGGCGCGCGCTCGGAAGATCTCTGTCTTTGCGACGTTGCAGACCACGATTGCATTTCTGTTGGCTGCTGTCGGCGTGGCAGATTTCGCGCCGCAAGGTGGCATCGTAATCCTGGGCGTGGCTTGCCTGGTTCTATCGGGCGCGGTCTATGCGGCGGTCTTCACGGTCTTTGGGCGCGCCAAGGAACGCCGTAACACCGCAGTCTTCGCCGCGTGGGGTGCGGCCCTGCTTTTAGCCGGGAGCTTCCTGTGCCTGCCTCCGCTGGCCACCATTGTGCTGCTGGGCGCGGCCGCGATCGCGGCGACGCTTGTAGGAAGCCGAAGGAAGCACTTGTCCTTCGAGTTCTATGGGATGTTGTTTCTGCTGGTTGGAGCCACGGAATCGGGATTGCCGAGCTTTCTTGTCAGCGCATTCGTGGGGACGCCGCAGGGCGCGCCGGCGGCAGGCGTTTGGCTGATCGCGTGTTCCGCGATCCTCTGCTATGCGGCCGCGCAGCCGCGCGAGGGCGAATCCTGGCTGCCGCAAACACTTCGTCTTGGCTTTGCCGCGCTGGCGGCCGCCGCCGTGGCTGCGCTGCTAGTGGAGGGGCTCATGGGTCTGGTCACGCTCCGCATACAGCCCGGCGCACATCACCTGGCATTCATACGAACGTTGACGCTGTGCGCGGCGGCGCTCGGTTTGGTGTTTAGCGGAACGCATTGGCGGCGAGTGGAATTGACGCGGCTCGGGTACGCAGCCATGGCCCTGGTCGCAATCAAGCTTGTAACCGAAGACCTGCGTCACGGCCACCTGGCCTACATTGCCGCGTCAATCTTTCTCGTGGCTCTTACGCTGATTGCGGCGCCGCGCATGGCGCGAGCCAGGCAGACGGCGCTCGGCAAATAGCAAACGCGACTTGAATGCTTTCTCTGCGTCCACCGCGGTGCGCTGCGGCGGACACGGAAAGGATGGTCGCGGCGCGAGTCAGCGGACGATCTCCGGGCTGTAGACGTCGGGGCGGTAACGCGGCGGCTGGTTGGTCGGATACGGCTTTACGGTGCGGCTCTCCTCGCCGCGGAGCTTCATTTTGCTCAGGTGCACGTCGTAGCCGGTGCCGGGGAGCAGCGATTCGAGCAGGAAGGTCTCCGTACCACTGCTCTTGAGCTCACGATAGCGGTAGATGCCGACTTCGCCTTCGCTGTTCTCTGTGCCGCCCGAGGGCGCATCGAGAAAATGCTGCGCGTCGGCTAAGGTGGGCGCGGGATGATCTTCACCTTCCGTCAGACTCTCGGCCGCATAGGAGCGGACAAGCTTGGTCCAATAACGGGAGAGCAGATCGGTGTTGGCGAAGAGATCGGCCCAGATGATTTCGCCGCGTACCGCTACCACCACGCCGACGGCATGCTCGTCGCGCAATCGGGCGAGCACCTCCTCGCGGGCATTCATCACGGGAGCAGCGGCCTCATCGACTTTCTCGCTGACACCCGAGTCCTGCATGGCCTTGGCGTAGCTGCTTGTGCCGAGAGAGCGGCGATACAAGCCTCCGGGGGCCGACCCACCGGAACCCACAGGCGGCGCTGCCGCGACTTCCATTTGCGAGATGGCGCCGTTCACCGAATTCCACACTAGCTGCTGGTCTTGATCGACCATCGCGCGCTCGCGCACTTCGGGCTGGACCATGAAGCTCTTTGCAGCCGACTTGCCGGCTGCGCCGAAGGTGGCCGAGCTCTCGGTCCAGCGGCCGGGCTCGATGCAGAAGACGGTAAGGTCGATGGGATCGGCGTCAGCGGGAACAATGCGATCCTTGGCGACGATGCGGTCCTGTTTGCCGCCGGTGACAATTTCGCCCGCAAGCAGCAACAGCGGGTGTTTGGAGTGGTTGACGAGAACCAGCGTGTTCACCTCGTCGCCGCTATAGGCGGAGCCGGAGTTGTGGCCTCGCGGCCGCACCAACCCTCGAGCGCGCCCGGCCTCGGTGACCTCGACCTCTCCGCTCTTCAGGCCTTCATCAAGGGTGATAAACGGGGTTTCGCCCGTGAACTTACCGTCGCCGCGCACAACCGGAAACAGGAGAAGATTGCCGCTCACGATGGGAGCGAGCACGCGGTAGGGACCGCCTTCGCCCTGCGCGGGCCCGCCTGCCGCTTTCACGCTCTTCCACTGCTGCACTGCCACGAGCGCGACGAACAGCGCCGCCACCACCCCAAATCTGCCCCAATTCTTCATGATTCTCCTCCGCCGGTTCGCGTATTGCCGCACCGGCCTTCAATGGGAGAACGCAGAGCCTGCGGAAACTTGCAGAATTTCTTTTGGGCTTCGGACTGGCCACGGGCGTCCTGCTCGGAGGCCAAAGAGCGAATGAATACGTCCAAGGAATTAGGCGAATCGTGAGGCCGTGAGAATGGCGCCGGCGGAGTCCGTTGCAAACGCGGCAGAGGCGGAGATCCCCGAACTGCGGGGAGCGATCGACCATCGTCTGCTCGATGAGCTTTGGCGCGTGAGCGGCGCGGCCGATTGGGGCCTGGGGCGTGACGAGTTCGACCGGATCGTGGAGGACGCGGGAGCGGCACAAAACTATGGGTTGGAAACGGGCACGGCGGCGACGCGGCCGCAGCAGGCGGCATTCTTTCACGGGCTGTGCCTCGGCGATCTGGCGCTGGCACGTGCCTGCGCGGCCGGGAACGAACGCGCGTGGGAGCACTTCATCGCTCGGCATCAGCAGCCGCTGATTCGCGCGGCCATCGCCATTACCGGCAACGAGATGCTGGGACGCGACCTCGCCGATCAGCTCTACGCGGAGCTGTTTGGGCTGAACACGCGCGAAGGCGAGCGGTGCTGCCCGCTGCTTTCGTATCGCGGGCGTGGATCTTTGATGGGCTGGCTCCGGACCACGCTGGCCCAGCGGCACGTGGATCATCATCGCCGCAGCCGGCGCGAGGAGCCGCTGGAAGACGTGGATGCGCCAGCGACGGAGATTGCGCCCGAGATGCCCGCGGGCGAGATTTCGCAATTGGAGCTGGCCATTGAAGATGCGCTCCGCGAGCGAGACGCAGAGGAACGATTCCTGTTGGCGGCTTATTATCTTGACGGACAGACGTTGCTGCAGATTGCGCGAGTGCTGGGAGTCCATGAGGCGACCGTGAGCCGCAAACTGCGACGCGCAACTGAGAACACAAGGAAGCAGGTGCTCAGGAATCTGCAGCGCGGCGGACTGAGCAGGCGCGCGGCGGAAGAGGCGCTGAGCGCAGATCCACGCGATCTGAATGTGAACCTGAAAAAACTTTTGCAAAGTTCGCAGGCGAAGACGTTCAAAGAACAGGCTGTGCCATGGGTGCGGCAATGAATGTAACCGGCCAACACGAATTTCATCCCGACGCGGAGATGCTGAGCGCATTTGCCGGGCAGGCGCTCAACGCAAAGGAGCGCGGCGAAGTGCTCGAGCATCTGGCCGTGTGCGGCCGCTGCCGGCAGGTGGTGGCGCTGGCAAGCGAGGCCTCGACTGCGGAGGCTGCGCCGAGAGTTGTTGTTCGGCCGCGTGTTTGGTGGAGAAGCTGGGGGCTTGCGCCGGCTCCCGCGGCGGTTCTTGCGGCCGCGGCTGTGATTGCTATCTATGTGCATGAGCGGGATGTGGAGCGGAGCGCGGAAGTGGCGAAGCTTGAACAGCAGCGAGCAGCCGAGAAAGCGCCGATGCCTTCGCAGGCTTCGCCGCAGCCTCATTTGCAGGCTGCGCCGCCGGTCGCGGCCAGCCCTGCCGCGAAAGCAGCGCCAACCGAGCGGCTTGACGAGGCGCAGCATATGCCAATTGCCGAGCCGGAAGAGACGGCTGCCGCGCCTGCTCCCGAAACCATGAATGAACCGGTCTCCGCACGCGAAGAGGCAGCGACGCCCCCTGGCGCCGAAGCTCATGGATCAATGGGACAGGCGTTTGCTCCAGCGGAAACTTTGGCGGGCGACAAGACGCGATCCGAAGTTGCGGCGCACGACGAGGAGCGGAAGAAACAGGCTGAGGCGACGGACAGGCGATTGTTCGCCGCCAAGGCAACGATGGCGAAAAGCGAGGCCAGCTCGGAGAATGGCGCTCGGGGTAGCAGCGAGCAGGTCGTGGTTTCTGCCCAGCAGCTTGAGACGCAGCCGGCCCCTGCTGTGGGCTATCTCTCAATGCTTGGACTGCACTCCTCTGTAGATGTGACGACTCGCGCGTACCCCTTTCATCTCCCCAGCGGGTTGCCCGCACATTCGGTCGCGTCGACGGACCGACACCTGCTGGCCATCGATCAGGCAGGAACACTTTTTCGCAGCGAGGACTCCGGACGATCGTGGAAGGTAGTAAAGCGGCAGTGGACCGGGCGCGCCGTGTTGGTGCGCAAGGAGGCAGCGGCGAACTCCGCCGCAGCCGCGCCGCCGGCCGCCGGGGGCGAAGCTGCGGGAGACACCTCCGGCACGGGAGCTGCGTCTGCGCCTGCTACAGTTTTTGAACTTCTTAATGAGCAAAGCCAGGTATGGTGGAGCGCAGACGGCCGAATCTGGACGGCGAAATGAGATCTAGAGCAGATTCAGAGTTTCCGTGCTGTGGCAGGAATCGTGCAGGGTGGTTTTTTCTTGAGGAAAAAGCCACTCGACCGCATCAGGTTCCCCTACAGCAACTCTGAATCTGCTGTAACTTCGCACTTTTCCGCAACTCCGGCGATTTCCCCTGTTGAAAAGCGGCTATCTGCCGAAAAAGCACTCACGGGAACGTGCGTGACCGCGGCGGCGTGCCGAACGACTTGGCGTCTCAAAAGACCTCGGTGTCTGTGTCGTGCGGGAAGATTGCGGAAATGGGGGTCGCGCGAGTGGGGGCGGTGGGGTTAGATCAGAGAAACGGAGCAACGGCTACAGTGCCGTGGGCGTATTTGCGCCTTCCACCGTTTCCGCAGGTTGCCGTAAGGGTGCTGCAACTGGCCAACAACGAGAATGTGCAGCTGCATCAACTGTGCGATCTGATCTCCTCCGACCCGGCGTTCGCCAGCGAGATTCTCACGGTATCCAATTCCCTTCTTTACGCGCCGCGCTATCCTTCGACGACGATTCTGCAGGCTGTGGCGGTGCTGGGCGCAAATACGCTGCAGGGGATGTGCGTGACGGTGGGCGTCAGGGCATATCTGGGAAAGGCGATGAGCTACCCGGCCATGCGGAATCTGTGGCGGCACAACCTGGCGTGCGCCATCATCGCGGAACGAATTGCGGATTCAGGTTCGTTCGACAAAGACATCGCATATACCGCAGGCATTCTGCACGACATCGGACGCATGGCGCTGGCGGTGATTCAGCCCAAGGGATACGCGGCACTGCTCGAGAAACATCGCGGCGCTGCCGCCTCGATGCTGGAGGCCGAGCGCGAGCTATTCGGCTGGGATCACTGCGAGATTGGACGGCAACTGATCGGCGACTGGAAGCTGCCGGAGAGTTTCGAGACCGTGGTCGCGCGATCATCATTCGGAGCGGCGCACGAACGGCGAGTGGGATCTGGGCGAAGTGGTGAAGGTAAGCTGCGCCATGGCTTCGGCTGTGGGCTTCACTGCATTTCCGGGCTGCGAAACCGCGAACTACACGGAACTGCTCGACGCGTTGCCGGCGCAGGAACGAACGATGTTTCATCCCGACGCGGAGACGCTCAGGAGCGAATTAGCCAAGAGCATTCACGCGATTGAGTCGGTTTGAGCTGGACGTTTCACCTTGCAACGATTGCGCCGGAACGCATTAGGCCCGCGTCCCGGCGCGTTTTTTGCCAGGTTCTGCGCACGTACTATGCCCGCATCAGCTTGCGCTGCAACTGCTCCAGGGTCAGGCCCTTGGTCTCCGGGTAGAACAGCGCGACCACAATGAACTGCACAACCGTAGCCGCGGCGAAGAACACGAACGGCGTGGCCGTGCTCATCCACTTGACCACGATCGGAAACATCTGCGCGATCAGTGCGTTCATGAACCAGTGGCTGGCGCTGCCCACGCCCTGTCCCTTGGAGCGGACCGCGGTGGGAAAGACTTCGCCGATATAAACCCAGATGACAGCGCCCTGCGAAACGCTGAAGAACGCGATGAAGGTGACCAGCAGCCACAGCAACGCGCCGGGATGGGATTGCGCGCCGAACACCCAAGCCACGCCCGCCAGGCAACTGGCGCAGCCCGCCGCGCCGATCAAGAGCAGCATCTTGCGCCCCAATTTATCGATCAGCGACATGCCGACGATGGTAAACAAGAAGTTTGTTGCGCCGATGGCGATTGCCTGCTGGTCGCTCGAAATCTGGCTGAAGCCGGCCGCCGCGAAGATGTTGTTCAGGTAATACAGAATTGCGTTGATGCCGGCGAGCTGGTTGAATGCGCCGATCGAGATGGCGAGGAAGAGCGGATAGCGATACTTCCACTGGAAGACCCGCTCGTGAGCCGTGGCGTGTTCCTGCGCCAGCGCCGCCTGGATGTCGGCCAGCTCCGCCTCCGGGTCGGGATCGCCCATCATTTTCAGCACTGACAGTGCCTCGTCCATCCGATTCCGCGAGGCCGACCAGCGCGGGCTGCGGGGAATTCCGAAGAGCAGCGCCAGGAAGACCAATGCCGGCGCCGCTGCAATACCCACCTGCAAACGCCACTCCATCGCTCCCAGGTGCATGGAGCGAATGACGTAATTGGAAATGTAGGCAAGCATGATGCCGAAGACGACGTTGAACTGGAAGGCCGCCACAAGCCGGCCGCGCCACTTGGCCGGGGCAAGTTCGGCAATGTAAACCGGTCCCAGCACCGACGATGCGCCAATGCCCAGCCCGCCGACGAATCGAAAGACCAGGAATGACGGCCAGTTCCATGCGAGCCCGCACCCGAGCGCCGAGGCGACATAGAGCAGCGCGGTGATGCGCAGCGTCTCGCGACTTCCGAGCCTTTGTCCCACCTGGCCCGCGCCCAGTGCGCCAATCACGGTGCCGACCAACCCGATGGCCACCGTGAACCCCTTGTCCTGCGGGTTCAATCCGTACAGGCGAACAAGCGCATCGATCGCGCCGGAGATCACGACCGTGTCGAAACCGAAAAGCAGGCCGGCCAAAGCTCCCGAGAGTGTAGCCCGAAGCAGCCTGGAGTTGAGTTGCATAATCTGTCGTCCCTCGAGTTCCAAACTATGCTACAGATGGGCGGCGAGGGCGGCAAACAGGAATGCGCGGCAGACAACGAGCCGACAGACGTTTGCCTCTATACAAACACCGCAGAGAGTGCTGAATCTCAGTTAGTCCTTTGCGCGCGTGCCGCGAGGCAACACGGCCAGAACGCGGCAACGGTGCTTATCGGCTGCGCTCCATGCCATGGGCATCTCGCTTTCCATGCAGGCGCAGTCGCCGGTCTCGAGAGTATCGTGCATGCCGCCCGCATCCAGGCGCAGCCGTCCTTCGAGCACATAGACGACCGCGCCGGCCTCCTGAAAGGAGTTGATGGCGACGTTGGCGCCGCCGGGCGGAAACTCGACCACCCGCGCGATAAGGCGAAATCCTTCGCCCTCGGCGTTCAGCGGCGTCACTTTGATGGAATCCATACCGCGCCCTTCGCCTTGCAAGTGCGCCTTGCGCGTGATGGAGAGCGCGTGGCGCGCGGGCTCGGAGAAAAAGTAGCTCATGCTGACGCCATAGACGCGGGCGATGGTGGAGAGCGTGGGCAGCGTGGGAATCATGCGGTCTGTTTCGAGTTTGGACAGCAGCGCGGTGGAAAGCCCCGTCTCGGCGGCCAGCCGGGAGAGCGTGAGCCGCTTGCTGGTGCGCAGAGAGCGCAGCTTGAGGCCGATGCAATACGGTTCCAGAGACCATTGGGCGTACGAAACAGTCTTGGACATGGAAGACTCCAGAATAATGGAGTGGAAACTGAGAATCAGTCTACGTCAAACGCCAAGCGGATGCGGCGCGAACCAGCCCCGCGATTGTAATTTGGAAAAGGCGGCACCGCGACGGCCGCCCGGCGGCGGCAACACGCTCATCCCCGAATCGCATTGAAGAATCCATTAGCGTGCGGAGGCATTGCCTTCGCCGCATTACAAAGAGAGACAATCGCCATGCGCACATTCCCTTTTCGTTCATTCATTTCTCTGTTCCATCGAAGCGTTCGCATCGCGATGCTGGTCGCCGTGGTGAGCACCGCGGCGATTTGCGCGGCGCAGAGCAAGCCGACCGCGCCCGCAGCCGACCCCGCGCCCGACGTGCTGGTGCTGAGCAATGGCGACACGCTGCACGGCAAGTTCGTGAGCGCGACGGCGGGCAAGGTCACCTTCCATAGCGATCCACTGGGAGACATATCGGTTCCCTGGGACAAGATCAAGGAGCTGCATGCGACGGAGCAATTCGGCGTGCTGAATTCGACCGTGATGCTACGCGGCAAAAAGAACGCGGGGCAAATTCCGGTGGGCACGTTGGAGGTGGCGAACCAGTACGTGACGGTGCATCCGGAGAACGCTGCGGCCAATGCGCCGATTCCAGTGAAAGATGCGCAGTTCATCATGGACGAGGCCACGCTGAACAAACAGGTGAATCACCAGCCGAGTTTCTTTGCCGGATGGAACGGCCCGGCGACCGCCGGCGCGACGCTGGTAACGGCGACGCAGAACCAGTACACCGTGTCGGGAGCGATCGGTCTGGTGCGCGTGGTGCCCACGGTCAGCTGGCTGAATCCGCACAACCGCACCTCAATGGACTTCAGCGGGTCATTTGGAAAGATCACGCAACCCGGGTATACGGTTCCGGCTTCTGGCACGACGCCCGCAAGCTATGTGGCCGCGACTTCAACCAAGACCGCCATCTACCATGCGGACGCGGAGCGCGATGAGTATTTTTCGCCGCGGTTTTTTGCACTGGGCCAGACGGCCTTCGACCATAACTACGGGCAGGATCTCGACCTGCAACAGATTTATGGCGGCGGCATGGGATGGACGGCGATCAAGACGCCCCGGCAGGAGCTGGATGTGAAGGCGACCATGCAGTACGAGAAACAGCAGTTCATCAGCGGCGCAGCGGGCACGAACCAGAATCTCGTGGGCTCAACGTTCTCGGCGGGGTATGTGCTGCACATGAGGCTGCTCACTTATGCGCAAGGCCTCGCGTTCATTCCCGCGTACAACAACACAGCGGCCTACTCGGCCAACGAAACCAACACCTTCACGTTTCCCGCATACAAGAAGCTCAGCTTTTCGCTGGGAACGATGGACAGCTTTCTGAACGATCCGCCGGCGTCGCTGCCTCCCACCAAACGCAACTCGTTTCAGTTCACGATGGGGCTAACCTACGCGATCAAGTCGAAGTACTGAGTGCGGTGCCGGACCGTCGACTTTCGCTACCACTCCTACGGTTCAACTATTCTTGGAGATTTCCTCAAATTCATCCTTGTGATCTGCAACGAACTTGACTGCGTCGCCTGTAGCGTCTCGCAGCCATTTGTTCGCGTCGAACTGCGGGCGATAAATCTCCAGCTTCATCCGAAATTCGGCCATTGCCTCACGGACTTGGAAACTGCCGACCTTGGGACGAAATTCGCCCGAGATGACGTAGGCATTAATTAACTTCTTATGCGCGAGCTCGACCTCCTTTCTCTCCTTAATCTCATCGATTCTTCGCTGACGCTTAAAATACGTCTGAGCGACGTAGAGCGAGGTCAAGAGCGCGATCGCCGCGCCCGGTGCTTGCTCAAACCGCTAGGTTGAATGCAGGCTTCACTAAGCTCCAAATCTGGCCCCAACACATAGCATCCCCCTTCCAAACGGATTACGTCTCGGCAGTGCCAATATCGCCTGATAGGACTTTTGGTTCGGTGCGGCGATCCTTTCGCGCTATTTCGTGGCGACCGGCTCTGGCCACGCGCCGTCGCCCGCTGAGTCCCACGCGTCAGAGCGTACTTTCCGCCGCCTGCGAATTCGCGCGGGGGCAAATTATACCTTCACGAAGATCTTTTTGCGGTAAAACGCCCACACCGGGAGAAAGCAGACGGCCGTGTAGGAAATCGAGTAGGCGAGGGCTCTCCAGCCCGGATCGGCGATGGGTGCGAAAACGTGTATATAGAGATAGCCGAGCGCGTCTGATCGCCGGCCGCCGGAGGTGACCGGAATGAGCGCAATGGCCGTGCCCAGCAGCTCGCTGATCATGTAGGCGACAATGGCATTCGAGCCGAAGACGAGCCACGGCCCGGCAAATGCTTTACTCCAACCGGATTTGCCCCAGCCGCGCTGCTCCACGATCCCATAGATAAGCGCAAACAGAAGCAGCGACCATCCCGCCGCCACCAGCACGTAGGAGCTCGTCCACATTTTCTTGTTGAGCGGGAACCAGATCGACCAGAGATAGCCCGATGACAGACAGACAGCCGCACCCGCTGCCAGGCCAAGCGTCTTCGTCCTCGCCGCACGGTTGCCGCTGAGCCAGAGCGCAGCCAGCAGACCAAGAAGCGTGGTTCCGACCGCCGGAATGTCGCTGAGAAGGCCCTCGGGATCGCGCGCATTGTCGAGCGGCGCGTCCTCATAAAGATGGCCGGGCATCAGTTGCCGGTCAACCCACGCGACGATGTTCTGGTCTTTATCGAGTAGAGGAATGTCGCGTCCCGGCACGCCTGCACCCGGCACTCGGAATCCAGCCCACCATGACCCAGTAGCCGATGAGCACGCAGGCGAGGAGCGCAACTTTGGTCCATACGCGCCGGTCCCACAAAAAGAAGAGGCTCACGATCAGGTAGCAGATGGCGATGCGCTGCAACACGCCGTAGATGCGCAGGTGGTCAAGATGGAACCAGGGAAAGCCGTTGACGACGATGCCGAGCAACAACAAGACTGCCGCGCGCCGCAACGAGTGCCACGCCAGCTTGGCGCGGGAGTCGCCGCGCCTGAGCCGCGCCTCAATGGAGAAGACGATGGACGCACCCACTACGAAGAGAAAAGTAGGAAAGACGAGATCCGTAGCCGTGAAGCCATTCCAATCGGCGTGGCGCATCTCGGTCCATGCGCCGTCGCGGCCGGTATTGTTCACCATAATCATGAAGGCCATGGTGAGGCCGCGGAGGATATCGAGCGAAAACAGACGCCGAGGCGCCGAATCAAGCGCAGGTCTGGTCATGGCGCCAGGGCTCTCCTTGAATCACGAATGCACCTACGCTACGCGAACGGAGCCGACTTTGCCAAGATGGAAAAGGATGACCGCGGCGGCCTTCCCCGGAGACTGCGAATAAGCCGGGGCCGATGAGCTCGTCACGCGCCCAGAAAAAGGCCCGGACTGCTGGAGTCCGGGCCTTCCTGGTTGGACCAGCTTCGAGTGGCTGCCCTTCTTAGCGCAGCACCTCAAATGTAAGCGTGGTGGTATGCGTAATGCCCCCGCCTGTGCCGGTGATGGTGATGGGATAGGTTCCGAGCTTGGCGGATTTGGATACCGTCAGCGTGAACTTCGACGTGCCCGAGCCGGGCGCGGCGATGGGATTCGGGCTGAAGCTGCCGGTCACGCCCGAGGGGAAGCCCGTCGCGCTGAGCGAAATCGCCGAGCTGAACCCGCCGGAGACCGCAGTGGTCACGGTGGCGTACCCGCTCTGCCCCTGATCCAGCGATCCCGAACTGGGCGAGACGGAGATGGTGAACGCCGGTGAGGCCGGAGCGGTGACCGTGAGAGAAACAGTAGTGGTTTCTACCGTTGAGCCGGAGGTTCCCGTCACAGTGATGGGATAAGTGCCGGGCGATACGGTTGAACCTGAAGCAACCGTAATCGACATGCCCAGGCTGCCCGTGCCGGTGATCGAGCCTGGCGAGCCAAAGCTGACCGTCACGCCCGACGGATATCCCGAAGCCGTCAGCGCGACCGCAGTATTGAATCCGCCGCTCACCGTGCTGGTGATGGTGGAGGAGCCTGAACCGCCCTGCACGACTGAAACCGAGCCGGGCGAAGCGCTCAGGCTGAAGCCGGGTCGCAGCCACTGTTCCGGCCAGCGCGTTGAGCAGACCGCTGCCGTTGGGGCTGCCCCAGCCGGTGGCCAGATCGTAGCCGGTTGTGGCCGAGTAGCCATTGCTGCCGCTGGTGATGTCGTGGAAGTCAGCGCCGTAGCTTGAACTCGCGCCGATCGAATAGAGGCTCGGGTTGATGAAGCCCAGCGTCTTGTTGCCGTTGGCCACCGACTGCTGATTGATGAGCGCCAGATAGCCGGCCCACAGGGGCGCGGCAAAGCTGGTGCCGCCGTACTCGTTGGCGGTGCAGGTGGTTTGGTCGGCGCAAACGTAGAAGGTGAAGTTGGCGTTGGCTGAAACGTCGGGGCCGTTGCGATAGCTCTGCGAACAGCTCGCGCAACCGGCCGCCGCGGCCGTCTGCCACGAGGGGATGGCATACTTGTGCGGCGAAATGCCGCCGCCGCTATCGACCCAGGCGGTTTCCGAGGCCCATGCTCCGCCCGCTGCTGTGGTCGTAAGATCCGTTCCGCCGACCGAAGTCACATACACGTCGTCCGCCGGGTAGATCTCGGAAGCCGTCCCTGACGTCGTCCACTTCCTGCTGTCGCCGGCGGCCTGAAACAGGTTCTGGCCCTGCGCCGCGAACTCCTTGAAGTAGGGATCGTCGGTGCTCGGGTCGGCCGGGTACCAGGTCCAGGACGAGCTCAACTGCGCGTTGAGCGGGCTGGCCGTGGCCATGGCGTTGAAGATGGCGGCGTCGGTCGAGCCCACGTACATCACCAGGCTCGACAATCCCGGCGCCATGCCCAGCGCCTGCGTCATGTCCAGAGTCTGCTCGGTGTCGTCGCAGTCGCCGCCGGCGCGAGTGTCCACGCAGCTGGTGCTGGTTCCGTCGGTGGAGAGCAGCGTGATGGGCACGTTGTTGGTCTGCTTGGCGTTGGTGAAGTAGGTGTTCAGGTCGGCCAGGTCGGTGCCGTAATACTCAAGCAAGCCGACCGACTGGCCGCTGCCGGTGAGCGATCCGCCGTAGTAGGCCGCGCGCATGTCGCTGCCCAGGAACGAGGCCGAGGGGCCGGAGCCGGTGGTGGCGTTCGACTTTGAGCCGGAGCCTGCCGGCCGTTTGTCGAGGCCGGCGGGATGCGGAATGCGAAAAGTTGTCGAGCCCCGAGACGTGCCACAGCGAAAACGTGAGGCTTGTGGTGGGCTCGCGGTCCGGCGCGTAGAACGTCCGGTTCTCGGTGGGATGCTGATAGACGCCCAGGTTCACATGGAAAGCGGCTCTCAACGTTCGCCACTGGTCCCCGACACCTGCACGTTGAGCCGATTCGGCGAGGTGCCCACCACGGTGAGCCCGTTCTCGCTTGGCGAAGTTGAGGACGGCGTCGTAGTCCTGCTGGGTGGGCCCAAACTGTCGGTGAACTGCTCCACCGTGAGGAACTGCCTGTAGCTCGGGCTGGTGGGATCGTAGAGATCCTTCAGGAGCTGATCCAGCTCAGTCCTGGTTGCGAAGCGGCAACGTGATCACCAGGTTCATGTTCTGGCTTGCGGGAAGGCGGCCAATCGATCGCGCGGTTCCATCCTGCGTGGCCTGGCGGACATGATGCGTCAACAAGGACTGCGCCTGGCAAACGGTGATAGCAATCGACATGAACGCGGCGATTGGGAATACGAATTTCCCCACGATTCGCATCATGCATTTCTCCTTCTTTATCGAACAAGAATACGTGCGTCCTGGCGGACGCTGAACCCCCGGCTACTCATGAATTCTCCGGCAACCAAATCACCTCTGTCTACCGAAATCTCGGCAAGGTGGCCCGTTTTCCCGTTACTTTTGTGTTAGCGATGTGATTACGGGCCGCCCCGCTGTTCCGGCTGCCGGAAGCCCGGAGTTCCAAGCCGATCCCACTGTCGTTCCTGCCCCCCGCGCTGCTACACTCGCCCTTCAGGGTTTTCTCAGGAACTTCGCTTGCCAGCATCCGGAGGCTGTCTGTGCCCGACTTTCAACCCTTCGTTCCCGCCACGCAGAAACCGCCCGAGTTCACGCTCCGCGCCGTACTGCTGGGCTCCATCTTCGGCCTCATCTTCGGCGCCGTCACGGTCTATGTAGGCCTGCGCGCCGGACTCACCGTCGCCGCCTCCATCCCCATCGCGGTCATCTCCATCAGCTTTCTGCGCAGCGAGGGCAAGGTCTCGATCCTGGAATGCATCATCGTCCAGACCGCCGGCAACGCCGGCCAGTCCATCGCCGCGGGCGTCATCTTCACCCTGCCCGCGCTCATCTTTCTCGGCTTCGATCTCGAATACTCGCGCATCTTCATGCTGGCGCTGATCGGCGGCTATCTTGGCGTGCTCTTCATGGTGCCGCTGCGGCGCCCGCTCATCGTGGAGGAGCACGGCAACCTGAAGTTCCCCGAAGGCACGGCCTGCGCCGACGTGCTCATGGCCGGCGCCAAAGGCGGCGCGTTTGCCAGCCGCGTCTTCTTCGGCCTCGGCCTGGGCGCGCTCTACACCTTCTTCCAGAACGAAATACCTCTTCGGCGCCTGGCCCAGCACGCCCGAGTATCAGCCCGACCTCGGCCCGCAGCACGTGCTCAAAGGCGCATCCATCAAGGCCGACGCCACGCCGGAGTATCTCGGCGTGGGCTACATCATCGGCGCGCGCACCGCGGGCACCATGTTTGCCGGCGGCGTCTTCTCGTGGCTCGTGCTCATGCCGCTCATCTACTTCTTCGGCAAGGATCTGCCGCATCCCATCTATCCCGGCACCGTGCCCATCGCGCAGATGGGCCCCAGCGACCTGTGGATCACCTACATTCGCCCCATGGGCGCGGGCGCCGTGGCCGCAGCCGGCCTGATCACCCTCTTCAAGACCCTGCCCACCATCGTCGGCGCGCTGCGCTCCGGCTTTGCGCAGATGCGGCACCGCTCCGCTGCCGTGGCCGAGCCCATCCGCACCGAGCGCGACCTGCACATGAGCACGGCCATCGTCGGCTCCATCGCGCTCGTCGTCCTCATGTTCTTCTTCCTCTGGTTCAAGCCGGTGCCCGGCGCGCAGGTTGGCTTGTTCGCCAATCTCGCCGCGTCCATTCTCGTCGTCGCCTTCGGATTCCTCTTCGTCACCGTCAGCTCGCGCATCGTGGGACTGATCGGCAGCTCGGCCAATCCCATCTCCGGCATGACCATCGCCACGCTCATGGCCACCTCCGCCATCTTCCTCGTCAGCGGCTGGACTGCGCCGGCATTCGGCGCGCTGGCCATCACCATCGGCGGCGTGGTGTGCATCGCATCGGCCGAGGCGGGCGACACCTCGCAGGACCTGAAGACCGGCTTCATCGTCGGCGCCACGCCGAAACTGCAGCGCTTCGCCTTCCTCATCGGCATCGCCGTCTCCACCGTCGCCATCGGCTTTACGCTGCAGCTCATGAATCAGAGCCTGCAAACCTTCCGCGCGGCGCCGCAGGCGTGGGACATCAACGCCTCGCATCCCGGCGTGGAGATTCAGCGCGACACCAAGGGCCTCGTGGACGAGTTCCCCGTCATCGCCGCCGACAACTCCACCGCCATCCACCACAAGAGCGAGTACATCGTGCTGAATGCGATCGGCTCGTCGGAGCTGGCCAACGGCAAGTACCTCTACTCGCCCGCGACGGGCCGCATTGAGGTGCACTGGATTCCCGGCATCGGCAGCGAAAACGCCGCCGCGCCGCAGGCGCAACTCATGGCCACGGTCATCAACGGAATCCTCAGCCGCAAGCTGCCCTGGGGACTGGTCATGATCGGCGTCTTTCTCGTCATCGCCATCGAATTGCTCGGCGTCCGCTCGCTCTCGCTGGCCGTGGGCGCGTATCTGTCGATCGGAACCACGCTGGCGATCTTTACCGGCGGCGTGGTACGTGCGCTGGTGGATAAGGCGGCCAAGCGCGCCGGCGACGTAGAGGAAGGCGACGTCTCGCCGGGCTCGCTCTACGCTTCCGGCCTGATCGCGGCGGGCGGCATCGTGGGGCTCATCGGCGTTGCCCTCCAGGGCTACGAAATGACCTTCCACAAGTCCAACCCCATCGGCTGGCCGCACACATTCCTCTACAATCCGTGGGTGTCGGTCGTGGCCTTCGCCCTGCTTGCGTATTCGCTGTACTACTTTGCGAGGAAGCCGCTGAAAAAGTGAGCGCGGCATCCCAAGCAGCGGCCGCCACCTGCGCCGCCTCGCCGGGATCGTGGCAAAACTCGGCTCAATCCGTAAACAGAATGGAGTGAACCTTCGTCTCACTTCAAAACGGCTTAGTTTGGGGGTTTTGGGTCACAGCGCTTCGCCTGGATAACTGACTCAAAGCCGTAATACGCCCATGTTGCAGGGGGAAAAACGCTGTTCTCTCGTCTGGATTTTTTCTTTGATAAGACCTTGGATCCAAAGCCCAAACGGCCTGTGATTCCTCGCGGAGAATTGAATTTCAAACCCGTGGGATTTGATCGTTCGAATGAGCTGATCGAAGTCAGGCGGTGATCCCTTATGTGTTGGGTCATCATAATAATTTAACGTTCCACGCCTAGAGGGAACGCTGACGCTCTGTTCGCACGGAAACGTTATGAATATCTGACCGCCCGGTCTAACAGCGTTAATCATCGCGTCGATTGTCTTGTCTCTTTCGTTGCAGTGTTCAATATTATGCGTAGATATTACCGCATCAAAAGCCTCGTTGAAGCTGTAGATCGCTGCAGAAAATTGCTCAGGAGTAGTAATTATGTAACTGTCCGCTAAGTTTGGCAGGGACTGATTGTAATCTCCAATGTCTATACCTGTATAAACGCACGCCGGCAAAACGGTCTTGACATGAAACGGCGAATCATTGCCGCCCCAACATCTAGTATTCAAGCGTTGGGTTTTAATTGATAGAGGAATGCATTCCTATCATGTCCAACGATTAGTTTGCTCCATAGGTAACGCTTTATTGAGACTGCATATGGAATCTTGCGAAGGATTGTTCCTACAGGCATAGCTTATCCCTCGCGAGTGACCTCGTCGTGATTGTCAGTTTACCGCGCTATCGCCTGTTTACAACAACTAGCAGCAAGCGAGGGTTTACCTTCCTCGGGTATTGGATTACGGAGAAGGGCGTGACCGGCGTTGCGCTGCCGGAACACGATTCCGCGCGGCGCATTGGGCAATACGTTCGGCGCTGGAAAGCAGTGGGTACCGAGTGGGGCGGGGGAAGGCATTTGTTCGCGGGGCCAGATGTCCCTGACCAATTCGTTTTCGCTTGTGCATCCCTCCCCGCTCAACGTGAGGCCACACCACCCCCGTGGTGCGGGGGTGGGGGAAGCGGCGACCGGCCGCTGGGATGCGGCGTCGCTATTGCTGGACACAATAAAGGCGCGGTGATTCGGGGAGGCCACCGCTGAGGTCGCAAGCGGAGGGGACCGGGAGCGTCGTCCATACATTGCTAATTGATGGGTAGTCGGCCTCGCCGTAATTGCCGTTGTACGATGAGGATGCGTCGAACCACCCATTACAATTGTCTGTGGATGCGGGTGTCCCATCGGCCGTTGTATCGGTCCAAACAATTATGTTGCCGGGGATCGTGGTTCCGTTGGCCTCCTCCTTGATGGCGGCGGAGTGAGTGGCGGCGGCGAAACCGGTCCAACCGGTAGCCACTAGCGTCCCGTCCGGCAGCACGTACGGCAGATTGCTCCGCGTGAATGTTGTTGCGGGATTGTCACCTGGTGTGTTGGTTGATAGCCATGCTTTGTAGGTGCCGGGAAGTCCCGCGTTGGCCGCTTCAGTTTGGCACTTCGCGTTCCCTCCGGCGGTTCCGCCCAGATTGCCAGTGTAGGTGCCGACCGTAGCGAACACGATCTTCGGTGTATTCGGAGCCGCAGCGCAGTATGCCGTTGGCAACGTTGGGTACAAGGCACTGCATACGGCAGCGGCCGTCACCGTCGCATCCGTGCCCGGGATTCCTTGGATCCCTTGGATTCCTTGGATCCCTTGGATTCCTTGGATTCCTTGGATTCCTTGGATCCCTTGCGGACCAACTGCCCCGTTCGTCACCCCGAACAGTGAAATGGTTCCGGTGGAGGCTTTTATGGTCAGTGTGTAAGTTCCTGGCGGCAGGGACGGGTTTGGCATGTTTGCGACAATGGTCGTATTGCTGGAGGAAATCAGCGTTAAGGTTGTGCCGTTCAGCGTCACCGTTGGTGGAGTTGAGCCGGGCTTGAAGTTCGTTCCAGAAATCGTGATTTGGTTTGGGGTTGACGTGTAGTTAATCGTCGCGCTAGTGATCGTTACTGTGCTGGCCAGCAACGGTAAACTCACCATGAACACGGCGGCGAGTACTATCGCAGACTGACGCACCCCCTTAAGGGCACGGCACATAAGTTTTTCTGCGCAATCCGTGGGCAGCTTCGGAACCATACGCTCTCCTTAAACTAAATTTTGGTGGCTTAATTTCTTGAAACGGCGAAAAACGAACCTAAGGAGTAAGATTATCTATACACCGCAACGTAGACTCGTCTGTGAGCAAGATCACGACTCGCTGTGATGGTTCCGCTGCAGCCGATTAGGGTAGGTGAACTCGCCGGGAACGTTCTGATCGCGCTCATCGATCCCACGCACGTTCAGCACGACCGCGCGCACGATTGGTTCGCCCAAAAGGGACGCCGCGCCTGGGCCACCTGCCCGCTGACGGAAAACGGCGCGCTCCGCATCGTCGGCAATGCCCGCTATCCGAATTCGCCTGGCACACCTGCCGCGGTTGCCGAGGTGATTTCAGTTCTGCGGGGCCTGGGCGGCCATGAGTTCTGGGCTGACGACGTTTCGCTCCTCGATCCAAAACGCGTTGACACCACTCGACTGCTCGACTCCGCCCAAATCACCGACAGCTATCTTCTGGCCTTAGCTCGTGCACACGGAGGACAATTGGCCACCTTCGATCGCCGGCTTGTCACCGATGCCGTGATCGATGGGCCCAAGGCGCTCCATTGCATCATTTGAAGGCGTGGCCCAGGTGTGGGGACTGTGAGTTCTTCCACTGAATAAGGGTGCCCCAGGTCCGGGGTCCCTACGCCCCACCCTTTTTCGCGAAACCATGATCCAATCGCCGAAGAGTGCGCCCCATTCCTGGCGCTTGTTGCGAAGGGTCGGAACTCCGAATCCCGATCCGCCTTTCTTCGTTGTCAAGCCCCAGCCTCCCCCAAAAATCCGTCAACCCTCCCTAAAGCGCTGATTTCATTCACTTGTTCACCTGTCCACTCCTTCACTGAAGTTTGCATTTCATTTCGACGTTCCGGCGCATACTGAAACCATGATGGTTCAACCAAACCGGCTCCGTGCTCGCACACTCAACTCTACGGGACGGGTAAAATCAAAAAGAAAAAATTTTGGGCCGAAAAATCGATGTTAACGCCTTTATAATCAACAAAACTGCTTCAAAATCGTCGACAAATTTCAAGCATTTTCCCAGCCAGCGCCAAACCGCTGCACCAAAAAATGGTGCACTTGTACTGTCGAAACCTTCCGCCGGGCAGCGCCGCGCGTTCACTCGCTCTCGAAATCTCCTCGGGCGTTGCCTCTCGATCCCTCGAAACCTGTCAACGCTCGTGTCCCAGGTCAGCCCTTCTCACTCCGCTACAATAGTCAGAACCGCCCGCCCATGAAGAAGCCCTTTTTCGCGGGCGCCTCATACCATCATGCTGACCGAAAACCTGACTGAAGCTCTTACATTCGACGATGTGCTGCTGGTGCCCGCCTACAGCGACGTTGTGCCTGTGCAGGTGAGCACGCAAACGCAACTGACGCAGCGCGATCACGCTGAACACGCCGCTGCATCTCCTCGGCCATGGATACGGTGACGGAGTCGCGCATGGCCATCGCCATGGCGCAGCAGGGCGGCATCGGCATTGTGCACCGCAATCTTTCCATCGCCGACCAGGCCGGCGAGATCGACAAGGTGAAGCGGTCGGAGAGCGGCATGATCGTCGATCCGGTGACCATCGGCCCCGAGAAGATGATCGGCGACGCGCTCGATGTGATGCGCCGCTACCGCATCTCCGGCGTGCCGGTGACGCAGGGCAAGCGGCTGGTGGGCATCCTCACCAACCGCGATCTGCGCTTTGAAACGCGCACCGATATTCCCGTGGGCGACGTGATGACCAAGGAAGACCTGATCACCGTGCCCGTGGGCACCACGCTCGAAGAGGCCGAGCTGATCCTGCACAAGCACCGCGTGGAAAAGCTGCTGGTGGTGAACGATCAGTACGAGCTGAAGGGCCTGATCACGGTCAAGGACATCCAGAAGAAGCTGAAGTATCCCAACGCCAGCAAGGACGATCAGGGCCGGCTGCGCGTGGGCGGAGCCATCGGGGCGACGGGCGATTTTCTGGAGCGCGCGGCGGAGCTGGTGCGCAACCGCGCCGACGCGCTGGCCATCGACTCGGCGCATGGGCACTCTTCGCGCGTGCTCGAGGCGGTGCGCGAGGTGAAGAAGCGCTTCCCCGGCGTGGCCGCTGCTGGCCGGCAACGTGGCCACCTACGAGGGCGCGATGGCGCTGATCGACGCGGGCGCCGACGCCATCAAGGTGGGCATCGGGCCCGGCTCCATCTGCACCACGCGCATGGTCACCGGCGCGGGCATGCCGCAGATCACGGCCATTGCCGAGGCCTACCGCGCCGCGCGCAAGCACGGCATTCCGGTGATTGCCGACGGCGGCATCAAGTACTCCGGCGAGATCACCAAGGCCATTGCCGCGGGCGCCAGCTCGGTGATGATCGGCTCGCTCTTTGCCGGCGTGGACGAGAGCCCCGGCGAGACCATCCTTTACCAGGGGCGCAGCTTCAAGAGCTATCGCGGCATGGGCTCGCTGACGGCCATGAGCCAGGGCTCGGGCGAGCGCTACTTCCAGGGCTCGGCCGATCTGGCCGTTGCGGAAAGCGGGCCCGACGGACGTGGTGCAGCGCGAGCGCGCCAATGAAAACCGCCTGGCCAAGTTCGTTCCCGAAGGCATCGAGGGGCGCGTGCCCTACCGCGGACCGCTGGAGGCGATGGTCTTTCAGCTCGTGGGCGGATTGCGCTCCGGCATGGGCTACCTGGGCTGCGCCAATATCGCGGAGTTGCAGGAGAAGGCGAAGTTCGTGCGCATCTCCGGCGCCGGCTTGCGCGAGAGTCACGTGCACGACGTGATCATCACGCGCGAGGCGCCCAACTACCATGTCGAATAGCCGGCGCGGCCTCAGGTTCTGGATCAGCGCGTGGTGGCCCGTGGCCGTGGGAATCGCGATCATCGCAGTGGAGTCGACAAAGTATTTCGGCGCCGATCGGACGTCGCATCCGCTGCGCTGGCTTGTTCCAGGCGCTCTTCGGGCCGGTCGAGCGATGCCCGCTGGGCGACTATCCACCACTACATTCGCAAGTCAGGCCATTTTCTTGGCTATGGCGCTCTGGGACTGGCATGGCTGCGCGCCTGGTGGATGAGCTTTGCCGCGCTACCGGTTCCTCTTCGATGCCGAGTTGGCGCTCGTGGGCACGGCGCTGGTGGCCAGTTGGGATGAGTGGCACCAGACCTTTCTGCCCAACCGCACCGGCTCGCCCTGGGATGTGCTGCTGGATTGCTGCGGCGCCTTGTTCATGCAGTGGGTTGCATGGGTGTATGTGCGCCTGCGCCGGCCCGGCCTGTTGCACGATCGGGATTGACGAGTCTCACCGCCTTGAGAGGGTGCCTTTGGTCACCAACACGGATGGCGAAATCGATCATACCTGGCAATGAAGTCAATCACTTAGATATGTATTCATTTGTCATACGTTCTCCTTGCTTCCCCCGTAAACGCGTGTTAAGGTAGTCTCGCTCACGAATCCACGCTTGGCATTGATGGGCCGCATCGGGCTGCGAGGCACACGTCCATTGAGTCGTTAGCCTCGACCGCGTGAGTGTTTTTTTTGAAGCGAAGATCAGCGGTTCATCGAGCGGCTTGGGACCGAGAGGGGCGAAGCCTGCATCGGAGCCTGCCGTGGTCGCAACCCAATCACTCCCGGAACAAATCCGAGGTTCCAAAGTCTAAGTTCAACCCCGCGAATTATCTGACCTCTGCCCCACTCTGCAAGCGGCGCTGCTGCGCTACAGCGGTTCCACAATTGCTATACCCAGGTCCGCAACCGCCAAGTGGCTTTTTCATCACCGGGGTCCCCACAGACAGGTCCTCGTCTGTGGGGTGGAAGTAAAAGCCACCCTGCAAGACGCCGGAAAGGGCACGTGAATTGTGGAACCGCTCTAAAATCCTGATTCCCTTCCTGAGTTCAATATGAGAGTCCTGAGACCAAGGTCACGGATCGTCAGCATCCGAATGTCAGAAGAGGAGTTCTCCACTCTGCGGCGGATTTGCGTCGCCAGCGGCGCGCGTAGCTTGTCGGACCTGGCGCGCGAAGCCATGCGCGGTCTTTTGAGCGGCGCGAATCAGGAGACCGCCGGCGATGCATCGCACAACGAATACTCCGCTCAAATGCGCAACCTGGAACAAAAGGTCGACAAACTCAGTGCCGAAATTGCCCTGTTCAAGGCGGACCGCAACCTTTAGACGGCCATCCTACGAAACGGGCACGCATGCCAGCGAAAGTGGACATGAATTGATTATGAGATTGCAATGAGAAACAGAATCCTGCTTCTTCTTCTCTTTCCCGGCGCCCTTTGCGGTGGGCAGACCACCCCCACCGCTCCCGGAGCGCAGACGATTGTCTGTCCCACCGGACAGGGTCCTGTTCCCGAAGGCACTGCGGCTCTGTGTCCTCCGGTGACGAGCATGGCTCCCACACCGGAAACAACAGCGTACCCGCCAGGAACCACGCCGGGCATCGGTACATTTCCATCCGGCGTCGCTCCCACTCCATCAACGAACGTCCCGCCATCCTACAAAGTGGTTGGTCCCATCACCACGCGAACAGAATTCCAGATCTTCGCCGAGGACGAAGCTGACCATCCGCTGAAAGTATTCGGCAGAGAGCTGTTCGACGAGGCTCCCACAACCTTCGCGCCGCTTGACCGGATTCCGGTTCCCGCAAACTACGTGATCGGGCCAGGCGACGAGCTGCTTATTCATGTGTGGGGAAAGATCGATCTGGATACACGCGTGACCGTGGACCGGAACGGTCAAATCTTTGTTCCCACAGTAGGCAACTTGAGTGTTGCAGGCTTGCGCTACGAACAACTGCAAAGCGTTCTGCACTCGTCTATCGCCACACTCTACAAGGACTTTGATCTGAATGTGACCCTGGGTCAGCTTCGCTCCATTCAGGTCTTTGTCTTGGGCAGCGCCCGTCAGCCGGGTGTCTACACCATCGGCTCGCTCAGCACGCTGGTAAACGCGCTCTTTGCTTCCGGAGGGCCATCGGCGACCGGCTCGATGCGCCACATTCAGTTGAGGCGCGGCGATACAGTGGTCACGGAGTTTGACCTCTACGATCTGTTGCGGAGAGGCGACAAATCGCATGATGCTCAGTTGCTGCCCGGAGACGTGATCTATATTCCTCCGGCGGGGTCGCAGGTGGCCATCATCGGCAGTGTCAACGAGCCGGGGATCTACGAAATCAAGGGCGACGAGACGATTGCTTCGGCCCTGGACGATGCGGGCGGCGCGACGAACCTGGCCGACGAGGATCGCGTTCTGCTCGAGCGAATTGAGAATCACCAAGGCCGCCAGGCAGAATCGTTCGCGCTCGATTCTGATGGAATGAAGCGCGTGCTTCGCGACGCAGACTTGCTGCGCGTTTATCCACTTTCGCCGCGCTTCGACAACGCAGTGACTCTTCGTGGCAATGTGGCCCAGCCGGGGCGTTATGTGTGGCGCGATGGGATGCGCGTCTCCGACCTGATTCCGACTCGCCAGTTCTTGCTCACCCGCGACTACTGGAACCAGCAGAACTTTCTTGTGCCTGAGAGAGCTGGTCATCCGTTTGGCCTTTCGCTGAATCAATTCAATCCCCAAACGGGAACGAATGGGCAGGCCGGAATGAATGAACAGACCGAACCCAACACGCAGAACGGATTCAATCCGCAACCGGGTGTGAATACGCAGAACGGAATCAACGCCCAGGCCCCTCAGGCAGGACAGACCGCTGCAAACACGCGACAAGGGCTCAATACGCAGACTGGAGTCAATCCGCAGACGGGGCTGAACCCGCAGCCTGGAATGAATCAACAAACGGGGACCAATCCGCAGACGGGGATCAATGCCCAAAACGAAATCAACCAGCGCGGCGAAACCAGTTTCGAGGCAGCTCGGAACAGCGAAGAGATCAACTGGGACTACGCCGCCGTTGAGCGCCTCGATCAGCACGATTTGAGCACCCGGCTGATTGCGTTCAACCTGGCCAACGCCATCGACAACCCGGCGTCCACAGACAACGTTGTCCTGCAGCCCGGCGATGTTGTCACCATCTTTTCCGAAAAAGACATCCCTCTTCCCGTCGATAAGCACGCGGCATTCGTCCGTGTTGATGGCGAGGTGAATGCGCCCGGCGTCTACCGCATCGGCCCAGGGGAAACGCTCCGCGATCTGGTGAAGCGCGCCGGAGGGCTTACTCCGCACTCTTATCTCTATGCTTCGCAGCTCAACCGCATCTCCACGCGCCGGGCTGAGGAGCTCGAAATCAGGCAATCGACTGCACAAATGCAGAGAGACCTCCTGGCGCGGAATGCGGCCGCTTCCACAGTTGGCGCACCCAACGCCGCGGAGCAGCAAGCGCAGTTGAGCGCCCAGCAGGCTTTGATCGCGCAGCTGGCGGCTGTTCAACCCACGGGGCGCGTGGTTCTGGCCATGAAGCCCGACGCAAGCAATGTCGATGACATTCCGGCGTTTCCGCTGGAGGATGGAGACACGTTCTACGTTCCGCCAGAGCTGAACACGGTGCAGGTCTCCGGCGCCGTCTACAACGAGAATGCCTTCCGCTATGAGCAGCGGAAGCGCCTTTATGCTTACCTGAATGATGCGGGAGGACCCACTCGCCAGGCAGACACCCGGCGCATCTTTCTCATTCGCGCGGACGGCACGGTGATCAGCCGCCAAACCCGCGGCGAGTTTTGGCGCTCGGACTTCGACAAGACAACATTGTTGCCTGGAGACGCAATCATCGTTCCGCCAAAGCTGAAGGGCCCGAGCACGTTCATCCAGCAGCTCCCTTACTTCACGCAAATCCTTTCGCAAACAGCTTTGACGGGCGCCGTTCTCGGTACGGCCTACTAGCATATCAGCGAGCCATGATGGAAAAGAATTCAGAAATCGCGCCGGGAGCGCTCTCGCCGCACGGGGAGCTCTCATCCGATGAACGCGGAACAGCGCCCGCGTTGTCCCCTTTTGGCGCTCTCATGCAGTTGGCCAGAGGCAAGCGTCTGGTGGCGTTCGTAACAGGAATTGCAACGCTCGTCGGGATCGTGGTGAGCCTGGTGTTGCCGGTGAGTTACACGGCAACAACCAGGATCATGACGCCGCAGCAAACTCAGTCGTCTGCGGCCTTCCTGATGAGCCAATTGGCGCTGAATCCATCCGCCACAAACCCACTGGCGGGCGCAACCGGTGGATCGTTGAGCCTGAGAAATCCCAACGAGCTTTATCTGGGCCTGCTGGCTTCGCGTCCCATCGCGGACGCGATCATCGAAAAGTTTGGTCTCGTGGGCGCTTATCACGGTAAAGACATGACGGCCGCTCGAAAGACGCTGGCCGACAGCACGACGGTCACGTCAGAAAAAAGCACGCTGATCGCAATCTCCGTGACAGACACAGATAAGAGGCGGGCCGCCGACATCGCTAACGCCTACCCTGATCAGCTTCGCGCGCTTACAAAGAACCTTGCGGTGACTGAAGCGTCGCAAAGGCGGCTCTTCTATGAGCAGCGATTAAAGGATGCCAAAGAAGACCTAGTTGCCGCCGAGCTTGCGCTCCAGCAAATTCAAAAGGAGAAGGGCCTTGTTCAACTCGACGCCCAAACTAAGGCGCTGATCACGTCGCTGGCCGATCTGCATGCCCAGGTCGCGGCCAAGGAAGTGCAACTTCAGGCGCTGCGCTCCTACTCCACAGAACAAAACCCCGAGGTTCAGTTGCTTGAGAGCCAGCTCGCCTCTCTGCAGGATCAGACGGCCCGCCTGGAAGAGCGCAGCGGCTCTCCGGAATCCGGCGGTTTGGATCTCGCGGACGTTGCCGGCGCGGGTGCGGAGTATCTGCGCGCGGAGCATGAATTCGAGTACCGCCAAGCGCTCTTCGACCTTCTGCTGAAGCAATACGACGCCGCGAGATGGGATGAGGCCAGGAACGCCGCGGTGATCCAGGTAGTCGAAGAGGCTATTCCTCCGGAGCGAAAATCCGCGCCGAGGCGGACGCTCATCGTCCTCATCTTTATGGCGCTCGGGATGCTTGGTTCGTGGTTCTACATATTGGGGCGCAGCATCGCCGCCAGCAGTCGTCGCATTACGCAACTGCTCGCCGAATTCAAATCGGTCCCTGTCAACGAGTGATTCGCTGTCGAATCATGGAGAACCAAAACGTCCCAGCATCGCAAACATCTGATTTGGTCCTACGTCTCGACATCGGGGGCCAATGTGCTCCGCGTAGGGCTCGGCGCTGTTTCGGGCCTCTTGGTCTCTCGTCTATTAATGCCGCGCGGACGCGGCGAACTTGCGGTTCTCCTCTACTTTCCCACGCTGATGGGGGCGTTCTTCAGTTTGGGAACACCCCAGGCGATCACCGCCCTGATTTCCAAAGGCGCGGAGCATACAGAAGAGGTCCTAACCACCGGCTTCCGGCTTGCTGTTGCTCAGGTTTTTCTGGCGGCTCCACTCTTCATCCTGTGCGCGCCGCTCACGCTCACCGGCGACAACCGTCAATTAGCGATTCCGGTTGAGATCTCCTGCGCGTGCGGCGCCTTCATGATCCTTGTCCCGTACTTCAATGCCATGGCCTATGGCTTGAAGCGCTTCACTTGGGTCAACGCCGTAACGCTCGCCGGCCAGGTGGGCTACGTGATTGCCCTCCTCATCCTGTGGCTCTCGGGAACTCTCACGCCGCTCGCCGCCGCGCTCTCCGCGCTGGGCAGCCAATTGCTGCGGTGCCTTCTGCACCTGATTCACATGAAACCGCGGTGGCTGAATAGAAAGCTCCCCCGCGGAGCTTACTCTCAGTGCCTCGGGCTGGGGATTCGTTTCGCAGCGCCGAGCCTGGCGGCGGTTGTTCTGCTCAACGCCGATCGTGCGATCCTCATTCGCACTACGACTCTGGAGCAAATTGGCTACTTTGCCATCGCCTTCGCGGTAACAATGCCAATCACACTAACAACTGAAGCGTTCACGCAGATTGGTTTTGTCGAAGTTTCAAGCGCCGAAAGCGCTGATGCCTCGTTTGCCCTCATGCTGCGACGTTTCCAGATGGCGCAGGTCGTTGCCGGAGTGAGCTTTCTTTTCGCCTGCGCTCTGATCGATCCGGTGATCCGGTTTGGCTTTGGCAAAGCATATTTGAACGCGATTCCTGCTGCATATCTTCTTGCGCTTGCCATGTCGCTCAGAGCCATGACGAGAACACTGGAGAACAACCTTCGCGGCCTCCGATTCATCGTTCCGGGTACGCTCGGCGCCGCAATTAATCTAACCGCGCTCATTCTCCTCAGTGTGTTTCTCGTGCCGCGGTGGGGGGCATTCGGCTTCTGTTGCGCGAGCCTGATTGCAGAGGCAATTTACCTCGCCTGTTTGGCGCTGTATCTCTCCACACAGCAGGATGTCCGTCTGCAATCGCTTTGGGGGGTTCGGCCCAGCATCGTTCGTGCCATGACATCGGCATTGGTGGAATTTTTCAGAGACAAGTTTCTCGCGGAAAACAAAGAAGAGGTCGCCGAGAGCGCGTGCTGAAGGAAGAACAACAAACTCGGGCCATTCCATGGCGCCGGCTTTTTGCGGCGTCCGTCGTTCTCGTCGCGGTCACCCTGCTGGTGCGGCGTGAGCGGGTCGACGCGCCTGGCGCCGGGGTGCTCGCCGCGGTTCTTCTTGTGATCTCCGCGGCGATTCTGTTTCGTGCAGCCGTAAAGACCGGCAGTTTCATGAACGGCTACACGCTGGTGCTCGGCGCATTCCTGCTGACCTATCCGCTGTCGGCGTTCGTACACCTCACCGGTGCAGATTATGTGTCGCTCGGGTTTTATGAAATCGCCGCGCTTGACGCCCACACACAGCTCCATCACGTGTACTTATCGCTTGCGCTCGTTCTCCTCGCGCAGTTGGCTCTCTGGCTGGGCCTCGCGCCTGGACGCCCTCTCGTTTGTTCGAACGGGCCGCACGTTGTTCGTGTGCGCTCGAGATTGCTCGTTCTTGCTGGTGTTGTGTTTACGCTCATAGGCATCGCTGGCACATACCTGCTCTTCTCCAGCTCAGGCGAACTCGTTGAAGACGTGGCGACCATTGACCGGGCAAGGCAAATTTCAGAAGGAACGGCCCGCTATGTATTCATGTCCACATGGCTTTCCTGGGGCATCATCTTCCTGTTAACTGCGTTCCTGGTTTCGCGAACCGGCAGGAACCATCCCAGAGTCACTTTTGCCGTGCTTGTTGGCGGATCGGGTTGCATGTTTCTGAATCTGTTTTGGACCGGCAGCCGCGCCGAAAACCTGCTGGCGGTGTTGCCCCTGTTCTTCGTCGTGAATAAGATTGCTCCTCGCCATTTCCGTCCATTCGCTTCGGTGATCACCGTCGGAGTCATGGGAATCATTGTCTTCGAAACGATCGCGCGAACCACGACATTGCTGAACAGCGGCATCGATTTTTTCGCCCAGGGCGGAATAAGTACGAACCAATTCGTCGCCAATCAATTGGCCGCCATCTTTGACTGGCAAATGGGAAGATACCCTACGATCAGTCTCGCCTTCGATATGGTGAATCGATACGGCCATGCGTTCGGCTCAACTCTACTTCAGGGACTCGTGATGACCGTGAACGCACCCGCGACTTTGCTGCACATTCCTCTCAAGGTGCCGGAACCACAGGCAATGACGGCGCTGGTGGGACAGTACATCTATCAAGATCCATCCATTAACGGCGTCGTGCCCGGGACTCTCGCAGAGCTTTACTTTAACTTCGGCGTGCTTGGTGTACTTGGCGGTTTCTTTGTCATCGGCCGGATTGCGAAGTACTGCATTTCGGCGACACGTTCCGCGGTGAATATGGGAACCTTGCTGCTTAGCTTTTATATTCTCACCCTGTTATGCGTATGGACGATACCCATGACGACGACGATTGGTGTCTACCTTCTGGCCACGAGAGGCCTTCCCATTCTTCTTTTCTGCGCCGTCGAGCAGACAGTGAGCCGGTCCGTGATTCCCGTTCCGCAAGCCGCCTTGCGCGCCGCGCTTCCCTAGACAACCAGAGGCGTGCTCTTTCCGCCCGTGGTAAGAGCGCTCGGAATCCGCCTGATTTTCAAATGCCTCCGCCTAGCCTGCCAACGATCACGAAATGTCCCTAAGATTCTCCATCTGCATCCCCGCCTTCAACCGCCCTCGGGAATTGTCGGAGTTGCTTGAGAGCATTGCATCTGAGGCGCCCCGCGATTGGGAGATCCTGGTCAGCGAGGATTGTTCCCTAAAGGGAGCTGAGATCGCGGAGGTCGTTCAGCAGTTCGCCGAAGAGCACAAACTCCTGAGTATTCATTTCCTGACTACGCCTGCAAATCTCGGCTATGACGGCAACCTGCGCTTTCTCATCGATCATGCGGACGGACTGTATTGCGTGTTCATGGGCGACGACGACCTTTGGTGCGCCGGTGCTTTGGACGAGTTGAGAAAGGCAACCGATGCTGTCCCTGATGCCGGCGTCGTCCTGCGAGCGTGGCAAACAGTCGCAAAGGAATCCGGCGAAGTGCTGGACATCCATCGGTATTTCTCCAGTGACCGTGTATTCACGCCGGGACCGGAAACCGTCGCGGCATTTTTTCGGAGATCGGTCTTTATCTCCGGCCTTGCCATCCGCACAGACGCAGCGCGCGCCATAAGAACCGACAAATTCGACGGAACTTTGCTTTATCAACTCTACTTAGTCGGCAACTTACTCATGACGACGCCGGGATATTATGTTTCGCGAATCACGGCAATCCGCCGGGCCGGCGGCGAGCATTACTTCGGATCAAGCGCGAGTGAGCGCGATCGGTTCGTCCCACGGCAGCTAACTCCCGAGCATTCACTGAACTTTGTTCGCGGTCTCTACGCGATCGCCGAGAGCCTTGAATCCGCGCACGGCCCAAAGGTGGGCCGCTTGATCCGGTCCGATATCGCCCGCTATTCGTACCCGCTGCTTGCCATCCAGGCGCGAACCAGCACCCGGTCCTCATTCCAACGTTATGCGTCAGCATTGTCCCAACTCGGTTTTGGCAAATACTTGTCGTTTCGCATGTACCATGCAGCGCTTTCAGTGGCGGGGTTTCGCATCTGCGATCTTCTGATTAACGCCCTGAAACGTGTACTCGGTTCGACTCCAGTGATAGGCGGAGCGCGCGGCGTTCGCCCTTTCTGAGTTGGAGTGTCCTCGAAGAACTTATGACGGAGTCTGGCCGGAGAAAAGTCGAGTCCGTCCTGATCGTCCGCTCCGCCTTTGGAGAAATCCACGAGCTTGCCTGGCTCAAGGCGCTGCGTGATCTTGGGATTAACGCCGAACTTTTTGACACTCATTCGCACATACCGGCAAATCTCGCTGGGCGTCTCGAGCAGCGTTACCTGCTTGGCCCCCATATCGCTAAAGTCAACCGGCTGGTGGTCGAACGTGTGAGAGAGATGCGCCCGGATGTGGCGCACTTTTATCAGGGGCACCACTATTCAGCTGAAACCATCGCGCAGATTGCAAAGATGGCTTTCACTTCGGGCTTGCACTGCGATGATCCGTTTGGAAGAGCGGATCGCAGGGAATACCGGCTTCTCAGAAAGGCGCTTCCAAAGTACGACGGGTACCACGTATTCCGCCCGTGCAATGTCACTGAGGCCGTCGCAACCGGGATCAAGCGCGTGCGGGTCCTCATGATGTATTACATCCCCTGGATGCACCATCCATGCCAACTCGGCAGTGACGAACAGGAGACCTGGGGCTCCGACGTTGTTTGCGCCGGCCATATGGAACCGGATCTTCGCGTTGAATGTCTGACGAGAGCTGTCCGGGCCGGGCTGAAGTGCAGGATATTCGGCGGGCGAGACGGAATGGCGTTCTGTTTTGCCACGCGATGTAGTTCAGACCTTGCCGCCGATTCATTATGCCAGGGGAGCGGACTACCGGCGCGCGCTCTGCGCAGGCAAGATTGGCGCCTGTTTCTTCAGCAAGTGGAATCGTGATCAGTACACGACGCGATCTTGGGAAATCCCGGCCTGCGGCGTGTTTCTTCTTTCCGAGCGAACTCCGGCCATGCAGGAATTTTACTTTGAAGGAAAGGAAGCAGAGTTTTTCGAAGGCCCCGAAGAGTTCATCGATAAAGCGCAGTTTTATCTGCGCGACGAAACGGCAAGAAAGCGCATTGCCGCCGCTGGATATGCGCGCGTGATTGCATCCGGGAACGATATTTACAGCAGAATGCGGCAGTGGCTCGCAGATGTCGCAGACTGGCGCGATGAAAAGCAGTATGAAAGTAAGTTGCCGGCAACTTCGTAACTAGGGAACTCTAACTGCGTTTGTTGTCCTCGCAAATCCAATCCGCGCTCGACACGCCTGCCATGACAAGTTACAGCTCCGCCACTGCATCTGCTGCCGATAAGTCGCAGATCGGTTCAAAGCCGCTGCTAAGAGTCGGATTCCTGACCTACGATTTGCAGCGAAACACCGAGGATGCGATCTTTGAAGTTGCTCAATCGACGCCGTTCGCCGTAAAAGCGTTTCCGTTGTATAAACACCAGGATCAGGCGCTTTCAAGAGTCCCATTTCGGCCGGCAACCGCGCGCGGCAGGCATCTCGGGGTCAACGTTAAGGGCAGCACGCCGGAAGGGCTCGTTTCCAACCCTGAATGGCGAGTGGGCCTGGCATGTGCGCGCGAGTCAGATATTGTCATATTGAAGGGGCTCCTTGGACTAGGGGCAATCTGGTGCGCGTTCTGCGCCCACCTTCTCGGCCGGGTCGTGATCTCAACGAATCAAACGCTCCCTGTCAGGTGGGAAAGGAAGCGGCGCTGGTGGATCAGGCTGTCGAAACGTTTGTTGCTTCGCATGTGTCGCTACCATATCTATCAAAGTCCCGCCGCATTCCAGGTCCTCACCGAAGTTTACGGCTGCGCTCCAGAACGGCTGATCTCTGCCCCGTATGAGGGCGGCGCCTCGTTCTTCAGGAGCGTTCTTGGCGAAGTTAGAACGGATCACGATGCTCGGATCCGGCTCGGCTTTCACTCAGATGTAGTCTTTCTCTACGTGGGAAGTTTGCATACCTTCAAAGGCGTGGCCGACATCGTAAGAGCGGCGGCTCTCCTTCCTGGGGACGCTTCTTTCATGTGTGTCTTCGCCGGGCCCGAGGAGCCGGCGAGCAAGGCAGGCGCGACGATTGAGCACTTCATGCGGCTTGCCCGATCGAACAAGGTCGAACATCGCGTGCGCTTTCTTGGCTCTGTTACACCGAAGAAGCTCGCGGAAATCTACTGCGCAGCCGATGCCGTGCTGCTCCCAACACACAAAGACTGCTTCCCCAAGGTCCTTGTAGAAGCTGGGCTCGCTGGCAAGCCCTTAGTGACCACGAGCGCCTGCGGATCCGCGGGGCAGATCGTACAGGACGGCGTGAATGGCTTTGTTATCGAGCCCGGCGACATTGGGCAGTTAGCTCAGGCAATGACGAAGCTCTTCGACCCCGAATTGCGCGCCAGAATGGGCGCGCACTCGAAGGAAATTGTCGATCGGTGTTGCAGGATGGATTTTGAAGTGCAAGGCTATCTCGAAGCAATCGCGCGCGGCGCGGATCACCTGGGTTTACGGCAAAGCGCTTAGGTTAGCGAACATCCAGGTTTGTTCGCGTACACGGCTTTCTTCATGTTCTTTCGGGTGAGATGTCCATTTCACAATATCGACTTGCCGTATTGACCAATTCAGTCTCGAGGATGAACGGCGGTATCTTCGATGCGATGCGCAATCTTACCATCGCGATTGCTGCGGAGAAGAGGTATCTGCCAGTGGTCTTTAGTGTGCGCGATGCTTATACAAAGAGTGATGAGCCGCTCTGGGGCGACATATCCACCGCAACATTTCCCGTTCGCGGTCCGCGCGTTTTTGGGTATGCGCCGGGGCTGGCTGCTGCATTAGGGAACAGTAACGCGGATATTCTTCACGTCCATAGCATCTGGATGTATCCGTCGGTCGTGGCCCTCGGTTGGTCCCGAGGAACGCGACCGTATCTTGTAAGCCCTCATGGATTGCTGAAGCCGGGCGCGTTGCGCAATTCCCGGTGGAAGAAGCGGATTGCGGCTCTGCTTTACGAGGATAAGCACCTGCGCCGTGCCGCCTGTCTGCACGCATTGAATATGGCCGAGGCAGAGGCAATGCGCGGATACGGATTGAAGAATCCGATCTGCGTGATTCCCAATGGCACGACGCTGCGGAATGATTCAGTCCTTCAGCACTCGCGGCAGGGACGGTCAATTCTTTACCTCGGAAGATTTCATCCTTTGAAAGGGCTGCGCGGCTTGATTGAGGCTTGGCGCGAAGTCCGCGAAGATGCTGCGGCGTCCGGCTGGCGCCTGACGCTTGCCGGCTGGGACCAGAATCACCATCGCGCTGAGTTGGAGCGGCTCGCTGTTCGGTATCAACTTCGTTCGAGTGTTGCTTTCCTCGGCCCGCAGTTTGACGCGGACAAGGATCGTTGCCTTGCCGCGGCATCCGCATTTGTCCTGCCCAGCAAAAGCGAAGGCCTGCCCGTAACAATTCTCGAAGCGTGGTCTTGGCGACTGCCGGTCTTGATGACCCCCGAGTGCAATCTTTCCGAAGGCGCGGAGGCGGGAGCCGCATTCATGATGGAACCGGAGGCACACAGTATTGCGGTCGCACTGCGCCGGCTGTTCTCCATGACCGATTCCGAGCGCGAGGCAATGGGCCGGAGCGGGCGATGTCTCGTTGAAGAGCGCTACCAGTGGCAACAAATTGGCAAATCCATGACTGAGGTGTACGACTGGGTCCTCGGTAATGGCCCGAGGCCCGGCTGCGTATTAGTTTGACCGCAACCGTGTGAAAGATGATCTCTCATGCGAGGAACACTCAGCAGTTTAAGACCGCGCGATCTCCAATGGCATTGACCTCTCGCGCAAGAATCATTGTCATCAGTCAGTTTTTTGGCCCGGATCAGTCGGCGGTTGGACAGTTCCTGGCTGACTTCGTGAATGGCGCGTCGGAGGCTGGCCACGATGTTCGCGTGATCTGCGGCGCTGATGATTATGCCGTGAGGGAAGTTGCCGCGCACGGCAGTGCTCAATGCGAGAATTCCGAATCCGCTGCCTGGCCCGCAGGCAATGGGGCAATTCATGTGGCGAGGGTCAGAACGGCGAGATTCTCGCAGAGCAAATTGAAGAAATTGATTTCCTACGCCACCTTCTATGCGGGGGCGATGTGGACAGCGCTGCGGATCCCAAAGCCCGATGTTGTTGTCACGGTCACTGCGCCGCCGGGGTTGGCATGGATTGGCTGGCTGCTGCAACGGATACGAGGGTGCCGTCACGTTGCTTGGGAGATGGATCTGTATCCGGACATCGCCATCGCGCTTGATATACCCGTTGCCGGATGGATTTCGATGATGTTGGATTTTCCCCGGCGCAGGGCGGACGCGGTCATCGCTCCGGGCCATTGCATGAAAACGCGCCTGCTCCAACACCAGATTCCAGAAGAGCAAATTGTCGTCGCTGAGAATTGGGCCGATGGGCGGGCGATTTTTCCGCTGCCGTTTCCCGAGCAAAGGCCGCTACGCATTCTGTACTCAGGGAACTTCGGGCTGGCGCACGATGTTGCGACCATTCGCGCTGTAATGGAACGGCTGGCAAATCAACCCGATCTCCATTTTATCTTTGCCGGGGGCGGTCTCGCGCGCAGAGACCTGATTGAGTTTTGCCGGGAACGTAGAATCGGAAATGTTTCTTTCCCAGGCTACGCTCGTCTCAAGGATCTTGGGACAAGCCTGGCCGGTAGCCATGTGGGCCTGGTGACGCAGAAACCAGCGACTCTCGGCGCGGTTGTACCGAGCAAGATTTATGGATTGATGGCGGCTGGGAGGCCGGTTCTCTATATTGGCCCCGCGGCTGCTACCCCTGCTCTTCTCATCCGGCAGTTCGATTGCGGCTGGCACTTTGACTGTGGCGATGCGGTGGGCGTATCGGCGCTTCTCCAGCGACTCCTTGACGATCCGGAAGAGCTGCGCAGAAAGGGACAGAATGGCCGCGAGGCGTTTATCGCGAGTTACGACAAGCCAGCAGGAGTAGCCCGAGTGATGCGAGCCTTGGGTTTGGCAATGCAGAATAATTGCTGAATTCGGTCCCTCGATTTCCTTCGATTGATTTTTGGCGATGAACAAGATGTCCCCCGATGAGCCCACATGAGCGAACGAGTATTGGTCACAGGCGCGGACGGATTTGTGGGGAGATATGTTTGTCGCAAGCTCATTGCATCGGAATACATTCCAATTGCCGGAGTCCGCACCCTCCAACTGTGGCCGGAGTTACAGCGGGTGGTTCCCGGACTAAGTGAATACTCACTGCTGGGAGATCTAAGTGAGAATCAGAACCTGCGTGTTCACCTCGCAAATGTCTCTGCAGTTGTCCACCTGGCGGCCCGTACACCGGTGATGACGGATAACTCTGCTGTACCTTCGCAAGACTACCGGACCGTGAACGCCACAAAATCTATCGCTCTCGCCGCTGTAGAAGCAGGTGTTCGCAGGTTGATCTTTGTGAGCACGGTGAAGGTGCTCGGCGAGTCAACGTTCGGCATCGCCGTTTTCCGAAGACTCACCCGCCAATCCCCAGAACCCCTATGCAGCCTCGAAGTGGGAAGCCGAAGAGATCCTTCGCGATATCGCGGCAAAGACTGGTCTGGAGTTGGTGATCGTTCGCCCGCCACAGGTTTATGGCCCGGGAGTTCGAGGAAACTTTCTGCGGCTCATCAGGCTTGTCGATCGCGCTCTGCCGCTTCCTTTTCCCAAAAGAAAGAATTGCCGCAGCCTGCTCGGAGCCGAAAACCTTGCCGATTTTCTGGTACATTGCGTCCATCATCGCGACGCTGCCGGCCAAGCCTTTCTCGTGAAAGACTCTGAGGATCTTTCGACGCGCGACTTGATTCAGCGATTGGCGCAACTCCTGGGCCAGCCCGTGCGGCTCGTTCCCGTTCCTGAGCCGTTGATCCGTTTGGTTGCAAAACTCACGTTGAAGGAGGAGGAAGTCAACAGGGTTTTAGATTCGCTCGTGATTGATTCCCGTCGCGCTCTACAGGGGTTGCAGTGGGTTCCGCCCATACCTCTTGACGATGGATTGACGGCAACTGTCCGGTGGTATCGCGAGTTAACGCTGGCGGAACGAGCGAAGGTCTCCTAATGCGACTTTTCGTTCTGGTCTTCGTCGCTTCGGCTCTCATTACTGCCGGGATTCGCATGGTCCTCGTTCGGCGCGGGATGATGGATCTGCCCAACGCCCGCAGCTCCCACGCGGTCCCCGTTCCGCGCGGTGGCGGCGCGGCAATCGTAGTGGTCTTCTTATCAGCAGTCGTCTGGCTCCTTTTGAGGCATGTCATTCCTGCCGGACTCGCCTGGGCGCTTGTCGGAGGTGGACTTGCGATTGCCATTGTCGGCTTTCTCGATGATCGCTTTAGTTTGCCCACGTGGCCGCGGCTCGTGGTTCAGGCACTCGCGGCAGTATGGGATCTTTGGTGTCTCGGTGCCATACAGCCTCTGCAATCTGGCATCAGCGCTCTCCTTTGGGGCTGGGTTAGCCGAGTCGCCGCATTTGCCGCATTGGTCTGGATTACGAATCTTTTTAACTTCATGGATGGAATCGACGGATTGGCCGGAATGGAAGCAGTCTGCGTGAGCGTCTTAGGCGCAATCCTGCTTTTCCTTTATGGCTTGCCCTCCTACTCGCAGCTTTCGTGGTTGCTGGCCGCCGCAGGTTTAGGCTTCCTTGTTTGGAATTGGCCGCCCGCCAAAATCTTCATGGGCGACGTTGGAAGCGGATTTCTTGGATTCACGCTGGGCACGTTGGCGCTCTTCTCCTCGAGAACGAGGCCGGAACTCATTTGGCCCTGGCTGATTCTGCTTGCCGCGTTTTTTGTGGACGCAACCGTGACTCTCCTGCGCCGCATGTTTTCGCGCGCGCGTTGGTACGAGGCTCATCGTAATCACGCTTACCAACACGCCGCCCAGGCATGGGGCAGTCACGCCAAGGTTACGCTGGCAGTCGCCGCAATCAATATCGGATGGCTGTTTCCACTGGCATGGACCGCGTCCTGGTTTCCGCAAGCTGCACCCGCACTTGCCGCCGTTGCTGTCGTGCCACTCGTGTACATAACACTCCAATTTGAAGCAGGCCGGGAGCAGCCTTCTTCAGATGTTGTCCTTTAGGATCGAATCGATAGCCAAGTCATCCGTGGCTCCGCATCAATTTTCTTTCCCGTCTGCGTCACTCTGGAATGTGAGTCTTCAATTATGAGCAAGCAACCAGGTTTTCTGATCCGGAACATCGCTGTGCGCCGGATTCTTATCTGGGCGACGCAGACCGGAATCTTCGCCGCCTCAGCCGTGGCGGCGTTTTTGCTTCGCTTCGATTTCAGCGTGCCGGCGTTCTATCTCCGTTATCTTCCATATGCTCTTGCGATCTGGCTGCCTGTCAAGTTCGTCGTCTTCTACGCGGCAAAGCTTGACCGAGGCTTTTGGCGGTACGTCTCCGCGATCGACCTGATCCGGATCTCAGTTGCCAATCTGATTGCTTCATTCATTGGCTATTTTCTCATTCTCTGGCTGGCGCCGCCGGGATTCCCGCGATCTCTCTACGTCCTCGATTTGATGGTCTGCTTCTTCGGCACGTGTGGCCTCCGGCTTTTAGCTCGCGCAACATCGAGGCTCAGCTCACAAACGCGCAACAGTAAAGCGCCAATGAAGAGGGCTCTCATCTACGGGGCAGGTGACGCAGGCGTTACTCTGCAAAGGGAAATTCGCAACAATCCGAGACTGGCTTATCGAGTTTGCGGCTTTATTGACGACGACCCCGCCAAATTGGGCCTGCGCATCGCCGGCGTGCCGGTGCTCGGAGGAGGCGCTGCAATCGCCGCGTTAGCCGCGCGGCACAGAATAGCCATCGTTCTCATTGCCATTCCTTCCGCGACTGGCGCCGAAATGACGCGGATTCTTGAGTTGTGCCGAGCCGCGGAAGTCGAGTTCAAAACAGTGCCTGGATTAGGCGAGGTGATCGAGGAGCGCGGTTTAGTCGGCCAGATCAGGGAAGTGGCGGTTGAGGACCTTTTGGGACGCACTCCGGTGCACCTTGAAGAAGACTCAATCAGGAGCACGCTGGAAGGAAAAGTCGTTCTCGTCACCGGCGCGGCCGGATCGATCGGTTTCGAACTTTGCCGGCAAATTGCGCGTTTCCACCCTGCCGGGATTGTCGGATTTGAGATTGCGGAATCTTCCCTCTTCGAGATCGATCGCGAAATGCGTCAGGCCTTTCCCCTTGTTTCGTTCTACCCGGAAATCGGAAGCATTCAAAACCGCGATCGCCTGAACGAAATCTTCCGGCATTATAAACCGGCTGTGGTCTATCATGCCGCGGCTTACAAGCACGTTCCATTGATGGAAACTCATGCATTTGAGGCCATCGAAAACAATGTCTTCGGAACCTACAACGTCGCCGTCGCGGCCGCAGAGCACGGCGTCGAGGATTTTCTGCTGATTTCGTCGGACAAGGCTGTTCGGCCGACAAACGTGATGGGCGCCACGAAGCGCATCGCCGAGCTGATCCTGCTGGCACTGCAGAATGGCCGCACGAAATACGTGGCCGTCCGCTTCGGCAACGTGCTGGGTTCGAACGGCAGCGTCATTCCCAATCTTCAAGAAGCAGATCGCGGCAGGAGGGCCTGTCACCGTCACGCACCCCGAGATGCGCCGCTTCTTCATGACCATTCCCGAGGCCTGCCAGCTTGTGCTGCAAGCTCTGGCCATCGGGAAGGGCGGCCAGATTTGCGTTCTCGACATGGGGCAACCCGTGAAGATCGTCGATCTCGCCAGGCACCTGATTCTCTTATCGGGGCTCAGGCCCGAAGAGGACATCAAGATCGAATTCACGGGAATGCGCCCCGGCGAAAAACTCTCGGAAGAACTGAACACGATGCTTGAGGACACGGTGCCGTCGAAGCACGACAAGATTCGAATCTTTGTCGGCAATGGCTTCCCGGAAAAGGACATGCGGACCTGGCTCGAAGCACTCCACGAAATCTGCGCGGCGCGGGACATGGGCCGTTTGGTCGTTGCGCTCAAGGAACTCGTGCCGGATTACAGTCCAAGCGTCCACCTACTCAAGCGCATCATGGAACGGCAAGAACTCAGCCGTGCCGCGCTGAAAGCGAATTGACCCACGCGAGCGCTCGAATCTGCGCGCAGTTGCGGCGCGCGTTGCCGCTATGGTCGCTCGTGAGATCAGTCAGATAGATTAGACGTTTCCCTCTTCTGTTTTTGCGCCATTCAGCGCTTGCGTCCTACAAGTTGCGGCGCCTCATCCCTCCCATCAGAGAAAAACTACTCGCGGCGCTTCTCCCGGCGTTCAGAGTGTCGATGTGCGCTTTGAATGATGCTGCGCACCAGCTGATTCCCACAGTGTTTCACCTTTCGTTCTGTATGGTGCGGAATCGACGAGAAGCGATTTGCAGAAGATTCTGGGATATACTTGCACTGTTGCTCGGATAAAGTTGATCAGGGCGCTGCTGACGTTCAGCGGCTTCCGGGTATTTTGCGAGTTGGAGCGCATTGCTCAGCCAGCATTGCGAACGGAACACTTGAAGCTTTTCTCGATTTGGACAGTTCTCATCGGAGCGTGTGATGTTTGATAGCCCCTGGCGTGTCCTGCACGTCGTCGCGAATCATGAAAAGCGAGTCGCACGGCATCTAATGGCGCGCTCCCTGGAGCACTACCTTCCCCTTTATTCAGTCCGCTCAAAATGGACTGACCGAGTCGTCGACCTGGAGCGCCCTCTCTTTACCGGATACGTCTTTGTGCGCTTTCCGCGCGAAGCGCGCATTTCTGTCGTAAGCGCGCCGGGTGTCCTTCGTTTGCTCGGAAGCGGTGTGGGCGAAACGGTGAGCGCCGCTGAGATCGAGAGAATTCGCGAGGGCCTGGCCAGCGGATGCATCTTGCGCCCCCATCCCGCAGTCTCTATCGGAGAGTTGGTGCGCGTGCAACGAGGCGTCTTCGCAGGGGTCGAGGGAATTGTCACCGAGCTTCGTCATCAGTGCAAAGTCATCATCGCCCTTGCCGCGACCAGGCAGTGCTTCTCCCTGGAGGTGGATTTGGACGACATCGAGGTCCTGCGCAAGCCGGTCGCCAGGGAAGCGCTTGCCGAGAGCAAGAAATCAGCGACGTTCTCGTTGATAGCGGGGCGGGCGCAGGTCTTTGTGATTCCACGGCGCCACGTTCACCAGACAGTTCGCGTCCAGAACAACCAGAAAAGAAAAGCGGGCATACCTCCAATGAGATATGCCCGCATGTCTTTTGAGCCACGGGACGCAATGTTGACCCGCGCTTACGCGGCCTGCTCGCCGCCCTCAGGTTCTTCTGCATCCTTTTTCTGCTCTTCGAGCTGCTTCTCGAGTTCGGCGCGCTTTTTAGCCTTGAGGTCCGCGCGCTTCTGGCGCTTCACTTCGAGCTGCTTTTCAGCGCCCAACAACTCAATGAACGCCTTGTCGGCGCCGTCGCCCTGCTGGAAGCCGGTACGAACGATCCGCAGATAGCCGCCGTTGTGGTCGCCGTAGCGCGGAGCCACAACGTCAAAGAGCCGCTTGACGGCATCGTCGGTGCGGAGAAAGGCGAGCGCCTGACGGCGCGCGTGCAGATCGCCCTTCTTGCCCAGGGTGATCATCTTTTCGATGTGCGGACGAACCGCCTTGGCCTTGGCCACGGTGGTCTCCACGCGATCTTCTTCGATAACGGACGTGACCAGGTTGCGCAAGAGCGCGCGGCGATGGCTGGTGTTGCGTCCGAGCTTGAATCCTGCATTGCGATGGCGCATGATAAGAAACTCTCTTTCGGTTTTGGCCTAAAGCCCTTAGCTTCTCTGCGCTGAAGTCGAGCCCCTCGAACCGGTACAGAAAAGCCAAGAGCTGAAAGCTTGTCCTTAGAAATTCTCCGTCTCGGTGGGCAACTGGAGATCCACCGAGTCCAGCGGCTCCTCTTCCTCGTCGTAGCGGCCATAGCCTGCGGCCAGCGCCGTCTGCGGCGGAATGCTGGTCGGCCCCGGCACCGCGTTGCCCTGCTCGTCGATCTTCATGCCCAGCGACAGGCCCATCTGCGCCAGGATTTCCTTGATCTCGTTCAGGCTCTTGCGGCCGAAGTTCTTGGTCTTCAGCATCTCGGCTTCGGTCTTCTGCACCAGCTCGCCGATGGTCTGAATGTTGGCGTTCTTCAGGCAGTTGTAGCTGCGAACCGAAAGCTCAAGCTCTTCCACGCTCCGGTTGAGGTTGTCGTTGCGCAGCAGGATGCGGCCTTCATCGCCGCGCGCTTCCGCCTCGATCTCCTCCTCGAAGTTGATGAAGATGTTCATGTGGTCCTTGAGCAGCTTGGCGGCCAGGCCGATGGCATCGGCGGGCAGCACGGCGCCGTTGGTCCACACTTCGAGCGTCAGCTTGTCGAAGTCGGTGATCTGGCCCAGACGGGCAGCGTCGACCGCGTAGTTTACGCGGCGCACCGGCGAGTGCACTGAATCCACGGGAATAAAGCCAAGCCCCAGGTCGGCGTCGAAGTTCTTGTCGGCCGAGACATAGCCGCGGCCGCGCTTGAGGCGCATCTCCATATCGAGCTTGCCGCCCTCTGAGAGCGTGGCGATGTAGACATTCTTGTCGAGGATTTCGACGTCGCTGTCGGCCTCGATCATGCCGCTGGTGACCACGCCAGGCTGGTCGGCGCGCAGATAGAGCGCCTTGGGGCCCTCGCCCTGCAGCTTGAAGGGAATCTGCTTGAGGTTGAGAATGATGTCGGTGGCGTCTTCTACCACGCCGGTGATGGACTGGAACTCGTGCAGCACGCCCTCAATGCGGACCGCGGTGACGGCCGCGCCTTCAATGGAGCTGAGCAGCGTGCGCCGCAAGGCGTTGCCGATGGTGGTGCCGAAGCCCCGTTCAAAGGGCTGGGCGCTGAACTTTCCGTAGGTGTCGGTAAGCGTCTCGGCATCGACCGCAAGGCGCTTCGGCTTTTGAAATCCTCTCCACAACATATATGTCTCTCGTTTCCCGCACGGCATGTACGTCGCGATGCATTTTGCGGCGGCCGCGCAAGTTCTCCTTTGGTTGAGTTGTCAGTTGTCAGTGATCAGTTGTCAGTTCCATCGGACGGTACCAGGCTGCACCGGCTGATAACTGACAACTGAAAACTGAATACTGTTCACTTACTTCGAGTACAGCTCGACGATCAACTGTTCGTTGATCGGCAGGTTGACGTCCGCGCGCTTGGGCAGATGGAGCACGCGCCCGGACAGGTTTTCAAAGTTCGCTTCCAGCCAGCTGGGAACAGGGTTCTGCGCGGCGTACTGCGCGGCCTGCTCCACAATCACCAGCTTCTTGGCGCTGTCGCGGACGGCGATCTCGTCGCCCGCGTTCACCTGGTACGAAGGAATGTTCACCTTGCGGCCATTCACCGTGACGTGCCCGTGACGAAGCAACTGCCGGGCCTGGCGGCGCGAGATGGCAAATCCCAGGCGGTAAGTCACGTTGTCGAGGCGCCGCTCCAATTGCTGGATGAGCAACTCGCCGGTGACGCCGGCGGAACGGTTGGCCTTCTCGTAGTACTCGCGGAACTGGCTCTCCAGCGTGAAGTACATGCGCTTGGCCTTCTGCTTCTCATGCAGTTGCAGGCCGTAGCCCACGATCTTGGCTTTGCGGTCTTTGCCGTGCTGGCCTGGCGGGAAGTTGCGCTTCTCCAGCGGGCAGCGGTCCGAGGTGCACTTGGTGCCCTTCAAAAATAACTTGGTGCCTTCGCGTCGGCAAAGGCGGCAAACTGCTCCGGTATAACGTGCCATTTCTTCTCCTGACTTCGGATGTCGGCCGGTTTACGTCCGCAGTGGACTTCGTCCCGGCCCGGGTTAAAAGTTCTCAGTTCAGTCTCAGCTTGCTCAGCTTTCCTTCATCTCGCACATTGCTCGGCTACGAAGCTGAGAACTACGAAGCTCGCTGAACTGCGTCTTACACGCGGCGTCGCTTCGGCGGACGGCAGCCGTTGTGCGGCACCGGCGTAACGTCGCGGATGGTCTTCACCTCGATGCCGGCGGCAGCCAGCGCGCGGATGGCCGACTCGCGGCCCGAACCCGGACCGGCGACCCGAACATCCACGGCGCGCACGCCGTGATCGCGGGCCATGCCGGCGGCGTTTGAAGCCGCCTGCTGCGCCGCGAAGGGCGTGCCCTTGCGCGAACCGCGGAATCCCAGCGAGCCCGAACTCTTCCAGCTCAGCGTGTTGCCCATCTGGTCGGTGATGGTGACGATGGTGTTGTTGAACGAGGCCTGAATGTACGCAATGCCGAACGGCACATTCTTGCGCTCGCGCTTCTTGAACTTTTTGGTCTTGCCCTTCTTGCCGGTTTCGGCCTTCTGCTCTGGTTTCGCCATTAGGTCTTCGCCGTCGCTTTCTTCTTGCCGGCAATCGTGCCCTTGCGCGGGCCCTTGCGAGTGCGGGCATTGGTGTGGGTGCGCTGGCCGCGCACCGGCAGCGACTTCCGGTGGCGCAGGCCGCGATAGCTCTGGATGTCGATGAGGCGCTTGATGTGCATCGAGACGTCCTTGCGCAGGTCGCCTTCGACGTCCCCTTCGTCCTCAATCACCTGGCGGATGCGGTTGACCTCTTCCTCGCCCAGATCCTGGATCTTCTTGAAGGCGTCGACGTTCGCCTTGTCCAGAATCTTGCGGGCGCGGGGCTGGCCGATCCCGAAGATGTAAGTGAGCGCGATCCGTGCCTGCTTGTTGCGGGGCAGATCGACGCCAGCAATACGTGCCATTCTTGGTTTCCTTCTCTCGTTGTGTGCCTCCGGCCTCAACCGGTTCGCACGGGTTACTGGGAACAACCTCCGAGGTTCATCGCAAGCCTTGACTCCAGCTAACTAGCCTCTGAACAGTTCACAGTTCTCAGTTCGTAGGTCTCAGTGCCGTATTCGGCGGGTGAATTCATCTGTGAACTGCGAACTGTCTGTGGAAGTCTCCCATCCTTGCCAGGCCTTGCTTATCCCTGGCGCTGCTTGTGCTTCGGGTTCTCGCAGATCACGCGTACCACGCCGTTGCGAGTAATCACCTTGCACTTGACGCAAATCTTCTTTACCGATGCCCGGACCTTCATTGCTTCTGCCCTTCTCCGCGCATGAAACAATGGCGCGGAATCTAAAGTTCATTTGTACCTGTACACAATCCGTCCGCGATTCAGGTCGTATGGACTCAGCTCCACGGCCACGCGGTCGCCGGGCAAAATCCGGATGAAGTTCTTGCGCATCCTTCCCGAGACATGGGCCAAGACCTCGTGATTGTTCTCGAGCTTGACCTTGAACATGGCGTTGGGCAGCGTCTCCAGGACGGTTGCCATGACCTCAATCGCATCTTCCTTCGACAATCTGTGTCCACTTCTGCCGGGCTGCGCGCGCGCGCTCCCGGCCTTTTGGACCGAACGAATTCTACTCGGTCAGAATCCTTGCTCCGGTTGCGGTCACCGCAACCGTGTGCTCAAAATGAGCGCTCATGCTTCCATCGCTGGCCACGGCTGTCCAGCCGTCGTCCAGCACTTGCACATCGGGCTTGCCGGCATTCACCATGGGCTCGATGGCGATCACCATGCCCACCTTCAGCTTCATGCCCTGGCCCGCTTCGCCAAAGTTCGGCACCTGCGGATCCTCGTGCATGTGGACGCCGATGCCGTGGCCCACAAAATCCCGCACCACGGAAAATCCTTCGCCCTCGACCACGTTCTGCACCGCGGCTCCCACATCGCCCAGCGTCGCCCCCGGCCGCACCGCCGCAATGCCTGCCTTGAGCGACTCTTCGGTCGCCTTCAGCAGCCGCGCGGCTTTCGCGTCGATGGCGCCCACCGGCACGGTGATCGCCGCATCGCCGTAGTAGCCGTCCACCACTACGCCAAAGTCCACCGAAACGATGTCCCCTTCTTTCAGGACCCGCTTCGGCGACGGAATGCCGTGCACCACCTCGCTGTTGACCGAGGTGCACAGCACGCAGGGATACCCGTGATAGCCCTTGAAAGCCGCCTTCACGCCCAGTTCGTTCAGCCGCGCTTCGGCGGCTTTTTCCAGATCGTAAGTGGTGGCGCCCGGCTTCACCTTGCTGCGCACCAACTCCAGCACCTCGCGAACCAACCTGGCCCGCGCGGCGCATCTTCTCGATCTCCTGCGACGACTTCAGTACGACAGCCACGAAGAACCTAGCCTTCAGCGATCATTGACAACCACTATCCACGCACAAACCCGCCGCTGCAGTTACGCTGCTTGGCGCAACCGCTCAACGGCGGCAACAATTCCGGCTGCGATCACTGCGATCGGCCGGTCTCCATCCACTTCCGCGAATCGTCCCAGTGCCCGGTAGTGCTCGACAACAGGCGCGGTGAGGGCCTCGTAAGCGCGCATGCGCTCCTTGAAAACCTCTTCCGTGTCATCGGCTCGCTGGACCAGCGCTGCACCTTCAACATCGCAAATGCCATCCCGCTTAGGGGGATGCATATAGATGTTGTAGATGGTCTGGCAAACAGGACAATTCCGGCGCCCCGTAATGCGGCGCAATAATTGATTATAGTTCACTTGGATGCTGACCGCAACTACCGGCAAAGACTCGATTTGCGCCGCCAGCCGGCCGTCGAGCCAATGGGCCTGCCCCAGCGTGCGCGGGAAGCCGTCGAGGATGTAGCCCCGGGCCGTGTCGGGCTCCAGCAGCCGGGCAGCGACCATCTCGTTGACCAGCGAATCGGGCACCAGCTCGCCCCGCCCCATGATCTCTTTGGCCATCTTGCCCAGATTGGTTCCCTGGGCCACGTTGGCGCGCAGCAGGTCGCCGGTGGAGATCTGCGGGATGTTCCAGATCTTGACCAGCTCCTTGGCCTGGGTTCCCTTGCCCACGCCCGGCGCGCCCAATAAAAGAATCGGGCCGGGAACGGTGTCAGATTCCGTTGCCCGGCCGGCTTCCATTGCAGTCTCAGATGAAACAGATGAAGACATTACCAGGTTTTCCTTCCGCGGATGCGACCGGAGCGCGGGGAAAAGCCGTCATAGTGACGCATGATCAGCTGCGATTCGATCTGGTTGACCGTATCCATGGCCACACCCACCACGATCAGCAGCGAGGTGCCGCCAAAGTAGAAGTTCACGTTCATGCCGTGAATTGTCCAGTTAGGCAGATTCTCAAAGAACCTCCCGATAAGCCAAATCTTGTCGAAGCGGATGCCCGAAATGAGGAAGGTGGGCACCATCTGCACCAGAATCAGGTAAAGCGCGCCCACCAGCGTGATGCGCGTCAGAATGTCGTTGATAAAGTCGGAGGTGCGCTTGCCGGGCCGGATTCCGGGGATAAATGAACCCGACTTGCGGAAGTTGTCGGCAATGTCGTCCGGCCGCATCACGATGGAAACGTAGAAATACGCGAAGAAGATGATGACCAGGATGTTCAGCAGCTCGTACCACGGATAGCCCGGCGTGAGCGCCTGCATGATGGGCTGCAGGATGCGGCTGTTCTGCACCCACTCCACCTGGCCGAAGAGCAAGGGCGCCGAGAGAATCGAGCTGGCGAAGATGATCGGCATCACGCCGCCGGAGTTCACCTTCAAAGGCAGGTGGCTGGACTGGCCGCCCATCATGCGCCGGCCCACAATGCGCCGCGCGCTCTGGATGGGGATGCGCCGCTCGCTGCGCTCCACAAAGACGATGAAGGCCACCACCGCCGCCATGCCCGCCACCAGCAGCAGCACGACGAGGAAGCTCATCGGTCCCCAGGCGTCGGTCTGGACCTTCTGGACCAGGTCGCCAATGCCGCGCGGCAGGCCGGCGACAATGCCGGCAAAGATCAGCAGGCTCATGCCGTTGCCGATGCCGCGATCGGTAATCTGTTCGCCCAGCCACATGATGAAGGCGGTGCCTGCGGTGAGCGTGAGCACGGTCAGCAGGATGAAGCCGGGGCCCGGATTCAGCACCAGGCCCTGCTTGGTGAGAATGGCCGCGATGCCGATCGACTGCAGCGCGCCCAGAATGACGGTCATGTAGCGCGTCCACTGCGTAATCTTGCGCCGGCCCAGCTCGCCTTCCTTCTGGATGCGCGCCAGCGGCTCATAGACCACGGTGAGAAGCTGAAAGATGATGGACGCGGTGATGTAGGGCATGATGCCCAGCGCGAAGATGGTCATGCGGCGCAGCGTGCCGCCGCTGAACAGGTCCATCAGGCCGAGCGCGGACCCGCCCTGAGAGCTGAACAGCAGTTCCAGTTGGCGGTAGTTCACGCCCGGCGTGGGAATCCACGCGCCCAGCCGGTACACGGCCAGTATGCCCAGTGTGAACAGCACCCGCTTGCGCAGGTCGGGAATCCGGAAGATATTGAGAAACTTCTCCAGCATATTGGGTTATCCGCTTCAGGCGCCCGAAGCGCCAGTCGAATCCTGCAATGAATTCATCTTACGGCGCTTCCCGGTTCTCTCAGCCTAGCGAACTCCGGGAAACCCAGACTATGCGTTGCGTCACACATCAAAAATAGACCTTTAAAGTCCGATTTTGAAGGAGTTACGGCAGAACCTTACGCCGCCGCGGGCGCCGTCTCGCCCCCGACCACCACAGCCTTGCCGCCGGCCTTCGCAATCTTCTCGGCCGCCGACTTGGAAAACTTGTGCGCGTGAATGGTCACGGCCTTCTTGAGCTCGCCGGAGCCGAGAATCTTGATCAGCGCGTTCCGGCTCGACGCCAGGCCCAGCTTGCGGTAGTCGTCGAGGCCGATCTCCGCCACGCCCAGCTCAGCGATCCGGTCCAGATTCACGACGGTGTATTCGGTGCGGAAGATGTTGGTAAAGCCGCGCTTGGGCAGCCGCCGGTGCAACGGCATCTGGCCGCCTTCAAAGCCGCGCATCAGGCTGGAGCCGGAGCGCGAACCCTGGCCCTTGTGGCCGCGGGTCGAGGTCTTGCCCATGCCGGATCCCATGCCCCGGCCCACGCGCTTGCGCCCGGTGTTGGCTTTCTTCGGCGCGCGCAAATTCGATAGATTTCTTGCCATGTTCTCCTCGCTATAACGCCGGCAGGATTCTTCTCTCGAAAAGCCCCGCCGACTCGCGTTGTTTGAGCTTTCAGTTTTCGTGCCTCTCGCTCAACTACTTCTCCAAAATCCGAACCAGGTGCGGCACAGCCTTCACCATGCCCCGCACCGACTCCGTGTCCTCGCGCTCCACGATCTGATTGAGGCGCGTAAAGCCCAGCCCCTTGACCACCAGCTTGTGCTTGGTGGGCGTGGCGATCTTGGAGCGGTAGTACTGAATGCGAATCTTTTTCGTCTTCGCCATCACAGCTCCTCCACCTGCTTGCCGCGCATCGTTGCCACTTCGGCCCTGTCGCGCAACTGCGCCAGCGCGTCGAACGTGGCCTTGATGACGTTGTGCGGGTTGGGCGAGCCGAGGCTCTTGGTCAGCACGTTCTGCACGCCGACCGAGGTCATCACCGCGCGCACCGCGCCGCCGGCGATCACGCCCGTGCCTTCCGGCGCCGGCTTCAGCAGCACCTGGCCGGAGCCGAACCGGCCCAGCACCTGATGCGGAATCGTGGTCTCGGTCAGGTGCACCCTCACCAGGTTCTTCTTGGCCGACTCGATTCCCTTGCGAATCGCCTGGGGAACCTCCTTGGCCTTGCCCGATCCGTAGCCCACCACGCCCGAAGCGGCGTCGCCCACCACCACCAGCGCGGCAAACGACATGTTCTTGCCGCCCTTCACCACCTTGGTCACGCGATTGATGGCCACCACCTGATCCTTCAGGTTGTACTGGTTGGCATCGAGTTTCTTCGTCAACATCGTCATTTGCTCTCGTCTGTCCTTCCCGGCGGCTCGCGCCGCGGAAAACCTGCTACTGTACTCATCCAAAGCTCTAAAGAGCGGAACTCAAAACTTCAGCCCCGCTTCGCGCGCCGCTTCAGCCAACGCCTTCACGCGCCCGTGATACAAATAGCCACCGCGATCGAAGACCACCTGCTTGATTCCCTTGGCAACGGCCTTCTCCGCTACTGCCTTGCCAATCTCCTTCGCCGCCGCCACGTTCCCGCCGCTCTTCAGCTTGATGCTCGAGGCTGAAACCAGCGTCTGACCGCTCTGATCGTCGACGACCTGCGCGTAAATGTGGTTGAGCGAGCGATAGACGTTCAACCGCGGCCGCTCTGCCGTCCCGGAAAGCTTCTCGCGAATGCGCGCGTGGATGCGCTGCCGGATCTCGTTTCTCTTGTTCTGCGTAATCATGTCTTCTCTCACCTATCAGCGGAGCCGCCCCGCGACCCCGTTCGGATTTTCGAGCCGTTAGCTCTCTGCTTTTAGCTCTTAGCTTCATCCTGCTCATGCGCATTGAATCGTCCACCGCGATGAGCTAAAGGCTAATAGCTAATGGCTGCCTTATTTCGCTCCCGTCTTGCCGGCCTTCTTCTTCAGCCGCTCGTCGGAGTAGCGCACGCCCTTGTTCTTGTACGGATCCGGCTTGCGCAGGGAGCGCATGTCGGCCGCCACCTGGCCCACCTTCTGCCGGTCGACGCCGGTCACGGTCAGGTGCGTCTGCTTGGGATCGATCGTCACCTCGATGCCTGTAGGCAGCGGAAACTCGATGGGATGCGAGTAGCCCAGCGTGAACACCACCGTGCCCTTGCCCTTCAACTCGGCGCGGTAGCCGATGCCCACGATGTCCAGCTCCCTGGTCCATCCCTTGGTCACGCCGTGCACCGCGTTATTCACCAGGGCGCGGGTGAGCCCGTGCAGCGCGGCTTTGTCTTCGCTCGCGCGCTCCAACTGCAAGTTGCCATCGGCGGTCTTCAGCGTGATGCCGTCGGCGATCAGCGCCGAAACCTTGCCCTTGGGGCCCTCCACCAGCACGGTGTTGCCCTCGACTGTGTATTTCACGCCCGCCGGCAGCGGGATCGGTTTCTTTCCAATGCGCGACATTCTTGAAAATCCTTTTCTTGGCTTGCGAGTCCCGCAGGAGCGTTGCCGCTTCGCGTTCCACTGCAGCCCGGAAAACAGAGATCAGAGATCAGCGAGGCGCTTAATCAGACAATCAAAAACCGATCTCTGTTCTCTGACCACTGCCTTACCACACTTCGCACAGCAGCTCGCCGCCCACGCCCTCGCGGCGCGCCTGGCGGCCCGTCATCACGCCCTTGGGCGTGGTCAAAATCGAAATCCCCAGCCCGCCCTGCACGCGCTTGATCTCGTCGCGGCCCACGTAGACGCGGCAGCCGGGACGCGAAACGCGCGCCAGGTCGCGGATGGCCGCTTCTGTGCCGCCGTACTTCAGATACACGCGCAGCACCAGCTTGCCATCCTCGTCCTGGACTTTGTAGTTCGAGATGTAGCCCTCCTCCTTGAGGATGCGGGCGATCTCGGTCTTCAGCTTCGAAGCGGGAACATCCATCTTCTGATGACGCGCCCGGATTGCGTTCCGGATGCGCGCCAGAAAATCTGCTACTGGATCCGTCAGACTCATTCCTTCTCCTTCATTCCCCGTTCGTCCGCCGTGGCGGAAACCTGCGGGAATGTTTGAAACAGTAATCAGTTGTCAGTTCTTAGTTGTCAGCAAATATTGCTCCGTCTTGCCTCAGCAGCCAGTTCCACCATGGATAACTGACCACTGACAACTGATCACTGACCACTGCCTTGCTACCAGCTCGACTTGTTGACGCCGGGAATCTCGCCCTTCAGCGCGAGCGCCCGGAAACACAAACGGCAGACGCCGAACTTGCGCAGGAAACCGCGCGGCCGCCCGCACAGCTGGCAGCGATTGTGCTTGCGGCTGCTGAACTTCGGCTTCCGCGCGTCCTTCACTCGTTTTGCAGTGGTTGCCATAAAACCTCAACTCTCTTCTTACGCGCCCTGGCGGAAGGGCATCCCGAAATGGCGCAGCAGCGCGCGCGCCTGGTTGTCGTCCCTCGCCGAAGTCACAATCGTGATGTTCATGCCCTTCAGCTTTTCCACCTTCGCGTAGTCAATCTCCGGAAAAATCAATTGGTCGCGCAGCCCCAGCGTGTAGTTGCCGCGGCCGTCGAAGCTCTTGGTCGAAACCCCGCGGAAGTCGCGCACGCGCGGCAGCGCAATCGAGATCAGCCGGTCAAGAAACTCGTACGCCTTGTCGGACCGCAGCGTGACCATGGCGCCGATGGCATTGCCGGTGCGCACCTTGAAGGCCGCAATCGACTTCTTGGCTTTCGTGGTCACCGGCTTCTGGCCGGCGATCTGCGTCAAATCGGCCACCAGCGGATCCAGCAGCTTGCTGTTCTGCGTCGCCTCGCCAAGACCCATGTTGATCACGATCTTCTGCAGGCGCGGCACCGCCATCGGGTTCTCCAGGCCGAGCTCCTTCTGGAGCGCCTGCTTGATCTCTTTCTGGTACTTCTCTTTCAACCTTGCTGCCATGTTGCTTCACTCACTTTCTTCCGTTGCTCGGATTGGTTCGCCGCGGCCAACCGTTTACCGTTGCGGAAGGGACTGGCCGTCCAGGCATTGGCGCTTCGCGCGCTTCTCCGAATCGGCTCGCAAGCCTTACTACTTCTTCGTGGGCAGCTCCTGCCCGCACTTCTTGCAAATCCTCATGCGCATGTCGCCCTTCCACCTTGTGGCCCACGCGCGCATCGCCGCAGTTGGGACACACCAGCACCACATTGGAAACGCTGATCGGCGACTCCTGCTCGGCGATGCCGCCCTTGGTCCGCCGCCCCTGCTTGCTCGAAACCGTCTTCTTGACCACGCGCACATGCTCCACAAGCACCGTGCCCTTGTCGGGGAACACGCGCAGCACGCGGCCCGTCTTGCCCCGGTCAGTGCCCGTCAGAACCTTGACCGTATCGTTGCGATGAATACTCAAACTCGGCATCGAATTCTCCAAAACCAGTTACTAGCGTCTACACCACTTCCGGCGCCAGCGAAACAATCTTCAAAAACTTCTTCTCGCGCAACTCGCGGGCCACCGGCCCGAACACGCGCGTGCCGATCGGCTCATGATCGTCGCCAATCACCACCGCGGCGTTCTCGTCAAAGCGAATGTAGGTGCCGTCGCGCCGCCGGTGCTCCTTGCGCGTGCGCACGATCACCGCTTTCACCACCTTGCCCTTTTTCACGGTGCCGTCGGGCGAGGCTTCCTTCACCGCAGCCGTCACCACGTCGCCCAGCCCCGCCTTCGCACCCAATCCACCGCCCAGCGGCAGAATCACTTGCAGCTTGCGCGCGCCGGAGTTGTCGGCTACCGCGAGCATGGTTCTCATTTGCACAGCCATGGTTTGCCCTCCTTTCGGCAGCCTTACTTCTCAGCGGGAACGGTCTCGCCCGGAAGCACGGCGTCTTCAATCTGGCCCAGCGACGACCGCCGCACAATCTCTTCAAGCGACCACCGCTTCAGCTTGCTCAGCGGCCGCGTCTCGCGGATGCGCACCACGTCGCCCATCCGCGCCGAGCTCTGCTCGTCGTGGGCGTAGAACTTCTTGGTCGAGCGCACAATGCGCTTGTACTTCGCGTGGGCCTTGCGCATCTCCACCGCGACCACGATGGTCTTCTGCATCTTGGTCGAAACCACCTGCCCAACCTTCTCGTTGCGCCGCGCGCCTACCGCGGCGGGCGCCTGTGCCGCTTTCTCGGTCGCCGTCATTTGCTCGCTCCCTTTTTCTTCCCTGTCTTCTTCTTCGCGGCCGAATCGGCTTTCGACGCGGCTTTCTTCGTTTTTCCGGTCTTAGCCTTCGCGGCCGGAGTGAATTTCGACACGGCTTTCTTCGCTGTCGTGATCTTTGCCCTTGCCGCGGGGGCTGCCGCCTCAACCTTCTCAGCCTTGGCTTCTGCTGCCGGCGCCGCTTCCCTGGCCTTCGCAGCCTTGGTCTCCGCTGCCGGGGCGGCTTGCTGCTCTTCCCCGGTCTCGCCGTGAATGCCCAACTCGCGCTCGCGCGCCACGGTCTTGATCTGCGCAATCTCCTTGCGCAGTTGGCGGAGCTTCTTCACTCCGTCGTTCTGCCCCAGCGCCACCTGGAAGCGGATCCGGAAGAGCTGCTCCGAGGAGGTCTTCTCCTGGTGCTTCAGCTCTTCGTCGCTCAAATTGCGAATCTTTGTCAGTTCCATCTTCTTTTCCTAAACTCCAGGCTTTCAGCTTCACTACTCGGCCTTGGCTGCGGTCTTCTCGGCCCCGGGGCGCTGCACAAACTTCGTTCTCAGCGGCAGCTTATGCGACGCTAGCCGCATGGCCTCGGCCGCAAGCTCCGGCGTCACGCCTTCCATCTCAAACAGAATCTTTCCCGGCCGCACCACTGCTACCCAGTGGTCCAGCGCGCCCTTGCCCGAGCCCATGCGGACTTCGGCGGGCTTCTTGGTGATCGGCTTGTCAGGGAACAGGCGCAGCCAGATCTTGCCTCCGCGCTTGACGAAACGCGTCATGGCGACACGGCTGGCCTCGATCTGCCGGTCGGTGATGTACCCGCACTCCATGACCTTCAAACCGTACTCGCCGAACGACAGCGTGGAGCCGCGCCACGCCTTGCCCCGGCGCTTGCCCTTCTGCTGCTTGCGGAACTTCACCTTCTTTGGCATCAACATAACGAAAACCCTCGAAAACCAGTTCACAGATCGCAGTTCTCAGTTCCCTTGTTTCGCATCGCGGTCAATCGCCGCTGTGAACTAAGAACTATGAACTGCTTCTAAAACACCGTCTTCCCTACCGTCGGAGCCTGGCGGCGCTTCTGCTCATAAATGTCGCCGCGATAGATCCAGACCTTCACGCCGATCACGCCATACGTCGTATTCGCTTCGGTAAACCCGTAGTCGATGTCGGCGCGCAGCGTGTGCAGCGGCAAACGCCCCTGCAAGTACCACTCCGAACGCGCGATTTCATTCCCGTTCAGCCGCCCCGAGACGCGCACCTTGATTCCCTTGCAGCCGAAGCGCAGCGCCGAGTCCACGCTCTTGCGCATAGCACGGCGGAAGCTCACGCGCTTTTCCAGTTGCAGCGCGATGTTCTCGCTCACCAGTTGCGCGTCCAGCTCCGGCTTGTTCACCTCGATGATGTCGATGAACACCTCGCGGTTGGTGCGCTTGCCCAGCTCGGTCTTCAGCTTCTCGATCTCCGCGCCCTTGCGCCCGATCACGATGCCCGGCCGCGCGGTGCGGATCAGGAAACGCAGCTTGTTGCCCGGCCGCTCGATCTCCACCGAACTGACGCCCGCCGCCTTCAGCTTCTCGCGCAACTCCGCTTTCAGCTTCACGTCCTCAACCAGGAGCTTGGCGTACTCGCGCTCACTAAACCAGCGTGACCGCCACGGCTTGTTGATTCCCAGCCGGAATCCGTAAGGATGGACTTTTTGTCCCATATACTTCCTTTCAAAAATCTCCCGGCCTACTTGCCGGCCTTCTTCTTGGCTGCCGCAGACTTCTTCGCTGCTGGCTTGGTTTCCTTCGCCTGGGCCGCTGCTTTCGTCTTCTCTGCCTTGGGCGCGGCTTTCTTCGCCTTGGCCGTCTTCGCGGGCTCCGCTGCGGGCGCCGTCTCTTCCACCTTCGTCACCAGGCCCTTTTCTGACTCACGCTCTGCCACCGACAGCACGATGTGCGTCAACCTGCGCTGGTAGCGGTACGCCCGCCCCATCGGCGCCGGCCGGATGCGCTTCATGCGCGGCCCGTCGTTGGCCACTGCCTGTTTCACGTAGAGGTTGTCCACGTCCAGATCGATGCCCTCTTCGCCGGCAACATACTTCGCGTTGTCCACCGCCGAAGCCAGCAGCTTGTACACCACCGGGGCGATGCGCTTCTTTGTAAAGGCCGCTGTTTCCAGCGCCTCCTGCACTCCGCGCCCCTTGATCAGTTCCAGCACCAGCCGCGCCTTCTGCGGCGACACGCGCTGAAACCTTGCCTCGGCTTTGTATTCCCTTGTTGCCACTGCCATACTCATGCCTTCCTCAAACTTCAGCTTTCAGCCTGCCGCGCCTACGCAGCCGGCTTGGCTACAGTCTCAGTGGGCGCCTTGGCGCCGCCCGTGTGGCCCTTGAACACCCGCGTCGGCGCAAACTCGCCCAGCTTGTGTCCCACCATGTTCTCGGTTACGTACACGGGAACAAATTTCTTGCCGTTGTGCACGGCGATGGTGTGGCCCACAAACTCGGGAAAGATCGTCGAGCGCCGCGTCCAGGTCTTCACTACCTTCTTGTCGTTGGCCTTGTTCAGCGCCTCGATCTTCACCATGAGGTGCGCATCCACAAACGGCCCTTTTTTCGTCGAACGTCCCATAAAATCCGGCTCCTGGCTTTTCTACTTCGACCTGCGGCTGACGATGAACGCGTCCGTCCGCTTGTTGTTGCGTGTCTTGTATCCGCGCGTCGGCTGGCCCCACGGCGTCACCGGATGGCGTCCGCCTGAAGTCTTGCCCTCGCCGCCGCCGTGCGGATGGTCCACCGGGTTCATGGACACGCCGCGATTCGTCGGCCGGATACCCAGCCAGCGATTGCGTCCCGCCTTGCCGATGGCCACGTTTTCGTGATCCGTGTTGCCCACTTGCCCAATGGTCGCCATGCACTCGGCCAGCACCTTGCGCGTCTCGCCCGAAGGCAGCTTGAGCAGGGCGTAATCGCCCTCCTTGGCCACCAACTGCGCTTGGGCTCCGGCTGAACGCGCCATCTGCGCGCCTTTGCCCGGCCTCAGCTCAATCGCGTGCACCGTGGTGCCCGCGGGAATGTTCTTGAGCGGCAGCGCATTGCCCACCAGAATGTCGGCCTCGGGACCCGACGTCACTGTCGCCCCCACCTTCAGCCCCACCGGCTGCAAGATGTAGCGCTTCTCGCCGTCGGCATAGTGCACCAGCGCGATGCGTGACGACCGGTTGGGATCGTACTCGATGGTCGCCACCTTGCCCGGCACGCCGAACTTCTCGCGCTTGAAGTCGATCAGCCGCAGCTTCTGCTTGTGCCCGCCGCCATGATGACGGATCGTCAGGTCGCCCGAGTTGCGGCGTCCGCCGGTGCGCTTACGCGTCGTCACCAGCGGCTTGTGCGGCGTGTCCACCGTCAGATCGCCGGTCTCAAGCGACGTCTGAAACCGCAGCGTCGGTGTGACCGGCCTGTATGTCTTGATTGCCATGATCGTTTTCCTTGAGTGCCGGTCCATTACCCGATCCGGCTCTCACTTCTTTTCCGGAACCATCATCCTTGAAGGTTCCGATAGCCCTGCTTCACTGAGCGATCCAACACGGACTGTTCACTGTCCGCTGCTCACTGCCCTACAGATTGCTCACGTACTCCGGCAGCTTCTCGCCGGCCTTCAACTTCACGTACGCCTTCTTCCAATCCGGCCTGAATCCTGCAAACTTGCCGCGCCGGCGCTCCTTGCCGGCAACGTTCGCGGTGCGAACCGCGGCGACCTTCACTTTGAAGAGCGCTTCCACCGCTTCCTTCACTTCAGTCTTGGTCGCATTGGGCGCAACCTCGAAGACCAACGTCCCCTCGGTCTCTTTCACGCCCAATCCCTTTTCGGTGATCAGCGGACGGCGAATGACGGTGTAGAGTGTCGGCATTACGCGGCCTCCTTCTCGGCAGCGGTTTTGCGCGCCTCGGTTTTGCGTTTCGACGCGCTCTTTTGAAGCGCTTCCGTCAGTTGCTCGATCGCGGCCTTCGAGAAAATCGCCCTCTCGTAGCGCAGCAGATCGTAGGGGTGAACCTCGTTGTTCAGCACCAGTTCCACGCCCTTCAGGTTGCGCGCGCCCAGCACCAGCGACTGCGTCAACGTCTTGCCGTTCTCGACCAGCAGCACCGTGCGTTTCGCGTCCAGCTTGTCCAGCGCCTCGCGGTAGAGCTTCGTCTTGCCTTCCTTGATCTCCAGCGAATCCACCACCGTCAGCTTGCCGTCGGCCAGCTTTGCGGCCAGGGCCGAGCGCAGCGCGCCCAGCAGCTTCTTGCGCGGGAACGGATACTCGTAGCTGCGCGGCTGCGGTCCGTGGACCGTGTAGCCATGACGCCACAGAGGCGAGCGCACCGAACCGATACGCGCCCGGCCCGTGCCCTTCTGCTTCCACAGCTTCTTGCCGGAACCGGCAACCTCGGTGCGGCTCTTGGTCTTGTGCGTGCCCTGGCGCAGCGAGGCGCGGTAGTGCTTCACCGCCTCCCACAACAGGGCCTCGTTCACCTGCTCCGGCGCAAACACTTGCGTCGGCCAGCTCCACCGAGCCCACCTTCTTGCCGCTCAAATTCACTACATCCACTTTTGCCATCGTCTTCTTCCTAAGCATCCAGCCAGTAGCCCGTAGCTCGTTCACTCGCGGTTCAATCGGTCCCGCCATCTCGGCACGCAAGCTGCTAGCTGCCGGCTACAAACTACGAGCTTGTTACTTCCTCTTCGCCGCCGCCTTCTTCGCCGCCTTCAGCGGATCCACTGTGCCCGATCCGGCAAAGCCACGGCGCTCGCGCGGCGGAGCCTTGGCCTTCGAGATCAGCACGTAACCCTCGCGCGGTCCCGGCACCGCTCCTTCAACCATCAGCAGATTCTCGTCCACATCGATGCCGCGAATGCGCAGGTTGCGCACCGTCACCTGATCGGTTCCGTAATGGCCGGGCATGCGCTGCCCGGGAAATACCCGCGACGGAAAGCTCGAAGCGCCGATCGATCCCTGCACCTGGAACATGTGTCCATGTGACTTGGGCCCTCCGGCGAACTTGTGCCTGCGCACCACGCCCGCGAACCCGCGGCCCTTCGACGTGCCGATCACGTCCACGAACTTCGCGTCGGTAAAGATGTCCACCAGCACGCGATCGCCGGCCTTGGTCTCTACTGCGCCGTCGGCGGCGGCCTCAACGTCCACTTCCTTGATGACCTTCACCGGCGGCGCCTCGGTCTTCTTGAGGTGGCCGTTCTGCGCCTTGGTCATGCGCGAAGCCTTCACGAACTCCACCAGCCCGATCTGCGCGGCGTCGTACCCATCCTTAGCCGCCGTCTTCAACTGCGTAATCACGCATGGGCCGGCCTGCAGCACCGTAATCGGGTGCACGTCGCCCTTCTCGTCGAAGACCTGCGTCATGCCGATCTTTTTTCCCAGAATCCCTGTGACTGCCATCTTTCCCTCACCTCATCATGCGGGCCTCGATGCCCCGCACTGCCGGGCCCTTCTCGGGCTTCCTACCACTTTGTATCGCCGCCGGCAAGCTTCTGCGCCCGAAGGGCGCGTCCGCCTGGACGGCCAGTCCTATTTCTCGAACGCCTTGATCTCCACGTCCACGCCGGCAGGCAGATCGAGCTTCATCAGCGCGTCCACCGTTTGCTGCGTCGGCTCCAGAATGTCGATCAGCCGCTTATGCGTGCGGATCTCGAAGGCCTCGCGCGACTTCTTGTCCACGTGGGGCGAGCGCAGCACGCAATATTTGTTCTTCACCGTCGGCAACGGGATCGGCCCTGCCACCGTTGCTCCGGTGCGCTTGGCCGTGTCCACAATCTCGCCGGTCGAGGTGTCCAGCACGCGATAGTCGTATGCCTTCAACCGGATGCGAATCCTTTGTCCTACCATTGGCTTCCTCTCGGGCTTCAGGGACCGGCAATCCATTCCTTGCCGGTCCCTTACTTCCCTACTCCCTATTCCCTTTCACTTGATAATTTCCGAGATCGTTCCCGCGCCCACCGTTCTGCCGCCCTCGCGAATCGCGAAGCGCAGGCCCTTCTCCATGGCCACCGGCGTAATCAGATCCACTTCCAGCTCCACGTTGTCGCCCGGCATCACCATCTCCACGCCCGCCGGCAGCTCCGCCACTCCCGTCACGTCCGTGGTGCGAAAGTAGAACTGCGGCCGGTAGCCCTTGAAGAACGGCGTATGACGACCGCCCTCTTCCTTACTCAGCACGTACACCGAGCTCTTGAAGTTCGTGTGCGGCGTAATCGAGCCCGGCTTGGCCAGCACCATCCCCCGCTCCACGTCTTCCTTCGGCGTGCCGCGCAGCAATATGCCGGCGTTGTCCCCGGCCAGACCCTCGTCCAGCTGCTTCTTGAACATCTCCACGCCCGTGCACACCGTCTTGCGCGTCTCGCGGAACCCGACGATCTCCACGTCCTCGCCCACCTTCACCTTGCCGCGCTCGATGCGGCCCGTCACCACCGTGCCGCGCCCCGAGATCGAGAAAATATCTTCGATCGGCATCAGGAACGGCTGATCCACGGCGCGCTTCGGCTGCGGCACGTACTTGTCCACCGCCGCCATCAGCTCGTCGATCTTGGCCTCCCACTGCGGCTCGCCGTTCAACGCGCCCAGCGCCGACCCGCGAATCACCGGCACGTCGTCGCCCGGGAACTGGTACTTGGTCAGCAGCTCGCGCACTTCCATCTCCACCAGGTCGATCAGCTCCGTGTCTTCCACCGCGTCGCACTTGTTCAGGAACACCACGATGTACGGCACGCCCACCTGGCGCGCCAGCAGAACGTGCTCCTTGGTCTGCGGCATCGGGCCGTCGGTCGCCGCCACCACCAGAATCGCTCCGTCCATCTGCGCCGCGCCGGTGATCATGTTCTTGATGTAGTCGGCGTGGCCGGGGCAGTCCACGTGCGCATAGTGACGGTTCTTGGTCTCGTACTCCACGTGCGCCGTGGCGATCGTAATCCCGCGCTCCCGCTCTTCCGGCGCGTTGTCGATCGAGTCGAACGAGCGGAACACAATCTTCGGGTTGTGCTTCTGCAATACCTTCGTGATCGCCGCCGTCAACGTCGTCTTGCCGTGATCGATGTGCCCGATCGTCCCCACGTTCACGTGCGGCTTCTGAACGATCAAACTTTTCCTTCGCCATAAAGCTCCCGAATCCCTTTCATCGCTCTTACTGCCCGTTGCACCTCGGAGCGCCGGCTGCCCGGCTCCAGCCCCAAAACCTTACTTGCCCTGCGCGCGGCCGATGATTTCGTCGGCAATCATGCGCGGCGCCTCTTCGTAGCGCGCAAACTGCATCGAATACGACGCCCGGCCCTGCGTGGACGAGCGAATTTCGTTCACGTAGCCGAACATCTCCTTGAGCGGCACCATCGCCCTGATCACCTGCGAACCGGCGGCATGCTCCATGCCCTCGATTCGCCCGCGGCGCGAGTTGATGTCGCCGATAATCACGCCCATGAACTCCTCGGGCACCGTCACTTCCACGGCCATCACCGGCTCCAGCAGCACCGGCGACGCCTTCCTGGCCGCTTCCTTGAACGCGATCGAGCCGGCAAACTTGAAGGCCATCTCGTTCGAGTCCACTTCGTGGTAGCTGCCGTCGAACAGCGTTACCTTCACGTCGACCATGGGATAGCCGGCCAGAATGCCCAACTCCATCGCACCCTGCACGCCCTGGTCGATGGGCTTGATGTACTCCTTGGGAACGGAGCCGCCCTTGATCTCGTTGACGAACTCGTAGCCCTTGCCCGGCTCGTTCGGCTCCACGCGCAGCTTGCAGTGGCCGTAATTGCCCGAGCCGCCGGTCTGCCGAATGTACTTGCCCTCGGCCTCGGCCTTCTTCCGGATGGTCTCGCGGAAGGCCACCTTGGGCTCGCCCACATTGGCTTCCACCTTGTGCTCGCGCTTCATGCGGTCCACAAGAATCTCGAGGTGCAGCTCGCCCATGCCGCTGATGATTGTCTGGCCGCTATCTTCATCGGTCCGCACCTTGAAGGTCGGATCTTCATCGGCCAGCCGCGCCAGCGCCACGGCCATCTTTTCCTGATCGGCCTTCGTCTTGGGCTCAATGGCCACCGAAATCACGGTGTCGGGGAAGGTGATCGCGCCGAGCGCGATGGGATGATGCGGATCGCAAAGCGTGTCGCCGGTCTTCAGATCTTTAACTCCCAGGCAGGCGCAGATGTCGCCGGCCAGGATCTCGGTCACATCCTCGCGCTTGTTGGCGTGCATCTTCACCAGGCGGCCGATGCGGTCGGTCTTGCCGGTACGCGGGTTCAGCACCGTGTCGCCGGTCTTGAGCGAACCCGAATAAACACGGACGAAGCACAGCTTGCCGTAAGGATCGTTGATGATCTTGAACGCCAGGGCCGAAAGCGGCTCGTTGTCGTCGGGCTTGCGCTTTTCAATTTTGGAGCGATGGTTGGGATCGATGCCCTCAACCGGAGGCTTGTCGATCGGGCTGGGCAGGTAATCGACGACGGCGTCGAGAAGCGTTTGAATTCCCTTGTTCTTGAAGGCGCTTCCGCAGATCACCGGGAAGACCTTCAGATCGATGGTGGCCTGCCGAATGCCGGCCTTTAGCTCTTCCACCGTTGGCGTTTCGCCTTCCAGGAACTTTTCCAGCAGCACATCATCGGTCTCGGCGATGACTTCGATCAGCTGCAATCTGAAGGCTTCGGCCTTCTTCTGCAGATCGGCGGGAATCGGCTCGACTGAAAACTCGGCGCCCAGGGTCTCGTCGTGCCAGATAATCGCCTTCATCTCGATCAGGTCCACGACGCCCTTGAAGTTCGCCTCGGCGCCGACGGGAATCTGCAGCGCCACGGGCCGCGCGCCCAGCCGCTTGCGGATGGTCTCGAGCACATGCTCGAAGTCCGCGCCGTTCTTGTCCATCTTGTTGACGAAGCAGATCCGGGGAACCTTGTACTTGTCGCCCTGCCGCCACACGGTCTCGGTCTGCGGCTGCACGCCGGAAACGGAGTCAAACAACGCCACCGCGCCGTCGAGCACGCGCAGGCTGCGCTCCACTTCGGCGGTAAAGTCCACGTGGCCGGGGGTATCAATAATATTGATGCGAACGTCGCGCCAGGTGCAGGTGGTCGCCGCCGAGGTAATCGTGATGCCGCGCTCCTGCTCCTGCTCCATGTAATCCATGGTCGCCGTGCCTTCATGCACCTCTCCCAGCCGGTGCGTGATGCCGGTATAGAACAGGATGCGTTCTGTCGCTGTCGTCTTTCCGGCGTCGATGTGCGCCATGATCCCGATGTTCCGGCAGCGATTTAGAGGTACGGTGCGAGCCACGATTTCAATTCCTTGCGGGACGCCTCTCCCGCGGTTTGATCTTGCGTTGAGTCTGATCCGGCCCGTCTTCAGTGCTCCAGGCCTGGTCCCTGTTCCCTAATCCCTGGTCCCTGTCTTTACCACCGGTAGTGCGCGAAGGCCTTGTTGGCCTCGGCCATGCGGTGCACGTCTTCCTTCTTCTTCATCGCCGCGCCGCGTCCGTTGGCCGCATCCAGCAGCTCGTTACTCAGCTTGTCGGTCATGCCCTTCTCGCCGCGGCTGCGCCCGTAGGTGATCAGCCAGCGGATGGCCAGCGAGGTTCTGCGATCCGCATTCACCTCGATCGGCACCTGGTAGTTGGCGCCGCCAACGCGCCGCGTCTTCACTTCAAGCAGCGGCTTGCAGTTCTCTACCGCCTTCTTGAAGAGCTTCAGCGCGTCGTCGCCGCCGCCCTTCTCCTCCAGGTTCTTCATCGCCTGGTAAAAGATGCCCTGAGCGGTCGACTTCTTGCCGCCCCACATCATCGAGTTCACAAACTTGGTCACCAGTGTCGATCCGTACACCGGATCCGGCGCCACTTCCCGCTTCGCAATGTGCCCTTTTCTCGGCATAAATCCTCAAAATCCTCGCGCATTCGCGCCTGTTGCCACTTCCCAGCCCTCGCCCCTCGTCCAAAACACGAGAGCGCGGAGCGCCTTACTTCGTCGCGCCGCCCTTGGCGCGCTTGGCGCCGTACTTCGACCGGCTCTGCGAGCGGGCCGTAACGCCGACTGAATCCAGAGTTCCCCGCACCACGTGATAGCGCACGCCCGGCAAGTCCTTCACGCGGCCCCCGCGAATGAGCACGATCGAGTGCTCCTGCAGGTTGTGGCCGATGCCGGGAATGTAGGTGGTCACCTCAATCCCGTTGGTCAGCCGCACGCGAGCCACTTTGCGCAGCGCCGAGTTCGGCTTCTTGGGCGTTTGCGTATACACGCGCGTGCAAACGCCGCGCCGCTGCGGCGAGGCCTGCAACGCGGGCGACGCCGTCTTGTAACGGGGGGCCGTACGCCCCTTGCGAACAAGCTGATTAAAAGTTGGCAAACCGCAACTCCTTACCCTTCAAAAACCCGTCACTTCACGCTCCACAGCCGCGCACACCCTTCGGGCTGTTCTGGTTTTGGATGGCATTTGAGCCACACCAAACACAGAGAAGCCCTATGGTTGCTGCTTCGCGTCTGTCTTCGTTCCAGTCTCAGACGAGAACCGGGACGGTGATCGGTCGTCCACCCAGAAAACTGATCCTGGCGCGGAGCCAACTCCGTATCCCGCTTCCGGCCCGCATAGCCCCTCCAAGGTGGGGAACGCGCGGGCGCCGATGCGAGTGTTCCCTGCCCTCCGCAAGAAGAGAGCGATTCCGGGAACTTGTCTGGCCGGCTGACTTCACCTGGCCCTGGAAATCTCCCCGTCTGTTCCAGCCTGCTCGGGGAGTTTCCTTACGCCACCTGCGTGCAAACACACCTCAGGCTGCGTTCTTGCGAACCTTTCAAAGATACCAAGAAAAGCCGGGAGAGTCAACGCTCGAATGAGGCTGGGAAGGGACGCGGAGACCGCCTGCCTGAAGCGCCGTCGGACCCGATCCGGCTGCTTCCTTAACAATTTGCCCGTCGCGCATGTGCAGGATCCGCCCCGCGATCGCCGCCGCCTCGGGATTGTGCGTAATCATCAGCGTGGTCTGGCCCAAGTTCCCGGTTCGACCGCAGCAGCATCTGCAGCACGGCGTCGGAGGTCTTTGTGTCCAGGTTGCCGGTCGGCTCGTCGGCCAGCACGATGGCCGGCCGCGTGATCAGCGCCCGCGCGATGGCCACCCGCTGCTGCTCGCCGCCGCTCAGCTCGGCGGGCCGGTGATGCAGCCGTCCCTGGATCGCCAGCATATCGCTCAAGTGGTCCAGATACTTCCGGTCCATCGGCTCCTTGCGCCCGCTCACGGCGTAGGCAATCTCGATATTGCCCATCGCCGAAAGCGTCGGCAGCAGGTTGAACTTCTGGAAAACGAAGCCGATGCGGTGTTTGCGCAGCCGCGTGCGCTCGGCGTCGTTCAGCGAGGCAAAATCCACGCCGTCGATCACCACGCGCCCCTCGGTGGCCCGCGTCAGCCCGCCTAACAGATAGAAAAGAGTGGACTTGCCCGAACCCGAAGGCCCCACGATGGCCACAAACTCGCCCGGCTCGACGGCCAGCGAAACGCCCGCGCACCGCAGCCACCTGGATGCGGCCCGCCGCGTAAACCTTGGTCAGATTTTCGGCGAGAATGATGTGTTTCGGCGCTTCGGAGGTCACGACTGCCATTGTAAATGCGGCGTTTGGTTGGCTGGTTCGGCAAATCGGCTAATTCACTCCTGCCGGCGCGCTTGCTGCCGCCGGGCTCTAAAATGGTTCTGCATCGATCTCCGACTCAGGATTCCCCGCCCATGACCCCCGAACTGAAATCCTCGCTTGTCGCTTCGCTCACATCAGCCGCCGCAAAGGCCGGCCTGGTTCTTGTCTCCGTCAAACAGGGCTCCGATTCTCATGGCCAGCCCACCGCCGTCTTCGAACTCGGCCTCTCCGGCGCGGAGGCAGTTGGCCACTCGCTCAAGCTCGAGTTGAGCGACGCCTTCGACTTCGACAAGCCGAATCTGCTGCCCGAGATGACCGCGCACCTGGCCGGCGAAGCCAAGCGCCTGCGCAATCCGCGCCCCGATTGCTACGTCACGCTCGGCGGGCTGCCCCTGGCCTTCGGGCAATTCGAGTGGCCCTTCCACCGCTCCACCTCCGGCGCCGACACCCACATCGTCCACGGCGAACTTCACCTGGCCGACGGCGGAACGCACGACCTGCACGCCAAAATCTCTGCCTCCGTCACGCTCACCTTTGCCGAGATCGTGCCCGCCATGGAGCAGCCCTACGCCGAAACCTTCATCTACAACGCCGTCCGCAAAACGGTCGACATGGGCCAACTGGAGTTTGTGAAGTCCGGCAACCGCCAGCCCGTTCCCGTCACCACGCGCTACTACAGCCGCTGGCAAAAGAAGTTCATCTTTACCGAGACCGACGACCAGGAGCGCCTCCGCTACCTGCTGAGCAAGGTCTACTGGCTCTCGGGCGTGCTCGGCGAGGGCAAGCCGGTCTGGATCGCCGATCCTCGCGACGCGCAGTACCTGAACACCACCGAGGCCGATCTGCTGCGCATGGCCGGCGACGAAGCCGGCGAAGGACTGATGGTTCTTGAAGGCGAATTTGCCGCGGCCACGCCCGCGCTCATGGCCCGCGCCGCCGACTACCAGGCCATGCTCGAAGCCGCCCTCGACTTCACCAAGCCCAAGTTCAACGAGAGCATGCGCTCTGGCCACGCGAACATGTAGCCACCCGAAGCATTATTTGCCGTAGTTTACAGTTGGCTTGACTGGCCGTGCTGTGATCTTCACATCCAAGTCCGGGAGAATCTCGACTTTGGGATTAGTGCGCGCTTCGGTCGGCTCCCCAGAGATCTCATACGTGTAAGTGATCGTGATTGCAGCGTTCACTCCTTCTTCGAATTGCCAAGTCTTGAGGTTGGCAATTGTGGGGACCTCAAGGTGATTGTCCCCGGAAATGATCTTGATTCCGGCCACAACCCCGTTCTTGATTGTCACAAATGCAACGACGTCGCCCTGAATGTGAGCGGCCCTCCAAATTGGAGGGTAGGTTGGCACAGATGCGGAAACGAGGATTGGGATGGCAGGCTCCTGCGATGAGGTTGGCCGAATCAGCGCCATCGCAGCCAACGCAATGGCAATCAAAACTTGAAGCCGAACTTTCATTGACTCCTCCTGGCGCGTCGCGCGGCACCGTCGGATTGCCGCACTCCCTGATCCCTGAAACCTGAACCCTGCTCTTACAGCGCTTGTCCGCACCCGGAGCAGAACCTTGCGCCCGGTGCATTGGTGCGCTGGCAGCGCGGGCACGCTGCGACTGGAGCGGCTGGCGGCGGGTACGTCGCGGCCGCAGCCGGCATGGGTGGCTGCGGGTATGTCGGCGCGCCGACCATTGGGCCCGGAACGGCGCCCGCCGGTGGCACGTTTACCGTCACGTTCACTCCCTGGCCCCATCCCGGAACCGCGATCCCCAGCGACGCCGCAATCGCCGCTGCCTGAATGGAGTTGAATTCGCGCACGCGCCCCGGCATGAAGAAGCACTCAATGAACCCGAGAAGCGAGGGAATGCCGGTCCAGAAGAAGCAGAGGTAGAGAATCCCCAGCCCCGTGCGGCGCATGTAAAAATGGTGCGCGCCAAACGCGCCCAGGAACAGCGCCAGCAGGATGCCCACGACTTCATCGCGGCGCGCCGCGTTGTATTGCTGGTAAAAAATGGCTTGCGGGTTGGGGTATGCGTAGGTGCTCATCTTACTGGGTCTCCTTGCCTGCCGTGATCTCAGGTACGCAGCCTGCGCCTGTCCGGTTCCGGTCTCCCGAACGCAGGTTCAAACCCACACATTGTCCCACGCCGCCGCGCGAGCATACCATCGAAATCGAATGACCAGCCCGCTCCATCTCTCCGCTTCTCTCAGCGGCACGTTCCTCATCGGCGGCGATCTGCCCGTCCATCGCCTTGGCTACGGAACCATGCGCCTGGTAGGCGAGGGTGCGTGGGGCGAGCCGTCCGACGAAGCCGAGGCCCGCCGCGTCCTGCGCCGCGCCGTCGAGCTCGGCGTCACGCTCATTGACACTGCCGACGCCTATGGTCCCGAGGTCGTCGAACGCCTCATCGGCGAGACGCTCGCTCCTTACTCCCCCGGAGTTGTCATCGCCACCAAGGGCGGCATCACGCGCCAGGGCCCCGCCAAAACCGAATATGTCGGCCGCGCAGGATACCTCATCCAATGTGTCGAAATGAGCCTGCGCCGCCTCCGTCTCGAGCGCATCGAACTCTACCAGCTTCACCGCATTGACCCGCGCACGCCCCTCGAAGAATCGCTCGGCGCGCTCCGCCGCATGCAAGTGGCTGGCAAGATTCGCCACATCGGACTCAGCGAGGTCATCCCTGCCGAAATCGAGGACGCCGAAAAAATCGTCCCCATCGTCTCCATTCAGAATCGCTACTCGCTCGCCGACCGCCGTCACGAGGAAACGCTCACCTACTGCGAGCGGCGCGGCATCGCCTTCCTGCCGTGGTACCCATTTGCCGGTGGAAAGATGCTGAAAGCCGAGCACCCCGCAGCGTCAGTCCTAGGCCGCATCGCCATGCGCCACGGGGTCACCGTTCCGCAGCTCTCGCTTGCCTGGCTTCTGCAGCGCTCGCCCGTCCTGCTGCCCATTCCCGGCACGTCCAAGGTCGCGCACCTCGAGGAAAACATCGCCGCGGCGCAGATCAAGCTCTCGCAAGAAGAATGGCGCGAAGTGGAAGCCGCGGCCGGCGGGACAAAATAGACTCTCGCTCGGTGCCTGCGCGCTACGCCACTGTCGGCGGCGCCAACGATTCGGCCAAAGCGTGCCCACTCCGCAGCGGCTCGAGCGCGCTGCGCACTAGAAAGGATGCCGGCCGTGCGGCGTCACGTACACCAGCATCCGCAGCAGCATAATCAACACGAAAATGATTGCGGCGAATGCCACCAGCAAAGTCCCGCTGCTCAACTTCTCTGCATGTGGTTTTGCTTTGCGCTTCATCGCCGCTCCGTTCGGAATCGGACCTCGTCCTGCGCCCAAATCCAGCTCCCCGAAAACATGTGGGCCCTCCAATACGCATCGGAGGGCCCGCTTCAAGCTGAAAGCTGAGAGCTAAGAGCTAACAGCTGTTTCTCTCGGCTTCGATCCCCACAGCCCATACCACGCAATGTAGAGGTAACAGCACAGCGGAATCACGAACGCGTGCTGGATGCCGTACTTGTCGGCCGCCGCGCCCAGCAGAGCGGGAATCACCGCGCCACCAACAATCGCGGTCATGATCAGTCCCGAACCCTTGCTCGTCATCGGTCCCAACCCGGCAATGCCCAGCGTGAAGATGTTCGGGAACATGATGGAATTGAAGAATCCGCACAGCACCATCGTCCAAATAGCCACCTCGCCCGAAGTAGCCATTGAGGTAATCAGCAGCGCCGAAGCCGCAAATCCGAAGATGCCCAGCAGCTTTCCCGACTTCACTTTGGTCAGGATCCAGGAACCAAGCAAACGGCCCACCAGCGCGCCAAACCAGTAGAGTGACGCGACATCTGACGCCGTCTTGAACGAGCTCATGCCCTGCGATTTGAAGTAATTCACCGCGATTGACGCCAGGCCCACTTCCACGCCTACATACAGGAAAATTCCCAGCGCGCCCAGCACCGTGTGCCGGTAGCTCCAGACGCTGCTGCTCGCCGGCGCGTCGCCCGCCTTCGCCGGATGGGACGATGGCGGTTGGTCGATGTGGGGCAAATGAGAAAACGCCACAGCGATCCCGAGCAGCAGCAGCGCGCCCGCAATGGCGATGTATGGCCCGCGAACCGTGTTCGCAATGGCCGCCGGCGTGGCAAACTTCGTGGGATCCGTCAGGATGAACGCGCCCGCGAAGATCGGCGCCACCGTTGTGCCAATCGAGTTGAATGCCTGCGCCAGCGTCAGCCGCACTGAAGCGCTCGCCTCCGGCCCCAGAATCGCGGTATACGGATTAGCAGAGGTTTGCAGTGCTGTCACGCCCGCGCCAACAACGAATGAAGCGGTGAGGAAGAGCGGGAAATTCACCAGCCTGGCCGCCGGAATGAAGAGCAGGCAGCCTACCACCTGAATGAAGAGCGAGACCACCATCGTCTGCTTGTAGCCAATCCACTCGATCAGCTTGGACGATGGACCCGAGAAGACGAAATAGGCGAGGAAAAATGCCGATTCCGCCAGCATCGCCCACTTGTAGCCGAGGTTGAAGATCGATCGCAGATGCGGCACCAGCGCCATATTCAGCGTAGTGATGAAGCCGAACGCCAAGAACAGCGCCGTCACGGTGATGAACGGTAGAAAGTAGCCCGGCGAAGTCAACGCAGCCGAGGGTTTCGAGTTTTCAGCCATGGATGTTCTTTCCCGCTTTCTTGTATTCGGTGCTTCTCTGGTTCAGAAGCGGCTCTCAGGTCCGCCATTGCCATCGCACCGGCCGGCGTCCTCACCAGGCGGTCACTCCGCAAGTCTGGAATCCGTCTTCCCCAGCCCACACAACACTATACGGGAGACAGCAGCCGGCTGGCTTCCCGCATCAGCGCGCCGTGGTACGCTTCTCTACCTCGCAGGCCGCGCAATCCGCTATTCTCATTGCTAAGCGAGGTACGACCGATGCCCATCGCCATTCTGAGCGGCGCCAGAAACAAGAAGATCCTTGCTGCCCTTGAGGGCAACTGGCAAGCCGAGATGGAGGGCTACCACACCTACAACACTCTGGCCGACCGCGACCCCGACCCGGTGCGCGCGCAGGTGCTGCGCCATCTGGCCCAGGCCGAGAATCGAGCACGCCACGCTGTGGGAGGGCCGCATCAAGGAGCTCGGCGGACCTGAGCCGGTTTACTCCGGTGGCCCCGGCGGCCAGGCCGACTCGCTCGCCAATCGCGCCGGCGGCATGCGCATGGCGCTGCGCCGTCTTGAGATTGAGGAGAGCCGCGACATCGCCCGCTACGGCGAGCAGTTGAAAGCCCTCGGCGACGAGGGATCGGTCGCCATCCTCGAGCACGTCGTTCAGGACGAAAAGGACCATTACCGCGAGCTCGGCTCGCTCATTCGCGGCCACTACACCGCTCCAGCCGGCGCGCCCAAGATCGACGCCAAAGCCGTGCTCGAAGAGATGCTGGCCAAGCGCAACCAGGGGCGCAGGCAGCCCGGCGCGTGGATCGGCGACGCCATCTATGGCGTCAATGACGGTCTGGGCGCCATCTTCGGCATCGTCTCCGGCGTCTCCGGCGCCACCGCAGGCAATCCCAAATACGTCCTCCTCGCCGGCCTCTCCGGCATGATCGCCTCCGCGCTCTCCATGGGCTCCGGCGCGTACTTGGCCGCCAAGAGCGAGCGCGAGATCTACCACGCCGAGATCGCACGCGAGCGCGAGGCCATCCAGATGAACGGCCCCGAAGCCCGCGAGCTGCTTTCGCTTTACTACCAGGTCAAGGGGCTTCCCGAGGAAGACGCGCTCCACATGGTCAGCCACATCGCCAGCGACCCCGAGCAGTTGCTGCGCGCGCTGTCCGCCGAGCGCCTGGGCTCGTCGGAGGAGGCGCTATCCAACCCGCTCGTCTCAGCCAGCTCCGGCGCGCTGTCCACTGCCGTCGGCGCCATCATCCCCGTCATCCCCTTCTTCTTCATGCAGGGAATCCCGGCGGTCATCGCCGCGGCCATCATCTCGCTCGCCGCGCACTTCGCCGTTGGCGCCGCCAAGTCCCTCATCACCGTCCGCTCCTGGTGGTCCTCGGGCCTCGAAATGACCGTCGTCGGCGCTGTCGAGGGCGCTGTCACCTACGGCATCGGTATTCTGCTGGGCAAAGGCGGAGTGTAGACCCATTCATTTGGGCAGGTTTCGCGCTAGAATAAGTACTGCAGTGAACCTCCGCGAGCCCATCCCGGCCCTCCTCTAGCGGCGCCCGCCGCAGATGCCTTTTTGCACCCATTTTTGAGATTCTTTCCTAAAACCATGAAAACGCGCAGGCCCGCGCGTAGTTTTTCGCGCCAATGAGGAGTCGATGATTGACCGCCTGGAACAGATGGAGCAGCGCTTCAACGACCTGCAAGCGCAGTTCACGCTGCCTGAGGTCCTGAACGACCACGAAAAATATCAAAAGACAGCCAAAGCGCTGCGCGAGATTGAAGCTCCCGTCGAGAAATTCCGCGAACTCAAGCAAGTCCGCCAGGGCCTCGCCGACGCGCGCGCCATGCTCGCCGAGAACGATGCCGATCTGCGCGCCATGGCGCAGGAGGAGATCGCCGCGCTCGAGCCGCGCGCTCAGGCCCTCGAAGAAGAGCTCAAGGTGCTGTTGCTTCCCAAAGACCCCAACGACGAGAAGAACGTTATCCTCGAAATTCGCGCCGGCACCGGCGGTGACGAGGCCTCGCTCTTTGCCGCCGAAATCTTCCGCATGTACACGCGCTTTGCCGAGCAGAAGCGCTGGAAGGTCGAAGTGATGTCGATCTCGGAATCCGGCATTGGCGGCTACAAGGAAGTCATCGCTATCATCGAGGGCGACCGCGTCTACTCGCAGCTCAAGTGGGAGTCGGGTGTCCACCGCGTGCAGCGCGTGCCCGAAACCGAGCAGCAGGGCCGCGTCCACACCTCCGCCGTCACCGTCGCCGTGCTCCCCGAGGCTGAGGAAGTCGACATCAAGATCGAGGCCAAGGATCTCCGCATCGACACGTTCTGCTCCTCCGGTCCCGGCGGCCAGTCGGTGAACACCACCTACTCCGCCGTGCGCATCACCCACCTGCCCACCAACACCGTGGTCAGTTGCCAGGACGAGAAATCGCAGATCAAGAACCGCGAGAAAGGCATGCGCGTGCTCCGCTCCCGCCTCTACGAAATGGAGATGGAAAAGCAGCAGGCTGAGCTCGCAAAAGAACGCAAATCGATGGTCGGCTCCGGCGACCGCAGCGAAAAGATTCGCACCTACAACTTCCCCCAAAACCGCGTCACCGACCACCGCATCGGCCTCACGCTGCACCAGCTCGACCTCGTGATGCAAGGCCGCCTGCAGCCTATCGTTGACGCGCTTATCGCTCACTATCAGACCGAGCAGTTGAAAGGCGAAACCCAGGCCGCCTGAGCTACACAAACAGAATCCGCATCGGCGCTTCCGCCGCGACGCTGCTCTTCACCTCATCGGCCAGCACGCCCGTCGCTGGATCGCGCGCGAATACGCTGATCAGATTCGAATCCTGGTTCGCCACGAGCATCCACCGCTCCGTGGGATCGAGCGTGAAATTGCGCGGCGTCTTTCCCCCGCAATTCGACCGCTTCATCGGCGTCAGCTTTCCGGTCTTTGCGTCCGCCCGGAAGGCATACAGAAAGTTGTCGTCGCGGTTGGCGAAGTAAACAAAGCGGCCATCGCGCGTGATCACCGTGTCGCAGCCGCGCGTCGGGCCGTGGTAATCGGCGGGCAGCAACTCGATCCGATTCACGAGCGTCAGGCTCCCGTCCGCCTTGTGCCATTCCAGCACGTCCACCGTCGAAACCATCTCGTTCATGCAATAAGCCGTGTGCCCGTTGGGATGGAAGTGCAGCGTTCGCGGCCCCGACCCTGGCGCTCCGCGATACGTCCCCGCCGGCGTCATGTGTGCCGTGGCCGGATCGGCCCTGTAAATATGAATGCAATCTCCGCCCAAGTCGTTGATATAGGCGAACCGATTGTCCGGCGAGAACGATGCGAAGTGCGCGTGCGCGGTTTGCTGCCGGTCAGAGTTCGGCCCGTGTTCCGCGTAATGCTCGGTCCACACCGCCTCGCTCAGCTTGCCGTCTTCGATGCGAAAGCTGGCCGCGCTCGCGCCCGTGTAGTCCGCGGCAAGCAGCATACGGCCCGTCGCATCTACGGCCACATGGCACGTCCCCGTGCCCGCCGAGTTGCGCGCCGAAAGCGGCTGCAATTCGCCGCCCACCAAGCAAAAGCTCGCCACTTCGCCAGTCGGCTTGCCGTTGAACGAATCGAGCTCCGAGGCCGAGTAGACGAATTCGCTCCCATTCGACAGGGCCAGCCACGCCACGTTAGGCACCTTCGCCGCCACGCCGGCAGGCGTCAGCGCCGCAGTCGCGGGATCCCAGTCATACGCCAGAATTCCGTCCGGCGCGTTAGACCCGACGAACACTCGCTTGCGCGTGACCTTCGGTCCCATCACGGCAGCGCGCAAAAAGCCCGGTGCGGCCAACGTTCCAACTGCGGCAGCGGATGCGCTGCCCAAAACTTCACGGCGAGTGCGTCGTCTCATGGCAACAGCCATTGTCGCCGACGACGCTCGGCTCGCGCCAGCAGCCCGCACATCAATCCAGCTTGAACTCCACGCTCACCGTCGTCTCCACCTCCACCGGCTGGCCGTTCAGCATATACGGCCGGTAGCGCCACTGCTTCACGGCATCGAGCGCCGCCGGCCGCAACAGCGCGGGCCCGCTCACCACGCGCAGATTCTCAATGGTCCCTGACCGTGAAATGGTCGCCTGCAGCACCACCGTTCCCGACGCGCGTATCGCCTGTGCCACCGCCGGATAGGTCGGGATCACTTTGTCGATCAGCATTCCCTGCATCACGCCCGAAGAGACATGCTGCATCGCCGCCGGCGCCGCCGGCCGCACATCGGGATGCACGTTGCGCCCGAACGGATTGTCAGGGCCACCCATTCCGCCCGGGCCGCCGCCGAGATCAACCGGCCCGACAGAGCCGGGCGGCTTCTGCGTGGTTGGAATCCAGGGCTTGTCCGGGATTTGCCGCGGCGCCAGTATCCGACCGCCCTGCATCTCCGAAGGCGCGGTCTGAACTTGCTGCGTTCTCACCACCGGCCTCTGCTCCTCGACCGGCGCCGGCGCATCCATACGGATGGCGTTCGTGATCTGCGGCAGCATCTCCGGGTGCATGATCGGGATGATCACCAGCGCCAGCAGAACGGAGGAGTTGAAGGCAAACGTCGCCATCATCCATCCCCTGCTGCGGGTGTGAATTCTGCCCATGGTTTCAAACGTGGAGTCTTCGAACATGGCCGCCTCCCGCACTGCAATTCAGCCGCGCCGCTTTGGGGTGGCAGAAGGCTCAATTGGGCGAACGCGCCCAGGCCGCTCAACCCCCAGCCTGAGGCGGGTAGCGGGATTCAAGTCCTTCCGTTCATCCCATTCGGTACCACTGTGCTTGTGTAGACACCACGCGCCGGCAAACTGTTCCCGCATTGCGCGAGAAAAATCTCTGCACACGTTTGCCGATCGATCTCTCTGCGTTTACTTGCCTTGCAGGTCGTTCGTTCTCAGCTCCAGCCGCGCTTCAACCGGGCGGTTGAAGCGGATCAGCGCGATCCACATGCCGTCGTCGTCGCGCTTCCACACCAGTCTCCGCCCAACTGGCGGGCGATGATCTCCGGCGGCAGATCGTGGTGCAGGCCGAAGTAGCGTTCGTCGAGTGCCTCGCCGCTCAGCCTCACCAGCGGCGAGGCCGGATCGTATTTGGTGGAGAAAACCAGCGCGGCCGAGTACGCTTGCGGCTCCTGCGCGGCGCGCGCGATCTGTGCGGCGGAAAAATCGTCGATCGCGACCACATCCCACGGCTGCTTCACATAGCCGAGCTCGGGCTGCGTCAGCTCATCGGTCACGGGCCATGCGCTCAGCACCGTGGCGCCGGGATAAAGCTTCGCCAGCTCCGCAATGCCGGCCTCGTGCATCCGCACCACGCGCGCGTAGGCCAGGTTGTCTTCCGGCGCAAATCCATACGGCGGATTGATGAACAGGCCCACGAAGAAAGCCGCGGCAGAAATCAGCGCCAGCCCGTGCCAGTAAGGCACGCGGCGGTAAAAAGTCGTCACCGCCACCAGCAGCACCAGCGGATACATCGGCAGCAGGTAGCGCGTCAGCAGTGCGCCGCCCAGCACGCTGAAGAGCACCGCGTTGGCCAGAAGCAGGAAAAAGATCCGCATCTGCACCGCTGGCGCGAGCGTCGCGCGGTCGTGGCCGTCGGCGTCGGGCCGCGGGCTCAGCAGCAGCGCGGCGAAGGCCATCAGCACCGGCACAAAGAGATTCATGTGCGCGGTCAGGTGCAGGATGCGATGGCCGAACGCGGCCAGCATGCGCAGCGGCGTGAGCGTCGCCTCGGCGTTGTAGCGCAGGTACTCCGGATTGCCGAAGAGGAATCCGGTCTTGGCGTAGTGATACGCGTACCAGCCGGCCAAAGGCAGAACGCAGCTCGAGAGCCACGCCGCCTCGCGCCACAGCTTGCCGCGCGCCGCAGCGCCCAGCCTTGAAACCCTCCGCAATGTTCACCGCGGCCAGCGTGAGCGGAATGACGATCGGCAGTCTCCTTGCATAGCGCGGCGGCGGAAAACCACAGCGCGGCAGCCCACGGCACGCGGCCGCGGCTGGGCAGCGCGTACACCAGTCCCCACAGCGAACACGCGGCGGCAAAGATGTCGGCATGGGCCAGCGAGCTCTGCGCGAACCAGATGGGATAGAGGCCCGTCAGCAGCACGGTCCAGAACGCGACCGAAGCCACGCCCACCAGGCGCATCGCCAGCCGCCACACGGCCAGACAGCCCCAGCGCGGCCACCATCAGCACGGCCTCGCGCGTCACCTCGGGATAGTAGCCGCACGATCTTCCACCACAGCGCCAGGTAGATGCTCGGCAGCGGCGGATGAGCGTTGGTGAGCGTGGTGGTGGGAATCAGCGAGCCGGTGCGGAAAAAATCCCACGCCGCGGGAATGTAGTAGCCCGCCTCGTCCCAGTAGTAGGGAACGCGCAGCAGCGTAAAGTGGCTGGCGTAGAGCGCCATGAAGATCACCGGAAAGATCATCCAGAGGGGCAGCGGTGCGTCCAGCCGCGGATTCAGAATTCCTTTCAAGCGCAAGGGCTCGCTCCTGCGGTGCGATTGCCGCCGCCTAGTTCACCGGCCCGCGCGGAAAATTCTGGGTCTGCGGCTCCAGGTTGAGCGTGCCGAAGGCCTGCTCGTATTGCGCAATGTTCTGGCCCAGCACGTTCCACAGGGCCTTGGCCTGCTGCGGGCTCAGAAAGATGGCCTGGTGGTTGCGGATGGTCACCTGCTCCGGGCTTTCACTGGAGGCAAGGCCGAAGACCAGCTGGAAATCCCACACGCTCACGCGCACCTGCACGCTGTTGGCGTAGGACTCGCGGTAATCGGGGGTCTGGGCGAGATTCAGTTGAGGCTGCTGCGGAGTTGGGCTCATGATGCAATCAGATTACAGCCTTCAGCTGTGAGCTCGCATGGCGAAGATCCGCCGCCAGCGGGCAGCCCTCGCACCGCGCCGTCCGCCCGCAGTGCGCCTTGCCCACGGCCACCGTGAGCGCGTGGAACTCGTTGAAGAGTTGTGCGCGGCTCTCCGCCGGATCGCCGGCAAATGCGCGCCGCGTGAGATCCGCGAGCGCATCGTACGGAATTCGCAGCCGACCCTCCGTCGGCGCGAGAAGCCCGTGCCGCTCCGCAATGCGCCGCAAATACTCGTCTGCCACGGGAACGGCATGGCCGAGCGCATAGAGCAGAATCGCATCGGCCGTTTCAGGGCCCACGCCGGGCAAATCGAGCAGGCGCTCGCGCAGCGCGGCGGTCGGCATGGCGGCCAGCGTGTCGAGCGAGCCGCCAAACTCCTTTTCGAGCATCGCCACGAACGCCTTGAGCGCCGGCGCCTTGCGCGTGATGAATCCCGACGGCCGGATCAGGCGCCGCAATCTGGCCAGCGGAATCGCGCGCAGCCCCTCAGGCGTGAGCGCCCCGGCCGCGCGAAGATTTGCAAGCGAGCGCTCCACAGCCTTCCACGCGGTGTTCTGCGTCAGGTACGCGCCCAGGATCACCTCGAACGGCGTCTTTGCCGGCCACCAGTGCTGCGGGCCGTAAGCGCGCATCAAGTCGTCGTGCATGTGGCGCAGGCGCGCGGCGGCATCGGGTCGGCGGCGGGACCTCACGGCTCCTTTAGGATAAGGGCGAGAGCGTCGCAACATTTTCGTCTCTGTCCGGCAGTTCGAGGGAGCTTTCCATGAAGAGTCACACCGAATATCTGGTCTTTGAAACGCGCAAGCGGCGCGAGATGGTGCACATCACCGACGAAGTGGAGCAGATCGTGCGCGCAGCGGCGTCAAGGACGGCCTGTGCTTTGTCTCGCCCATGCACATCACGGCGGCTATTTACGTCAACGACCTTGAGAGCGGCCTCATCGAGGACATCGGCAAATGGCTGGAAGAGCTGGCTCCGGCGCGCCCCGACTACAAGCACCACCGCACCGGCGAGGACAACGGCGACGCGCACCTGAAGTCACTGCTGCTGCACCACGAGACCACCTTGCCCGTGACCAACGGCAAGCTCGACCTGGGCACCTGGCAGCGCGTCTTCTACGCCGAGTTCGACGGCCAGCGCCGCAAGCGCGTGATCGTGAAAGTGCTGGGGGTGGAGTGAAGGAAAGCCTATTCAGCGGGATTCGCCTCGCTTCACTCGTGCTGGCGGAACTGGGGTCTCTGTCGTTTCTAACTCCGCCAACACCGCTAGCTCCGCTAACTCCGCTACTGCCCATCCGTCACCTTCCGCCATGGGCCCGAGCCCCCGCACGCGCCGGCGCCGCGAAGTTGATCTTCGTCCGCGGCAGCACCACCAGATCCACGCGGCGGTTTTCCGCGCGGCCTTCCGCGGTGTCGTTGCTGGCCACGGGATGGAACTCGGCATATCCGGCAGCGGAAAGGCGGTCGGGAGGAATGGCCTTCATTTCGAGAAACAGCCGCGCGATGTGCGTGGCGCGCGCCGACGAAAGCTCCCAGTTGGAGTCGAACTCGCGCGTTGTGGATGGGCACATTGTCGGTGTGGCCCTCGATGCGCAGATCGTAAGGCGTGGCGCCCAGCTTGGCGGCAATCTGGCGCAGCGTGGGCAGGGCCTCCGGCTTGGGCATGGCGGAGCCGGAGTCGAAGAATCCCGCCTCGCGCAGGCTGATCACCAGCCCATCGCGGCCCATCTCGAGAGAAACGGTGTGCGCGGCAATCTGCTTGGAGAGCGTCGCGGCCAGATCGCGCCGGATGCGGTCGAGATCGTCCTTCACCTGCGCCGGGGAGACGCACGTCTTCGCCCATCACGGCATTCGCGGGCATCGCCTGCGCCGCGCCGCGCTGAGCTTGCTGGACTTGCGCGGCGTCGGAGAAAACGCCCATGGAGCGAAAGGCGGAGTCGATCGCCTGCGACACCTGCACCTGTTTCTTCTGGTCGGCTCTCGCGAAAGCGTAGAGCACCACGAAGAATCCGAACAGCAGGGTGATGAAGTCGGCGTAGGAAACCAGCCAGCGGTCGTGAGTCGACGCGGCTGCGGGGCACGCGGGGGTTCATGCGGCGCGCTCCTTCTGCTCCCGGTTCGCGTCGTCCAGAAAGCCGGCCAGCTTGATCTCCAGCATGCGCGGGTTCATGCCCTCCAGGATGGAGATCACGCCCTCGAGCATCATCTCGCGGCGGCGATGGCCGTTGCGGATGCGCAGGCGCATCTTGCCCGCGAAGGGCAGAAAGAAGAGATTGGCGATGCCCACGCCGTAGATCGTGGCCACAAAGGCGACGGCGATGCCGCGGCCCACTTCCGCAATGTTGTCCAGATGCTGCATCACCTGGATCAGGCCGAGCACCGCGCCCAGAATGCCGATGGTGGGCGAGAATCCGCCGGCCGATTCGAAGACCGCGGGCAGCCGCTCCTCGTCTTCGGTAATCGAGTCCAGGCTGACGTGCATGATCTTGCGCAGCTCCACGGGCTCGGTGCCGTCCACGGCCAGCATCAGAGTCTGCTTCAGAAACGGATCCTGGATGGTCTGCAGATCGGCGTCGAGCGAGACCACGCCGTTGCGGCGCGCCTTGTTGGCGAAGGCCACCAGTTGGCGAATCAGCTGGGTATCCTGTTTGCGCGGCGCGGCGAAAACATGCGCCAGGCTGCGGAATGCGGCCACCACCGTGGTCAGCGGAAACTGCAGCAGCACCGCGCCCATCGTGCCGCCAAAAACAATCAGCGCCGCAGTGGGCTGCAGGATCTGGCCCACGTTGCCGCCTTCGATCAGCAATCCGGCGATGATGCCGGCGATGGCCAGAACCGCTCCGCCGATGCTCGCTTTATCCATGTGCAGCTCCTGAAAAGATTACGGTGGCCTTTCTGGCTCTACTGCTCGCCGTCGGCATCCTGCTTCGGTTTTTGGGGCGGCGCGCTGGGCGAGCCTGCGGCATCCAGGCTGGCCAGCGCCGCCGCGCGCTCCAGATCGCCGAAGTGGTGCAGCCGTTGCGCCACCACGGCCAGCAGCCGCGCGCGATAGACAAGGATCCGCTCCACGACCTCGGCGATCTCTTCGCGCACAATCAGCTTTTCCCCATTGATCAAGGTCAGCATCGTATCCGGAGACGCCTCGGCGGTCTTGATCAGATCGCTGTTCACCACCATCGGACGGCCGTTGAGCCGGGTCAGTTCGATCATCGCCCCATCTCCTTCGCGGGCGTTATCGGCAACCGCCGCCAAAGGTTAAAAAAACAAAACAAATCAGACAGAAGTGTCCCCCGGCGGGACACAAACCGCGCATCTGTAAAGTCCATAGGTGCCGCGCCGAAAAAGGGGCCAGATGCGACGGCTCCAGACCGCGAGCAGCAACCCAGGGCCAGTACAAAGGGATGCGCATCCGGAATTGGGCCGCAAATCACCGCATCCAACAAGGAGAACCCCATGTCCCTGGGTGTCTTGAATAACCTCTCCGCGGTGTATGCGGAGAATAACCTCAACAATACCAACAACAGCCTGAACACCGTGCTGCAGCAGTTGTCTTCCGGATCGAAGATCAACTCCGGCGCGGACGACGCCGCCGGCCTTTCGCTGGTCGACGGCCTTCAGGCCAACCAGACGGCGCTGACCCAGTCGGAGACCAACGCTCAGGAAGGCGTAGGCCTGCTGCAGGTGGCCGATGGCGCCCTCTCGCAGGTCACCAGCCTGCTCAACCGTGCTGTTACGCTGGCTACCGAAGCCTCCAACGGCACCCTCAACACCTCGCAGGATACTGCGGCCAACCAGGAGTACCAGTCGATCCTTTCCGAGATCAACAACATCGGCTCCACCACCACCTACAACCAGAACCAGGTTTTCGGCTCCGGTAACGCCGTCAACATCTACACCGGCGACTCTTCCGCGCAGGGCTCGTCGGTCGACGACCTGAACATTGCAGCTCTGTCCTCGGCCAACGTGGGCGACACTGCCGGCGGCGATGAGCTACAGCACCGGCGAGAACGTGTTCGTCGACCTGAGCGCCGGCGGCACCTCACAACGCGCAGGCCACTGACTCCCTCGACGACGGGCAGTCGAGCTCACCATCAACTACCTCGATCCGCGATGGCAAGACAGGATCCGTCACCGTCAATCGCCGCAACGGATACGGTCAGCGGATTGATCGACGCCATCAATGAATCGGGCCGCGGTCTGACGGCCAGCTTCACCACCGCGGGCAGCGGCGGGAGACGGCGCGGAGACCGGCACCGATACCGGCATCGTGATCTCCGGCACCGTGGGCATTGCCGCTCCTACAGCCTCCAAGGAGCAGGTCGGTGAACGCCGGCACGCTGAGGACACGAGTTCCGGCCGATCCGCAGCGGCTACGCATCGACGCCGACAACACCGGCGGCGTGGCAACCATCAGCTACACCGATGCGGCCGGAGCCGACCTGACTACCACCAACCTGACCGACTCAGGGCGACGCAGAGGCTGCGCTGACGGCCCTGAACGCGGCCATCGCCGACGTGGCCGCGCAGGACGGCTACATCGGCGCGCAGATCAACACGCTGAACTGCAGTCAGCCAGGTGATCAGCACGCAGCAGGAAAACATCCAGTCGGCGCAGAACGCGGTGCAGGCCACCGACTATGCGTCGGCAACCTCCAACATGTCGAAGTACGAAATCCTGAGCCAGACCGGCATCTCCGCCCTGGCCCAGGCCAACAGCATGCAGCAGGAAGTGACCAAGCTGCTGCAGTAATCGGAGTCCCCGGCGGCGGAATTTCGTGGCGCTGGGGTGACGTGAACACGGCAGATTGCCGATAACCGGAGGAGGGCGTCCTGGGGCGCCCTCTTTTGCTTGCGCGAGAGACAGGCGCGGTCATGAGAATTTCCCAATCCGGTCTTAAACCGGGTGGTTCACAGGCTGCATGAGTTTTCGATGGAGGATCGATGGGCACAGTCGGACTGAGCTTCGGGTCGCCAACCAGCGGTGCGGGATTCGACGTGAGCTCCACCGTAGCCGAAATCGTGAGCAATCTCCAGAATGTCGAGACGCCCTGGAAGAACCAGTTGACGGCGCTCGAAAGCCAGGACACGGCAATCTCCAACCTCGGCACTCTGTTCTCCAATCTCTCCAACGACATGAGCTCGCTCACCGACTTTCAGGGCATCCTGGCGCAAAAGGAAGGTTCGAGCTCCGACAACAATGTGCTGCAACTTACGGCGGCCTCCTCTTCGGCGACTGCCGGAACACACTCGGTCGTTGTGAAGAATCTCGCTCAGACCTCCAGCGGCTACCTCGACGAGATCACCAACTCCTCCGACGCGCTCTCCGGCTCCCTCACCATTCAGGTGGGGAACGGGACCACCGAGAACGTCGTGATCGGCGCGGCTCCAACGCAGCCTGCCGCGAACACTATCTATACCGGCAGCGGCGTCAATACGCTCTCGGGCCTCGTTTCCGCCATCAACTCCGCCAACCTCGGCCTCACCGCGAACGTGCTCACCGATTCCACCGGTTCCCGGCTCAGCCTCGTCTCTGGAACCTCCGGCCTGGCCGGACAGTTGACCGTCACGTCGTCGCTGGCCGACGCCAACATGGCCACCTCCTCCAATCCAGCCGGCGCGCTCAACTATAACGATGGCGCCGACGGCAAGGACGCCTCGCTCGTAATCGACGGCGTCCCTCTCACCAGCGCCTCGAATACCGTCACCAATCTCATCCCCGGCGTCACCTTCCAGTTGCTCGCGCCCAGCGCCGAAGAGTCCGACGGCAGCCTCGAATCGGTCCAGGTGGTCATCGCCAACGACAACTCCGGCGTCGAGAGCACGGTGAACCAGTTCGTCACCGACTACAACTCGCTCATCAGCGCCATCAACACGCAGGAAGGAAATGACAGCTCGGGCAATCCCGAGCCGCTCTTCGGCTCGCCCACGCTCTCCTTGCTCCAGCAGGAGCTTCTCGGCGGCCTCAACACGCTCAACCCAAACGGCTACGTCGATCCCGTCTCTTCCGCCGCGGGCGTTACGTTGTCCGGCTCCATCACCATCCAGGTGGGCAGCGAACACGGCGCAAACCGTCAATGTCGGCGACTCCTCCACGCCCGACACTCTCTCCGGCCTCGCCGCCGCGATCAACGCCGCCAATCTCGGCGTCAACGCCGAAATCGCCACCAGCAACGGCCAGTCCACGCTCACGCTCACCTCGCAAACTGCTGGATCGAGCGGCGCCTTGACCGTCACCTCCGCGCTCACCGCCAGCGCGCCCACGCCGCTCAGTACTCCGACACGACCAAATACACCAGCTCGACGCCCGACATCGGCACTCTGGGCGCGGTGGCCGGCGCCAGCGATACGCTCTCCGGCTCCCTCACCATCCAGGTCGGCAGCGGCACGCCGCAAACCATCACGCCTCGACTCCTCCGACAACACCCTCTCCGGGCTCGATGGGCGCCATCAACGGCTTGTCCGGCGTCTCGGCGGCGCTCGATCGAGGCCGGAACCGGGCTTACCCTGACCTCCGGCACGAACGGCGCGGCCGGCGCGCTCACCGTGACCTCGAACATCGTGGACACCACCAGCCCCACCACCACGGCGCTCAACTACAACACCTCCGCCGACATCAACAGCCTGATCGGGCCTCGGCATCAGCGTGAACAACGACGGCTCGCTCACCTTCGACGCCGACTCGCTCGATTCCGTGCTGAACACCGACTACTCCAGCGTGGCCGGCTTCTTCCAGAACGCCGACAGTTGGGGCCAGACCTTCTCCAACATGCTCACCAGCGCCGGCACCAGTTCCTCCACGGGGATTCTTTCCCTTGCCAAAAGCTCCAACAGCACCATTGAATCCACGCTCAACGCCGAGATCTCCCGGGAACAGAGCCTGATCTCGGCCGAGCAGTCGAGCCTGACCACGGAGTTGAACCAGGCCAACGAGATCCTGCAGCAGTTGCCCACCGAGTTGAACGGCATGAACGAGCTTTACTCGGCGATCACCGGCTACAACCAGAACACTGAACGGATAAGGAATCGCATCGCAATGGCAAGTTACCGCGAACACGCGCTGGAAGGCGCTTCGGCCGTCGACCTTGTCGTCGCGCTCTACGACGGCATCATCCGCTTTCTCTATGCCGCCATCGCCGCGGTCGAGCGTGGCGACGCCGACGCCCGCCGAGCCGCGGTCAAGCGCGCGCTCGACATCATCATTCACCTGCAGGCGCGGCTGCGCATGGATGTGGGCGGCCGCCCCGCGCAATCGCTCAGCGAATTCTATGCCGCCATCTTTGCCCAGATCCTGCAGGCTTCGCAGTCGGCGTCGCAAGGCCAAGTTCGAGCACGCCATCGACTGCGTGCGCAATGTGCGCGACGCCTGGCGCGAAGTGGCGAAGGATCCGAATGCCAACCCTGCCTCGCCGCGCGTGCTCACCATGCCGCGGCCTGCGCCGATGGCCGCCGAGCGCGTCGCAGGTAGCCACGGATGCGCCTACGGGCTCAAGCTGGACAGCGCTAGCTCCGGCACCGCGCTCAACTCCGCTAACTCCGCCATGCTGACCCGCTAACTCCGCTAGCCCCGCTGCTCCTACCCCGCCACCGTCAGCTCCTCTTCCAGTTGCTGCTTCTGGTAGAGGCTGGCGTAGTAGCCGTCGAGGGCGAGCAGTTCGTCGTGCCGTCCCACCTCGACGATTCGGCCCTTGTCGAGCACCGCGATGCGGTCGGCGTTGCGCACCGTCGACACGCGGTGCGAGATGAGGATCGTGGTTGCCGTCGCCGTGTAGCTGCGCAAGCCCGCCGAGGATCCGCTCTTCCGTGTACGTGTCCACGCTGGCCAGCGCGTCGTCCAGAATCAAAATCGCCGGCCGCCGCAGCAACGCGCGCGCGATGGCCGAGCGCTGCTTCTGCCCGCCTGAGAGCGTCACGCCGCGCTCGCCCACCATGGTTTCAAAGCCCTGCGGAAACTCCTCGAACTCCCGGCGGATGTGCGCCGCCTCTGCCGCCTCCAGCAGCTCCTCGGCGCTCGCGTGCGGCGCGCCGAAGGCCAGGTTCTCGCGGATGGTCTCGCTGAAGAGAAATGTTTCCTGGGGCACCATGCCGATGTTGCGCCGCAGCACGGCCAGCGGATACTCGCTGACCGGCCGGCCGTCGATCAAGAGCGTCCCCTCCGGCGCGTCGTAGAGGCGCGGAATCAGGTTTACCAGCGTGGACTTGCCGCAGCCCGTCGGCCCCACGATCGCCAGGCTCGATCCCGCCGGAATGTGCAGCGTGATGTCGCGCAGCACCGGGGTCCCCACGGACAGGTCCTCGTCCGTGGGGTGGAGCACCGGTGTCTCGCCGTAGCTGAAATTCAGATGCCGGAATTCGATCTCTCCCTTCAGCACTGTCTCCTGTCCAAAACCTGAGAGCGCGGAGCGGCCGTCGGCGATCGCCGGCTCGGCTTTGAGCATTTCGTCGATGCGCTTCACTGAAGCCGTGCCGCGCTGGAAGATGTTGATCACCCAGCCCACGGCGATGATCGGCCAGATCAGCATGATCATGTAGGTGCTGAAGGCCACGAACTGGCCGACGTTGATGCGCTGCGCGAGAACCAGGTGTCCGCCGGCCAGCAGCGTGATCACCATGGAGATGCCGAGAATGAACTCGAGCGTCGGCCACAACATGCCCATCAGTTGCACCAGCCGCAGCGCGCGGCCGATGTACTGGCGGTTGAGCCGCTCGAAGAGCCCGATCTGCGACTCCTCGCGCGCGAAGGCGCGGATCAGCCGCACGCCGGAGTAGTTCTCCTGCGCCTGCGCGGAGATGTCGGAGAAACTGGCCTGGATGCGCTCGAAGCGCTCGTGAATTCTGCGCCCCAGATACTGCACCAGGATGCTCGCCAGCGGCATGGGCGCCAGCGCCACCAGCGTCAGATAGGGGCTGATGCGCAGCATGAAGAACAGCGCGAAGACGCTCAGGAAGATCGTGTTGGCGCTGTACATCAGCGCCGGCCCCAGCAGCATGCGCACCGCGTTCAGGTCGTTGGTCATGCGCGCCATGATGTCGCCGGTGCGGTAGCGCTGGTAGAAGCCCGAGTCCTGCGTCTCCAGCTTGCGGAACAGGTCGTTGCGCAGGTCGAACTCGATCTCGCGCGAGATGCCGATCAGAATCCAGCGCTGCGCGTAGAGAAACACGCCCTTCACCAGGCTGATCGCCACAAGAATCAACGCAAAGATCAGAATCAGTTCCCGCGTGGTCCCCTGCTGGATCCTGTTGATGGCCATTCCCAGAACGCGCGGAAACTGCACGGCGACGATATTCGTCGCGACACACGCCAGCGTTCCCTGCACGTACCGCCAGCGGTAGCGGCGCATGTAGCTGTAGAGGGGACCGAGGTCGCCGAGCATATTTCTATTGTACGATTCATTCCATTCCGGTCGAAGATGGCGCGGAAAACGCTCTGTTCCCTGTGCTCTGCCCCCTCAGCCCCTCAGTCCCTTAGTCCCTTGGTCCCTGCCTTTTTCACGTCGGCGTCCTCAGCAGCAGATAGCCGCCGGCCAGGCCGAACAGCATGTCCGCCGACCACGCGGCCATCGATGCGGGCAGATAATTCACGTAGCCCATGGCGCCAAACAGCCCGTCGACCACCCAATACGCAAGCGCCACGCCGATGGCCACTGCCACGCCGGTGATCGACCCGCGGCGGCCCATGGAGAGCGCGAAGGGAATGGCGAGAACCGCCATCACCACCGCAATCAGCGGGTAGGAGAGCTTGTGCCACAGCGCCACGCTCAGCCGCTTGGTGTCGAAGCCGCTCTGCCGCAGGTCGCGGATGTAGTGGTCGAGCTGGCCGAAATTCATCTCCTGCGACTGCCGATCCTCCTTCTTGAAGTAGTCAGGCGCCGCGTGAATCTCAGAAAAATTCGTCTCGAGAAATGTGCGGTAAGCCGTCACATTGGCGCCCTGGATGTCGCGCACCCATCCGTTCTCGAAGTGCCATGTGCCGGAGTCGGCATCCCACGCGGCGCGCTTGGCGAAGATGCGCCGCGTCAGCTGGAACGTCGCGGGGTCGAACTCGAAGACCGAGAGATTGGCGAACTCATTGCCGTCGGGATCGAAGAACTCGTAGTAGAAGATGCAGCCGGGCTCGCCGGGCTGCGGCTTCGGGCCGAAGATCCATTTCTGCTTCGGGGTGCAGGTAGGTCTGCGGCGGCCGCCCTTTGATCACATTGCGCAGCGCCTCCTGCCTGCGGTTGGCCTGCGGCAGATAGTACTGGTCGAAGAGAAACAGGCTCACCGCCAGGCAAACCGCGATGGACACGATCGGAATCACCAGCCGGTAGAGGCTGATGCCCGTGGCCTTCATGGCGATGATCTCGCTGTTGCGGTTGAGCACGCCGAAGGTGACCAGCGCGGCAATCAGCACCGCCAGCGGCGCGATCTGGTAGAGCATGCTCGGCGTCAGGTTCAGCAGATACTCGCCGACGATGGCCAGCGCAATGTGGTTGCGCAGAATGTCGCCCACCAGATCGAAGAAGGTGAACACGATCATCAGCAGCACAAACCCGGCCAGCACCAATGCGAACAGGCCGACAAACTCGCGCACGATGTACTCGTCGAGGATGCGCGGAAAAATGCCCCGCGACTTGGGCTTCGCCGCGGCCGCACCCCGCGGCTGCAGCTTGTCCAGAATTCCGTCAGCGGGAACCCGTTGCGCTTCTTTGCGGTCGACGGCTTCGGCAGCCGCGCAATCCACGCCGCAATGGCGCTCAGGATTCGTCCGCCCGTCGCCATCTGCCACAGCAGAAATGTCCCCGCCGCGGCAAACAGCAAGTTCGCCGACCACACCGCGACGAACGCCGGCAGCCTGCTCTGGTGGCCCAGCGCAATGCCGGTCGAAGAGAGAAAGTAGTAGACGAACACCAGCAGAATCGTGAAGACGAATCCCGAGCTCTTGCCGCCGCGCCGCGAAGCCACGCCCAGCGGAACGCCCACCAGCATCAGCACCAGGCACGCGGCGGGAAACGCGAAGCGGTTGTGCAGCTCGATCAGGAAGCGCTTCGCCGTCGGGCCCGTTGATGTGCCGCAGCAACGCGCTCATCGGCATCGCGTAGAGCGCCGTGTCCACGCGCCCCAGGTGCACGTCGCTCTGCTGGCCCAGCACCAGCGGCATGTCGGTGGTCGTGAACGTGGAGATGTTCGACTGCCCCGGCTGGTCGGCCACGGTCTCGTCGCGCACGCCGTCGCGCAGCCGCATCAGCAGCTCCTGCGTGTTGTCGGTCACCACGGTGGCCGAGGCGGCCGTCGTGATCACCGGATTCGCGGGGTCGGAGACGTCGGCCATGAACACCTGCCGCCAGTTGGCCGCGCCCGTCCCGGCGCGCACGTCCTGCACGTAGAGAACGAAGTTGCGAAAGTCCTCGTAGAAGACGCGCGGCTCAATCTCGTAGGAGGCCTGCGACGTCTCCAGCGACTGCTCCATCTCGATGATCGCCTGGTTGGCGCGTGGCGCAAGATAGAGCGAGTTGCCCAGCCCCAGCAGCGTGCCGCCAATGGCCACGATCGACGCCACGCGCACAAAGTAGCCGATGCCCAGCCCTGAGGCGCGCATGGCAATGATCTTCGCTGTCGGCGGCCAGCCGGCTCAGCCCCAGCAGAATGCCCCACAGCACCGCCATGGGAATCGTGACCTTGAACAGATTGGGCAGCGTGAAGAGAAAGACCTCCGCCACATCCGCCCACGTGGAGCTGCTGCGCACCACCACCTCAAGGATGTGCGGCAGTTGCGGCATGAACAGAATGAACGTGAAAAGCGCGCAACCGATGAGCGTGAGGGAGAGAATCTCGCCGAGAATGTAGCGGGTGAGGATGCGCACAAACAGAACCTGCGCTTAGTTTAGCGTGTTCTCGCGCCGCGTCCTGCGAATAGACCGCTGATCGCTCTACCTGACCGCGAGCAAAACAACAGTCGCCACCCCGGCAAGAAGCTGGGAGCTAGAAGCTCGGAACTCGAGGCTGGCAGTTCAGGCTGCCACCCTCGCAGCCGCAGGCTGTTCCCCAGCACGCACACCGAGCTCAGCGCCATCGCCGCCGCGGCCAGCCACGGCGTCAGCAGAATGTGAAACGCCGGATACAGCAGCCCCGCCGCCAGCGGAATGCCGAGCAGGTTGTAGCCCACCGCCCAGCCCAGGTTCTGGCGCATGATGCGCACGCGTCTGGCGCGCCAGCGCGAGCGCGGCGGGAATCGCCGCCGGCTGCGCGCGCAGCAGCAGCACGTCGCCGGCCTCCTGCGCCAGATCGGCGCCCGCTCCCATGGCGATGCCCGCGTCGGCCTGCGCCAGCGCCGCCGCGTCGTTGATGCCGTCGCCCACCATGGCCACGCGCAGCCCGGACTTCTGCAGCTCGCGAATGCGCGCCAGCTTTCCCGCCGGATCGAGCCCCGCTTCCACTTCCGTAATCCCCGCCTGCTGCGCGATCGGCGCCGCCGCGGCGGCCGAGTCGCCGGTCAGCATCAGCACGCGCAGCCCTGCACGCCGCAGCGCCGCAACCGCATCCGCCGCATCGGGCCGCAGCGCATCGCGCGCATCGAAATACCCGGCCGCCGCGCCGTCCAGCGCCATCCACAACCGCGTCACGCCCGGCTCCGGCGCCGCCACATCGCCCGGCAGCGCGATCCCGAACTCCCGGAACAGCGCCTCATTGCCCAGCAGGCACTCGTGCCCTTCCACGCGCGCCGTCAGCCCGCGCCCCGGCAGAACTTGCACATCCTCCGCCGGCCGCCACTCGAGCCCCCGCGCTCGCGCAGAATCAACTATCGCGTGCGCCAGCGGATGATTCGACCGCTCCTCCGCCGCCGCCGCCATCCGCAGCAGCTCGTCTTCACTCATCAGGTTGTCATCCTGAGCGAAGTCCGCCGTGGCGGACGAAGTCGAAGGACCTGCGGTCGCTTGTTCCCTCGATCCTCTGCCTTGCGTCCCCTAATCCGTAGTCCCTATCGTCCACTGCACTCCCTCCAGCACCGGCCGCCCCACCGTCAGCGTCCCCGTCTTGTCCAGAACAATCGCGTCCAGATGCGCCAGCCGTTCCAGCGCCTCGCCGCCCTTGAACAGCACGCCCAGTTGCGCGCCGCGGCCCACGGCCACGGTCAGCGCCGCCGGCACCGCCAGTCCCATCGCGCACGGGCAGGCAATCACCAGCACGGCCACCGTGTTGGCCAGCGCCAGCGGCAGCGAGTGCGCCGCCATCAGCCACGCCACAAACGTCACCGCCGCAAGCCCCAGCACCACCGGCACAAAGATCGCGCTGGCCGCGGTCGGCCAGCCGCTCCATGGGCGCGCGCGAGCTCTGCGCCTGATCCACCATGCGCGCAATCTGCGCCAGCACCGTCGCCTCGCCCAGCGACTCCGCCCGGCACACCACCGCGCCGTCGTAGTTCAGCGAGCCGGCCAGCACGCGCCCGCCCACCTCGCGCTCCAGCGGCGTCGACTTCGCCGGTCAGCATCGACTCATCCACCGTGGTGCGCCCTTCAACAATCGTCGCGTCCACCGGAAAGCGCTCGCCGGGCAGCACCACGATGCTGTCGCCGGGCCGCACCTCTTCGAGCGGCACCACCGTCTGCACGCCATCCACCATGCGCCGCGCGCGTCACCGGCCGCAGCCGCGAAAGCGAATCGAGCGCCGCCAGCGCCCGCCGCTTCGCCCGGCCTTCCAGGCTCTTGCCCAGCAACAGAAATCCCAGAATCAGCAGCACCGCGTCGAAATAAACCTGCCGTCCCGGCGCGGGCGCAATCGTCGCATAAGCCGAATAGACAAACGCCACGCCCGTCCCCAGGCTCACCAGCGTGTTCATGTTGGTTGCGCCGTGGCGCAGCGCGCGAATGGCGCTCACATAAATCCCGCGCCCCGCCCACGCCACAACCACCGCCGTCATCACCAGCAGAAACCAGCGCAACCCATCCGCCGGCAGCGCATAGAGCCACGGCAACAGGCGCATCAGCAAGCGATCCGCGCGCGCCCATTTCCGTTCCCAGCGGCATGGCCAGCAGCATCGCCGCCGCGCCCGCCGCCAGAGTCACCCACGCCTTCAGGTCCGCGCCCGCCGGCGCATCTTCGGCGTGCCCCGCGCCCTCGCCCGCCCGCGGCAGCACCGCATCGTAGCCCGCCCCGCGAATCGCCTCCACCAGTTGCTCGGGCGCGGCCAGCGCCGGGTCAAACACCACGCTCGCGCGATGCGCCATCAAATCCACGCGCGCCTGCTCCACGCCCGCCGTCGCGCGCAGCGCCTCCTCCACGTGGTGCTGGCAGCTCGCGCACGTCATCCCCAGAACGGGCAGCGTCAGCGATTCTGTTGTATGTGCGGCCACAAGTCACTCCCGTTTGGCGTAACGTCCCGATCGAGTCTTGCCTTGAAAGGGCACGACTTCAGTCGTGCCGCAGATGCTGCAAAATCTGCGAGGGCTTTAGCCCCTGAGGGATGATCTCTCCAGCGGTCATCCACTGGCGCCATGACCTTAGGAATTATGATTCCAGATGCGCCGTGTAGCCGGCCTTGGCGATCGCGGCAATGGCCAGATCCACCGGCGCGGGTTCCTCGCCGGCGCTCAGCCGCGCCGCGCCCACGCTCACCTCGTTCACCACCACGCCCGGCGTCGCGGCCAGCGCCTGGCTCACGCGCCGCACACAGCCGCCGCAATGCATCCCATCGATTCTTAGCGTGAATTCAGCCATTTCTCCTCCCTTCGTCTCTATTTGATGATAGCGTGCGCGCAAGCGATTCGCCTGCGGTCCGCCTTGCGGTACGGGGCCCCACGGATGCGTGGCTCGGAATAGCCGGGATCTGCGGGTACGGGAGCTGAGCCTCTCGCGGCGTGACAGAATTGGTTTATCGCATGGAAGACGAGATCGAACGCGAATTTCCCGCTACGCCCCTCGTCGGCGTGGGCGCAGTCGTCGTCCACGATCGGGCCGCGTGCTGCTGGTGCGCCGCGGCACCGAGCCCCTCAAGGGCCACTGGACGCTGCCCGGCGGCATGCTTGAAGCTCGGCGAGGCGCTCGCCGCCGGCGTCGTCCGCGAAGTGCGCGAGGAAACCGGCCTCGACGTCGAGCCCATCGAACTCGTCGATCTCCTCGACCGCATCCACCGCGAGGGCGGCCGCGTGCGCTACCACTACGTCATCGCCGACTACCTCTGCCGCGTCACCGGCGGCGAGCTGCGCGCGGCCTCTGATGCCGACGCCGTCCGCTGGGTCGAGCGCTCCGAATGGAACAGCCATAGCGCCCTCGTCCTCGATCCCATCACCGTGCGCGTCATCGAAAAGGGCTGGCAGCGCGCGCGAGTCAACTCGCAACGAAAGGAAAAGGGCGGTAGTTCGATGAAATGGGTCATTGCGAATGCTTCTTCGTTGCGTGTTCGCCTTGGCGGCCATTGCCGGGCTTGGATTTCTTCTTGCGTCCCGTCAGCTACTTCAACGCGTGGGTCTATCTGCAGGAGCACCTCAACGGCTTTGAGAACCACTCGGTCAAGGTCGATGGCTACCGTATGCACTACCTCGCGACGGGACCTGCGAGCGGCCCTCCGGTCGTTCTCGTGCACGGCCTCGGCGGCCGCGCCGAGGATTGGTGGAACCTCGCGCCCGTTCTCGCCAAAGCCGGCTTCCGCGTCTACATGCCCGACCTGATCGGATTCGGGCGCAGCCAGCGGCCCGCCGATTTCTCTTATTCCGTGCGCGACCAGGCCGCGGTCGTGTTGGCCTTCATGGATACCCTCGGCCTGAAGCAAGTCGACCTCGGCGGCTGGTCGATGGGCGGATGGATCGTGCAGTTGATCGCCGTCGAGCATCCTGAACGAGTCTCCCGGCTCATGCTCATCGATTCCGTCGGCCTCGACATCAAGCCGGCCTGGGACACCGGCCTCTTCACGCCCAGACCTCGCCCCAGCAGTTGGACCAGCTCGAACGCTCTGCTCATGCCCCATCCGCCGCCGGTTCCGGCCTTCATTGCGCGCGACATTCTGCGCATCTCGCACCGCAACGGCTGGGTCATCAAGCGCGCGCTCGCCTCCATGATCACGGCCCAGGACGTCACCGACAACCTCCTGCCGCAGTTGAAGATGCCCGTGCTCATCGTCTGGGGCTCTCTTGACCAGATTGCTCCCGCTCGATCAGGCCCAGACCATGCACAAACTCGTTCCGCAATCCCAGCTCGACGTGATCGCCGGCTGCGGCCACCTGGCCCCGCTCCAGTGCGGCGCGGAAATGGACCCCACAGTCTTGCAATTCGTTCAGCAGTGATCCCGCTCAAGCGTGCCACCATCCCGACATTTGACGCCCCGCCTCTCCTCTGCGAGACTCAGCCAGATGTCCTACAACGGAAAACTTGAATTCGCCGAAGAGCGCAAGAACCCGGGAGCGCAACACGCGCCTCTACCGGCTGGCGCATTGGCCCATCTGGATTTGGGTCTTCTTTCTGGCCCCCGGGCCACTCACCTTCAGCCTGTTCGCCCGTGGCTTCCATTGGCTCAATTGGGCTTGGCTGGCCGCGGTTCTCATCGGCACCGGCATCGCCGGCCTCCGTGGCCGTCTCCCGGGCGTCGAGCCTCGCCCCTACATCCTTCGCTTCGACGAAGACCGGCCCAACCCGCTCTACCGCCGCGTCTGCTACACCTTCGCCTGGAACGCCGTGCTCAACTTCACCCTGCTCAATATGACCGGCCTCGTGCTTGCCTCAATCACCGGCGTCTGGCACCTCAAGCAGATCTACTACTACACCTACTCGCCGCTCTGCGCCTTCATCCTGCTCCTCGGCATTCTGGGCAAGCTGCCCCGCGTGGGGCCGTCCACCAAAGGCGAAGGCCTCGAGCGCCGCTACTTCTACGGCTCGGTCTGGGCCGTCACCGCCGCCCATACCGTTCTGCTCGTTCTCTGGAAGGCTCCTGCCCGAAGCGCGCTCCGGTAACCTCATCAAGCTCTTCGCCTTCGCCGGCGTGCTGGCCATCTTGGCCTCGCTGCCTCGCGCGGACAGTTGCCTCGCACCCGGCCCATCGTCTCCGGCGAGCTCATCGCCTCCGACTAACGTGCAGCCCCATGTCCCGCCGGTTCGCTCCCCTCGCTCGCGTCCCCTGCCGACTCGCTGGACTGCTGACTTGCCGCCTTGCTTGCTCCCTTGCTCCCTCGCTGCCTTGCTGCCTGGCTCTGTCCACTGACCACCGTTCACTGCCCACTGGCTCATACCCTCACCCCCTATACCCCGGGGGTATACCAAACGTGTTTTTCGTAGGCTAAGTCGTTCACAATCAACAGAGATTTTCCCAAAAAGACCCAAAACCGTGGCGCCAAACGTCGCCAAACGTCAAAAAATCGGCCCTTCTCGTCGCCAATTTCGGCCTTTTCTCAGGCTGCGCTCGCCAAATGGCCAACGATCGCCTGCGGGTGATTCAAATCACATTTGACCGTCGCCCCACGAGAGGTATAAGAAGGTTGCTATGTGTCTCGCCATTCCCGGAAAAGTCGAAGAGATCACCACCGACGGCCTGATCCGCATCGGCCGCGTCAACTTCGGCGGCGTGGTCAAGAACGTCTGCCTCGACTACGTGCCTGAGGTCGAGGTCGGCGACTACACCATCGTCCACGTCGGCTTTGCCATCTCCAAAATCGACGAGGAGACCGCCGAGCAGACCCTCGCCGACTTCCGCGCCCTCGGCGTGCTCGACGAAGAACTGGCCGGCGAGGAAGAAGCCTTTGCCCGCGCGGCGCAAGCGCCCGCAATCGAGCTGCCCCGATGGAAGCTGTTCGAATACAGCGGTGCAGCTGCCAGTCCGAACTCCGCTAACTCCGCTAACTCCGCTGCCGAAAACCAATGAAGTACCTCACCGAGTTCCGCAACGGCGAAATCGCTCGAGCGCTGGCGCGCGAGATCGCGCCAGGTCACCACGCGCCCGTGGAAGATCATGGAAGTCTGCGGCGGCCAGACGCACTCGATCATCAAGAACGGCATCGACCAGATGCTCCCTCGCCCCGGCAGCGTCGAAATGATTCACGGCCCCGGCTGCCCCGTCTGCGTCACGCCGCTCGAGCTCATCGACAAGGCGCTCGCCATCGCCGCGCAGCCCGGCGTCATCTTCTGCTCCTTCGGCGACATGCTGCGCGTTCCCGGCACCGAGGGCGACCTGTTCCAGGTCAAGGGCCGCGGCGGCGATGTGCGCGTGGTCTATTCGCCGCTCGACGCGGTCGAACTCGCCGTCAAGAATCCCGACAAGCAAGTGGTCTTCTTCGGCGTCGGCTTTGAAACCACCGCGCCCGCCAACGCCATGAGCGTGCATCTGGCCAAGCGCCGCGGGCTCAAGAATTTTTCGCTGCTCGTCTCGCATGTTCTCGTTCCGCCGGCGATCTCCGCCATCCTGTCAGTCGCCCGGCAACCAGGTGCAGGCCTTTCTCGCCGCGGGCCACGTCTGCAGCGTGATGGGCTACTGGGAGTATCCGCCTCTCGCCGAAAAGTTCGCGCGTGCCCATCGTCGTCACCGGCTTTGAGCCGCTCGATCTGCTCGACGGCATCCGCCGCGCGGTGGTGCAGCTCGAAGCGGCCGCCACGAAGTGGAGAACGCCTACAGCCGCGTGGTCACCTTCGAGGGCAATCGCGCCGCGCAAAAGCTGCTTGCAGCGAAGTTTTCGAAGTCACCGATCGCGCCTGGCGCGGCATCGGCGTGATTCCGAACAGCGGCTGGCGGCTCAACGCCGACTATCGCGACTTCGACGCCGAGGAGCGCTTCCACATCACCGGCATTCACACCGAGGAGTCGCCGCTCTGTCGTTCCGGAGACGTGCTGCGCGGAGCCATCAAGCCGGCCGAGTGCGCGGCCTTCGGCAAGGAATGCACGCCGCGCCATCCGCTCGGCGCGACCATGGTTTCAAGCGAAGGCGCCTGCGCCGCGTACTACAACTACGGCCGGTTCCTCTCCGCCGAAGAACTTGCCGGCGCCGGATCGGCGCTCAGGGAGCGGCAAATGGCTGACGACGCCAAAGTTGCGCGCGCCGGAACTTCTCCAACTGGTCCTGCCCGCTGCCGCTCGCCGACTATCCCACCATCGTGATGGGCCACGGCGGCGGCGGCAAGCTGGGCAACGAGCTGGTCGAGCATCTTTTTCTGCCCGCCTTCCGCAATCCCGCGCTCGAAAATCTGGGCGATGCCGCGGTGCTTGAAGCTGCCGGCGCGCGTCTCGCGCTCAGCACCGATTCCTTCGTCGTGCAGCCGCTGTTTTTCCCCGGCGGATCGATCGGCGAGCTCGCCGTGAACGGAACCGTCAACGATCTCGCCGTCTCCGGCGCCGAGCCGAAGTTCCTCAGCGCAAGCTTCATCCTCGAAGAAGGATTCTCGCTGGCCCAACTCGCCGCCATTGTCGACGCAATGGCCAAAGCCGCCGCAACCGCCGGCGTGCAGATCGTCACCGGCGACACAAAAGTCGTCGAGCGCGGTCACGGCGACGGCTGCTACATCACCACCGCCGGCGTGGGCGTTCTTCGCGTCAGGCATTGCAGGTCGGCCCGCATCGCGCCCAGCCCGGCGATGCGGTCATCGTCTCGGGAACCATCGGCGACCACGGCATGGCCATCATGAGCGTGCGCGAAGGCCTCGAATTCGAGAGCCCCATCCGCTCCGATTGCGCCGCGCTCAACGGCATGATCGCCGAAGTTCTCGACGCCGCGGGCGCGGCCGTGCACGCCATGCGCGATCCCACGCGCGGCGGCCTCGCTTCCACGCTGAACGAGATCGCCCAGTCCTCCGATGTCGGCATCGTCATCGACGAGGCCAGCGTTCCCGTCCGCGATCGAGGTGCAGTCGGCCTGCGAGTTGCTCGGCCTCGACCCGGTCTACGTCGCCAACGAGGGCAAAGCCGTCTTCTTCGTCGCGCCCGAAGCCGCCGATCGCGTGCTCTCGGTTCTGCGCGCCCACCCGCTCGGCAAAGACGCCGCGCGCATCGGCCACGTCACCGCGGAGCACAAGCGCATGCTGGTCGCGCGCACCGCCATGGGCGCCAACCGCGTCATTCCCACCATGATCGGCGAGCAGTTGCCGCGCATCTGCTAGCCATCCGCCGGTCTTCCATCCAACTCGACCGCCGCATTCCTCGCCGCGCGAACATAAGTTCTTTCAAATTACATTCGTAAGCCGCGTTCCCTCACACTCCACCGCTTCGCCCCTCAAATCCCGCCTTTCCCCGCCGATAGATGAGAAAAGGCAAAGACCGCACTCAGCTCGCTTCGAGCCGCCGATGGCCTGCGCCTCTTGAACGACCGAAATGCGCCAACGCATAAGAACCGTCTCATTTCTCGCCTCCGCTTTGCTGATGGCAAGCTGCGGCACAGATCCGCGCATCGAAACTCCGCCGGCGCATTCCGTCATTCCCCGTCACGAGCGCTGCAAGCTCCATCGACGAATCGCGGACCGTGACGCTCCACGGCAATGTGCATCCGCTGGCGCGAGCGGAGTTCGATCAGGGCGTCGTCGATCCCGCCACGCGGCTTGACCGCATGTTGCTCGTGCTCAACCCCTCATCGGCGCAGCAGGCCGAGCTCGATGCGCTCCTTGCTGCGCAGCAGGACCCGCATTCGCCGCTCTATCACCAATGGCTCACGCCCAGCCGAATTCGGCGCGCGGTTCGGAGCCAGCGACGCAGACCTCGCGCAGGTGACGGCCTGGCTCACGGCCCACGGGTTCACGGTCGAGCGAAATCCCCGCCGGGCGAAGGCTCGTCGTCTTCTCCGGTACAGCCGCACAGGTCTCCGCCGCATTCCACACGGAGCTGCACCGCTATCGCGTTAACGGTGCCGCGCATCTCGCCAACGCTGCGAACCCGCAGATTCCGTCGCGCTCTCTGGCCCGGTGGCAGGCGTGGTTTCGCTCCACGACTTCCGCCGCACGCTCGGAGATGCGCACGCGAACGCCGCTCGCCGCGCAGCCTGACTACTCAGCCGGCGCAACGCATTATCTCTTCCCTGCCGACTTCGCCACCATCTACGACCTGAATCCGCTCTTCACCGAGGGAACCAACGGCTCCGGCAGTTCCATCGCCATCGCAGCCCGCAGCAACATCAGGCTCAGCGATGTGGAAGCATTCCGTTCCATGGCCGGTCTGGCCGCGAATGATCCTACGGTGACACTCGACGGCGCTGACCCAGGACTCGTTGCGCACGATCAGGACGAGTCAACGCTCGATGTGGAGTGGAGCGGCGCCGTTGCGCCGGCGGCCGCGGTCAATCTCGTCGTCGCCGCCTCCACAGCGACCACCGACGGCATCGACCTCGCCGCCGCCTGGATCGTCAATCACGCCGCTGCACCTGTCGTGAGCGTGAGCTACGGCAGTTGCGAGCAGGAGATGGGCGCGGCGGAGCTGGCCTTCTACAACAGCCTGTGGGAGCAGGCGGCCAGCCAGGGAATGAGCGTCTTCGTCGCCTCGGGCGACGCGGGCGCAGCCGGCTGCTCGGCGCCCACAGACAGCACCGGAGCGGCGACAGCAGTTAATGGACTCTGCAGCTCGCCTTACTCCATATGCGTCGGTGGAACGGAGTTCAACGAAGGATCGAACGCGGCGGCAGTATTGGTCAGCGGCGAACTCCGCCGGGTACGGCTCGGCGCTCGGCTACATTCCCGAGGAAGTTTGGAATGAGAGCGCGTCGAACGGCGGCACGGGATTGTGGGCCTCGGGCGGAGGCGCAAGCGTGGTGTACGCGCAGCCTGCCTGGCAAGCGGACGTGGACGGCGCAGCCGCGGCCAATGGCATGAGGGCCGTGCCGGATGTTGCGCTGGCGGCTGCCGATCACGACGGCTACTTCGTCGTCGAGAACGGATCGTACTGGATTGCTTCGGGAACCTCGGCGGCAGCGCCGTCGTTTGCCGGCGTGATGGCGCTGGTCATCGAGGATCAGCACGGCGTGCCGCAAGGCAATGCCAATCCCCATTTGTATGCGCTGGCGAGCGCGGCGAACAATTCGTCTCACCCGACGCCATCCGGGGACAACACGTTCCCGGCGTCGCGGGCTTCACCGCCACTGGCGCAACTTACAACCTTGCTACCGGGCTGGGATCAGTCGACGCCGCATTGCTGGTGAACAACTGGAACTCTTTGAGCAATCCTCCAACGCTCACGCTCACCGCAACCGCACAATCCGTGACGGTCTCTCAGGGCGGCTCGGCGGTTCTCGAGTTCACCGCCGCGACTGGAGGTTCCTTCGCCGGCGCAGTCAGCTTCTCTGTCTCCGGCTTGCCTGCAGGCGTCGCGGCTGCGTGGTCCGCCAATCCCGTCGTGCCTTCCGCGAGTTCCGGCACAAATCATGTCACGCTCACCCTGACGGCGGCGCAAGGATCAGCCATCGGTTACTTTCCGCTTGTAATTCTGGCAGCGGGCGACGGCCTCACGTCCGAGCAAAGTGTGACTCTATTTGTCCAACCCCGCCTGAACGCCTGCTCGCGTTTCGGTCTCTTGCCTGCGAGATGCGCGCCGCTGCCGCGCGCACCAATCCGCCTATTCGATCCGCCGTACAACTCCGCCTTTTAGCGCCCCCACTAACCGAATCGCTTACGCGAACAACGCGAACGCCTGTTCGATTCGCGCAGGCAACTGCGGCGTGGCGCGTCAGGCAACGAGTAGCTGATCTCAAGCACCGTTGCGGGAGGCGAGGCCAGCGCCTTGAGCGCCTTTACCGTTGCCGGCCAGTCGATCGTCCCGTCGCCGGGCCACAGGTGCTCGTCCTTCATGCCGTGGTTGTCGTGCACGTGAACCGAGGCGATGCGGCCGCCGAGGGTGGCGATCGCCGTCCGCGGTTCCCACCGTGATGTTCGCGTGGCCAAGATCGAGGCAAACGCCGACGTTGTCAGGTGGCCCATTTCGAGAATCAGCACCAGATGCTCGGGCGTGGTGGCCTCGCTCAGCAGATTTTCGACCAGCAGGCGCACGCCGAGCGGCCGCGCAAAGGCGCCCAGGTGCTCCAGCGCGGTGAGCGCATACTCGATGGTGCGCGGCGACCACGTATCGTCGCGTTCGCCAAGATGCACCACCAGATTGCGCAGCGGAATGTGCTCGGCCGACTCGAGCGCGCGCTTGATCTCGTCCATGGCGTCGATGCGCCGGCGCCTTCTCGGGGTGCAGCACATTCACGCCCGGCGCGCCGGCGCGGCCCATCTCGCGGTCGGGATAAAGCGGCGCGTGCATCGAAAAGGGCTGCAGCGCGTTCGAGCGGAACCACTCGGCCAGCTCGGCCACGTGCTCGCGGCTGGTGTAGTCGAAGTGCTGGCGCGCGGCAAAGATCTCCACCGCCTGCGCGCCGGAGCGCTCCGCAAGCTCAAGCAGGCCGGGGTGCAGACGATGATTCAGGAACAGATGAGTCGAAAGAACGCGCAGCATCTTCGAGAGGCCCCTGGCGCCGGAGGGTATGTCACCGAGACCCGACGCTAGGTCTATTCTCGCATCTCTCGCGGAGGGCTGTTGCGACGGATGCGCCGGTAGAAGTCTTGCGCGCTCGCATCGGCTGCGGCGCGAATGGTCCGGCGCCGACCGTCTGATCGTCGACGCTAACCATCTATCATCATGCCGAGCACTCGCAATCGAGCGGTCGTGGGAGTTTGAACACTTGGACGATGTTTTCTGGATCGAAGGAACTCCGCCTGTCGGCCTGGCCATTGTGCTGCGCCCGCGCGGCGACGAATCGCTCAAGGACGATCTCCTGCGCTATCAGGCAGAGCGGAGTCGAAATGCTCGTCTCGCTGCTCGAGCCGAACGAAGCCATCTGGCTTGGCCTTGGGGAGGAAGGTCCGCTCGCCGAAGCAGCTGGGCATGCACTTCCTCTCCTACCCGATTCTCGACGTTCATGTGCCGCGCCAATGTGGCCACATTCCGCGCATTTGTAGCGGGCCTGGCCGATCGTCTCCGCGCCGGAGAGCGCATCGGCGTGCACTGCCGGGGAAGCATCGGCAGGTCGACCGTCACCGCGGCATGCACGCTCATCCACCTCGGCTGGAATGCGCAGGACGCTCTGAGAGCCATTCAGGCTGCGCGCGGCTGCGTGGTGCCCGATACCGAAGAACAACTGCGCTGGATTCTGAACTACAAGGCGCAGCCGTGACTGCACCGGCGCCCAAGCCGACCGTCGATCTCAGCTTTCCGCATCGCTGGCAAGCCGAAGTGCTTGCCGCGCGGCCGCTGATTCTGCCTCCGCGCCACTTCGTTTATCCGCAAGCGGCTGAGGAAGTGGAGCGCGGCGCGCTGGAAGTGCTGATCCGGCCCGACGCGCCCGATGCGCAGCCTTTCCTCGCCACTTGCGCGCTGGGATTTCGCGATCCCGCGGCTCCGACCGGGCTGTGGTCCACTCCAAAACCAGAAGAACTCTGCGCCGTCGCGGGAGGCTATGCGTACCTGATCGACACCACGGCGCCGGAACGCTTCACCATGATTCCCTACCGGCCGGTGCTGGAAATTCGGCCGCTTGGTCGCGGAGGGCCTGCTCCTCTTCGTCGGCCATCATTCGATTCTTGCGTGGGGGCGCGACGGCAAGGCGTGGGAGTCGGAGAAGCTCTCGGATGAAGGCGTGACGATTGCCGGAATCGATGAGCGGCGTGCTGCGCGGAACGGGCTGGGAGATGAAGAGCGACCGCGAGAGGCCGTTTGCGATCGATTTGAGAAGCGGGCGAGCTTTGGGCGGCCCGCTTCTCGCCGGATAAATACTCAGTATTTCCCGAAGTCCTCTTCGATGCTTATCGCAACGGCAACGGGCTTGCCGCCTTTCATTGCCGGCCTAAAGCGATACTGCTGTACGGCTTTGACTGCCTCGGCATCGAAATCGGCGTTGTACGAGCGGGAGATCTGGACGTTGCGCGGCAACCCTCGGCGTCCACGACGAGACGCACGATCACGATGGCATGAAAACCCTTTTTGGCGTCATGGCCGGATTTGGGGAATTTCGCCTCAACGGACTTGAGTACGACTGGCGCCGTAACATCTTTGCCGACCTTATACATGGGGCCGTAGGGGCTGTCTTGCGTTGCGTTTTGGGACGGCGATTGGGGCTCGATAACGACGGCCATTGCTGCACTCCCGGCTGCCAAGGAAAGGAGGACAAGCATTGTTGGGAACAATCAGGCCGATATCTCAAGGACGCAACGGGCAGGCGCTTCTTGAAACTCATGACTCATGATTCGTTTCTCCAGTATGTTGGCATCGAAGATGCCGATGGCGGGGATGTGGAAAATTGCGGGCGGCGGCCACCATGACGGCGAGCCGCAAGAGTGACTGAGAGTAGTTGCACGATTCGACAAGCTCTTCCGTGGCCATTGCCATCGCAGACCATTTCGCGTGTTTGAGCGATCTGCGCTTTGATGAACCATAATGCAGGATGAAAGGCAAGCAGGAGGCTTGCCGCCTCGTAGAAGAGATTCTTCCTGAAGTCGCGCCGCTGGATGTGCGCGCATTCATGCGCCAGCGCCGCAAGAAAATCCGCTGGCAAGCACTTCAGCGGAAAGCCGGCCGGCAGCAGCAATACTGGTTTGCGTAGTCCCAAAGCAACCGGGCCCGCAAGCCGTGGCGCACTGAGAATGTGAACCGTGCTCAGAGAAAATAGATCGCTTGCACTGATCCCAGAGGTCTCTTTGCTCCTGTGTCAAGGCGACAGGCACGGCTTTGTCGAGGAGTTCGTTGGTGAAGCGCAGCGACCGCGCCAATCGAGCCCCGAAATACACAACCGAGCCGAGATAGAGTGCAAACAATATCCAGAGGACCGCTGCGGGCAGCATATAGACGCTATGCCCGGACGGACCAGCATTTTGCGCAATCGCCGGAGCCATCGAGGGGTACGATTGGACAGCGGGCTGCAAGTTGAGCGCCACCACCAACCGCCAGAGAGGCTGCAAAACCGGTGTGAGAATGGCAGCCATCAACGTGACGACAGAGATGCTATGTTCTGCCTGAGGACCTAGCCGCCTGAGAACTCGAGCCGCAAGCCATCCCGCGCCGGCAATCAGCGGAATCTGCCAGACCGTATTGACGAGAATCGATGCGATGAAGCCGCCTGCGCTAGACATCGTGCTCTCCTGGTTCTTCGGCAGCCAGTTTCTTGCTGAGCGCCGCGATTCGCTTTATATCCACCTGACGGGCCTTGACCAGGCTCATGACGAGTTCCTCGGAGGAGCCCCCAAACATACGATCGATGAGATCGCGCACCGCCTGGCGAAGGACGGTCTCCTTCGGAGATACCGCTCGATAGACGTAGGAGCGCCCCTTGAGAATGCGCCGGACCCTCCCCTTGCGATGCAGGATGTTTAACATGGTCTGCACCGTGTTATAGGCGAGATCGTCACTCGGCGGCAGATTCCGGCGCACATGAAGGACGTTGCTGGGCCCGTCGCTCCAGAGGACCTGCATGATCTTCAATTCGAGGGGCGTGAGGGAGTTTGAACCTTTCCTGCGGCCGGCCATTTGTTCTCCTAAATAAATAGGAGGTTAGCGCCAACCAAAGTGCTTGTCAACCTAAATCTTTAGGGAATCGACTGGTTTATGGATTCGACTCCCTCCCTGGCGGGGAGAATCGTCTCGTAGCCTTGGTAGATGCCTTCAAACACCGAGTCCCAGCTGGCGGTGAGGGCATACGCGCGCGCGGCCTGCCGCATTTGGTCGAGGCGAGCGGGATCGGCAAGCAGGCCAGCGATCGCCGCGGCGAATTGATCGTCGGGCACGATGCGGCCGGTTTCGCCGTCACGGACAATCGTGCACGGACCGCCGTCGGGAGTGACGATGGCCGGCACGCCGCTCGCCAGCGCCTCCAGCACGACGTTGCCAAAGGTGTCGGTATGCGAGGGGAAGACGAACAGATCCATGTTGGCGTAAGCGGCGCGAGAGCTTCTCTCCGCGCAGAACTCCTGTGAACTCCGTCTGCGGCAGCCGCTCGCGCAGCCACGCCTCGTCGCCGCCGTGGCCCACGATGAGAAATCGGATATTCGTTACGCCCCTGCGATCCAGTTCCTCCTGAATCTTCACCAGCAGGCCAATATTCTTCTCGATGGAAAGCCGGCCTACGAATCCGAGAACACGCTCGCGGTCATCCGGTCCGCGCGTGCGCTTGGCGGGATGAAAGAGTTCCGCGTCCACGCCGCGGGGCATCAGGTGGCAGGGCCGGCCGGTGGTGCACTCAAGCAGCGCACAAAGTTCTGGATTGGGCGCGAAGAGCACCTGCGCCAGCGAGTAGAACCTGCCTGCGGTCGCCATCGCCAGGTCTTCGATTTTCTGGCCGGTGGCTGCGGATTGGCGCTTGGGCAGCAGGCGCAGAAACCAATTCGCGCGGCGCGCCGCATATTCGTGAACGTTGGTGTGCCAGCTCGCCGCCAGCGGCAGGTGCAGGTGGTGCGCCAGCCCCGCGCCCAGGATGCCGATCTCGCTGGGCCCGGTGATGTGAATCAGGTCCGGCTGGAAGCGCTCCAGCACTTCGCTGATCAGCGGAATGTGGCGCAGAAAAGCGGGATCGAGGCGCAGATCCTTTTCAAGTGCGAAGGAAAGAAAGCCGCGAGGCAGTTCGAATGTCCAAACGTTGCCCTCTTCGATCAAGGCCTGGGTGCGGTCGCCGGCGCGCACGCAAAGAAAGGGAAGATTGCGCCGCCGCGCGAAGGCCTCAAAATGGCGGCTGGTGTGGGCGACTCCGTTCACTTCGTGAAACGAGTCTGGGAAATATGCGACGCGGGGGACGGGGTCGATCATATCGGCAGCGAGACTGGCTGCGCTGGCAAGGGCTGTCACGCAAACTCCGCTAACACCGCTAACTCCGCTGTCTTGTTCAGAACTCGTGCTCGCCCAGCGCCAGGCGCAACTGGTTGGAGTCGCTCCAGGCCATGCGCAGCCCGCCGGCCACCAGCCCCCGGCCCATCAGCTGCACCAGCGCGAGCCCTGCGCGATCAGCCGCGGCGCCGACCCCTGCGGCCAGAGCTCGCTCAGCGGCCGCACTACGCCATTCGCGTCGGGATGATAGACGCGCTCGTCCCAGGTGCGCGAGCCCTGCGGAAACTCGGGATAGTGGCGGATGGCATCGATGGTCGACTGCAGAATGCGATGCTTCCACGGCTCGGCGTATTGCGGCATAAAGAGCACGTTGCTCTTCTTTTCGCGGCGCACCTCGTGGACAAACTCGGTAAAGCTGGTCGCGTTGGTCAGATTGATGTTGGCGTTCGGCTTCCACGCCGTGGCGGTCGCCGCCGGAGATGAGCAGCATGTTCCACTTTTCGGCCAGGCGCCGCACCGCGCGGTTCTCGTCCCAGTTGCGCAGGCCGTTCAGCTCCAGCGCGTGAAGATATGCGCCGTTCTTCTGCAGGAACTCGTTGACCAGGAACTGATGCTTCTCCTTGCCGATCAGGTACAGGTCCCACATGGGATGGTTGAAGACCACCAGCACGTTCGGCTCGCGATGAAGCGCGACCAGAATCTCGGTCAGGCGCGCATCGCTGGGGTTGGGCGGTGAACTCCTCAAGCGTCGCCATCCACTCCGTCGCGCGTGCGCTGGGCAGGTTGTGCACGCCAAGATGGAACGACTGCATGCCGCCGTAGGGCGCGCTCCACTCCACCGACACCGGAATCTGCCGCGCGCTGGGCACGGTGCGCAGAAGCATGGGCGCCTTGATGTTGTCGTGGTCGGTGATGGAGACCATCGGCGCCAGGCCGAGCTTTTCGATCTGCCGCGTTTCCAGATCGAAGGCCAGCTTGGGAGTCATGGGCGGCGTCCAGTAGCTGGCCGCGTAGTCGATGCGGACGCCGTGCATCTGCTCGGCGCGCCGCTCCAAGCGCGACAGCAGCGGGCGCATCACCGGAAACTGGTTGCCGAAGTTGGCCAGAAAATCCAGAGTCTCGCGCGACTGGTTGGTGTGACTGTGCAACGAAACACCGGTCCGAAAGCCCTTGGGGGCGTCCTTGTCGCGCCACAGATATGAGATGGTGGAACTCGGCATTTCCGCTCCTCGGTTTCGTTTCGGATTTCCACAGCCAGTATCCGTTCCCAGCCGTGAATATCCGGTTAAGAGCGTGCGAATTGCCCTTCAATTGAGGCCGCAATGGAATCAAAGAAGTTACCAAAATACCGAAAATACACGGCAAAACAGCATGCAAATTCCCGATAACTAAATTCTATCGAGCGCGGAACGGCGGAGCCGCCTGTGATTCCCGTTCTTCGGCCTGCGAGGGCACGTTAAGATTCCAGATGGCTTCGAAACGCCGAAGGATTCGCGTGAATTTTCGGTGAAACGTACCACCGAAATGCATCGCCTTCTTGCGATTCCAGAGTTGCACTACTTTCGGGTCTTGGCGAGCTCGGGGCCCAGAAAATCGTCCATGTTCCAGCCCGCCATCAGATCTTCGTCGCTGCACCTGCTTCTTGTTCTCAGGCGTGCGCGCCCGCAGCCGCGGCCGCCTCGGCGGCGAGGTAGTTCTCCGTCAGTCCCTTGCGCAGCAATTCGAAGGCCTGCTCGGGTGAATTCGGCATACTGGAACAGGTCGAGATCCTTGGGAGAGATGGCGCCGGTGTCCACCAGCACCTCGAGGTTGAAGACCTTCTTCCAGTACTCCGGTCCGTAGATGAGCACCGTGATCTTCTTGGTCACTTTCTGGGTCTGGGCCAGGGTGAGAATCTCGAACATCTCGTCGAGCGTGCCGAAGCCGCCGGGAAAAACGACCAGGGCCTTGGACAGATAGGCGAACCAAAGCTTGCGCATGAAGAAGTAGTGGAACTCGAAGTTGAGCGAGGGCGTGATGTAGGGATTCGGCCTCTGCTCGAAGGGCAGCAGGATGTTCATGCCGATGGTTTTGCCGCCGGCCTCGTAGGCGCCGCGATTGGCCGCCTCCATAATGCCGGGGCCGCCGCCGGAAGTGACGACGAAGCGGTGCTTGCGCGAGGGGATGGTCTTGGCCCATTGCGTGAGCAGTTGCGCCAGGCGCCGCGCGTCCTCGTAGTAGCGGGCCATTTCGACTGCGGCCACGGCGCGCTTGCGCTGCAGCTCGGTGGCCTTGCCCGCCGCGATCTCCACGGCCTTGGCGGGCTGCTCTTCGCTGGGAGCGGGCCGCGTCGAGCCGGTGTTTTCCAGAAGCTCCAGGGCATGATCGGCCTCTTCGCGCCCGCGAAAGCGCGCCGAGCCGAAGAAGACCACCGTGTCCTGAATCTGCTCGCGGCGGAAGCGCGCCAGCGGCTCCAGATACTCCGACACGATCCGGATCAGGCGCCCGTCGGCGCTGTTCAGGAATCCGGAGTTCTCATAGGCGAGCGGCGCGCGCTCCAGCGGAGGCGGCGCTCCGTTGCCGGGAATCACGGCGCGAGGCATCGGCCTCAGAAGCAGCTGTCGAAGGCGAGAGCGCTTGCTCGGTTACTGCTGGTTCACTGGATCGCGTGGTTCATTCCTTCTTGCTCGTCTCCGCCGCAGCGGACGGGCCGGCTTGCTTTTCCTTGTCCTTCATCACTCAACCATCCCGGTGGCGAATGGCGTCTTGAAACGCAATCCATAAGTTTAAAAGACCGAGTCCTGAGACGATGCCGCGCACCGCGCCGTTGGTGGCAATGTCTGCCAGTGCGCGGAAACTGCAGAAAGATCGGATTCTGGTCCCAGAAGGTGTGCGACCATGGCGCGTAGCAGATCGCCAGCCCGATGTACATGCGCAGCATGACGCGCAGGAACAATTCCACGCGCTCGAGCCAGCGGGGAACCCGATGCTGCGGGTGCGCTGCGCCTTGCGGCTTCGGGCGCCGAAGCCGGGTGCAGGATCCGATGCCGCCCCGGCCAGTGGAGCCGGGCTCACAGTGAGCGTAGACGATGACGATTCCGGCTGCTGCATTCGTTTGCTTCTGTCCGCTGTCCCCGATGTCCTTGCATCGCAATCACTTGCGCCCATCGCCGTCGCTTGGCGCCGGACGCGAACGGCAAGCCCGGCGCAGGGACACCGTACTGCAACGGTAACACAGCGCGGCCTGCCGCGCTGACGCCCGCGCGCCACCCCGGTTCCGTCGCGCTTTCGCCGATTGCCGCATAAGCAGCCTTAGAAGCGGTAAAACACGCCCGCCATGGGCTCGTAGATCTGGGTATATTTGGTCGTTGAGGTGATAGAGATCGGAGAGATTCGGCGCCTTGCTCATATTGCCGCGCACCTGCAGGCGCAAACCAAAATGCTTATCAAAGCTCCAATCCACGCCGCCGCCATAGACGAAGGCCGGCCTGACCACCGTATCGACCGAGTATGGGCTCGATCCGGGCACGGTGATCATCAAGCCGATGCCGCCCAGAGCAAATGGCCTTAGGTTCCCCGCCTTCATGGAGACCACCCAGTTCACGCCGAATTGGTTCGCCTTGCCGGAAACCTGAGAGCGGCGGTTCTGCGCAAACCGGGCCGGCAGACGGCGGCAGCGGCTTCGGGGAGATGTACGCCTCGATTGGCCGGGTTGAATGAATACATTAAACTCATAGCCAACAAGTGGATTGACGATATGGCGCAATTCGAACAGCCCGCCTTCGGAGTCTGTCGGCGTCTGCTGTGGTGCCGAAGCCGCTGCTGCTGCTGGTGATCGTCCTGAAGCCGCTCAACGCCACATCGGTCTGCGCTTGGGCCGTTGCGCCGCACAGTGCAGCCGCCACGACCACTACGAACGCGCCTTGCATCCAAATCTTCATCCGAATTTGAGCCTCCTGGGTTAATTGTCTCGTGTTGTACCGCTTGCCGTGAACCCGCCCTCTGCTATCTTCAACGCATTTGGACGCTTAGACAAGTCGAACGGATAGTTTGCCACCCATGCATGACACGGCCGGCTCGAACCAAAAACTGAGCCCGGCAGCTCACGGAACCGCGGGAAGGCCCGCAAGCGCCATGGCGATTTCTTCCTCCGGATACTCGTAATTCTCCAGTTTACCTGCCTGGTAGTCGATATAGGACTGCATGTCGAAGTGACCATGTCCGCTCAGATTGAAGAGAATGGTGCGCGGCTTGCCTTCCGCTTTGGCTTCGAGGGCCTGGCGAATGGCTTCGGCAATCGCGTGGTTGGCCTCGGGCGCGGGCACAATGCCCTCGGCGCGCGCAAACTGGATGCCGGCCGCGAACGCGTCCAACTGCTGCACGGTTGTGGCCTCGGCCAGGCCGAGATCGATCACGTGCGAGACCAGCGGCGCCATGCCGTGATAGCGCAGCCCGCCGGCGTGAATCCCCGGAGGCATGAACGTGCTGCCCAGCGTGTGCATCTTGACCAGCGGCGTCAGATGGCCGGTGTCGCCGAAGTCGTAAGTGAACCTTCCCTTGGTGAGGCTGGGGCAGGCGGCAGGCTCCACGGCCACCACGCGCGCGTTGCACTTTCCCTTTCAGCTTGCGGCCCAGGAAGGGCATCACGAGACCGGCAAAGTTCGATCCGCCGCCGGTGCAGCCGATGATGACGTCGGGTTCGTCGCCGGCCAGCGCCATCTGCTCGATCGCTTCCTGGCCGATGACGGTCTGGTGGAGCAGCACGTGATTCAACACGCTGCCCAGCGCGTACTTGGTCTGCGGGTCTTTGGCGGCAACCTCGACGGCTTCAGAGATGGCAATGCCCAGCGAGCCGTTGGAATGGGGATGCTCGGCGAGAATGGCGCGGCCCGACTCGGTCTCCGTGCTGGGGCTGGCGGTGACCGAGGCGCCGAAGGCTTCCATCAGCGCGCGGCGGTAGGGCTTCTGGTCGTAGCTCACGCGCACCATGAAGACCTTGCAGTGCAAGCCGAGAAACGCGCAGGCCATCGCCAGCGCCGAGCCCCACTGGCCGGCGCCGGTCTCGGTGGAAAGGTTCTGAACGCCTTCCTGCTTGTTGTAGTACGCCTGCGCGACGGCGGTATTCAGCTTGTGCGAGCCGGCCGGGCTGACGCCTTCGTATTTGTAGTAGATTCGCGCCGGCGTATCCAGCGCCTTCTCCAGCCGCCGCGCGCGCATCAGCGGCGAGGGCCGCCACTGCGCGTAAATCTGCCGCACCTCTCCGGGAATCTCGATCTCGCGCTCGGTGCTGACCTCCTGCAGGATCAGGCCCATGGGAAACAGCGGAGCCAGATCGTCGGGGCCGATCGGCTTCAGCGTGCCCGGATGCAACGGCGGCGCCAGGGGCTTGGGCAAATCGGGAAGGATGTTGTACCAGGCTTGCGGAATGTGGCTTTGCGGCAGGTTGTACTGAATTGTCTCCATGCGCAACATTCTACAGGGCCGCGCGGGAAGGCGATGGTGCGGCAAGCTCACCCGCTGTCAGCGCTGGCTCAGTTCTCCCGCGGCCACTTTGCGGTTGAACTCGGCCGACTTGTTGCGCGGCACGCTGAGCGACTGCCAGTGGTCGCACGCGAAATGCTTCGCCAGCAGCACAATCTGCCCCACGTGATGGGGGTAGTGCGCCAACTGCCGATTGATGGCCTGCATCACGGAGTGCGCTTCGCCGCGAATGGTCACGGTGCGCCCAAGGTCGGCATCGGTCAGCGGCTCGATGGCCGAGAAGAGCGCGGTTCCAGCCGTCCTCCCACATCGGCCATCAGGCCTTCGCGTGTCGCCGGCGGATCGACGAATTCGCTGTCGCGGTCGCGGTCGGGCTTCTCGCCATCCGTCGTCAGGAAGTCGGTCCAGCGGGAGCGCATGTTGCCCGCCATGTGCTTCACGATGACTGGCGATCGAGTTGGCCTCCTTGTCGATCACGGCGAAGAGCTGCTCATCCGTCACCTGCTCCATGGCGCGCTCGGCCAGCCGCTTGTAGTAGCGGAAGAGCGAGAGAGCGTCTTCGATATACGAGGTTGTGAATTGGAGCGCCATGGGGACAGTGTATGCGAGATTTGCGCAGGCGTGCACTGCCGTGAACGCGGCCACGGCCCCGCTCACGGCTCGTCGTTGTAGATGTGCACCTCGATCTTGCCGCCTTCCACCTGCCGCGCGCGGAACATGCCGGGCGTATTGAAGCTCCAGGCAAGCTGGCCGTCGGGAGCAATGGCGATGACGCCGCCGTCGCCGTGAATGGGCGCGAGCTGCTTGTGGATGACCTCGTCGGCGGCCTGTTGCAACGTGAGGCCCTTGTACTGCACCAGGGCGCAGACCTCCCGCGCGACGGTGTAGCGAATGAAGTATTCGCCGACTCCGGTGCCGGAGACGGCGCAGGATTGATTCGAGGCGTAGGTGCCGGCGCCGATCAGCGGCGAGTCGCCCACGCGGCCCGGCATCTTGCCCTGCAAGCCGCCTGTCGAAGTTCCGGCGGCGATGTTGCCCTGCCGGTCGAGCGCCACCACGCCCACAGTCCCGTAGCGGTGCGTGTCCGCCGCCTCCTGCCACTTGTGCCACCGGCACGGCCTGCCCTGCGGCGGCGCGCCGGCCGGACGCGGTGGAATCGGCTTGCCCTCCTTTTGCAATTGCTTTACCAGCGACTGCCAGCGGCTCTCCGTGAAGAAGTAGGCGGGGCCCTCCTGTTCCATTCCGGCCTGCAGTGAAAACGCGTCGGCGCCGGGACCCACGAGGAAAACGTACGGCGTCTTCTCCATCACCGCGCGCGCCAGAGTGATGGGATAGCGGGTATGCGTCACGTCGGCGACCGCGCCTGCGCGAAGGGTTGCGCCATCCATGATGGCCGCGTCGAGCTCCGTCTTGCCGTCCGCGGTGAAGACCGCTCCGCGCGCCGCGTTGAAGTGCGGATCGTCTTCCATGACGCGAATGGCCGCCTCGACGGCATCGAGCGACGAGCCTCCGCGATCGAGCACCGCGGCTCCGGCCTTCACCGCTTCGCTGAGCGCCTCGCGATAGGCCTTATCGCCGTTCCGGCCCCAGCTCCGCGCGGTCGATGTCGCCTGCGCCGCCGTGCACGACGATGGCCCAGTGCCGGGCCTGTGGCTGCTGTGCCATTGCCGATGCTCCCGTCAGGACAGCCCATGCTCCCATCGTGCAGATGAGCTTCTTAATCTTCGCTTGCATGCGCCGATCCTCCATCGCCTTTCATCGTACAGCCGGCCGGCGCCCGGCAAATCTCAATCATCTTCCGCAATCGCGCCAGCGCCGTTGGCGCGCCCCCGTTTGTTCTTCGGCCGCGGCTGGACTTGGCGATACCATGTCCGGCAGTGGACAATGCTTGGGTTCCTCGAATTGAGTTCCGGGTCGCGCGCTGTTCTTTCTCAGGCAATCCCTCAGCCACGCAGGCCCCGGCAACGAATCCAGAAAAGGAAGATTTGATGCACTCGATCTGGTTTGGCGAATTTATGGGCACGCTGGTTCTGGTGCTGCTGGGCAACGGCGTGAGCGCCGGCGTAACGCTGCGCAAGTCCTATGCGGCGGATTCCGGCTGGATGGTGATCACCACCGGATGGGCGCTGGGCGTGCTGTGCGGCGTGATGGTGGCGCAGGCGTTCGGCAGTCCCGGCGCACAACATCAACCCGGCCATCACTCTTGCCGCCGCGGTCGTCAGCGGAAACTACGCCAGCTCCTCGTCTATTGGTCCGCTCAGTTGCTGGGCGCGATGAGCGGCGCTGCACTGATGGCCCTCCACTACGCGCCGCACTGGCGCCTCACGCCCGATCCAGCGGCCAAGCTCGGCATCTTCTGCACCAACGCGGCCGTGCGCAGCCCATTGGCCAACATCTTCAGCGAGATGGTCGGCACGGCAGTGCTGGTCGTCGTGGCGGCCGCGATCTTCTCCCACGGCGTGGCGATGAACGGCCCCGCGGCGGGATTGGGTCCGTGGCTCGTCGGCAGTTTGGTGTGGGGCATCGGGCTCTCGCTCGGCGGCACCACCGGCTATGCCATCAACCCGGCGCGCGATCTGGGGCCGCGCATCGTCCACGCGTTGCTGCCCATTCCCGGCAAGGGTGGATCGAACTGGAGCTACGCGCCCATCCCGATCGTTGGCGACCTCGCCGGCGCGGTGCTCGCAGGTCTGCTGCTGCGCTACGCGCATTTGTGAGAGTCTGCGCGTCTCCCGATAGTTTGTCCCGTCTTTTCCACAGTGAGCCGGAAAGCCGCGCTCGGCTTTGTCTGAAGAGTCGCGCGATTACTCCAGGCACGACGCAACCACGGCCAGCGCGGCGATGGCCGCCGTCTCCGCGCGCACGATGCGCGGCCCCAGCGACGCAGCGCGCCAGCCGTTGGCGTCGAAGAGCGCTTCTTCCGCCGGAGCCCATCCGCCTTCAGGGCCGATAGCGATTTCGAGCGCGGGCATTTCCTCCCTCGCCGCATCGATGGCTTCCTCAACCGCATTTCGCAGGGTGGTTGTGCGCTCCTGCTCGGCGAGCACGATGCGCGTGGCCGTAGACGCTGCCCGCACGCGTTCTGCAAGATCGACAGGTGTGTGAATCAACGGCACATCGGATCGGCGCGCCTGTTGCGATGCTTCGTGCGCGATGCGGCGCCAGCGCTCCGCGCGCTTCGTCCGCAGCCTGGGCCATGTGCTTCTCGGTTCTTCGCGCGATCACTGGCGCAATCGCGGCAACGCCGAGTTCGGTGGCTTTTTCGATCGCCCACTCCATGCGATCGAACTTGTAGACGGCGATCACCAAAGTAACGGGCAGCGCGGGGTCGGCTTGGAGCTCTCCGGCAAGATTGAACCGAACTTCGCTCTCTTCGCCCGCCAGCGTGACTGCGGCAACCTCCGCATGAAAGACGCGGCCACCCGCCACAACGTCCGCCTCCATGCCCGGCTGGGCGCGCAGCACGCGCGCCAGATGTTCGGCCTGCGCGCCGACGATGGTGGCGGTTGCTTCGTCCCAATGTTCGGCGATCCAGCGGCGGCGGGTCATCGTACAGTCACTCTCTTTCCTATAAAGTCTATGGCGTTGTGCGCCTGTGCAGTGAACTCGCAATTCCGTTCGCATGTGGCCAATCGCCGCGTCCAGCGCGGGTTTTGGCAATTTCATCGTGCTGCGCATCGTCATTCCGCAATGCCCGGATTTTTTCTCCGCCAAAACACTAAGGGGAACGCTTTTGAGCGTCCCCCTAGAGTGTTGCCTTTTGGGTTGTTCGATCCGCTACTTTTTCTTCGCGGTCTTCTTTGCGGCCTTCTTGGCCGCCTTCTTCGCGGGTTTCTTGGCTGCTTTCTTGGTTGCCATTTGCCTATTCTCCCTTTTCGATGGGTTGCATCGATTCTGCAATTAGAAACTGCAGTTGAAGAATGTATAGATTCATGAGACATCGATGTCAAGAAAAAAACGACGTAAGAGTGAAAAAAAGATCAACATCGATTCCGTCGCAATTCGAGGTTCAAAGAGAATCCGGAGTCGAAATTCGAAATGCGGATTGAAAACTTCGCGCGATCGCATCGCATTCGGCGAACGCGCGAGTGAGTTCAGAAGCGCGATTCGCAGCGTTGCGGTTGATGCTTCAAATCTGCGCGTGAGCTCCGATGGAGCCACAGATTGCGCCCAAATCGTGCTCGATGGCACTGAGGTGCATGATGCTCCAGCCTGTTCCCCGCTCTACTCCAGAAACTCGCGGACAAACTTGTTGTGGCTGCGAAGGAGCTCGTCGAGGGAGCCATCGAAGATCAGCCGTCCCTCTTCGAGCATCAGGAAGGTGGTATTGGGATTGGTCTGTCCCGCGGGAAGCGGAACCATGCGATCCTGCTCGGCATCGAAGCGGTGATTGCAGAGGGTGAAGGCGTCCTGCAGGCGGTGTGTGACCAGCAGAGACGGGGTCGCGTGCACATCGCGCTGCTTGACGATGAGTTCGATGATGGTCGTGGAGGTGACGGGATCGAGGCCTCCGGTGGGCGAGTCGTAGAGGATCAGCTCAGGATGGTGGATGAGGGCGCGGGCGATGGCCACGCGCCGCTTCATGCCTCCCGAAAGGCTTGCGGGATAAAGACTGAAAGTTTCTTCCAGGCCGACAAAGCTCAGCGCCTCGCGGACGCGGCTGTCGATCTCCTCATCGGGCACGCGCTCCTGGATCAATTGGTAGGCGACATTGTCGCGCACGGTGAGGGAGTCGAAGAGCGCGCTTTCCTGGAAGACCATGCCGGCGCGGGCGCGCAAGGGAAAGAGCCTTTCCTCGGGCATGCGGGAGATGTCTTCGCCGAAGAGCAGGATGCTTCCCTTTTGCGGGCGAAGCAGCCCGATGATCAGTTTGAGCAGACACGCTCTTGCCCACGCCGGCGGGCCCGAGCAGAATGCGCGTCTCCCCTGGAGCCACGGAAAAGCTGATGTCCTCAAGCACCGGCGGGCCGTCGAAGGCCAGGGAAACGCCGCGCAGGGCGACGACGGGCCCGGCGCTCCGGCCCAGGAGCCGGAGATTGCGGCGCGAGTGCTGCGAGCGTGGCTCATGTGGGGAAGATGGAGAGCAGGACGTGGGTGATGAGGAAATCGACAGCGATGATCAGCACGGATGAGTTGACCACGGCCGAAATTGTGGAGCGGCCAACGCCCTCGGTGCCGCCGGTGGTTCTCATGCCGTAGAAGCAGCCGATGGAGCCGAGGATGTAGCCGAAGAAGAGCGGTTTGACCAGGCCCTGGATAATGTCGGGATAGTGAAGACGCTCGTAGGCCATGTGGAAGTACTGCGTGCCGTTCTGATGGTTGAGGAAGACCGTCACAGCGGCGCCGCCGAGGATGCCGAATGCGTCGGCCACGATGGTGAGCAGCAGGAGCATGGTGATGCTGGCAAAGATGCGCGGGGTAACCAGCTTGCGCATCGGGTCGACGCCCAGGGCGCGCATGGCATCAATCTGCTCGGTCACCACCATGGAGCCGAGTTCGCTGGCCATGGAGGACGCATTGCGCCCGGACACCATAATGCCGGTGAGCACCGCCCCGAGCTCGCGGATCATGGTCAGGCTGACGAATTGGCCCGTGACCGCCGTGGCGCCGAACTCTGACAGCGTGGCCGCGGACTGAAGCGCAAGCACGCCGCCGGTAAAAAAGCCGGAGAGGATCACGATGGGCAGCGACCCGACGCCGATGATGTCGGATTGAATGAGGAAGTCGGTCCAGTAGATAGGAGGCCGGAAGAGATTGAGCATCGCCCGCCACGCGAACAGGGAGTATTCCTGGACGGTGAGCACGATTTGTTTGGCGGTGCGGTCGATCGCGGATGATCGCCATGGGTGCCGGTCTTTGGGATGGAAAACGTTGCGCGCTTCCGAGGACAGGATAGCGCATGGAACTGTCAGGGTGAAAACATCGGTTCTTCTCCTGGCTGATACCTTGTGATCCGAAATTCAACAGCTTTTCGAAAACAAATCGCCGAGTCTAAGTATCTTTCCACTCAACAAATAGCTATTTTGGCCCTCTTGATCGGCTTTGCAGGGTCCTTGAAATCGCCGCGGAACGCATCTAATTCTATATACAGGAGGTCTCGATGCATCTGTTTCGCGTGCGGCTGATCCTTGCCCTCATCGCGAGCGTGACGCTGGTTTCGCTTGCCTCCACCTATTTCGATGTTCTGGCCCACCGGCATACCTTGCGCGAGGATCTGGAGCGCCGCACCACGTGGATGGGCACGAGCATTGAGCCGGATGTGCGCAGCGCGCTCGGCACGGGTGATGCCTCTGCTCTTCCCGGCCTGGCGCAACTCCTGAAGAGCGGAACGGGCGCGCTCGGGACTGGCAATCTATGACGCGCACGGAGATCTTCTCGCCGCCAGTGGTCCCCCGGATGTGATGGGCGCGCTGGCCGCGGCGTCGTGGAGAAATCGCTGCAGCGCGGCGTCGAGGCTGGCGCCTTCGGACACGCAGGTCAATGGCAATGGCTGGAAGAGTCGTTTCCGATCCATAACGGAAACCAACTAGAAGGCGCCATGGCGATTGTGGTGGATGCCAGCTACATTCGCGCCGAAGGAATCGCTGTGTGGCAGCGAAGCTTCTGGCGCATCGTTGCGCTTGTGATTCTGATCGTGGCCATCACGCTGCTGATGGTGCGCTGGTTCCTCCTTCGGCCCGATGAGCCGCGTCGCTGAACGCCTGCGCCACCTGCGAATCGGCCACGCGGAAAAATCCGCGGAGCCGGACTGAAGGAGCTCAGGCTCTTTTCGCCGCTGGCGCGCGAAGTGGAAACCATGGCCGAGAGCCTGAAAGCGGCGCGCGCCGCCGCCGCTGCTGAAGCCCGCCTGCGCGAAGCCGGCGAGCACCTGTGGACCGCCGAGCGATTGGCGGTGCACATCCGCAACCGGGCCGGTTCAAGCAGGATCTTCGTGGTCTCGAACCGCGAGCCGTACATGCACGTTCGGCAGGGGCGGGAGACGGTTTGCGTGGTGCCGCCCAGCGGCCTGGTCACGGCGCTGGAGCCGGTTCTGCGCGCCTGTGACGGCGTTTGGGTGGCCAGCGGCAGCGGTGACGCCGACGCGGCCACGGTGGACGAGTTCGACCGGCTGCGCGTGCCGCCCGATGACCCGCGCTACACCCTGCGCAGGGTGTGGCTTTCAGAGGAAGAGGAGGCGCACTACTACGAAGGCTTCTCCAACGAGGGGCTGTGGCCGCTATGCCACATCGCGCATACGCGGCCCATCTTTCGCGCCGCGGACTGGGAGTGCTACCAACGCGTGAACCAGAGGTTTGCCGACGCGCTGCTTGAAGAGATGCAGGACAGCGCGGAACCGGTGGTCTTTGTGCAGGACTACCATCTGGCTTTGCTGCCGCGCCTCGTCAAGAAGGCGAGGCCGGACGCGCGCGTGGCGATCTTCTGGCACATTCCCTGGCCCAACCCCGAGGCATTCGGGATCTGCCCCTGGCAGGCCGAGTTGCTCGACGGGCTCCTCGGCGCGGACCTGATCGGATTCCACATTCCGCTTCACTGCCATAATTTTCTTGCCACGGTGGATCGCGTGGTGGAGTCGCGCACTGACCGCGATCACATGTCGGTGCTCCGTCATGGGCACGCGAGCGCGGTTCGGCCTTATCCGGTAAGCGTGGCGTTCGATGGCGCCATGCGGCCCGCGGCGAGTTGGGACGGCGAAACGATGGAGGAAGAGCGCGCCGCTGCGCGTCACCGCCTGTTGAGCGAGTTCGGTGTGCGTGCTGAGACCCTGGCGCTCGGCGTGGACCGGCTGGACTACACCAAGGGAATCGTCGAGCGGCTTGAGGCCATCGGCCAGCTCCTCGAAGAGCACCCCTGGCACCGCGAGCGCCTGACCATGGTGCAGATCGCCGCGCCCAGCCGGACGCGCATCCCCAGCTACGCTGAACTGCGCCGCCGCGTCGAGGAGACCGTCGAGCGCATCAACGCCCGCTATCAGACCGCGCATTGGAGACCCATCGTTCTCATCGAACGCCAGTGCAACCACGAAGAGGTGCGGCGTGGTACCGCGCCGCTGATATTTGCCTCGTCACTTCGCTCCACGACGGAATGAACCTGGTCGCCAAGGAGTTCGTTGCCGCGCGCGACGACGAAGACGGCGTGCTTGTGCTGAGCAAGTTTACTGGCGCGGCCGTGGAGCTGCGCGACGCTCTGCTGGTCAATCCCTACGACGTCGTCGGTGTGGCCGAGGCGATCCACATTGCCCTGGAGATGAGCCGCGCGGAGCGCCGCGAGCGCATGCAAAGGATGCGGCGACAGGTGATGGAATACAACATCTATATGTGGGCGGCGAACGTGTTGGGCGACCTGCGCGAGTTGCGGCTGGAACCCGCGGAAGGCACTGCGCCCGACCGTGTCGCGCCATCCGCCGTCCGCGAAGCGGAGATCCCGGACGAAAAACTGGCATGAAAGAGAACGTCGATTGACGAGCGAGGCAGTAGAGAAGCTGGACGATTTCTTTGGCGCCTTCTCAGGCGCGGCCAGCCCTTCATTGCTGCTCGACTACGACGGGACGCTGGCGCCGTTCCGCGTCGACCGCTTCCAGGCGCTGCCTTGGGCCGGCGTGCGCGATCTCCTGAATCAAATTCAAAACCAGGGCCGCACGCGCATGGTCGTCGTCACCGGACGACCTGCCGCCGAAATCTTGCCCCTGCTTGGTGTGGAACCCGCGCCCGAGGTCTGGGGCTTGCATGGCGCCGAACGTCTCCACGCCAGCGGCCGTCGCGAGCTCGAACAGCTTTCTCCCACAGTCCGCGCCAAACTCGACTCTCTGCGCGACGAGCTTCTGCGCCAAGCCACCGGCGGGCTGATTGAACAAAAACCGAACGCAATTGCCATGCACTGGCGCGGCGCCACACCCGCGCGCGTCAAAGCCATCGAAAAGCGCACCCGCGCCCTCTTCGAGCCACTCACTCAAATGGACGGCCTCAGCTTGCTTGAATTCGAAGCCGGCCTCGAGTTGCGCGCAGGCCGCGACAAAGGCGAAGCGGTCACCGCCATTCTTGAAGAGACCTCCGGCCGCGACTCACATCCCACTGCGTATCTCGGTGATGACCTCACCGACGAATCAGCCTTTCGCGCGATCGAGGGACACGGCCTTGGCGTGCTCGTCCGCCGCCAATTCCGCCCCACCGCCGCCGACGTCTGGCTGCAGCCGCCCGAAGATTTGCGCGACTTCCTTAAAAGGTGGTTTCACGCCTGCTCGCATTTACAATCGAATCTGTATGATCCGCTTCTCCACAGCCGGCGAATCCCACGGCGAAGCCCTGATTGCGCTTGTCTCCGGGACTTCCCGCCGGCGTTCCAGTCGACCTTGATTTTGTGAACCGCGAGCTTTGGCGGCGCCAGCAGGGCTATGGCCGCGGCGGCCGCATGAAGATCGAGACCGACCAAGCGCACATCCTCTCCGGCGTGCGCCACGGCAAAACCATTGGCTCGCCGATCGCCATTCAACTCGATCAATCGCGACTGGAAGAACTGGCAGGAGAAGCTGCCGGTCGAGGCCGGCGATCCCGCCAAGCATCGCGCCGTGGCTTCGCCGCGGCCGGGCCACGCCGACTTGGCCGGCGCGCTGAAATACAACTTCCCCGATGCGCGCTACGTGCTGGAGCGCGCTTCGGCGCGCGAGTCCGCCGCCCGCGTTGCCGCCGGCGCATTCGCCAAGCTGCTGCTGCGCAGCATCGGCATCGAAGTCGCGAGCCACGTGATTCGCGTAGGCCAGCGCCGAGCTCGACCGCGACGCAGCGTGGGAGGAGATTGCGGCTCTCGGCGGCAAAGGAAGATGTCGTCCTCGCCTGCGTCGATCCCGCCGCCGAAGCGCGCATGAAAGAGGAAGTGGACGCAGCGTCGCGTGCCGGCGACACCGTGAACGGCATCTTTGAAGTTGTGGCGCACTCTGTTCCCGCCGGCCTCGGCTCCTACGCCAACTGGGATGAGCGCCTCGACGGCCAGCTTGCCTGGGCGGTGATGAGCCTGCAGGCCGTGAAGGCCGTCGAGATCGGCCGCGGCGTGGCCGCCGCGGCTACGTTCGGCTCGCGCGTTCACGATCCCATTCATTACGCCAGCGTAAATCCGCCGGGAAGGCCCACGCGCTTCACCCGGCCGCACAACAACGCGGGAGGCATCGAGGGCGGCGTCTCCAACGGCGAGGACATCGTCGTTCGCGGCTACCTGAAGCCCATCTCTACGCTGCGCCAGCCGCTCGAATCGGTGCGTTTCGACACCCGCGAGCCCACCAGCGCAAGCTACGAGCGCAGCGACATTTGCGTGGTCCCCGCCGCGGGCGTGGCTGCTGAGGCCATGGTCGCCCTGGTTCTCGCCAACCTGGCCCACGAGAAATTTGGCGGCGACTCGTTGGTGGAGTTGAAGCGAAATTTTGATGGATACATCGAACAGATACGGAGCTTTTAGCAGCGGCAATGATTCTGACGATTGTGAAATATCCTGAGCCGGTGCTTGAGCAGCCCGGCGAACCGGTGACCGAATTCAACGCCGAGTTGCGCAAGTTCGTGGCCGACATGTTCGAGACCACCTACGCCTCGCAGGGCATTGGCCTGGCTGCGCCGCAGGTCGGCGTCTCCAAGCGCATCACGGTCATCGACCTGAGCCATGGGCAAGGATCCCGCGCAGAAGCTCGTGCTCATCAATCCTGAGATCATCCTTGAGCGAGGGCAAACAGTACGAGGAAGAAGGCTGCCTCAGCTTTCCCGACATTCGCGAGAAAGTCGTGCGCGCGGCCAAGGTTCGCATTCGCGCTCAGGACGAGAACGGCAAATGGTTTGAGATGGACGGCGAAGAGTTGCTCGCGCGCGCTTTCCAGCATGAGATCGATCACCTCGACGGCATCCTCTTTCTCTTTCGCATGAGCGCGCTCAAGCGTAGCCTGAATCTGCGCAAGATTCGCAAGATGCAGAACGAGGGTACCTGGTAACTCTGCCATGACCGACGCTGGGAACGGCCTCAAGCTCGTCTTTTGCGGCACCCCGGAGTTCGCCGTCCCCACGCTTGAAGCTCTGCTCGCGGCGCGCCATCAAATCGCGCTCGTCGTTTCGCAACCTGACCGGCCCTCGGGGCGCGACCAGCAACTCACCGCTCCGCCCGTCAAACAGGCCGCGCTTGCCGCCGGGCTCCCGGTCACCCAGCCCGAAAAGATTCGCAACAACGCCGAGTTTCGCTCCCAGCTTGAGTCCATCGCGCCCGACGCCATTGTCGTAGTCGCTTACGGCCGCATCATTCCGCCCTGGATGCTCGCCCTGCCCCGGCTTGGCTGCATCAATCTCCACGCCTCCCTGCTGCCCAAATACCGCGGCGCGGCGCCCATCCAGTGGGCCATTGCCATGGGCGACGCCTATACCGGCAATACCACGATGCTTCTGGAAGAGGGGCTCGACACCGGACCGATTCTGCTCCAGCAGACCATGGAAATCGGACCCAACCAAACTGCCGCCGATCTTTTTCCTTTGCTGGCGCGCGCCGGCGCGCCGTTGGTCGTCGAAACCCTGGCCGGTTTGGCCAACGGCACGATCCATCCTCAACCGCAGAGTCACGAGGCCGCGACCTTCGCTCCGCTCCTCGACCGCGAAGACGGCCGCATCGACTTTGCCGCGCGCACCGCGCACGAAATCTACAATCGCTGGCGCGGATTTCAGCCCTGGCCCGGCGCGTTCACCGCTCTCAACGGCAAGAAGCTGATCGTGCATCGCATGGCCATTGCGCGCGGCAGCTACGCCGAGGGCCTCGGCTTTGCCGAGCCGGGCTGGGTTGTCGTCGAGAATCATCGCCTTCTGGCCGCGTGCGCCGGGAATACCTGGCTTGAATTCCTCGAACTTCAGCTCGAAGGCAAGAAACGCATGACCACCGATGAGTTTCTGCGCGGGAATCCGCTCTCTGCGGACGCGCGCCTCGGTTGAACGCCGTGTCCGCCATCTCTCCTGCACGAAAGGCCGCCTTCGCCATTTTGCTGGCCGTCGAGCGCGGCAAAGCCCACTCCGATGATCTTCTGCGGTCGAAAGCAATTGACTCACTCTCGCTCGCCAATCGCCATCTGGCCACAACCTTGGTGCTCGGCGTGCTTCGCTGGCAGATTCGCCTCGACGAGGAATTGAAACTTCTGACCAAGAAGCCGGGGGCCAAACTCGATCCGGAAGTCTCGATCGCCCTCCGCATGGGAGCCTTTCAGCTCCAGTTTCTCGATCGCGTTCCCGCCCACGCCGCCATCGATGAGAGCGTGGAGCTGACCAAGCGATCCGGCCACCGCTTCGCCTCCGGACTGGTCAACGCCGTCCTCCGCAAATTCGCCGCCGCTGACAGCAACGTGGTCGGCTCAGCCTTGAAAGGGCAAGACACTACATCTCACGAAGAAGCTCCCTCGAAGGAGAGCTTTGTATCAGGGCACGACTTTAGTCGTGCCGAAAGCGCCGCAAAATTCGAGTGGGCTTTAGCCCCTGAGGGAGCCTCCGCCACCGAAATCGCACAAGCTTATGCTCACCCCGCCTGGATGGTCGAACGCTGGACCCATTTCTATGGCTTGGACGCAACACGCGCCATCTGCCGCCACGGCCAGGCCCAGCCTCCGCGAATCGTTCGCCCCGCGGACGCCGCCGTCGAAGCCGAACTGATCGAAGCCGGCGTTCGCCTGGAACCCGGAGCCATCCTCACCGCCGCTCGCGCAGTCGTCTCGGGCGACGTCACCGCAACGGCGGCCTATCGCGAGGGCCGCGTGCGCGTGCAGGATGAAGGATCGCAGTTGATCGCCGAGCTCGCCGCGTGCGCCCCCGAGGATTCCAGCCGCAAGATCGAATCCATCCTCGACGCCTGCGCTGCGCCCGGCGGAAAAACGCTCATCCTCGCCGAGCGCAACCCGCAGGCTCGCATCCTGGCGTGCGAGTCGAGCCAGAGGCGGTTAGCCGAGTTGACTGCGCGTCTCGCTGCCTATGCTGGCCGCGTGGAATGCCGTCTCGCTGACGCAACTGTGCTGAAAGATGAATCGGCCTTCGATCTCGTGCTCGCCGACGTGCCCTGCAGCGGCACCGGAACCCTGGGCCGCAATCCAGAAATTCGCCACCGCCTGCGCGCGGAGGATTTGCCGCGTCACGCCGAACGCCAGCGCGAACTTCTTCGCGCCGCCTTGCGCTCGGTCCGCTCCGGCGGCCGCGTCGTCTATTCCACCTGTTCGCTCGAGCCCGAAGAGAACGAGAAGGTCGTCTCCGCTGTCCTCGCTGAAAATCGCGGCGTCCGTCAAATCTCCCTCGCGGCGCACATCGAAACCCCTCGCAAATCGGGAATCCTCACTGCCGCCGGCGCTGAACGTCTGCGCGTTTGCCTCACACCCGAAGGCGCACTCCGCCTTCTGCCCGGCGCTCTACCCACCGACGGCTTCTTTGTCGCGCTGATCGAGAAAATCGCCTAGGGCGTGTTAACACTAATTGAGATTTTCTGTTATTGTGAGTAGGTGGAGATCAGCGAAGCGCAGTATCGCCGGATAGAGAACGCGTTGCCTGTGCAGCGGGGCAACGTGAAGGTGACCAACCTGCAGTTCCTCAACGCGGTGTTGTATGTCGCCGAGCAAGGCTGTAAATGGCGTGGATTACCCAAGCGCTTCGGCCCCTGGCACACCATCTACACGCGCATGAATCGCTGGTCCAAGAGCGGCGTGCTGGACCAGGTCTTCGAACTGTTGCAGCGCGAACAGATCGTGCGCATCAAGATCGAGGCGGTCAAGATGGACTCCACTATCGTGAAGGTGCACCCGGACGGCACCGGGGCGTTAAAAAAAACGGCCCCCAGGCCATCGGAAAATCCCGCGGCGGATGGACCACCAAGATTCATATGGTTGCCGCGAATGCTCGAACGGCTATAACCTTCGCGCTCTCTCCGGGCCAGGCTTCCGACGCAGTTGAAGGACGACAGCTACTGGGTGGCATCGGTCCGCTGCCGGCGCCGCTTCATCTGATCATGGACCGTGCCTACGAAGACAACGAAACCCGGCAACTGGCGCTGGATTTCGGCTTCATCCCAGTGGTTCCACCCAAGAGCAACCGGCTCCAGCCTTGGCAATACGACAAAGCCATGTACCGCAAGCGTAATGAAGTCGAGAGGCTCTTCCGCAGACTGAAAGGATTCCGCCGCATCTTTTCCCGCTTCGAGAAGCTGGACCTGCTCTTCCTCGGCTTCCTCACCTTCGCCCTCATCGTCGAAGCCCTCAGATAGTGTTAACACGCCCTAGAAATGGTGGTATGAATCCAGTTTTGAAAGCGCACGACTTCAGTCGTGCCGTAAATGGCGCAAAATGATAGGGGGCTTTAGCCTCTGAGGGAACTCTCTCTAACCCACCAACATTGTTTGTTCAACCAACTCTAGCGCCCATCCACAACAGCAAGTCTCTCTCTACGCCTGCTCCGCTTCCAGCTTTAGCGCCGCGAAGTCCCGCCCCAGCATCGCGCACAATGCCTCGACCACCAGGTTGTGATCGTCGCGCTGCGGCAGCCCCGAGACCGTCACGCTGCCCACTACTCCCGCTCCCTCCACTGCCAGCGGAAACGATCCGCCATCCGCCGCATAATCCGTCACAGGCAGCCCCTGCCGCTCAAAAAGCGTTGTCCCCTTCATCTTCTGCGTCATTCCCACGCCATACGAGCTGCGATGAAAGCGCGCCACCACGTTGCTCTTGCGCCGCACCCATTCGGGATTGTCCGGCGTCGTCCCGTCAAGCGCTGCATAAAACAGCGGCTGTCCGAAACGCCGCACATCGACCACCAGCGTCAGTCCGCGCTCCAGCGCCATCGTTCGAATCCTCGAACCGAGCTCCCACGCCACGCGCGCATCCAGGCGCGGCAACCGCAGTTCACGCTCCTGCAGCGCAATCTTTTCCAAATCCTCGCTCAATCCCATGTGTTTGCCTCCCATCCCCGCCTATTTCACCACGGTCAGTTTCACCACGGTGCTCTGGTCCACGCGAGTGCCCGCACCCGGCGACTGCGTCAGCACTGCGCCCGGCCTCACCGGCAGCTTCAGCGGCGCATCGCCGCTTCCCACCGGCGCCACCGGCACATCCACAAAACTCGGCGGCGCGGTTTTGATCCCAACCTTCTTGAGCGCCGCTTGCGCGCTCGTGAACTGCCAGCCGGTCAGGTCGGGCATCACATACCCATCCGGCGTTTCATCGTCCGGCGCGGCCACCAACAGGTTCACACTCGGTTGCTCAATACCCTGCGCGTGGGCCGGCGGGTCCTGCGCCAGCACGGTTCCTTCCGCAGCCGACCCGTAGGGCAGCCGCGCAGTCTCGCCCACCTCGAGGCCTGCGCGCCGCAACTCCAGCGCAGCCACGCGCTCATTTGCGCCCACCGTGTCCGGCACATCCACCTTTTGCGGGCCAAGGCTCTCGGCCACGCGCACCCTCCACTCGCGCCGCACCACCGTTCCCGCCGCCGGCGACTGCGACAGGATGTGCCCCGCAGCCACATCGCTCGAGTAGTAGCGGTTGTCCACGTCCAGGTCCAACCCCAGTCCGGCTGCCACGCTGCGCGCATCGGCAGTCGTCATCCCTTTCAGCGCCGGCACCTGCACCTCCGCGCCGTGGATCGCGAACTGCATCGTCAGAATCGCCGACAGCAACCCCACTGCCACCAGCAGCATCAGCAGCCAGGCAATGCGAAAGATTCTGGCAATCGGACCGGTGTTCATGAATCCTGTCCACACTCGAGGAATACGGTTTTCCCTCTACCGCGTATTATCCGTCACCGGCTCCGGATGAATAGTCACCCGGTACACCTCCGGGCACTCCAGCTTGAACCGGTCTTCGAGCGCGGTGATCACCTCATGCACGCGATTCATCGGCAGCTCGTCGGGCAACGTGCAGTGGCAGGTCACCGAGATGTGTTCTCGCGTCCGGCCCACGGCAACAGCGTGCACGTCCACGATTTCTGGCAACCCCGCTGCCGCCGAGCGCAGTGCCTTCTCCAGCCTCCGGTCCTCCACAAGTTCTTCTTCGGGCTGCTCGATTGTTGCCGGCTCGCTCTCGATGTGCGTCAGAACCGAGTCGACCTCCGGAACGTTGCGCAGAATCTGCGCTTCGAGAGCCGTCACGAAGCCGTGCGCCTCCCGGAGCGCCAGGTGCTCTTCAAGCTCCATGTGCAATTCCACCTGCAGGCGCCCATGATGCGTCTGGATGCTGAGCTCGTGCACCGACACGTTGTTGCGCGCCGCCACCGCGCGCACCCGGTCGAAGATGCTTTCCGCCTTGGTTTCGCGCGGAATGGTGTGGATGACGACATCGGCCCCGGGCAGCGCGCGCTGCACAGCGGCAGTGGCCGCCTCAACCAGCTCGCCGGTGTGCTCAAAGGTATATCGCCGCGGCAGCGCCAGCGTAACGTCGGCAAAGTAGCCTGCTCCCGCACGGCGCACACGCGCCCGCTCCACGGCCAGCACCCCATCCACGCGCTCCACCTCTCGCACCAGCTTCCGCCGCGTCTCGGCAGGAATTTCGTCCACCAGCGCGCCCACCGCCTCGTGGCCCAGCCGCACCGTCATGCGCAGAATCATCAGCGACACCACCACGGCCGCCAGCGGATCGGCATAATGCAGCGCGCCGATCTGTAGCCGCTCGCCCACCCACGAGGCGACCAGTCCCGCCAGCACCGCCAGCGTCGCCCAGATGTCCGAAGCAAAATGGAATGCGTCGGTCGCCAGTGCCGGCGATCCCGTACGCACAGCCACCGCACGCAGTTGCCGCGAACGCCAGATGTCCACACCGATCGAAGTCACCAGCACCAGCACCGGCCATAGCGAGTGGTGCACTTCCACTGGGTGGTAGAAGATCCGCTGCACCGCCTCCCAGATGATCCACGCACAGGAAACGGCCATCAGCCCCGCCTCGCTGAAGGCGGAGAGATTCTCGATCTTCCCGTGGCCGTACGTATGATCCTCGTCCGCCGGCTTGTCGCTCACGTGAACGGAAAAGTACGTCAGCGCCGCGCCCACAAGGTCCAGTCCCGAATGTGCCGCATCCGAAAGCACTCCCAGCGACCCTGACAGCAGGCCGGCAGCCACCTTCAGCAGCGTCATCACCGCCGCGGCCGCCATCGACCGCCGCGCCACACGCTGCTTTTCGGCGGAGAAACTCGCCACCGTTGGCTCGGTCGCGCGCGAACTGGAGACGGCGGGGGGCATCAGGCTCCTAGACTACCGTGGGTCGCATTGCCGTGTACAACCCTGCAATTCCAAACGTGTACGGCTGCCAGGCGCACTCCGCAAAGCCCGCCGTCCGCATCATCGCGAGCATCGCACCGGGCGGCGGAAAACTGCCCACCGAGCTCGGCAGATAGTTGTAGGCCCCATCCTTCCCGCAGATCATGCGCCCGATCGCGGGCAGCACGTGCCGGAAGTACACGCCATACGCCTTTCCCACCACGCCTCCCGGCTCGCTGAACTCCAAAATCCCCAACTGCCCGCCCGGCTTTAGTACGCGAAAGAACTCCTTCAGGCCCGCCTCGTAGTTCGTCAGATTCCTGAATCCAAACGCAGTCACAATCAAGTCGAGCGATTCCGCGCGAAGCGGCAGGTGCAACGCATCGGCCTCAATCGCCACCGCATAAGGCGCCCCGCCGATTCGTCCGCCGATCCGCGCAACTCCTTCGCCCCAAACTTCTCCGCGCCGCGCCGCAGCATCACGGGCGCAAAATCACCGGCGAGAATCGGCTGCGCCCCATGCGGCCGCAGCTTCAGAAGCGCCATCGTCAAATCGCCCGTGCCGCAGCAGATATCCAGCACCGCCGCCTCTGGCCGCGCCAGCACCTCCGCAAACCTGCGCGCAGCCTTCCGCCACCACAGCCGGTCCACATTGGCTGAGAGCACGTGATTCAGCAGGTCATACCGGGGCGCGATCGAGTCAAACATCTGCCGCACGGCCACCGCCGCGCCGGCTTCGTCCGTCGCGCCCGCGGGTCTGGCTCCCGTTGCGGCCATATTCCTTGCTCCTTCGCCGATTTCGAGACATTGCGAGCCGCGCCGTGGCACGCTCGCTCTATCATGCTATCGCTTCCCTTCTGCCCGCCCCGCCATCGAATCCCCCGGCCTTTCAAGCCCCGGCGAAAAAGGTATACGCTTGAAGTTGCCGATGGCTGCCCCTTCCCTCTCCGCATTCCTCGCGCAGGCGCCGCACTTGCCGCTCACCGATAGCCATGGGCGTGTGATTCACGACCTGCGCGTCTCCATCACGGACCGCTGCAACTACAAATGCGTTTACTGCCGCACCGGAGAGGCCGGGGCGCAGTATCCCGAGCTGGCCATCGAGGAGTACCTCCGCCTCATCGGCGTCTTTGTCGGTCTCGGCATCACCAAAGTACGCCTTACGGGCGGTGAACCGCTGTTGCGCCGCGGTCTCGTCGATCTGATCAAGGAGCTGTCCCGCCTCCGCACTTTCGACGGCGAGCCGTTGGACCTCGCACTCACCACCAACGGCCACCTTCTCGAGTCGCTTGCCCAGCCGCTCAAGGACGCCGGCCTCAATCGCGTCACAGTCAGCATGGACGCAGTCGATGCAGCCACATTCGAGCGCATTACCCGCGTGGAGGGCAGTTTCTCCAAAGTCCTCGCCGGCATTCGCGCCGCCCGCACCGCCGCGCTCACGCCCCTCAAAATCAACTGCGTGCTCCTCCGTGGCTTCAACGATGACCAGATTGAAGGCTTTGCTCGCTTCGCCCGTGCAGAAAACGTCGTCGTCCGCTTCATCGAGTTCATGCCTCTCGAAGAGGGCCGCCTCTGGACGCCTGAGATCGTCGTCACGCTCCGCGAGATTGCCGAGCGCATCGGCCGCACTCTTCCGCTGGTCGAACTTCCACCGCGCGAGGCCGGCGAAACTGCCCGGCGCTACACCTTTTTTGACGGCGTAGGCGAAATCGGAATCATTGCCCCGGTCAGCCAGGCGTTTTGCGGCGCCTGCAGCCGCGTGCGCCTCACCTCCGACGGCAAAATTCGCACCTGCCTGTTCTCGCAAGTCGAGCACGACCTCTATGGCCGCCTTCGCGCCGGCGCCGGCGACGAGGAACTCCGCGCTTACATCGTGCGTACCATCCAGGGGAAGGAGGCTCGACACCACATTGGTGAGCCGGGATTCCTCAAACCCTCCCGGTCCATGGTCCACATTGGCGGTTGATCGAGCGTGGCGCGAGCGGGAGTTCAGCTTGTGCGCGACACTTGTTGTGAAAGAATGATTGCAGTGCTTCCCCCGCAGGGCCCGAACATGCCAAACGAGACGGAAGGGCGCATCCCGCTCGCCGATCTGCTTGTTTTTCACCAGTTGGCGCGATCGCTCACCTCGAGCTTCGATCTCGATACGATCCTGCGCACTATCCTCGAGCACATGGAGCGCATGGTTGAGGCTGAGTTGTGGGCGCTGCTGATGCTCGACCAGAACACTCAGGATCTCTACTACGCCATCGCGGCGGGCCAGGAACAGGAAGCCTTGCGCGGCCTTCGCGTCAAGCCCGGCGAGGGCGTCGCCGGATGGGTCCTCCAGCACGGGGAGACCCTCATCGTGCCCGAAGTCGCCGGAGATCCGCGCGCCGCCCAATCCGCCACTCCCGGCATCAGCAGCGTCAGGTCGGTCATCGCCCTGCCTTTGCGGGGACGCACCGGCACACAGGGCGTCATCGAAATCCTCAATCCCCGCGCCGAAATGTCGGACTATTCCATCGCCTTCCTGCACATTCTTGCCGACCATGCAGCCATCGCCATTGAAAATGCGCGCGATGTCGAGCGCATCCAGCAACTCACCATTACTGACGACACCACCGCTCTCTACAACGTGCGTCACCTCTACGATGTTCTCGGCCGCGAGTTGAAACGCTTGAAAAAGCACCAGTTTCCCTTAAGCCTCGCGTTTTGGGATTTGGATCGCTTCAAGCTGGTCAACGATGCGCACGGGCACATGATCGGCAGTGAACTGCTTGCTCTTACCGGGCGTAGGCTCCAGGAGTTGAGCCGCAAGCAGGATCTGTGCTTCCGCTACGGCGGCGACGAATTCGTGGTTCTGATGCCGGAAACGTCCCCCAAATCCGCGCTCGACGTCACAAAGGTCACCCACTCATCGCTGATGGAGACCGAGTTCCGGATGAAGACCGGTCTCAAGCTCAGCGTGAGCGCGAGCGTGGGCCTGGCCTCTGCGCCCGAAGACGGCAGGCAAGGGCATGAGATCATCGGCACTGCCGACGCGCGCATGTACGCCGTCAAGCGCCACGGCCGCGGCCAGGTGCGCGCCTCCTGAGCGCGGGTACCCTATCCACAACGCTGTCATCCTTCTATGAAAAAGGCCGCACCTGTCCACAGGTATTTGCGCATGGTTGCCGACAGACTTCTATTCGTGCTCTTGGCACACAAGGGTGATACGAATCCCGGCCGCTCCATCTGAGAAGGCCCTTTCGGGGGGTCTTGCATCGATCCCCGGTGGACATAGGATGAACGAGCTGGCCGGGTTCTCCTTGCAACCGTCGCGAATACCTTCTGCCCGTAGCCGTAGCGGCCGTGGGAAAGTGGGAAGTGTCTCTCAGTTTTCCACTTTTCCATGGCCGGCTTTCTTCAGCCGCGGATAAACAACTCCTCGTCGTAACACACTCCGTGATGCAGCAACGCCCACACCACGGTCAACAGCTTGCGCGCCAGTGCGATCCGGGCCACCTGTGCAGGCTTGCGGGCCCGCAGACCCGCATAGTAACTCCGTGCTCCCGGCCAATACCGCGCCGCTACCTGTGCCACCTGCAGCATGATCCAGCGCAGCGTATTCCATCCCTGGTGCGTAATCCCGCCCCGTCTGCGCTTGCCTGCCGACTCACGAACCACCGGCGTCAAGCCCGCATAGCTGGCCGGCGCGCGCTTGTTCCCGAACCGTTCCACGTCGCCCCACTCAGCCAGGATCACCATCGCCGCATACCGGCCTATCCCCGGAACCGTCTGGAGAAATCTCGCCCGCGCATCCGCCCTGGCCATCCGTTCCAGCTCCCGTATCTGCGTGGCCAGCTCCATGTCCAGATGGTCCACCTCGCGCAGCCACGTGTCCACAACCACACGGCCGGCGGCACTCAACTCCAACCCTGCGAGCCACCCCCGTCCGCGCTTGCCGAACACATCCGTAACCGGCTTCCTGAATCCCTCCTGGTGCAGCACCGCCTGCAACTGGTTCTTGGCCCGTGCCCGCTGCCGGCCCAGCGTAATCCGCAGCCGAACTAGCAAGCGCAACTGTTGCGTCGGCGCATCGGCCATCCACGCTTCCGGCAGAAGATCGCTCCGCGAAAGATGCGCCAGCGTCTGCGAATCCACGCGATCGTTCTTCAGCTTCGCCGATGCGATCGCCTTCACCCGCTGCGGATGCACCATCACCAGATGTTCGCTCTCCGGCGCTACGGCGCGCGCAAACGCCGGCCAAAATCCACTTGCTTCCACCACCACCTGTCGCGGCCCAGGAAGCGTGCCGCAACCACGCCCGCAAAGCTTCCCCTTCGTTCACCACTTGGCCCTGCTTGCGCGTTTTTCCGCTTGCATCCAATGCCGTCAAGTAACAAAATCGTTGGTGAAAATCTACCCCTACGTGGGTCTTCATGGCGTACCTTCCTCCTAAGCAGTCTGTGTGCCTTGAGCACGTATCAGGAAGGTACGCCCCTTTTCATCCCATCTGAGCGACCGGAGCACAGCAACGGGAGTCGAAGGATCTGCGGTTGTTCTTTTGCTGGCTCTTGCAGGGCCGATTGATCTTAACCACCAACCGCTAGCCCCGTTTCTGGCCACCGTGCGGTCTGCCGCCCGGGCGCGGACCACCTCGATTTGCGCCGCCGCTTGGCCTGCCCGGCTTCGCAAACCCACCCGGCTTGCCCGGCCTCGCGAACCCACCCGGCTTTGCGCCAAAAGGAGGTCTCGGTCTCCCCGCCCCCGGCCTCGTGCCGAATGCAGGCCTTGGCCTCCCCGCTCCAGCCGACGCGCCTTTCCCTTCCCAACGCTTCTCGCGAAACGCCGGAGCAGGCCGATCCCCACTCCCCGTCTGCCCACGCCCTTCTTCATTCCTCGCGCGATCCGGCCTCGGCGTCCAACTCCTCTTGCTTTCCGCGCCCCCGCCAAACCCCTTGCCTCGCTCGCCTCCGAATCGCTTCTTCGGTCCCTCGCCCGGCTTCGAAAACGGCCGCTCACCCTGCGCGCGAAAAGGCTTCTTCGGCGCATTCTCAAATCGGCCTGCTGCCTGCTCGCGCGGCTTACCACCAAACTCCGGTCGCTTAAACCCTGGCCTCTCGAACCTCGGCTTTGACCCGGTCGAAGGCCGTCCTCCACCGAACGGGCGCTGGCCGCCGGAAAACGGCCGCCGCTCGCCGAACTTCGGTCGCGGTCGCTCTCCGAAGCCCCCAGTTTTACCCGCATTCGGTCCTTCTCCCGATCGTCCAAGACTCGGCCTCGCTCCAAATGGCTTGTCCTGCCGCTTGTCAAACCTCGGCCGTTCTCCGCTTCGTGCAGCGCCGACTTCGCGTCCGCCGCCAAACGTCCGCTCCCTCGGCTTCCATTCCGTTCTCTGCCCGCGCTCCTCTCGCCGCCCGAACCGCTTTCCAGCCGGCTTGTCTCGCCACGGTCTCGCCGGCCTCTCGCCCCGTCTTCCGGGCGCCCGCCCCGCTTCCTTTGGCAGCGTCAGATCCACTCTCATGCGTCGCGGCTTCATCTTTCCCTCGGCCGTCAGCCGCAACGCGTTCACCTCATCCGCGTCAGCTCGCGCAGCTTGCCCGGCTCCACGTCCAGCACCAGCGGCCCGTACCCCACGCGGCGAATCTTCTCCGCAAAGTGCCCGATCGCCGCGAACATCTTTCTCAGTTCGCGATTGCGCCCCTCCGTCAGCACCACCTCGTACCACGGATTGTCGCCCTCGCGCACCTGCCGGATCCGCGCCGGCGCCGTCCGCACGCGCTCCGATCCCGCCTCGCCGCGCTCAATCGCCACGCCGCCGCGCAGCCGCTCCAGTTCCTCCTCGCTCGGCTGTCCGGCCACCTTCACCAGATACGTCTTCTCCACGCCCGATCCGGCCTTCGTCAGCAGGTTCGCCAGCTCGCCGTCGTTCGTCATCAGCAGCAGGCCTTCGCTCTGGTAGTCCAGCCGCCCCACGGGATACAGCCGCTCGTGCATCTTCGCGAAGAACTCCATCACCGTCGGCCGGCCCTCGGGATCGCTCACCGTCGTCACGTAGCCCTTCGGCTTGTTCAGCACAAAGTACCGGTGCCGCTCGGCGCCGTGCAGCAGCTTGCCGTCCACGCGAATGTGGTCGCGCGCGGCATCGGCCTTGCTTCCCAGCTGCGTCACCACCTGCCCGTTCACCATCACGCGGCCGGCGACAATCATCTCCTCGGCGTGCCGCCGGCTCGCAATTCCCGCCCGCGACAGAATCTTCTGCAGCCGCTCCAGCTTCGCCGGTTGCCGTTCCGCCGCGCCTGTCTCTTCTTCAACCTCGTCTTCGTCCGCGCCGGCAACTTCGCCAGCCCCGCTCGCCGCTGCCATCCCCGGTCCGGCCTCAAGAGTTCCATCCAGCCGCCGAATCTCCGTCTCCTCCCGGTACGCCTCCATCTCGCCTGGCCCTGCGCTCAACCTCGCCCAGATAAGTCCGCGCCTCTCCGCTGATCACATCCCCAATCGGATCCAGCACCGGCTCATCGATCCGGAACCCTGTCGCATCCTGAATCTTGACCTTGCGTTTTCCGACTCTTCGCGCCAGACTGTTTGCTCTCGGCCGCAGGCGTCGTCGCCTTCGCTGCGCGCTTCGCCTCCGGCTTTTCCGCCGGCGCGGCCTTTGTCGCCTTCGTCTTTGCGGCCGGCGTCTTCGCCTTCACTGCCGCTGTCTTGGCCTTCGCGCTCGTCACTTTGCTCGCGCCCACGGTCTTGCTCTTGTCCGTTGCCTTCGTGCTCTTCGCCACGCTTTTTTGCGCGCGCTTGACCGTCGGCGATTTCGCCTTGGACTTCGAATCCTTTTTCATGGGGAACTGCCTCTGTTTCTTCTTACTCTGCGCCGCTTGGTGCGGCCTCTGGGGTGTTTCGTTTCCGCCGGCCTCTTCGCTCGCCGCCTCGTCCGTCTCCACGCTCATATCCGCGTTGAACTCCGCCGCGGCTTCCGCTAGCCGTCTCATCTCCGGCCTCGAGCGCCGCCTCTTCCAGCTCGCTCGCCGCCATCTTCTCGAACTCCTCCATCGATGGCAGCTCCGTCACATCCTTCAGCCCAAAGCGCAGCAGAAACTCCCGCGTGGTCTTGTAGAGAATCGGCCGCCCGACCACCGGCTTGCGCCCCGCCGTCGCGATCAGCTTGCGCGCCAGCAGCGACCCGAACACCGCCGACGAATCCACGCCGCGAATCTCGTTCACCTCCGGCGCGGTCACCGGCTGCTTGTAGGCAATCACCGCCAGCGTCTCCAGCGCCGGCAACGACAGCTTGAGCGGCGGCTTCAGGCTCTTCACAAACGACCGCACCGCGTCGTGGCACTCCGGCTTGGTCGCCATGCGGTACCCGCCGGCAATCTCGCGAATCTCGATGCCGCGCCCGTCGGCCGCGTACTCCGCAATCAGCTCGTCGAGCAATTGCTTGATCGCGTCGCGCGCCTCGCGTTCGCGCAACCGCGCCTGCGCGCTTCGCCTCCGCTTCGGCCTGCGGCCTCATCGCCCGCACCGGCTTCTTCCGTCTGCCTCTGTCGCCCGCCGCCTGGCGGCTGTCGTCGGGCTTCGGCACCGCTCTCCGGCGTTGCCTCCGCCGCCGGCTCCGCGCCGCCCGAACTCGCCGCCGCGCCTTCACCCAGCCGCCACCGGCTCCAGCTCCAGATAAGGAAACGCCTCGTTCAGCTGCGGCAACGCCGCACTCCGTCGCTGTCGGTTGCTCCATCCTGCGCCGCGGCCGCGGCCTCCTGCTCCGCCTTCCACTCCAGCGCCTCATCGGCAAACAACGCCGCCAGTTGCGCCAGCGTTACCGGCTCCTCGGCGGCATAAATCACAGCTTCCAGCTTTGCTTTCAGGCTCATTCCTCTCGACGCACCATTCTGTATGGTACCGGATGCGCCTCTTTCTTCGCCCGTTCGCCGCCGCCGCCTCTCTACGAACGCACAAAAAAGGCGTCCGGCTCCACGCCGGACGCCTCTTCGCCATCGAAACCCCGCTTCTCAGAAAAATGTGTGGAACAGGAAATAAAGCAGACCCGAGAGCAGCGCCGCGGCCGGCAGCGTGAACACCCAGCCCGCCGCGATATTGCGCACCGTCGACCAGCGCAATCCGCTGCCGTTCGCCGCCATGGTGCCCGCCACGCCCGAGCTCAGGATGTGCGTGGTCGAAACCGGCAGTCCCCAGGTATCGGCGGCGAAGATCGTCGCCATCGTCACCAGCGCCGCACTTGCGCCCTGCGCATAGGTCATGTGCTCTTTGCCAATCTTTTCGCCTACCGTTACCACGACCCTCTTCCACCCCACCATCGTGCCCAGACCCAAGCGCCAGCGCCACGGCCACCTTCACCCAGTCGGGAATGAACTTCGTGCTCTTGTCCAGCTTGCCCTGGTAATTCTTGAGCGCCGCGCTTTCCGCGCTTGTGAACGCCGGATTGTGCGTCTTTTCCATCTGCCGCAGCGCCGCGGCCGTCAAATACATATCGTTGCGAACGTTGGCTTGATTCCGCGCCGGAACCGACTGGAACGTCTTGTATCCCGCCACTTCGCGGTTCAATTCGTTCACCAGTTGGCTCATTGCCAGCAGCGTGTCCGGCTGCAATTCCTTGGTCTGGATGTACTTCGTCACCTCTGCGCGCGCGTCGGGATCGAGCACCGTGCCCGGATTCACATGCCGGTCCAGAATCTGCCCCGCCTGCTCTGACGCGGCGATGAAGCTCTGCACCTCCGCGGGGCTCACCGCGTGGTTCAGCGCATACGCCGTCGGCACCGTGCCGATCAGGATCAGCATGATCAGCCCCATGCCCTTCTGCCCGTCGTTCGATCCGTGGAAAAAGCTCACGCCCGTGCAGGTCAGCACCATCAGCGCGCGAATCGGCCACGGCGGCGGCTCCTTGTCCTTGGGCGCTTCATACAGCGACGGAAACTTGATCAGCCGCTTCGCCGCGAGGATCACAAACGCCGGCCAACGCAAACCCAATCAGCGGCGAGATCAGCAGAGCCTCGAGAACCTTGATTACCTGTCCCCAGTCCAGCCCCGAAGCGCCGCTGTGCACATTCATCAGTTGGCTCGCCAGCCCCACGCCGATGATCGACCCCACCATCGTGTGCGAGCTCGATGCCGGCAGCCCGAACCACCATGTGCCCAGGTTCCACAGGATCGCCGCAATCAGCAGCGCGAACACCATCGCGAATCCCGCGCCCGAGCTCACCTTCAGAATCAGCTCCACCGGCAGCAGCGTGATCACCGCGAACGCCACCGTCCCGCTCGACAAAAGCACGCCGGCCAGATTGCACATGCCCGACAACACCACCGCGATGTTCGGCGTCAGCGAATTGGTGTAGATCACCGTCGCCACCGCATTCGCCGTGTCGTGGAATCCGTTCACAAATTCGAATCCCAGCGCGATCATCAGCGCCAGCCCCAGCAGCAGGTACGGACCGATGCTGGTCACGGTCACATTGATTCAGGTCCCGGGCCAAATGCACGCCGATATAGCCAAGGCCGCTCAGCAGTGCCAGCGCAAACACCCACGCGCCTGCACGGCTTGAAGTGCCCCTTGGGCTGCGCTCAAACCGGCTCGGAGACGCAGGAATAACATGAACTGCCGTCGCGAGATCGGCCATCAGAAATCACCACGGCGGCCGGAGAAATTCCGGCTCCGCCTGGGCCTCCTGTTGGAAACCTCAACGCCGGTGCTGTTTTTCAATGGAAATAGAAATGATTTTGCGGCTGGAAAGAAACGATCCGGAGAGGATGGCTTGCATAAAACCTCAACAACCACAGCCTTTCGCGGTTGTTTACCCGGCGATGAGGGAGTCTTAACCGGGCTACAGAAAAGTCTACACCCGGCATTCACAAAGCATTCACATTGGGTGTGGAAGATCCCACCCCTATCTCCCCCCGCCAGCGGCTTTGGGGGGCGTGATGCACGGCAGTATCTCTAATTTTTACAGCAAGTTAACGAAAGACGGCTCGAGGTCCCTCGCTCTAGGATGGCCCGGGAGAAGATCCTTGACAGCCGCTGGCCCGATCTTGCTGCCTTCACCCCTCGGATCGCCTCATCGCGCTGTTTTTCAATAGTTTATTCCGGAATCGCCACCGTTCCCTTCACGTTGAGCGTTCCCGTCACCACGGGCGCTCCGGTCTCCGGCTGCCCTCCGCCAACACACACCGTGTACGCGCCCTCAGCCACAATCAATTTGCCTAAATCCGTCACCATGCTCAAGTCGCGCGGCTTCAACTCGAAGTGCACCTTCGTCGACGCCCCCGGCCCCAGGTGCACGCGCTGGAAACCCCGCAGCGCGAGCCGCGGCGCGCCAGCCACGTCGGGAAACTTCAGGTAAAGCTCCGCCACTTCGTCCCCCGCACGCGTTCCGGTGTTCGTCACCGTCGCTTCCACGATCGCCGGGCTTCCTGCCTCCACAGCCTCCGTCGGAACCGTCAGCCCGCTATATGCGAACTTGGTGTAGCTCAGTCCATATCCGAATGGATAGAGCGGCGTCCCCGTGAAATATCGGTAGGTCCGCGCCTTCATTGAGTAGTCTTCGAAATGCGGCAGTTGATCAACGCTCTTGTAAAACGTAACCGGCAGCCGTCCTGCCGGGTTGTTCGCGCCCGAGAGCGTCTCTGCCACCGCGGTCCCGCCCTCTTCGCCCGGATACCACGCGTCCACGATCGCATTCACGTGCTCGTTCGCCCAGTTCACCGCCAGCGCGCTCCCGTTCGTCAGCACCACCACCAGTGGCTTGCCCGCCGTCGCCACGCCCTTTAGCAGATCCTCTTCCGGCTCCGGCAAATCCAGGCTCGTCCGGTCGCCTCCTTGAAACCCAGGCTCGCTCACGTTCATCTCTTCGCCTTCAAGTTGGCTCGTAATGCCCACCACGGCCACCACCACGTCCGCGTCCTTCGCCGCCGTCACCACCGTTGGATCCATGCTCTCGTCGATCTTGCCCCACATCAGCTTCAGGTGCACCGCCGTTTTGCCTGTCCTCTGGTACTCCACCCGCAGCGGGTACGGCCTGCCCGCTTCCAGGTGCACTTTGCCCGTGATCGTCTCCACGCCGTGCGGATAGTTGGCCATCTCCACCGGCTTGTCGTCCAGAAACACGCGGAAAAATCCGTCCGTCTCGACCCCCAGGTTGTAGTCGCCCGTCTCCTTCGGAGTCAACGTGGTCTCCCACTTCACCGTCAGCGGCTCCAAATGTTCCGCCACTTGCGGCACCGGTTGCGCCCCAATGTCGATGCCCGGCTCGATGCGTGTCGCCAGCGGCTGCGTCACATACGACTGCGCACTTGCAAAGCTCACAATGTTCTCGTTGAGATACGTCGCCTTCACTCCCGGCTTTCCATCCACCGTCAAAAACTCATCCGGTACAGGTGAGGCTTCTGTGCTTAGGAATCCCGTCCCTTTCATAAAGGTGATCGTGTCGCCCGCAAACTCCTTCTTCAGCCCCTCCAGAATCGACACCGTGTGTGTCGGAATCCCGTTGTAGTTTCCCAGCAGAACCCGTGTCTGCTCCGCCAGCGGTCCCACCACCAGCATCTTCTGCCCCGCGGTTTTCAGCGGTAGCACGCCGTCGTTCTTCAGCATCACCATCGACTCGTTTGCCAGCGTCAGCGCCAGCGCCCGGTGCGCCGCGCTGTCCAGCTCGCTCGCGTCAATCTTCGCGTACGGCACCATCTCCGGCGGATCGAACATCCCCAGCCTCATCCGCGCCGTAAACAGCCTCGTCACCGCCGTATCAATGTCGCTCTCCTTCAAATAGCCCGCTTTCACTGCGTCGACATATGGCTTGTAATCGTGGTCGTCCGTTACCTTCGCTCTGAAGTCGATGCACTCGTTGTCCATCCCGCGCTGCAGGCTGATCGCCGATGCCTGCGCCTGTGTCGGCTCATAGCGGTGGCCTTCAAAAATGTCGCGCACCGCCCCGCAGTCTGACACCACGTACCCCTGGAATCCCCATTTCCCTCGCAGTTGGTCCTGCAGTAGAAACTCGTTCGCGCACGCTGGTTCTCCTTTGATGCCGTTGTACGCGCACATCACGCTGCCCGCCTTGCCCTCCGTCACCGCCGCGCGAAACGCCGGCAGATACGTGTCCAGCTCGTCGTGCTTGCTCACGTCCACGTCGGTAAAGTGCCGGGTCGGCTCCGGCCCTGAGTGCACTGCAAAATGCTTGGGCGTTGAAATCACGCGGTAATAGTGCGGATCGTCCCCCTGCATCCCCGTCACAAACGCCACGGCCATCCGCGCCGTCAAAAACGGATCCTCGCCGTACGTCTCCTGCCCACGCCCCCACCGCGGATCGCGAAAGATGTTCAGGTTCGGCGCCCAGAAATCCAGCCCGTGAAAAATAAGACTGTTTCCGTCGTTCGCGGCCGCCGATTGCGCATAAATCACGCGTGCTTCGGTGCTTATGTCGATAGCCATCTCATGAATCTTGGCCGTGTCGAAGGTCGATGCCAGCCCGATCGGCTCGGGAAACTCCGTCGTTCCAACCACCGCCACGCCATGCAGCGCCTCGCTCCACCAGTCGTACGCCTGGCACGCCCAGCCGCGGAATCGGGCGCGCCTGGTTCACCAGCTGGCTTGCCTTCTCCTCAAGCGTCATCCGGTGCACCAGGTCGGCCGCGCGCTGCTCAGCCGGCAAATTCGGATTCAGATATGCCGGTTTCTCGGCATCCTGCGCCCATACCGCCCCAATCGCCGCAACTCCCAGCAACGCTCCCGCCACCATCCGCATTCCCCGCATCGAAATCATCTCCTTAGTAAACCTTCCCTTCAGCTCCACGGCAGTTTTTCGAGGCTCAAAGTTTCTCGCCCCCAGCGGCCCACTCTAATCAGCGCAGGAACCGCTGTCAACGCCCCTTCATCGCTTGAAAAGCGTTTTACAAAGGCATTTTCTCATTCAGCACTTATTGCGCTCCGTCGCCCAGACGCGCATGCCGCGCTCACTCACCGCCCCGCAAAATCGCTTTAGGTCGGTGCTCCCTCGCTCACTGCATTTCTATTCCCTACTCCCTATTCCCTGTTCCCTGTCTTTTTCGTGTAACCTTTCTGCCGTCACCCCCGTAAACCTGTTCAGAAAGGGAAGAAAGATGCCGGAGCGATCGGACAATGTATTAGATCGGTTCCGGCAAGGCGATCTCGATGCCTTCGAATCTCTCTTCCGCGAGCATCAGCGCTCCGTTTACGGCTGGATCCTGCGCATCGTCCGCAATTCCGCCGCCGCTGAAGACCTCACGGTCGAGACCTTCTGGCGCATCCATCGCGCTCACGCGCGCTTCGAGCCCGCGCGTCCCTTCGAGCCCTGGGCGCGGCGCATCGCCACTCGCGCCGCTCTCGATTGGCTCCGCGCGCGCCGGCCCGAGTCCGAGCTGACCGATCAGGACGTCGCCGATCTGCCCTCGAATTCATCGCCCGATCCCGGCATCGCTGCCGAGATTCGCTTGAAAGCCGCGCAGGCCTTCGGCCGCCTTCCGCCCAGCCTGCGCGTCGCGGCCATGCTCGCCGTCGTCGAGGAGCAGCCGCACAAAGAAGTCGCCGCCGCACTTGGCATCTCGGTCGGCGCCGTCAAACTGCGCGTCTTTCGCGCCATTCGATTGTTGAGAAAGGACCTGCTCGAGCAGGGAATTACGCCATGAATGCACATGATGAGGATCGGATCAAACAACTCTTGCAGCAGTCGCTGCCGCCCGTTGATCCCGCAGCCGAACCGTCTCGCGACCTCTGGCCCGCTGTCCTTCGCCGCCTCGATGCTGAGCCTGCCGCGCCGCAGCGCCTCACGCCCCGCTCCATCCCTTGGTTCGATTGGGCGCTTCTCGCTGGCCTCGTCGTCTTCGCCGTCTCGTTCCCGGCCACGATCCCGGTCTTTCTCTACTACTTATGAAAGCCAGTTCTTGGTTCGTAGTTCGCAATTCGCAACACACAACCGCGCATTAGCGGCAGAGGACTTGTAAAGAAGAACTAAGAAGCGAGAACAGCAAACCCGAAGCTAATAGCTAAAGGCTGATAGCTGCCTTCGAAAGGAGACCATCCATGAACCCGCACCCTTACCTTCGCGCTTACCTCGCCGGAGTCTTTTTCACCACGCTCATCCTGCCCGTTATGCTCACGGCGTTCATCGTCATTCGCCTCGTCCTTCAGGTGCCCGTCCCCATTGAGCGCGGCCTCGTCTTTCCTATGGCCCTCGTGCCTGCAGTCTGGGGCCTGTGGAACATGCTCTGGCTGGCCTCACACGAGCGCACACACCTCGCCGTCGGCGTCCACGGTGCCGTTCTGCCCTTCCTGCTGCTTCCCTGCGGAGCCATCGTCGCCCGTTGCTTCGGCGTCCTCGCTCTCGGACCCACCAGCGCCACTTGGTTTAATGCCTGTTCGGTGCCCTACACCATCATCGCCGTTGGCTTTTGCTTCGGCGTCGCCCTCTACTACCTCGTCTGGAAGTACATCGTCGGCTTTCTCAACCGCGTCCTCGGCATCGCGTCGTAGCGTTGTTCCGCGGGCGTGGCGCCCTCTGGGCCTCCGCCCGCGGTAATTCGGACCATCTCTGTTTCAAAGGAGGAGCACCGTGTTCGTGATCGTTCGCACCATCACCTATGCCACGCTCTTTATCGGATTGCTGCTCGTCTATCTGCCTTCGCGTATTCTCGCCTGGTCGGGCATCGTGCGTCCCGTTGCCATGGACTGGCCGCAGATCGCCGGCCTCGTCATCGGTACCGCAGGCGCCGTCGTCGCTCTCTCCTGCGTTTGCGCCTTCGCCTTCATCGGCAAAGGCACCCCCGCGCCCTTCGATCCGCCGCGCCGCCTCGTCGTTCGCGGCCCCTATCGCTTCGTCCGCAACCCCATGTATGTCGGTGCCGCTCTCGCTGTCGCAGGCGCCGCCCTCTTCTATCAATCCATCCAGTTACTCGCCTTCGTAGCTGGCTTCCTCTTGGTCACGCATCTCTTCGTCGTGCTCTACGAGGAGCCAACCCTCCGCCGTCTCTTCGGCCCCGAGTACCAGGCCTACTGCCAGCGCGTTCACCGTTGGCGCCCCTCCGCGCACGCTCTCCGCTGACACTTGCGCGCCTCGTCACGCACCGCACCTGCACAGATCTCTCCGCCCGCACCGCCGCGAACTGATCACTGTCCACTGCTCACTGTCCACTAGCTTCTGAAGAAATCCCCCAGCCCCGCCCGCTCCGCATGAGCCGCCATCGTCGCCTGAATCGTCAGCGCCAGCTCCAGAGCCGCGCGTCCCTGCCGCGCCGTCACCTTTGGCTCGCGCCGCGTCCGCACGCACTCAAGAAACGAAAGAATCTCCAGCCGCAGCGGCTCGCCTTCCTTCACCTCAGGCCTCACAAAGCTGAGCCCCGGCGCCGGCCCCGCCTTCGCTGCAAACTGCGCAATCGTCGCTGCATCCAGCAGCCCTGCTGCCAGCGCCGCAATCACCTCCGGCCTCAACTGCTTCGGGCCTTCCGCGCTAACTCCGCTAACCCCGCTGTCCTCGATCCGAATCACCAGCACGTCCCGCCTCGCGTAATCAATCGAAACGTACTGCCGCGGCTCAAAGAACCTCAGTTTCCTCACCCGCTCCGTCGACACGCGCGACGCCGTGAAGTTCGCCACGCACCCCGACTCGAACTCCACCCGCACATTTGCAATGTCCACCTTGGGCGACAGAATCGGCAGCCCCACCGCGCGCACCTCGCGCACCGCCGACTTCGCAAACGTCAGCACAATGTCCAGGTCGTGGATCATCAGATCCAGCACCACGTCCACGTCCAGCGCCCGCGGCGTAAACACGCTCAGCCGGTGCGCCTCAAAGAACATCGGCCGCTTCAGATTCGGTTCCACCGCCAGCACCGCCGGGTTGAACCGCTCCAGATGCCCCGGCTGCACAATCCTCCCGCCGCGCTCCGCTCGCGCAATCAGGTCGTCGGCCTCAGCAAGGCTCGCCGCCAGCGGCTTCTCCACCAGCAGGTCCAGCCCCGCATCGAGCAGCGCCGCAGCCACCTCATGATGCTTCACCGTCGGCACGGCCACGCACGCCGCATCCAGCTTCAGGTCCGCACTTCAGCAGCTCGTCGATTGTCGCGAAAACCTCAATCCCGTACTGCTTTCTGGCCTCTTCTGCCCGCGCCGCATCGGGATCCACCGCCGCCACCAGCGCCACGCCCTCGCCCGCCGTCTCCAGCTCGCGCACCACGCGCAAGTGGTTTCGCCCGAACGCCCCCGCTCCGGCCACCGCCACGCGCAACTGTCTCTCTTCGCCTATCTCGCGGCCTCTTTCTCCGCGCCCTTTTCCTTCCACCGCCTTCAGGCAGCGGCTGTAGAGCGCCAGCAGTTGGTTCACGTGTTCCTCCGGCTTCGCCCCGCCCGGCCCGCTGAAACCCGTCGATGGTATGGCCGGCTTTCCCACTCCCGCTGTTCCCGCCACAAACTTCAGCAGGTCCAGCGCAATATCTTCATTGCGCCGGGCCCCAAGCCCCGCGCTGCTCAATGTGTCCATATGCATTTCTCCGACCACCGATGCTACCAGATCAACCGCGGACGTGCGGGTGCAATCCTCGCCCGAGGACATGGGTGCCTCCTCTGGGCGCCGGGGCGCCCTCTGGGCCGGGCACCGCGTCTTTGCTTTTGTGGCAACGGTGGGAGATGACGCCGACCCCGCACATCGCCGCTAACTTGCTGACTCGCTGACTTGCTACCCTTGTCTCCATGCCCCTCGCCTACATCGCCCTCGGCGCCAACCTGCCCAGCCCCGCCGGCCCTCCCGACGCCACACTCGCCGCCGTCCTCCCGCTCCTCGCTGCTAACGGACGCATCACTGCCCGTTCCTCGCTCTACTCCACCGCGCCCGTCGACTTTGCCGATCAGCCCCGCTTCCTCAACGCCGTCGTCATCCTCTCGACCGATCTCCCCCCGCGCGCCCTTCTCGACGCGCTCCTTTCCATCGAGCGCCGCTTCGGCCGTGACCGCTCCGCCGCCCTCCCCAATGGCCCCCGCACCCTCGACCTTGATCTCCTCCTCTACGGTGACCTCGTCCTTTCGGAGTTCGACCTCGAACTCCCGCATCCCCGCCTCGCCCAGCGCGCCTTCGTCCTCATCCCCCTCGCCGAAATCGCTCCCCACGCCGTCGATCCCCGATCCGGCCTCACCGCCGCCCAACTCCTCGCGAACCTCCCGCCCACCGCCGAACCCAAGGGCCCCGCAATCCTACCCATCCAATCTCCCCTCTGGCCGGCCAAATAGCCGGGTGCCCCACCTGGGCGCCGGGGCGCCCTCTGGGCCGGGCACGGCGTCTTTGTTCTTGCTGCTAGGTTGGGAGACGATGCTCACCCCCCCCGCCCCCTCCCACTGCCGATCCCTAGCCGCGAATTAACCGCACCAAAGCCCGCACCACAGGTAACCGGATTGGTTCGATGCCCATTAGTAGATGGGAGATTCCAGATAAGATGGGTCCAACGTTCTGCGTGCCGCGCGAGTTTCCCGGCTCCTCGCGCCCGCCGGTGCTCGCTGCACCGCCGAAGGTTGGAGGTTCGCATCATGCTGTCGCAGCACTTCGGTTTCAAGGAAGAACCATTCGGAGTCAACCCCGATCCGCGCTGCTTGTATCTCAGCCACACGCACAGTGAAGCACTTGAAGCCCTCCAGTTCGGCTTCTCAAATAACCGCGGTTTCACTGCCATGATCGCGCCCCCGGGAATGGGGAAGACGACCCTCCTCTTTCGTTTCCTCGAGGACATTCGCGACTCCGCCCGCGTCGTCTTCCTTTTCGATCTCGACCCCCAGTGCGAGCCGCGCGAATTTGTCGCCTACATCCTCCGCGACCTCAGCATCGTTCCCGCGCATGGCAGCGCCGAGATGCACGATCAGTTAAGCAACGCTGTCATCAAAGAAAACAGCGCCGGTCGGAAATTCGTGATCCTCATTGACGAGGCGCAGAACCTCTCCGACGCCGTCCTCGAGCGCGTTCGCCTCCTCACCAACTTTGAAACCTCGCGCGGCAAGCTGATTCAGATCGTCCTCTCTGGCCAGCCGCAGCTCTCTGAAAAGTTGCTCCATGCTTCTCTCGTGCAGCTTCGTCAGCGCATCTCCACCGTCTGCCACATCGAATCGCTTACCGCCGAAGAGACCGTCGGCTACGTCGACTACAGGATCAAAATGGCGGGCTATCTTGGCGCGCCGCTGTTCACCGCCGCCGCAATTATGCTGATCGCCGAGGCCAGCCACGGAACTCCCCGCACCATCAACAATCTTTGCTATAACGCGCTGGCTCTGTGCTGCAAAATGAAGCTCCGGCAGGTTGACGCTGCCATGGTCGCCAAAGTCATTGCCGGCCTGCAACTGATTCCGCCATCGCGCGAGCCCGTCGCCGCCCCCGTGGAAGTTCCCATCACCGCTGCGCCTGAACGGCCCAGGGAACGTAGGCTTTTTGCCGGCCTGCAATTGATTCCTTCATCACACGAGCCGGTTGCCGCCCCCGCTGACGCTCCCGTCTCCGCCGCCGTCGACGAAACGCCTGAACGGCCCACTGAACGTAAATTCTGGGTGCGGACCAAGCTGCGCCTGCTGCAACTGCTTCCAACCACCACCGGCAGCGTCATGCTCTGGGTTCCTTCAGCCGCGATCATCCTTGTCGTCAGCTTCCTCGGCGTGCTCCGCCTCACTGAACTCTGGGCCCCTCAGCCTCACTCGACTGGTGTCGACCACTCCACAGTCTTGGCATCCCCTCCCTCAGTCCCCGCGCCAGACACTGCGGAACCTGCCGCCACTGAATCCACTTCGGACGCGGTGCCTTCTGATCCCGGATCCCCGGTTGACAATCCCTCTTCCAGGCCCGCCGCCGCCAAGCCTCTGCAGGCCAATGCCTCCATTCCCAAGCCCTCCCCGACCACCGTTTGGCCCGCCGCCACCACACCCCGGCCGCTGCACGCCAATGCTTCCATCCCCAAGCCCTCTGCCGCTGCTCAACCGACTGTAACCCTGGCTGCGCCGGCGCCTTCCGCCGCTCCAGTCGCAAGCCACGTCGCCGCGCAGCATAGCTCAACTCCTGCCGCGCCCGCCGCCGCAGCTCCAAAACAGGTCCGCGCCGCGCTCATGTCCAACGCACCGGTAGCCGCGCAGCCGTCCGCCTCGCCCAGCGTGCGTCCTGCGCTGCCCCCGCTCGCTCCCTGATTTTCGCGTTCTGATTGTCGCGCTCTCGCTCAGCGATTTGCGCCATCGGGCAGTGAGCCAATTTGAAGGGTACGGGCTTCAGCCCCTGGGGGAGATCCTTCTCAAACCCACTCACGATCCGCCCTAGCCGCTATTCTCCGCCGTCCGCGATCCAGTATCGAAGAACCTCGTTCTCCTCGCTGTTGTAGCTGCAAACCAACTCCACGCGTTTGTACGCGCCCGCCCCGTCTTCCAGCAGCAGCTTGTCCGACACGCTCGTCGTGATGCCCGGAGCCACGGTTACAGCGATCTCCCCGTTGAACCTTTCATTCGGCGTAGCGGCGCCCTCCCATTTGAACCCATTCCCCGCAATGGACCGCAAATAGGCATCCGCGCCCCTCGAGCAGGCCTGCGCTGCCAGGGCTCCATCGTTGTCGTGCGCCGTTCTTGCGTCCGCTCCTGCCCCCGTGCTCCCCTGTTGCTTGGTTGCAGCCTGGCTTCGGCTGGCCGTGATTGATTCCCATGCTCTCACCCCGCCGTAGAGCCCGATCCCGCTGGCCACCAGCAAAGCAACTACTCCCGCGCGCACCCTCCACGTCGCCCCGCTTGCTCCCTCCAGCCTCCCAGTCGCGCGCAAACTGCTCCCCGCTATAGAGCAGGGTGCCTGTTCCATCCTCCCCCCGCCAGCGCACCGCCACCAGGTCCGTCCTCGGGCTACTCACAAACACCCTGCCCGTCAGCCCGTCTGCCTTTCGTCTTGCCTCCGCGCCCTTCGTGGGATATCCTCGCGAACTCATCTCGCATCCCTCCTCGCTCGCAACGCGCCACCCGCGCCCGGTCGCATCAGCTCGCCGCGCGGCCTTAATCCTCTCGCAGAAATCGCCCTTCCTCAAAAATCTGAATCTCTATTTCCTCACTCGGCTGCAACGGAATATACCACCCACCGCTCCGGCCAGATCATCGACGAGCAGCGCAACGCCAGCCTCAAAGTCGAGTTCCTCAACAGATTCCGCACCGTCCGCCAGCTCACCAGATCCCGGCTATCCCAGAACCCGCCTTGAGCGAAGTCGAAGGATCCCTACGTCCCTCAGTCCCTACGTCCCTGCCTTTAGAATCAATCCGTGCCCCCGCTCTACCACCTCCTTGCCGCAACCGCCGCCGGCGGCCGCCGCGGCCGTCTCGCTCTACCCCATCAGACCGTCGAAACCCCCGTCTTCATGCCCGTCGGCACCGCCGGCTACCGTCAAAGCCGTCCCCCAGGACACGCTCGAATCCCTCGGCGCCGAGATCATCCTCGGCAACACCTATCACCTCTATCTGCGCCCCGGCCACGAAGCCATCCGCCGCATGGGCGGCCTGCATCGCTTCATCGGTTGGCCGCGCGCCATGCTCACTGACTCCGGCGGCTTCCAGGTCTTCTCCCTCAACTCGCTGCGCAAAGTCACCGACGACGGCGTCCGCTTCCGCTCGCACCTCGACGGCAGTTCGCACTTTTTCACCCCCGAGCATTCCATCGATGTGCAGATCGCTCTCGGCGCCGACATTTGCATGGCTTTCGACGAGTGCACCGAGTATCCGGCCGATCGGACCCGCGCCGAAGAGAGCCTCCGCCTCACCATGGCCTGGGCGCGCCGCTCGCTCGATCACTTCCGCGCCCACCGCGACGAAGTTGTCCCATGGTTCGATCAGCACGAAAGTCAGACTACATGCATTGCTTCGGCATCGTCCAGGGCGGCATGTATCCGCGATCTCCGCCGCCAGTGCGCCGAGCGCCTCGTCGAGATGGACTTCGACGGCTACGCCATCGGCGGCCTGAGCGTCGGCGAGCCGCGCGAGCTGACCCTCGAAATGATCTGCCGAAATCCTGCCGCTCCTGCCCAAAGACAAACCGCGCTACGTGATGGGCGTCGGCTACCCCGACGAGATCGAGCAGTACGCGCGCATGGGCGTGGACATGATGGATTGCGTGCTGCCCACCCGCGCCGCGCGCCACGCCCTGCTCTTCACCAGCGAGGGCCGCCTCAACATCAAGAACAAGCAATACGCCGAAGACCAGTCCCCGCCCGACCCCGCCTGCCAGTGCCCCGTCTGCCGCCGCTACTCGCGCGCCTACCTGCGCCACCTGATGCAATGCCGGCGAACCGCTCTCGGCAACGCTGAACACGATCCACAACCTCGCGTTCTATCTCGGCATCATGCAGCGCGTGCGCGCAAAGCCTCCACGCAGTGCCAGCCCAGTCCTGACCGCGGTTTTGAGCCGGCCGCCTGCGCCCTTGCCGCTCTCAGCGCCAGCCCAAGCGTCATCAGCGCGCTCAACCACAAAATCGCGCCCGTCCCCAGCGCCGTCGAGCCCTGCATCGCATCGGTAGTGAACAAAAACACACTCGCCGCTGCCCACGCTACCAGCACCGCCGCCCGTCAAGTAATGCATCCGATACCAGAACAGCCGCGCCAGTGGAAACATGTGCAGTCCTACAATCGCCGTAATCGCCGACATCACGTACGCATCAATCTCCAGGCGCGCAAACGTAAACGCCACCACTGCCACTGCCGCCCACTGAACAATGTTGATCCATTTGAACGCGCGCGCTCATCGTTCGGATCGTCCGCCTCGCGCGGCAAGCCCTTTGCCCGCCGCAACAGCGTTAACGCACTCACGCAGAGCACCACGGCTCCGCACACAACCATCGTCACCGGCACCGCACTCAGCCGCTCCTTCGCATAAAGCCCCAGCAGCAGCCACAGCACGCCGAACCCCGCGAAAAATAGCGCACCAACTGCTCGCCCGCCAATCTGATTGGCCGTCAATTCTTTCTGCATTGCAAACCTCCTTGGGAAAAGCCCGGATCTCAAATTGCCGAACCCAGCAACTCCTTCAATGCCGCAACATACTCCGTCAGCGCCGCGCGCCCGGCCTCCGTCATGCGATACAGAGTCTGTGGTTTCCTTTGCACAAACCGCTTCTCCACCGCTACGAACCCGGCTTCTTCCAGCTTCATCAACTGCGCGCCCAGGTTCCCATCCGTCGCGCCCGTCTTCGCGCGCAGCCACGTAAACTCCGCCTCGTCGACCCCCGAAAGCAGCGAGAGCAGCGCTAGGCGCAGCTTCCCGTGGATCACAGGATTCAACTCCGGCAGCTCAGGCATTTGCCGCCCCCAGCACCCGCCGCCCTCCGCGACTCGCAGATCATCGCGTAGATCCCGAACACAATCTGGCCGAAGAATGTCGCCGCAAGAAACGCAATCCCGGCCTGGTTCTCCGTGCCGAAGCACGCCGCCACCGCCGACCCCAGCCACACCACCGCGCACGCATACTGCATCTTCCATTTCAGAATCGTGGCCGAAGCGCCATTGGCCACGCACAGCATTCCGCCGATGATCGCCGCGAACACGTGGGTGTCGTATCTTCCGCTCAGTCCCAGCGACATCAGGACGACAAAAAGCGAAATGCCCATCGCCGACCACACCGCGCCAACCGCCCTGCCCAGCGTCGTCGCCGGCCGGCCCACCTTCATCCGGCCAATCCCCACTCCCGTCACGATGCTGGCTGCAATCATCGTCACCGGCCATGCCAGATAGTGTTGGCTCCAAACGGATCCGCCAACCATCCCCGACGACCATGCCGTGGCCACGAAATACGCCACGCCCCACAGCACAAACGTCCATCCCCAGCTCTCCGTGCCGCGCCGGCCCTCGGCGATCATGCTCTCGATCAGCCTCACCCGTCCTGCCAGGTCCTTCTCATCCATCTCGTCCGTCATGCCCATCTCCTCTCTCGATCTCCAATCCTTGAGGCTTCCCCTCAATGAAGAGTACTCTATACTACGGAGTGCTCGATGTCAAGTGAAATCTTCCTCGGCTTCTCGGTCACGCCGCATGGCTCTGCTAAACGGTTGACCTATTTGTGCTTGTTTTGAAAGAGCGCGGCTTCAAAACCGGGGTCCCCAAAGACAGGCGTTCGTCCCTGGGGTGGAAAGCCCGCCCTGAGCGGAGCCGAAGGGCACCGATGGAATGGATTGCATTTTTTGAAGGGTACGGGCCTCAGCCCGTACATAAACCCGCCGATAAGAACTCCGAAAACAAAGCACGGCCCAGCGAGCCAACCTCGCTGGGCCGATGAAAGTTCCTGCCCCGCCGCGAACAGCAACCAACCCCGCCCGCAAAACACGCCCGCCTCACGGCACGGCCTCAAAGCCCTGCCTACAATTCGCAGTCCTGACCAAAGAAGGGAGCGTAGGGCCTCAGCCCCTGCAAAAGGTTTCAGGATTCGCTTTTTCTTCCCTATTTCAGAGTAGAATAAATGAAACGCTATGAGCGAAAAGAAAGCGCCATTCATCATCGACAACGACCTCAGTCCGCGCCTCAGGCATCACCTCCCGCGCGACGCGAGGACCACTGTCGAGCTAGGCCTGAGCCCTCATGCGCCTGACAATCCAAATGTGATCGACCTCTGTCAGCGCAAAAATGCCATCCTGGTCACCGCAGACACCGGCTTTCTCAAGCACATCAAGGACTACCAAAGAAAGCACAACGACTGCTGTTGGGGCGTGCTGCTCCTCCCCGACGGCGAACTAAACCAGATCGGTGTCCTGTCACGATTGAAAGAGGGAAAGATCAAACTCGCTCATCCGAAGCTTGAAACCTTTAGCTTCGAACTGGTGCGGCACGACAATCTCATTGTCAATCTTCGCTCTAATCCGCCGGAAATCCACGAGCTGTGCGACTGCCCGTGGGAGCAATAATCCCGCACTCGCTGATAGGAAAAGGCCATGTTCAATCTCCTAGTTAAATACGAACCATGGGGCGATGTGCGCGACTCAATGCCTCTCGGACGAATTCTTGAATACACCAGCGACACCATTCAACTTGAGCTCAAGACAACAGACGGCGTCAACTTCGAGGCGCTATCGAAGCTACCCTGTCTTTTCGTCGAGGAAAGTACCGGGGCAGAAAGCCAAGTTGCCCGTGTGGGAACGATATTCCGATGCGAATTAGTTGGGTGGCAAGTCAACATCGAATACGGCTTCGACTCGGGTGTCGTGCCAATCCCTCAGGGGCTCCTGTTAGATCTCGCGGGAGACCTGGAAATAGGTGACTTCGAATTCTCTAGAACTCATTGGGCCGTCAAGCGTGCGGATCTCTTTCGATCTCTCCTAAAGAGCAGGAACCCTCGGCGCCAGCGGCCGAAGGTGTTTCAATTGCCCGAGTTCGAGAGCATCGAAAACAGTCTGGTGTCCGTGATGATGCCATTCGACGCAAAACTTGATTGCGTTTACGAAGCACTCCGCAAATCGGCAGACGCTGCGGGTCTGCGCTGCCGCCGGGCGGACGAAATCTGGGAAAACCCCGCGATAATTCAGGACGTAGTCTCCCTTATAGACAAGTCGAAGGTCGTGATATGTGATTGCACGGGCCGAAATCCAAACGTCTTTTATGAAATAGGAATAGCCCACACCCTCGGACGCGACGTAATACTAATCGCCCAATCGGACGCAGACGTTCCATTCGATCTAAGACACTTGAGGTACATCAAATACGCGAACAACGCCGACGGGCTGCGCTCCCTCAAGACCCAACTCGAATCCAGGCTGGGCGAAGCGACTTTGGGAAGGGGAGGGGAATGACCCTTCACCCCGGCCCACCATCGCCCTCTGTCCCCGCGCGCCCCGCGTCCTCCGGGCTGAAGTTCTTCCTTCTCCAGGCCGACTTCAACTCCCGCAAGAACGCTTCATCGAAATGAGCCCGCTCCCAGCCCTCTACGTTCTCGAACTGCTCCACGGCCAGACCCAACGCGCCGCGAAAATCCGCCCCCTCCATTTGCGCCAAGTCGAAAACTGCTCCTTCCACATGCGTCCCGTGGAACTTCGCTCCTCCCACATGCGTTCCAACGAAAATCGCTCGTTCCACACGCGCCCCGTAGAAAAACGTCCCTTCCAGGTGCGCGTAGTCGAAACGCGCTCCTTCCACATGCGCCCAGTGGAACCACGCCCCCTCCACACGCCCATCGTAGAAATTCGCTCCCTCCGCATTCACACCGCGGAAATCTGCCCCTTCCAAATGCGCCCCGCCGAAATTCGCTCCTTCTACATGCGCCCCGCGGAAGTTCGCCCCGCGCAAATCGCTTCCGCGCAAATCGAGATGCTGTCCCTCGTGCTCGCGCCTCCGGCCCCGCCGCCGCCGTCCCAGGACGGTCAGAATGGCCTGGATCTCCGTAGTCGGGCCACTCGCAACTGCCATTTCGTTCTGTTTCTTCGTCGGATCCTGAACGGGCGCAGGAGCATTCTGCCGCACATACGCCGTGAGCACCTCCATAATCGTCCAGTGGTCCCGACGCGAGTCGATGGCGATCCGTTCCAGCGCGTAGATCGCGCCCAGCCTTACCTCCACATTCGGCTTGTTCTGCGCGGTCAGCGCCCCCAGTTGCTCGATGGCCTTTGTATACCGGTCTGTAATGTGCCCCTGCTCGGCGACCTTGACCCTGCGGTAGGTGAGATAGAGCGCGAAGAGCGCGAAGGCCCCGCCCACCACCTGGATGAAGGTCCTCCGCACCTCGTTCTGAAGCGCAGCGACATCCGACGGTGTCGTCCCACGCTCCGGATTCACAGCCGCTGAGCGGACGCCCGCCCTCCTGACCTGCCACTCGGGAACGATCTGTACGGCCACAAGGAGACCGATGAGGACCGCAAGAAAAAGGACGAGGCCTGCGACCCACCGCAAGACCGCATTCGCCGCCACCGGCTGCAAATGCTCACCGACTCGCCTAAGGAATTGCCACGGCCTGATCATTGCGCAACATTTTATCAGTGTCCCAGCGGATCAAATGGCATGGATGCCCCGGCCCTCCCCCTCCATACCCGGAAAACCACCGCCCGTCGCTCCACCGTGCCCTGCTGGCCCGCTGACTTGCCGACTCGCTGACCTGCCGTCAGCTGTCAACCCCCTTTACCCATCCATCTCACCCCATCTAACTCATTCCACACCCGTTATTTTCCAACCCAACCTTGCCGGTTATTTCTGCGAAATCTCTACACTTGTATTTAGCGGTTGACTCGAACAAACGATAGGGCGGCGTGGAGATGTTGTTTTGGGTGAGCAGCATCCCTCGCGCCGCGCCCTTTTTTCCAGAAACGTTCTTCTCTGTGGATTGCACCTGGAACCATGCAAGAAAGGAGATAAACACGCCGCACGGCCTTCTGAACGCCCGTAACCCCTTTGCTGAGAAGAATCTGCGGGTAAGTCCTTTGGAGTCGGACATTTGGAGCACCATACTTTCGCCAATCTTTTGATTCCAAAGCAGTTCTTTTCAGAAACGGAGAGGGGTACCCCCCGTTATCGATGAGTAACATCTTGGTGCCAGAGCCGGCCGCTGACCGCTGTCCACCGTCGTACCCCCACCCCCTATCGCCAATTTGGGCATATTTTCGCCGCTAAGCCTTTTGAATCAACACAAGTTCTCGAAAACCGCGGCGATTTTCGTGGCCAAACGTCGCCAAACGTCAAAAAAAGCGGCCCCTTTTGTATCGATCTTGCGGGTCTCAGTCAGTCGCACTGCTTCTCACGCACTTGCTGCCTCACCAACTCTGCTAACTCTGCTAACGCCGCTAGCTCCGCTGCCGTTCGCTCCCTCGCTCACTCGCTCTATCACCTCCGCCCAATCGCCAGCCACACGCTGCCGGAACAGCCGCGCCGTCGGATACCACGGCGTTCGCTCCGTCTCCTGCATCCAGCGCCAATCCGCCAGATGTGGCAGCAGAATCCAAACCGGCTTGCCCATCGCGCCGGCCAGGTGCGCAATGCACGTGTCCGTCGTGATCACCAGATCGAGCGTCGCCATCAGCGCCGCTGTCTCCGCCAGATCGCGCTCGCCGCTCGATCCGTCCACAAACAAAAACGTCCTCCGGCAAACTCGCCAGTTGTTCCGCCGCCTCGCCCTTCTGCAATGAAATCCAATTCGCATCCACTGCGCGCAGCAGTGGCACGCAGCGTCTTCAGTCGCATCGATCGCGCAGCGTCCGCCTTGTACTTCGGATTTCCCGCCCACGCCAATCCCACGCGCAGCCCGCTTCGCCCATCGGCCAGAATCGCAGCAAACTGCGCTCGCTTCTCCCGCACCAATTCCTCATCCGCGCCCAGATACGCTCCCGTCCACGGAACCGTCTCCACCGTTGTCCCAAACACCGCGGGCAAACTCATCAGCGGGCACTCGCAGTCGAACTGCGCCGCATTCGCGTCCATCACCGCCGTCTCCGCCAATCCCGCGCGCACCACGGCCAGCGACCGCATCAGCCGCTCCGCCGCTGGCTGCACCTCGAGCACCGGCACGCCGCCCCGCGCCGCCACCAGCGCCGCATAGCGGCAGAACTGAATCGTGTCTCCGAGCCCCTGTTCCGCGTGCAGCAGCACGCGCTCTCCATGCAGTTCCTCGCCATTCCATCTCGGCTGCTTGAATCTGCGCGGCCTGCGATGCACCTCGCGGAATCGCCAGCGCGCCTCGTATCCAGTCCAGCCGCGCTCCCAGTCGCCCAGCCGCAACTGCGTCAGCGCCAGGTTGTACTTCGCGCCGGCGCTCGCCGGATCGCGCTCGACCGCCGTCTCGTGCGCCTTCAGAGCCTCCTCCATTCGGCCCAGATCGAGCAGCGAGTTCCCGCGGTTCGACGCCGCCGCGCGATTGCCCAGCGCCTCAGCCCGCTCGAACACCGCAATCGCCTCCGCGAACCGTCCCTCCAGATGCAGCACGATGCCGTGCATGTTCACGGCCTCGTCGAACTCCGGATTCCGCGCGAGCGCCCACCGCAACCACGCCCGCGCGCCGGCGACATCCCGCTCCGCCGCACGGAACTGGCACCACGCCACGAGCGTCTCCACCTGGTTCGGGTTCAGCGCGAACGCCCGCCGCAGATTTGCCTCCGCTGCCTCCGGCCTTCTCCGGTCCCGCTCCAGAATCGCCAGATTCACCCATCCTGAGATCAGGTCCGGCCGCAGCTCCACCGCTCGCCGCAGCGCCGCCTCGGCCTCCGCCTCCCGGCCCTGCTCCCGCAGCAGGCTCCCCAGGTTGATCCACGCCGCGGCAAAGTCCGGCCGCATCACCAGCGCCCGCCGGTAGCGCGTCTCTGCCTCCTTCGACCGCCCCAACCGCGCCAGCGCGAACCCCGCGGCGAACTCGCCCTCCGGCAGTCGCGGCCGCAGCGCAAGTGCCGCCTCGTACCGCTCGAGCGCCTCCTCATTCCGCCCCATGAGCGCGAGCGCATTGCCCAGCCCCAGGTGCGCTGCCACCAGCGCAGGCCGCTGCGTCAGCGCCAGCTCGAATTCCCGAATCGCCTCTTGCGGCCGCCCGGCCGCGATCTTCAGCTCGCCCATTCCCATCCGCGCCAGCGGATCCATGCCATCCAGCCGGATGGCCTCTCCGTAGGCTCGCTCCGCCTCACCCACCCGTCCGCGGCCTTCAGCGCCTGCCCCAGCGCAACCCACGCCGCGCCCATCTTCGGGCGCCGCTGCCACGCCCGCTGCCGCCATCTTCACCGCGGCTTCGGTCTGCCGGCTGCTCAACGCCACCAGGCTCATTCCCACCAGCGCCTCCGGCTGTTGCGGGTTCCGCTCCAGTACGCGCTGGTAGCAGAGCGCGATCTCGGTCAATCGTCCTTTCCGCCTTGCTGCCGCTGAGCCTTCGATTGCTCCTTGCATGTCTTGGAAACTTAGCCCGCAGATGATTCGCACTCAAGAGCGAGCCCTTTCACTCGCGTCTGGCCGGAGCAAGGATTCCCATTCTCTTGCCAAGTCCTGATTCGGAACGCGCGAAGCCCCTGTCCGCTCCTTCACCTCGGCCCGGACTATCATCTATCTGTGCCTCCGCGCACCAACCTGGGCGACATCCTCGCCAACGCCATCACCCACGGCATCGGCCTCGGGCTCGCCGTAGCAGGAGCTGTTTGCCTCATCGTCGCTGCTGCGCGTGGGCCGACGCTGCTCATCGTCTGTTGCTCAGTCTTTTCCGTCGCGCTGGTGCTCGTCTATCTCTGCTCCACGCTTTACCACTCGCTGGTGCGTACCCGCGCTCGCCATGTCTTCCATGTCCTGGACCACTCGGCGATCTACGTGCTCATCGCAGGAACCTACACGCCCTTCACCCTTGTCTCTCTGCGCGGGCCGCTGGGGTGGGTTCTCTTTACAGTGGTCTGGTCGCTGGCAGTGGCAGGCGTGGTCTTCAAGAGCCTGGCGATCGGCCGGTTCCCCGCGGCCTCGGCCCTGGTTTATCTGTTTCAGGGGTGGCTCGCGGTCTTCGTCGTGCGCTCGCTTCTCCATGCCATCGGCTGGCACGGAATACTCTGGCTCTTCGCCGGCGGCTTGGCGTATACCCTTGGCATCATTTTCTTCGCCCTCGACCGTCTGCCTTACTTCCACGCCGCATGGCACATCTTCGTCCTCGCCGGCAGCGTTGCCCACTACTTCGCCGTCTTCCTCTACGTTGTGCCTGCGCGGCTTTAACGGTGCTCTTGCTCCCCTTTTGCCGAAGGCTCCATGAACGGCCCACGTCTTGACCCCGTTACCACACAGCGGGTGCGTTGACCCAACCCCGGTTTAACGGTAAAATCAAAGAGTTTGGCGATGCACCCGGTTGAAGGGGTGCGCGGGATGTCGCCGGGTTTTCGGCGCTAATGGGTCTCGGCCCGCCTCCCGATGCAGTCACCCATCTGTATCCGCCCCCATCGAGCACACGATTCGCGTTTTGCGCCCGGTCCAGGGACCCATGGCGCTGGAGGATTTGTCATGTACGCAGTCATTCGCACCGGAGGCAAGCAGTACCGCGTCGCTCCCGGCGACGTATTGAAGATTGAGAGCGTTACGTCGGGCGGTCCGACCGTCGAATTCAGCGACGTGCTTGCCGTTTCCGGTGAGCCCGGGACGCTCGCCAAGCCGGCGTCTGCCAAGGTCACTGCCGAAATTCTCGGCGCGGGCCGGGGCGACAAGGTTCTGGTCTTCCACTTCAAGCGGAAGAAGCAGTACAAGAAGCTCCAGGGTCACCGGCAGAACTTCACCCAGGTGCGCATTAAGGCCATCGAGGCTGACGGCGTCACTTATGACGCCGCGAAGTAGTTCGTGCAAAACCGAAAGGGGATTCGACAATGGCACATAAGAAGGGTGGAGGCAGCTCCACAAACGGACGCGACTCAAACGCACAGCGACTCGGTGTAAAGGCCTTTGCCGGTCAGTCGGTCACTGGCGGCACAATCATCACGCGCCAACGCGGCACGCGCATTAAGCCTGGTGCAAATGTGGGCATCGGATCTGACGACACGCTCTTCGCTAAGGTTTCAGGCCGCGTGAAATTCACTGACCGCGGAAACCGCGGGCGCTTTGCCTCGATTGAGCCTATCGCCTCCGAGTAGGCGCACCGCAACGGCAATCAACACAACCCGGCCCAAAATCAAAATGCCACGGCGACCGCCGTGGCCTTTGTTATCACTGTGCCTGAATCTTCAATTTGGCCTTTACGTTTCCGATTCCCGCCCCTTCATATTTCGCGCCAGCACCTTCTCGACAACGCGCTCGACATCCGAAAGGAAGAAACTGTTGGCGGGCTGCTGCACGGCCACCTTGGTACCAGTGTGGCCCAGTGCCGAAGCGATTTCGTTCCAACGGTAGATGGTCGAACTGGCGGGCATCAACACAGGCTTGCGAGTCGGCTCTGGACGGATGCAGTAAACCATCCAGATAGCCAGCGTCCCGAGAATCAGCGACTCATAAACGAATTGCAGCGGATCATTCAGCGAAGCGGCGCGCGAGATCCACGACGCGACGATAAAATCGGCTGAGGACATCAAACCAAACCCCAGGGCGATGCCAAACGACAAATCGCGCACCGTCAGGCGCAACGCATTCATGCTCAGGCAGAGAAAGGCGAGCAAGCACAGTTCAAGAACGCTCACCGAGTGCATCAGCCCGTAAGAAACGTCAGCAATGATATAAATCCCCTTGTGTGCATAGGAGATTGAGGTCAGGCTCACAATCATTGAAACGACGGCCGCCCAGCGGAAGATCACGATCGCCAACTTCGCGATTCCAGGAAACGCCGCCAGCGCCGAGCGGAAGACCTCAATGCAAATGAAGAACAGCAACACCGTGCTCGCGAGATAAGTCGCGAAGAAGCCGAAGTAGTAGATTGAGCCGAAGTGGTGATGTCTCCCCCACGGTTGTGAATCCTCGTAGAGAACAAGCATCAGCACTGATGTCGAGATCGCACGCAGCGCGAGGTAGTAACCCATCGCCTGGAATCGGCGATGCAGCCCCTTGCTCCAGAAAAGAATGGCGAGCGCGGCCCAAAGGACAAGTTCAGCCGCGCTCATCGCCGACATTGCAACGTTCAAAGGCATAGAGACAGATTTGCGATCGTTCGAACGTCCTCAGCATAGCGCCAATATGCCTGATGGCTCAAACACAAAAGGGTAACGCGCCGCTGGCACTTTCGTGCTATGCAGTACTCCTTCAGCCTCTCCAGCAGCGGAACCACCTCGTGGTCTTTAGCGGGACGACGCCGTCGGCGCAAAGCATTCACCGACCGATTGGCAGGGAAGAGGAGCCGGAAGAAGAATCAGCGGGCCAGGATCACTTGCGGTCATCGAATTGCGGGTAGCACGAATCTGCGTGTTGGCTGGCGAAAGCGACGCGGAAGCAAGGCCGGCGACGGCAACGAACAGAGCGAACATGCGAATGGCGGCTTTCATCGTTGGTAACCTCTCGAATTCGAATTTGATTGGAGATTGATCTCCAATCAGGCCACAATTGTAGCTGAAAAATGAATATAAGTCCAGTTATTTCATATAGATATTAAACTTGAACGAATGTGCATTACCAACGTCATTATGTGGTGCTGTCCGGATGCCATTAGTAACCATCGAAATGTCGCCGCGTCCTTCCTGCGACGCACGTCCCGCATGTTAAAATAACCCAAGGTGAATAGCTTGATAGCCCCTCTTTTCAAGCGCTTACTACCTCTTCAGAGTTCGGATTCATCCCCGGCGACCCACGAAATGAAGGAACACCTTGTGAGCGGAATTCAATGGCCACTGAAGTTCTGAGCAGTACCTCCATCCCCGGCGACAACGACAGCTACACCGGCGAAAACATCAAGGTCCTCGAAGGCTTGGAGGCAGTTCGCCTCCGTCCAGCCATGTACATCGGTTCCACCGGTGAGATGGGGTTGCACCACCTTGTCTACGAAGTCGTGGACAATTCCGTCGACGAGGCCTTGGCCGGGTACTGCAAAAAGATCGATGTCGTCATCCACGTCGACAACTCCATCACCGTGGTCGACGATGGCCGCGGCATTCCCGTGGACATGATGGATCTGCCGGGTGGCCAGCGCATGCCGGCCGTACAAGTTGTGCTTACCAAGCTGCACGCGGGTGGCAAGTTCGACGCCTCCACCTACAAAGTCTCCGGCGGTCTTCATGGCGTGGGCGTGAGCTGTGTGAACGCGCTCTCGCAGGAATTCAACGTCGAAATCTGGCGCGACGGCCACACCTGGGAGATGGATTTCAGTTGCGGCATTCCGACCAGTGAACTGCGGCAGGCTGGCACGAGCAAGCGCCGTGGCACGCGGGTTCATTTCCTGCCCGACAGATCCATCTTCACCACTACCGAATTCAACTACGACACCCTCGCGCAGCGGTTGCGCGAAATGGCCTTCCTGAACAAGGGACTCGAGATCACGCTCACCGATGAGCGCACCGCCGACCCCAAGACCGGGGAAGCGCGCCGCACCGAGTTCCGCTACGCCGGCGGCATCGCCGAGTTCGTCAAGCACCTCAACCGAGGCAAGAGCGTCCTGCACGACAAGCCCATCGTGATGGAGGCTCTTCGCGACGGCGTCGAAATCGACATCGCGCTGCAGTACAACGACGCGTATTCGGAAACGGTGTTCAGCTTTGCCAACAACATCAACACCGTCGACGGCGGCTCGCATCTCTCCGGCTTCCGCGCGGCTCTCACGCGCACCATCAACTTTGTCGGGCAGCAGATGGGCTTGTTCAAAGACATGAAAGAGAGCCTGAGCGGCGACGATGTGCGCGAAGGCCTGGTGGCCGTGGTCAGCGTCAAGCTTTCGCAGCCGCAGTTCGAGGGGCAGACCAAGGGCAAGCTCAACTCCGATATAGCCGGCACGGTGCAGGCCTTCGTCAACGAGCGTTTGGGCATGTATCTCGAGCAGAATCCCCCCGTCGCCCGGAAGATCATCAACAAGGCCATCGAGGCTGCTCGCGCGCGCGAGGCTGCACGCAAGGCGCGCGACCTCACACGCCGCAAGGGCGCGCTTGACGGCGGCGGCCTGCCGGGCAAGCTGGCCGATTGCAGCGAACGCAACCCCGAGCGCTGCGAGCTCTATCTGGTCGAGGGCGAGAGCGCCGGCGGCACTGCCAAGCAGGGCCGCGATCGCCGCTTCCAGGCCATTCTTCCGCTCAAGGGCAAAATCCTCAACGTAGAGAAGGCGCGCTACGACAAGATGCTCGGCCACGAAGAGATCCGCGCCATGATCACCGCGCTCGGCTGCGGCATCGGGAAAGAAGACTTCGACGCTTCCAAGATCCGCTACGGCAAGATCATCCTGATGACAGATGCCGACGTGGACGGCTCTCATATTCGCACGCTGTTGCTCACCTTCTTCTTCCGCCACATGACGGAGCTGCATCAAGCGCGATCACGTCTACATTGCGCAGCCGCCGCTCTACAAGATCAAGAAGGGACGCTTTGAGCAGTACATCAAGGACGACCGCGAGTTCGTGAAGGTCATGGTCAACCGCGCCGCCGAGGGAATGATTGTCCGCCACGGCGAGACGGCCGGACGCATCGAGGGCGCCGACTTGACACGGTTCATGGCCACGCTCAACGAGTATCTCGGTTTTGTCGAGAAGGTCGACAAGCGCATCCGCAACGAGAAGCTCACCGAGATGCTGGCTCGCGCGGAGCTGACCCATCGCGCCGACTTTGCTTCCAAGAACGGCAAAGAAGTTCCGGAGAAGATCGCCGCCCTGCATGCGCAACTCATCGAGCTTGCCGACGAGTTCCAGTTCAAGGTTAGTAAGCCGGTGGAGGACGAGGAGCACCACACCTGGTCCGTCTGTTTCACCGATGCGCAGGGCGCCACGCGCTCGATCGACTGGACGCTGGCTTCGAGTCCCGAGTTCCGGCAAATGATGTCGAAGTACTCGCTCATCAAGGAGTTTCTTGAGCCGCCGTTCCTGGTCGAATACGCTCGCCAAAGCCGCCGCAGCCGCAGCAGCGGAAGAAGAATGAAGAAGCCGAGGGCCCCGAAACCAGAATCGAAGCCAAGGCGGAGACCAAAGCCTCGGGTCGCGGCGCGCGCTCTCTCCGCGAGCCGGTCGAAAAGCAGACCGCGCGCGATCTCTTCGCCTACATCGTGGAGCAGGGCAAGAAGGACTACCAGGTGCAGCGCTACAAGGGCCTGGGCGAAATGACGGCCACGCAGCTCTGGGAGACGACCATGGATCCCGAGCGGCGCACGCTGCTCGTCGTCAAGCTTGAGGACATCGCCGAGACCGAGGCCATCTTCACCACGCTGATGGGCGAAGACGTTGAAGCCCGCCGCAAATTCATCGAAGACAACGCCCTCGACGTGAAGAATCTCGACATCTGATTAGCGAGATTCCGCCGCTGGAATTGCCCCCAGAGGCTGTCCAGAGGGAACGCTCGTCGCCGCCCATGTGGCGAAATTCCTACAAGCCGACTTCAGGAAAATGTCGCTGGCAGTTCCTAGGGGCGGGCAGGCGTAATGCAAATCTAATGACAAGCAAACATTGGCCCACTATGGCGGACGCTGACTAAACTGGCGTAAACAAAGTGGCCGGAGAGATTTTAGCCTGAAGCTGCCGAATGATCTCTCCCAAGTCAACACGAGCTTCAGCCTGTAACCCAAGACACTTTGCGATTCCTGCCATGTCAGTGCTGAGTCGAGACTGAAGCGTAAGTCGAAATGAATGGTCAGCCTGCTCCTCCATAGCATATGCATGGAAGTGCATAGAATCTCCCACCGTCGGCGGATTGCTCAAGTGTCCGAAGTTAAATTCCTTAGTCATGTAATTGAGCAAGCGGTCCTGAGTTACGAGAGCTAGTTTCTTGTTGACGTGTTCGAAAGTCTGAATCTTGTGATGCATCTGCACGAGAATCGTTTTCGCCGTCATCTTCCAATTCATGCCGAAGGACTTTTTCGAGCGTTCGGCCTCGTCTGTGCGGGGGACTTTAAGTTCTTTCAAAAGCCGCTGACGCTCGGGCCACACCGTACCTGTAGTATCGAGCGTTTGAAGTTCGATTCCGACAAAATCCTTTACGCGTCCCTGCCGCGCCGACACGAGAAAATAATCGACGCTTCCACCCGGGATTGTGACTTCGGAGACAATATGCATTTCGTTCCCGGGCTCGTGAGTCGTCAGTAGATGAAGGCAATCAACAAAAATTTGGCGGCGCTCGATGAGCCTCGTCGGGCAAATGAGGATCGGCTTGGCCGGCTTTCCGTAAAGAACAGTGCACGTGCCGATTGATATATCGGGATCGCTTTTGCGGACCTTGTAACAACGCTTATCCAAGAAAGGGCATTTCTGGTCCTTGACGATGGCTTTCCAGTTCTTCCCGGGCGAACTTGAAGAGCTTCCAAACAATTCAATAACTTTGCTCATAGAAGAGCCGAACACCTTTCTTCGGCGAGCTCCAGGTATTGCCGCGAGACATCGATCCCGATTGATTTTCGCCCGTGGTTGCGAGCCGCGAAAAGAGCGGTTCCTGTACCGCAAAATGGATCAAGCACGACCCCTTCAGGTGGACATGTTGCCAGTATTGGCAGACGGCACAAGTCCACTGGAAATGGCGCAAAGTGCGATTCGCGTCCTTGTGTATCTTCGGGAATAATGTCCCATACATCGGTGGGCTTGCTACCGTTTGGGTGGTAGCGCAGAATACAGAATCCCCTGTCTCGAAGTTCCTTAGCACGGCCTGAAACCTTCTCGCTGTCCGAGTGAGTTGCCCTTTGCTGCGAGCGGATAATCATTCGGAAATCCGACAGTCTGCCGGCGGCCACCTCGGCAAGCGTACTCTCAAGCCCTTTGAATGCCTCGGCCTTTTGTTCTGGAGTTAGATCAGTCGACAATTCGATTTGACGCTTATACCGAACGCCAGAGACTCCGGTGGCGGAAACCACCGAACCATTTACGATCTTTGCTTCGCGAGGTCTCGAGCGTATTGCATCGGCATCGTAATAGTAGCCTCTTGGCTGCTTAACCAAGTGAAAGACATTCTCATGAACATTCCCCAGCCTATCCTTGGTGTTGTCCATTCCGCTTTTGACTTTATTCCAAATGACGCTGTTCCTGAGTATCCATCCTTGATGGTCTGTCAACTCAAACGCAACACGCCACGGTATGCCCACGAGTCCCTTGTCCTCGTAAGTATCGCCAAGATTGAGCCAGAACGACCCGGTCGGACGCAGCACTCGCTTTAACTCGGCAAAGATCGCCGCCAGGCCCTTAACGAAATCTCGATAGTCACTTTCGAGTCCAATCCCGCCGCTCTCATACTCGCGTTTTCCCCAATATGGGGGAGAAGTAATCGCGCAATCAACTGAATCAGAGGGAATGCTCTTGAGGACTACGAGAGCATCCCCTTGTAACAAAAGCGGAGAAATCGATTTGCTGCTAACGTATTTCACGAATTCGTCACGATATGACGATGAGACGATGGGAACGCTTGGTCCCCCCCCGTCAAAGTCGAAGACCAATGGACGTTGGGCAATCCCTTCAGTTGTTGTCGCTTCCGGTTTCAGAGCCGTCTCCTCGCTTGGGCAGCCGAAGGTCGCGCTTCGAGCTTATGACGCTACGATATACGGTCTGGGCCGACTTTCCAATTTGCTCGCAGGGGTGTGGGAGTGGTATTCCCACGCTGGGCCGGATTGCCGCTCGGGGATCAATCCCGAAATGCATGGGTACTAAAACGTCGGCATTGCACACAGGATCCTGGCCCGGCGTCGTGTGAGGATCGCAGTCGCAAGGGGCGTTCTACCGGGCTCCATCCATTTCCCACACGAGCTTTGCGACCCGGCCGCCTCCCAATCCCTGACCCCTGATCCTTCAGTCCCTCAGTCCCGAAGTCCCTGCCTCTGTCAAGTCCCCGCAGCCAAAATAAAATCGCCCGGCTTCCGTAAGTCGTTCTTTCCCTAGTCCCTAGTCCTTAGTCCCTGTCTCACCAAGTTTGCCGGTAATTTCGCCCCTCCGGCGCATACTGAAAGCAAATCGAGCCTCTCGGCCGGCGAACCAATTCACCCAGATTCAGACTAAACTGTCCGCCGACGCGCAGTGGCAACTGAACACTGATCACCGACCCCTGTTCACTGGTCTTACGATCCGGGCCAAAACCCCGCAACGAAGGAGGAAATTAATTAAAGAAAAAAATTTCCACTTTTGGAGAGCAAAAATCGAATTAACTCATTTGGAATCAGCAAAAGTACCTCAAAACCGTGGCTAAATTTGGTCGATTTTGTGCGCCAAACTGGCCCTTTTGGGCCCCCGGATGGCGTTTTTTCGATGCGCGCGACCACTAGGATTGCGCGCTGGCGGGGGAACAGAGAATGGAGACAAGGAAGGATCGACTATGAGAGGGATCAGCCTGGCAATCTTCATCGTCCTCTGCGCAGGAGCAGGCGTACGGCAAGGAGGATCGAACCCGCTGGCCACCTCGCGCGTGTTTGCTTACGACGAGATGGTGGCTAAGACCGCGGCGAACGGGGCTGTGGGGCGCGATGCATTCAGCGGAACGCTCGAGACCGGCGAAGCCATTGCCGCGCACGAAACGATGCAGCCCGCGGGAACCCAACCCAATCCCGCGCACCGCATTCAGCACTCGGAGCTGATTGTGGTGGAGGAGGGAACGCTCGAGTACACGCACGACGGCAAAACTGAGCGCGCCGGCGCGGGGAGCATCATTTATGTAGCCTTCGGAACCCTGCACTCCCTAAAGAACGTGGGCGACGGTCCCGCGAAGTACGTTGTGATCCAGATCGGCGGGGACACGAGGAAGTAGCGGGGTGGGAGCCCGCAGTTAGCTATCAGGTTTCAGTCATCAGCCGCGGTGGAGGTGGGTCAGTGGTCAGTCTTTTCAAGCTCGACAAGGGGTTGTGGTATCCCACCCTTCGCCAGAGAAAAGGCGAAGGATGGGGCACCCATTTTTCTGGATGGGTGAGCGTCACGAAAAGCAACTGCAGGTCGTTCGGCTCCTCCCAGCGGCCTCAGCCCCCCAGCGTCGGGCCGCTACCCTATGATCGCATTGCGATCCTGGGGCCCCAGACGCGCTCCGCTCGGGATGTCACTGCGTTGGGTTGAGGTCCGGAGAGGCTTTCGACTCGCATCGTCAGCCGCGGCGGACGATGGTCGCTCAGATGGGATGACAATTGAAAGAGACTGTCGCTGAGGAGAATTTCGCATTGGCAAACAAACTTGGCACGGACATTCTGATTCAGGCGCCGGACCCGAAGGTGGCGGCTGCGTTTTATGTGAAGCAACTGGGATTCACAATTACCGGCGAAGATGCCCACATGGTCAGCCTGCACGGAAAGCGCATCAACCTCTTCATCGAGGAGGGGCCGAAGCTGGGGCCGGTTCTGGAAGTGACGGTTGAGGACGCGGAAGAGGCGAAGAAACGGCTGGTGGCCAACGGGTGCGAGATCGTGAAAGACGAGCCCGAGTTTCCGCGTTGCTACGTCAAGGATCCGTTTGGACTGATTTATAACCTGACGGCGTAGGCGCTCGCTTCGAGATAGGCCGGTCAGCTCTCCCGCTGGCGAAACCGGCGCATGCGGCCGACGAGCGAGGCGGGGCCGCTGACGGTGAGGCGGACGAGATTGCCCTCGTAGTCGCGGCTGTGGACGATCATTCCGGCTTCAATGGCGGCGAGCGCGGCGCCCTCGTGCTGAGGAACGCGGAGTTCGGCTTCGACGATGGGGTCGGAGTGGAGCGCGGCGTCGATGGCGGCCAGCAGAGCTGGAATGCCTTCGCCGGTGAGCGCTGACGCGGGGACTTCCCCGCTCACTTGAGCGCGCTGCATGAGTTGGCGGCGCTCGCCTTCCGGGAGCAGATCAATTTTGTTGAGGACTTCGATGCGGGGCTTGGAGAGGCTTTCGAGCTCGCCGAGGACTTTTTCCACCTGCGCTTTTTGCTCGTCGCCGTAGGTGGAGGAGGCGTCGCGAACGTGGAGGAGCACCTCAGCCTGCTCGACCTCTTCGAGCGTGGCGCGGAAGCTGGTGACGAGCGTGTGGGGCAGGTTGCGGATGAAGCCGACGGTGTCGGACAGCAGGACGCGGCGGCGGCTGGGCAGCTCGATGGCGCGGAGCTTGGGATCGAGCGTGGCGAACATGCGCGCGGACGAGAGCACCTGCGCGCCGGTGATGCAGTTGAAGAGCGTGCTTTTGCCGGCGTTGGTGTAGCCGACCAGAGCGACGGTGGGGACGGGAACGGCTTCGCGGCGCTGGCGCTGCTGGCGGCGCACGCGGCGAACGGATTCGAGATCGCGCTTGAGCTGATCGATGCGGCGCTGAATGCGGCGGCGATCGGTTTCGAGCTGGGTTTCGCCGGGGCCGCGGGTGCCGATGCCGCCGCCGAGTTGCGACATGGCCTTGCCGCGGCCGGTGAGGCGCGGCAGCATGTATTCGAGCTGGGCGAGCTCGACCTGGAGCTGGCCCTCGCGAGTGCGGGCGTGGCGGGCAAAGATGTCGAGGATGAGCTGCGTGCGGTCGAGGACGCGGCAGGGCAGAGCAGCCTCGAGGTTGCGGAGTTGCGTGGGCGAGAGGTCGTGATCGAAGAGAACGAGATCGGCGTTGGTAGAGGCGGCGACGCCGGCGATCTCTTCGACTTTGCCGGAGCCGATGAGCGTGGCGGGATCGGGGCGAGGGCGGCGCTGGAGGAGCTCGGCAGCCACCTGACCACCGGCGCTCAAGAGCAGCTCGCGAAATTCGGCGAGAGATTCTTCGGCGTCGAGGCCGGGCGAAACCGATGCAGCCAGTGAGCGGTCAGAAGGTGGAGATGCAACCGTTTGCGGCGCAGAACCACCCGGAGGGCCAGCAGCGAAGCGCTCACCCGGTATCGCCATGCCCTTGCCGCGCGAGCGGACTTCGAGATCCACGGCGACGAGGACGGCGCGCTCAGGTCCGCCACCCCACCGGCCGGGATCTGCCGATGAGGGTTGCGACCTGCCAGCTGCGCTGCCCGACCTATACGCCTCGCGTGCCAATCGAGGACGCTCCCGCGCTAACGTTGCTCCGCGGTCGCCTGGGCTATCGATTGCACCGGCGCCGGAACCGCCGACGGACCGATGCCCGACGATACGGCAGCCGGACGATGCTCGCTATGCATTACGCTCCGGTTGCTTACCACGGTTGAGATCGCGTGTTTGAAAATCAACTGTTCCTGGCTGTTGTTCTCCAGGAGCACGGAATATTTGTCAAACGACCGGATCTTCCCTGTCAGCTTGACGCCGCTGACCAGATAAATCGTAATCGGGGATTTGTCTTTCCGAACCGTGTTCAGAAAGGTGTCCTGAATATTTTGTGCCGGCTTGTTCTCCATGTGCCGATCTCCTGCTTTCTTTGTGAAGTTGTGTGGTACCTCTGTTGCACCGCAATTCAGATACGCGGGACGGCCCCGGAACGCCCGGCGCCGGCAAACCCCGCAATGTGACAACTTTATAGAGATTTTCGCCCTATTTCAACTCCGCGGAGGGTTACTTGCGGTGCGGAACCGGCTTTGGCGGCGGGCCGGGAGGGGGTTTCGGCGGCGAAGCTGTGTGTTTGCCGTGAAATAGGCGAAAGAACGGAAAAGGCCGCCGGGCTGGGACGCCGACAGATTCGGCGGCTGATAGCATCGATGTGTGAAAGAGGGGGTGTGAAAGAGGGCGGTATGCAGAAGACTGCCATTCCGGAGCGGGTTGCGGCCGAAAGCGGCGGGCCGACACGCACGCCGGTGCCGATGCTGGACCTGAAACGCCAGTACAAGGCGATTCATGGGGAGTTGCTTGAGGCGCTGGGGCAGGTGCTCGAGACGCAACAGTTTATTCTCGGCGAGCACGTGGCGGCGTTCGAGCGGGCGGCGGCGGAACAGTTGGGAGTAAAGCACGCGCTGGGCTGCTCGTCGGGGACGGACGCGCTGTGGCTGGCGCTGGCGGCAGCTGGGGTTGGGCCGGGCGACGCAGTGGTGACGACGCCGTTCAGCTTTTTTGCATCAGTGAGCGCAATTCTGCGCGCGGGCGCGACGCCGGTGCTGGCGGACATCGATCCGGTGACCTTCAATCTGTCGCCGGCGGCCGTGGAGAAGGTTCTGGATGGGAAGCGCGGGGCGGGCGTGAAGGCGATTCTGCCGGTGCATCTCTATGGGCTCTGTGCGAATGCGACGGCCTTTTCGCGTTTTGGACGGGAGCGCGGGTTGACGATTGATCGAAGACGCGGCGCAGGCATGGGGCGCGGAGTGGAAGGGAGTGAAAGCGGGCGGGCTGGGCGATGCGGCGGCGTTCAGCTTTTATCCCACGAAGAACCTGAGCGCGGCGGGCGATGCGGGGATGGTGACGACGAATCGCGATGAGGTGGCCGAGCGGGTGAAGATGCTGCGCAACCAGGGGATGCGGCGGCGCTACCACCACGATGAGCTGGGCTGGAACGCGCGCATGGACGGCTTCCAGGGCGCGGTGCTGAGCGTGAAGCTGAAGTACATTGGCGGCGTGGAACGAGGCGCGACGCGCCGTGGCGGCGCGGTACCACGCGCTGTTTGCAAAGGCCGGGCTTGCGGAGGCGGGGCCGTATCCGGCGCATGGAGTGGTAGTGCCGCGCGAGGTGCCGGGAGCGAAGCACGTGTGGCACCAGTATGTGATTCGCGTGGTGCGGCGCGATGCGCTGCGAGAGTTTCTGACGGCGCGCGGAATTGGGTCGGAGATTTATTATCCGGTTCCGCTGCACAGGCAGGAGGCGCTGAAGGGACTGGGTTACGGCGAAGGAGATTTCCCCGAGGCGGAGCGTGCCGCGCGCGAGGTGCTGGCGCTGCCGATTTTTCCCGGAGCTGCGCGAAGATGAGCAGGAGACGGTGGTGGGTGCGATTGGGAAGTTTTTAAGCTGAAGCAGCGCAGTTGCTCGCGACGGCTTCGTTGAATTGAGATTCGTGCTATCCCAGTTCTCAAAATCGAGACTTGGGGCGTCCGCGCACCAGACCAAGTTCTCACAATAAACGAGCGCCACCGACGTCCACTGGCCCGCGCTGATGTCAACCTGCAGCGTAGAGCGGTGTGATTAGCGGCTCAAACAGGAAGAGTGTCATGAGATTAACAAAGAAGGAACACATCGTCCCGCGAATGCTTCTGGCAAAATTTGTTGCCGACGACGGGATGCTGAGGGTCTATGAGAAAAACAAACCGCCGCGGGCAAGCAAGCCAGAAAACGAATGTGTTGAGGGTGATTATTTCGAGTTCGAGCATCGCGGCAAAAAGACAAATAACAGGTATGAAAACTGGCTCTCACAGATCGAAAGCAATGCCGTGGTCATGCTAGATGGCATCATTCAGCGGCGCGCGATCTCTTGCAGAGAAGATGCAGAAATATGGACTACGTTCGTTGCTTCTCTTTTTGGACGAACCAGAAAAGTGAAAGCGCAAGTTTCACAATCGACGGCCCAAAGGTTTCGCCAACAAATCGACAATCCAGATTCCATCCGGGATTTGCAACTCGCCCTCTTGAAGCATGGGGAGTTGCACTACGCCGACGATATTCAGCGCGCTGTTACGGCAATCTACACGACGATGGAAGCGAGCCCATCATATTTTTTTGTATCTGCATTACCCAACCGCATACGCATGATTGCTGGCGATATTACTGCTCGTGACTGGCATACAATTGATGCCCCCGAAGGCTATAGTTTCTTAATTTCAGATTGCCCCGTCATTACTTACGAGGTCCGGGGTGGAAAACCGTATCCAGGATCAGGTTTTGGAAATGAAACTACTATTGTGTTGCTACCTGTGAGTCCAAAGCACTTGTTCGTAGCTTCGCCGCGCCGGGTCGTGTGGCCCACTGTGTTTTCCCCGGCCGCAATGAAAAAAGTGAATCGCTTGATTGTGCAATTTGCTCACAGGAATGTTTACGCAAATGCCGAATCTGAGGATGTGCAGAAACTCGTAGATGCGGAGATCAACTCAATCGAATATGGGATAAACGCCTTCGTACCTCCTGCGCGCTAGTTAGACCCACAAGTCCGTTGTTGCGTTCTGAAGTTGAGGCGGGGAGCACTTCCCCCTGCACATTTCCTGGACAGCAAAAAGTGGTATTTTCTTCAATAAAGTCAGCGGGATATGAGACTCATATCACCCGCTCAGGGTGACAATTCATTTTTAAGCTGACTTCGGAGACGCGACACTAGCATAAGTCTGAAAGATTCAGGGACACTTGACTTCGACGTGTGAAGCCGCTTCGACGAAGGTGGCGATGGCGGAGTGATCGAAGTCGCCTTTGCCGTCGGCGATGAGAGAGGAGAGCATCTGCTGCACCTGCGCGGTGAGCGGCAGGAAGACGTGGTTGGCTTCCGCGGTTTGGAGCGCGTTGCGCAGATCCTTCTGGTGAAGGCTGATTCTGAAACCCGGCTTGAAATTGCGCGCGATGAGCATGGGACCTTTGGCGTTGAGGACGGCGCTGCCGGCGAGGCCGGCTTTGACGGCGTTGGCGACCACTTCAGGATTGAGGCCGCAGCGCGTGGCGAGGGTGAGCGCCTCACCCATGGCGGCGATGTTGCACGCGACCATAATTTGATTGGCGAGCTTGGTGGTATTGCCCGCGCCTACGGGACCGGCGAGGGTGATGCTGGAGCCGAGGCACTTGAGGATGGGCTCGGCGATCTCGAATGCGGCCTGGCTGCCGCCAACCATGATGGCGAGTGTGCCGTCGATGGCTTTGGGCTCGCCGCCGCTGACAGGAGCATCGAGAAAATCGACGCCTTTCTGCGCGCAGGCTGCGGCGATCTTCTGCGAGACGAGCGGGCTGATGGAGCTCATATCGATGATGAGCGAGCCGGGCTTTGCGCCGGAGAGGATTCCGTTCGCGCCGAGAACGACCTCTTCGACTTCAGGGCCGTCGGGGAGCATGGTGATGACGATGGAAGCGCGAGCGCCGACGTCGGCGTTGGATGAGCCGCGCTGAGCGCCGTCGGCTACGACGGAATCGAGCTTGGCGGGAGTGCGGCCATAGGCAACGACGGTATGGCCGGCCTTGAGAAGGTTCCTGAGCATGGGGCGGCCCATGATGCCGAGCCCGACAAATCCTATGGTTGCCATCGTTCGTCTCCGTTTGGCGAATTTAAGATGGGACTGTGCGCAACTACTTCAACTATTTTACCGAGATCGAGGAACGCTTCCAGCAGAGGCGGGGAACGATTTTGCTGCTCTCGACGCTGGATTGGGCGCTGATCGATATGTGGCGCGAAGCGGGAATTCCGCTGGATGCGGTGTTGCGCGGGATCGATGCGGCGTTTGACAAGTATGAGGCGCGGCAGAAGCGGGCGCGCATGCAGCGCGTGAACGGGTTGGCGTGGTGTGCGCAGGCGGTGATGCAGGCGGCCGTGGAGATGAACGAGGCGGCGACGGGATCGGCTGCGGCGACGGAAACGGCGAAGGAGTCGGGATTCGAGCATGAGCGCGTGGCGGCGCATTTGACGGCGGCGGCGGAGGCGTTGGATCGGGCGACAGTGGCTGAGGAAGCTTGCCGGGCAACGGCAACGCGGCTGCGCGAGCTGGCCATGGAGGCGGGTGGCGGCGAAGAGGCAGCAGCGGTGAATCTTGAAGGGCTGGAGCAATCGCTGATGGTGCTCGAAGACAAGCTGTATGCCGCGCTGAACGTTGCCGCGCCCGAGGAGTTGCTTGTGGGGCTGAACGGAGCATGCGGCGCGCGAGCTGGCACCTTATCGCAGCCGCATGGGCGCGGTACAACTGCGACAGGTGAAGGAGCAGTTTGTAAGAAAGCAACTGCTGGTGCACCACAACCTGCCGCGATTGAGCCTGTTCTACATGAGCCAGCAATGAAGAAGCGGGCGGGTCCATGCAAACTGCGCAAGCAGGCAACGCAGATGAGTTCCGAGCGAATCGCTGCGGCGTCGCAACTTGTGCAGATTGAAAAGCCGGTTTATGGCGGGGCGTTCCTGGCGCGCGTGGAAGGCAAAGCGGTGTTTGTGCCACTGGCGCTCAAGGGCGAGCAGGCCCGCGTGCATGTGGTTGAGGGGAAGCGCGGGTATGCGACGGCGAAGGTGGAGGAGATTGTTGCGGCCGCGGCGGACCGGGTTGTGCCGGCTTGCAGGCACTTTGGGGCTTGCGGCGGCTGCCAGTATCAGCACGCGGACTACAAAACGCAGATCGGCTACAAGCAAGAGGTTTTGCGCGAGACCCTGGAGCGGGGCGGGGTTCGCGCGCCGGATGAGATGGCGGTGCTGGCGGGTGAGCCGTGGGCTTACCGGAATCGGATTCGGTTGGCGTTCGATGCGGAGCGAAGAGCGGGATACCGCGGGCGGCGGTCCCATGCGGTGATCAGGATTGAGGAGTGCCCGATCGCCGCGCCGTCGCTGGTGCGGGCTGCGATGACGGCCGGAGAGATTGCGCGAGAGCTCGCCGGTGCGGCTGCGGCCGACAGAGATCTCGCTGTTTTGCGATGCAGCGGAGACAGCGCTGCTGGCGAGTGTGACGGTTGAGGGCAGCGGGAAGGACTGGTTTGAGGATTTTGCGCGGGCACTTCAAGAGCGAGTTCCCGAGACGAAGGGCGTGGAGCTTGTGGCCGAAGTCGGGACGGGGCAGGCTGCGCGCAGCGTGGCGCGGTCGGGCGCGAGTTCCCTGCTCTATCGCGCGGCGGACTTTGCGTATCGCGTGGATCAGGGCGCGTTCTTTCAAGTTAACCGGTGGCTGGTGGAAGAGCTGTTGGAATGCGTAACGAACGGGCTGAGCGGCGGGCTGGCGTGGGACTTGTTTGCCGGCGTGGGGTTGTTTGCGCGGAAGCTTGCGGAGCGGTTTGAGCGCGTGATTGCGGTGGAATCGGCGCCGGCAGCGACGGCGGCACTCAGGGAGAATTTGAAAGGGACGAATTCTGCCGCGGTGAATGCGACGACGGTGGAGTTTCTGCGAGGGGCGGTAAGGGGCGAGCGGCCGGATGTGATTGTCGTGGATCCGCCGCGCACTGGATTGGGAGCGGAGACGACGGAGTTATTGGGAAGAATTGCGGCGCCCGAGATGGTGTATGTGTCATGCGACCCGGCAACGTTGGCACGCGACCTGCGAAAGCTTGTGGAGGCGGGCTATTCGATTGAGCGCGTGACGCTTGCGGACCTGTTTCCGCAGACGTTTCACCTGGAGACGGTGGTGCGGTTACGGCGGTGACGAGCCAGGGCGCGCGGGTATGTGCCGGGAATCCCGATTCCTGATAGGCTTGATTCCAAATTCACTTTTCAGTTTTAGGCCCGATGCACGCCGATGACCCCAACCCTGCGCAACGCTCGCATGGCTTGACTGCCGTGCCGTTGTTTCATGCGGCGTGGCTTTTTGCGGCGGGGATTGTGGTTGCGAGCCGGGTATGGCTGCAGCCCTCACTGGTACTGATCCTGCTGATGATTGTTGCAGCCTTGTGCTGCGTGGCGGTCCGCCGCGGCGGACGCGCACAGCGAATTGTGTGGTTGCCGCTGGCGGTTTTGTGGATGATGCTAGGCGCATGGTGCGGGGAGATGGAACCGCAGCCGGCACCTGCGCCGGAACTAGCCGCGCTCTCTGACGGGTTGTTGCGCACTGCGGAAGGAACCGTGGTGGATGCGGGGCCCGTGCGCACCGAGCTTGAACAAAATGTGGACGAGCCCTCGGCTTCTGCTCCGTCGCAGCGGATCGACCTGCGCGTGACGACAGTTGAGGTTGTGACCGATGAGAGCGATGCGCAGACGCCGGTAGCGGGCGGTTTGCGGCTCACGGTGCGCTGGCCGGTGGAGGCGCAGGGCGAAGTGCAGGCCTTTCGATGCGGCGAACGCGTGCGCGCGGTGGTTCGACTGCTGCGGCCGGAGACGTATCACGATCCGGGCGTATGGAGCCGCGCGGATTATCTGCTGGATCAGGGAATCACGTTGACAGCGACGGTTGCGACTAATCGCGTGGAGAGGCTGGGGCAGGCGCCGGGCGCGTTTTTGGCGTGCAGAGTGAGCGGGTGGCAACACGCGTCGACGACTCGGCTGCTGGCGCTGCCCGCGGCGATGCGCTGGCTGCCTGCACCGCTGCGGCTGAGCGAGGACGACGCCGTGATGCTGGCAGCGATGGTGGCCGGCGATCGCACGTATCTGACCCATGCACTGCGCGTGGGCTTCGAGCGCACGGGTTCCTTTCACATGCTGGTGGTTTCAGGGTTTCACCTGGCCATTGTGGCCGCGTGCATCTTCTGGATCACGCGGCGGCTGCATATGCCGCGCGTGCCAGCGACAATTGTGACGATCATTGCGTCGTTCGCTTATGCGCTCTTCACCGGTTTTGCTACGCCGGTGCAGCGGTCGCTGTGGATGGTGACGCTGTACCTGCTGGGGCGGCTGGTCTATCGCGAACGAAACCCACTGAACACGATTGGATTTGCCGCGCTGTGTTTGCTGGTGGTGAGCCCACGGAGCCTGTTCGACTCGAGCCTGCAGATGACGCTACTGGCGGTGATTGCGATTGCCGGCGTGGCAGCTCCGCTGCTGCAAGGGACGATCCACCCCTATGCGGCCGCGATGCGCGACCTGCGGCTGGTGGCGATCGACATTAAGCTCGCACCGAAGTTAGCGCAGTTTCGCGTGATGATGCGAATGGTTGCCGAGCGGCTGGAGCGGGCGGAGAACGGCATGATCGCGTGGCGGGTGTTTCCGTGGAGCGTGCGTTTTGCGATCCGGGTGGTGGAGCTGGTGGTGGTTTCGTGCGTGGTGGAGCTGGCGATGACGCTGCCGATGGCGGTCTACTTTCATCGCATCACGATCTTCGCGCTGCCGGTGAATCTGCTGATTCTGCCGCTGCTGGCGGTGCTGATGCCAGCGGCGCTGCTTACGCTGCTGTTGCTGGTTGTGTGGCCGTCGGCAGCCGTGATTCCGGCGATGGCGGTGGCGCTGGTGATGCACGTTGGGGTGGGGCTGGTGCATCTGTTCGGTTCGATGGCGCTCGGAGATTTCAGGATTCCCAATCCGCTGGTATGGCAGTCGGCGGCGTTCTGCGCGTTGCTGGGTGCGGCGATTGTTCTGGCGCACGGGAGCCTGGGGCGGGGGGAACGCTGGCTGAGGCGCGGAGCGTGGGTTGCGCTGGCTATGGCGGCGATGGCGGCGGTGATGCCGCGGCCGGTGGATAGGCCGGCGGGCACGATGCTGATGGAAGCGATCGATGTGGGGCAAGGCGACTCGCTGCTGGTGATTACGCCGGACGGCAAGACGCTTCTGGTGGATGGAGGAGGATTCGGCGGGGGCCCGAGGCAGGTTCCACAGGATTTTGACATCGGCGAGGAGGTGGTTTCGCCTGCGCTTTGGGCGCGGGGCATTCGGCACCTCGACGCGGTGGCCCTGAGCCATGCGCATTCCGACCACATCAGTGGATTGTTTGCCGTGCTTCGCAATTTTCATCCCGACGAGCTGTGGGTGGGCAACAATCCGCGGTTTGGGGCGTATAACGCGCTGCTGGATGAGGCTGCGGCGCTGCACGTGCGGGTCAGGAGCTTTCGCGCCGGGGATGCGTTCACATTTGGCAGCACACAGGTGAACGTCCTGGCCCCATTTCGCGATTACGTGCCGGGCCCGGAACCGACGAACAACGATTCACTTGTTCTGCATGTGGCGTATGGAGCGACTTCAGTGATGCTGGAGGGCGACGCCGAAGCGCCGATCGAGCAGGCGATGCTGGCCGAGCCGGGGCTCGGGAGCACGCTTCTGAAAGTGGGACACCACGGGAGCATCACGTCGACGCGGCCGGAGTTCTTCAAGCGCGTTGCGCCGCAATGGGCGGTGATCTCGTGCGGCCTGCACAACCGGTATGGGCACCCGCGGGAGGAAGTGCTCCAAGAGTTGCAGGAGGCGCATGTGCGGACGTTTCGCACGGACATTCAGGGTGCATCGTGCTTTGTGCTGGATGGAAAAACGGTCGAGGGGGAGGCGGGGTGCGGCGGGTGGTGAATCTTTAGAGCGCAGCGGCGTGGATGGCCAGCAGCGTTTCGAGGAGGGGCTTGAGGAGCTTGAGGTCGAGGGCGTTGGCGCCGTCAGATTTGGCGCTGGGTGGATCGTCGTGGACCTCAACGAAGAGGCCGTCGATTCCCGCGGCCACGGCGGCGCGCGAAAGCAAAGGAATGAATTCGGGCTGGCCGCCGCTGACGCCATTTGCCGCCGAGGGCTGCTGCACGGAGTGAGTGGCGTCGAAGACGACCGGCGCGAGGCCGCGCAGGATGGCGAGGGATCGGAAGTCGACAACGAGATTGTTGTAGCCGAAGGTGCTGCCACGCTCGGTGAGGAAGACGCGCTCGTTGCCCGTGGAACGGACTTTCTCGACGCCGTGGGTCATGTCCCATGGGGCGACGAACTGGCCTTTCTTGATGTTGACGGCGCGGCCGGTGCGGCCGGCGGCGACGAGCAGATCGGTCTGGCGGCAAAGGAAGGCGGGAATCTGGAGGACATCGACGGCTTCAGCGGCGACTTCACAGTGGGCAGGCTCGTGAACGTCAGTGAGGACAGGAAGGCCCGTGTCTTTGGCGATGCGGCCGAGGATGCGCGTACCCTCTTTGAGACCGGGGCCGCGAAAACTCTTGACGCTGGTGCGATTGGCCTTGTCGTAGCTGGCTTTGAAAATGTAGGGAACTCCGAGGTCGGCGGCGATGCGCTGGACAGCTTCAGCGATGGAGCGGGCGTGGGATTCGGACTCGATGACGCAGGGACCTGCGATCAAGAAGAGCCGGCCCGTTCCCACTTGCACCGGCCCGATTTCGAACGAATGGCTCACGAGGGAGATTCTACAGGGGTCAGTGGGCTGTGGTCAGTGGTGCGGAACTCCCACCCTTGGCGCAAGGACAGCCGCGCGCCAAGGATGGGGCACCTAATCACAGCAGGATCCGCGGTTACCCGGTGTGGCTGCGCGACCACTCCCAAAGGGCGCGGTCGAGCGTGCGCAGAGGCGTGGGAGCGGGGAGTTCGTTTTGCGGCTTGACGATGTTGCTTTCGGCGAGGCGCTTGCAGAAGGCCAGATACTCCTCGTAGAAGCGGACGTCGTGACGCGCGTGGCCTAGCGCTTCGAGGGTGCGGTAGTCCAGCACCGTGTAGCGCTCAGGGAAGATCGCGGCCAGAACGGCCGAGGCCAGGGCGATGTCAATGCCGTGCAGATCAAGCAGCGCCTTGACGGCGGCTTCAGTGGAAGACTCGGGCGAAGCGGCAACGGCCAGCGCGCGGCGGATTTTCTCATTGCTGTTCCCTATCAGAACTTGCACCGCGCGCTCGGATTTCCAGCGCACGATCGCTTCCAGATTGGCAAGCGAATAGTCTCCATTGCGAATGGCTTCGCCGGCTTCGAAAGCAGCCTTTTCAAGCTCATGCTCTTTCTCGCCGGCCGTTTGCCAGTACTGCTCAGCCAACTCTTGCAGTTCCGCTTCAGCGGGCTGAAGCTGGAAGTAGGCGACCATCTCGATTTCCTTTCTTCTTAACCCAAAAACTTAGACACGATAGGCCCGACGGGAAATCATTGTCAATAACCCGGAGAGTGGAATTTGCACGCCCGTACCGGACTGGTCCATGAGACGCGGATGGCCAGGGAAACGGTTCTCCGCGAGGCTGTGGAAGACGCAATTATTCATCGAATTTTGGCTCGAATTAGGGCGCTTCGTTGGAAGTAGACGAAATTACCTGGAGGTTCGCTTGAGGGGGCCTGGATGGGGGAAGAATGTTTCGAGAAAGGGGCATTGTGGACCGAGGACTAGGAGTGATCTGGAGAACGCGGAGATGGGAAAGCCCATGAATCAGACGGGATGATGAAATCTAGACATAAATCCATAAATATGTTATTATTGATTTATGCGTACGACAGTGGACATTCCGGATGAGACATACAGGACGATCAAGGTGATAGTGGCCGAGCAAGGGGGTACGGTTCGGGAGCTGATTCTTGAGGGGCTTGAGATGGTGATGCGGACCAAGCAGACACTGCGCAAGAGTTTCGAGTTGCCGCCGATTCCGTCTACGCAGCCCGGCTCTCTGGAAATCGATCACGAGACCAATGACGAACTCATTGGGTTTCCCTGAGGTCAGGGTGCGGCTGAACCTGCAACCGTAGATTTGTCTGCAGTCTCACTGGACGACCTGGCTGGCCGCTGACTCGATTTGCAATCGTTGCAGACGGTTTTTGTAGCTGGCGGTGATGAACTCGCGGAAGAGCGGGTGGGGCTCAAGGGGCTTCGACTTGAATTCGGGATGGAACTGGCAACCGAGGAAGTAAGGGTGGCCGGGGATCTCGACGATCTCGACGTAGGTCTGGTCGGGAGTGGAGCCCGAGATTTGCAGGCCGGCGCCGGTGAGCAGCGCTTCGTACTCGCGATTGAACTCGTAGCGATGGCGGTGGCGCTCGCTGATCTCCTTTGCGCCGCCATAGGCGCGGCTGGCGAGCGAATCTTCCTGAAGGACGCAAGTCCACGCGCCGAGACGCATGGTGCCACCCATTTCTTCGACGCCGAGGAGCTCGCGCAGCTTGTAGATGATGCGGTGCTCGGTGGCGGGATCGAACTCGCTGGAGTTGGCGTCTTTGAGGCCGCAGACGTTGCGCGCGAACTCGATGCAGGCGCTCTGCATGCCGAGGCAGATTCCGAAAAAGGGCACATTCTTCTCGCGCGCGTAACGGATGGCATTCAACATGCCTTCGATGCCTCGTTTGCCGAAGCCGCCGGGAACGAGGATGCCGTCGTAGCCCTCGAGCTGCGATTCGTAGCTGCGGTCGTCGGGGCCCGAGGATTCCAGCCCTTCGGCTTCGATCCAGTGAACTTTCAGTTTCAGATTCTGCGAGATGGCGCCGTGAGTGAGCGCTTCCTTGAGTGACTTGTAGCTGTCTTCGTACTCGACGTACTTGCCCACGATGGCGATGGAGACCTCGTCCTTGGGGTGGTAGCAACGCTCGACCAGTTCCCGCCAAGGGGTGATGTCGGCCTCGGGCGTCTCCTTGTGGAGGTATTTAAGGATGAGAGAGTCGACACCCTCTTCGGCAAAGCCGATCGGGACTTCGTAGATGAAGGGGACGGTTTTGGCGCCGATGACGGCCTTTTCTTCGACGTTGCAGAACGCAGCGATCTTCTGCTTGATGTCGCGGCTGAGAGCGCGATCGGAGCGGCAGAGGAGAATGTCGGCTTGAATGCCGATGGAAAGCAGTTCTTTGACGGAATGCTGCGTGGGCTTGGTTTTGAGCTCCTGCGCAGCGGCGATCCAGGGAACGAGCGTGAGGTGGACAAAGACGGTGTTTTCGCGGCCGAGCTCCTGGCGCATTTGGCGGATGGCTTCAAGGAACGGGAGGGATTCGATGTCGCCGACGGTGCCGCCGATTTCGACGATGGTAACGTCAGCGCCGTTGGAGGCGACCTTGCGCATGGCGTTCTTGATTTCGTTGGTGACGTGGGGAATGACCTGAACGGTTTTGCCGAGGTAGTCGCCGCGGCGCTCCTTTAGGATGATCTGCTCGTAGATGCGGCCGGTGGTGTAGTTGTTGTCGCGCGAGAGGGGCGCGTGGGTGAAGCGCTCGTAGTGGCCGAGGTCGAGGTCGGTTTCAGCGCCGTCGTCGGTGACGAAGACCTCGCCGTGCTGGAAGGGCGACATGGTGCCTGGATCGACGTTGAGGTAGGGGTCAAACTTCATGAGGTTGACGCGGAGGCCGCGGCTCTCAAGCAGGCAGCCGATGGAGGCAGCCGCGAGACCTTTGCCTAAACTGGACACAACTCCACCCGTCACAAAGACATACTTTGCCGACATCGATGCAACCTCATTATTGGTTTTTTGCGATTGGCCGTACCTGGTGGGCACATACAAGTATGGCAGAGATTCGGGGTGCGGCGGAAGAGAAAATTTGGGGGAGTCGATGATAAGCGGGGTAACGTCTTGGGTAACGATACTGGAATGAGGTTCTTGCGGTTGGTTGCGGGGCGAGGCGCCAACGGGTTTACGATGCTCTCGGGGACGTGCTGCGATGACGAGCAAGATTGAGGTGGTGAAGACCGACATCACCACGCTGGCGGTGGATGCGATTGTGAATGCGGCCAATGAGACTTTGCTGGGCGGCGGAGGGGTGGATGGGGCGATTCACCGGGCGGCGGGGCCGGAGCTGTTTGACGAGTGCTACCAGATCGGCGGTTGCCCGACGGGCGAGGCCAGGCTGACGAAGGGCTACAGGCTGCCTGCGAAATTCGTGATTCATACCGTGGGGCCGGTATGGAGCGGAGGAGAACGCGGCGAACCGGAACTGCTCAAGAGCTGCTACCAGTCGGTGTTCAGGATTGCTCGGGAGAATGGGATCCGGTCGCTGGCATTTCCAGCGATCAGTTGCGGCGTGTACCGGTTTCCTGTGGAGCGCGCGGTGAAGATCGCGGTGGGCGAGACGGTGGCGGAGCTGATTTCGAGCGATGCGGTGCAAAAGGTGATCTTCGCGTGCTTCGGGGATGAAGTTTACAAGGCTTACGAGCGTGCCGTGGACGGAATCAGCTAGATCGTTCGCGCGGCTCCGGCTCTCCCGCGTGCTGGATTGAGAGCGGAATGCTGGGGTTCGAGGTATCCCACCCTTGGCGCAAAAACAAAAGCGCGCCAAGGATGGGGCACCCGGAATTCTTGTGGGCCAGCAACTCGCTTAGAAATTCAGCGTGATCTTTGCGGTCAGGGCGCGCGGTGTGACGTAGTGCGTGCCGCTGAAGGTGGAGAGGAAGTTGTAGAGCGCGTACTTGTTGGTGACGTTGATGGCGGTCAGATCGAGGTCGGTCTTGAAGTGCTCCTTGCTGAAGATGTTGTTCTTGCCGATGGACACATCGAAGAGACTGCGCGGCGCGACGCGCGGCGGGTTGTGGTCGTTGTTGCCCGTGCCCGGCGCGGGGACCTGGAGCAGGCTCGAGGTGAGCTGGTTCGCCTGGCACTCGTAGTAGGAGGTACCCGGAACCAGCACGCCAATCTGGTGGGTCGGCGTCGCTTTGTCCCCGTTGCAGGCGAGTCCCGACTGGAACTCTTCGTCCGCGGTCAAGGGGAGATATATGTTATTCCCCGTGACAGGGTTGTAGGTGGTGACGGGTATGTTGTTGTCCACCAAAAGTACGGCAGGCTGGCCGTTGAGCATGGCGGGGTTGCCGTCGGGCGTGAATGAACTGTTGCCGCAGGGAGTGTTGGGATCTGTCGGTCCATAGCAAGGCGTTGAGCCGGCTACGAGGCCCGAGTCGAAGCGCCAGTTAAAGCCGCCCCACAATCCGTCCATCCAACTGCCATCGCGATGGAGGGTGTATTGAAAGTGCGTGGTCTGGTTGAACTTCTCGTCGTGATCGATGCGGAAGGGATATTGGGTTCCGACAGCGACTCCGCTGGTGGCTCCGGCGCCAGCCACCTGAGGCCCGAAGAAGCGTGCAGCCACCGACGAGGCGACGAAATAGGCGCTGAAGCCGTGGATGTCGGGAACTTCCGCGCGGAGGGCGTAGCCCGGAATCTTCGAGTTGTGCCAGTCGACGGGGAAAAAGATGGGCGTATTGCCCAGGATGCTGAAGTCGAAGCCGTTGTGGGTGTACTTCCAGATGTACTCCCCGCTCACCACGGCGTGTTTCCCGATGGCCTGCTGCAGACTGGCATGGAACTCGTTGCGGAAGCCCGGCTGGACCCTGCCTTCGACACCTGGGTTGCAGCCGAGCAGGGGATTAAGGACCGGGTCGTCGCATCCTATGCTGGAGAGCACGAGGTTTTCGTTGAAGGGCGTTTCCATGGTGCGCGCGTAGGAGGCAGCCAGAACGGTGGCCGAGGGTTTGACGTTATACGCGATGCCGACGCGGGGCTCGGGCTGGCGGCTGCTCGCCAAGCCGTTGTAGACGTCGCCGCGCATGCCGAGGTTGAAAACCCAGTTGCCGGTCTTGATCTGGTCCTCGATATACATGGCCAGCTCTTTCACGTCTGCGTGGAAGAATTTGTAGTAATCGTTGCCGCCGCGGGTCAGGTCGTAAGGCACCAGGACTGGATTAAAGTTGCCATTGGGGAACGACGTTTCGCCATCGCAGTCGGATTGACTGCCATATCCCGGCAGGGGGTTGCCATTCACATCCATGCAGGGCGAGTTGTAGAGGTTCCAGACGATACCCAGGCTGTCGTGCTCGCGCAGAAATGTCTGTTCGTATTGCGCGCCGGCCTTGAGGTTGTTGACTCCCTTCACGTAGGAGTAGTCCGCATGGACGCCGGTGTTGGTGAGCGTGCGGTACTGGGAGATGGATGAGGTTTGCAGGTTTGACGGACCAAGGTCGGCGAGCGGGTTGGCGCTGGGGTAGTAGCCGTAGAGATCCTTGCGGACGAATGCGCCCAGGTTGAGGACCGAGTCGGTGTTAACGACGTGTGTGTACGTCGGCGAGATATTGAACGTATCGATCTTGGAAAGCTGGTCGGTGTTGCCTACGTTGCCGAAGGTTGGATTGGCGCTCGTGCCTCCGCCGGTCACGTTTTGCACGTTCACGTTGTCAAAGGCATTGGGCGTCTGGAACCAAGAGCGGCTGTAGTTCAGGTCCCAATGTATTGAATCGGCGGGCGAAAAGCTGTAATCGATGCGATCGAAGGCGTTCTCCTCGTTGCCCTTGTCATGGAAGACGGTAAATTCCGGTGGATCGAGGAAGCGGCCGGTGTTGAGGCCGTCGGCCTCGATGAAGTTGCCCCAGCTTTTGCCGCCATAGGAGAGGTCAAAGCCCGCGGTCGCCGACCCGAAGCTGCCATAGGAAGCATTGATGTCGCCGGTAGGCTTGGTCACTCCCTCGCCGGATCGCGTGGTGGCGACGATGACGAGGCTGGTCTTACCGCCGAACTCGGCCGGCGGCGCGCCACTGATGACCTCAATGGATTGAACGGCGGCGGACGGCAACTGGTTGGAGAAGACCTTGCTTTGCTGGTCGGTGATGGACTGGCCGTCGACGGAGAAGGAGTTGGAGGCATGGTCACCGAGGCCGTGAAAGAGGCCGTTGGAGTCAGCGGCCACGCCGGGTGTGGAAAGCGTGACCAGGGAGCTGAGTGTGGAAGACTGGCTCTCCAGCGGTACCTTGTTGAACAGGTCGCGGTCCACATCGACGTGGAAGGTTGGATCGTCCTCGATCAGGTCGCCTGCGGCCTCAACCGTGACGGTTTGGCTGCCTCCGGAAATCTGCAGAACCAGCTTGACGCTGATTCCCACCGACGAGCGAATCTCCACAGGCTGGCTTAAGCGCGCAAAGCCTTTGGCCGAGACGCTGATTGTGTAGGGGTTAAAAGGAACGTTCGGAAAGCTGAACTGGCCTGTGGCGTCAGTGGCCGTGGTCTGTTCAAATTCGCTCACGGGGTTAGCGATATGGACGGTTGCATTGGGAACGACGGCGCCGGACGGATCGGTGACGGTGCCGCGCACGACACCGGCGTTGCCACTTTGCGCGGGCGCAGAGAGCGCGGCGAAGACGAGGGCAATCAAGGGAAGAAGGCGCATAGTCGCGCCACGATGGAACGTCATGGCAAATTCTCCTAAACAATGGCTGAACAGCGCGGAAAATGGGGCCGCGGGTCGCTCCATCGCGGCGTCCTCAGGGCATTGGAGGAGCATCAGTCCGCTTCAAGATCAGGATGTGCAGATGCTGCCAAGCATCTCCCGGCGAGTGAAGCAGTGGGTCGATGCGAGGGCCTCAAATGAAAACGGAAAGATGCTCTAGCAGGAGACAGGAGGGGGGCGAATGAAGAGGCGAATTTGCCGCTGGCGGGCAACTACGATGGGCTCGGCCTGGGGAGCGGAGGCTCCCAATTGCACGATGACAATGACGGCCGCAGCAGCGGCAACGGGCACTACCGTGTGCATGACGATGCAGAGCTGGCAGTGATCCGCGTCGGTCTCGTTCGAGTGAAGGTGCGTTGCCTGAGCGACGGCCAGCATCGCCAGCAGGACCAGACAGAGCATCGCCACAGACGGCAAGAAGCCGGGCCAAGCGCCGCGTTTGCCGCGGAGAATTGTCTTAAGTCCTGTCAATCGATGGAACCTTCCACTTCTATTCTACAAAAGAACCTACTGACTTGGACGCTTTGCGCCTGGAGAAGTTGCACTTAAGTTACGATTTCGATGCGGTGCAAGAGCCAACACAGGCCTGGCAGGTGCGTCTAAACTGAGTTGCCATGGTTGCTTTTCAGCAAGTTCCGCAAGGATGGCGCGTTCCGGCGCTTTCGCTGGCTATTCTCCTGCTGGCATCGGCGACCGGCGCTGCGCAAAGCGATCAGCAGAGCGGAGCAGTCTCAGCCTGGACCGAGCGCCGGCGGGCAAAGTTCCAAGCCATTGCCTCTGAAGCCCGCGGTTCCCAGCATGGGAAGGAATCTGCGGCTGATCCTGAAAGACGGCTCCTACCAATTAGTGCGCGATTACCAGATCGTGGGCGACCGCGTGCGCTACTTGTCGCAGGAGCGCGGGGAGTGGGAGGAGTTGCCGGCGGACCTTGTAGATTGGGACGCGACGAACAAGTGGGCAAAGGAACATGCCGATCTGGTGGAGGAGGATTCTTCGCCGGCAATGAAGGAGGCCGCGGAGATCGACAAGGAAGAATCAGAGGAACGCGACGACGAAAAGGCGCGCATGCCGATGGTGGCCTCGGGACTGGAGTTGCCGGACGAGGAAGGCGTGTTTGCGCTGGACACGTTTCAGGGCACTCCGGAGTTGGTGGAGCTGACGCCGACCGATCTATCGCTGAACACGAAGAATCGGAAGGGGATCGCAGTGCTGAATCCCCTGGCGACGCAGCGTGCAAATCTGGAGCTGGAAGGCGCGCACGCGAAGGTGCACCTGCATGTGAACGATCCGGCGATTTATCTTTCGCTTGGGGTGGAAGAGGGAAACGAGCCGGTTCTTTCGCACCCACTGACTGTGGATACGAGCGGGGCCAAGGCAGTGAACAGCGGGAAGCACGGTGCACATTCAGCGCAGTCGGGCTTCGCCATCGTGCGCGTGGACGAGCGGCAGGCAGTGCGGATCGTAGGCGCCGTGCACGTGAGCCCGAGTGGGACGGTGACGCAGGACGAGGACACGATCGCCACCAAAGCGGAGATTCTGCCGGGCAAGCACTGGATGAAGATTGAGCCGCTGCAGACGCTGACCATCGGCGAGTACGCGTTGGTGGAGATCCTGTCTCCGTCGGACATCAGCGAATCGGTATGGGACTTTCGCGTGGACCCAAGGCTGGGAGACAATCCCGGGTCGATTGGGCCGATCCTGAGACAACCCCGCGAACAGTAAGGGCGGGCCAGCGTGTACCGAAAGCCGTCGGCCTATTCAGCTACAAGCTTCAATTGTTTTTTGTGACGACTAAGGGCAAAGTGCGCGAGCAGGAGCAGGCATCCGGCAGCGGTAATGATGGCGTCGGCGGCGGGCATGGCGCGGGGGCCCCAAAGCGCGTAGCCGCGACCGTCAAGATAGGTCATGTAGGCGACGGGAAGATTTCCGATGGAGTTGATGATGGCATAGCGCGAGCTGCCGCTTTTGCCCGAGCCGCCGAGGAATTCGAGAGCGACGCCGGTGAAGAGGGCATAGCCCGCGCCGATGGTGAAGAGAAAAAGAACGGTGCCTGTGAAGTAGACAGCGGGGCGCAAGGGGCCGATGGCAAAGATGGCCAACGTGGCGGCGTTAACAAGGCCAGCGATCAGGAAAGCGATGGGGGCGCGAACGCGGATGGGTATGAGCGATGCGGCAAGCGCGCCAGCCGAGGTGAGGAGAGCGCCGGCCAAGCCGTTGATCCACGCGACTTGATGGCCGGTGACGCCGTAATCGCGGGCCAACTGTGTGAGCAGGCCGATCATGGCGCCGCTGCAGCATGGGGAAGCCGACGAGGAGCGTGTACGGAATAGCTTCCCAGCGAAGGAAAGTGGACTTGAACTCTTGCCAGATGCGCGCGGCGGTGTGTCTCGGGCTTTGCTCGCTGATGACGGGCTGGGATGGCGTGGCCAGTGCAGCGAGCGAGGGCAAGACGATCATGGCGGCGACGATCCAGCCGAGGGAACTGAGCCGGAGTCGACCGGAGAATGTGACGAGCACAAAGACAGCGGCGGCGCCGAAAGCGAGCGAGCCAGTCTGGTAGAAGCTGCTGGCGCGACGACGGCTCAACTCGCTCTTGAGCGTGCCCATGATGCCGCCGCAGGCAGCGACGACAAAAACGCCGAAACAGGCGCTCAAAAACAGGAGAGCCACTGCCCACGGGGACGCAAGCTGGGGCTGATGGAATGCGGCGACCAAGGCGATGGCGGAAGCAGCGGCCGCAAGCAAGAGCCAGGTGCGGCGGCGCATCCAGAAGTCGGTGAGCGGGCCCCAAAGGAAATAGATGGCATGAGGGAGAGAGAGCAGCGCGGCGATGCTGGCGGCGCGCGCGGGGTCTACGCCTTGGTCGCGCAGCAGGTAGGTGATGGCGCCGCTTACGAGGCCGAGGGAGATGACCGCGTCGGGCGTGATGAGGAAGGCGAATAGCCAGGGACGGTCCCGCGGAAGCGGTGCGGATTGGGTCTCTAAGTCCGGCCTTAGCGCTGGCGGCATGAGGGTTAGCGTACCATGCAGCAGCTTTTAGCCAGGGGTTTTGGGGTGTGTTAGCAACGCGAAGCGGGGACGGCGCATTCCTGTTCTTTTTGCTCATTCAGGTTTGAATTGGCGAAGAGGTTTGCGGGCGTCAAGTGGATGATCAAGAAGGCCTTAGCGGCGATCGGGCGGCGCCTGGAACGTGTACGCCGTTGAAGCTGATGGGGATGCCGCTGAAACAGGCTCCCACCAATGCGGGATAGCAAGCTGATTCTGGCGCGGGTTGGACTCTGGACGAACGATACGGGAGAATCATGGGTACGCCGACCGTTGATTACTATGAGTTTCTCCAAATAAGCCCCAACGCCGATGCCGAGACGGTCCACCGTGTCTATCGATTCCTGGCGGCGCGCCTGCACCCGGATAACAACGAAACCGGCCACGAAGAGAATTTTCGCCTGCTCAAAGCCGCCTATGACGTTTTGTCGGATTAGAGCGGTTCCACAATTCACGTGCCCTTTCCGGCGTCTTGCAGGGTGGCTTTTTCTTGATGAAAAAGCCACTCGGCCGTTGCGGACCTGGGTATAGCAATTGTGGAACTGCTGTAGCGGCGGCGCGCGGAATACGATGCGGCCCGTGCCCGGACTCAAGCGCCACCGGAGCCGCTTGCCGCAACCATCGATTTCATGGATGCCCTCGAGGGCGAATTGAACCGGCGGCTGGCGGTATTGGCGGTTCTTTACTACCGGCGGCGCACCAATCCGAACTTTCCCGAGGTTCCACTTAGTGAGATTGAAGAGCGAATGGGTTTTCCGCGCGACTACCTGGACTTTACGTTGTGGTATCTGCAGAAGAAGAGATACGTCACCAAGACGGATAACGCGCAGTGCACGCTCTCAGTGGATGGCGTGGACTTTGTGGAGACGCAGCGGGCGAATATTCCGACCCTGCACAAACTGCTGACCAGCGGTTCGGGATCGAGCGTGGAGGATCTGGCACGTGCGCAACACAGAGGGGTGCCTGTTGCCGAACCCGAGCCCACTGTTGCCGCACCGGAGGCTACCTTTGCTTCACCCATACCAAGGCAAGCCGCAAAACATCAAACATTGCACGCTCCCGGACCGATGGTGCTGCCTTCATCGATGAGCCAACCGGTGGACCGGCGCCTGGGCAGGCCCGACCGCCGCGTGGGCAAACCCGATCTCGGCGATAAGAGAGTGGAAAGGCGCTTTCACTTGAGGGACCGGCGGGAGAATCCGGTAGTCCAGCCAGCATCCGGCACGCCGCTACTCGCGAGCGGCGATTCCTAAAGCCTTCATCTTGCGGTAGAGGTGGCTGCGCTCGAGACCCAGCAACTCGGCAGCGTGGCTGATGTTGTTGTGCGCCTCTTCAATCTTCTTGAGAATATATTCGCGCTCATACGCATCGCGCGCCTGCTGCAGGCTCGAGAACTCCTCAGTGGAGCGTGCGCCCGCCTTGTGCGTGAGCGGCGGCAGATGCTTGCGCTCGATGCGCAGGACGCGCGGATTGAGAATGAGTACGCGCTCGATGACATTCTTGAGCTCACGCACGTTTCCAGGCCAGTGATATTGCGCCAGGGCGTCCAGAGCCTCTTCGCCGATCTCGACGCGCGGGCGGCCGTACTGACGGCCGAATTCGAGGAGGAATTCGCGCGCCAAGAGCGGAATGTCCTGCTTGCGCTCGCGTAGCGGCGGAACGAAGAACGGCACGACGTTGAGGCGGTAGAAGAGATCTTCACGGAAGTTGCCCTTGGCGATTTCTTCTTCGAGATCCTTGTTGGTGGAGGCGATGACGCGCACGTCGACGCGCAGGGGTTGTGTACCGCCCACGGGAGTGAACACCTGATCGTCGAGGGCGCTGAGGACCTTGGCCTGCGTTTTGAGGCTCATGTCGCCCACTTCGTCGAGGTAAAGGGTTCCGCCGTCGGCGCGTTCGAGGGTGCCGGGCTGCTCTGGCGGACCGCCGGGTTGAACGCCGTGGCGATAGCCGAAGAGCTCGGCCTCAATGTGCGCTTCAGGGATGGCGGCGCAATTAAGCTCGACAAAGACACCGTCGCGGCGCAGGCTTTCAGCGTGGATAGAACGCGCGATGAGCTCCTTGCCGGTGCCTGACTCTCCGTAGATGAGCACACGGCCGTTGGTGGGGGCCATGAGCTTGATCTGCTGCCGGAGGGCCTTGAGCGGCACGCTCTCGCCGGTAAGCACGGCGGCGGCGCTGAACTGGCGTCTGAATTCTTCATTCTCAGTACGCAGGCGGCGAGCATCGACGGCATTCTTGAGGACGATGAGGGTGCGCTCGAGCGAGAGCGGCTTCTCAAGAAAGTCGAAAGCGCCAAGCTTGGTGGCTTTCACGGCGGCTTCGATGGTTCCGTGGCCGCTGATGACGACGACTTCAGGCCGCATCTCGGGCGTCAACTCACGGATCTCGGCGAGCAGATCGAGACCGTCGCGGCCGGGGAGCCAGATGTCGAGCAGAATCACGTCGTAGGGCGTGTCGCGCAGCAACACCATAGCTTCGCCGGCATCGGCCGCAGCGGCAACGCCGTAGCCTTCCTCGCGCAGAATCTCCTCGAGGGAACTCCGTATTTCCGCTTCGTCGTCTACTACCAGGATGTGATTCATGAGGCGACGCCCTTCACGGGTTCCGCTTCGGCCACGGCGGGCGCATTCGATGCGGCTGGTTCAACCAGGGGCAGGCGCAGCAGAAAGCGTGCGCCCTTGGGAATGTTGGCTTCAGCGCTGATGGAGCCGCCGTGTTCCTGAACGATTTTGGCGGCGATGGAGAGGCCCAGACCCGTGCCGCGTCGCTTGGTCGAGTAGTAGGGCAGGAACAGGCGTTCGCGAATTTCGTCACTCAACCCCGATCCGGTGTCGGAGACGGTGACTTCAGCGGCCGTGCCGTCTTCGCTGAGAGCAGTCTGCAGGCCGAGGACACGCAGCAGACTGCCATTCATGGCTTCAGCGGCGTTGTCGATGAGGTTAGCGAGAGCGCGGCGGATAGCCTCAGGATCGGCAAGGACCGGAGGCAGGCCGGACTCGAGATTGCGCTGCACCGTAATGCCTTCGAGCCTTCCGCCGAAGAGCGCGAGGGCTTCTTCGACGATCTGATTCATGTCGCAAGGGCGGGGCTGCGACGCGGGGAACTGCGCCAGCGCGGAAAACTGGTCGACCAACATGCGCAGGGTAGCGACGCAGCCGAGAATAACCTCAGTGCATTTACGGATGATGCTGGGCGATTCGGGCTGGCCGCGATCGAGATGCTTGCCGATACGCTCGGCGCTGAGGGCGATGGGAGTGAGCGGGTTCTTGATCTCATGCGCAACCTGCTGGGCGACTTCCTTCCACGCAAGCTGCCGCTGAGCGCGGAGGAGTTCGGTGGTGTCTTCGACAACGAGGACCGATCCCGCCTGGCCGCGACCGAGTTCAAGGCGGGCGCTGGTGACGGAAAGGTGGAGGGTGCGCCTGTGGGCCTGGAACTCCAACTCGGTGGAGGCAGCACCCATGCGATTGGCGCGGCGGATGACTCCGGCCAGGTCTTCCGCGCACTCAGGCGGCAGAAATGATTCGATTCGCTTCCCGGCCAAAGAGGAATCTGCATTGAGTCCCAGGAGCGCGGCGAAGGCGTGATTTGACTGAAGAACAACGCCGGCTCCATCGAGCGTGACGACGCCGGAAGGGATCGTATCGACGATTGTTTCCAACTCGCGGCGGCGCTCCTCGACGGCTAGATTGGCTGCGGTGAGTTGCGCCTGAGCGGTCTGAGCCAATTGGCGGCTGGTCTCCAGGTCCGAGGCCATATGGTTAAACGAGCGAACCAGGTCGCCCATTTCTCCAGTAGCGACGCCGGCCACCCGCTGCTCGTAGCTGCCCGCGGCGATGGCATCCATGGCATCGGCCAGCGCTTCGACGGGACGGGTGATCTGCTTGGAGAGGAAGACCGCGAGCCAGACGCTGGAAAAGAAGACAAAGACAGTGACTAGCAAGAGTGTGAGGGACAAAGTGGTGCGAATGACACGGCGCGAGCGGAAGAGCTGCCGAATACTCGTCGGCGCCGGAACGGATACGGGCAGTGGTTTCGTTGAGTCCTTTGGGCATGGGCAGCACCGCGATCACGATCTTGCCGGAGGGGGTGACGGCCATGCCGACTGCATTTTCCTGCCCCGCGACATCCACGACCGGATTGGCATTGCGTTGCGCGGCGATGAGGAGGCCCGTCGAGAGTGGCCCGCGAAGCGGAGTTTCTTTCCAATCGGACTCCGGCGTGGACGTGCGGAGAGAGACGGGACTCGCTTCAGGCGGAGCCTGGAAGCTCGCGAACACCCGCTTGTTGCTGTCGTAGACGAGCAGGAAGCCGCCCTGCAAGGTAAGGCGGCGCGAAGTCATCACCTGCTGGAGCGTCTGGGTGTCGCGGTCGGGCGCGCCACTTTCGGTGACCGACTCCGCCTCGCTGCGCGCATTGCTAGCCACGTATTCCACGAGCTCCTGCACGACGCTGGTGGAGTCATTGCGCAACAGCGAAGCGTCCGGCGAGAACCACCGCTCCAGCGAACGGTTCAGCAGGAAATAGCTGAACAAGAACATGAGAGCAGCGGGCATAAGGGTGATGATGCTCGCGCCCAGCACCATGCGCGAACGCAGCCGCGCGCCCACGCCGCTGCTGCCCTGCCCTACATAGACTTTGAGGACGGTGCGAAAGAGCAGGACGAGCAACAGGAGCAATAGCAGGAAGAGCAGAACTTCAAGGACCGTGAGGGCAATGGTCTGCGCGTACGTTTCCGGGTTGAGGAAATCTACGTTGGAGGTATTGAACCATTGCAGCGTTCCCAGCAAGACAAAGATGAAAAGCGCGCCGGCTGCGAGCATGGCGATGGATCGATGCCGCGAATCGGCGAGGAAACGCATGGGGCGATTATAGAAGGAACGGAGAACAGGGAGCAGGGAGTAGGGAGTAGCTCGGGAAGTTGGAGGAGAATCGGAGACGACCGAGAGACGGGCGAGCGCTTCCCAGTCAGCAGCTTCTGGTGCCAGATTGCGCAAGAAAGCCGCGGCAGAGGCGCAACTTTCCCGGCGGGCCCGTGTTTGAAACGCCGGAAGCTCTGCGGAGTTTCAAAGATTTTCGGCGACTCCCGCCGAAACCTGTGCCGCCGTTCCGAAAGGACGGCGGCATTTTTTGTCTTTTTCTTGATTTGGACTGGAAATCGGGCGAAGCCTACCGGGCGATAAGGAACATGACCCAACTGAACACGATCACCGATCCGACGAAGAGGACGAAGCAGTAGGCGCCGTAACGGAACATCTTGCGCGGCGTGTCGCGCATGGTGATGCCGAAGACGGTAGAGGCGAAGAGAGCGAAGAGGAGCACCGCGGCGAAGTGGGAGGGATGAAGCATTACGACTTCCTCCCCGTGCGCAGGTTGTGCGCGTCGACGGCGGCGATGATGTTGAGGAGGCCGGCGACGACGATGAATTTGGTGCCGTAGTCGGCGACGGTGGTCTGCACCGGCTGGCCGCCCAGGCCGAGCGTGCGGCTCAAAAAGTAGAGGAGGCCGCCGCCAAGGTCGCCAGCGACGCCGAGGAGATCGAGAATGTCCTGCGCGCTGGTGTAAAGCTTGCCCTGCATGGCGAGGCCGAGCGCGAACATGGCGATGATGGAGACGGCGAGGAGCGTGCCGCGAATCCATTTGCCGAGGAGGAAATGGCCGGCGCCGGGGACGAGCCATCCGGCGATGAGGGGAAGGTAGACGAATCCTTGTGATGAAGTTTTTGCCGCGGCGGGCTTGGTTGGGGTGGTGGCCATTCCTTAATCGACTATACAAGACGGAAGCTTGGGAATGGCGCCGGGCAAGCGGAGGGAACGGACTCAGAAGGTGTCCCGGAAAGTCCTCAACCTTACCAGCCAAGGATTCTCGGCGCAAGAGTGCTTATACTCTGAAGTATGCGCGTGACACGTCTTTTCGCCGACAACTTCCGCTGCCTGGTGAACTTCGAGCTCAAGGCTGAGCCTATCCAGGTCCTCGTCGGAGGTAACGGCTCCGGCAAAACAACTGTCCTCGATGTGTTCAACCTGCTACGGACTTTCGTTTTGGATGGTGCGAACTGCTCGGATTTATTCGGAAGCAAAACCAAGACGAGATGGCAGACCGTAGCCAAGCAGCGCTTTGAGTTGGACGCTTCCGACAACGGCAAACCTTATCGCTACACCCTAGTCATCGCGGAAGATCAAAAACGGCAGAGTCGCGTTGAGCGAGAGACGTTAGACTTCGAGGGAAAACCGCTCTTTCAGTTCGTCGATGGCGAGATCAGGCTCTTCAACGATTGGCAAGCCCCACAGCCGAGCGTGGTCTTCCACGCCGACTGGTCGCATTCCGGTCTCGGGATCGTATCTTCGAGGCCAGATAACTCGAAGCTCACGGCCTTTAAAGAGTGGCTTGACCGTTTGCATCCGGTCCAAATCAACCCTTGGGATATGTCTGAACAGTCAGAGACGGAAGCGCGTCATCCAGATCGAGACCTTGAAAACCTAGCGGATTGGTACCGCCACCTTGTTTTAGAAGAGGGCGACGCAGTTTACGCTGCCATCGAAGACCTTCGAAGCGCGATTCCTGGTCTGACATCCCTAAGCGCAAGACAGGCTGGACGCGACTATCGGGAGATAATCGCTTCACTAAAAGCCCCAGGCGATGGACAGGTCGAAGTAGCTCTGACCGAACTATCGGAAGGGCAACGCTGCTTAATCGCACTGTATTTGCTCCTCCATTCGCAACTGAGCGAAGGCGCGACATTGGTCATAGACGAACCGGAAAACTTTATCTCACTTCGCGAAATCCAGCCTTGGCTAATGAAGGCGATCAATAAAGCGGAAGAGTGTGGAGGACAGCTGATCGTTGCATCGCATCATCCCGAGGTCCTCAACCAGCTCGTTGCCCGCGGTGCAGCGCTGCTGGTCAGACCTGACGGGGGAGCCACCCGCGTAAAACCTTTCCCATCAACAGATGACCTCACCCCAGGCGAAGTGGTCGCGAGCGGTTGGGAAAATGGCTAAAGGGCCGACCCACATTTTCGTTCTCGTTGAGGACATCGTGCAGCAAAATCTGGTCCGCCACTACTTGAACCGTGCTGGACTGGCAACTTCGTGTCGCTTCGAGCCTCTTCCCAACGGCGCCGGCTGCGGTGAGCAGTATGTTCGAAAGAGATTCCCGGAAATAGTAAAGAAGGTGCAATCCTCCCTTGGACGCGCCGTCGCAGCAATTGCAGTGATCATGATCGACGCCGACCTTGAAACTGTGGCGGCGCGAAGGGCCCAGTTGGTCATCTCGCAGCAAATTACACAAGATTCGGTGATCCTGATCCCGAAAAGGCATGCTGAGACTTGGGTCGGGGCACTGCTAGGAAACGCAGTGGACGAACTCGTCGACTATAAACGCCAATTCGGCAACGCATCAATGGTCAAGCAAGCAGCGCTCGAACTGTTCAATTGTGCGCGCCCAAACGCTCAATTGCCCCCGGCAATCCCGCAATCCTTGGTAACGTCAATACCTGAATTGCAAAAAATCAGATAGTCTGCACCCCTTCCGAAAGCTCCGCGATCTGCCACGCGGTCTGTAAGTTTCGTGCCGTGAGGTGCCAATTCCTCCGCGTAAAGCCGACTACAGAAGAAATCCAGTCAAGCCCTTCGGCTTTGCGAAACTGACGCAAACCCTTGAAAACAAACCGAAAATATCGCATGCCAAGTTTGCCGATTATTTCGCCGAAATCTCTACACTTGTCTTAGGTGGGCAAAGTGCGGATTCGAGGTTTTCCGCCGCCGGGAGGCAAGATTAGACAAGCAGTGATTTTCCTGCCTCAGAAGTGGTGCAAATGCAACTTAACTCTTTTATCATCAACAGATTTTAGTCAAAGACATCGACAAATTTCGCCGATTTTTGTCGGTTTTATGACCCAAACCGCCCCAATTGGCCCGCTTCCTGGGGGGCGACAGGCGCAGCGCTAGATCTGCACCAGCTCCTGCTGAACGCGGCCAGTGACCCAGGCTTTGCCGGGGGCGGTGATCATGTTGATTTCACTGCGCACGCCGAACTCGGGCAGGTAGATGCCTGGTTCGACGGAGAAGCAGGTGTGGGGCAGGATGCGGCGGACGTCGTGGGTTTCGAGGTTATCCAGATGTGCTCCTGACCCGTGAATTTCGTGCGTGATGTTGTGGCCGGTGCGGTGGGTAAAGAACTCGGCGAAGCCGGCGTCGCGGATGACGGAGCGGGCGGCATCGTCGGCCTCGAAGCCGCGGATGGGACGGTTCTGCGGCGAAGGCCTGCTCGACGGCGGAGATGGCGGCATCGCGAGCGCGGCGGACGGTATCGAAAACGAGCTGCTCTTTCTTTGAAGGCTCGCGGCCCACAACGCCCGTCCATGTGACGTCGTAGAAGATGCTTGAGGGCGAGGCAACATCCGAGTCTTGGCGGCCCCAGATGTCGATGAGGAGGAAGTCGCCTTCGCGGATGGGCGCGGCGTGATCGGCGGTGGGCTCGTAGTGCGAGTCGGAGGTGTTCGCGTTGACGCTGACGTCGGGACCGTTCTCCCAAACGAGGCCTTCGCGACGCATGGCCTCCTGGAGCCAGAGACGATGCTCGTACTCCGATGAGGCCGTCGGGGCGATCGACACCTGAGGGCGGACGCAGACAGCGGGCGATCTCAGCCCATGCTCCGACGAGAATGAGGTCGATGGCGCGCTGCGCGGCGGAGTGGCTCGAGATCTGATCGGCGGTGAGGACGGCTTCAAACTGGCTGACGAGATCGGCGGAGGTGACGATTTCCTTGCCCAGGCCGCGGAGGAATTCGATGGTGCCGGCATCGACCATGGAGACGTACATGATGTCGTTGTTGGGCGAGTACTGCATGGCGATGCGTTCTGGTTTCTGGAGAGCATGGATTCTCAAGCCCGGAGTGCAATTCCTGCCAGCTTGAATACTGCGTTTTAGCGCCGGGCAGCGCGTCGAGGCGGCCCTGCTCGATGCGGTGGACGAGCTTGCGTGGCTCGCCCGTGGCGGGAATGAAGTAGTACCAGCGGCGCGTGATGTGGGCGTTGGGGTCGAGCGAGAGGATGTGCGCGGCGATGGGATCGCGGTGGTGGTGGTCGTAAAAGAGCCAGCCGTCAAGCGCGGCTTCGCGGAGAGCTGATTGAATGGCGTCGAGATTCATACCGGAATAGGATACGCGCGCGGGGCGGCGATCATGCGGCGAGTCAGCGGGCGCATGCGCTCGGCGCCCTGCCGCTTGCCTTGCAATTTGATGGAGACGTGGACGAGCGTGAGCGCGGCGGGGGTGACGCCGGGAATGCGGCTGGCCTGGCCGATGGTCATGGGGCGGATGCGCTCGAGTGTTTCGCGCATCTCGCGGGAGAGGCCGCTGATGGCGCCGTATTCGAGCCAGTCGGGGATGGCGACGGACTCGGCAGCCTTGAGGCGGGCGATGGACTTCTTCTGCTGCTCAAGGTAGCCGGCGAACTTGATTTCGGTTTCGACGGCGCGGGCCTCGTTGCGCATCATCGCTGCGCTGCGAGTCGCGGGCTGCTGGCCGCGCGGCGGACTCTTGGACTCGCAGGATGGATCGCGGTTAGAACGGCAAATCGGCGAGGAGCGGATCGCGGGCGAGGTCGTCGCGCAGGGCGGAGAGAAGCGGCTCGATGGTGACTTCGGGGCGCTTGAGGAGTTGCGCCCAGGTGAGGCCGGCGGTTGCGGGGAGCTCGCCGAGGCCGGCGCGCTGGAGCTTTTCAGGATCGACCTTGCCGGTGGTGAGCAGACGCTCCAGAGCGGACATGCGGGCCTGCTTCTGCTCGTATTCGGCCCAGGCTTCATCGTTGATGAGGCCGAGGCGGCGGCCGTACGGAGTGAGGCGGCGGTCGGCGTTGTCGATGCGCAGATGGAGGCGGAACTCGGCGCGCGAGGTGAACATGCGGTAGGGCTCGTTGGTTCCTTTTGAAATGAGGTCGTCAATGAGGATGCCGGTGTATCCCTCAGTGCGGTCCATGGTGAAGGGCGGCTGACCCTTGAGCCAGAGCGCAGCGTTGATGCCCGCCATGATGCCCTGGCAGGCGGCTTCTTCATAGCCGCTGGTGCCGTTGATCTGGCCTGCGAGGTAAAGGCCCGTCATGCACTTGACGCGGAGGGTGCGGTCGAGCTCGGTGGCGTCGACGGAGTCGTATTCGATGGCGTAGCCGGGGCGCAGCATCTCCGCCTGGTCGAGGCCGGGGATGGAGTGGACCATCTGCCACTGGACTTCCATGGGCAGCGAGGTGGACATGCCGTTGATGTAGACCTCGTGGGTGTTGAGGCCCTCGGGCTCGAGGAAGAATTGGTGCTGGGTCTTGTCGGGGAACTTGACGATTTTGTCTTCGATGGACGGGCAGTAGCGCGGGCCGACGCCCTGGATGCGGCCGGAGTACATGGCCGAGCGGTGGACGTTCTCGCGGATGAGGCGGAGGGTCTCCGGCGTGGTGAAGGCGATGTGGCAGGAGACCTGCGGCTGGACGATTTTCTTCGTCCGGAAGCTGAAGGGCGTGGGATCGGCGTCGCCGGGCTGTTCTTCGAACATCTCCCAGCGGATGGTGCGGCCGTCGAGGCGGGGAGGCGTGCCGGTCTTGAGGCGGCAAGTGCGCAGGCCGAGGGCGCGGAGGGCTTCGCCGAGGAGGACGCTGGCGGGCTCACCGCTGCGGCCGGCAGGGTAGCGCTCTTCGCCGCAATGAATGAGGCCATTGAGGAACGTACCAGTGGTGATGATGGTGGCTCCGGCGAGGAGATGACGGCCGTCGCGGAGCTTGAGGCCGAGAACGCGGCGGTGGGGACGAGTGGGACGGGGTAATTCTGCGATTTGGCCGGTCGAGTTCCCGTCCCATGTCCCAGAATCGGGACCTGGGGCACCCAACGCTTCGTCTGTCCTCGGTCCTTCGTATTCTTGTTTCCTTGTTCCCTTGGTCCCTTGTTCCCTGTCGTCGATGACTAGGTCGACGACTTCGGCCTGGCGGATGTGGAGGCCGGGCTGGGACTCGAGGACCTCGCGCATCTTGACGCGGTAGAGCTGCTTGTCGCACTGGGCGCGCGGGCTCCAGACGGCGGGGCCGCGCGAGGCGTTGAGGAGGCGGAACTGGATGCCGACAGCGTCGGCAACTTCGCCCATGATGCCGCCGAGTGCGTCGACCTCGCGGACGAGATGGCCCTTGGCCACGCCGCCGATGGCTGGGTTGCAGCTCATCTGGGCGATGAGGTCGAGGTTCATGGTGATGAGCGCGGTCTTGAGGCCCATGCGCGCGGCTGCCATGGCGGCCTCGCAGCCGGCGTGACCGGCGCCGACGACAACGACATCGTATTGCTCGGTGAAAGCCATCCGATTCTATTCTAAGGAATCTGTGCTTCCGGTGCCCTTCGATCACGCACGCAAAGCCCTATGATTTGCCGACCTCCTAACCTGAGTGTGGATCGCGAGTTGACACGTGTGCAGTCAGGCCGGATTTCCGAAAGAAACGTTCCAGCTCAGGCAACTAATTGATCCTATTCGGCTTCTCAGTTTACAGCCGTGACGATTCCCGGTTGCACGTTTGGTCGGCCTGGTGGTTTGAGTCGAATCGCGGCTCAGGAGAGTTCACCATGTCGAAGTGCGCAAGTGTTTCCGGCTTAGCAGTCCTCGCATTTTTGCTTCTACTTCCCATCCATTCGCAAACAAACGTACCATCGGCCAGTTGCCCCGTAACGTTCGTCAGGATCGGACGCCCGGACTACTCCAATCGATGGAACATCTCGACTCGCGTGCGGAACACAAGCGGAAAGAAGATTGTCGGAATCATCTTCAATGCAGCCGTCGCGGACGCAACCGAGCATTGGATATGGATTCCTGAAGGAAACCGTGTTGCAGAGTTCGACTGGAATAGGGAGCTGAATCCGGGTCAATCCAAGACGCTGTCGTGGTATCTAATCAGCAACTATGATGAGACCCTCTACTTCAACCAGCCCTACTACCACGAACACGGCAGCGGAGGCAGCATTGTGCTGACAAGAGTCCTTTTCGCAGACGGGTCATCGTGGGAAGATCTCTCAAATCGTGGATCGTGCATGGGATTGTGGTACAGCCCGCACAAAAAGTCTTTCGTGAAGCCTATTCAACTGCCCGCTCGTCAATAGCGAACTGTGGTTTCGGGGCGCATACGCCGGCTGCGCCTGCAGAATGGTCACAGCGCTCCGCGATTCCATCTACACCGAAGCTCAATAGACGATGGCGTAAGCGCGGGCATCGAGATCGGGTGGGGCAGAATCTGACGGGGATGGGGGATTGGAGTGAACGCAGACGCGAACCGGCACACCCGGAGTGAGGTCGTTGACGTCAATATCGGCGACAAGCAAGGAGGGTCGGCCTCCGAACAGATTATGACGGCGGCTCTGGCGGACAAGCTGGAAGGGAACAGGTCGGTCCCATTGAGTGACTTCGAGGGTAAAGGGCTGGCGCTCGCTTTGGGGCGGGCGGGCCAGCGGAGCCGCCTTGTTGAGGCCGACCTGCGGATGCCTTGGCCCGCACGATGATGCGCAGGACGCCCTGGATGGGCGGATTGAGGCTCGCTTCGATTGAGCCGGAAGCCCCAATGTGGAAGACGGCATCAAGGGGCTCGACAGAGCGGGCCTTTGAGTGGACGGCAGAAGCGATGGCCGCGCCGCCGGCCAGCAATGCCAGGAATAGAATCCGCGAGGCTGACCGATGGCGAATCATTGCTGGGTCTCCCGGAATGGACTTTGCCCTCTTGGCGCTCCAATTGTCGCTCCAGGCCACACGAGCCGTTTCTCACGCGATCCAGGCGCGATCCTTGAACGATCGACGAGAGATTTCGATGCCGCAAAGTTGCTGTCCGGCAATGACCCGCAGCGGTTGCGGGCGGGTGGGGGAAGGTGCGGTGAGGGACCCATTACGACGCCTGCAACTCCAGGATGATGGCGGCGCCCCGCGGCTGAAGGTTCACAGCCGATGCGCGGCCGTTCTGGTCGCGCAGAATGGTGGCGCAAAGGCTGAGGCCCATTCCGGCTGTTTCGCCGCCGGCGCGGGCGGGAACGAAAGGATCGAATGCGCGCTCAGGGTTCAGGAAGCCCGGCCCGGAGTGAGTGACGGAGATGTGCACAAGGCTGCCCTCGCGGGCCGCCTCAAGACGAATTGCTTTAGACTCCCGGGGAGCCATTTCGGGACTTTCGCGCTCGACGGCGCCGATGGCGTATTGCAGGCAGTGGAGCAGGGCTTGACGCAACTGCTGCGCACCGCAGAGGATCCTGGGCATTCCCGGCGCGACGTTGACCTGGAACTCAATGGAACGCTGCAGGAATTCGGGACGATAGAGCTGTTCCATGTCAGCGAGCAGCTCAGAGACGGAGATGGCAGTGGGCTGGTCGGAGCGAGCGTGCGAGACGCGGGAGAGGCTTTCGAGCGTGGAGCGGATGCTTCGCGCCTCGTTCACGATCGACTCGATGGCCTTGCGATCCTGCGCATCAAGCGATTCCGATTCCTGAAGCAGAGAGGCAAAGCCGAGGATGACCGTAAGCGGACTGTTCAACTGCTGGGTGACGTTGCCAGCCAACTGGCCGAGGCCGGCGAACCGTTCCGAGTCGATGAGCTTTTCAAAAAAGATGGTTTGGCCGCGCGTAGCCTGAATGCGAGCAACAAGCATTTCGATGGGAAGCAGGTCGTCGAGGCGGGGCGCATCGGCGGCAGGGTCAGAGCGCCCATCTTCACCGCGCAGTCCCTTGAGCAACAGTGCTCCATCGACGCCGGAGCGGCCCATCATGGGAACGGCCAAGACGGAAGTGAAGCGGAAGCGCTCGAGGTCGTCGCCGGGGATGAGCCAGGGCGTGAGATCGAGGCGGACCGTTTGGCTGTTTGCGACGGCGACCGGAGCCGAACCGGGCGCGAGAAAACCCTCAACAGGAATTCGATTTGCCAGTTGACCGAGCGGCCTGGCGATTGCGACCTCTAACCCCGCGCATCCGGCCAACCGGTACCGGCCGCTGCTTTCAAGCAGCAACGCGGCCTGGGTGAAGCAACTGTTCCTGACGACTGTGTCACAGATATCTGCGCCCTGGCGATCGAAGTCTTCGACCCTGCGGCGAGTGAGCATCAGGTTGGCGTACGCCTCAAGCTGGCGCTGTGCGCTGCGCTCGCGCTGCTGCGCTGCTTTGTTGCTTCTCAACTCGTCCTCAAGGGCGAGCACGATCATGCCCACCGCGGCGACCACCTTGGCCATGACAATCACGCGTGTGAGGCTGAGGTCGAGCGGCGCATGGTGGCCAATCACAGGAAGAAGCCGCACGCTGGAGAGCGACCAGGCAAGGAAGCCGAGCACGCTGAGGAAGACACCGGGAGAGAAGCGGCGAAAGACGAAGACGAGCAACACGGCCGCCAACTGGAGATTGACGCACTCGACAAAGGTGAGGCCTGAGCCAGCTCCGAGCAGGCAACAGACCCAGATGGCAAAGGTGCCGAGGACGGCGCTGAACGAAACCCCGATCCAGATGGGCACAGTGCCCCTGGTCATTCCCCAGAAGACTCCAACGCCGAAGCTCATGCCAACGAGAGCTGGAAAGAGGAGGAAGACCGAGCCGTGAGGCTCGACTCCTCCGAAGACTCCGTAGAGAAGAATGGAATAGAGGACAAGAAAAGCGGCATAAGGGACAACAAAGAGCACGTGAAAGCGTCCGATACGGAAGCGCAGCGGAGACAGCGAGCCCAGAAACATGGCCGCGCTCAACTGAATGAAGGTCTGACCGGAAGCCACCAGCCATGGGGAACTAGCGCCCGGGTAGCCATTCATGGTGTAGAGCAACACCATGGCAACGAGGGAAAAGAAAAAGCCCAGGAACCAGAGGAGGGAGCGAGCGTCGCGGAAGCGGAGATAGAGGTAACCGAAGGCGGGGAGGAGCAACGCCGTCAGGATGAGGGCCGGGGAGTGATAATAGTCGGGCATGGAAGCCGCGAATCTCCTTCCCTTTCGCCGGAAAGTGCAGATCCTTCGACGTTTGCGGATCCAGGCCCCGTTCTCGCCTGCAAACCCCGAGAATGTCGAGGATGCACGTCTGCCCAGCGCGCCGTAACAGGGCGTTCCGTGGCTAGTATCGAGGCCTCCCCAGGACAAAGTACATGCGTCTAAAGTTGCAATGGGGTGAGAGTATTGGGCAAGAGATTCCCGGTCCGCAAGAGCGCTTGCGGGAATCGCGCCAGGAGGCGAGCTGAAGTGGTGATGCAACGCTGGATTGCGGTAATGGCAATGGCCGGCTGCGCCCTGATGGCTGCGGCGCAGGATAAGGACACGTTTACGCCGATGCCGCTCGACTCCGGCTTCGGGCGCATGGACCTCTCCGACCTTCGATTCCCCCGGAGCAGATCATCAAGCAGTTTTCGGCCAAGGAGACCGAGTTCCAGGAGGCGCTGAACCACTACACGTACCGCCGCGTGGCCCGGGTGCAGACCACTGGACGACGACAACAAGGTCGATGGCGAGTGGTACGAAGTGGACGATGTGATCTTCGACCCCTCGGGAGCGCGCACGGAGAAGGTGGTGTTTGCGCCGGCCAAGCACGCTGACGCAGCGTGATGATGTCGCCCTCCGACCTTCAAGACATCCAGCACGGCTATCCGTTTGTGCTGACCACGGCGGATGTTCCCGAGTACGACATCAAGTATGTGGGCCGGCAGAAAGTGGATGAGGTGGATTGCTACGTCTTCGACGTGAGCCCCAAGACGATCGAGAAGAACAAGCGGTATCTGGACGGGCGCATCTGGGTGGACGCGACCGACCTGCAGATCGTGGTGACCAACGGCCGCATGGTGCCCGACGACACGACGCAAGGGCCAGGAAGACCTGCACCCGCCGTTCATGACGTGGCGGCAGCAGATCGACGGCCACTACTGGTTCCCTGTCTACACGAAAGGCGAAGGGATTCTGCACTTTTCAGGGCGGCTACGGCTACATGGCGCAGGACGTGCACATCCGCGACACGATCAAATACACCGACTACAAGCGGTTCGGATCAACGAGCAAAGTTTTTTACAACGGGCAGGAGGTTACGAACGACGGGCAGCCGCCAAACCCCGCGCCCAATAGCCCGCCCAAATAATGGAACGCAGTAGGCTGAACGGCGTTGGCAGAAAGTATGCCACGGCCGGAAGTTGAACGATCCGCAAGGCGACGGAAGCGGCAATCGGATGATCTACTAAGTTCGTGACGGGTAGCTGGAAAAAATGCGCTGCTCGGGAAGCGATGCGGCGCTTCCTCAAGCAAGTTGCCATGCAGATTCTAAGCGGATTGGCAGTCGTGGCTTTCTGTTGCCCACTTCGAGCAGCCGCACAGACGGTTGGACCGACTCAAGCGAAAGGTGAAGCGAGCACGGGCCAGGACGCGAACGAAGACTCGAGAGGGGATTCAAGCGGGGAATCGAGTGCAGAGGACACGACCGCAGGCGACTCCGACACGGTATTTCCGCACACACAGACGGGACGGTACTGGATCTCAGGGCAAGCGAACGTGATTCTGCAGGGTCACGGTGCGTTCAGGGCCAAGTACAGCGGACCGAACAGCTTGACCAACTGGGCGCAGAGCGCAACGACACATTTGCTGACGCTTTATACCGGATACGAGCTCTCGCAAACTACCGAAGTCTTTGCCGAGATCGAAGACGCAACAGGAAACGGCGTCAGCGATACAGTCGGATTGGCGGGATTTGTAAACCTCGATGCGGTGCGAGTGAGGGAGGGCGTGCCAGAGAAGGATGACCCGTACCTTGCGCAGTTGATGCTGCGCCAGATCATTCCATTGACGAGCGAGCGAGTGAAAGCCGACCGGGACGAACTGGATTTGGCTACCTCGGTTCCCGCGCGGCGACTGGAGTTGCGCGCAGGCAAGATGGACCTGACGGATTTCTTCGATTCGAACACCTATGGTTCCGACAGCAATTTGCAATTCCTGAACTGGACGGTGGACGACAATGGCGCCTACGATATGGCCTCGAACACGCGGGGTTACACCGACGCCGTCATCATGGAATACGACGATCCCTCGCGGGCCGCGCGCTTTGCCGAAGCGCTGATGCCGAAGGTTGCGAACAGTGCATTCCTGGATGCCGATGTGGCGCGGGCGCGCGCGGAGAACCTCGAGCTGGAGGCTCGCGGGAAGCATATTCTGCATCGCGACGGGCACGGTGCGGCTATTGGGCTATCTGAATCATGGCAACATGGGAAACTACCACGAGGCCAATGCGGAGTTCCTCGCTGGCGAGACTGCGACGCCGGATATTATTGCGACGCGCCGGGAGGGACGGCACCGCTACGGTTTCGGCTTGAACATGGAGCAGGAAATTCGGAGAAATGTGGGCGTGTTCGCGCGTCTGGGCTGGAGCGACGGGCATAACGAAACCTTTTGCTACACCGAAGACGACCGGACAGTGCAGATCGGCGGGCTTGCCATGGGCGGCGTATGGCGGCGCAACAGCGACCGCGCCGGCGTGGCGTTTGTGACGAATGGGATCGTTGCATCGCATCAGCAGTATCTTGCATTGGGCGGGCTGGGTTTCCTGCTCGGCGACGGCGCGTTGACTTATGGCCGGGAGAAGATTGTCGAGACTTTTTACACTGCTCACCTGTGGCGCGGATTCTTCGTTTCGTACGACTTCCAGCACATTAACGACCCCGGCTATAACCAGGCACGCGGGCCCGTTGCCGTTTCAGCATTCCGCTTCCACACGGACTTTTAACTGAGACCGGGACTGAGGAGCTGGCGAGCTGACAAGTTAGCGACCTGGCGAAGACTGGCGGGGTGCGCTGCCCGCGCCCATAAGGACGAGAGAGCGCTGCGCAAAAGGCGAGTAGACGAGAAGCGTGGTGCAGGCAAGCGCGAGGCCGAAGTTGATGTGGTGGAGGAGAAGGAAGGGTGAGAGCGACCATAGTTCATCGAAGAGCAGTAGAAATGGCCAGAGTTTGAGAAATTTTTCGCGGAATCCAGGCGCGTGAAAGAGGGCGGCGCACAATATGAAGGCGCGGGCGGGAATGAGGACGGCGGCACAAACGATGAGGCTGTGAAAGATGAGAGCTGCACCGGGCAGCAGCGAGAGGAGACCGTCGATCTCCGCCAGATTGGCCAGCGCGCCAACATAAAAACCCAGGTACATGAGCTGAAAGAGGACAAAGAGTGTTTGCACCACCGGGAAGGATGTTCTGGGAAGATCCTCAGGAGTGGCGAGAATACGGGTGCGGGGTTGGGCTGGCGGCGTTTCTCGGTCGTTCGATGCGGACGCCGGGGACTCGCTGAGCGCGGGCGACGGACCGTCGGCGGAATCGATGCGTTCGACGGGAGCGAGGAAGCGATAGCCGCGGCGGGCGAGGGTTTCGACGAATCGGGGACTGCCAGCCGTATCGCCGAGCGCTTCGCGAATGCGATTGACCGCGGAGTTGACGCCGTGCTCGTAGTCGACGAAAGTTCCTTCGGGCCATAGCACGCGAGAGATCTCCTCGCGGGTGAGCAACTCGACCGGGCCCGTCCAAATATCGGTCAAGCAGCATGAGAAGAATCTGGAAGGGCTGGGCATTCAGCTTGACGCGCATCCCCTGCCTGCGCAACTCACCTGTGGCGGCGTCCGCTTCAAAGACTCCAAAGCGATAGCGCTGTGCCGGCCGAAGGTCGCTCCTCAAGTCCGCCATGGCTTTCGATCAGTGTAGCCGATGGCGAGTTTAGTCGAAGCCGGGCTGGGACAAATGACAAATTGGCAGAAGATCAACGGTTGGAAGGCCTTGCACGGTGAGAAACATTCACCCGCAGGTGAGGCGCCATGCATTGCCCGCCGATCGTCGAAGAGGTAAGGTGCAGGAGATGACGCAAGACCAGTTACGCAGATCGGTGTTCATCGGGGCGGTAATGCTGCTTCTGGCAGCAGCGTTGTCTGCGGAAGAGCCGACGCCGGCGGCGGTTGCGGGGTTCAACTCCTATATCAGCCGGGTCGAGGCAAGGCTGGCTGGACAGCACGGGTCGGCCGATGGTTTTCTCGCGCCCGAGGATTGGGCGCGCCTGCACAACGGTGAATTGATCATCGAGAAGCTGACGCCGGCGACGGAGGCAGAAATGCCGGGGGCGCTGGTGCACGACTGGCGGGGGACGGCGTTTGTGCCGGGAGCTAAGCCCGAGGATTTTGAGCGGCTGATGCGGGATTTCCATGCCTATCCGAAACACTTTTCGCCGCAGGTGCTCAAAGCCAAGATCCTCGCGCAAGAGGGCGACCACTACCAGGTAACGATGCGGGTAAAGCAGAAGCACATTCTGACCGTGGTGATGGATACGACTTACGACGTGACGTTTGGGCAGGGCAATTCCGGAGAGACGGGCGCGCGGCATGGGTACAGCCTGTCGCGGAGCACACAAATTGCAGAGATTGACTCCGCGGGGACGGCGAAGGAGCGCGTCCTGAGCGCGAGCGAAGAGCACGGTTTCCTGTGGCGGCTAAATACCTACTGGAGCTATGAGGAACGGGACGGCGGACTGTTGATCCAGATCGAGTCGGTTTCGCTGACGCGGTCGATACCCACGGGCCTGGGGTGGGCGATTGGGCCTTTTGTGGAGAGCGTGCCGAGGGAATCGCTGGAGTTCACGCTCGGTGCGGCGCGCGACGCGCTGCGGAAGTGATTCGCAGGGGAGCAGGGGTAAGTTTGCTATGAGATGCGGCTTTCTGGATTCGTTTGTTGTATGCACTCTACTTCTGGCAGGGGGATTTCCCCTCCCCGCGCAGGACATACGCATACGTTTGATCAACGGAAAAAGTGGGAGGCCCGTTCCCGGCGAGTGCCTGAATGTCTCCTTTGGCGGTGGGCACGGTGCAGATCTCCTTGCTGCGACAAATGGAGACGGGGTACTCGTCCTTCATCTTGAGAAGGGAGAAATTTGGACCGATCCGGTGACGCCAAAAGCATGCAATGGAATGGCCTACGGGACTCGGAAGGCCATTCCGAAAGGGGCTTGGTCACTTGCTTTTCTGCCCAACTGGCAAATCTCCTGCGAGGAGCGCAGCTCCCGCGTACCCGGGGAGCCCGTTGTTCCGGATGATCTCGTGCGTTCGTATTCAATCCAAAAGATTCTCGATTCGGGACTGACTACGGCCAACACGTGCGGGAAGGTGAGGATGAAAGCAAATCCGGGCGAGGCGATCTTGTTTGTGAGGCCGCCGACGCTTCGGGAAGCCTTCAGTCGGTGATCGTGACACGGATTCGAGCGACGGAGGAGAAAGAGTATGGCGACAATTGCACCAAGCGAATCATTGAACAGGCCGTCAACCTTTGCATCTGCGTGGCGGGTGAACCAGGCACTGACGGCGCGGATGGAGAAGCGCGCTTTGCAGTGGATGGCCGAACGCGCGCCGATGTGGGTGAGCTCAGACCAGCTTACCGCGTTGGGCCTGAGCGCACAGATTGGGGCGGGCATCTGCTTCGCGCTGTCACGATACGACCGCAGGGCCTTGCTCGCGGTGATTGTGTGCCTGGCGCTGAACTGGCTGGGCGACAGCCTGGATGGGACGCTGGCGCGCGTGCGCCGGCAGGAGCGGCCGCGCTACGGATTCTATGTGGATCACATCGTGGACATATTGGGAGCAGTGGCGCTGATGTGCGGGCTTGGCTTCAGTGGGCTGCTGCACCAGGCGACGGCGATGGCGATGCTGATCGCGTTCCTCGTGCTTTCGAGCGAGAGCTATCTGGCCACGTACACGCTGAAGCGCTTCGAACTCTCGCAAGGAATCTTTGGGCCGACGGAGATCCGGATTCTGCTGGCGATGGGCTGCCTGGCTGCGCTGCGCAGTCCGTATGCGACAGTGTTTGGGCACAAAGTGCTGCTCTTCGATCTGGGAGGGACGATTGCGACCCTCGGAATGGCCGGGATGGCGGCCGCAGTGACGGTGCGGCACACAGCGCAACTCTACCGGCAGGAGCCGCTCAAGTGAATGCATTTGATTCGTTGGCGCAAGTTCAACGTGGTGGGAGCCATGGGCATGGCGGTGCAGCTTGGTGCGCTGGCGCTGCTAAACCGGTTGACGGCGGGCCACTATCTTGTGGCTACGGCCGCGGCGCTGGAGTTGACGCTGGTGCACAACTTCGTGTGGCACCTGCACTACACATGGCGAGACCGGCGCAATCGCAGCGCGTTGCCCGGCCAGTTCGTGCGCTTTCATCTTTCGAATGGACTGGTTTCGATGGCGGGAAATCTTGCACTGATGCCGATTCTGGTGCATGGGGCGCGCATCCCGGTGGTCGCAGTCGAACGCGATCGCGATCCTGTGCTGCTCGATTTTGAATTTCTGCCTGGGGCACAACTGGGCATTCGCGGCGAGGGTGGAGGCGAGGCAGGGCTAAAGCGTGGAAGTAATCGCGCCGATGAGAGAGATCGAAGGGGTGTCTTCAGGGATTCGGCGGATGCCGCGATGGAAGCAAATGCGATATTCTGCTTCGTCCTGAGGAATCCCGTCGTGACAAGCTCGATGTCGAATCACGCGACGTACAAGAATCCCGCGGTCCTGTCGCACCACGCGATGCGCAGGATGGTCGGCATCATCGCGCTGCTGCTTCCTTTCGTACTTGCCGGCGGAACGATTCTGCTCTCGCTCCTCGGACCCAGCCATGCGCTGCCCCACCCCCTGCTGCAGCGATCGATCAGCGACTATCGCTACACGTCGATGAGGGATTGCCAAGTGGGAGGCCTGTGCGCGATCGCGGCGTTCCTGATGTGCTCTCGAGGATACGACTGGATAGATGAGATCACGGGGTACCTCGCCGGATTTCTTGCTCTGGGTGTCGCACTGTGCCCTTCGGTGAACCCGCGAGACCCTGTGCACACCCCGCTGCAGTTGGAGTTGAATACGGTACACACCGTGTTTGCCGCGCAGTTGTTTCTGGTCCTGGCCTATTTCTGCTTGTATCTGTTCCGCAAGACCGGCCCCGGGAAAAGCCTCACGCGGCGGAAGCGGCACAGAAACGCCGTCTACGCGGTGTGCGGTACGGTGATCCTGGTCTGCGACATCGTGATGGTCAGCCTGAATCTGGAAGGCGCGGAACGGATGCTAAGACCGATCAACCCGCTGCTGACCAGCGAATCGCTGGCGCTTATCGCGTTCGGCATCGCCTGGCTGACCAAGGGTAACGGCCTTCTGAGAGACAGGCCGCATAACCACGTCCAGCCTGCCTGATGGGCGCGGAAAATCCCCGGAGCGGGTTTCTCAGTGCCCTTTTCCAGTGTGGGTTTGATCCGCGGATGCCGGACCGGAGAGCGGAATCTGGCGACGGAGGGGCACGCGAGCATCGCGTGCGAAATACCAGCGCGCAGCAATCGAGAATGAGTTCTCTTCGAGACTGTTGCTGCTCAATTGCGGCTTGTAATAGAAGCCGGTGTAAGTGGGGGCGAAGGTGAGATTGCCCCAGGACGGAAGGACCAGCGCCAAGCTCAAGGGAATGTCATATTCCGTTTGCGTGGGCAATTCAGCGGAAGGAGACCGCCCGAAGAAATAATCACCATTACTATCGGTGACCAGGCTTATTTGCTTCCCAGGAGTACTGCCAAAGAGACGGTTCTGGAAGTGGAAGTTCCAGTACAAGCCGGGAGTGTGGAGTGTTTTTACGGCGGCGGCGTATGTGGTGGTGTTGTTGATGACGAATTTCGCAGAAGTGAAGCAATTTTGCAGAGTGGTGGTGGCGCTGGCGGGGCAGGTTTTCGGCGTTCCGGTCGGCCCGTCCTGGAGGGTGAGCGAGGATAGGACACCGCTCTGCGCGCTGAATTCCATGCCTGTCTCGTAGAAGCTTCCGGCCGAGAACCGGGATTTGGGGCGATTGTTGCCAAACTCACGCCTGAAGCCGGCGCGGTCAGTCCAACCCGAGACGCGCGGGAGTTGGACTGTGAGCTCGCCAGACGGGACAGCGGTAGCCGCGAAGGGGAAGAACAGGTACGGGGTGTTGATTTCAACCTGGTATTGACGCGGCGTGAACACGAGCAGGCTTCGCGGCAGTGAGCGCACGCTGCGCACGGTATTGTCACTCTTCATGGCGTGAAGCCGAACCTGCAGAAAGGCGCCTTCAGTTAGGTTGTTCAACGAATAGGAGGCATTGATCGGCTTGTTGGTAAGATTGCCGAGGACCGCGCGGTCGTAGGCGAAAGCAGTTTGCTCACCGACAGAGATGGGCGCGAGCGCCTTGGCGCTGCCGCCCGGTTTGAAGAAGGTTCCCGTAATTCTGTTGGCCAATTCCAGATCCAATTCCTGCGAAGTGGGGGCAGAGGCACGAGCGTCGGAAACTCCCTGGAATTGCATAACGGTTGTATTTCCGCCGACCGGCGCCCGCGAAGTGAAGCTGGCGATCACCTTGGCAAATTCGATCTGCCAAAGCGGCATTTGCTGGAATTGTTCGTTTTGGGCGGTGATTACCTTTTCCGCGGGACCTGTGGCGGGTGCCAGGGCGGCGACTTGTGAGGCAGTGCCATGCAAGGAATTGAGAAGGTAGTGCGAGAGGGGAGCGGTAATGTAGACATCCGTTCTTTGGTGGTTGAGGGGTGGAAGGCTCTCGAGCGTACCGTAGACAGCTTTATCCTGGGCCAACTGATCGCTGGTCACCAACCAATAGTAGCCATCGTCGGTGACAGGTGTTCCTCCTATGCAGTAAGTGGTCTGGCCCGAGGAGTCGCCAAGGCACGATGGATCGACAGGGATCCAAAGAGGCTCGTTGTTCTGGTTGATTTCAGTGACGTTGGCGAGGGTGGACTGCACAATGCCGTAGGAGATGAGCCATTCCTGCGTGAAGCCGGTATCGGCCAGCTGGGCCTGCTGCGCCATCTCGTTCTCTGACAATGCGAGAATACTTTTCAGGCTCTTGCCAGTAACGGCGACATACTCCAGGTAGTCGCCCTTCCAGAAGATGCGATCAAGGGCCACGCGCAACTTGCAGAGATTGGGATGCTCGGTCTCGTTGGCGCACACCTCATAGCCGGAGTAGCCCGGGCCGATTGCGTCCAGCTCCACGTCGCGGCTCTGCAAGAGGACCACGTCGGCGTTGGGGCGGGACGCTTTCTCCAGGTCATTGAGGAGCGCAAACTCAGCTTTGCTGGCCGAATCCAAGCCAACAATCGAAAGCGGCGTGGAGGAGTGTTGCAACTGCGCCATCAATTGAGAAAGCAGTTCGATGGTTGTGGGATTGGAACCTTGGACTTTAGGCGGCGCAAAGATGCCCTCGGGTTCGTTGGCGATGGAAAAGCTCTTATCGGCTGAGGAGTCAAGGGTGAGGCGCGAGACTTTCCCGGGGTAGTCGCCAGTTTGAGAATTGTAGCTAGGAATGGGCGCCACGACGGGAGCGGGGTAGTCGCGCTTGGCGGATGCCGGAAAACTGAGCGTGACTTGCGGAGTGCCATATCCGGATTCGGCCTCGCTGAGTACGACGTCAACCTGGAAGTGCGCGCCATCAAGCTTTAGCAGCGTCGAGACGCGTTCGGAGAAAACCTCCGCCTCGGTGTGAGGCATCTGGGCCATCACCACAATCTTGTCGAAGGGGCGCTCATTGTGGTCGGCGGCCAGAAGCTCAGCGCCGCGCACAATGGCCTCCGTTATCGGAACAGGATCGACCGCAACCGCAGTGCCACTGCCGGAAGTTACACGATCGCCGCAAGGGCCGAATTCACTCGTGGGGCCTTCATGAGAGCCCGCACACAAGCGAATATTGGTTTGCGATACCGCATTCATCGTGCTCTGGCCGGTAACACCGACAATGAGGACATTGCTGCCGTCCGCAGTCTGCGCCACTGTGTAACCGATGTCCTTTTCTTCCATCGCGACAGTGCGCAGCAAGCCATCGATCGCGTCGTCCCGCTCAGTATCTATCAACGTCACGGAAGCACCAACGCCTTTGTTACCAGCAGCGCCCTGCTGCGCAGTGCCTGCGCCCGGATTATCTCCCGGAGACGCGAGGATCGTCTTCATGCTATTCAGAATGTCCTTGAGGCGGCTCACGTATGCGCACATCTCGGCCTGATCGCCAGTGTTGGTTGGAGCGGGGCAATCGCTCATGGCTTTCAACTTATCTGCAAGGTCGCTTACCTGTTCCGAAGTCAATAACTGGCTGCCGGTCTGCGCCTGTTTTGATTTTTCGTCAGACGAAAGAGACGGAACGTGAAAGCGCAGACCCCAAGCCGATTGCAGGATGGAGATTTCGTCGCGCACAAGCTCGCTAAGCTCAACTGGCCGGCCTTGCGCCTGGGCGGCGCTTTCTGACGCGAGCATCTGCAGAGCCGAAACGGTGGGATTGCTTCCGGGGTTGCGGCTGAGCCGGTCGAGGCGGTTGAGCCAGTCGATGGGCTCGGGTTCGAGCGCAGTGCCATTGCCCACGCAGCGGAACGTGTTCCGGTCCAATGGATTCTGGCTGAAGAGCAAGGGACAGTGCGTACCACCTCCCCCTTTCAGGGTGATGCGCAAGTTCGCACCGAGAAGGTAAGTTTTGTGGTCGAAATTGCCGATCTCCCCGCTCTGGATCGGGTCGCGGCCAGCATCCGACAGGAGAAGCGCCGACACGCGCAGCCATTGCGCGGTGTACATAAAGTCCTGGCTTCCGGGCACAACGGTGCGAAATCCAGCATGCATAAGGAAATTGAGCACGTTGTCACAGTCGGCTCTGGGAGCGACGCGACCGTCGTCCTTGTAAAGGCTCTCCGGGCGGGTTTCCTTGGTGACTGGGTCTATGGTTTGCTTCAGACCGCAGCCGCCCTTAGAAGGTTCCGGAGTATTGAGGTTTTCAAGCTGAATGGAAGCGCCAAACTCCGGGCCGAAGTTGTCGCCCATGGCCAGAAGCAGCCTGGACGAATCAGACTTGCGAAAATCAAGAAAACCCTTCACCGGCGCCAAATGATTCTGATCCGCCTCGTTATATTCCATTCTGTAGTAGCCGTAGAGGCTGCCGGTGTAATCGATCTCGGTCCTGGTTGCCTGTCCCCGGAGACCGGACGGCAGCATCAGCGGAAGGACTATCGAGACGGATAGGGGGAAAACGCAACGGACGAATGACAAGGCTGTACGCACAGCGGCCTCCAGAGATCGTAAGCGGTGAGATGCCCGGTGCTTGCGTCTTCATGATCCAAGAATGAGCAGGGCGCGTCAATGGACTTCGCAGATGCGGATCCCCGCCCGCAATCCTGTCGTGTTGCGTTATAGTGTGCCTAAGGCAGTTCTCCCTCAGAAGCAGCCGCAGTCAGAGCCCACAAACCATGAACGCAAACGATCGTCCCGACGAGCACGAAAAGACCGTGCATGTTTTTGTGAGCTATGCCCGCGAAGACAAGCGGTGGCTGGATCCCGAGTACCGCTACAACCTGATTCCCTTTCTGGCTGAGTCGCTGCGGCGGCACAACACGGTCTTCTGGTACGACACGGAACTCAAGCCGGGAGATGTGTTCAGGCGGCAGATTGAATCGGAGATCGATCAGGCACAGATCGCGGTGCTGATCGTAAGCCAGTGCTTCCTGAATTCGGAATTCATTGAGCAGGTTGAGATGCCGCGCATTGCGGAGCGAGCGCGGCGGGGCGAGACGATCGTCATTCCGGTGCTTGTGGAACCATGCGACTGGGGCGACTATCCGTTTCTTGCCGATCGCCAGATGGTTCCCAGCGCGAACCCATTGATCGATTTCACCGAGAGCGAGGCGAAATGGGCAAAGGTCAAATTTCAGATTCTGGATGGGCTGAAAGCGCAGATCAAGAGGATACGGGAGACTCCGCAATCGCAAGCGCCAGCGAGCCGCGCAACTGCCGAACACGACTCTGCCTCCGCGGAGAGAGCGAGACCGAACGCGGTGATCATCGGCGATCGAGGATCAGGCCTAAGGAGCCTCCCAGAAAGGGCACAGGGGAGTGAAATCTCTGCTCCGTCACGCTGGAAGCGGATTCCGTTATGGGCGTGGGGAGTGGGAGCTGTGCTGGCACTCGCAATTTGCTTTGCGATTTTCAGGGAACGATCCGTTCCACTCAAGTCGTCGACGGGAATGCGCAGCGGTACGACATCCCGTTTAACCTCAATTTTCGGGACGAGCGACGGGAAGAAGCTGTGGGCGGTTGGCGACGGCGGCACGACGATTGAATCGGACGATGGAGGAGTGACCTGGATGGCGCGCGCCAGCGGAGTCACGAGCCACCTGGAATCGATCTTCGGGACGAGCGACGGGAAGATCCTCTGGGCGGTTGGCGTGGGCGGCGCGATCATCAAATCGGCCGACGGTGGAACGACCTGGACGCAACAGACGAGCGGCACTTCAGACGCGCTTCTTGCGAACTTCGGGACCAGCGACGGGAAGATGCAGTGGGCCGTCAGCTCCCTGGGCAACATTGTTGCTTCGAAGGACGGAGGCACAACCTGGACGAAGCACAGCACGGGGGCGAGTTGGCTTGGCTCAATCGCCGGGACGAGCGACGGAGGGCATCTTTGGGCGGTGGGGGGAAACGGGACGATTCTGGAGTCGGATGACGGAGGCGCCACCTGGGTGATGCGCTACAGCGCCATTCAAACCGCCCTTTCCGCAATCTTCGCCAGCAGCGACGGCAGCAAGTTGTGGGTGATCGCCGCGGGCACGATCACTGAGTCGGACGATGGAGGTTCGACGTGGACGACGCACAGCACGGGCAATTCGACTTGGCCTCACGCGATCTATGGGACCAACGATGGCGCGAGGTTGTGGGCGGTGGGCGACGCGGGCACGATCATCGAGTCGCACGATAAGGGCGCGACCTGGACGACGCGCAAAAGCGGCACGACCAATCCTCTGTGCTCGATCTTCGGAACCAGCGATGGCGCGCGATTGTGGGCGGTGGGCGATAACGGCATCGTTCTTGCTTCGAACGACGGGGGCAAGACCTGGACGAAGTAGGCGCACCTGCAGCCTCAGGGCCGGGCCGGCACACACGATTCAGCGCATGAAGAGCGCTTACACGTCCAGGGCGACGCGGTTGCGAAGCGACCAGCCGTTGGCGCGCTGAATGAGGAGAGCGCGGTCGGCCGGTTGAACTTGCGGTTTGCGCAGCGAGAACTCGCGCGGCTCTTCGCCGGAGAAGAGCCAGAGGCTGAGCGAAGGCAAGGACAGCGCGCGCGCGGCGGCGCTCACTGCATCGGGCTCGTCGAGATCGACGATCAGACTGCAATGCGCGGAGGCAGGGGCAGCGAGCAACTCGTCGAGTTCCGCGGCGGCGGTCGGCAACCACTTGCCGTAGAGGCGAACAGGGCGAATGGGGTGCATCTCGATGCCTAGCCCGGCCAAGATCTCGGGCAGGCGGGCGGCCTCTTTCCGTTCCCAATTCTTCTCATCCTCACTGAGATCGCTCCACTGCGGCAGGCCCGCGCTCTGACGCTGAGTTGAGCCAAATCGCCTCTCGATGAGCGCGCGCTCGATGGTGTAACGGCGGTGTTCGAGCTGAGAAAGCAGCTCGATCTGCTCCGGAGCGAGTTCGAGGACGGCCGGCGATTGCACGCCGTGCGCCAAGTGCAGGCCGGCCAGCTCCATGAGCAAGGGCGTATGGTCGGCGCGCCAGCGATTTGACATCTTCATGAATTCCGGCAGCTCGCGGAAGGGGGCGTTAGCCTGGGGATTGATGGTGTCCTGGGAGCGCTGCCGGTAGTCTTCGTGAAGGGCCTGCGCGAATGCATCCAATTGGGAGCCGAACAACACCTCCGGACTGAGCGTTTCCTCGAGGGTTCCGAAGATCTGCAGGCGATCGCTGAAGGAGGAGATGTTTTCAATGTTGCGCACCACCTCGCCGAGTCGAAGATAGTGCTCGAGGCGGACGTAAATGGGGACGTGCACATGGCCATTGCGGTCAAGCAGGGAACGCATTTCGAGCGCTGCGCAAAGGCTCACCTCGTCGTCGCCCAGGGCAAGCGCGATGCCGAGCAACGGTCCGGCCGATTCGAGCTTCATTTCGACGATGTGCGCAAGATCCGGAGATCCCAGAGCAACGGAGGCAGCGACGAATTCGAGGGTGACTAATTCCGCCGCGGCGGGATCGGTGATTGAAAATTTTCCCTTTGCCACATCCGCATCCTGGTCGAAGACGATGATCTTGAGCATCTGGCCCATAGCAACGGGCGAAGAACGGATGAGGTGTAGCGCGATCTCGCGGCCGTAGGCGCCGAATCCAATGAGGACGAAGGTGCGGGCTTCAAACTCGGGGCTGGGCGGCAGATGGAGGCGCTTGACCAACATGCGGGCCGCGGCGTTGAAGGAGTTGAAGAGGCGAAGATCGACGTGGGCGGAGCCGAGGGACCGCTTATCGCTAGTAATCAACCGCTTGTGCATCCAGTCATTGCGTAGCTCGGCAAGGACCTGAATTCGGCCCGATTTGAGGTGGGCGGGCTGGGAATGGATGGCGTCGATCTCGAGCGCAATGTCCATGTTTTCGCTGTCTGATCCAGTGCAGACGATGGCCGTTTGCGCACGGCGGATTCCCGCGGCGAGCAACACGTGAGGGTTCTTTGCGTCTCCCTGGAGCACCGGAACTCCGGCCTTCTCGCAGGTGGCTGCGTAGGGCGAATCACTCAGCAGGTCGACGGCGACAATGCGGTGATGGGCGGCACGCAGGTTCTGCACGATCTGCATGCCGACATCACCGAGGCCGCAGACGACGGAGTGGTTGGTTTTGCGGCGCGCCATCGCGGTGCGGACGTTCCTTCTGACGCCGCTGAGGAACAACTGCGCGGCAGAAACGAGGGCGATGCCAGGCACCAGGACCTGCGCAACGACGAGCTGCCAAGGATCCTTGCCGGGCTGGAACAGGTCATAGAGCCGTATGAGGCCAATGGATGAGATCAGGCAGCGCAGAGCCTCAATCCAGGTAAACGGATGAGCGGGATTGGGTTGGGTGCCGGCGGTGTAACCGCTGCCGGCGACGGCGTACCCCCAAAGGCCGAGCCCGACGGCAAGAATGGCGAAGCCAACGAGAATGATTCTTTCGAAGCGCTTTTCCATACTGCTCCCTGCAAAGAGCGGCAACGATCAGCCGGGAAGATTCAACGTGCGATAGCGGAAGACGAAGCTCCAATCCATGGTTTCAGCAATCATAACCCCTGCAATTCTCTGGGCGGCCTGTCGAAGAGCGGCGAAGTTGTCCCCCGGAGACTCGAGTGCATTTTCCAGATCGATTGACCGGAGAGACGTGAGTTCGAGAGCCATGGCACGAGAGCGATCGGCGGTGCGCGCGAATTCTCCGTGGTTGGCGATTCCGTAAAATGCAGCGCCGAAGGCAGGAGGCACGGTTGCGAGCATCAACAACCAGGGCGATTCCACGTCAGTGAACACATGGACGACACATGCGAGCAAGGTGGCAACGAAGAGAGTTGTTCCGATGTGATGCAAGCGATGACTCAGTTTGGTCAGGGTACCGCAGTTGCCTTCGTGGTACCCGATTTGATCGTCGAGGACGCTCTCGATCAGCTTACCGATCGAGGCGAGGTAGTTGCGGTCAATGATGGCGGGCACCAAACCAAGATCGCGCGCGATGATGCGAAACATGCCGTCGACCCACGAACGATCAGAACCGGAGCCAAAGTGAGCGGGAAGCGGAGGCGTAGCGAGCGGGCAGCCCAGAGGGGATAAGTAGCAGTACTGACGAAGCAACTCGGCCAGTTGCCGGTAGTTGAGCCAGCGTTCGTGCCAGCGTTTCCGGCGGCCATGCCAGGTGATGGCCAGGATGATGGCAATCAGTGCAAACTCGGTGAGTGCAGGGATTCTGCGGGCTTCCAGTTGATACGCGTGGCAAAGCCAGCCAATCATCGCAACCAACACGGCGGAAGCGCTGAGCAGATTGGTGGCCAGCGAGCTTGAGCGGAGCAACCCCGCATAGTAGCCTGACAATCCGTCGGCCCAGGCGTAGTGAGGGCAGAGCCCGTCAAGCAGGTAGCGCTGCGTCTCCTCGGGAGGGGCGGATGACTTTGAGATCATCTTCGCCCATTCGGCGCGCGCTGACGGCTCAAAATCCGCGATCCTCCACGAGCCTTTGCGAATCTTGCCCTTGGCAAGGAGATCGCGAAAGATGCAGAAGATTCGGCCAAAGTCGTATCGCGGCTGATTTTCGGCGCAATAGGCGTGGCCAAAGCTGAATCCTTTCTTCGCATCGCCAGTGTGGAGCGAAAACCGCGATGCGAACAGCGAGTCCAGCTCGTCCAACGGATGCAATTGACGGTCGCCGGATTCGCCCGCGAGGAGAATGCACGGAGGCATCGGCTGAGAAGCGTGCAGCCAGATAATGGGAGCGTTTTGCGCCAACGCCTCTTCCACAATTTGCGTGGTGCCGCCTTGGCCCGCGGCGGGTTCGCCATCCCAGATGGCGATGAGAAAGTCGGATTGTTCAAGCACGATGCGCCCGATGCGTTCATAAGCGGCGGCTTCCGCGTCGCGCGCACCGTCGGCTTGAAAGACCGCGGAGGCTCTGGCAAGTAAGGTATCGAACTCTTCGCGTGAGGTTTCGGTTGCGAAGTCGCGGCAGTATTCTTCGGCGTGGAATGGGAGGGGGCATTGCAAATCCGCGCCCAAGGCAAGACCCGCGTGGGCGACGATGCGATCCGCGCCCTCAGCGAGCGGAGAGAGGATGCGCAGGAGCGGGGGTTCGGGCGAATGAAGGAGAGGATCGTGCGCGCGGGAGGCAAGAGCGGCGATAACTTTCAAAACCTGTTCGCATTGGCGGGGAAGATCCGCGGCGATCTGGGGAGACAGCCGATTGGGCCGATGGCCAGTGACGCCGATTTGAACCACCAGGCGTGGCCGCGGCGGCGAGCTTGACTCTTGAGGGACCATGGCGCGGTGATGGACGATGCTCCCTAAATCTGGGTTGAGCATATCACGGCGTCAAACGCGATACGGTCTGATGTTTATATGCGGGAAGGGGCAGGGGCCGGCATCGGAATGAAAGGGAAAAGAATGGTAGGCACGATTGGATTCGAACCAACGACCTCTTCCGTGTCAAGGAAGCGCTCTAACCAACTGAGCTACGCGCCTAAGACGTGACAGAGGTAAGTTTAGCAGGATCGAAGCGGCGCGAAAAGGCACAAGGTGAGCCGCGGGCCCGCACCTTTGCGCCTGAGTTGAGACGCAAGGATTGGGGGCACGCGGGCGGAAGGTGGGTGTGGCTTATCCGTGGCGGATGAACGAGCCGTTGTGCAACTCGACCATCGCCTGACGCAGCTCCTCCTGCGTGTTCATCACGATGGGGCCGTACCACGCCACCGGCTCCTCGAGCGGCTTGCCCGAGACGAGAAGGAAGCGAATGCCCTCGGGGCCGGCCTGGACGACGATCTCGTCGCCGCGGTCGAAGAGGACGAGCGAATGGTTGTTCGCGTCGTAGACCGCAGGTGCGTCGGGATCGACGGGAGACTCGGTGAGGACAGCTTGCGGCTGAGAGGCGTCACGGAAAGTTCCTGAGCCAGCGAAGACGTAGGCAAACGCGTTGCGCGTGGTCTCGATTTGGATGCGCTTGCGCTTGAGCGGAGGAACGGAGATGTCGACGTAGCGGGGATCGGCTGCGACGCCTTCGACAGGGCCGGTTTTGCCCCAGAACTCGCCGCAAATGATGCGCGCTTTGGTCCCGTCGTCCTCGGTGACCTCGGGGATTGCGCTCGAGGGAATGTCCTGGTAGCGCGGGTCAGTCATCTTGAGCGATGCGGGCAGGTTGGCCCATAGCTGGAAACCGTGCATGCGGCCGCGCTCGTCGCCCTTGGGCATCTCCTGGTGGAGAATGCCGCTGCCGGCGGTCATCCACTGCACGTCACCGGCGGTCATACGGCCCTTGTTGCCGAGCGAGTCACCGTGCGCGACCTCGCCGGCAAGGACGTAGGTGATGGTTTCAATGCCGCGGTGCGGATGCCAGGGAAAACCTGCCAGGTAGTCAGCGGGATTCTCGTTGCGAAAATCGTCGAGCAAGAGGAACGGATCGAATTCGGCGGTTTTGCCGAAGCCGAAGGCGCGCTGCAGCTTGACGCCGGCTCCCTCAATAGTGGGTTTGGTTTGGTAGATCTCTTTTACGGCTCTGAGCGACATGGTGGTTGACCTCCGGGAACGGAATCAAAGCCGAGGCAAGGGTCGCCGACCCGGGCCGCACGCCTGGGAAGTTGGGCTCTGACTCCATTTGTAGCGTACATACATTGGATGCGCAGGGAAGATATTCGCTGCAACAGGCAACCCGCTGGTCAGAGGGGGCCCGGCCAGCGGACCCAGATTACGCAGCCTTAATGAATTGAACGTCAAGGGTGATGGTCACTTCCTCGCCAACCAACACGCCGCCGGATTCAAGAGCCGTATTCCAAGTGAGTCCGAAGTCCTTGCGGTTGATTTTGCCGGTGGCGGAAAGACCAATGCGCAGGTTGCCCCAGGGATCCTTGGCCGGGGCGCTCGGGCCCTCGACGGCGAAGGTGACGGCCTTGGTGATGCCGTGCATGGTCAGGTTGCCGTTGACGGCGAATTCGCCGCCGCCGGTGCTCTTGATCGCGGTGGACTTGAATGCCATGGCGGGGAACTTTTCCACGTCGAAGAAGTCCGGGCTCTTGAGATGGCCGTCGCGTTGCGCGTCCTGGGTGTTGACCGTGGCGACGTCGATGGAGACTTCAAGAGTGGATTGAGTGTCGTCGGCTTCGACGCGGTGCAATTCGCCGCTGATTCCGCTGAACTTGCCTCTGACATTGGCGATCATCATGTGCTTGACCTTGAACTCGGCGCCGGAGTGGGCGGGATCGATGTTCCAGGTGGTGGTGGCGGTTGGGGTCATGGGGTGGTGCTCCTTTCATTTCTTTGGATGCTGGAGGGAGATATTCGTTGCAACAAGTAAATTCGGAGATCAGGGAACAGAGATCAGGGGTCAGGGGTGGCGGGGATTGACAGTGGGGACAGAATCTTTCGACTTCGCTTTCGGTCAGGCTTGGGCCTGCTCTCGGAAGTAGGGTATTCCTTGCGCCTTTCGCTTGTTCATTCCACTTCCTGCGAAACGGACGAGCTATCAACGATTTTCGGGAGATTTTCGGCAAGCGCAAGAACTGTCGAAGCTGCGCCCCGCGCAGCCATTCGGCGGAAGTCGTCTGCATATTCGCCGATCCCGTCCCCGCTCGTCCCCTTCAGAGTCCGCAGCGCGTGCTCGTAGCCGAGCATTAGAATTCGCATCCCGAGAACGTACTTCTCGGTCATCACGTCTTTCGCGATGTCGCCGCGCGTCTGCATTTTGTACTTGAGATGGTAGACATTGTCGTAGTTGATGAGGTAAAGGGCCTGATCGCCGCCCAAATCACGGACTGTTCCGCCGTCTTGGTCCGTGAAGCCGTCGGGCCACTTCTCGCTTTCTTGCGGGCCGACTTTGCGCCCGTCTTTCGTCAGTAAGATATATTTCGGTAAACCATGGGTCGGTGCGCTCTGTCCGTCCCCCTTGCGGTCCGCCCCATGCCCGCCTTTAGATTCACTTTGCGGTTTCTTGACCTTTGGCGGGACTGGCGCCGCTTCTTCTTCTGCGATGCGGATTGTTAACTCGTCTTGGACCGGCATCGCCATCGCGTGGTCCTGAAGCCCCATCGGGAAGCTGAAGCTGTCGCCGATCCTCACCTTGCCATCGACGGGAGTTAGATAGACGGTCAGCCGCCCCTTATGGAGGTGAGTGCGCAGACCAAAGCGGGCTGCGATCGTTTCCGGGACAATCAGGCTTCCGGGGTTGTCCGGCCGATTGAGATAGCCGTTCTCCGCGTCGGTGCGGCCCGCGACGGGACGGGTACGGTTAATCGGCAGCTCTATTTCCTTCTCATGAGTTTTCTCTTCGAGTCTGAGAAAGGTGGGGCTGTATTTGCCTTCGAATTCTCCCTTCCCCCCATCGCTGCCGTTCGTTCCGCCGCTGGCTGGTAGGCGAATGGTGGGATCTTGCCCCGTCAGCAAGTTCGCCAGAGTCGGGTCTTTATCAACCAGCTTTTGGAACAGGTCATTGCGTTCGGTCTTGGCCGCGCGTTCCATTTCTTCGCGGGCCACTTTCATCTGCAATTCCTTTAACGTGGTCGATTCCTTGATTGTAGCTGTCACGACTTCGCGATACCGCTCGCCGACAATGGTGTTGCGAATATGCTCCCGGTCGCCCTTCCAGACATCGTTGTGCGCGCCAAAGCTAAGGTTGCTCGCGTCAACGATGACGATGACGCGATCCTTTAGTGCCGGAAGGCCGCAGTCGGTTAGGTAGCCTCGTGTTTGCTTGAATTGAACTTGGCCGTTAAGGGCATGAAAGACCCGGTTGTTCGATTTACTCAGCCAGTCGGGTAGGTTGCGCTTCAGGGCTATGGCGCTAATCGAAATCTCGCCGAGCTCGGGATCGTCGACGTTTCCGACGCTTATGCGTGCGTCGGCCGCGACCTCCTGATCCTCGCTGTTCTCGTCGTCTTCAATGGAATCTCCCTCCTTATGCGAACGGAGAAGCAAGAATTCCATCCCGTAGAAAGGGCGCGGATCGATGCCCTGCGCTCGCTCTCCGCTACGTTTCGGATCGGGCTTTTGCCGGAAATCGAGGAGTCGAAACGGTAGGATTGTTTCGACAAGATTTTCGTTAAGCGCCTCGCGGCTGCCCCGGAAGCTTAGGAACCTCGATCCGACTTGGTAGTCATACAGCTTGATCACCGTTCCGGTGACCAGATGCACGCCGTCATACCGCTTACGGTCACCGCGGAGAAACGGATAGAGCACGTCGGCATCGAAGAGGGGAATGGAGCCGTCCGGCAATACAGAATATTCGGCGATGGGCATCCCGTCCCCAGGACGCCGGCGCATCAAAGTCCATTCAACCTTTCCGCCCGCAGGATGGGATCACTTTGCCGGCGTAGGTTGGCCGGGCTCTGTTTCTCGTTGGTGGGCTTGTTTAATTCGCACATATGGCGTGCCCGCGGCGGCAAATTTCGCTAAGATGTTGGAATCCGCGATGGCTGACGAAGAAAAGATCGGGAAACCGTGGCGAGACGACGAACTCGATACCATTATTGCCGACTATTTCGACATGCTCGCAGCCGACCTCGCCGGAAAGCCATACGTCAAGTCCAGGCATAGTGCAGCACTTATGCAGCAAATCGGCCGGACTCACCGCTCCATTGAATTCAAGCACCAGAATATCTCGGCGGTACTCGATGAGCTAGGGCTGCCGTGGATTCCGGGCTACATCCCGAAGCGTAACTATCAGAACGCGATCTTTGATGCAATCGACCGATATCTGAGCTCGCACGCGGATATCCCAAAGTGGACGTCGGTCGCTCCTGCCGAGCCAGCCACGCCGTCGGTCGTTTTTGTGGATCCGCCATCTCTCGCAGCTGCGCAGCGAGTAGTTCCTGCGAGGCTGAAAAGGCTGGTCCGGAAATTTGATCCCGTCGAGCGTGATCATCGCAACCGCACTTTGGGTGCAGCCGGCGAGGCCTTCGTGCTTGAAGTCGAGCGCAAGCGGCTTGTCGAGGCTACTCGCGGTGATTTGTCAAAAAGGGTCCGATGGATTGCAGCAGAGGCGGGAGACGGCGCAGGCTACGACGTCCTCTCATTTGACCTTCACGGTCGGGAACGCCTAATCGAGGTGAAGACGACAAATGGCGCCGCTCGGACCCCGTTTTTCCTGAGCCGCAATGAATGCGAACTGGCGTCGGAGCGTCCCTGCGATTGGTGTATCTACCGCGTGCATCTGTTTGCCAGCCAGCCGCGCATTTTCACAATTCTCCCACCGCTTAAGGATGCGGTACATCTCACACCGGAGACTTGGAGGGCTAGTTTCTGATCTTCTTTGCTCGACTCTGCGTTCCGACTTCAAGGCCGGCTGCTTCTTTATCGATCCAAACCCAAGCGGCGACCCACGCACCGCGATCTGTGCTCCATGCCAGCCCTTTACCAACCTCTCGCGCAAGGAGCTGACGGATGAACGAAAGGCGGGTCGTCGACGTGACAGGGATCTGCTGAACGAAGCGCTTACATTTGTCGCTCGTTTCGGGCCGGAGTTGGTTCTCTCAGAGAATGTCCAAGGCATCGGCGATCCGAAATACGGCGGCGTCTGGGAGAACCTTCGGACGGGGCTCGAAGCCCTCGGTTATGCCACCGGCACAAAGGTTGTTTGCACGTCGCGTTTTGGGATTCCGCAATATCGTAAACGGTCCATTCTCCTTGCCGCAAAGCGCGAAGTTGTAAAGCCGGAACGTTACGCCGATCTGCTCTGTGGGGAGTTGCTGGTCCCCGAGAACGATCCTGACAGCCTGATGGTGTCCGTTCGCGAGGCGATAGGGCATTTACCGGCGATCAGGGCCGGGGAGCAGCATCCGGATATCCCGAACCATCGGACGCGAGCGTTAAGCGATCTGAATATTCGTCGTCTTGCCGCAGCTAGGCCCGGTCAGTCCAACTCCTACATGGAAGACACGGCTCACGGAGACCTCTCTCTCGCCTGCCATAAGAAGGTAAATAGGCGGCTCGGGGGCCGTTGCTTTACCGACGTCTACACCCGCATGTGCCCGGATCGGCCGTCTCCAACCATCACTACTAAATGCCATAGCATTTCGAACGGACGCTTCGGCCACTATGACATGCGCCAGGTGCGGGGTATTTCTCTTCGTGAGGCGGCGATTCTTCAATCCTTCCCGACTAATTACGTTTTCTATCCTATCGATCAGAATGGCCCGGTGGCAGCGATGATCGGCAATGCCGTGCCTCCGAAGCTGGCGGCGTTTTTCTCAAGGTATTTGGCCCAGTCGATCGCCCCCAACCGGATTAACGGCCGGAGGAATCGTCAAGTAGCTTAAGATGTGTGAGAAGCGCTTCCGTACCGATCTTCAAGCGACATTCCCAAATCACAATCGGCGACCACCCGTGCGCCTTGAGTGCTAGTTTGTTCTTTCGGTCCCGTCGGACGTTTCCGTCGAGCTTGGCGTTCCAAAACTCGACGTTCGATGCGGGCCGCTTTCCCCGCGAGCACGAATGCCCGTGCCAGAAGCACCCGTGAACGAAAACAGCGAAGCGAAAACGCGGCAAGACTATATCAGGCTTCCCGGGGAGTTCATTTACGTGGAGCCGGTAGCGGAAGCCCGCTGCAAACAGTCTCTTACGTACATACAATTCCGGTGACGTGTTGGAGCCGCTTACTGCAGCCATCATGCGCGATCGCTGTTCTGGATTAACTTTGTCCGTCATATCCTTCGGTTTCGTCAGCTCAGGAGCTCGCGGCCCATCCGCAGGCGCCTCGCCCGCGACGACGCCATCACCCTACCAGCCATTACCGTGCCGAAAGGCGAGCGGGTGTTCGTGGGGCTGAAGCCCCACGCTCCCTCCGCCGTGATCCACCGGCTCCACATAGGCCCAGCAAGTCACGGCCTTATGCTCATCTACAGACCCTTCCGTGAGCGACTTTGCCCAAACCGTGAAGCAGCAGGCCGACATCGTAAAGGTGATCGAGAGCTATATCCGGCTGCGCAAGGCGGGGGCGCAGAGGTTCACCGGGCTGTGCCCTTTTCACAAGGAGAAGACGCCGTCGTTCAGCGTGCACGCGGGGCAGCAGTTCTTTTACTGCTTCGGCTGCCAGGCCACGGGCGATGTGTTCAGCTTTGTGGGCAAGATCGAGAACGTGGGGTTTCCTGAAGCGGTGCGGATTGTGGCGCAGAAGTGCGGGATTCCGCTGCCCAAGCGGGAGTTCTCGTCGCCGGAGGAAGCCGCCGGAGCGCGGCTGCGGACCAAACTGCTGGAGCTGCACGAGACGGCCGCAGCTTGGTTTGAGGAGCAGTTGCGCGGGCCGGAGGGTGCGCTGGCGCGGGAGTATCTGGCAGGAAGCGGACTGACGGCGGAGGGGATGAAGACCTTCAGAATCGGGTACGCGCCGGACAGCTATAACGCGCTACGTGACCGGCTGAGCGGGATGGCGGACGAGGAGACGCTGCGGGCCAGCGGGTTGTTCAGCTCGAAGGAACAAGGAGACGGAAGCCAGGGGCCGATCTACGACCGGTTCCGCAAGCGGGTGATGTTTCCGATTGCCAATGAAGGCGGGAGGGTGATCGCGTTTACGGCGCGAACGCTGGAGACGGGCGAGAAGGCGGGAGCGAAGTACATCAACTCGCCGGAGACGCCGCTCTACTCGAAGGGGCAGGTGCTGTTCAACCTGGACAAGGCAAAGCCGGCCATTCGAGCGATGGAGTTTGCCCTGCTGGTGGAGGGCCAGATGGACTGCATCAGCGTGTTTCTGGTCGGGATCCAGAACGTGATTGCGACGAGCGGGACGGCTTTTACGGAACAGCAGGTGGCGATTCTGAAGCGGCATACGTCGAATGTGATCGTGAATTTCGACCCCGACACGGCGGGCGCGAATGCAGCAGAGAAGTCGATCGCGCTGCTGACTGAGGAGGGGTTTGCGGTCAAGATTGTGACGCTCGAGGGGGGACTCGATCCCGACAGGTTCATCCGGGAGCGTGGCGTGGAGGCTTATAAGGAGGCACTGCGCGAGTCGCGGCGGCAGGCCGATTACCTGATTGAGAGGGCGCGGATGCTTTTTCCGGGAGCGAGCGCTGAGCAAAAGGTGAAGGCGATGAACTTTCTGCTGCCGCACATCCGGCGGATGCCAGAGACGCTGGCGCGAGAGCAGTTCGCGGCGGATGCGGCGCAGAAGCTAGGGATCGGGTCGGCGGTGCTGCGCGAGGAGCTGCGGCAGGCGGCGCTGCGGCGGCGCGAGCGGGTGGAGGAGCGGGCGGCGAAGTTGACTGAAGTGGAGCGTGTGCTGCTGCGGGCCCTGGCCGTGACTGATCCTGAGGGCGCAGAGGCGCGGCTGCTGGCGGCGGAGGCTTTGACGAACAACGCGGCATGGTTCGAGCATCTGGGCGCATTCGGGGCTATGCAGGCGTTGGCAGATCGGGCGGCGAGGGACCCGATGGATGCGGTGGAGGACCCCGGCCAGCGGGCGCTGCTGGCGGAAGCGTTGCTGGGCGAGAGCCGGGCGCCGGAGGCGAACGAGGTGGAAAGCGCGGTGCAGGAGGTTCAGGAACGTGCAATCGAAGGCAGGCTGCGGGAGTTGCGAGCGCGGATCGCCGAGGCGGAGCGGAGTGGCGACTTCGCCGAGCTGGCTCTGCTGACCCAACAGAAGCTGGATCTGGACCAGGCGCTACGGCGGTTGCACCGACAGAAAGCGCAGGAACGGTAAGGGACCGGGCGCTGGCCGTAAAGACTTTCCGGCGGGCAAATCTTGCGTCGAAATGGCCCTCCCGAGCGTCTAATGATTGAGTAAGGGCCCGGGAGCGGGTGGCTGAAAACGGGCTTGAGCGGGTTTGCAGCCAGTGGACGGGGGCGGGTTTCCCGCCGAATTTTTGCTGGCGCCGGCGAGTGCATTGTGGTAATCTATTGATCTCAGTGAGGATGCGCGCCCCTTTGCCCCACACATGAGCTGCGGCTCGCGGGCGACCCAGGCGAAACCTGAAGCGCTGCCATCCTGTTCCGAGAAAAACTATCACCGCTTTTTTGCGGGCTTGCGGGTGTGTATGCAAGCGGGGATTTCCTTTGGGAAGTCTTCATTTGTGCGTCTTAAATCGGGCGCGGCGCGTGTTTGCGAAGAGCGCGGATCGATCTGCGTGGGCGAGCGAAATGACGGGACCGTTTCGAATGATGCGGGGCCCAGGATGAAATCGGGCAAGACGCTCCAAGTGAGCGAGTCTTGCTGAAGAGAGCAGGGAGCCATTGGCGATTGAAGACAAATTCGAAGAGGATGTGCACGGTCTGATCGAGACAGGCAAGGAGAAGGGCTATCTCACCTACGGCGAAGTGAACGACGCGCTGCCGGACGAGATTGGCTCTCCCGACAATCTGGACGATCTGATCACGACCATTGGCACGCAGGGCATCGACCTGCTCGACACACCGAAGTTCCCCGGCGACAAGGATTTTGAGCTGGAGGAAGGCGAAGACGTCGAGCTGGATCTGACGCCAGGAACGCTGGAGAAGACGAACGACCCGGTGCGCATGTATCTGCGCGAGATGGGAACCGTGCCGCTGCTGACGCGCGAGGGCGAGGTCGAGATCGCCAAGCGCATTGAGCGCGGGCAGAATCGCGTGCTCAAGGCAATTTCGCGTTCGCCGATCGTGATTCGCGAGGTAGCGGCGCTGGGCGAAGACCTGAAGCGCGGCGTGCGCAACGTGAAGGAAGTGGTGATCTTTGACGAGGAAGAGCTCACCGAAGAGGTGGTGCAGGCCCGCGTGAAGGCCACCGTGGCGCGCACGGACGCGCTGGTGAAGCACCAGAAAAAGGTTGCCCAGATTGAAGAGAAGCAGGCGGCGATTTCGCCGGCCAACAAGGCAAAGATGAAGGAAGCGCGGCGGCTGCGCTGGGCCGTCGGCCGCGAGAAGGTTTTCATTTCGCGCATTGTCCGCGAGCTGAAGTACACGGCCATGGAGCGCAAGCGCCTGCTGGACAAGGTCAACAAGACCGTGGACACCATGCGCACGCTGGAGCGCCAGGTCCGCTCTCTGGAGCAGAAGTACGAAGCCTCGAAGAGCGAAGAGATGAAAAAGGAGTACCGGCGCCAGCAGAAGAACTGCCGGACGGACCTTGAAAAGATCGAGGGCGACGCGGGCGTGTCGATCGCGGAGCTGAAGCGCACGCAGCGCGAGATGATCCAGGGCGACATGGATGCCGAGCAGGCGAAGCGCGAGCTGATCGAGGCGAACCTGCGGCTGGTGGTGTCGATCGCCAAGAAGTACACCAACCGCGGACTGCAGTTCCTCGACCTGATTCAGGAGGGCAACATCGGCCTGATGAAGGCAGTGGACAAGTTCGAGTACCGGCGAGGCTACAAGTTTTCGACGTACGCTACGTGGTGGATCCGGCAGGCGATCACGCGCGCCATCGCGGACCAGGCGCGGACGATCCGTATTCCGGTACACATGATCGAGACCATCAACAAGCTGATCCGCACGAGCCGGCAATTGGTGCAGGAGCTGGGCCGCGAGCCGTCGAGCGAGGAGATTGCGCGGCGCATGGACATTCCGGTGGCCAAGGTGCGCAAAGTGCTGAAGATCGCGCAGGAGCCTATCTCACTGGAGACGCCGATTGGCGAAGAGGAAGACTCGCACCTCGGCGACTTTATCGAAGATCGCCAGGCGGTGTCGCCTTCGGAAGCGGTGATCGGGGTAAACCTGAAGGAGTACACGTCGCAGGTGCTGCGCACGCTGACGCCGCGCGAGGAGCGGGTGATCAAAATGCGCTTTGGGTTGGAAGACGGATCGGAGCACACTCTGGAAGAGGTTGGCCAGAGCTTCCAGGTGACGCGCGAGCGCATCCGGCAGATCGAGGCGAAGGCACTGCGCAAGCTGCGGCACCCGAGCCGCAGCCGCAAGCTGAAGGCGTTTGTGGAAGGCGTGAAAGAGATGTAACCACCTGTGGTGGGTCAGTCGCGCTTCGCGCACTCCTCTATTGGAGCCAAGAGACGAACAAAGGGCCGCAGCCTTGGATTGGACTGCGGCCTTTTTGCGGGAATTTGCGAGTATGATGATTGGCAAAGTCAAAACCACTCGAGTAGCTGCCTAGTTCTGTGGCAGCTTGCCCTCAGAAAGGTAGGGAGTCTGACAATGGCAATCCCCGATTACCAGTCGATTATGTTGCCTATCCTGCAACTTGCCGCCGATGGAGCTGAGCATCGCAGGCGCGACTCGATTCAGACGATGGCTAAGTCATTCAATCTGACGGAAGAGGAATTGACCACACTCAACCCGGGTGGCTCTGATTATGTATTTGCGAATCGATTCGGGTGGGCATGCACCTTTCTGAAGAAGGCAGGGTTGATTCGCGCAGCGGGTTGGGGTAAGTTCCAAATCACCAGCGAAGGACAGGCGCTATTGGCGTCTCATCCAGCCAAGATCGATCTGACAGCGCTCAAGCAGTATCCAAAATTCCGAGATTTCTACGGTGGGGCGGCGCCAGACGTGGAGGATTCCACTGAGGCGGTGTCCGAAAGCGAGCCCACGGAGGAGACCCCTGAAGAGCTCATTGCCTCCGCCCATGCTTCCCTTCAAAAGTTGGTCCAAGCGGAGCTACTCGCCAAAATCGCGGAGGCTACGCCAAAGTTCTTCGAGCGCCTGGTCGTTAACCTCTTGCAGGCAATGGGTTACGGAGGACCCGCAGCGGACACAGCGCAAGTGCTCGGAAAGCCGCATGACGGTGGAATCGACGGCGTTATCAAACAAGACAAGCTCGGGCTCGATCTGATCTATATCCAGGCGAAGAAATGGAAGGACACAACCGTTGGCTCAAGCGAAGTTCAGAGTTTTGTTGGTGCGCTGGCCGGCGTGCAGGCGCGAAGAGGCGTGTTTGTTACGACATCAAAATTCTCCCAGGACGCCCTCGCTTATGCGCAGTCGTTAGAAAATAGGGTGATTCTTATCGATGGAAATCGTCTGACTGCGCTGATGTTCGAGCATGGTCTCGGTGTGACTACCTTAAACACGTACGCAGTGAAGCGCGTTGACAACGACTTCTTCGACGAAGATGAAGTTTAGCCGGCTTCGAACGTGCCGCAGCCAGTGGAAGGGTTTGCGGCCTTTTTGCGGGCGCTCGGAATGGATTGTGACCTGTCGCGCGGCCCCATTCAGTATTGGATTTGCTCGGTTATAATCGCCCTTTAACTTGACCGCGACGAAGGGGCCCTCGAAGGCGATTCAAATCAGTCGTTCTAGGTGACTTATTCCGCGGCCGAAAGGGCAATCCCACTGATGAGAGACATTACGCGCAGGCAGTTTGGCAAAACGGTTGCCGCGACTGCCGCACTGGCCTACGTTACGCTGCCTGAAAATTCATTTGGCCTGCCGCCGGCACAGGGACTACATTTCCCTCAAGGATTTGTGTGGGGCTGCGCCACAGCGGCGTACCAGATTGAAGGCGCAGTGAGCGAGGGCGGGAAGAAGCCGTCCATCTGGGACGTTTTCGCGCACACGCCGGGAAAGACACATAACGGCGACACGGGAGACGTGGCCGACGATTCCTATCACCTGTACAAGGAAGACATTCGGCTGCTCAAGAATCTGGGGGCGGGTGCGTACCGGATGTCGATTTCGTGGCCGCGCATCTTTCCCGACGGCAAGGGCCAGCCGAATCCGGCGGGCCTGGACCACTACAAGCGCGTGGTGGATGAGTTGCTCGCGAACGGAATCACACCTTACGTGACGCTCTTCCACTGGGACCTTCCTGCTGCGCTCAAGGGAGGTTGGCAGTCGCGCGACACAGCGTTGGCGTTTGCCGACTACGCCGGTTATGTGGCGCGGCAGTTCTCGGACCGCGTGCACCACTTCATGACCACGAACGAATTTGATTCCTTTACCGACCTTGGCTATCGCACGGGCAAGTTTGCGCCGGGACTCCAGCTACCCGCGGCACAGGTGAACCAGGTGCGCCACCACGCACTTCTCGCGCACGGACTCGGCGTGGAGGCGATCCGCGCCAACGCGCCGGCGGCGCAGGTGGGACTGGCCGAGAACCCGACCGTCTTTGTGCCGGTGATCGAAGACGAGAAGAACATTGAAGCGGCGCGGCGCGCGACGCGCGAAGAAAACGGCCGATTTCTAACTGCGCTGCTGGAAGGGAAGTATCCGGAGAGCTATCTGGAGCGCGAGGGAGCCAATGCGCCGCGCATCGCCGCGGGCGATATGAAGGCCATCGGCAGCGCGGTCGATTTTGTCGGCTTGAATGTGTATGCGCCCACTATGTTGCGCGCGGACGGACTCGCCGCGGGGCTATGCCATTGTGCCGCGGCAGGCGTCGTATCCGCACATGGCTTCGCCATGGATCGCGGTGGGCCCGGAGGTGATGTACTGGGCGGTGCGCAATGTTTGCGAGCTCTGGCATCCGCGGGTCATCTACATCACGGAGAACGGGTGCTCGGCCGACGACGTGGTGACGGCAGACGGACGGATTGAAGATACCGATCGCGTGATGTACCTGCGCAACCACCTGACTCACCTGCACCGCGCCGCGGCGGAAGGATTTCCCGTCAAGGGCTACTTCCTGTGGAGCTTGCTGGATAACTTTGAGTGGGCCGACGGCTACAGCAAGCGCTTTGGAATTCATTACGTGGATTTCAAGACAGAGAAGCGGACGCCGAAGCTGAGCGCGGAGTGGTACCGCGAAGCAATTCGGCAGAACGCTGTGGTGTAAGTGCCGAGTTGGACGCGGATGAGGCCGAGATCCATCCGGCAGAGGAGGACGCGGTGCGCGCTCTCCCATGCCGGATGAAGGTTAGGTCGTTCGAATTAGTGCGGTAAGACAAGCAGGTCGGATGCCAGCAACTTCTCCGTAAGCCTGTCCAAAGCCAGAGGGAATCTGTAGCCAACTGTCCTGATGCTCATGCCGAGCATCAGTGCAGCTTCCTCCTGCGTGTAGTCCTGAAGCACGACCCTGCTCAATAGCTCCCGATCGAGAATGCTGAGCCGGCTCAGACAGTTTTCGATATCGAGGACGAAGATGACCGCGTCCTCGAAGGTTCGTACCGGACGGCTGGATGCCCAACCCCGCGAGACCGGATCGCCGAGGATCGATGGCGCCCTGCCCACCTGTGTTGATGCGTACAGATAGCGTCGCAATAGGCTTTCAGTGTGTTTTCTATAGAAGGCAAGGTTAGCCGGAGGCTTGTAGTCGTGCTTTTCAAGCCCTAGTTCCTGCCGGGCGGCGGACTGTCGTTTCGATCTCCTTTGTTCGATTTGCCAGGCTACCTCAGCGGCCCCGGCGTCCCATTCCATCGGCAACTGAAAGGCTGCACTCATTGCGCACCTCCAGCTGCCTCAGCCACCGCCCAAACTCTGGCAGGTTGCTTACGGCGCGGGCGTCCGCGCCGCCTGCGACTTTCCGGCGATGGAAAATCTCTTAGTTTGAATTCGCATTCCCTGCAGTACACACTCCCTTGAGTCTGGGCCCGGTACCAAAGGCAACCACACCCTTCGCAAACCTTCAATTGCACGCGCACATCCATGACTGATTCTCCGCATATGTTTCTTCTCCCGACGGAATTTTGTGATGCAGGTTGTTCCCCGGGGTGAAGAGAACCAGGCTGGACAACTCAGGTTTCTCATGTCCTGATGGGGGATTGCCGCCCGAGCTCTCTTGTTTTCTGTCATGACCATCGGCGCGCAGATCCTGGAATATTCTCGACTGACTTGTCTGGAACGCCCCAACAAGGCGCTCTAATGCGGGAACGGAGATGCCGGCTCAATGAAAATTCGTCCGGCAATGGTCAATCGCCGCCGCAAGCGGCAGAAGTCCGCCTCCGCCTAAACGATTGGCGATGAAACGTTTCCCAAAAGATTCCCACAAGTCAATGCGTGATTCAGTAAACCCATTGTGGGGATATGCTTCATTTGCGTCAATGACAAGCTACCACTTTCCGGTCATTGCCTTTTCAATCGCGGCCAAGACGCTCAAAATGAAGGCCAATAAGCCCTAATAGTTTTTCGAGAGGAAATGAGACGAGATTTCGTCCCATTGCTGGCGGCAAATTTTCAACAGATGAATTTTACGCAGATGCACGAGCACCTCCGCCTGGAACTGCTGCGCAGAATACAGCGAGGGACGCTTAGCGTGTCTCTGCTGGGCAGGCAGACCGGATTTGGGCAAGCTCATCTCTCCAATTTTCTGCATAGCCGGAGACAACTCTCGCTCGAGGCGATGGACCGCATCCTGGCGGCGCAGCATTTGACGGTCGCCGATCTGCTGCCTTCCATGCAAAGGCCGGAACCGTTATCCGGGAGCGATGGGGTCTGCGCGGTCCCGGTTGTCTCGCACGCAGTGGCGCTCTTCGAGCCGGTGATCAGGCCCTCCACGATTCAATCGCTGCTGCACCTGCCGGCGGCGGCGCTCGAATCGGTTCACTCACGGGCGTCGGGAGCCAGGCGGGCATGGGAGCGGTTTGTCGCCGTCCGCGTGGCGGCTGCCGATGCCCCACCGATGGAGCCGCTGGTGCTGCCGGAGGCAATCGCGCTCATCGATCGGCACTACAATTCGCTGCTGCCATACCGCCCCAATCGCGTGAATCTTTACGCTGTTCGGCAGGGCTCGCATCTGACATTCCGATATGTGGATTTCATCGCCAGCCGTCTGGTGTTGCGTCCACACAACCTTGCCTTCCCCGTGTCGGTGATTGAAGTGGACCCCGGAGAGTCGCCCAACGAGATGCTGGCCGGGCGGGTTGCGCTGATCTTGAACGAGCTGTGAGGAACAATGCGTGATGTGGGGCCGCAGACTGGAGTGGCCGGGCGGTGCTTCAACTTGCAGGATATTTTCCGTTTGCCAGATCGCGTTCGGCTTCAGCGAGGTTTTCAGGCCGGCCGAGATCGCGCCAGTAAGACTTATCGGAGCGAAAGGCGAGGATTACTTCACCCTGGGCGGCGAGACGGAGATAGGCGGGGATGATGGAAAAGACGCCTTTCTCGGGCAGGTTGGAGAAGATGCGAGGCGAAACGATGTGAATGCCAGAGAACGCGAGTGCTTGGACCGGCTGGGCCGAACGGATGAGTTCGGGTTCTGCATCACCACCGATGCGGCGGCCGCAAAGCTGGCCATGCTCGTCGAAGAGAAGGTAGCGCGAGGACTCGCGCGGCTGAACGGCCAGGGTGGCGAGTGCGTTGTGTTCGGTGTGAGAGCGGACCATGCGCGCAAGATCGACGGTGCTGAGGACATCGACGTTGTGGACGATGAAGGGCTGTTGCGCGCTTTCGCCGGCCTCCAGGAAAAACCAGGCGGCTTTCTTGAGGCCGCCGCCGGTGTCGAGCAGGAGTTCTTCACGAGAGACTTCAATGCGCATGCCGAAGTTGCGATTGGCTCTTAGGTAGTCGACGATCCTATCCGCGAAGTGATGGACGTTGAGAATCACTTCGCGCACACCAAAGGCGCGGAGGCGGCTGAGCGTGAGCTCGAGGAGCGTGCGGCCGGCAACAGTGACCAGTGCTTTGGGGCGGTCATCGGTGAGCGGTCGCAGACGCGTGCCCAGGCCAGCGGCAAAAACCATCGCCTTCATTTACTTCGCTTCCCCCAACAATCCTAAGTTTTCGAGCTCGATGTGACGGACGACAACTTCGATGCCGTTGACGCCACGCAGATGATTGGCTAGCTGCTCCGCGAGATAGACCGAGCGATGCTGACCACCGGTGCAGCCAAAGGAGACCATCAGGCTGGAGAAACCGCGCTGACGATAGTTGGCGACACTCGCATCGATGAGCGAAATGGCGTGTGACAGGAATTGGTGGACGCTCTCCTGACGGTCGAGGTATTCGATGACGGGCGTGTCGCAGCCGGTGAGCGAGCGAAACTGCTCTTCGCGGCCGGGATTGGGCAAGCTGCGCGCATCGAAGACGAATCCGCCGCCATTGCCTGATTCATCGGCGGGCATAGAGTGGTGGAAGGAGAAGCTGAAGATGCGCACGGTCAATCCCGCGGCGGGCACCGCGGTGTGCTGCAGTTTTTCGCTGGACGACATTCTTTCGAGAGCGTCGAGCAGGGCGGGCAGGGCGATCGGTAGCCTGACGTGCTCCGCGAGCCAGCGCAGGTTCTTGAGAGCGTATGGAACGCTATCAAGGAAATGCGGCTTGCGCTCATAGAATCCGCGGAAGCCGTACGCGCCTAGCGCCTGGAGGATGCGGACGTAGACGAATGCGTAATAGGATTCCATGAATGCGTCGCGTTTGAGGTCGACGGAGCCGGCGAGGTAATCGAGATAGTGGTCGAGGAGTTGGCGGCGCAGATCCGGCGGCAGATCGGCCTTGCCGTCGAACAGAAGCGATGCGATGTCGTATTGCAGCGCGCCCTTGCGGCCGCCCTGATAGTCGACGAACCAGGGATGGCCGTCGCGCAGCATGATGTTGCGCGATTGGAAATCGCGATAGAGAAAGTAGTCGTGATCGGCGCCGAGCAGAAATTTGGTCAGGCGCGTGAAATCGACTTCGAGCGCCTGCTCGTTGAAGGGTATGCCGGCGAGGCGGAGAAAGTAGTACTTGAAATAGTTCAGGTCCCAGGCGATGGACTGGCGGTCGAAGCTCGCGCGCGGATAGCAGACTTTGTAGTTCAGGTCGCGGCCTGCCTCGACTTGAAAACGCGGCAGGACGGCGACGACCTTGCGATAGGCGTCAACGACCTGTGGCGCGATAGTGTCGCTGGAACGATTGGCGCTGAGGAACTCGAAGAGCGTGGTGTCGCCCAGATCTTCTTCGAGGTAGGCGCCGTGGCTCAAATCCTCGGCGTATATCTGCGGGACCGGCAGGCCATGGCGGCGGAAATGGCGTGAGAACTCGAGAAAAGCGACATTTTCCTCGCGGACGGAGTAGAGAATGCCGATGGCGGAGTGCCCTGCGCCGGCGAGGCGGACAATGACGCGCCCTGAGCCGCCGAGCTGGCCCTGGAGCGGCAGAACCCGCTCTGGCGGCGACTGGAAGTGCTGCTCGAAGAGGCGTTTGAGAACGTCCATGAAAATCTACTGAGGCCTGTTCACGGTGCTTCGACAAAGATAGTCACGCAGGGTAGGCGGGCGCAAGATTGTGCTGAGGACCGCATGGCTTTCCTGAAACAGGTGTAAGCTGACTGCGGACTTCCGAATTGGATATGGTGGAGAGTATGAACGAAGCCTATTTCGATCCTTGGATTGGGAAAAAGTATGAGCAAACGAAGGTACTGATCCTCAGCGAGAGTGCCTATAGCTGGAAAGAGGACGGGAGAAAGGTGGACCCGAGCCGCTCGCATCCGACCCGCATGGTGCAGCATTGGGGAATTGAGAATTTCGGTGGAAACAAGTACTACACAGCTCTGAGTAGAGCATTGTGCGGGAAGGAGGCGCCTAGTCGAAGCGAATTGGAAATCGCCTGGAACGATTGTGACTACACGATATTCGTGCAAGGCACGGTAGGTTTGGGCGCAAAAAGCCGACCGACCCGAAAACAGTTCGAGGGGGCACATCCCGCTTTCCTGCAGTTGATCGAGAAGATTCGACCATCAAGAGTTGTGGTCACCGGAAAGACGATGTGGAATCGGATGCCAGCCTGTCACGGACCGCACCTCTGCGAAGATCTTCAAGCGTACAAGCTATCGGACGGATCGCTGGTTTGGAGCTTAGCCGTGCCGCATCCGGGAAATCGAGAAAAGGGCGAGGGATTCGTGTGGGAAAGAGTTGCAGCGGCTATTCGCGCGTTCAGGTCAATAAAGTTCCCGCTTCGAGATTAGCTTATCGTCAGGCCTCGCGAGTGGAGTCTTGGTTCTCAAAGCGGGTGAACCTGTCAAGGAAGTTCAGGTACACGATGCCGGTAGGACCGTTACGCTGTTTTGCGATTATGAGTTCTGACTTGGCCTTATCCTCTGTATCGCGGTCGTAATAAGAATCGCGGTGAATAAAGGCAACCACGTCGGCGTCCTGCTCAATGGAGCCCGACTCGCGGAGGTCGCTCAGCATGGGCCGCTTATCGTCGCGTTTTTCGTTGTTACGCGAGAGCTGGGAAAGAGCGATGACGGGGACCTCGAGTTCCTTGGCCATGGCTTTGAGGCCGCGCGAGATGGCGGAAACTTCCTGCACGCGGTTCTCGTAACCTTTACGGCTCGCGCCGGGCGACGTGGCTGACATGAGTTGCAGGTAGTCGACGACGATGAGATGGAGGCCGCCCTTGTTTTGCCTGAGGCGGCGTGCCTTGGCGCGCATCTCGGCCACCGTGGTACTCGCCGAGTCGTCGATGAAGATGCGCGATTCAATCAGCTGTTCCAGCGCCAGTTGCAGTTTTTCGTGGTCCCTCCCACCTAGATGACCGGCCTGCATCATTTGCTGGTCTACCCACGCCTGCGATGCCAACATGCGGCGCAGGAGCGATTCGCGGCTCATCTCGAGGCTGAAGACAGCCACAATTTTCCGATGGTTGATGGCCGCGTTCTGCGCAATGTTGATAGCAAGCGCGGTTTTGCCCATCGAGGGCCGCGCGGCGATGATGATCAGCTCGCCTTTCTGAAGCCCCCTGGTCATTTCATCGAATTTTGTGAAGTCGGTTTGAAGACCGGTAATGGTAAGGCTCTGCTTGTAGAGGTTGTCGATGGAACCAAAGGAATCGCGAACAATGAATTCGATGGACTGGAGGCCCTGGGCGAGGCCGGCTTCGCTGACTTCGAGCAGTTGGGACTCGGTCTCATCGAGAACACCGATGGCGTCCTGGCTCTGGTCGGCGGCTTTGGCAATGGCGGCCGAGCAGATGCCCATGAGACGGCGCAACATGCTCTTGTCTTTGACGATGCGGATGTAATCTTCAATGACAGGACGGCGCGGCAATCCCTCAGTGAGGGAGGCCAGGTAGGCGACGCCGCCGACGGACTCGACCTCTTTGTAGCGCGCTAGCTCATTGGCAAGCGTGACGATGTCCACGGTGCGGCCGGTGTCGATCAACTCGCTCATGCGAAGGAAGATGCGGCGATGCGAGTCGAGCGAAAAGTCGTCGGCCTTGAGTGCTTCGGCGGCCTCGGCGTGGGCGGCGTTGTCGAGCAGGATGGCGCCCAGAATGGTCTTTTCCGCATCCAGATTCGCGGGCAGGCCGGCTTCGAGGGTGAGGTCGGGGACGGTGGCCATAGGAAAGAGTGTAGGCCAGAACCAGCCTGCCAGGGGGTGTGAAGATTGAGGCCGGAATTGGAAATTTAGGAAATCCGACCTGGCGATGCGAGCCCGCGAGAATAGCCGGTTTCAACGCTTTGTGGCAAACATCGTTGTGACTGCGGAAAGATCAGCGTGTATCAGCCTAAGACGCGTTGAGCCGGGCAAAGATGGTATCGAAATTCCCGGATTCCGCGGCGAAGCGGAGGGTTTTCACATTCTCGACGCAGATTTCCGGCGGCGTGGGCTGCGTCTTGAGGATCTGTATAACCTCGCCGATGAACTTCGAGAGCGGCATGGCGCGCGGATCGTCGGCGCCGCCCATGAGGTGTGTGGCGACGTAGGGAGGGATCAGTTCGAGGACCTCGATGCTGGTTTGGCGGAGTTGCGAGCGGAGGGAGAGCGTGTAGGAGTGGAGAGCGGCTTTGGTGGCGCAGTAGGTGGGCGTGCGCGCCATGGGGAGGAACGCCAACCCTGAGGAGACGTTGATGATTGTGGCGTGCGGCTGCTTTTGGAGATGCGGCAGCAAGGCCGCAGTGAGGCGGATGGGGCCCAGCAGGTTGGTGGCGACGATGGCCTCGGCGTCTGCAAGATCGGGCTGTTGCGCAAGGAAGCTTTCGGCGCGCATGATGCCGGCGTTGTTGATGAGAACGTTGAGCGAGGGAAAGGCGGCGACGACTTGAGCCGCAAAGGCGTGGATGGCGGAGCGGTCCTCAATATCGAGCGGAAGAGACTTCATACCGGGGTTGGCGGCGGTGGTTTCGTCGAGAGCCTGGCGCCGGCGGCCGGCAATGATGACCTGGTTGCCGAGAGCATACAGGGATTCAGCGAGGCCGCGGCCGATGCCGGAGCCGCCGCCGGTGATCAGGATGGTATTGCCGGTGGGGTTCATGGGAATAGTTGCCTCTGACTGGCATGATAGCGGGGTTGCGTGAATCTCCAGTGATACGGGCCACAGGCGATGAAAAAGCCAAAGTGGGCCGGCACAGGAGAGTTATTTACCACCTTGGGACCGATTCAATACAGAGTGGTTCAAATCACTCGCCAGCGGTTTGACCCGACAAGATAATGAAGCATCGATTGCGAAGCACCGCCTTTTGCCGGGCATCTTTGTTGTCGACCTCGACTCATACTGTTCGACGAATTGTCGATAGGAGTCGAAGGAGGATGCCGAAGTGTCAACCCAACTACTCGACGACGCTCGCCTGCTCGCACCTCAAGTGCAAATGAGCAGTTATGCCGCCGCACTGGTAAGAGTCTCAGATTATGAGGAGCGGAGCTGCTCGAGCAGACGCGGAGTGGCCCGCCGAAACGATTGTCAATCTCCGTCACTTGGGAAAGGGAGTCGGTTGGGCACTGGCGATTGAGGGTGCAGCGGCGCTGGGCATCTATGCCATCCGGTGTCTGTGGCATCTTTGGCTATAAGTCGCACCGGGACGCAGAGCTTCTTGCGAGAACCCGATTGTGCGCGCAATCACTCTTGCCGGACGATCGATTGAGCACGGTGAAACACTTTTCCCTCCCCATCTTCCAGGCCCAGACCAAGTCGATACATATTTCGTGTCATTTCGAGCAGGCGATCAGCATTTTTCACTTCAAATCTGCGATGATAGCAAGATGTGCCGGAAGGCACGTTGAACAGATAGGAACCTCCGTCCAAGTGAAACCCGCAATGCGCCGTGTGGCGCTGATCTACAACCCGGCATCCGGCCAATACTCCGCGCGGAGGAAAGCGGCCGTTGGCGAGATCAAGGCCGTGCTCCATGAAGCGGGGGTTGTTGCGGAGGCGTTCGAAACTGGCGCGCCGGGCAGTGCGACAACCATCGCAGGACAGGCCGTACGCGATGGATTCGATACGGTCCTGGCTTGCGGCGGTGATGGGACAGCGCACGAGGTTGTGCAGAGCCTGGTGGGGACCGACGTAGCGCTGGGAGTAGTTCCACTTGGCACGGCGAACGCCCTGGCCGCTGATCTGGGATTAATCGCATCGCCCTCGAAGGTGGCGCGCACCCTGCTCGAAGCTGCTCCGGCGCGGGTTTCAGTCGGGCGGATTCACTACAAGGACATCGCCGGACACCCCGGCTCGCGCTACTTCATCGTTGCGGCGGGAATCGGCGCCGACGCATTGCTGATGTCGCGGCTGGACTCACGGCTGAAGCGGCGGCTGGGATATGTTCTCTATCTGATCGAGGCGTTCCGAATCTGGGCTACTTCGTCTTTTCCGCTTTTCGAGGCGGAACTGCCATCGAACGGAAACGGTGGTGGCCGCGTTGTGGAGGTTTCGCAATTGCTGGCGGTACGTGTCCGCTCATTTGGCGGAGTCTTACGCGCGCTTGCTCCTGGCGCCAGTCTGCGCAACGGCAGCCTGAGCATGCTGGCGTTCAAGACGCAGAGCCGGTTGAGCTATCTTTCGTTCCTGCTCGCGGTGATCGCAGGGCGGCATACGTTCAACCGCGCAGTGGAGTTGATGGACTCGCCGTCGATCGAATGCCGGGCACGCTGCGGCTCCGCCGATCATCTGTTTGTCGAAGCGGATGGAGAGGTCCTGGGCTCTCTGCCGGTGCGCCTCGAAGTCGTGCCTCACTCGCTCAAGCTGCTGATCCCGCCGGGCGTGCAGCCGTGATAAGCGCATTGACGCGCTGCCGCCTGTTATCTTCTTCCGGCCTGATGCGGCGACAGCTTCCAGGTAAACGATAGCAGAGCGATTCCAACGACGGTTGCGGCCACGACAGCATGAAGCGCAACAGTCCAGCCATAGCGCTGGGCAAGAGCGCCGATGCCCTCACCTTCAACCATGCGCCCCAAATAACCGAAGAAGCCGAGGAATCCGGCCGCGGTACCAACTGCTTTCTTCGAAGTGAAATCCAGCGCGCTGACCACCAAGAGCAAAACCGCGGGATAAACAAAGAAGCCAATCACTCCAAACAGGCCCAGGCTGATCCATAACTTACCGGCGGGCCCATAAATGATTCCCAGGTAAGACAAGAGCACGGGAATCATGCACAGGACGCTGATCATGCCGCGGCGGCCGCCCAACTTATCAGAGAGCCAGCCCATGAGAATGGTGCTGAAGATGGCGGAAAACTCGAGAGCCGCGGTACTTATGCCGCCCTCGCCGAGGCTGGCGTGCCTCACCTCCTTCAGATAAGTCGGCCCCCAGTCGAGCATGGCTGTAGCGGGCGATATAGACAAAGAAATTGGCAAAGGCGAAGAGCCAAAGATAGCCATTGGTGAAGATATAGTTTGTGAGTAATTCGCGGGTGCCCAGCTCCTTCTTCTGTATCTTTCCGGCCGGATGCGGGATAGTCGTTGCGCCACTCTTCGATGGGCGGAAGGCCAACTGATTGCGGAGTGTCTCTGAGTCGGATGAGAAGGTACACAGCGCACACGATGGCAAGAACGCCTGGAACATAGAAGGCCGAGCGCCAACCGAACAAGAACGTGCAGTAGGCAACGAGAAGGCCAGTCAAACCGCCGCCCACGTTTTGTGCGACATTCCAGAACGCAAACTTGGTTCCCCGCTCACTGACGCTATACCAGTGGCCTACGGAGCGTCCGCAAGGAGCCCAGCCCATGCTTTGCGCAAGCCCGTTCAAGGCCCATAGCACAAGATGAATTGGATAACGGTTGGCGGCGCCGAATGCGAAGTTGCAGAATGCCGTGACGAGCAAGCCGAGCGGCATGAAGTAGCGGGGATTGCTGCGATCGGACCACGCACCCATGAAGAGCTTACCCACGCCATAGGAGATGGCGGTGGCGGCCAGGATGTTTCCCATCTGTTCCTTGCTATAGTGCAGCGCAAGTCCCATCTCCCTGGAGACAACCGGAAGGTTGTTCCTGACGAAGTAAAACGTGGCGTAGCCGATGAAGGTTGATTCCAGGATCTGCCAGCGCATCTTCGGATAGAGCCGCTGCTGCCTGCTCCCTGGAAACCCTTGGGATGTGCGGCGCCGGCCGAAGGAAGGAAGGATTCAACTTCATGTATTTCCCTATTGCGCTTCATGGGGGTAAATCGTTGACAACGATCGGCTATCCGCAACAGCCTTAAGTTCAGGCTGGATGTGCGCCGAAGAACTCTGCTGCCATGCAGCGCTGCTCAGCAGAGCTTCCCTTGACTTACTCCTCGTAGAGATAGCCTTTGGCGGTTTCCTGGAAACTCCGCAGATCGTTTTCCTTCCAGCCGTCGCAGCGGTGCAGCTCGCGCGCCAGAAGGTCAGCGACTGCAGGTGCGGCATCAATGGCGGCGCGCGTATCGAGAAAGAGGGCTCGGGTGCGGCGGGCGAGCACATCCTCGACCGTTCGCGCCATTTCATAACGTGCCGCCCAAACAACTTCGCGCAGCCGGAAGGGCAGGCGCGGGTGCAGCAAGGCATCCAGGCTCGAGTCTTGGGCGGAAAGTGCGCGAAGAGCCGGAAGGTCGGAGCCATAGACGCTCTCCCACGCGGAGTTTGCAGTGGTTGCGTCGGGGGTCCAGCCGTGAAGCTTTAGTTCGAGAGTTGGAGAGGGACGTTTGGGGAGGGCTGCAACTTGCGTGGCGCGATCGATTGTGTCCTGACCCATGCGGCGGTAGGTGGTCCACTTTCCACCCGTCACCGTAATAAGGCCGGAGGCGGAGACCAGGATAGTGTGATCGCGAGAGAGTTTTGAGGTCTTGACGCCGCCTTTGCGGACCAGCGGCCGCAGACCCGACCACACGCTGAGAATCTCTTCAGGCCGCGGCGCGCGGCCCAGGTATCGGGCGATGTGGTCGCGCAGGAACTTCTTCTCTTCAGGGAGGGCGCGCGGCTCAGGCGAGACGGTGTGAACGGGTACGTCGGTGGTTCCGACGAGCAGCGCGCCGAGCCATGGAATTGCGAAGAGGACGCGGCCGTCAGCCGTTTTGGGAATCATGAGCGCGGTATTCCCGGGGAGGAAGGAACGCGGAAGGACGAAGTGCGAGCCCTGACTGATGGCCAGGAACGAGCCGCGCGGGTGACCGTTGAGGGCGAGCGTCTCCTCGGCGTGAACGCCGCAGGCATTGATGACGGCCTTGGCCTGCACGTCGAAGACGGAGCCGTCTTCGCAGTCGTGCACCTGGATGCCGACGATCTTGCCACCGCGTTCGATCAAGCCCGTGGCTTCAACGTAGTTGATGGCGATTCCGCCATGGTCCTGGAGAGTGCGCAACAGCGCGATGGCGTAGCGGGCGTCGTCGAACTGACCGTCGTGATAGAGAATGCCGCCGCAAAGGTGGTCGCCCGTTATTCCGGGCAGTTTCTCCAGAGTGCATTCGCGGGAAAGCAGTTCCGACCGGCCAAAAGATAACTTGCCCGAAAGCCGCTCGTAAACCTTGAGGCCGACTCCATAATAAGGAAGCGAAAAATAGCTATAAGCCGGGACTACGAAACAAAGATCGTGGACCAGATGAGGGGCGTTGCGCAGCATGTGGCCGCGTTCGCGAAGGGCGTCGAGGACCAGCGTCAGGTTCATCTGCTCGAGGTAGCGCACGCCGCCATGCACGAGCTTGGTGCTGCGGCTGGAGGTTTCCTTGGCGAAATCGGAGCGCTCCACCAGCAGCGTGCGGTAGCCGCGAGCGGCAGCTTCCACCGCTGTACCCAAACCAGTGGCCCCGCCGCCGATGACCAGCACGTCCCACGGCTGCGATGCAGCGCCCAGTTGGCTGAGGATTTCCTGCCTTGCGATCACGCCTCTCACTTCCTTTCCCGATGATCGGATGACGGAAAACAACACGATCTGAGACGAGGCACGACTCGACGCACATGGAGCCACGCCGCGAGCCGGTACGCCGCCTTCGATCAAGGTGAATGGCTGTTTTTCCGCCCAGGCTCTGGTCTCTCAGTGGGCGCGATACCGCGAGCCGAATCGCCGCGGTCTCTTGCGCAACAGCGCGGCACCAATGCTACAAGCGTGTTGCTGGTCCCAGTTTATCACTCTGGAATCCGGCTCTCCGGCCAAGCATTTCGAGAGCCGCCCTTGCGGTGAATCGAAAGTCCTGCAGGACGCTCCGGCCACGATTGCAGTGGCCGGCGCGCCTGTCTGATGCGGGTTAGTAAGTTACTTTCAACCCGAACTGAATGATGCGCGGTTCCCACGTGCCGGTAATCGTACCGCCACCCAGGCTGGTGGGTGCGGAGCTGTTGTTGTCAATACCGGAGACCGTGCCGCCGCCCGAGCCACCGGGCAGGTAAAGGTTAGTATGGTTGAAGATGTTGTAGAACTCGGAGCGGAACTCGATCTTGATTCTTTCCACCGGAGTGTTGAACTGTTTATTGAAGTCCAGATCGGTCTCGTAGAATGCCGGCGTCCGGCCGAAGTTCTTGGGCAGGTTGCCAAACGGGCTCGAAATCGTGCCGCCGGAGAGAAGCGCGCTGCCGGTGGTATAGGTGGACGGAATGGTCATCGCTGCCGGGTTGATATATTGAACCGAACCGTTGGCGAGCTGCGTCCTCTGGATGTAGGGGACACCGCGAACGACGTTGGGGCGATAGAGATTCTCGCCGCGCCAGTTCTGAGTCAGCTCGGGCGATACGGCATTGGCCGCGGCCGGCGAGTAAGTCACATTAAAAGGCGTTCCCGCATCCATGGTATTCACGCCGCTGATCTGCCATCCGCCGAGTACCGCATTGGTGACGCCGTTGGCGCTGTTCAGGAAGTGACGCCCTTGTCCGAACGGCAGGTCGTAGACCAGCGTGGTGACATTGGTGATGGGCAGGTTGTAGTCCGATTGGCCGTAGTCGGCTTCGATGTTGTCGCCGTTTTGCGGGCACGGAGTGTTGGCCTCGAGAGTGGACGAGGCGTTATCCAGGGCGTGCGACCAGGTAAAGGAGTTCAGCAAGGTCAACCCGCCTGTGTATCGCTGCTCGTAGCGGGCTTGGAGCGCGTTGTAACTGGAGTGGAACTCGCTCAAAGCCTGGGTGATGTCGCCGTTGCTAAAGGAAGGATAGAGCGTCGGGTTGTTGAGCAAGTAGCCACCCCAACTCATATATGGACGCTGCCACTGACCCGCCGGAATTCCGGGAAACTCGCCTGTGGTTGTGAGCGGCAATGCCGGGTTCTTCTGGTTGGCGTTGATGAAGCCCTGCAGATGGACGCCGTGGTTGCCCACATACGCAACGTCGAACAGAATGTTCTTCGCCAGGCTCTTCTGCACATCAAGGAACCAGCTTTCGGCGTAGCCGTCCCTGGTGTTGGGCGGGATCGAGTCGATGTCGTCGGTGCCAGCGCTGAAAACCGTGGCCGTCCCTGCGGGAAAGCCCTGCGAAAGCCTCACGAAGCCATTCGTGGTGCCAACGGCCGGATTGGTGACCGAGGTATAGAGCGCAAAGGGCGCGTTAATGGCGATATTGTTGCCCGAGCCTGCGCGCCAGTAGTGGACATAGGCGGAGCCGTAACCGCCGCGGACGGCGATGGTGGGCGTGACGGCGACGGCAAAGCCAATACGCGGCGCCCAGTCGCTCAGGTCGGGATTGACCAGCGACTTGCCAAACACGCCGCTGCCACTATAGGGAGCAATACAGGGTGCCGAGCCGCACATGGGCGACTGCGCCGTTGTGTAGCCCGGAGTGAGGGTTTGCAGCGTTCCAGTGCCCAAGTTGAAGTTGGAAATGTTGTTGTTCCGTTCCCACCAGGGCGAACCGTACTCCCAGCGCAATCCTACATTTAGGGTCACTGTCGGTGTAACCTTCCAGTCGTCCTGCGCGTACGCGCTGTCCATCGCCTGGTAGACGTGAGTGATGAAGTAGGTGGCCAGCGAATAGGCTTTGCTTGCTCCGAAGAGAAAGTCGGCCCAATAGGTGTCAGCGACGGCGCTTGTGTTGGCGCAGGAAGATCCAGCCGATGCCGGGCAGACGCTGTAGGCGCCGTTGTAAGTGAAGGAGCCGTAGAGCGGATTCGAGTCCTCGATCTCCTGCCAGACTTTCTCGTACTCGTAGCCGAATTTGAGCGAGTGCCGTGCCCTTGACCCAGGTGAAGTTCACCTTGGGATCGAGCAGGGATGGGTTCTGCCACTGGGGGTTGGTGCTCTGGCGGCCGAAGGAGGTAAAACCGCCGGAGATGGCAATCGAGGGCAGGCCGCCGGAGACGTTCGGAGATGGTCGGCAGGCCGGGGATGTCGCTCGACGGGAACGAGGTATTGCCGACCGCGAACGTCCACTTGCCGGCACGTGGTGCCGGAGAGCGCCAGGCGCGCATCGAGAAACTTGTTGGCGCTTATCGCATGGTTGTAGCCGAGGGCAACCTGCTCGTCGTGAATCAGGATGTGGCCGTTGGTCTGCATATCGATCGGCTCGGGCAGGAGGTTATAGTTCTTGCCCATCTCCTTGCGATCGCTGACCTTCAGGAACCAGGACGTGTTTGCGCTTTGCTGGAAATCCAGGCGCAGGTCGCCCTTGTCGGCGTGATCGGTGAAAGGCGCGTTCAATGGGCAGTCGTTGGTGGCCACGCCCGTTGTGGATAGACCGGCAGTCACCGTGCACTTGCCGGGCAGCGCGCCTAAATAGAGGCCTGCAATCACCAAAGCGGTCGGGTCAGCGTCGGCCTTGGCTTGCGTGGGCCAACTGGTATACGGCGTGCCCGCCGGTATGTAGGTGCCCGGATGCCACGGATCCTGCACGGCGACGGCCAGTTGGCCGTTGAGCTCGTTGGTCGTGGGAACGGTATCCACAACCGTTGGCGTGAGCGTCTGCCGGAATCCCTCGTAATCGAGGAACCAGAAGAACCTGTTCTTGATGATCGGCCCGCCAAAGTTGGCGCCGAACTGATTGCGGTTGAAGACCGGCTTGAAGAACGGATAGACAGCGCCCGTGACGGCATTGGTGAGATCGGCTTGATGTAGCCGAACGCGTTCAGATCCGTGTTGCGGATGAACTCGTAGAGCGTGGTGTGGAACTGGTTGGTGCCGCTCTTGGTGGCCACGTTGACGGTGGCGCCGGAAGAGCGGCCGTATTCCGCGCTCTCGTTGTTGGTGATCACTTCAAACTGGGCGACGGAGTCGGGCGGAGGCTGAATGATCTGGTTGTCGAAGCCCTGGTTGCTCTCGCCGTAGGAGTTGTTGTCCATGCCGTCGATCAGATAGTCGTTGAACATGCTGCGCTGGCCGTTGACGTTGAACGAACCGGCGCGGGTAAACGAGGTGACCGCGGTGGTGGTCGCATCGGCCGGAGCTCCGGTGCGCGCCGACGACGTAATCCACAAGGTCGGAATAGTTCCGGCTCACCAGCGGCAGAGATTGAGTCTGATAGTTGGTGATGGTCTGGTCGCGCTGGCTCGACTCGGTTTGGAGTTGCAAGGCGACATCGCTTACCTCAACCGTTGTGGCCTGCGCCGCGCCGACCTTCAGCACGAGGTCGATGCGCTCGCGCGCGCCGACGGAGATGGTGATCTGCTTTGCCTCGGCGATGGCGTAGCCCGCGGCACTTGCCGAGATGGTGTAAACGCCGACGCGCAGCGACGGGATTTCATAGTCGCCCGATTCGTCTGTTTTCACCACCGAGGCGACTCCTGTGGCGTCGTTGGTGACGGTCACGGTGACGTTGGGAACCGCGGCCCCGCTGGAGTCGTGAATGGTCCCGACCAGGCTGCCGTTGTCGTACTGGGCAAAGGCCGCGCGGGAAGGAAGCATTAACAGAAGCGTCATTGCCAGAAAAATCCACCCGAAACCTCGAATCCTGCATTCCGTCCTCGAGCTTGTTCGGGCTCGTTGCCCCACTGATCGGTTTGTCGAATTCATATTGCCTCCCAATGATTTCGTTTCAACAGCGGTTAAGTGTCTTCCCTGTTCGCCGGGGCTATTACCTAATCGAAGATACCGTCATCGGAAAACACGGTTGTTCATTTGAACCGTATGAGAAAGCCAAGCCCCAGGGACGCGCGTTCGTCGAAGGGGAGGGAGATCCCTGCGGCCCGTGGGGGCGGACACAGGAATAGAAAGACTCGGGGCCTTAGACAGCGCCGTGAGTCATTGAGTGCGAGACGATTCAATGTGATCCTTGGCCACGTCCGTTAAAACTCCGGGAACAACGTGTTAAAAGTCTGCCAAAGACAAAAAATCCACCCCAAACACAGACCCCTCCTCTCGGCACGCACTTGCACTAGATCGGTTCAGGAGAAGCTGTATTTGGCGGTGGATTTCTCTTGGTCTTTTTCCGCGCAAGGAAGCTAACAAATGCGCAACAAATGTGTCAAGAAGAATCTGTCGCAGGCGGGCAGCGAGGTGGAACGGCGACTACGGGCGCGCGATCAGGCAATCACGCTTGCCGCCGCTGTCCAGGCCCGGTGCTGGCTTTCGGCCACGCCGCGATGCGTGAGCGTGCCCAGCCAGGTATTCAGCCCTTCGGCCAGTCCCGCATCCTGCCGGAGCGCTTCGCGCGCGCCCAGGTTGGCCAGCCGCAGCAGATAGGGGAAGGTCGAGTTGGTGAGCGCCAGCGTGGAAGTGTGCGGCACCGCGCCCGGCATGTTGGTGACGCAGTAGTGCACCACGCCATCGACCACAAAACTGGGATTGGAGTGCGAGGTGGGCCGCGCCGTCTCCACGCAGCCGCCCTGGTCGATGGCCACATCCACAATCACCGCGCCCTTCTTCATCTGGGCCACCATGGCGCGCGTGACGAGTTTCGGAGCCGTGGCGCCGGGAATCAGCACGCCGCCAATCACCAGGTCCGCCTCGCGCGTGGCCTGGGCAATGTTGTAGCTGTTCGAGGCCAGCGTGTAGAGCCGCCCGCCGAAGATGTCGTCCAGCTCGCGCAGCCGGTTCAGGTTCACGTCGATGAGGGTGACTTTGGCGCCGAAGCCGAGCGCGATGCGGGCCGCATTGGTGCCCACGACGCCACCGCCGAGAATGGTGACATGCGCCGGCGGAACGCCCGGCACGCCGCCCAGCAGAATGCCGCGCCCGCCGCGTTCTTTTTCGAGATAGCTCGCGCCCACCTGCACGCTCATGCGGCCTGCAACCTCGCTCATGGGCGTCAGCAGAGGCAATGTCCCCTGCCGGTCGCGCACCGTCTCGTAGGCGATGCCGATGACCTTGGATTCGAGCAGCTTGTCAGTGAGCGCGGGCAGCGGCGCCAGATGCAGATAGGTGAACAGAACCAGGCCTTCGCGGAAGTAGACATACTCCGACTCGATGGGCTCCTTGACCTTGACGACCATCTCGGACTTGCCCCACACGTAGCCCGCGTCGCCGACGATCTCCGCGCCGGCGTTCTGGTACTCCGCATCGGGAAAGCCGGACTGCGCGCCGGCCTGGGTTTCGACCAGCACGGTGTGACCGGCCTCGGTGAGCGCCTTCACGCCCGCCGGGGTGACGCCAACGCGGGCTTCGTTGTCCTTGATCTCTTTGGGAACGCCGACGATCATGGTTGCTTCTCCTTGAGCGGAGTGGCCTCCACCATTTGTTTGACGCTCCCTGGGGGAGGGCTGCAGTTCGGGAGCCGGCGCGCCGATTATAGGGAGGGCTTGATCGCGGCGTGCGGTCGCCAAGCTTCCGACTGCAAGCAATTTTACGGCGCAAATGCCTTCCAATGTGTGCAAATTTTGTGGTATAACAGCGGAATGGGAACGAAACGTGATGTAGAATGCCGATCTTGACGCAACAATCAACCGAGGCGCCGGCAAGAACGGGACATCCGGCGGTGACGCGGCGGCAGGATTGGACGAGCTGGATGCCGCCATCCTGCGCTATCTGGCGCGCCACGGCCGGGCGACGAACTACGAAGTGGGCGAAGCGGTGGGCCTGTCGGCTTCGGCGGCTTCGCGGCGCATTCTGGCGCTGGAGGCATCGGGAGCCATCCGCGGCTATCGCGCGCTGATCGACGACCGGCTGCTCGGCAAGCACATGACGGTCTACATTCGCGTCACGCTGGAGCGCCAGTCGGCCGCGGTGCTGAGCGCATTTGAGGCCGCCGTGCGCCACTGCCACGACATTGTGAGCTGCCATCTGCTGGCCGGCCAGTACGACTACATCCTGGTGGCTCGCGTAGCCGGAATCGACGACTACAACCGCCTGCACCAGAACGAGCTCTCGCGGCTGCCGGGCGTGATCCGGCTGGAGACGAGCTTCGCGCTGAGGGATGTGCTGGAAGGGAAGAGCTAGCGTGCATCGCAAGGAAGCGCGCCGGTGGCGCCGCCCGTTCAGGTCTTCGCCCAATGCGCGGTCCAGCCATGGACGAGCGAATCGTCGAGCGTTGCCAGCGCCTTCTCCACGCCATTCTGCGCGTCAGTGGCGGCCAGAAGCTGCTGCGAGTGTTCGCTCACATCGCTTGCCAACTTCGGATTGCGCTGGCGTAGCGCGACAGCGAGGAATCCGGCCTGCGCGGCGGCATGAACGCGGCGCACGCCAAGCTCGGTGGGCGCGCCTTCACTAGGCAGGTCTGGATCGTCGGCAAAGCTGCCATGCACGGGAACCTGACGCGAGGCCGCGCCCGTAGAGAAGATGGCAAAGACCCCCTGCGCGCCAAGAGCAAGCGCCAGCCGCGCGGTGATCCCGCCGGACCACATCGGTTTTAACCCCAATTGCTCGCGCGCGCTGCTCGATTGCGGCGATTTGTTCCAGCGTCAAAACGCCTTCCGGGTGCTGCGCATCGCGAACCAGATGCCGGCCAGCAAGCCGGTCGGGGCAGTCGAACAGCGCCAGCCTGGCGCCTGCAGCGCGTACCTTTTCCATCCACACGAGCGCTGCCCCCACGCAACGCGAGGCGTCGAAGACATCGTCCTCGGTGACCAGCGGCGTATCGACGTAAAACGCCGGAACCGCCGTCCAGCCTTGGGTCCAGCGGCTGACGATCGCAACCACTCGCTCCTGCTCTTCGAGAGTGAGCGGCACAAGACCGTATTTCCCCGCCGTGAATCCATAGGAGCGCGCCGCCTGCAGGCCTGTCCAGATCGTCCGCGCGGCAGAGTCGACATCCACTTGATAGCGGTAGACGAGCCGCACCTTCTGCTGGCGGGCGGCGGCAAACAGGCTCGCGAAGTGTTACTCACGTCCACGATGTTGAGCAGCGAAGCGACGCTTATGCGCTCACGCGCGCGCGGGGGTCAGTTCGCCGTCGATCGCGACCTCGGGAACGCCGGCCTGCGCAGCGACGGAAATCACGCGCTTGATCTCTTCGGTCCCGGCATCCTGCGCGGATCGCGCCGGTCGCAATGGATAGAAGGGAGAGCTTGTGAAGTGAGGCGGGGCCGAGGCGCCCTCGACTGCGGGCAGCTTCCAGCTTTGCGACCAGCTTGGATACGGCTGCCGGCGCATCGGAGGGTTCGACAATGAGGCGGACTGTGAGCGGCCGCGGAACGCCGTCGGGAGTTTTCAGGAAAGGCGCAAACGCCGCAAACACACGCGCCAGCCATTCTTCTTCATTCTGCGCGGCATCGGCGATGGAAAACTCCGGCAGCAGCCGGTAGAGCCGCGCGTTCACTCGCACGCCAACATTGGTCGAGCAGAGCGTGCGTTCAAACGCAGCCGCAATCAGCTTCGCGTACTCATCGGGCCCGATCGGCCCTTCACCGGCGCTGACCATTCGCTCGCCGTCGATCATGACGCCCAGTGGCATGGGTGCTGCGGGGTGCAGGGCGTGGGCTTTGGCCGAGGCATAGGCTGCTCGCGCGATGGTTTCCGCGTTTTCGCCTTCGTCGCTCACGGCCAGCAGCGGCCCGAATCGCTCTGAGTCGTACTCGTCGAGCCGCCCGGTCCATGGAGGGTACAGGAACGGCCACTCGGCCATCAGCTCGCGCAGAGCGGCAGGGTCGTTGGCGCGGACGCCGGCCAACGCCAGCGCTTTGCGCTCATACCACGCGCGGAGCGCCTCGTCCTGCTGCGCGAAATTGTCCGGCGCGGTTTGAGAAGGAAGGACCGCGGGCGCCGCGAGCAGCGCAGCTCCCTGAAGAAACCGTCTTCGCGTTACGGCTGAATCTGGTGTGCGCAAGGCATTGCTCTCCGATCCCGACCTCGGCTAGTGAGAGAGTGCGGAGATTCTACGGCATCTCCGGAACGCTGGCATGGCTGAAGACCTGAACGTCTGCATTTACCACGCTCACCGAAGTTACTCGGCATTATCGATCTGGGCCCGCTGTAACTTATCCGAGTAGTCGACGTAGACAGCCTTCCACGTCGTAAAGAAGTCGAGGGCGCCCAAGCCTTCGCGGTGGCCGTTGCCGGTATGCTTCACCCCGCCAAAGGGCAGATGTACCTCGGCGCCGATGGTGGGCGCATTGATGTATGTGATCCCGGCCTCGAGGTCGCGGATAGCAGTGAAGGCGCGGTTCACGTTCCGGGTGTAGAGCGCGGTCGAGAGGCCGTAGTCGATGGAGTTCGAAATCTCGACAGCGTCTTCAAAGGTCGAGAATTCGATGAGCGCGACCACAGGGCCGAAGACTTCTTCGCGCGCGATGCGCATCCCGGGTGTCACACCGGCGAACACCGTGGGCTCGAAGAAAGTGCCGTGTGCATAGGGGCCCTGCGTGAGCGCGTGGCCGCCGCAAAGGAGTTCGGCGCCTTCGCCCAGTGCGATCTCGACATACTTTTGCGAGGTTTCGACCTGGGCGGCGTTGACTTGTGGGCCGACTTCGACCGACTCATCGAGGCCATTGCCGACCTTGAGCTTCCTGGCTCGATCGATAAACTTCGCAGTGAACTCCGCGGCAATCCCCTTCTGCAGCAGGATGCGGCTGGTGGCCGTGCAGCGCTGGCCGGTGGTGCCAAAGGCGCCCCAGAGCGCGCCGTCGAGAGCGAGGTCGAAGTTGGCGTCGTCGAGAACGATCTGCGCATTTTTGCCGCCCATTTCGAGCGAGACCTGCTTGAAGGTGGCGGCCGCGCGCTGCGCGACATGCGAGCCGACGGCACTGGAGCCCGTGAAGCTGATGGCGCGGACGTCGGGATGCTCTACCAACGCCGCACCTGCCGTCGAACCGGTTCCGCAGACGATATTGACGACGCCCGGCGGCAGGCCCGCGTCAATGAGCGCCTGGACGAGGTTGTAGGTAGAAAGCGGTGTATCGGTCGCGGGCTTAACGACGCAAGTGTTACCTGCAACGAGGGCGGGGAAAAGCTTCCAGCTCGGAATCGCCATGGGGAAGTTCCACGGCGTGATGAGGCCGACCACACCGACCGGCATGCGGACAGACATGGCGAACTTGTTCTGGAGCTCGGAGGGGGTCGTGACGCCGAATAGTCTTCTTCCCTCACCAGCCACATAGAATGCCTCGTCGATGGCTTCCTGCACGTCGCCGCGGGTTTCGGCCAGCACCTTGCCCATCTCGCGGGTCATGTCGCGCGCATACTTCTCTTTGTTTTGGATGAGATTGTTGCCGGCACGGAGAAGGATCTCGGCTCGCTTGGGAGCGGGAACGAGCCGCCAGGCGGCGAAGGCCTTCTTCGCAGCAGCTACGGCCAGGGCCACGTCCTCGGCGTGCGAGGAGGGAAACGCGCCGACGATGTCGGAGTGGTCAGCAGGGTTCAGATTGAGGATGGTTTTGCCGCTTGCGGCCGAGACCCACTGGCCGCCAATCAGGTTGTGGTAGGTGGGATAAGTCATGAGAGCCTCGTGGACCGTCGACGGTGAACGGTGGCCTGCAGCGTGACGCGGCGCCGCCGACCCCTGCCCTGACCGCAACTGAATCCGCCAAACAGCGTACGCCCGAAGAGAGGGTTCCGGCCAGCCGGGGGACCTTCGGGGGCTGTCGCGGACTCCCGTTTACTAAGGCGGCACGCCTGAAGCTCGGTTCCGCCCCGCTGTTATGGGCTGATCGCAGCAGCCGAGGGGCAAGTGGCCGTACAATAGGCTTTGAGGTTGATTCAATTTCTCCATGTCTTTGAATGGATACCACTCCCGTTCCTCGCGGTCCCATGGGTTTCGCTCGCTTTTCAGCATGTTTTCCAGCGACCTGGCCATTGATCTGGGCACCGCCAATACTCTCGTGTATGCGGCCGGCAAGGGCATCGTCGTCAATGAGCCGTCGATTGTGGCCATTAACAAAACCACTGGCGAAGTGGAGGCCGTGGGCAAAGAGGCCAAGGAGATGCTGGGGCGGACGCCCGGCAACATCGTGGCCATCAAGCCCATGAAGGACGGCGTGATCGCCGACTTCAAGATCACCGAGAAGATGCTCAATTACTTCATCCAGAAGGCGCACAACCGCAAGATGCTGGTGCATCCACGGATCGTAATCGGCGTGCCTTCTGAGATTACGCAGGTAGAAAAGCGCGCCGTCGAGGATTCCGCCTACCGCGCGAAGGCGAGCGAGGTGTATCTCGTGGAGCAGGCGATGGTCGCCGCGATCGGCGCGGGACTGCCGATCACCGAGCCCTCGGGCAACATGGTGGTAGACATCGGCGGCGGAACGACCGACATTGCGGTGATTTCGCTGAGCGGCATTGTTTACTCGCGCTCGGTACGTATGGCCGGCAACCAGATGGACGAGGCCATCACCAATTATCTGAAGCGGAAATACAACCTGCTGATTGGCGAGCGCACTGCCGAGCAGGTCAAGATCGAGATCGGATCGGCCTTTCCGCTGGATAAGCCCCTGACCATGGAGATCAAGGGGCGCAACCTGATCGAGGGCGTGCCCAAGACCATCGCCATCGACGACAGCGAGATTCGCGAGGCGCTGGGCGAGTGTATTGCCGTGATCATGAATGCCATTCGCGTGGCGCTGGAGCGCACTCCGCCTGAGCTTTCGGCCGACATCAGCGATCGCGGCATTGTGCTCACCGGCGGCGGCGCACTGCTCAAGAATCTTGACAAGCGCATTCGCGAGGAGACCGGGCTGCCCGTTTCCGTGGCCGACGATCCCCTGGCTTCAGTGGTTCTTGGCACAGGCAAAATGCTCTCGGACTTCCGGCTGCTGCGCAAGATCAAGATCGACTGAAGCAGTGGACAGTGAACAGTGAAAAACCGCTCCAACTTGCAACTGCCCACTGCTCACTGACAACTGACCACTGGCTTTTATGGAATCGTTCATCATTCGCTATCGGAACCTTGTGGTGCTGCTGGCACTGCTGGTGGCGCAGCTCGTCGGGCTTGCGGTGCAGGTGCGCCGGACCTCAGGCGGCACGAGCACCCTCGGCGACACCGACCCAAGCGGCGTGCGGCTGATCCGGCTTTGGGCCAATGCGGTGATTTCGCCGCCGGAGCGACTGATTCACGCGAGCAAAATCGGGATGGCAGCAACGTGGTCCAACTACATCGATCTGGTCCACGTCCGCCAGCAAAACAAGGATCTGGAAAAGACCGTGGACCGGTTGCGGCTCGAGGAGGCCGCATTGCTCGAGGATGCGCGCCAGGGCCAGCGGCTGCAGGCGTTGCTCGGGTTCCAGCAAAGGTACATTTATTCCACGCTGGCTGCGCAGGTCTATGGGGCGAGCGGCAGCGACCGCTCGCACGTTTTCTATATCGACAAGGGCTGGCGCGACGGCCTGAAGCCGGATATGGCGGTAATTACAGCAGAAGGCATCGTGGGCAAGGTGCGCGATGTTTTTCCGCACACTGCGCAGGTGCTGGCCGTGAATGACACCACCAGCGGCGCGGGCGTGATTCTGGAGACGACGCGCATCCGCGGCATTCTTCGCGGCGATGCCTCGGGACAACTTGAAGTGGTGGGCGTCACTGCCGATCAGCGCATTCAGCCGGGTGAGCACGTGCTCACCGCCGGGGGCGACCTGATCTTTCCGCGCGGGCTGCCCGTGGGCGCGGTGAAAAAGGTGAACCGCGATCCCGATCGCGATGGTCTTGTCGACATTATCCTTACACCCGCCGCGCCACTGGATCGCCTCGACGAGGTGCTGGTGATTACGTCTACTGAGCCGCGCTTCCCGCCCCAGGATGAGACAGACCTTACAGCGAGCGCGACAGAAGAGAGTGCGGTGCCCGCCGCGATCAAGGATCAGATGAAGGCGTCAGAGATCATGGCGGAAAAGTTGCCGGGATTGATCGACCCCAACCTGCCTCCGGATCAACAACCGCTGAACGACAACAGCAACCCGAATCCCGCCGCGCAGCCGCCTCAGCCGCTGCATCCAGACGAGTTCTCACCAAGTGCAAATGACGATTCCGGTGCGACACCGGAGGCGGACTCCACGCCGAAGCCGAAGAGTTCTTCGGCCGCTCCGGCCAACTCAGGTGGCGGGGCGACGCCGGCGGCAAATTCCAAATCGAAGACGACGACGCGGAGGAAGCCGTAGCCATGTCTGTGCTCGGCGCCGAATCCCGGCGCGATATGGAGATCCACCGCTACCCGCTGCTGGTTTACGCGCTGGTTCTGCTTGGTTCGCTGGTGTTGCAGGCATGGCTGCCGCGCGTCGTGGGCCATTACGACTGGTTCGATCTGCCGCTCGTGGTGATCGTTTACTTTGCATTGGGTAGGCGCAATCCCCTGCAGGGCACGTTGATGGGAGCGGCGATGGGCTTGTTTGAAGATGCGCTCTCGCAAAACGCCATCGGCATCAACGGCATCGCCAAGACCGCCGTCGGCTTTCTGGCAGGCTCGGTGGGAATTCGCATCGACGTCGACAATCACACAATCCGCGTGCTCCTCAACTTTGCGCTGTCTTTGCTCTCCAGCGCCCTCTACCTATTCGTCGCCCGTTTTTTGCTTGGTTTGGCGGTGGACTGGAACGGCCTGACGGAGTTGCTGCGCGCCATGGGAAATGCCGTGATTGCGCTTGTGCTGTTTCCGTTGCTCGACCGTCTGCAGATCAGGGATTGAAGGACGAATGCATACCGTAGTGCGTTCAGGCGAAAAACCGGATTCGCTGTATTCTGAAGAGTAGGACCATGGTTCTAAGCAGCAGCCGCGGCGAAAAACTCTCCACAGTCAAACTGACGTTTGTTCAGTATGGCATCCTTTTGCTGATGCTCGGCCTGGCTGCGGGTTTGTGGCGGCTGCAGGTGCTGAACGTGGAGAGCTACCGCGTACTGGCTGAGCAGAACCGCATTCGCAAGGAGCCGATCCTGGCGCCGCGCGGCAAGCTATTCGACCGCGAGAATCGGCTGGTGGTGGACAACTATCCGTCCGTCACCTGCTTCCTGGTGCGTGAACAGAGCAGCAATGTGGACGCGGATCTGCCGTTGATCGCGCACGGGCTGGATCTGGATCTGGATCAATTGCGGGCTACCCTGCATCGCTTCCGCTCACAGCCCGGCTACCAGCCCATACCCATCAAACAGGACGTGACTGCCGACGAGCAGGCCTTTATCGCGGCCCATCGCAATGAGCTGCCGGAGTTGGAGACGATCGACGAGGAGCGCAGGCTGTATCCGCGCGACGGTTTCGCCGCTCATTTGATCGGCTATGTGGGCGAGTTGAGCGAGGACGATTTGAACAATCCGCGCTTTGCCTACTACGAGCCGGGCGACGTGGTGGGCAAGGCGGGCGTGGAAGAGACTTACGACGAACTACTGCGCGGCCAGGACGGTTCGCGAGAGGTGGTCGTAGACAGCCGCGGACGTGAGGTAGGCTATTTCGGAATCCAGCACGCCACGCCTGGGCAGGACCTGAAGCTAACGATCGACAACGATCTTCAGCGCGCCGCCGAACTCGCCATGGGCGACCGCAACGGCGCTCTTGTTGCCATGGACCCGAGAAACGGCGAGATCCTGGCGATGGTCTCGCGGCCCAGCTTCGACCCGAACGAATTTGCCGTCAAGATCGACCGCGCGGACTGGAACAAGCTAGTCACCGATCCCGACCATCCGTTGTTGAACAAGGCCATCCAGGCACAGCTTGCACCCGGCTCGACATTCAAAATTCTCATGTCGGTGGCTGGGCTTCAGGAGGGCATTGCGCAGAACATGCACATTGTTTGCACGGGCGGCTGGGGACCGTACGGTTACTACCACCATTGCGACGAGCATCACGGGCCGGTGGACATCTACAACGCGATTCCCTACTCGTGCGACACGTTCTATTACATGCTCGGCGACAAGCTCGGCATCGATCGCATTGTTAAGTACGCGACGGAGTTCGGCTACGGACAGAAGACCGGGATCGATTTGCCGGGAGAGCAGGCCGGACTGATGCCCTCACCGGATTGGCTGATCAAGAACTTCCACCACCGGTGGTACCCCGACGAGACGCTGGACGTGGCCATCGGACAAGGCGCGGTTGAGGCGACACCGATGCAACTGGCACGCATTATCGGCGGCATTGCATCGGGAGGACATCTGGTTCGTCCGCATGTGGTTTTTCCCAACGAACTATCCAACGACTTTTATAAGTCGCTCGTGGATAGCTTTCCGGGAACGGGGGAAGCGTACGTTCCCATCGATCCGGCGAATTGGGACATTATCACTAATGGCATGGCTGAAGTGACACAGCCAGGCCTGTATCACACGGCGGGATCTGCGCACCTTGAGGGCATCGACATTGCGGGAAAGACAGGTACGGCGCAGCAGATGAGCCACGAGGCGCTGGAAAAAACCACCAAAGGCCGGGCCACTTACCCCAATGTGTGGTTTGTTGGCCTGGTGCCACGGCGCAACCCCGAGTTGGTTGTGGCGGTGCTTTGGGAAAACGGCGAGTTCAGCTACTATCCAGCGCGTATCGGCGCCCAAGTGGTGGCGGCTTTTGTGAATAAGAAGCGCCGTGAAGCGCACAACCTGCCGCCGACGAAGGCTGCGGCGCCAGTCGAGGTGGGAGCGGTGTGGTCTGTGCCGGATTCCCGGCCGGGAGCAAAGGCCGCACGGGTACACAGCGGGCATTTTTTTGTCGATGGCAATGGGATTGTGGCGGAAGACGCCATGGGCGCGAGGGCCAAGCCTAAACTCGAGACGCGCCGCACGACTTCGCAAGTGGCCGCGCTGGCAACCGCGCGGCAGGAAGAACCGTAGCCCCGATGCCCTTACGCCGTTTCCTCAGTTTTCGTGACTTCGACTGGACGTTGCTGGGCCTGGTGCTCCTGCTCTGCGCATTGTCCGTTCTGGAGGTTCACTCGGCCACAGTGCACACAAAGTTTGCCAGCTTCGGAACCAAGCAGATCTTCTGGGTTGTGGCCGGTGTGGGGGCCATGTTCATCTTTGCCAAAATCGACTACCACCGCGTGATTGACTGGGCTCCATGGGCCTATGGGATTGGAATTCTGGCCCTGGTGGCAGTGCTGTCACCGCTTGGCCACAAGGCCCTGGGCGGACGCCGCTGGATCAAGCTCGGCCCGATGCTGGTGCAGCCTTCCGAGTACGTCAAGCTGGTGCTGATTCTTGTCGTGGCGCGCTACTTTGCCAATCTCGGCGGGCGCAGTGTGACATGGAGGGAGATTCTGAAGGCCTTCGCGCTGGTTGGAGTTCCCATGCTGCTCGTGCTGAAGCAACCCGATCTGGGAACGACGCTCACCTATACGCCGATCCTAGTCGCCGGTCTGTTCCTGGGCGGGATCAATCTCCGTCAGAGCCTGATCCTGCTTGCCATGGGCGCCGTACTGGTCGGCGGCGTGTGGACGAGCGGTAAGTTTCTGAAGCCGTACCAAAAGGCCCGCCTCACTGCCTTTATCAATCCCCAAAGCGACCCCCGTGGCTCCGGCTACCAGGTGCTACAATCGGAGATTGCCGTGGGGTCGGGCGGCATTTGGGGCAAAGGCCTGGAAAAGGGAACCCAGACCCAGGGCTATTTCCTTCCCATTCCGTATACGGACTTTATCTTCGCCGCGTTCAGCGAGGAGCACGGCTTTGTGGGCGCTTTTTTCATCCTGCTGCTATACTTCCTTATATTGATGCGTTTGATTCAGAACGCTCAAACAGCCGCCGACCTGCCCGGTTCCCTCATTATTATGGGAATAGTGGCTGTGTTGACCTTTCAGATCGCAGTCAACGTTGGCATGGTCATCGGGCTGATGCCCGTCACCGGAATCCCTTTACCTTTAATGAGTTACGGTGGATCTTCGGTGCTGTTTACGTTCCTGGCGCTGGGCGTGGCGATGAATGTCCGCATGCGCCGGTTCGTTAACTGACGCATCTCGATCCTTTTTGGTCGAGGTGTCGTCCCAAAGGTTTGGCTCTTGGTAAGCCCGAAACAATCAAGGGATTGTTTCAGGCCGCAAGAGAGGTTTTTTCAAAGCATTTCGCCGGCATGGTCCCGATGGATCGCGCCCGGCAGGATTGGGTTTATGAGTACGCAGAGACGGGAAGACCACTTGCGGCTCGCTCATTGCAAGCATCGCGTGGAGAATTTGGGAGAAGGATTCCTATGTTCGCCGGCGCGAGAACTCTTTGCAAGAGCCGCTGGTCGAACGGCCCCGCCGGAAAGTCCGGCCCGGACGGCCACAAACTCTCTGTCATCGGATCACCACAACCAGCAGCCCGTTCGGCTTGTTTTTGTCAACATCCGCATTGGTTCGCCGCCCTTGGGAAAGACCTCCAGACACAGGCCATTCCTTGGGCATCCCCCAGGTTATCCGTCCATCCATTCCTTCGCCGATCGTGCGCGTCCCATCCGACCTTGCCGCGTGTACCGACAGCCATAGGCTGCCGGACGGAAAGGTACGATGGCAAAAGAAATTTGTATTTCCAGCACGCCGCATGAGACGCGGCTTGCGATTCTAGAAGACGATCAACTCGCGGAAATCTACTACGAACGCGAAAACGAGTACACTCTCGCGGGTTCCATTTACAACGGACGCGTCACGCGCGTATTACCCGGCATGCAGTCGGCGTTTGTCGATCTGGGGCTGGAGCGGGACGCGTTTCTCTATGTAACCGACTTCATCGAGCTCGAGGATCAGGAAGAGACCGACGAGTTGGAGAAGGCAGCGGCGAGTGGAGCCGGCCAGGCCCCTCGCGAGGTCCAGCATCCCCATGGCATCGACCGGAATGGTGCCGGGGCCCCCGACGATGCCCAGAGGGCGCCCACTCCGTCGCCGGGGTGGAAGGGTGGCCGCCAGGAGGAACGCGGTCCGCGTCAAGGCCAACCTCGGCATGAAACCCGTCAAGAGCGTCGGCCAACGGAGGAAGCTGAACCGGAGTTTGCTGGCTCATCGGCTCCGGAAACACCGGCTGCTCCAGGACGAACAGAGATGCCTCAGGAATCCGATGATGCTGGCGCACGCCGCTGGCGTGGCCGGCGCCGCCGCCGTGGAGGCCGCGGCCCGGGTGGTCAGCCCGAAACACAAGTCGAATCCGAGCCGGTTTCCAGAAGCGCCACAGAAGAGCTCCACCCTGTCGAGCAGGCCCCGGCGATTCAGGTATCCGAAGCTCCGCCGGCGCGCGGACATCATGTCCCCGCACCTTTTGTGTTGCCGGGTGAGTCGCTTTCGAAATACGGCGCCACGCCCGCCGCTGAAGCTCCCAGATCCGCGCCGGAGCCAGTTGCGCCTTCGCGCCCGGCAAGCACATTCAAACCTTCAACACTCGTCGAAGCTCCTCTCCAGTGGGATGGAAGCGGCTTGCTGCCGGGCGAGTCGCTTTCTCTGCGTCGGCGCGAGGCCGAACCACCGGTGGAGACCAGCGACGCAGCGCAAGAAGACTTGACTGCTGTGCCTGATGCAGAATTCGACCACGAAGAAACAAATGAGGAGTTCGAGGAATCCTCTGCGTCGGCGTTTCATGAAGCCGAATTGAAAGCTCCGGCGGAAGCTACTTTCGAATTCGAGGAGGATGAACTCGCTCCGGACGCTTTCGAATCGCTCACCGAAGAAGAGAATTCCGCGCCCGGTGAGATTTCGTCGGAGCCTGAGGACGATGCAGACGCTTCCCATCGTATCGATCCATCTGCGCCGACGGGATTCCGGCTCTTTGGATTCGGCGGCAAGAAGAAGGACAGCGAGGCGGCTGCCGGAGGCAAAACAACCGCTACTGCGACCCCGGTTTCGACGTATGCGCCGGGCCACGGGGTGGTCGAAGAGGAACTGATCGAAGGCGAAGAGTTTGAGGCCACGCCCCATGCACGCCGACACAAGCCGGAGGTGCACGACACAGACGATTACGAAGAGCAGACGCTTCCCAGCCACCTCCGCACCGGCGACCTGGGCGAGATGTTTCAGGAAGCTCACCTCGATCACCGCATCCAGAGAAGCTTCGACGAAAAAAGCGCCGAGGAAGAGGAAGCCGACGCTGGCGAGGAAGAAGAAGCCTCGACGGGAACTCAGCCCGCGCCTGGCCGCGAACGCCGCGACCGCGGAGGCCGCGGACAGCGTGGCCGTGGGGTGCAGAGCAATCGACGCGGACCATCGCGCCGCTCGGCTCAGACCTCAGACCTGCCGATCATCTCCGATCTGCTGAAGTCGGGCCAGGAGATCCTAGTCCAGATCGCGAAGGAACCGATCGCCAAGAAAGGCGCGCGCATCACGAGCCACATCGCGCTACCCGGCCGCTTTTTGGTCTTCATGCCGACCGTCACTCACGTTGGCGTGAGCCGCAAAATCGCCTCCGACGAGGAGCGCCATCGCCTCAAGCGGATTCTGGTGCACGAGCGCGGCGAGGCTCCCGGCGGCTTTATTGTGCGAACCGCCGCCGAAGGCGCCTCCGAAGATGAGTTGCGCGCCGACTTGCGCTTCCTGATGAATCTCTGGAACGAGATCAAGCAGCGCTCGGAGTCCTCCAAGTCGCCAGCTCTCATCTACCACGACCTGTCGCTCATCGAGCGCATCCTGCGCGACCAGGTGAGTTCGAACTTCGCCAACATCTGGGTCGACACCGAGGCCGACTACGAGCGCATCGTGCGATTCCTCAATCGTTTCTCGCCGTCGCTGGTGCGGCGCGTGAAGCTTTACACCAAGGAAACACCGCTCTTCGAGCACTTCGGCATTCAGGAAGAGATCTCGAAGGCGTTGCGGTCGAAGGTATGGCTGAAGTCAGGCGGGTCAATCGTGATCAACCAGACCGAGGCTCTAGTCGCCATTGACATCAACACGGGAAAGTACGTGGGCAAATCGGCTCGGCTTGAGGACACGATTCTCAAGACCAACCTCGATGCCGTGCCGGAGATCGTACGCCAGATTCGCCTGCGCGACTTGGGCGGAATCATCGTGATCGACTTCATCGACATGGATGAGCGCAAGAACCGCTTCAAGGTGATGGCCGCACTCGAAGAGGCGCTAAAGAACGACCGCGCTCCGACAAAGGTGCTGCAGTTTAACGATTTTGGTCTGGTGGCCATCACGCGTAAGCGCGTGAAGCAGTCACTGGAACGGACCCTCAGCGTGCCCTGCCCCATCTGCCAGGCTACCGGCATGGTGAAGAGCCCGTCCACCGTATGCAACGAAATCTACATCGAGATGCGGAAGATGCGCAAGCACTTCGAGAATGCCGACGTGATGCTGCGCGTGAATCCCGAGACAGTGAAGGTTCTGAAGGCGAACGGCAATCGCTGGCTGACCGACTTCGAGGAGCTGGTCGGCAAGAACGTGCTGGTCAAGAGCGATCCAACCCTGCATCCGGAGCAGTTCGATATTCAGGGCTAGGCGGGACACAGAAAGGCACAAAGGCCGGAGCGGTTGCTCCGGCCTTTTGCTTTTTTAGAACGGTGAGAATTTCGCAGGGGCGGCCTTCCAGGACGAGTTGGGACTCCCTTGTCCGTTGTCCGCGAGGCTGTTTTTGGGAACATTGCCCGTCCCATCCAAAGGGAATCTATCGTCCCGCACAGGCAACCTCTGGCGGCATTCGGTGTCTAATTTCAGTGACAGGCGTTTCTTTCCCGGAAGTTGAACAAAATTCAATGCTTGAGGTGGTTGCCATGTCATTCTCCCTTTTGATCACGCCGATACGGCGCGCCGGTTTGATCGCGCTTGCGCTTTTGTTCGCAGCCGGTTTTGCCGTCGCTCAGTCGGCTCGTCCCAGGACCAATCCAGCGCCACAGGGTACTCTTCGAGCCAGGCAGGGCTGAGCGCATCGGGTTTGGAGCTTGCCGAGTTTTCGCTGCCCGATAACCCTGCTCCAAGCGCATCCGCATCTGGCGGGGGCGGCGTAGGCCAATACGGGAATGGCGGAGGGTATGGCGGCGAGAAGCGCGGGTTCCTTCACAACTGGGCCTTTGAGGCTGGAGGTGGATTCAATGCCCCAGTCGCCAACGACACCCCATATCATCACATGGGGCGGCAATTTCACGGTTGGCGCGGGCTTCCGCTTCTCCAAGCGAGTGTCTGCGTTGCTCGAATATCAGTTTATGGACGACAAGCTGCCTGGCGCATTCATTTCGGCGGTCGGCACCCAGGCGGGTAAATGCCCATTTCAACTCGATTACCGGCTCTCCCGTCATCGACCTCTCTCCGAAGAGGTCGAACGGCGTCTATCTGGTTGGCGGCTTCGGCTATTACCACAAGTCGACAAACTTCAGGATTACGTGTGCTGCGATCTTTATGGATACAGCGTGCCGGTAAAATGTACTCACGATTACTTCCAATCAGTGGGGCGGCAATCCCGGGTTAGGGATCTACCACCGCCTGGGCGGCAATGTATGGCGACGGCACAAGCCAGCTTTTTGCCGAAGCGCGCTACCTGTATGTGCACACTCCTCCCATCTCTCAGAACAACGGCCTCGGGACCACGGAACTGATTCCCGTCACAGTTGGCGTTCGTTTTTAGTTCGCCGGCCTTAGCGTCGTTGATCCTCCAATCTCCGGGCAGCCCTTACGCCCGGAGATCTGCGGGGCTTTTCGTCACCTATTCCCGAACGCCCTTGCCGCACGCCGTCACCACGGCCGTTTATCTTCTGTCAGCGTGCCTACTTCGCCGCGCTCGATCCGCTCGAGGAACGTGCGCGCCAGCTTACGCTCTCCGGGATGGCTCTCGCCGTGAATGGTGCACAGGTCAAGGAACTCGTCGCAGAGCGCGTTCCGCTCCACGTGTCGGGCAAGAATGCTCTGCAGCGCAACCGCCAACTCGCGCAGCCGCGCTGCCTCAGGCCAGCTGCCCTCTTCGTCGTCCTCGCTTACATACTCTGAGAACAGCCCACGGCGCCCGCGGGCGCACTCGTCAAGGCAGGCCAGCAGTTGTTCGCTGAAGACGCGGCTGAGCGCCTCAAGCTGCGCGGGAGACATAGCGTCGCGCGGATCGATATTCATGTTGCCTGCATCGCAATTCATTTTGCGCGTGTCGCGATCTTATTTTGCCCGCATCGCGGCTTCGATCTCGTCCGGCGGTGTGCGGCAGCGCGGCATCGAGATCGATCAGCTTGCCGTCCGCGCCCACCAGGAAATCGCACTCGATGCGGACGCCGAGCTTCTCCTCGGGAATGTAGATGCCCGGCTCGATGGTGAAAACCATCCCCGGCTTGAGCACCGCGGGGTAGTTGGCGGGATCGTGCACATCGATGCCCATCATGTGGCCGAGACCGTGCAACCAATACTGGCCGAGCGGCTGGCCGTGCAGGTCCTTCCCATGCGTGTTGATGTAGTTGTAGGCCACAGTGTCGAGCGAGTTCGGGTCCTTCCGGTCGCGGTCGTTGATGGTCGATTTGCCGGCGACAAAAGCATCGATGGCCGCCTGCTGAGCACCCAGCACAATGTTGTAAATCTCGCGCTGCCGGGGAGTGAAATGCCCGTTGACTGGAACGGTGCGGGTGATGTCGGCGGCGTACATGGAGTACTCACAGGCCGCGTCGACAAGGAGAATGTCGCCGTCCTGCATGGTGCGGTCGTTAGCCGAGTAATGCAAGACGGTCGAGTTGATGCCCGAGCCCACGATCGGTGCATAGCTGGGCCGCTCGCAGCCGTTTTCCATCCAGACAGCGGTCATGGCGCCGGCGATGGCGCGCTCCGTCATGCCCGGCTTGACCCACCACTGCATCATCACGCGCTGCGCAAGGACCGACGCGGCCGACGCTTTCTTGATCAGCTCGAATCTCGCCATCGTCCTTGATCTGGCGCAGCGGCATGACCTGGCCGGTGACGTCGTGCGGCGGCGGAACCAGTGATGTTCCCAGCGCGACACCGGTAAAGCCGAGCAGTGCCTTCGCCGCGTCTGAATCCGGCTGCGACCACAGATTGGCGAAGAGCGAGTGGTCGGCGGTCACAAGCTGGCTCAGCTCCGCGGGGAGCTCGGCCATCGGCTCGACATGGTCCACGCCCGCGGCCTGCTCCACGCCCGGAGTCACCGCATCCATCTTGACGCCGGTATATTTCTCCATGCGCAGATTGCGCGCGGGAAGGAACAGAATCTCCTTGTAGGCGCGCGGCGAGGCTGCCTGCGGCGCGCCGGCCACGATCATCAGGGCTGCACCGGGCTCGTTCCAGCCGGTCAGGTAGTAGAAATTCGAGTCCTGGCGGTAGGGCATAAAATCGAGCACTGGTTCTTCGGCGGCGAATAGGATCGCGATGCCGCCCTGCAACTTGCCGGCCAGCGCCACTCGCCGGCCGTGGCACACGTTGGGGGGCTGTTTATCAAGTGCGCAGAGTTCAGGCAGCGCGGCGCAAAGAACCAGCAGAGCAAGGGCAGAAACACGAAGCCACTTCATTCCGCTATTGTCGCGCTACGCTGTCCTCTGCGCAAAGCAAATCCAGCGAGTTTGATACAACTTTGGCCGCGAACAGGCGAGCGCTCGTAACGCGCTCCGGGCAAGCGGGAGTAATGGCTGGCCGATCCACAAGCGGTTGCTCCATCGCGCGAGCGTGCTAACTTGCGCTCGTCCAACCGTGCCTTGCCTGGCGGGCAAATAAATCCGGCGGCCGCCAGCGGTTGAATTTCCTTGCAATTCGCGGTATTCTGGCCATGCAGACGAATTTGTCCGTCAGGTTTTATCCGTGTGCGCACCGGCTGGCGGAGAGAGGAGTGGGCTCATTGCCCACTTTTTATTTGCGGCAAATTAGACCCGGAAGTCACCGGAAATCAAGGTGATACGAGGGAGAAAACGGCTGCCGTGGGGCAGCGGGGATCGATGGCGGTCAGTCTGGACGAAATCCGGAGGGCGGCGGAGCGGGTGGCCGCCTCACACGGGCTCGACGTGGTCGACATCGAGTTCACCGGGACGGCCAAGGACCGCACGCTGCGCGTGAGCTCTGGAAAAGAACGCCGAGGGCCGGGCGCAATTGAAGGCCGCAGCCGAGGCCGGCGCGGAGGGCTTGCCGGAGAGGCTTTTGGAAGGCTCGCTCACGGTGGAGCAGCTTTCCGGCGTGACGCACGAGGATTGCGCGGCGTTCAGCCGCGATTTTGGAGTTTTGCTCGACGTGGAGGACCTGGTTCCCGGCGCGGCGTACACGCTGGAGGCCAGTTCGCCCGGCCTGGACCGGAAGTTGACCCGGCCGGAGGACTTCGAGCGGTTTGCAGGCTGCCTGGTGAAGGTGCGGACCTTCGAGCCGATCCGCAACAACCGGCACTGGCAGGGAAGATTGATGGCAGGGCCACAAACAGCGCCAGGTTCAGGAACGATCACGATTGACCTGGCGGCCGTGAAGCAGAACAGCAAGAGCCGCAAGGCGGGAGTGAACACGGTGGAGATCGCCCTCAGCAACATTGAGAAGGCGAATCTGGTGCCGGAGATCTGAAAAACAAGCTATTAGCTTTTAGCTCTTAGCTTGAAGGCGGATGAACTGACGGTTGTGCTCTTCCGCCATCAATGCAAATCAACAGCGCCGTTAGAGGGCAGCTTTTAGGCCAGACGGCGCGGAACGAACAAGAGAGTTCAGACGAGTATGGCCACCAGCGCTTTGTATCAAAGTATCGAGCTCCTGAGCCAGGAGAAGGGCATCGATCCGGCTATCGTTGTCGGCGCGGTCGAGGAAGCCATCGCCCTGGCCACGCGCAAGTTCTACAAGACCCAGGAAAACATGCGCGGGGAACTGAACAAGGATACCGGCGAGATTACGGCCTACATCTATAAGACGGTGGTCGCCGACGAGGATCAGATCGAGGATCCGGTGAACCAGATCACGCTTGCGGAGGCCAATGAAATGGCCCCCGGCGTGGAGGTGGGCAGCGAGATCCGCATCTATCGCGACACCAGCCCGCTGGGCCGCATCGCCGCGCAACTGGCCAAGCAGATCATCTTCCAGAAGGTGCGCGAGGCGGAGCGCGACACCGTCTTCCAGGAGTATGCGCACCGCGAAAAGGAAGTGCTGAATGCGACGGTGAAGCGCCTTGAGGGCCAGGACATCATCTTCGACCTGGGCAAGGCCGAAGCGCGCTGCCCCAAGCGCGAGCAATCGCGTCTGGAGCAGTTCAGGGTGGGTGAGCGCGTGCGCGTGGTGCTGATCAAGGTGGACCGCGCAGCCAAGGGGCCGCAAGTGATTGTGAGCCGCGCGGCGCCGGAGCTGGTGTCGAACCTTTTCCAGTCAGAGGTTCCGGAGATCTACGACAACACCGTGGTGATCCGCGCCATAGCGCGCGAGGCCGGCGAGCGCACCAAGATTGCGGTCCAGTCCCGCGACAAGGACGTGGACCCTGTAGGCGCTTGCGTGGGCATGAAGGGCATGCGCGTGCAGTCGATTATCCGCGAGCTGCGCGGCGAGAAGATCGACATCATCGAATTCAGCGATGAAATCACCACCTTCGCGGAGAAGGCTCTGCAGCCGGCGAAGGTGAGCCGCGTCTCGATCACGGACCTGACTGAAAAGCAGCTCGAAGTGATCGTCGACGATACGCAACTTTCGCTGGCCATCGGCAAGAAGGGCCAGAACGTTCGCCTGGCGGCGAAGCTGCTGGGCTGGAAGATCGACATCAAGAGCGAAGAGGAGAAGCGCCAGGAGGTGGAGCAGCAGATGCAGGCTCTGGCTGGCGCTCCCACCACGCCGATCGAGCAGGTGACCGAGCTGGGCGACGGCATCATCCAAAAGCTGGTTACGGCGGGAATCACGACCGTTGAGGCTCTTGCCGACATGACTCCCGAGCAGCTCGAAGAGATTCCGGGAATCGGCGAAAAGACGCTGGAGAAAATCAGCATTGCCGTCCGCAACTACTTTAGCCGGTTTGAAGAGGCTGAGGCAGCGCAAGCGGCTGAGGCCGGCGATGGGGAAGCCGAAGCCGCGGCGGAACCGGAAGCAGACGAAACGGCCGCGGCTGAGGCAGTGCCGGCGGAAGAAACATTGGAAACCACTGAAACCTCAGGGGCCAGCGAAGCTACGGAAGAGTCCGAGGCGGAAAACTCCGCCGAAGTGATTGAAGAAGCTGAAAGCGTAGCGAACGTGAAGGCGGAAGCTGAATCCGAGGAAGCCGATCAAGACGAAATCGATGCTGTCGGCGCCGAAGTGGTCCAGGAGCCTGACGCCATTGAAACCGAAGGCGCAATAGAAGAAGAGAAGCCGGCCAAAGAGGACGGCGCGTAAGATGCGCCCCGTTCTCCAAGGCCAAGCGTACATGACGGGAACTTTGAAAGCGGCCAGTGCCATGAGGCAGCTATGAGCGACTAAGGGCTTTTTGGCGGCAAACATTGAAAAGAGGCGGATGAGTAAGGTTCGTATCAACGATCTCGCGAAAGAGCTGGAAGTAAAGTCTCGCGCGATTCTCGACGTTCTTCCGGAACTCGGCGTTTCTGGAGGCAAGACGCACTCCAGTTCGCTGGAGCTGGACGAGGCTGAGAAAGTTCGTGCGCACTTTGCGCGGGAAGCGCGGCACACCACACATGCAGGCGCGACGTCCGGCCGCCACGGCGCGGAAGCCATCGTCCCCAAGATCGATCTTTCGCACATCTCCAAGCCCGGCGATGTGATGAAGGCCCTCCTGGCCAAGAAGAAGGAAGAGGAAGAACAAGCGCGCCACCCGCGGGGCCCGGCGAAGCCGGCAACAGCTTCGACAGCAAAACCTGTCGTACCCGCGCCGCAGCCCACCGTCGCGGCTCCTGTTGCCGCGAAGCCCGCTTCAGCCGCCGCGCCGGCCCGGCCGCAACCACGCAAGATCGTTCCGCAGCCGCGCTCCGCGCCTCCAATCGTTGCTCCTCCGCCGGCCACTCCTGCCATTGCATCGCGTCCTCCCGCCGGCGCGATTGTCGCCAAAGCTCCCGCAGGCGCTGCGGCCGCGCGTCCGGTTGTTGTTGTGGCACCGCCGCCGGCCGGAGTGACCGTGAAGCTGCCGGCGGCTCCGGCTGCGCGCGAGGAAAAGATTGCCGTGAAGGCGCCGGCCGCTGCTGCTCCTCCGGTTGCCAATGCGACGGCAGCGTCCGCAGGTGTGACGGAGCAAGCCGCAATAGCGCCGCATGCTGTAGAGGCTCCGACGAGTGGAGCGCCGGGTGCGGTTCCCGCGATCGCCGCCGAGTCCTCAACCGTTCCCGCGAAGACCGCCAAGATCAACGTGCCCGTACCACGCCGCATGGTGATGCCGCAAACCGGGCCCCGGCCTGTCTATAAGGCGTCTATCGTTCCTCAAACTCCTCCAGTGGCCGGCGCCGGACTGCAGCGCGGCAAACCGATCTTCGATCGCAGACCAGCAACCGGACAGACCGGTGCGGGACAGCGCTTCCCTGGCGGAACGGTCGCTCCCGGCCAATACGCAGGAGGCCCGCGCCCCAAGCATCCCACACGCGCAGGGTCGGGCGGATTCGCGGGACCCGGCGGCCCCTCAGCTCCGGGCGCACGGCCCGGTTTTGGCGCACGCCCCGGATTCGGAGCGCGCCCAGGCTTTGGCGGAGCACGTCCAGGCCCAGGCGGCGCACCGCCGGCCGGTGAAGCCCCGCGCCCACAGCGCGCCAGTTCCCGCGGCCGCGGACGAGGCAAGCAACAGTACCCCAAGATCAAAGAAGGCCCGATGAAGGGCTTTGTGCCGCCGCCGCGCTATGGCGGCGCGCAATACAGCACCGAGCCCGTTCCCATCACCCGCGACATCACGGTCACGGAGGGCATCAGCGTGAAGGACCTGGCGGAGAAGCTCGACGTCCGCGCCAAGGACCTGATCGCGACGCTGCTGATGGGTGGCGTCTTCGTCACGGTGAATCAGTCTCTCGACGCCGAGATGGTGAAAGACGTAGCGGCCAAGTTCGGCGCCGCAGCCACCGTCATCAGCTACGAAGAGGAGATCGCCAACCAGGCCATTGAAGAGGTGCTCGAAGCCGAAAACTCCGACGAGCTCGAGGTGCCGCGCTCGCCGGTGGTCACGGTCATGGGCCACGTCGATCACGGAAAGACTTCGCTCCTCGACGCCATCCGCGAGACGCACGTTGCGGCGGGCGAAGCAGGCGGAATTACGCAGCACATCGGCGCGTACAAAGTGAAGTTTGCCAAGGAAGGCTCGCCCGCCTCAGGCCGCGAGATCGTCTTCCTCGATACGCCGGGCCACGAAGCATTTACCCGCATGCGCGCCCGCGGCGCCAAGGTGACGGACATCGTGGTCATTGTGGTTGCCGCCGACGACGGAGTGATGCCGCAGACACTCGAAGCCATCGATCACGCCAAGGCTGCCGAAGTTCCGATCATCGTGGCCGTGAACAAGATCGACAAGCCAGAGGCCAACCCCGACCGCGTGAAAAAGCAACTCGCGGACCGCGGCCTGATTCCTGAAGAGTGGGCCGGCGCGGGCCAGCAAGGCACGGTTTTTGTCGAGGTCTCTGCAAAGAAGCGCATAAATCTCGATCTGCTGCTCGAGATGATTTGTCTCGTCAGCGACATCAAGGCGCCCAAGGCCACGCCCGGGCGCAAGGCCGTGGGCAGCGTTCTCGAGGCCAAGCTCGATCGTGGCCGCGGTGCTGTGGCCACAGTTCTGGTGCAAGACGGAACGCTGCACCTGAATGACAGTTACATTGTGGGCAATACTTTCGGCAAGGTTCGCGCCATGTTCGACGATCGCGGCCGCGCACTGGAAGAGGCCGGACCCTCCACTCCGGTTGAAGTGCTGGGTCTCGAAAGTATGCCCGACGCCGGCGACACCTTCCTTGTCGTGGCCGACCGCGACAAGGCCAAGAGCATCGCCCAATACCGAAAGATGAAGGAGCGCGACGCACAGTTGGCCAAGAGCTCGCGTGTATCGCTGGAAGGATTGGCGGAGCAGGTTCGCCAATCGGGCGTGAAGGATCTGCCGCTGATCATCAAGGGCGACGTGACCGGCTCCGTGGAGGTGCTCGCAGACTCGCTGGTGCGCATGTCGACCGAAAAGGTACGCGTCAAAGTGCTGCACTCCGGTGTCGGATCGATTACCGAGAGCGACGTGCTGCTGGCCACGGCCTCCAATGCCATCATTATCGGCTTCAACGTGCGCCCGGAACGCAAGGCGGCCGAGCTGGCGCAACAGGAGAACGTAGAGATTCGCCTGCACTCCATCATTTACGAGCTGCAGGACGAGATTCGCCTGGCCATGTTGGGTTTGCTCGAACCTGCCTTCAAGGAAAACTACGTGGGCCGCGCCGAAGTCATCAATGTTTTCCGCATTCCCAAGGTGGGCACCATCGCCGGCTGCCGCGTGCTGGATGGCGTGATCCGCCGCGACGCGGAACTGAAGGTGATGCGCGACGGGGCACAGGTGTTCAAGGGCAAGATCGGCTCGCTCAAACGCTTCAAGGACGATGCCCGCGAAGTGACCAACGGAATGGAGTGCGGCATTGGCATCGCCAACTTCACCGACGTGAAGGAAGGCGACCTTCTGGAGGCGTTCAGCACGGAGAAGCTGGCCGCCGATTTGGGCGCGCTGACGTCAGCCAAGGCATAGAACTTATCCAGCATCAGAGGAAAGCGGCCCACTCCTCACCACGAGAAGCGGGCCGTTTTTTTGTTCACCAGCAACGTTCTCGGATATAGCCGTCGTCGTGACGGAATTTTACGCCCACTAGAAGGAGTCGACCGCATTCTAAGGGCGAGATACGAGTCAGGCTGTCGCTTCGCGCAGCCACACAGCCGCGTCGAAGCTGTGCGCGCAGGTGTAGCCTTCATCCTCATAGAGGTTGATGGCCTCGGCGTTGGCCTCCGTCACGGTGAGAGAGATTTCCGAGGCGCCCAGACGCATGAAGCTGTGGGCGGCCTGCGCCAGCAGCATCCGGGCAAGTCCCTGGCGCCTGAAGGCGGGATGAACGCAGACCTGGGTGAGGTGTCCGCTCTGCCCGCTGACGCGCGATCCAAGCACGAGGGCCGCCAGTTCGCGGCTCGCACGCTCCACCACTACGTAGGAAGCCTGCTGGGAAAAACTGCCGCAGCCGGCATAATGCACGATGTTGTTCAGGAAGCGCATGGAGCCGTGAACGGAGCGGTATTGGTCGTTAATCAAGCTATCGGGATGGTCGCGGTAGGCTTCGCAGATGAGGCGCGCGGCCGATGCCAGGTCCGCTTCGCGCCACGGGCGAAGTTCCAGGTTGGCGGGCAGATCTGCCTGAGGCGGTTTGCTATACCCCTGCAGGGGCTGCACCAGAAAGAGCCTGCGAAAGATCTCGAACCCGGCGTTGCCGAAGATGGCGCCGTATGTGCCGGACGGATGCAGAAGCAGTTGTGATTCGATGCGCTCGACGTGCGGAGAGTTGAGAAGCAACTCAAGGAGATGCCGGAGCAGTGTTTCTTCGATGGCAGGGGCCGCTCCGGGCGCTCCGCCTGCTCCATTCGGCTCGCCTGGAAGAGCGAAGACATCGCCGATGACGGCCTTGGTCTCCTCGTAGACACAAAAGACGTAGCCCACTACGCGGCCGGATGCAAGCGCCGCGTAGCCGGGAAGCATGTGGTTATCGAGATACTGCATGAGCAGACGTGCCGAAGCATGGTAGTCCCAATGGAGGCGCCGCTCCCATAACTCACCCTCCGCCTCCAGCAAAGGCCGCAGGATCGGAGCCGCGAAGTGTCGCAGGTCGAGGATTTCGATGGAACTGCCTGGTGTCTGCATTCGTCCTTAACTTGGCGTGCGGTTGCGTTGGCGCATGACCGATGTGTGAGTGAGGCGCTCGATCGCGGCCATCGATTTGCTCGCCAAGAGCCGAGTCGTGTAAGGCGCGCTGTTCCCTGCTGAGTCAACTCGAATCAAGAAGACGTTGGACAAATCCTCACTCAGCGGGCTACGCGCGCGAAAACACCCTTCCGGCCACTTTGCCACGAGTTCGCGCTCCGCCGCAAGTTGATAGGCTAACGGGAGCCCACGAGGTAAACTTCCAACCCCTGCTCTGGCCAGGCAAAGAGCTGCTCATACTGCCGGCCCTCAAGAAGCTCGCTCAGCGCGAGTTGGGTGTCGAGATCGACGCCGCGGCGGCCCTGGATGCGCGCGACAAGAACATGCGGCTCATCCGGCACACCCCCCTCGTCGTAATTCACTACTTCCCGGTTGCGATAGAACGAGAGCCCGAACTCCACGTCGCGGCGAACCCGAAACACCGCGACGGTCTCGTCTGCAGGAACCTGCTCGCTGATTCGTTCAGCCAGCGGCCGCGCGGAGTAAGAACGGTCGAGCAAATGAATGACGCGCTTGGCGGAGTCGACTCCCGGAATGCCGAAGAACGGGCCGACGCCGTAGACGAACAGAACAAGCACAACTAAGATCCAGCACGTGGCAGCCCGCAGCCGGGCGACGCCAAAGCCTTTGGTCACAACCAAAATCAGGAGCGCTGCCCCAATGGCAGCAAGAACGGCCGCGGCAAGTGCGTGAGCGGGCGGCATGATTGCACCATGAGCGACAAACCATGGCAGAAGCAATGCAGCCATGGTCATAGCGCCACACACCACAGCATGACCAAGGAGAATCCAACGGTTCAATCCCGGCTGCCTGCGTCGATACAGGTAGTCGCCGGTGAGAATGGTGATGGGCGGAAGAGCGGGAAGTATGTAGCCGGGCAGCTTGGATTGCGATAAGGAGAAGAAAACGACGGGAATGAGCGACCATAGCACCAAGAACTCGGGGAATGCGTCACCGGGGCGCGTGGGCAAAGGCTTTCCCGCTCGGGAATGGCGCAGGCGCCACTCAGCCACCGACGTGAGGATGCCATCAATGAGAGCGCGTACTGCAACGACCGTCCACGGCATGAGGGCCAGCAGCACGACCACAAAGTAGTACCAGAACGGTTGGTTGTGCTGGTAGCGGTCGGTGGCGAAGCGCTCCAGGTTGTGTTCGAGGAAGAATTCCCGGAAGAAGGTTGGATTTTGATGCTGCACCGCAATGAACCAGGGCAGCACCATGGCAAAGTAGAGAACCACCCCCGGCCACCAAAACGAGCGGCGAAGGATGTGCCACTCGCGGCGCAGAAAAGCAAACGCGGCGATGATGAGAAAAGCGAGGAAAGGAGCCACCGGCCCCTTGGCCAGCGTCGCCAGTCCAGTAAAAAAATAGATGTCGTAGAGCCAGAACTTGGAATTAGTTTCGTACCAGGCATACCAGCCGAGCAACCCGATCGCCAGCGGCGCGGCCATCTGCATGTCGGTGGAGGCTCCGCGCGCGAAGGCCATTATGCCGGCGCAGGCCGCCGTGATAAGCGCCGCATCAAGATGGCCTCCGGGCCGGAATCGCTTCATATGAAGGAAGATGAGCGCCACCATAATAAAGGCGAATGTGAACGAGGGCAGGCGTGCGGCCCAATCGTGAACGCCAAAGTCATGGAAGATGAACATCGCGCGCCAGTAATAGAGAGCTGGTTTCTCGAGCCATGGGCGCCCATAGAGGTAGGGTGTTACACAGGCGCTGAGCCGCTCTTTGAGCGTGTGCGCGGCGTCAAAGCGCACCAGCATCTCGTGCGCGATCTGCGCATAGCGCGGTTCGTCGGCGCCCACCAGACCCAGGCCGTCACCGCCCAGGAGGGGCGTAACCCCATACACAAGGAAAAAGATGCTGAATGCGAGAAAGACGGCCGCCTCATAGATGATGGCCAAGCAAGGCATACGCCACGACCGGTGCACAGCTTTATCCGGAACCGGCGGCTCCACGGAATTCTCCATATCCGGCAATACTCCAAAAGCGTGCAACAGCCTGCTTCGCGCAGGACGAAAGTCTTCATTTCTTGCAGGGCGGATGGGGGGACCAGGCCTGGCCTGCTCGTCCTCCGGACCGCGAACCGGCGCGGAGGTTCTTCACTGGCGCGACAGGGTCAAGGCTAACAGATTCGCGCGGAATCTCAAGGTGGTTCAGGCGGATGCGGCGGTGAAGCCGGCCAGGGCGCCGCATAACTCTCTCAGAATCTCCTGAATGGCCGCGTCGTAAGGACCCTGCACGCGCAGCGCCGTGCGAATGGAGTCAGTGCCGGGAAGCCGCCGGTAGAGGTTGGGGATACAGTCGGCAGAGACCAGATCGGCTCGCTTGCCCATATGCAGAAGCAACATGCCCAGTGCCAGCGTGGACCCCACGGCATCGCCGCCGGAACGCGCGTGAGAGCAGACCAAAAAACGCTCACCTTCTCGCAAAACCCGAAGAATTGCAGCAATCGGTTCGGCATCCGCAGAGGCGAAGATATCGCCACGATTTCCCACCGGCACATTAGCCTTTGTGTCGACCCCGGAGGTTCGGGATTCACGATACATGAGATCAGTGAAGCGTTACTTCCTGCTCCGGCGATGAACTTGCGTCCACGGGGTCCGCCTTCGGTGAGCCGCGATCTGGCCCGGCGGACCTGGCCGAAACCCCGGATTTGCGCCCCCTGCTCATCAATTCTTCTAAGCGCGTCTGAAAGCGGCCCGACCTGTCAGCGAGGAAACTCAGCTCGGGCACGTGGCGCACGCCCATCCGCTCCTTCAACTCGCGTCGAATATAACCCTTGGCCGCCTCAAGACCGGCGATGGTCTCCGCTTCGGACTTGGCGATATCCTTCACCATGCTGTCAACGGCAACGTACACGCGCGCCGACTTTCCGCCTGGATTCAACGCAACTTCGCTCACATGGCAGAAGTCGATGCGCGGGTCGGAAAGCTCGCCTTCAATCATGGCGCCTATCTCCACCCTCAGCGTCTCCGCCACCCGGTCCTGATGATGTTTCCGTGCTCTGTGCTCCGGCATGGCCCCTCCTCGCCTAGTTAGACCATTCAGGATAACAGAGGCAAAAGTTGCGCGGATTAGATTGCCCGTTGATTTGGCGTTGCCTTGAAAGATTCCCGCCGGCACAGCTGGGCCGATTGGTGGCTAAGCTTGAAAAGATGGGCGAGACGTTTTTCGCGCACCGGTTTGGCCAGTTCCGCGACAAGTCCGGCGTGAATTGGATGGTCATTCACGAAAAGCCGATGCAGCGCCCGGCATGAGGCCCATCTCGACACGCTTTGAAAAGAACGCCGTGGACTGGTACTCTCAACTGTCCCGGTGAACCGCCGAGACGGCAGGTACGACCATGGCCTTCAAATTTCAGGGTTTTGATTTTCTCCATCTCGATGCGAGCCTGACGGAAGAGGAACTCCTCGTCCGCCGCACCGCGCGGGAATTCGTCGACGCGAACGTAACGCCGATCATCGAGGGCTGCTTCCGCGAGGGGCGATTCCCGCGCGAGCTCGTTCCGTTGATGGGTGAGCTGGGCTTCTACGGCGCCAATCTTGATGGCTACGGCTGTGCCGCCATGTCGAATGTTGAGTACGGCCTGGTGTTGCAGGAGCTGGAGCGCGGCGACTCCGGGCTGCGCAGCTTTGTCAGCGTGCAGTCGGCGCTGGTGATGTATCCCATCTTCACCTTCGGATCAGAAGAACAGAAGAACACCTGGCTTCCGGCTCTAGCCACCGGCGAAAAGCTGGGCTGCTTCGGGTTGACCGAGCCTGGCTTCGGATCGAACCCAGCCGGCATGACCACTCGCGCGCGTAAGTCGGGCGATGAGTACATTTTGAACGGTGAAAAGATGTGGATCACGTCAGGATCGATCGCCGACGTGGCTATCATCTGGGCCAAGGTGCAGGACGACAACAATCAAGTGCGCGGGTTCCTCGTCGAAACTGACCGGCCCGGATTCACTGCGAACGACATTCACGGTAAATGGTCGCTGCGCGCTTCAGTCACCAGCAGTCTTTCGCTTGAGGACGTGCGCGTGCCTGCGGACCACTTGCTGCCCGGCGCCGACAGCCTAAAAGCCGCACTGATGTGCCTGAACCAGGCCCGCTACGGTATCAGTTGGGGCGCGATCGGCGCTGCGATGGATTGTTATTCGACGGCACTCAACTACTCCAAGACCAGAAAACAATTCCACGATCAGCCAATCGCCAGCCATCAGCTTGTGCAGGAGAAGCTGGTGTGGATGGCGAGCGAAATCTCCAAAGCGCAGTTGCTCTCGCTGCACGTGGGCCGGCTGAAGGACTCGGGCAAGGCCGGGCACCAGCACATCTCGATGGCCAAAAGAAATAACGTGTGGATGGCGCTCGAATGTGCGCGGCTGGCGCGCGACATTCTGGGCGCGAACGGCGTCACGGAGGACTACCCGATCATGCGGCACAGCATGAATCTCGAGTCAGTGAAGACCTACGAGGGAACGCACGACATTCATACGCTGATCCTGGGACAAAACCTTACGGGGATTGCGGCTTACTGATGCACAACGTGCGCGACTATCATGAGTCTCACGTAACCGGTCGTTGAAGAGAGACAGGAGGTGCTTGGATGTGGAGCAAGGTGAATCTCATCTATCTGGTCGCTTGCGCCTGTGTTTTATCTTTGCGCGCGGTGTCGGTGAAAAGTAGTCTGGTTCCTGATCTTTTGATCTGGATCTTGCTCTCTCTTGCCTATCCCTTTTACCTCTCTTGGGTACGCACTGTGCCCCGGTTCTGGAGGGGCCTGATTCACTTCCTCTCTATTCTGACGGTTGCTCAGGTATTCAGCTTTCTCGTGTATTTCGTCCGGTTCGGTGCGCACCAGATTCCTCCTTTTCGGGGGTCTGCGTTCATCTATCTGACACAAGAGAACACGATGTTAAGTGCGGTCGTCTTTGCTGGCGAACTGATATCTTCGCTGGTCGTTGCGGTGATTTGTTACGCGATTGGGTATCCCATCTCCTGCCGTCTCGTCCGGCGCTAATCAGTCGTTGAATCACGAACCATTGGAATGGCATACTCTTTAGCCATGCTGAATATCCGCGTATGGTTCCGGTCCGCGCTCAGGGTCACCCTCCTGACCGCCTGCCTTTCAATTCTGTCTTCTCTGTGGGTCGCCACCGCCCAGCAGTCGGCGACCGCGCCCGTTGTGCTTCACGCGGCGCGGCTGCTTGAAGTCGACACCGGAAACATTCTCCAGCCCGGCGAGGTTCTGGTCGAAGGCGAACGCATCAAGGCTGTGGGCGTATCGGTCGATCATCCGCAGGGTGCGAAAGTGATCGACCTCGGCGACACGACGCTGCTGCCAGGCTTGATTGACGCGCACGTTCATTTGTTTCTGCATCCCGGCGCGGAAGACCTGCAGACCGTCGAGGAATCCGTTTCCTGGCGCACGATCCTTGCCGAGCAGGCGGCGAAGGCCGACCTGATGGCGGGATTCACCGCTGAGCGCGATATGGGCACCGAGGGCGCAGGCTCAGCCGACACCGCCGTGCGCAATGCGATCAACCAGGGGATCATTCCGGGCCCAAGGCTGCGCATCAGCGGAAACGCGATCGACATTCTGGGCGGGCACGAAGACGCCAACCAATTCAATCCCGCGCAGCACGTGCTCTCGAATGCAGACTACGCGAACACGGCGGACCAGATTATTGCGGTGATGCGCGAGCAGCACAAGGAAGGATCTGATTTCGCCAAGATCTACGAGACCGGCCCGGACAAGATGATCGACGGCGTGCTGCACACGCCTTACCAGTACACCGAGGCGCAACTGGCGGCGGCGGTGGAAGAGGCGAACCGGTTGGGCACGTTTGTCGGTGTCCACGCCATGGGCGAGCCAGGCACGCTCTACGCGGCCGAGGCCGGAGTGGCCTCCATCGATCACGCTACGCAGCTCAGCGAAGAGACCATGCGGCTGATGAAAGAGAAGGGTATCTTCGCCGTGCCCACCTTCACCATCTTCGAGTACTTCGCGCATCATCGCAACTCGCAGGACCAGGCGGCGACTGAGTCTGCCATGCTCGACTACAAGATCGCGGAATTCAAAAAGCAGATTGCGGCCGGCATTCCTTTCGCCGTGGGCTCCGACGTGGGCCCGTTCCCGCATGGCACGCAGGCGCACGAGCTGACGCTCATGGTCCACTACGGGATGGCGCCATTGGCCGTTTTGCAAGCCGACATGATCAATGGGGCAAAACTGCTGCGCTGGGGCGGCCAGATCGGCGAGCTGAAACCGGGATATTACGCGGACATTATTGCCGTGCCGGGCAATCCGCTCGACGACATCAGCGTAGTGGAGCATGTGAGCTTTGTGATGAAGAACGGCGTCGCGATGCGGCAGTAGCTACACTGCAACCGTGAAGCTTTCTTCGTTGCGAGTAACAGCCCGGTAGAGCGTGTCGCGCTCGATGGGGATGCGGCCTGCTTCCGTGATCAGGCGGCAGAGCTCCTTGCGCGTGAGGCCCTGCGGAGTAGTGGCACCGGCATCGTGGTAGATCTTCTCCTCGATCACGGTTCCGTCGAGGTCGTCGGCGCCGAAGCGAAGCGCGATCTGGGCGATCTTCGGCGTCATCATCTGCCAGTAGGCCTTGATGTGCGGGAAGTTGTCGAGCAGCAGCCGGCTGACGGCGATCTGGCGAATGTCGGTGAGCCCCGTGGTCACCGGGAGGTGGTCGAGCGGTGTGTTTTCGGGATGAAACGCAAGCGGAATGAAGGTCTGGAAGCCGCTGGTCTCGTCCTGCAGTGCGCGCAGCTTGAGGAGATGATCCACCCGGTCAGCGTCGTTCTCGATGTGGCCGTAAAGCATCGTGGCATTGGACTTGAAACCCAGCTTGTGCGCAGACCGCGCCGTTTCGAGCCATTCTTCGCCGTCGATCTTGTGGTCGCAGATGATGGAGCGGACGCGGGATGCAAAGATCTCCGCCCCGCCGCCGGGCATGGAGTCGACGCCCGCCTCACGCAGCTTGAGGAGGGTCTCTTCCACGCTGAGTTTGGCGCGGCGAGCCAGAAACGCAATCTCCACCATGGTGAAGGCTTTGATATGCACCTTGGGGAAGCGCTCTTTCAGACCGCGGATCAGGTCGAGAAAGAATTCAAGCGGCAGATCGGGGTGGAGGCCGCCGACGATATGGAATTCGGTCACTGCCTCCGAGTAGCCCGAGGCGGCGGTTTCCCAGGCCTCCTCAAGGGCCATGGTGTAGCCGGCGGGGTCGCCCTTCTTGCGGCCAAAGGCGCAAAGCTTGCAGGCAGCCACGCAGACGTTGGTGGGGTTGATGTGGCGATTGACGTTGAAGTAGGTCAGGTCGCCGTGCATCCGCTCGCGGACATGGTTGGCCAGCCAACCGACGGCGAGAACGTCGGGCGAGGCGTAGAGCGCGAGCCCGTCGTTGGCGCTCAGGCGCTCCTGGGCCATCACCTTGGCGGCGATGGGCTCGAGGCGCGGGTCGTAGGTCCGGAAAGCATGGGCCGGACTGGCTGATTGATCCCGGGTTTTCAGCGTATCGACGGCCATGGATTGATGATACCGAAGTCCGGGTAAGTTGGCTCACCCATCAGCCGGGATGGCGCTCGATGACTTCAAGAGCTTCGAAAAGCTGCGAGCGCGATCTCGTGGGAGCGCCAGAGATTCGCGAGTCTTGCCAGGGCCAGATCGCGTACTACAAGATTCCCGAGCACGTCCGCTTCGTTGAGGAGTTCCCGGCCACGCTCTCGGGGAAGATCCAGAAGCACAAGATGCGCGAGTTCGAGATCGAGGCGCGCGGCCTCGAGGACGTGGCGAAGACGGCAACGGCGTAAGGCTGATTCGGCGCGGTAGAGCCGGCGCGGATTTTTCAAATTGCGCTTGACAGACCTGGAACGATTTCGCCCAATCATGCTTATACCCTTCGTTGTGTCCCCCGAAATGTTCTCCTCGAGAAAATCTGGAGGTTGTAGATGGAACGCCGCGCCTTTCTCCGCACCGCTTTGGCAGGTGCAGGATTTGTTGCAACCTCGCGGACGCTTTTTGGGGCCAAGCAATGCGGAACGCCAGTCGCTACGATGACGCCGATGGACGTTCAGCCCGTCGAGCTGTGCACGACAGGCATTTCTTCGATCACATTCAAACAGGCTTTCCAACAGCAGAACGAATGGTGCTGGGCGGCGTGCATCAGCATGGTCTTCGAATACTACAAGCACGCGGTCGATCAGCAGCGCATCGTGAGGGAAACCTGGGGAACCGTGGCGGACATGCCCGGCCAACCCGGCAACATCCTTCGCGACCTCAACAAGAGATGGACGGATGATGCCGGACACGTCTTTCAGTGCCAGGGCGACATGCTCTCAGTGAACGTGAACACGGCCGTGCAGGACCTGATCGACGATCACCCGCTCATCATTGGCGCGCTCGGTCACGCTACTGTTCTGACAGCAATCACATCCGCGGTGGATACGGTCACCACGCAATTCGTGATCCAGCAGGTGATTGTCCGCGATCCGTGGCCCGGCAGCGGCGGAAGACGGCTTCTGTCACCAATGGAATGGGCGGGCATCAACTTCGCCGCCCGCATCCGAGTCACCGACGTGTAGCAGCGCTTGGCTCACCGATTGAAGACAGCGCGACGAACTGCGCGCTGACCCGCAGCGGTTCAATTACTGCGGGGTCGCGGTTGTGCCTGTTGGCGGCGGAGTAGGACCGTCGGCCTCAGAAAACGGGCAAGATCGGGCTGTTTACTCCCGAGTTACGTACCCCCGAGGGTTTGTGCAAATAAACGGTTTGGAATCAACGGTTTGACGACCGCTCTTCGCCGCAAACGGTTGATTTCAAGGCACTTATTTGTAGATTCCTGGCAGCAAAGAAGTTACGGGCAAGAAAAACAGTGATCATTGACCAAGGGACCAGAGATCAGAAATCAGAAATCAGAGACCGCAGAGACCAGAGATCAAATTGGCGCCCGCAGCCGCCCCAAATCGCTTCTGGTGATCCTGAGGCAAGGTTAGCGATTTGCGCGAATTAATCTGCAAACTTGCGGAAGGTTTTTGGGGAGTGTTTTCAGTGGGTTAGGGTGCTCTGGCGCGAGCGGGACACTTGACAGGAGGAGAGCGGGGTTAGCGGAGTTAGCGGTGTAAACGGAGTTGACGGGGTTGGCGCAGCTTTCCGTTTTGATTTGCTCAAGTTTGGGATGGTCAGGTTTGGGAGTGCTCGAGCGGCCACCGTTGGGAGGCGCCGAGAACGCGGCTGGAAGCAAGTCGGTGGGCGGTTGGACTGAGGGCAGCGGTTGGAGGGGAACCTGTGCACAGGTCGACTTCTCGGCACTGATCTTTCGGGACGAGACTGGCCTGTTCCGAGTTGTTGCCGAGGTAGTAACTTCCGGTTAGCCGGTGATCCAGGCACAACCTGCCGAAGCGGCTGTGCCAAGCAATTTGCTCATGCAGCAACAGCCTGGAGCCCCTCGGTGCGCGTTACGGAGATCACGCTGATGTCGTCTTCCTGTCCGAATGCCTGCGCAGCGCCAGCGATCTCAGCGACAGACTTTGCTGTACGCAGCAGTTCGTTCACCCGCTCGAAGCCGAACAGATGGCCATCGGCGTCAGTCGCTTCTGCTACGCCGTCCGACATCAGCATGAGCCGGTCGCCCTTCTCCAGTTGAAAGTGCATGACGGAAGGCTCAGCTCCCTCGATCATGCCCAGCGGCAGTGCGCCCTCCATCGGCAGCGGTTCCCCGTTCAGGTAGGGCGGCAGATGGCCGGCGTTGGCCAGCGTCGCGCCACCATGCGCTTCAATCCGCAGAGCCAGACAGGTGGCCTTGGCGTCGTTGCGGCCCATGAGACGCCGGTTAAGCGCGGCCAGCATATTGCCTGGCTCCGCATCTGTCTCGGCAGTGCTCCGTATCGCCCCCACCAGCAGCGCCACTAGCATTCCGGCCTTCAGTCCCTTGCCGGTCACGTCTCCGGCCACGATCAGCAGGCTACCGTCGGTTTTGTGGGGAATGATCTGGAAGAAGTCCCCGCCCACCTCGCGCGCGGGCCGGTACTCGCTCTCCACGGTCAGCCCCGGCAGCGCCAGACGCGCCTCGGGCAGGATCACCTGCTGCACCTCCTGCGCCTGCTTCACATCCAGCGCCATCAGCCGCTGGCGGCGCACCGATTGGAGCAGCCGCCGCAGCAGCAGCAGAACGATGACCACCGCCACCAGCAGGCTCGAGATTGTGCCAAGGCTGACGTCGACGCCGAATGGGAACCAATCCATCCGGATATGGAGAAGATTGAGTTGGACAGTGAAGGCCCCGACTCCCCGCAACGCAACGACAGGCAGAACCAGCCAGCCCTCCACTCCCTGCCGGCGAATGCCTTCGACGACGACCCACAACAGCAGGGCCAAGAGCAGCAGCCGGAAGGCCAGGGAGACGGTCACGAAATGGAGAGCAACCGCATGCGGAACGAGCCCGAAGAAGATCTCTTCGCCCAGAACGTCTGTGACCATCAACAGCAGCGCCAGCCCGGCCGTGAGCCGGGGAAGCCACGACGGGCGCTGCTGCCCGAACCATACCCAACACACCATGACCCATGCGGCCGAAATCAGCGGCTGCGCAAGACAATCAACCAGCAGATTATTGATGGGGACGCTCTGAATTTCCGTCCAGGAACCGATGACAACGAGGGCCTGATCGACAGCAATCAGCAGGAAGAGAGCCCCCATCCACAGGTAGACCCGGTCGGAGCGGTCAAACAGGATCAGGCTGAAGGCGACCACGGCCAGCAGGCCAAACAGCGGTGCTTCGGCGGCGGCAAATGCGTAGGAGCGGATCAGTTCCAGCCAGCGCATCTGGTAGCCGGCCGCCACCGCGCCGGCCTCGCCCAGCACCGGCGCGGTGTGCAGACCCCCCGCGTCGAGCTCGAGGATCAGCGTGGAAGGCTCCATCCACAGTCTGAAGGCCAGAACCCGCGTGGACTCATCCGGGCCGGTCCCGGCGTCGTGACTGCCCGGTTGCGGCAGCGGGAACATCTTGGGCTGGGCGTAGTAGACGGCGGGTTTACTGCCGGCGAAGTCGCCGAAGTGGCCGGCCAGCTTCCCATTGTCGAAGACCTGGTAGGCGTCATCCACGTCAGCGGGCCCTGCCAGGGCCAGTTCCTGACCCTGCCGCGCCTGCACCTGCACCCGGATGCGGTACCAGGCGTAGCCCCAGTAGCCGAGGTGTCCCTTGGCCGTCCAGCCGGGCGCATAGCCGGAGAGCCCGTTGATCGGATCAATGGCCCGCTCCTTCGGCGTCAGATCCACCGTCTCCCAGTTCGAGTCGTCAAAGTCCTGCTCGGCCCACAGCGGCTGGCCGGTCCTGGGGTCAATCGGCGAGTCGCCAACGGTGAACTTCCACGGCCCGTAGAGCGGCACTGCGGACTGGCCAAGGGTGACGTGCACTGTGCTGCCCGCCTGCGCGATCGGAGCCTGCGCCGGTGCGGGTGACTGGGCTGGCGCCAGGACACTGAATGCAAACAATACCGCCAAGGAAAGAGACATATGGGTCCGTCGTGCCATTGCATGACCTCGAATGCGGGGGAGCTAATTCCCGCACTATACGCAGTCCACGCAGACTAGGGGAAGAGTGAATTTTCCGGCTGGAATCGAATGTTGCCATCCGTTAGGAGATTTGTGATCAGGACGGATGGTCGGCCATCCGGAAGTTACTTGTTGGTTAGCACCTGCCGCCGTCCAGGTTGGTAACGGGTTCGCACAAGGGGGAGTGACCCTGGGGACCGGCGAGCTACTTGACCAGGCCGGCGCGGTGGATGCGCTCCACAGGCTTGTTATAGCGGCCAAGGAGGGCGTTCCAGCGGACGATGGCGATGTCCTGAAGCATGCGCAGCCCGTCTTTGAGGTAGCTGATGCGGGTGCGCTCATCGTGGGCCCAGCTTACGGGGACTTCGTCGACGCGGTAGCCGCGCTTGCGAGCGATGAAGAGAATCTCGGGATCGAAGCCCCAGCGATCGATGGTCTGGAGCTGGAAGACGGTTTGGGCGGCGGCGCGAGTGAAGGCCTTGAAGCCGCATTGCGTGTCGGCGTAAGGCAGGCCCATGACGGCGCGCGTGACGGCGTTGAAACAGCGGCCGAAGAACTGGCGGTAGAGGGGCTGGCGAATGGTTTGGCGCGTGCGCTCAAGCCAGCGCGAGCCGATGGCGATGTCGGCGCCGGCGGCGATGGCGGCAAGGAGGCCATCAGCTTCCTCGATGGGCGCGGAAAGATCAGCGTCGGTAAACATGACCACTTCGCCGAAGGAGTGGAGCAGGCCGTTGCGCACGCTGTAACCTTTTCCGCGATTGCCCGGATTCCGGAGCATACGGACCTCAGGGTTCTTAGCCGCAAAGGCGCTCACCAACTCGGCAGTGTTGTCGCGGGAGCCGTCGTCGACGACAACGACCTCTGCGTTCCAGCCGCGCTGGCGGATGCAGGCGACGACCGCCTCAAGCGCGCCCATGATCCGCGCGGCCTCGTTATAGGCAGGTATGACGATGCTGTATTGCGGGTAGCTCATTTGCCGGTTGGGGGTCCAACGAACAATGTATCCTATCGCGACCGCAGGAGGGGAACCTGCCTGCCGGGCAGGCGGATTTGCCGCTGCCGGAAGGGGCCGATGGAGCCGGCAAGGCGCGGGGTAAAGAGAGCCTCTGGTCGGCCAAATTGCTGATGCGCAAAGGATAATTTGGAAAAAGGGGCTTGCATTTTCGTGCTTGACTCGGCACAATCCGTTTATGCTGGAAGCGGAGGTTCGAGGGACATGACAAAGGCGGACTTGGTGGAGAAGGTGACCGGCCTGGGCGATTTGACCCGGCGTGACGGTGAAGTGATTGTTGAGACCATCTTCGGATCCGTGATTGGCGCCCTGCAGAGCGGAGATAAGATTGAGATTCGCGGCTTCGGCTCGTTTCGCATCCGCCAGCGCAAACCCCGCATCGGGCGCAACCCCAAGACCGGCGCGCGTGTCGATGTTCCAGCCAAGAAAGTTCCCTACTTCAAGCCTTCAAAGGAACTGCGCGACCTGGTGAATCCGGGCGAAGCATCGAAGGCTTCGTAGAGCCAGCTTCAAATTCCAATCCAAATTCCCTTCTCATCGAGTGGAGCGGCGTTTCCGCTCCTCACGAATCCCGATGACTGCCATCATGCGGCCGGCGTTGCCGTGCGAGGCGCGATGGGAGAAGAAGAGATCCGCGTGGCATTGCGTGCAGCCGCCGATGACTTGGATCGACTGGGGGCTGAGGCCGGCCGCGAGAAGCTGGCGGCGATTGGCTTCAATGAGATCGACGTGAAGGCTGGGGCATAGGGCCAAGTGGCCGGGCGCGCGCTGGGTGAGAAAGAGCATGGGGTATTTTTTGCGCACGGGGTCAGAGTCGTAGACCTCGCGAAAGAGCTCGCGAGCATAAGAGAACTGCGATTCGAATCCCGTGAGAACTTCTTCACCGACGGCGTAACAGCAGAGGCCGATGCCGGGACCGATGGCGGCGACCAGGTCTTCAGGTTGGGAACCAAAGGCGAGCCTCATGCGCCCGACACCGGATTCGACGATGCGCTTGACGGTTCCGCGCCAGCCGGCGTGGAAGGCGGCCACGGCGCGCAGCTTGCGGTCGGCGACGAGGACGGGGACGCAATCGGCGGTCTGGATGGCGAGGAGAAGGCCTGGCTCGGAGGTGATTTGCCCGTCAGCCTTGTGCGGATGCCTGCGGGAGGCGTCGGCCGTGACGGCGTGAACGATGCGGTTGGAATGTAATTGGCGGAGAGGGATCACGGGGATTGAGACGGAAGATGTGATCGCTTCGGCCAGAAGACGCCTGTTGCGAAGGACCGTTTCCCGATCATCAACGGCGGTGAAGCCGAGGTTCAGTTCGCCGGGGGCGTCGTCAGGGCAGTAGGCACGGCTGAGGCCACCCTTGCGGGTCGAGAACCCTGCCCAGAGCCAGGGAAGGTTCCAGCCGGGAACGGGGAGCCATTCGACGCCGTTGGCGGCGCGGCGGGGAACGGGCGCGGGAGCGGTAAGTTCTTCCAGTGTGGTGCGTTCAAATCGGCGGACGAGGGCGGGCCGGGCTTTCCTGCTGCGCTGGCTGCGCGCAAGTCCAGCCCCGGAGAGGCGGAGGTCAATTGCCTTGAGGGCGGAAGCGGAGGTGGGTTTATCGGCGGAAGAAGACGGGCATGCACTCTCAATTTTAGTGGCCGAAACGTTTTTCAGGCGCGGCACGCTCGGAAGAGCATATGGGCCTACCTTCCGGTAGGCCCGCTCGAGAGGCATTTTTTGGGAGGGTAACCAGGGGGGAATTTGAGAAGAGGTTCCGAAGAACCCTCAAGAGAGAGTTGTAGCCTTTCTTTGGCGGGACGTTTGGGGAAGCCTCTGCTAATTACCTACATAGATGCACTATTCGCGAAAAAGTTGCAAGCCCCTTTTTGTGGAGAGGGCTGGCAGCACTGTGGAAATGGCGTTTTTTTACCTATGTGGCACCCTATTCGGCCCAAAATGGGCAATCTTCTTGAAACAAGAGGGTCAAATTGGGCACTCTTGGAAGTGTGAAACGGCTGTTCACCCTCGTCTTTTGGATCGTCCTGATTGGAGTGATCGCGTACCTGGTGTACGAGTATCGCGGGGACTTCGGGCTGGGCGGCAAGGGAAACGGGCAGGGGAACCAGGGTACGCACGGCGGCCAGGTGGCGTGGCAAACCATTGATCGGAGTGCGAATGGGTTCAAAGTGCAGATGCCCGCAGCAGCGAGTGAGACCGAGATTCCGGTGTATACCGGCAGCGGCGTGGTGGAACAGGTGGAGATGATCGAGACGACGGTCGACCCAGAATCCACTTACGCAGTGGCCTGGGCGGACAACCCGCCGGTTGTGCAGGCGGCCAGCCAGGACGCTGAAAGAACACTGGATATGGCGCGAGACGGAGCGCTGGGGCGCACCCAGACCAGCCTGATCAGCGAATCGCGCGGCGAACGCGATGGGTACCGAAGCCGCGACTTTGTGGCGCGCAACGCGGGCGGCGGCATTCTGAACGGGCGGCTAATTCTCAAGGGAACGCGACTCTACATGCTGATAGCGACGTTCCCCGGCACAAGCGCGCGGCGCGACGAGGACGTGAAAGCCTTTTTCGACTCGTTCAGCCTGACGGCTGTTCCCTAGCAATAACCAGCCGACAGTATCTCGAATTCTTATGCAAGAGTCAGAGTTTTTGGGCAAGGGCCGAATTCCAGAATTGCCCGAATTGTGCCGGGCTGACCGGTGTTTACTGGAGCATAACTTCCGGGTGGCCGACCATCCGACCAGAACTCAGAAAACGCCACGGCCAGCGGCTTACTTCTTTATTGTCAGATTTGCGAAATATGCTTCCGTCCCAACACCTATCCATAAGGCTACGGTTCCGTGTGTGTCGCCCAACTTGAGATCGTTCACGAGGAGCGTTGGCTGTGAAGCGCCGTTCACGTAAAGGCGCATCTTGAGGCCGTTAACTTCGATTTTGAGGTGAGTCCATTCACCGGGAATCAGGTCCACGTAAGACTCGTATTTGCCCGGCGACTCTGTGCGGAGTCTAAGCCATTCATAATCGGGAAAGGAAGCATACTGCGTCGAATGGTTCCGCCGTTCCTGATCGTCGGCGCGGCCATTTGTTGGGCGAATGTAGACGTAGTCGTATTTCAAGGCGTCGGAAGGCACGCGGAACGCCACGCCCACGAACCCGCGTGCGAGTGCAGGCGCGTTCGGCTGAGGCTTTCCGATAACATCCACTTCGATTGTTCCGTCGTGGAACCTGGCATCAGGGAGGACGACGATTCCGCCGCCCGTCCCTGACTTCTGCATATCGTAGGATGAGTCCGCGCTTGGCAACGACATCACTCGAACTGCCTTCCGCCCTTGGTAGGACGATACGTCGACCGTCACGTTGTGCGGTTGCAACCCCTTTGTGGAGTCCAATGGGAATGATTGGGCTGTGATGCTTGTGGGCGTAAGGAAACACGCAATCAAGACCACTTCAAGGCAGCTACATTGGGCATTGCGGAACATGCGTGCAATTATAGAATTGCGCTCCGACACGCATAAGAAACACTCGTCGAGCCAGACCAGCGGAATTCTAAGTCGCCGGGCGTATCACCGGCAACCCGGAAGTTACTGGTTAAATAATGGTTCCGCACGCCTGCGTCGCCGGCGGGCTCCCGTGCCAGGCGTCACCGAGTTCTCGCTCGCTGGCCGATCCTTTTTTGGAACCGAGAATCGCCCGGTCCGTCGTACGGAAACTCGAGGCGTGTTTCGCTCCGATGAGAGATTACGGTTTTGGGCGGGCGAACTTCTCGACAAACCAGGTGATGAGGGTGACGGGCAGGAAGCGAACGAGAAACGCGGTGAATTTGCCGCTCCACTTGGGAACGATGGTGCGCTGGCCGCGCGCAAGCGCGTCGATGGCGAGGCGCGCGACAGTTTCCGCAGACTGCAGGTTGCGGCTGCGAAAGACGCCGGCGCGGGCGACTTCAAAGAACTCGCTCTCCGTAGTTCCGGGACACAGCGCCGTTACTTTGACGCCGAAGCGCGCGACTTCCGCGGCGACGCCGAGGGCGAAGAAGCGGTCGAAGGCTTTGGTGGCCGCGTAGGTGGAGAAGTAGGGGACCGGCTGAAAGCTGGCGGAGGACGCGACGACGAGCATCCAGCCGCGACGCCGCTCGACCATGCGCGGAATGAAGAGACGCGAGAGGCGGACGACGGCTTCGCAGTTGACGCGGACCAGGCTGAATTCCTGCTCGGCGTCATTGGTGCAGAAGGCGCCGTACTGGCCGAGGCCGGCGTTGTTGACGAGGATGTCGACGGCGAGGCCGGCACCCTCAGTGGCGGCGAAGATTTGTTGCGGCGCGGCTGGATCGTTGAGGTCGGCCACCACGACACGCGTCTCGGTTCCTTTGGCGGCGAGCTCTGCGGCAAGGGACTGGAGGCGATCGCGCCGGCGCGCGGTGAGGATGAGTTTTGCGCCGCGGGCAGCCAGCTCACGCGCGAGGGCCGCGCCGATGCCCGGAGCTGGCCCCCGTGATTAACGCCCACTTGTTTTGAAAATCAGTCGTCCTCGCCATCGCTCCATGATCATAGAGGATGCGGCAGACCTAATTGGCTGGAGCAGCCGGCGCCGGCGGTTGCAATTTGGAGAAGGTGCGAATGTAAATGATAAGGTTCCAGACTTCAGTGTCGGTGGCGCGGCCCTCACCCTCGGGAGGCATCTTATCCTTGCCGTTGCGGATGACGTTGAACAGCTCCCAGTCTTCCCTGCCTGCTAGAGTCTTGGGATCGGTCCAGTCGTCCATGGTGAGCTCCATGCTGGTGGCTATATCGCTCTTGCCGTTTCCAGTGTCCCCGTGGCACATGGCGCAGTCCATTTGATACAGGGTCTTGGCCTTGGCCTGCGATTCGGCGGTAGGCTTGATGGGATTCTTTACCGCCGCAGCCGGCGCGGGCGTGACGGCCGGCGTGGGAGCAAGAGCGGGAGCAGGCGCAGGGGCAGGCGCCGGCGCGGTTTGCTGCGGACTGCGGCCTTGCAGGGGTAAGCACGCTATGGCCAGCAGGACTACCGCAAAAAAGAGCAGAAACGACTTCGACATGAAAGCCTCCCCTGCAGATGTCAACGAGCGGGCATCTTTGGGACTCGAATGAAAATCTGCGAGGAATTATAGGCCGTTTGAAAGGAAACGGCTATGGGAACGAGCACAGCGAGGGAAAGCGAAGCGGACTTAGTGCACGCCTCCGCCGCCTGCGCCTTCGCCGGGGCGGTTCTTGCTGAGTAGAAAAGCGAGCACGATGAGAACGATCGATGCCCAGGAGAGCTCCATGTAGACGTCCTGGTAGCCCTGCATGCGCGCCTGATCCTTGAGCTGGTTGTAAATCTGGGCCATCGCCAGCGCGCTGCCGTTGGCCACGCCGAATGCATGGCTGAAGGCGGCGGTGAGCGTCTGCTTGTGCTGGTCGAAGCCGATGTAGCCGGGCTGCATGGCCTGCTGCAGGTGCTGCTCGTGCCACATGGAGCGGCTTGTGACCTGGGCGTTGGTGATGGCGATGAGGATGGAGCCGCCAATGTTGCGGACGAAGTTGATGAGTCCTGCAACCTGGTTGCTCTGCTCCTTGGGCATGCCCACGTAAGCCGCAGTGGTAATGGAGATGAAGCAGAACGGCAGCGGAAACATCTGCACGACGCGCAGCCACGACGCCTCGGCGAAGCTCATCTGCAGGTTGGTGACGGCGGCCGCATAACGGAAGGTGATGACGAGCATGGTGAAGCCGAAGGCGGCGAGCCAGCGCGCGGCGATTCTGCCGGTGGCAATTCCGGCGAGCGGCATCATGAAGACGAGCGTGACCCCGCCCGCGGTGAGAGCGAGGCCGGCAGTGGTTGCGGTATAGCCCAGCAACTGCTGCGTGAATTGGGGCTGCAAAACTGTGTTGGCATTGAGCACGCCGCCCACCAGCATCATGAGGAAGCAGCAGATGGCGAAGTTCCTGTAGCCGAAGAGGCGCAGGTTGATGAGCGGTTCTTTCTGACCCCACTCCCAGATGAAGAGGCCGATGATGCCAACGATGAAGAGAATCGCGAAGACGCAGATGAAGGGCGAGGAGAACCAATCATTCTCTTCACCCTTATCGAGCATGATCTGCAGGCCGCCCATGGCCAGCGTGAGAAAGCCGAGCCCAAGATAGTCCATCTTGCGCAGGTGCGAAGGATCGGCTTTGATCCAAGGCGGATCTTCGACGAGGCGCGTGACCAAGATGAAGGCGAGAATGCCGACGGGAATGTTGATGAAGAAGATCCAGCGCCAGGAGAAGTTGTCGGTGATCCAGCCGCCGAGCGTGGGGCCGATGGAAGGCGCGAGCACGGCGACGAGGCCGTAGAGCGCAAAGGCCTGGCCGCGCTTGTGCGGCTCGAAAGAGTCGGCCATAATGGCCTGCGCCATGGGCTGCATACCGCCTCCGCCGGCGCCTTGAAGGACGCGGCACAGCAGAAGAATGGGCAGAGAGGGAGCGGCGCCGCAGAGAAAGCTCGCGATGGTGAAGACGGTGATGCAGAAGACAAAGAAGTTGCGGCGGCCCATAAGCGAAGAGGCCCAGCCGCCGAGCGGGAGCACGATGGCATTCGAGACGAGGTAGCTGGTGAGCACCCATGTGGCTTCATCGGTGCTTGCGCCCAAAGAGCCTCCAATATGCGGCAGGGCAACGTTGGCGATGGAGGTGTCGAGCACCTCCATAAACGCGGCAAGCGCCACGGTCATCGCGATCAGCCATGGATTCGCCCTCGGCTTCCAGCGCACAGGCAACGCAAGATTGGGGTTCTGAATCTGCGCCGGCCGGGCCCCGGCTCCATTACCGTTGCGCTTGCCGGCGGCGGGAGCGGAGGGCAGGGCGGGCAATGTGGAGTCAATCGCGGACAACAGTACTCTCCTCTGCAGCTTGGAGCTTTGTTCTTGTGTTAGGGCCGGGGAAGTGCGGTCGTTGCAGCAAATCGCGTGTACTTCTATCTAGATTCGCATAGGTGCGTTCAGGGTGCACGGAATTGTCCGTGTGCAGCCCTGCGCTGGTTCAATAGACGGTGTTCGGCGCTACGAGGGCATCGAGTTCCGCACGCAGGGAGCGGATCGCGTGTACCCGGCGGGCAGCGAGATGCGCGCCGACGCCGTGGCGCTGGCGTACTGAACGCGCGTCGCGCGTCTGCATTTATTCCGCGACCGCATGCACGTACACCTGTTGCGGTGCGTCGACCTTGGCTTGTGCGGCTACCGTGAGCTTCAGGGTCGCCATCCGCGGCTTGCCGCCAACCGGGGCCATGAATTCCAGCTCGTACTGGTTGTCGAGGCGTCGGTCAATATCGGCCAGGTACGGCTCAATGGTGACCGGGTCTCCGTATCCCAACCAATAGCTGTTGCCGCCCGTGGCTTCGGTGACTTCAGCCAGCAGGCTCTGCCCGGAAAAGGCTGCGTAGCCGGTGCGATCGAAGAGACCCGAGCTGCCCCAGTAGATCGAATAGACGATGAGATGCGCCCGAACTGCATCGTGGATGGCCGCCTGCAAATACGGATCCTCCGGATCGTATCGCATGTTGTAGTAGTCCACGCCATCGGTCACCATGACCACCTCGCGTCTCGCATGGGCGTTGGCGGAGGGCCAATGCTTCGCCAGATCGGAGAGGCAGAAGTACGGGCTGGCGCTCACGCCGGCCATTCCGGCCATCGGCAGGTGCAACTCGCGAACGGCTACTGCGCGATCCGCACTCAGGGGACCGGCGAATACGGCGCGGCCGTACTCCATGTATGCAACCGCGACCTTCGCATCCGGCGTCAACCCTTGTATGAACTTCGCAATGTCGTTGAACTGCGCTCCGAGGCTTTGGCGCGCGCCATCGTCAATCAGCACAACCATCTCAAGCGGGCTTTGCGGGCCGCGCAGCGGGGTCCAGCCGGTAACGGTCGATGCCTTGCCGTCCACCTTGACGTGCAAGGCTTGCTGGGGAATGCCGCCGGGGACTTCACTTCCGGGTAGAACCGTGACGACTGCCTGTCCCTCTTGATTGCTGCTGTCTGCCGCCAGCGCGGGAATGGCCGCGAGCAACGATGCGGCCGCCACGAAAGCAGCGAGTTGAAGTTTGTGAATGTGCATAGAGATTGCTCCTTTGGGGGCGGTAGCCGCGCAAACATTCTGCGGCGACTCCACACGCCTCCTTGTCCATTTCATTAGATGAGCGCGGCAGAGGAAGAGTCTCGCAGCGGGAAGAGGGATTACGGCCGCGACGGGCCGAGCAATGGGCAAAGCCGCCTTAAGCCTCAATGACTTGCGGCGGGGCAAGACCGATGCGCCCGAAGGCGCAATTTAGTTGCGGCACCATCGAAATGCCGCTGCGGAATGATCGCTTGAGGGCGGGGAGCAGGCTGCGGAAAGATGCTCGCTTAGTAGAACAAGTACTTGCGCCAGCGGTCGTCGCTGCGGCCTAACATGCGCATGATCTGGCGGCTGGTGTGCAGCGAGAAGGGACGCGGCTCGCGGAGCAGGATCATGTCGTCGATCTCGCTCAGGAGGCGGTTGCCCTTGTGGCGGTTGCACTCGTGGCAGCAGGCGACGAGATTCTCCCAGGTGGAGCTGCCGCCGCGCGAGCGCGGGACAACGTGGTCGAGCGTGAGCTCGCTGGGCGGATAGGCCTCGCCGCAGTACTGGCAGGTGTTGCGGTCGCGCAGCAGGATGTTCTTGCGCGAGAGGGCGCGCGTCTGGTGGGGGATGCGGCGGTACTCGAGCAGGCGGATGACCGAGGGCATGGCGATGATGGTGCGCTGCGCGTGCAACGAGAGGCCGTGCTCCTCCTCAGTGCGCGCGATGCCCTTGAGAACCAGAACCAGAGCGCGCCGCGCGCCGCAGATATTGATGGGCTCATAGGAGGCGTTCAGCACCAGGACCGGCATCTGCAAAATGTGCGCGTGGAAGTGCGGCGCGGCACCGTGGTCCGCGGCCAACACGACGGCCTTCGCAATCGCCTTCTGCTTGCGCGCGTGAATCATGGCTTTTCCCAACGACATCTCTTTTCCCCCGGGTCAAAAAGATGGTTGTTTCCGCAAGGTTAATGAATCCGATGATGCTGCGTGCGTGGCTGCACCGGTGAAGGTTTCGGCGTCCTCCGTCGTCCGGCAATGTCGATGTGGCGTTCAAATCCCCTTGAGCGCTGCGCGCGCGCCAGCGTGGCTACCCAGACGGAAGCAGCCCCAGCATTGAGCAGCGCTTGCGCAGCAGCTCGCGCCGTGGCTCCCGTGGTCAAAATGTCATCCACCAGCAAAATGTGCTGCGCCGTTACCTGGGACGGATCGGAGACCGAGAATGCGCCGCGCACATTGATCCGCCTTTTGCGCGGGGTGAGGCCGGCCTGGCTTTCGGTGGCGCGCAGCCGCATGAGCGTGCTGGGAGCAAGCGTGAGCCGCCACTGCGGATGACTCGTGCGCAGGAATCGAAGCGCCTCGACGGCAAGCGAGCGCGACTGATTGAACCCGCGCTGCGCGTACTTGGAGCGGTGCAGCGGCACCGGAACCACCAGCATCTCGGCCGGAGCCTCGCCGGCGAGTTGCGCGATCGCCTTGGCCAGCATGCCTCCCAGGCCGCGCGCGGCCGGGTGCAGGCGGTCGTACTTGAGCGCGTGAATGGCCTCTCGCATGCGGCCCTGGTAGACGCCGTACGAAACGGCGCGGACGAACGGCGGCGGCGCCAGGCGGCAGGCGCGGCATAGCGTTGAATCCGTGGATCTTGCCGGAGCGCTGAGTGCGTCACCGCAACGGGCGCAGACGAGTCCGCTTTGGACGGGGAACTCCGTCCAGCAAACAGGGCAGATTGGAACCGAGAAAGCCGCGGCAAGGGGGAGCCGCAAAGAGCGCAGGAGGCGGGAAGCAGGGCGCAACTTAAACTATCGATTGGACTTCGGAGCACGCGAACCACCGCGCGCCACCGCGTTGTTTGCGATAGTGGAACGTCGGTCATGCGAATGGCGGAGTCCGTGTGGAAGACGCACCTCGCTTCGGGGCGAAACCGAACAAATGCCGCCCAATGCGCCCAGTATAGCGCATCGTTCAGTCGGACTTCCACGGCGAGCAGGCGAAGCCGGAAGTGGGCGCCGCGCGGGCACAGCCATCCCGCGAGTGGGTGGATCCGGTTCGATCGACGTTAAAAGACGCCGGCCATGTAGGCTTCCGCCGGACGCAGGTTCTCAGTCTTCGAGCCACACTCGGCGAGCACGACCGGCGACATGGTGATGACCGGGCAGTGCGCGTGGGCCAGGATTTTGTACACCACGCCGTGACGGGTGATGGCCGCGAAGGCCGAAGCGCCCTGCGCGCCGAGGACGATGAGGTCTGTTTGCTGCGCGCGGCTCTGATAGAGCAGCTCTTCGGTCGGGTCGCCGGGCACCACGATGGTCTGGATCGGCGATTTGACCCTGCAGTTGCCTGGGAACCAGCGCGATCATGCCCGCTTCCACCTCGTCGAGCGAGCGGCCGGCAAGAAACTCGGCGCGGTCCTGGGGCCTGATAACATGCTGCAAAATCAGGCGCGCCCCGTGTTGCGCGGCCAGTTCCGCGGCAAATGCCGCGACCACCTTGCTGGCCTCATGCAGGCTGACGGCGCAGAGAATGCAGCGCGTGGCGAAGTTGCGGTAGCTGCCGTCCACCACCTCGGGGCCGATGATGAAGACCGGCGAAGTAGCGGTGCGCAAGACCGCTTCAGCCACCGAACCGACCAATAGCTTGCCGATGGGGCCCGGAGAGTGCGTGCCCATCACGATGCGGTCGATCTGGCGCTCGTGGGTGAAGGCGAGAATCTCGTCGGCGGGCAGACCTGGCCGCACCACAACTTCACAGTGGAGGCCCGCTTCGCGGACGCGCAGCGTCGAGCGGCTCCAGGTGGTTCTTTTCAGAGCGCGCAGCGGCGGCATAGTCGTAATAGCGAATGCCCGAGGACTCCGACGCGGCCACCACGAGCGTGTCATAGGCGTGAAAGAGGATGAGATCGGAACCGAACTCCCTGGCTTGCGCGAGTGCGAACGAAAAGGCTTTCTCGTTGGGCGGTATCTCGGAGGCGAAGAGGATGGTGGAGGGTTTCGTCCAACCTGGCTTCAAGAGAGCGGCCATGGGGAACCTCCTTCAGGAGCGTTCAAATAGTCTCAGAGGCAAAGCCGGTTTTGCGGTGCTATACCGCACATAAAAAGGTGATCCGACTCACCTTAACTCGAATTGCAAGCTCCGTTTGCCGGCCGCGGCACTCCCGCACTGCCACTATAGACGCGGGATCCGGGAAGTGGCCTTGCAGGTGACTGAATTGTGTTCCCGATTCCCAGTTTTGTCCAGAGGCGGTCTTCAGCCTTCCCGAATGGGGCTCATAAAGTGATCCCAATCACAGCCTGACCCACCCAAAAGCTGTTCTTCTGGACAGGAATCGTGGCCCTCGGGAGCGGTTTTCCTGCTTGTGGCGCGGCCGGTAAGTAAGCCGCGAAGTTTTTCAGCAGGGAGCCGTTCCATCCCCAGGCGCCGACAGGTTGGCGCCGTTGCCGCGATTCGACCAGGAGGCCCCATGCCGATGCAGCCGATGCACAACATTCCCGCCCGCGGCGGGATCGACTACGACGAATCGCCGTTCCTCGCCATCTGGGAAATTACGCAGTCCTGCGACCTGGCCTGCAAGCACTGCCGCGCCGCCGCACAGCCCATTCCGCATCCCGACGAGTTGACACATGAAGAAGGCAAGGCGCTGATCGACCAGATTGCCGACATGCACATTCCCATCTTCGTCTTCACCGGCGGCGATCCGCTGAAGCGCAAAGACCTTTTCGAGCTGATCCGCTATGCCGCCAGCAAGGACGTGCACGTTGCGGTGACTCCCAGCGCCACGCCACTGCTGACCCGCGAGGCGATCTTCAAGATGAAAGAGGCTGGCCTGGTGCGGCTGGGCATCTCGCTCGACGGCTCAACGCCCGAGATTCACGACGCCTTCCGCGGCCTGCCCGGCGCATGGGCGCGGACGATTCAGGCCATCGAGTGGGCCAATGAGGCCGGCATTCCCATCCAGGTGCACACGACGGTCAGCCGGCACAACGTGAACGATCTCGACAACCTCTGCAATCTGTTCGAGAAGCTGGCGATCGTGATGTGGAATGTCTTCTTCCTGGTTCCCGTGGGACGCGGCCAGTTGGACGATCTGTTGAGCGGCGAGGAGTTCGAGCAGGTCTTCGGCAAGATTTACGAGCTCTCGAGGCGGGCGAATTTCCAGATCAAGACGACGGAGGCGATGCACTATCGCCGCTACCTGCTGCAGCACAATCTGGAAGAGCGCCGCATGGGGCACGGTTCAGGACATCCGCATGGGGCTGCATACGAGGCCGGCGCGCCCACGGCCGACGCCAAAACGCGCAACATGGGCTGGGCCACGCGGCGCGTGAACGACGGCAAGGGATTCGTGTTCATTTCGCACATGGGCAACGTTTATCCGAGCGGATTTCTGCCGATTCATGCGGGCAATGTGCGCGAGACGCCGCTGGCCGAGATCTACCGCAACGCGCCGATCTTCAAGGCCCTGCGCGACACAAGCCGGCTGGAAGGCAAGTGCGGCGCCTGCGAGTTCAAGGAGATTTGCGGAGGGTCGCGGGCGCGGGCTTACGCGCTGACGGGCGATCCGCTGGCCCAGGAGCCCTGCTGCATCTACCAGCCGAAGAACTGGGACGCAGAGCTGGATCAGCAGGCTGAAGCCTTCCGACATGCTGCGCCGGCAGGAACGCTGGTGACGCTGTAGTTCAGAAATCGTCCCGCACTCAGTGCCCGCCGGCAGGCGCGTCCGCCTTGCCTTTGAAGCGGCTGTAGACGAAGACCACGTAGCCCGCGGCGAGAGCCATGCCGACGAGCCACCAGGCCAGGCCCACGGCCAGCGTGTGCGGGCCGGAGATTGCGCGGGCGAGCGTGATGTCGTTGGCCGCGCCGGTGGTGGAGGGCAAAAGCACGGGATAGAGCCCCCAGCAGGCGCCGGCCAGCATGAAGAACAAGTAAAGGCATGAGGCCAGGAAGGCTTTCAAGGCCTCACCCTTCCGATTCCAGAGCCAAACCGCGGCCAGCGAGGCGACGACGCCCAAGGGAACGATGAACGTGACCGGGTAGCGGAAGTAGTTGTCGAGGCTGGCGGGGCGCACCGCGATGGTGGCGAAGAGGCTGACAACGGTGAGCGCAACGAGGATTAGCCAGAGGGGCGAGACCACGGTGCGCGCGCGCTGCTCGAGATCGCCAGAGGTTTTGAGCGAGAGCCACAAGGCTCCGTGCATGGTGAGAGCGGCAAGCGCCACCAGGCCGCCGATGACGGTGTACCAATCGAGAATGCCGGGCAGGACACCGGGCTGCCAGTTGGTCCAGAGGGGCAGGAAGAAGTAGCCGTCGGCATTGAGCGGCACGCCGCGGAGCACATTGGCCAGGGCCGCACCATAAAAGACGGTGAGCAGCGCGCTGGCGAAACCGAAGACGCCGTCAAGGAGCGCTCGCCACACGCCCACGTCGATGTGGTTGCGAAGCTCAAGGCTCACGCCGCGCAGGATCAGCAGCCAGAGCACGATCATGAGCGGCAGATAGAAACCGCTGAAGGCTGAGGCGTAGAGCAAGGGAAAGGCGAAGTAGAGCGTGCCACCGCCGGCAAGGAGCCAAACTTCGTTGCCGTCCCAAACGGGGCCGATTGAGGCGAGAGTGGCCCTGCGCTCGGCTTCGGAGCGGACGAGAAACAGGTGCAACACGCCCACGCCGAGATCGAAGCCGTCGAGGACCACATAGCCGACGATCATTACGGCAACGAGCCAGAACCAGACAAAACCCATTGCAGTACCCCCAAACCCACAACTGTGCCAGCGGGCGGCGAATCGGGTTCAGCTCAGAAGATACCCAACGTCGAGGCCCTGTTTCTTCAGCCATTCCTTCACTGCACTCTTGTTGTCCGAGAGCACTCGGTCGACATCGCTTTCGGCGGGTGACTTCCAAGTCTTGAATCCGAAGAGCTTTGAGAGAATCACCTTGATTTTCTCGTGCTCAGTGGAGGACAGTTCGCGGTAAAGCGGCTTCGCCCTATCCTCCTCGCTGAATATCTCAAGCCGAGCGCAAATCGCGTCCCTAAGAAGTTCGGACCATGCCATCATGGATTTTGAGCCGAATAGCCGGAGCAATCTGCGCTGTGTCTCGTCATTTCTTCCCACCTTCGGGTTCCATGAGCCCAAGGCCAAGTCGTGGATCATATTCATTAGGACGACGATATTTTCAATTTCTTTGTCGCGCCTATATGAGTCCGTTGCGAGGTTTTCCTCGGTCGGCTCCGTGAACAAGAAGCACGAAAAGATGGACTTCGACAGAACGTCGATCGTCAGCGGTTTCTCGTACGTGCTCCGGTTACCTTTTGAGACAAAGATCGACAGCTTGTTATCGGGAGCCTGCAAAATGGAGTTGTAGAGGTAGCTTCTGAAGCGCCTGTTTCGCTCGGCGCGCGTCAGGGACTGCGAGTCTGCTTGATTCAGGTATTTCATGAATCCGGATTCGCTCTTAACTGCGCCGTCCTCAAGGTTTTTGTATTTCTCGAAGTCGGCGCCAAATTCCGTCCCTAGGCGGCTGACCATGACCGATGCGAAGAACCGCGTTTGGGAATAACTATCGTGTGCGGCAATATTTGTGTCATTTAGCAACCGCAGGTCTGGCTCGATATAGATTTTGCACTCAAACTCTCGACGTTCCTGTCCAGAGAAGCGCTGCCATTTTGTGCTGGCCATCGAAGATTACGATACGGTTCTTCTTTACTCTCCCAATGGCCGGCTGCAGCACAGGATGGCGCTGAAAATGGCGAAAGAGCCCAAAGACCTTTTCGTAGATCAGGTATCTTGGCTGTAATCCTATGTGTTCTTCGTCCTCGTCATCGCTATTCAATATTTCTATTGGGAGCGTGGCGTAGAAATACCTCCACCCCGTCGTTGGGCAGGTATGCATCGCCGAGGAGAACTTCTCGGTGCCGGTCTCGATCTGGATTTGGCCATTAGCCTGGTCGACCATCACTTGCTGGCCGAAACTTTGCAACTCCTTGGCTTTTTGCATGTGCCCCAATAGGTGTGTGAGCGTGAGCCCGTCGCCTTCAGCGAAGAACTGCTTCAGCCGAAGACTGACCCTGAAATCTTCCAGCGATAGCGTGCCCTTTTGCTTGTTGTGGATCTCACACATTGGCGCAATGTTGCCGAGTTCGCTTTCGCCATCGCTCGCAAATGCGAGAATATGGTCAAAATGGAGGGCTTCCCCATCAGGAATCGCATGGCCCGTCGCAAAGCAGATCCGGCCATGTTGTTCCAGAATTTTCTGTTTCTCGTTTTCATCGAGCTGGCGCTTTAGGGTGATTGCCATAGTGGCTCCAATCTTAAGCTAGGGATTTAGTGCACGCCGGGCGATTCCACTGTCGTCGGTTCCGGTCCATGGTCGATTTCGCGATAAATGAGCACCGTGAACAGCAGCCCCAGCAGCGCATAAAGTCCCATGAAGCCGAGCAGGGTGAAGAGACCATTGCTGGCCGAGACAGTGCTTGAGTAGCCCTCGCTGGTGCGCATCAATCCGTAGATGAGCCAGGGCTGGCGGCCCAGCTCGGCAGTCATCCAGCCGGCGGTGTTGGCGATATAGGGCAACGGAAAGCTGAGTAAGAGCGCCCACAATGCCCATCGCGATGTGAAGAGGCGCCTGCGCCAAAGCAAGAAGACGGCCACCACCATGAGCAGCACGAACCAGGTCCCGAGACCAGCCATGATGTGATAGGCGTAGAAGAGCAGCGGCAGCGCCGTCGGCCACTGGTCCTGGGGAAACTGATCGAGCCCTTTCACTTCGGCCTTGGTGGTCCCGTAGATAAGAAAGCTCAGTGCATCGTTGACCACGATGGGATTGTCGATTTCACCGGTCGTCTCGTTGGGCTGGCCCATGAGCACAATTGGCGCTCCCGCTTCGCTCTTGAAGAGACCCTCCATTGCGGCGATGGCCACGGGCTGGTTTTGCGCCACGTATTTGCCGGCGAGGTCGCCGGTGGGGAAGATGATAAGGATCGACGAAATGACGCCCGCGATAACTCCCACCTTGAGAAAGATGCGTCCGTAGTCCTCGCGCCGGCCCTCGAGCAGATAAAAAGCGCCGACGGCGGCCATGACGAACGAGCCGGTGACGACCGCGCCGGTCATGTTGTGCATGTACTGGAGCAGTCCCCAGGGATTCATGAGCAGTTGCCAGAAGCTGAGCACTTCAAAGTGCCCGTCGGGCATGCGGCTGTAAGCCACCGGATGCTGCATCCACGCGTCGGTGACGATGATGAAGAAGCCGGAGATCCACGAGCCGAGCCATACCATGACGGCGGAAAACCAGTGCATGAGCCGCGAGATGCGCTTTTCGCCGTAGAGAAACAGGCCGAGAAACGCCGACTCGAGAAAGAAGCTGAAGACGCCCTCCATGGCCAGCGGCTGGCCGATGACGCCGCCCGAGAGCCGCGAGAAGCGCGCCCAGTTGGTGCCGAACTCGAATTCCATGGGAATGCCGGTGACCACGCCGAAGACGAAGTTGATGGCGAAGATGCGGCCCCAGAAGCGCGCCGCGCGGTCCCATGTTTCGCTGCCGGTGCGCAGGGCCACGGTCTTGAGCACCACGATGAGCAGGGCCAGGCCCATGGTGAGTTGCGGAAACAAGTAATGGAAGGTGACGGTGAAGGCGAAGTGCAGCCGGTGAATGATCTCGGCGGTCATGCAAGGTCTCCTGCTGCGGGCGAGGGCCGGATGATGGACGAGCGAGGCATCCGGGGATCAGGATCGAAGGTTGAACGATGGCGAACCCGAAACAATCTTTTGGATCGGGGAGAGCCAGATTCAAACTCCGCACCGATTCTAGCTCTTCCCGCAACTTAAAATCACTTGCCGCGACCAGCCCGCGCCTTGACTCTAGACTTGAATCGGAGATCCCGGTGAGGTCGCTCGTTCCCCCACCCGCGCGCACATGCCGCAAATTGCTGTAAACATGGAGTGAGGCGAAAAGAATGCGGATTGCGATCGTGGGCGGAGGGATTGCGGGGCTGGCGGCGGCCTATGAGCTTGAAAAGGCGCGCGCTGCGGGAGCGCAAGTCGACTACACGCTTTACGAGGAGCGGGCGCGGCTGGGCGGTTCGCTGGCCTCGGAGATTGTGAACGGCGCGGTGCTGGAGCGCGGGCCCGATTCGTTTCTCACCGAGAAGCCCGCGGCGGCTGAGCTTTGCCGCGAGCTGGGACTGGGCGGCGAGCTGCTGCCCTCGAACGACGCCGCGCGCAAGACCTATATTGTCGTGCGCAATCGCCTGGTGGCGCTGCCTGATGGGCTCATGTTCCTGGTGCCGACCAAGCTGATTCCGACGGCGCTGACGCGGCTGTTCAGGTTGCGCACCAAGATGCGGATGGCGCTGGAGCTGCTGCACGCTTCGCGGCCCAACGGCGGCGACGAGTCCGTGGCGGCGCTGGTGGAGCGGCATTTCGGCCAGGAGGCCGTCGACCGGCTCGCCGATCCGCTGCTGAGCGGCATCTATGGCGGCGACGCCGCGCAACTGAGCGCGCAAACGGTGCTGCCGCGGCTGGTGGAGATGGAGACGAAGTACGGCTCGCTCACGCGCGGCATGCTGGCGGCGCACCGGAAGATGCGGGCGATGGCGAAGAATTCGACAGGGCCAAACGGCGCGAGGCGCCGCGCCATCTTTACGGCGCTGCGCGGCGGCATGAGCCAGTTGGTGGACGCGCTCGCCGCGCGGCTCGACGCGGCAAACTTGCGCACGGCGACGCCGGTGAGCGCGATTCGGAAGACGGCCGGCGGCTGGAGCGTTGAGGCCGGCGGAGCGCAGCAGAAATTTGATGCGCTGATTATGGCCGCGCCCGCGTGGGCCGCCGGGGCAGCTGCTGGCGCCGGTCGACGCTGCTCTTGGCGGGGAGCTTGGCGGCATTCCGTACTCCTCGTCGATCACCGTGAACCTGATTTACGACGAAGCGAAGATCGGCACGCTGCCGGAGGGATTCGGTTTTCTGGTTCCGGCGGTCGAGGGCCGCGCGATGCTGGCCTGCACCTTTGTGCATCGCAAGTTTCTGGGGCGCACGCCGCCGGGAAAGGCGGTTTTTCGCGCATTTCTGGGCGGCATGAAGCGCGAGGCGCTGCTGGCCGAGAGCGACGAGGCTCTGGTTGCAACGGTGCGGCGCGAGATGGCTGAGATTCTGGGCGCGAGGACGTTCAGCGCGGAGGTTGAGCCGGAACACGCGCAGGTTTCGCGCTGGCGGCGCGCCATGGCGCAGTATGCCGTGGGCCACGCGAACGGATGCAGCGGATTGCGGCGCGTGGCTGCGCTGCCCGGGCTGCGGCTGGTGGGCAATGCGTACGACGGCATCGGCGTTCCTGACTGCATCCGGCTGGGAAGGCGAGCGGCGCGAGAACTGGTGGCGGCGGATACCATGATGAGCAGCGCACGGGTCTGAACTCCTGACCGATCTGATTCTGTGGTATCCCAGGTCTCAAAAGCGAGACCTGGGGCACCCACTCGTCGTGCAGGGTTAGGCGGCCAAAGACTTCGGTTTCGACCCATCTTTGTCCCCCGTATACTCTACGTGAGAGCATGTCGACTCGCGCAGACACATTTCTCGCGACGATTCTGGCCACGACGCGCGCCACGTTGGCCGCGGCGAAGGCGGACGTGCCTGTCGCCGAGCTGGAGCGCCGCGCCGCCGAGCACCGCCCGCGCGGATGGGCCGCCGCGCTGCGCCGCCAGGCCGCAAATGGGCCCGCCGTGATCGCCGAGATCAAGAAGGCTTCGCCTTCGAAGGGACTGATTCGCGCCGACTTCGACCCCGCATGGCTGGCCCGGCGCTACCGCGCCGGCGGCGCCGCGGCGCTTTCGGTGCTCACCGACGAGCCGTACTTCCAGGGCAGCCTGCGCAACCTGGAGCTGGCCTCGGCTGCCGCGCCGCTGCCCTGCCTGCGCAAGGACTTCATCGTCGACGAGTACCAGATCGTCGAGGCGCGCGCGCATCGCGCCGACGCCATCCTGCTCATCGCCGCCGCGCTCACCGACGCGGAGTTGAAGCGGCTTCGCCGAGGCCGCGCGCGCGCTTGTCGCTCGACGTGCTGGTGGAGGTGCACACCGCCGAGGAGCTGGATCGCGTGCTCGACGCGCTGGGCGAGACGGGCGCCGACGCGATCGGCGTGAACAACCGCGACCTGAAGACCTTCGAGGTGAGCCAGGAAACTTCGCTGGCGCTGGTTGAGCGCATTCCGGCGAGCGTGGTGCGCGTGACGGAGAGCGGCATCTCGACGCGCGAGGACATCGCGCGGCTGCGCAAGGCGGGATTCGATGCGTTCCTGATCGGCGAGAGCCTGATGCGCCAGCCCGATCCCGGCGAGGCGCTGGCGGAACTGCTGAAGGCGGCTGCAGGCAAGCCATGAGCCTCTGGATCAAAATCTGCGCCAACACTTCGCTTGCGGACGCGATGTCGCCGCGGAAGCCGGGGCCGATGCGGTGGGATTTGTGTTTGCGCCGAGCCCGCGCCGCGTGACGGCAGAGCAGGTAGCCGCAATTGTGCCGCATCTGCCAGCGGAGATTGAAAAGATCGGCGTGTTTGTCGATGCGGCGGTCGACGAGATCGCGGACACAGTGGAGGCTGCCGGTTTGACCGGCGTGCAACTGCACTGGGACGCTCCGAATCGAGCTGACGACCGCGCTGCGTGCGCGATTTGGGCCGAGGCTGCGCATCCTGCGGGTGATCCACATTGACGCGGAGGCTCCGGAGAGCGTCGGGCCGCTGGCTTTCGATTCCAATGTGGATGCGATTCTGGTCGATTCGAGAACAGGCACGGCGGTGGGCGGCACTGGAACGAGCTACGACTGGGCCTCCGCGCGGCGCTTGATTTTCGGCGGGGCGGAAGAAATGAAGCTCGTGGCCGCTGGAGGGCTCACTCCGGGCAATGTCGCAGATGCCATTGCCATGCTGCGCCCGTGGGGCGTGGATGTGGTGAGCGGCGTAGAGGCTGCGCCGTGGCGGAAAGATGCGGCCAAAGTCCGCGCGTTCATCAAGAATGCGCGCGCGGCGCAGACGTGACCTTTCGGACATGGTGTGCGAAATCATCCGGAAGAAGCGATGATTCTTCGTTAAGCGTCGAGGCCGATCACGAGCTTTCCCCGGACGCGCCACGTCCCCTGATAGCGTATCGCTTCGGGGACTTCGACGAGCGTGTACCTCTTGTCGATCACGGGTTTCAGCTTGCCGCTGGCCAACAGCTCACCAATGAACGTCAGGTCCTCACGGTTGGCCTTGGCCATGAATGTGACAAATTTCTGGCGCGAAAACCGGGAACGAACAAGGGCCCCGATGAGGCCGCCTAACATCGCAACCAGCGACTTGTGCCCAGCGAGGATTCCCGCTCCGACGTGAATGCCCTGCGGGCCCAAGACGCGTTTGCAAGCCGAGAACGGATGGTTGCCGGCGAGATCGAGAATTAGATCGTAACGCGCCGTGCCGTTTGAAAAGTCTTCCTCGGCATAATCGATGACGCGGTCCACCCCAAGCGATCGAACCATCTCTGCGTTGCGTGCGCTGCATACGCCGGTAATGTGCGCACCGAAGATTTTGGCAAGCTGCACTGCGAATGTGCCTACGCCGCCCGATGCGCCGTTGATGAGGACATTCTGGCCGGGTTGAATCTTTCCGTATTTGCGGAGACCCTGCAACGCAGTGAGGGCCGCAACCGGGCAGGCAGCTGCATCTTCGAATGCGACATTTTCCGGTTTGGGCGCCAATGAAGACTCAAGCGCGATCGCGTATTCCGCAAATGCGCCACGGCAAGTACCGAACACTGCATCGCCCGCTTTGAACTGCGTGACGGCGGGTCCGGCGGCTTCGACGACGCCGGCAACATCGACACCTGGACGCTTGAGCTTGCCCCGGCCAAACAGCAGCCGAAAAATCGCGGGTCCGCCCCTGAGCACATGGTAGTCGAGCGGATTGACCGCTGCGGCGTGGACTTTGATCAGGACTTCCTGATCGTTTGGAACAGGCTTCTCAATTTCCTCGCAAGAGAGGACGTCAGGAGGACCATTCTTGCGATACACGATTGCCTTCATGCGACAACCTCATTCCCGATGCGGCTACTAGAATCGCCGGCGCAAGGATTGTAGCAAGTGCGCTCGTCACACGCGAAGGTGACAACTTCGCACAGCAAGCTCTCCCCCGCCAGAGACCACGACGGAAGTGCTTTGTTGTTCCTCTTGTACACTGGAGGGTTCCCCGTTTCTTTTGGGCAATCAGGAGTTCGTCATGGCGTCCATCATTCTTCCGGCAAATCCGAGCGAGTCGCGAGCCGGGGCGCTTCGGCGTTTACGGCGGGCGCTATGTGCCGGAGACGCTGGTGGCGGCGCTGGACGAGCTGGAGCACGCATACGAAGAGGCCAAGGCCGACGCGGCTTTTCAGGCGGAGCTGCAGTTCCCTGCTTGCGGACTACGCCGGACGGCCCACGCCGCTCTACTTTGCCAAGCGGCTGACGGAGTCGCTGGGCGGGGCAAAGATTTATTTGAAGCGCGAAGACCTGCTGCACACGGGCGCGCACAAGATCAACAATGCGCTCGGTCAAGGGCTGCTGGCAAAGCGCATGGGCAAGAAGCGGGTGATTGCAGAAACCGGCGCGGGCCAACACGGCGTGGCCACGGCATCGGCTTGCGCGCTGCTGGGCCTGGAGTGCGTGGTCTACATGGGCGACGTGGACATGGAGCGCCAGGCGCTGAATGTGCAGCGCATGCGGCTGCTTGGGCGCGGAGGTGCGCGGGGTTTCGTCGGGCTCGAAGACGCTGAAGGATGCGATCAGCGAGGCCATGCGCGATTGGGTAACGAATGTCAGGACGACTTACTATTTGCTGGGCAGCGCGCTGGGGGCGCATCCGTATCCGACCATGGTGCGCGACTTTCACCGCGTGATCAGCAAGGAGTTGAAGCAGCAGATTCTCGAAAAGGAGGGCCGGCTGCCGACGGCTGTGATTGCGTGCGTAGGCGGAGGGTCGAACGCGATCGGCGCGTTCTACGAATTCATCCCCGAGCGCCAGGTGCGGCTCATCGGCGTGGAGGCCGGCGGGCGCGGCACGGCGCTGGGCGAGCACGCGGCGCGATTCCAGGGCGGAGCGCCGGGCGTGCTGCAAGGGACGTACTCCTACGTGCTGCAGGATGAGGACGGGCAGATTGCGCTGACGCACTCGGTCTCAGCGGGACTGGATTATGCGTCGATCGGGCCGGAGCACGCAGCGCTGCACGACTCAGGCCGCGCGGAGTACGTTTCGTGCGATGACGCGGCCGCGCTCGATGCGGTGGTGAAGTTGGCGCGGACGGAAGGAATTCTGCCAGCACTGGAAAGCGCGCACGCCGTGGCCGAGGCCATTCGCATTGCTCCTACGCTGCCCCCAAGTGACATACTGGTGGTGAACCTCTCTGGACGCGGCGATAAGGATATGGGCATCCTGGCGCGCGAGTTGAAGTTGTAGCTGCCGGATCATAGGGGTCCTGGAGCAGTGTCCCTCAGGGGCTAAAGCCCACTCAGCTTTTTCAGGCTTTATCGGCACGGCTAAAGTCGTGCCCTGATACAAAGCCTGAAATATTCTGGTGGCGTTCGAGCGCAGTTGATATGCCGATCCGATTCGATCACAAGCCGGGCCTCGTTGTTTATCTGACGGCCGGCGATCCCAGCCTGGACGCAACGCGCGAGATTGCAGTTGCGGCGATCGATGCAGGCGCGGACGTGATCGAGCTGGGCGTTCCCTTCAGCGATCCGCTGGCCGACGGTCCCATCATCCAGCGTGCGAGTGAGCGGGCGCTGGCCCACGGCACCCGGCTCAGAGATGTACTTGCGCTGGCGCGCGAGATTCGCGCCGCGCGTCCCGCCTCAGGGCTCGTGATCTTCAGCTATTTGAATCCGATGCTGCGCTACGGCCTGCACCGATTTGCCGATGATGCTGCAGCGGCGGGCGTGGACGGCGTTCTGGCGACCGACATGATCGTCGAAGAGGCGGCCGAGTATTTGGCCGAGATGAGCCGGGTGAGTCTGGCGCCGATTTTTCTCGCCGCGCCCACCAGTCCCGATGTGAGGCTCGAGGCGATCGCGAAATACTCGAAAGGTTTTGTGTATGCCATTTCGCGCGTGGGAATCACGGGCACGCAGAAGAGCATTGCCGCAGACGCTGCGGCGCTGGTGGGGCGCATCCGGCGATACACGCGATTGCCGGTGGCTGTGGGGTTTGGCATCAGCAACGCGGAGCACGTGGCGCAGGTGGCGGAGTTCGCGGATGCCGCGGTCATCGGCAGCGCCATTGTCGAGCTGATTGAACGGGCGACCTCCGAACATGGGGCGGAGGCGGCGCCCGGCGCGGTGGCTCGATTTATTCGGGGTCTGCGCTTGCCACAGGCGGCGCTGGCCCGGTGAGAAAAACAGCTTCTAGCCTTTAGCTTCTAGGTTGTCCGGTGGCGGACTGGATTACGTAGGCTTGCGCCAGCGGGATGGAGCTAGCGGCCAGAGACTGGCAGCTATTAGCTAGCAGTTAGAGGATGCAATGACCATCGAAGAATTGCGAATCCGAATCGATGCGCTGGACCGGCAGATCGTTGAGCTGATCAGCGAGCGGGCGCGCGCCGCGCAGATGATTGGCCACCTGAAGGCCGCCACTTCGCTTCCGGTATACGAGCCAAACCGCGAAAAGGTCATCTACGCGAACGTGCGCGCGACCAACAAGGGGCCGCTGCCCGACATCGAGCTGACGCATATCTACGAGCGCATCATCGACGTGATGCGGGCACTGCAGCGGAACGAGCTGGCGAGTGAAAGAAACGCCCAGGCCGCCTCAGCGGAGGCAGGCACGCAGGGCAACGCCGCGGACGCACCGGAATCCCAGCGATCTAAGCGCGTCGCAGGGGACCCCGGGCAGGCGCCCGAGACAGGGAAAAAACAATGATTGTGGCAATGCAGGAGAAGGCAACCGAGGAGCAGATCGATGCCGTCATCAACGCTATGGAAGAGGCCGGCGTGGACGTGCATCGCACGACGGGAGAGTTCCAGACGATCCTGGCGGGGGTGGGTCCGACCGCCGGCCTCGACCTGACGAAGTTCGAGATGCTGCCCGGTGTGCTGCACGTGCACCGGATCAGCGCGCCCTACAAGCTGGCGGGGCGGGCATTTCGCCCCGAAGGCACGGTGGTGGAGTTTCGCAACGGCGCGACCATCGGCGGGCAAAAGGTCGCGGTCATCGCCGGGCCGTGCGCGATTGAAAACCGCGAGCAGATTTTTGCGATTGCCCAATGCGTGAAGGCTGCCGGCGGGGGCTTTCTGCGCGGAGGCGCGTTCAAGCCGCGCAGCTCACCGTATTCGTTCCAGGGGCTGGGCATTCCCGGGCTTGAGCTGATGCGCGAGGCTGCCGACGCAAACGGACTGCTGGTCGTCAGCGAGGTGATGGAGATTGCTCAGATCGAGCCGATGCTGCCCTACGTGGATTGCTTCCAGGTGGGTGCGCGCAATATGCAGAACTTCAATCTGCTGCGCGAGCTGGGGCAGGTGCGCAAACCGATCCTGCTCAAGCGGGGCATTGCGGCGACGGTGGAGGAGCTGCTGCTTTCGAGCGAGTACATTCTTTCGGGCGGCAACTACGAGGTGATCCTGTGCGAGCGCGGCATCCGCACGTATGAGACGTCGACGCGCAACACGATGGACATCGCGGCCATTCCGGTGCTGAAGAAGCTGTCGCACCTGCCGGTGGTGGCCGACCCTTCGCATGGCACCGGCCGGCGCGACATGGTTCCCGCGATGGCGAAGGCTGCCGTGGCTGCGGGCGCAGACGCGCTGCTCGTTGAAATCCACCCCAATGCCGACAAAGCCGTCTCTGACGCGGCACAAACTCTGTACCTCGACCAGTTTGAGAAGCTGGTGGGCGAGCTACGGGTTCTTGCTCAGGCTGTAGGCCGGACGTTGTAAGGAGAAGCGGAGTTAGCGGTGTTAGCGTAGTTAGCGGAGCTAATGAGAAACCGCTTGGCCAGAGCCCACGCGGAAGGTGACTCCGTCAACGCCGCTTTCGAAAGGCAACCATGATCGAGCGCATCTCCATTCTGGGCACGGGCCTGCTGGGCACATCTGTGGGCCTTGCGCTGCGCGCGGCGGGATTCAAAGGAAAGATAACCGGCTGGAATCGGAGTCCCGAACAGGGGCAACTGGCGCTGAAGATGGGCGCGGTGGATTCGCTTGCGGGCGATGCGATGGAAGCTGCGCGCGCGAGCCAGGTGACGGTTCTCGCCGTGTCCGATTTTCGCCACGCTCGATTGGATGGAGAAGCTCGCCCCCGTGCTCGGGCCCGAGCATCTTGTGACCGATGTGGGCAGCACGAAACGCGTGATTTCAGAGACTGCCGCGCGGCTCTACAACACGCTGGAGCGCGCGGCGTTTCTGCCGGGGCACCCGATGGCGGGCAAAGAGCGCGGCGGCGCGGCTCTGGCTGACGCCAATCTTTTTCGCGGCGCGGTGTGGCTGTTTACGGACGATCCGGCGGCGAAGCGTTCGCCGCAATCGGCCGAACTGGTGAAGGAATGGCGCGAGTGGGTGGCGGCGATGGGCGCGAAGACTCTCGATCTCGACCCGGTGCGGCATGACGAACTGGTCGCGTGGGTAAGCCATCTGCCGCAGTTCGCAGCGACGGCCCTGAGCGCGCTGCTCGAAGAGGAAGTGGGCGATGCGCCCGAGCTGAAGGACGTGGGCGGCCGCGCGCTGCGCGAGATGACGCGCCTGGGCGCGAGCCCTTACTCGATGTGGCGCGACATTGCGCATACGAATACAGAGGCAGTGGAGCGCGCACTGCTAGCGCTCGAGCAGCATCTCGCCCAGCTTCGCGAAAACCTTCGCACACCCGAGCTGCGCAGCGAGTTCGAGCGAGCCAACAAATTCCGGCGGGATCAGTAACCGCTCGGCAAGGGTTCAGTAGACCTGAACCTTCGCAACTTTGCCATCCAGGAACTTCACCACCCAGCGGTGGCCATCCCTCAGGTAGTACCACGTCTCGTGCAGGCTGTCGTCTGTGGTGTCGTCCACCTTCTTCTGATCGGGTTCGCCGGCACTCATCAGCACCATCTGGTAGGTCATGCCCTGAATGATGTCCTTGGCGCGAATGGCCTCCTGGAACTGAGGCGCGAGACCTTGCACTTCCATAGAGCTGGTTGCATAAATGCCTCAAGGCGATGAGGAGACAGGCGCAGTGGAAGAAGCCCTGAAACACGGCAAGGATGCGGTCGTAGCGCACCTGGATGCGGCGGAAGTTTTGCAACCAGGCGTTGGTGCGCTCGATTTTCCAGCGTTTGCGATAGCGGCGCAGCTTGCGCTTGTCTTCAAAACGGCGGTTGCGGATGTATTTGCGATAGGGGACGATCAACTCCGCTTCCACGCTGTTTGAACCGCTTCCGCAAGGCATCGGAATCGTAGCCGCGATCGGCAATCACCCGTCGCAGGCGGGAGCGCGGACGCCCGCGCCCTTTGCGCGGAACCCTCACCGTATCGAGCGTGCTCTCCGCCAGCCGGCACTCGGCCAGCTGCGCGGACGCAAGTTGCGCTCCGACAGGTATGCCCTGGCCGTCGACCACCACCATGCACTTCGCACCTTTCCCACGACGCGTTTTGCCGACCGCCGAGCCCCCTTTTTCGCGGTAATGAAGGTGGCGTCCAGAAAGGCTTCTTCCCAGTCCAGCAGACCTCTCTGGTCCAGCAGAGAGAGTAGTTTTTGCCATGCCTTGAGCCAAACGTCCTGCTCCTCCCAGGCACGCAGCCGGCGCCAGCAGGTCGATCCATCTGGATATTCATCAGGCATATCGCGCCATCGCGCTCCGGTACGCAAAATCCAGAGGATACCCTCCAGGCAGTCCCGGTTGGCAGCCCAAGGCCGACCGCGCTTACCACGCTTCGGCTCCGGAAACAACGGCTCCAAAACTGCCCAGTGGGCTTCGCTCAGCATTGCTGCAGGCTTCTTCATAGAAGAAGCTCATCAACCAACCTGCCTCACGCGTAAGTCCCTCTCTTGAGGCCGAATCCATTTATGCAACCAGTTCTAGAACTGGTTGCATAAATGATGTTTTGAAAGGGCACGGCTTCAGCCGTGCCGCCAGGGCGCATAAAATCTGGGCTTTAGCCCCCGAGGGATGGTTTGTCGCTGATCGAGCAACATTTATGCAACCAGCTCTAGTGTCGCGAATCTTGCTGGTATCCAGAACGCGCTGCAGCAGCGGCAGAAATGCGTCGCCCTGGATGTCAACATCCGTCAGGTCTCTGCCATAACGAAAATTGATGCGCGAGCCACCCGCCCTTTTGAAACCCGCGCCCTTCTTTTCCGCATTTTTGCTGGCGCCGCTGCCCTCGCCGCCACCGCCCAGGTGAACCTCGACGCGGTCGCTGTCGATCTTCACATCGGTGATCGTCACCCATTCGTCTCGCTCGACGCCGACGCCTTTATCCTTTAGGTATTTGGCCAGGTCCTTGAGGTCGATCCCACGTTCGTCCAGCCTCTTATCGGATTTTGGATAGACATAGATGTCAACCCCATCCTTGTAGGCAGGCATGTCAAGAAGCGCCTTGACATCCTTGCCGAGCAGAGTCTTGCTCAGAGCGGCTTTTGCCGAATCAGTCGTTTCGGCCATCAGATGTGTTTGGCAAGCGGGAAGCGGGAGAACCAGAAGAATAAGAAGGTGAACCTTCGATAGGCAACTCATGTGAGGAGTACTCGCTTTCGAATCCGGTGTTTCCAGCACCAATTGCGCAGCTATGGCCGGTTATTTCCATAACGCAACAGCGTTGGCGAGGAAGGTGGCGCAAATTATCGCGTTTGGAGCAAGCCTCTGTCAACCGTGAGCCGGACGAGGGCTGCCAAAGGCAAAGCGTGTGCAGACGCCGCGCGTAATGGAGCAACGGCTGGCCCATCTGCGCGAGAATCTGCGCACGCCCGAGCTGCGCAGCGAGTTTGAGCGCGCCAACAAATTCAGGCGGGAGTAACTCGGTACGGGTGGAAACAGCGGGCGCTGCAAGGCCCACGCCGCGAGCGAACGGCGCAGCTCCCTTCGACCGAAAGTCTGATAGTTAAGTCAAGATGAATGAGCGGGTTCAGGCCGACAAACCGTTGGGGCTGACCCATTCGTTCGATAGCCGGTTGTCTTCATTTGCCGATACACTTCCTTAGGGTCATGATGGCGCACGGGTACGGCCGACTTTGGGGAGTGGTCAAGCTGGGCGCGGTTTGTCTAGTCATTGCGGCCGCAGCGCGCGCCATTGCGCTCGATCCTCAAAAGGCAATTTCCCAATACATCCAGACGGTGTGGACGACGGAGGCGGGGCTTCCGCAGACGTCGATTTACACCGTTGCGCAGACTAGCGACGGTTATCTGTGGGTTGGAACCGAGTCGGGGCTGGCGCGGTTCGATGGCGTGCGTTTCACGGTCTATAACCGACGCAATACCAAGGCCCTGCCCGCCGATTACATTGCCCGACTGCTGGGCGCGCGCGATGGAAGCCTGTGGATCGGCACCGATAGCGGACTTGTTCACCAGAAGAACGGAGTCTGGACGACGTATACCGACCGCGGCGGCCTTTCGAGCAACGACATTCGCGCACTGTTTGAAGCCGGCGATGGAAGCCTTTGGGTGGGCACCGCGCGGGGTCTTGACCGGCTGCAAAACGGCAAGATTCAGGTCTATGGGAGCCGCGACGGACTGCCCGGGACGATGGTGACCGCCCTGAAGGCCGACTCCGCGGGAGTTTTGTGGATCGCGACGGATGCGGGGTTGGCGCGATTTGACGGCAGGCGCTTTACCGCGTACACCGCGCTCGATGGGTTGACGAACAACGTTCTTTCGGCATTGGCCATCGCTCCCGACGGCTCGGTGTGGATGGCGGCGGCGCACGGGCAACTGGCCCGGCTGATGCAGGGACGCGTGGAGAACGAGTCGCGGACGCTGATCAACGACGACATCAACGCGTTGCTCTTCGACCACGATGGGAATCTCTGGATCGGATTCGAGAGCCGTGGGCTGGCGCGGCTGCACAACGGCGCCTTGAGTCTCTACGGGGCGTCGAACGGTTTGCCGGGTGGGACTGTCGAGTCGTTCTTTGAAGACAGCGAGCACAACCTATGGGTGGGGCTGTTTGACAGCGGGTTGGTGCAACTGCGCGATGGAAAGTTCACGACCTTCGGAAAACCGGAGGGACTCTCGTCGAATATTGGGTGGTGCGGGCTGCAGGCGCGGGACGGAAGCATCTGGATGGCGACCAGCACGGGCGGATTGGACCGGATTCTGGCCGATGGTACGATTCGCAACTATACGAACGGTGAACGGCAGTCGAGCGAGACCATCCATTCCATGCTGCAGACCAGGGACGGCGCGATCTGGCTGGGGCAGCGGCACGGCGTGCTGACACGTTTCCTGAACGGCCGATTCGAAACCTTCAGGTACGAGCGCTCGGACGAGAACGCCATCAATTCAATGCTTGAGGACCGCGACGGCAGCCTGATTGTGGGTATGTATGGCTCCGGTGTGGCGCGGTTCAAGGATGGGAAATTCGAAGTGATCCGAGGCATGGGCGAGATTCCGGCCCTGGCGGAGTCTGCCGATGGAACTTTGTGGGCGGGCACGGATGGCGAGGGCGTGATCCGGATCAAGAACGGGATCGCGACCAGCTTTACCAAGGCGAACGGGCTGTTGAGCGATCACATTCTGGCGCTCGACATGGACGCTCAGGGAGTGCTCTGGATCGGATCGTCTTCCGGCGGATTGAACCGGATTGAAAACCGAAGGATTACCTCCTATACGCCGGATCAGGGGCTGTTTGATTCGACGGTCGGAAACATTCTCGAGGACAATTCCGGCAATCTCTGGATGGGTTCGGACAACGGCGTCTTCCGCGTGGCAAAAAGCGATCTGAGCGACTTTGCCAACCGGCGCATTTCTTCGATTCACAGCGTCGTGTACGGGACCACGGACGGGTTGCGCTCGCGCGAAACCATGCAGGGCGGGACGGGGACCGCGTCGAAAGGACCGGATGGCCGGCTTTGGTTCTCGACCATGAGCGGCCTGTCGGTCGTCGATCCTGCACACGCGATGGACAGCGACCAGGCGCTCCGCGTGCAGATTGAAGAGGTGTCGATGAACGGCAAGGGGGCCGATTCAGCCCCGGCGGTCCGCGTGGGCCCGAGGGCGAGCCGGTTGGAGATCCAATTCACGGCACCGAGCTTTGTTGCGCCGGGACAGATTCAGTTCCGCTATTTACTGGATGGCTTCGACGATCACTGGAGCGCGGCATCCACGCGCCGATCTGCCGACTACACGAACCTGCCGCCAGGACGTTATCGCTTTCTGGTGGAGGCCAGCAGGGACGGCAACGAATGGAGCGCCGCCGCTGAGCCGCTAAACCTTTCCGTCGTGCCGCCGTGGTACAGAACGACGTTGGCCAATTTCATCTATTCAATTGCCGCAGTTCTCTTCACCTGGTGGATTTTGGAGGTGCGCACGCGCAGCCTGAAGCGGCGTCGCGACGAACTGGAAGGTCTTGTTGCGGAGAGGACCACGCAACTGGAGATCGAAAAGCATGGCCTGATGAGAGCGCGTGAGGCCCTGCAGTTCCAGGCGGCGCACGATTCGCTCACTGGGCTTTGGAGCCGGGGCGCGATTCTGGACCAACTGGCCCGCGAACTGGAGCGCGCCGTGCGCGAGCGCATCGTGCTCAGCGTGATACTCGGCGACCTCGATCACTTCAAAGTCGTCAACGACACCCATGGCCATCTTTGCGGCGACATTGTGCTGCGCGAATCGGCACATCGCTTGGTTGGATTGATGCGAGGATACGATGCGGTGGGCAGGTATGGCGGCGAAGAATTCCTGATCCTGTTGCCGGGTTACGATGCGGCAAAAAATCCGGCACGTGCGCAGGAACTTGTGGACGTGCTCGCCGCGCGGCCATTCGATTGCAATGGAATCGAGATCAACGCGACCTGCAGCTTTGGAGTGACCATTACGCGGCCATGGCTCGACGGAACCACGATCGACGAGCTGATTCGCCGCGCCGACAAAGCTCTCTACCAGGCAAAGCGCAACGGCCGCAACCGCGTGGAGTTCGATTCCCTGTGTGCCGCGGCGAAAGCGGATCACTGAGCACGCCGGCTCAGTGAACAAAGGTGAGCCAGGCCCAGCCCACAGCCAGCGTGAGCAGCGTGACGGGAATGCCGACGCGCGAGTAATCCCAGAATCCGATGTGGACTTCGTCGTGCGCGCGTTCCACCACGATGAGGTTGGCGACGGAGCCGGTGATGGTGAGGTTGCCGGCCAGCGTGCTCGCCATGGCCAGCACCAGCCATCCCGTCTGCGCGTCGTGGAACGAGGGCACGAGCGACTTGAGCACCATGACGGCGGGCACGTTGCTGACGATGTTTGAGAGAAGCGCAGTGACGGCCGTAAACACTCCGGCGTTTTGCAGATTGAAGCGATCTGCTACGGCGAACATGTAGCCGGTGAGGCCCGCGTTTTCCGCGCCGCCCACAATCACAAACAAGCCCACAAAAAAGACAAGCAGCCCCCAATCCACTTCGTCGTAGACCAGGCGTGGATTGCGGGTGCGCGTGATGAGCATGAGCGCCGCGCCGATGGCGGCCATCATGGCGGGCGGCACGCCGCCGAGGAACCCGGCCAGCACCAGGGCCACGACGATGGCAGGCTTGCGCAGCGAGCGCAGCTCGATGTGCGAGGTCGCGGCCGAGATATCTGCCGATTCTTCCGGCACGTGTTCGCCGCCGAAGAGCAGAAGGATCAGGAGCCAGTCGAGAAACAGGCCAATCAGCGCCACCGGGCCGAGCCGCCAAAGGAAATAGCGATAGCCGAGCCCGGAGAACGATCCGATGAGCATGTTCTGCGGATTGCCGGTGATGGTGGCGACGCTGCCGATGTTCGACGCGGTGGCTACGGCCAGCAGGTAAGGCAGCGGCTTCAAGCCCATCCGTCGCGTGGCGGCCAGCACGAAGGGAACCATCACCAGGCAGATGATGTCGTTGACGAAGAACGCCGAAAGAATGCCCGTGATGAAAACAACCGTGGGCAGCAGGTGCCGCGGTTTGAGCCGCATGACAATCTGCTCGGTGATCCACTCGAAGAAGCCGGCGAGATGGAGGCAGCCGACGACCAGCATCATGGAGAACAGCAGAACCAGCGTGGGGAAATCGACGAAGCGGAGCGCCTGGCCGGCGCGCACGATGCCGAAAGCGACCATGAGCACGGCGCCGATAATCGCCATGCCAGGCCGGTCGATCTTCATGCCCGGCAGCTTGCCCAGCGCGAAAACAAGATAGCTGACCGCGAATATGATGTAGGCGGCGGCGATCTGCGAATCGGCAAGCAGGTGCGCGGGAATCGGCAGAGGCGCGATGAGAAAGAGAGCCAGGCTCATGAGAACTCGAACTCAATGTTAGCGGGTATGGTCAGTGAATTGGATGCGCTTCAGGGCTCCTCGTGTTGCGTGCTCGCCACGATAGCCGCTCGGCCGGCACGCCTGACGTCTGCTATCTTCGAGGTTGCGGACCTCGGCGCCGCATGGATTCGAGGCTCCGCCGTGCTTCGAGGAGTCTCGCCTTCATGTCCGATCCCTCACGCCGCCCGCCCATTTCCGAAACCGCAGCTCCGGAATCCATGGGATTCTTCCATCCATCCAGGCGTCCCTACCGCTTCACCATCCTGATGTTCATCAGCCTGCTGGTTCTGGGAAGCTATTTTGCCTACGACAGCATCGGCGCTCTCGCGCCCACGCTCATCGAGGATCTCCATCTGGACCGCAGCACCATCGGCAATCTCTACACGGCCTACTCCGTGGCCGCCATCGTCATCGTCTTCTTCGGGGGCATGCTCTACGACAAGCTGGGCCCGCGCCGGGCGAGCCTCCTGTTCTGCACGCTGGTCCTGGTGGGCGCCACCATCGTAGCCCTAGCCCAATCCCGGTGGGAGCTCTTCGCCGGGCGGTTAATCTTCGGCGCCGGCTCGGAATCGCTGATCGTGGTGCAGAGCGCTATCATCAGCCGCTGGTTCAAGGGCAAGGAGATGGCCCTTGCCTTCGGCATCGCTCTTACCATCAGCCGCGTCGGGACCCTCTTCAGCTTCAACACCGAAGAACTCATCGCCCGCTACTTCGGCAGCTACCGCATCGCGCTTTGGGCAGCGGCGGGCTTCTGCCTGTTCTCCGTGCTCTGCAACCTGGTCTACAACGCCATGGACCTCCATGGCGAGAAGGTGCTCGCGCTCCCGAAGCCGGAGGGCGGCGACAAGATCGTCTTCTCCGATATCCGGAAGTTCAACTCTTCCTACTGGTACGTTGTCCTGCTCTGCGTCACCTTCTATAGCGCCATCTTCCCCTTCACGGCCCTGGCGACCGACATGTTCCACGACAAGTGGGGCATCCCGCTGGTCAGCGAGTCCACAGGCGGCTTCCTGTCCCAGATCTTTGTCAACTTCCTGCACATGTTCTCGACGGCGCCGGGAATGACCAGCATCATCATCTTCGCGTCCATGGTCTTCGCGCCCTTCGCCGGCGACCTGATTGACCGCATCGGCAAGCGGGCCACGCTGATGGTGGTGGGCTCCCTGATGCTGATTCCCGCCCACCTCATCATGGGCATCACCCACTGGAATCCGGTCCCCAGCATGATCGTGCTCGGCGCAGCCTTCGTGCTGGTTCCCGCGGCCATGTGGCCATCGGTTCCGCTGGTGGTGGAGGAGAAGCGCGTGGGCACGGCCTTCGGCCTGATGACGGCCATCCAGAACCTGGGGCTCGGGCTATTCCCGCTCCTGAATGGCAAGCTCCGCGACGCGACCGGAACCTACACCGCGACCCAGATCATGTTCGCGTGCCTCGGCGTGGCCGGGCTCATCTTCGCCTTCCTCCTGTTGCGGTCGGATCGGCGTCATGGCGGCAAGCTGGAGCAGGGCAAGAGCAAAGAGACGGAATTGCCCAGAATCGAAGAGGCCTCGGAACACCGCTAGGTTTCTGAGTCCGCAGTTCGGAACATAACGATCGATGTTGTCCTGAATCAAAGGATCTGTCCTGAAAATACCCCAGCAAACGTAACGCCGGTCTCCCACCCCGGTTTACGGCGGTTCTCCAATTACTGTGGAGTTTTGAGGGGCGTGCAAGGTGGCATTTTCTTGAGGAAAATGCCACTTAGGATTCCAGGCTCCGCGCTACACCAATTGGAGAACCGCTATAGAGACCTGCGCTCGTTGATCTTGCCCTTTCAGGATTCCGCATTACCTGGGGGATCGGCTTCTTTGGCCGGGACGGTTTCGGGTGCAGCTTCGGGCGCGGGCAACTTCGCGGGATCGATGGCGTCGAGTCCTTCGGCTTTGGCAGCTTCAAGCAGAGAAGCGGAGGCGGAGACGAAGGTGATCGCGGTGCCGGGAAACATGTCGCGGGCAGTCAGCGCGGAGCCCAGTTGCAGGGCCTCAGGCCAGCGCAGCGCAGTGCGGTCCAGGAGCTGCCGCGCCGCTTCCAAGCACGCCGGGATTCAGCGGCTGCTGCACCATGCGCGCGGACTCGACGCGCAGAAGCTCGAGCGCGGCGGACGGCGGCTTCCGGCGCGATCTGTCCCGCCCGCTCGCGGCGCCGGATGGCCGCATAGACCTCGAGCGGCGTGGCGGCCGAGATCAGCTTGCGGTTGTCCTCCACGGTCTCCATCAGCCGGATGAGCGCATCGGTGCCGGGCTCGCGCACAAACAGCTTGGCGAACGCCGTAGCCTCAAGAAAATAGAAGCTCACTCGCTCCCCCGTTCCTCATCGATCGCGGCCGCCACCGGCTCGCCCTGCACTTCGACCGGATGGAAGCGCTGCGCCTCCTCGGGAATGCCGGCCTCGGCGCGGTTGAGCCGGATGGTGGTGGTGGGATACGCGGGGGTTTTGGGGTTGGCGATTTTGCTGGTGAGCACGACGCCGCGCTGGATGGCCTCAGCCAGCACCGCCTGCCGCGTTTCCGGATGCTGGTTCCAGCGGAAGGCCTTGCGCGGCAGGAAGGAATCGCGGAACCACTTGAGCGCGATGAAGGCGTGGCCGCCGCGCTCGGCCTCAGCCAGCGCCGCGCACAGCTCTTTCACGCGCGCGTCCATATCGGCGGGCGACGCCTCCTCCTCTTCGTCCTCTTCTTCGGCGGCGCGACTCGACACGGCGCGCGTGCGCGCGGGTCAGGCGCGGAGCCGGCTCCTCGCCTTCGATGCGCTCGAAATAGATGCGCACCTCGTCGTCCTCCGGCGACCAGGTATCGGCCGAGGCGTTGCGGCGCTTGCTGCGGCCGTTTTCGCTGCACAGCTCCACAATGGCCTGATAGCCCGGAGGCGCCAGAAAGCGCAACGCCCGCACCAAACCGGGATCCTGCGAATAGGCCAGCTCGTTCAATGCTTCTTCGATAATCTCTTCAGCGGCGGGGATGGTGAGGATGCCGTTTTCCATAGAGTTCTGCGCAGCTCTCGTCGATTTCATCTCATTTCTCCCTATACTGCCGCCTGCGACTACGAAGCCAGCAAGTTCACCGGCCGGTTGGCTCTCCGGGCTCGGAGCTGCGCCGCACGCATCAGACAGCAGCCTTCGAATTAAGAGTCCCAAGGCGCTCTTTGGAACGAGGAAGACGGGCTTCAACCCCTCTATTCAGAGCAATAAGAATGCGGTATGTGCGATGCGGCGACTGGTTCTGTCTATACTTGCACGCTTCCAGCCGGCAGGTAAAAGGCCCACAAAAATACTTGAAGCTACAATTAATGATTCATCATAGGCACGGTCTCCCGGCCTGACAACATTTATTTGACGTGGATATCGCGGGAGGAATCTAGGCGGACACAGCCTCCGTTGCACGCCCGCGTGGCAGGAATTCAATGGCGTGGAGTGCACTTTCGCCGCCAAAACGCCGCGCACCGCTTCGCTAACATCGGACGCCGGAAATTCGTAGAATAGAGTACATGCGCCGTTGTCTGCAGTTGCTTCTTTGTTCTTGCTTTGCATGCCTCTACTGCACGCTGCGCTGCCATACGCCGACGGCCAGCCATTCGATCTCTCCGGCCCGAAAGTGGATGTGCACGTCAAGCGGGGAGACGTTACGCTCCCCATCTCCGAGACGCCCAACCTGCTGCCCGGAGACCGGCTGTGGATTCATCCCGACCTGCCGGAGAGCCAGGCCACCCATTTTGTGCTGGTGGTGGCCTTCCTGCGCGGATCCACCAACCCTCCGCCTCCGGAGTGGTTTACGCGCGTGGAAACCTGGACGCGCGAAGCGCGCGACGAGGGCGTTTTTGTCAACGTTCCCGCGGAGGCGCAGCAGGCGCTGCTGTTTCTGGCGCCGGAGACGGGCGGCGACTTTAACACCTTGCGCAACGCGGTGCGCGGCCGGCCCGGCTCGTTTGTGCGCGCCGCCCAGGATCTGCAGGCGGCCAGTTGGGAGCGGATGCGGCTGGAGGCCTATCTGGCCGACGTGAAGGTGAGCAGCCAGTTCGATCCCGCGGCGCTGAAGACGCGCACGGAGATGGCGGCGCGCAGCCTGGGAATCAAGATCAACGAGAGCTGCTTTGAGAAACCCGCCGATGAGCAGGCCTCGTGCCTGTCGCAGAACTCCGAAGGCATGGTTCTCGACGACGCCAACGCGCAATCGCTGGTGAACCAACTGGCCAACGGGATCACTCTGGACCTGATGAACGCGCTCAGCTACTACGACCATGGCCGGCGGCGGCGCCTATAGCCCCTACGTCGGCGCCATTGTCGATACCGCCAAAATCCTTGCCTCGCTGCACACCGCGCATTTCCAGTACATTCCGGCGCTGGCCTTGCCCAAAGCCGACAGCCTGAACCTGCGGCTGAACATGCCGCCCTCGTTCCGCAATCCCAAGTCGGTTGTGGTGGTGGCGCTGCCTCCTATCGGACCAGCGCGGCCGGAGCCGCTCCATCCCGTGAACCCCGAGGAGAGCTTCTGCGCGCTCAAGCCGGGACTGGTGCTGCCGGCCGAGGGAGCGCCGCTGGTCTTTGCCACGGAGTTGGCTCACGACCTGGTTCTGCACGTGGAGCCGGCGGCGACGCGAAGGGCCAGGCGGTCGAAATTCCCCTGGCCGTCGACGCGGACAAGGGGAGGCCTGATTCCCAGCGCAGAAAATTCCTTCGCTGCCCGGCGGCGAGCTGACCGCCGTGGTCCGCGGCAAATGGGGCTTTGACGATTGGGAGGGGCCGCAATACCAACTGGTGACGGCGCAGCCCGGCAAGTGGAGCGTGAACGCAGCCGATCGAATCTGCGCTGGTGGTGGGCCGCGACGACACCCTCCAACTCGACGGCGAATCCTCCGATTGCGTGGAGAAGGTGGCGGCACAGATCGATGAAGACCCGGCGGTCACTCTGGCTTGGAAGTCGCCCAAGCCCGGCGAACTCGAAGTCACGATCCCTCTGAAAGATGCCGGGCCGGGGCCGGTGAACGTGGACGTGTACCAGTTTGGGCTGGCCAAGCCGGATCGCCTGACGATGGTGGCTTACGCCGCGGCCGCGTCGCTGTACGGATTGACCCTGAGCTCCGGAGACAAGACGGCGCTGCTCAAGGGCACGCGGCTCGATGAGGTGGCAAAGGCGCAAGTCGGCGGCATCACCTTCACGCCTTCCACCTTGAACCGCGTCGAGAATCTCGATCAGTTGCAGATGAACACCGCGGGATCGACGGTCGGCCTGGAAGCGGGCAAACCATATGTGGCGCTGGTGGATCTGAAGGACGGGCGCACGCTGAAGGCGCCGGTCACCGTCGATCCGCCGCGCCCGCAGGTGACGCTGCTGAGCGAAGGCGTTCAGGAGGACGCTGCCGCGCCTGCGCCCGTGCAAATGGGCAGGCCTGACGACCTGCCGGTGGAGGGCCGTCTGGTCTTCTTCCTCAAGTCCGATGTCCCGGCAGACTTTCCGCGCGACGAAAAAGTGGAGGTAGCGGCAGCCGACTCAAGCTTTCACACCATGCTCGCATTGAGCGACGGCAGCCTGATGCTCGAGGATGCGCATACGGCGGTGGCCAACCTGGAACCGCTCGCCCGCTTCGGCTCTTCCGCCTTCGGACCGGTGCGCGTGCGCGCCATCTCCGCCGACGGCGCGGCCGGCGACTGGGTTACCCTGGGGACGCTGGTGCGCATCCCTGGGTTCAAAGACCTGCGCTGCCCGCGCTCGGCGGCCAAGCCCTGCGTGTTGAGCGGGACCGATCTTTTTCTGGCCGCGTCGTTTTCCGCCACAGCGACGTTCGACAATCCCGTGAACGTGCCGGCAGAGTTTACGGGGACGGAACTCGTCGTTCCCCACCCCGTGAACGGCATCCTTTATCTGAAGTTGCGCGACGACCCAGCCAGCCAGGAGACGCTCACGCTTCCCGTGACGCTGATCGCGCCACAAGCCCCGGCAGCGGCGGCGGCGAAACCGCTGACGCAGGCTCCGGCTGCGACTCCCGTGGCGCCGGTCGTGCCGGTTGCGCCGGCCGCGCAAACCCAAACACCTTCGCCGGCGCAGAACTAGCTGAGCGCCGGGAAAGCGGTGCGGATTTCGATTTGCCCAGAAAGGCAAGCTCGTCTAGTTGAAGTAGTTCCGGTTCTTCTCGGCGAATTGCGCTTTCTCCGCCGGAAGCTCATCGAGTGAGAAGATCGCGTTTTGCGCGCAGATGGAGGCGCAGTTGCCGCAGTCGATGCACTCATCGGGGTTGATGTAGACCTGAGAGACGGTGGCCGCCGCGGGATCGCTCTCAGCGGGCGCAATAGCGGCGGTGGCACACTCCGCCACGCAAACAAAATCCTTGGTGCAGGCATCGGTCACGACATAAGCCATGGGAATCGTGCTCCTCGATCGCGGGCGCGCTCTGGGTCGCACCCTACGCTTGAGGCTAGCCGGACCCTGATGATTGTGGCCGTGACCTGAATCACGATCCATCTACTGCCAGCCTTGCAATTTACCCGATTGCGGTACGGCGGAGAGCGTCTCCGGCTCGTCATCGCTTGATGCTGCGCCTGAGACTAGAAAATGCGCACGCGAAGGCCCGCACTCATACCGAAGGAATTCATGTTGCCGAAGGTGAACTGGGGCCAGTCCTGATACTCGAAGTCGGCGGCGCGGACATAGATTCTGCCCTTCCAGCGGAAATCCACTCCGCCGCCCGCCGTGACCACCAGGTAGCGCCCGTAGGCGTAGTTGTACGGGAAGTTGAAATCGCCGAAGCCCACCAGGCCCTTGACATAGGGCTGGAACCGGCCGACGTCGAAGTGGTAGCGCCCGCCGATCGAATACGTTTCAGCGTGGACGTTCGCGGTCTGGAAGTACTCCAGCCAGCGACCCTTCAGCCTCGACCCCAAGACGCCGTTTTGTATCCGCATCGACGAATCCAGCGATGCCGGCCATCTTCCGCTGGCCGTATTCGAGGAGAATCCGGAGCCCATGGCGCCAGCCGACAACCTGAGTCCTCCCTGGTCGCCGGGAGCCGCAACCTGCGCACGCGACCAACGCGGCCCGATCGATCCGAAGAGGATCGGAATTAGAAAAAGCGCGGCCAATCGAACCTGCAAACCCGGTCTTCCACTTCGCCAGAAATTCAAATCGTGCAAAAGTTTCATCTTTCTCCCGTGCCCGCTCGGCGCTGTCCGCCTCCGGATCTATTTGGTGATACTGAGCGAAAGGTTCTGGTACTGCTGTGCGTTGGTGCTTGCGCCGGTGCCCGTTACCTGGATGACGTAGTTGCCGGGCGCGGCTGTGTTTACCGTGAAACTGCTGCAACCGGTGGCCAGCAGCGCGGCGGATGAAAGCAGCAGAGCCATGGCCATGCTGAGAATTCCGGCGTTGCGCCGGCGCAGCCGCCAGAAGACAAATCCGAAGCACAAACTGAAGGGCAGGAAGAGGCCAGCCAACGAGAACTTCGAGCCCCCTGCCGGGCGGTTCATGGCGGAGGAGCCCCCGCTCAACGGATTGTTGGTGTCGATGGTGAGCTGAACGCTCGCGGAGCCGTCAGCCGTCAGCTTCACGCTGGGGCTGGAGAAGTGGCAGAAGACTCCCGCCGGCAGCGAAGCGCAGCCGAGTCCAATGGTGTCAGCAAAGGTCCCGTTGGAATTCAGATTCACGGTCACGGTGGCGTTTTGCGAGGTCGCCATGGTCACGCTGGAAGGATTCACTCCCAGGCTGAACAGGGTCGGCGTGCCGGAAACGGGGATCGCCGGCGAGGAGGAGGGGCTATGATCCGCGTCTCCGCTATACATGGCGACAATGTTGTAATTCACGCCGGTAGTTAGATTCGGGGTGATTGTCGCTACGCCGGCGGCGTTCAATGTGGCCGACCCGACCTCAGTGGTGTTGCTCATGAAGGAGACGGTACCGGTGGGCAGGACTCCTGTGCCGTTGTTCAAGACTGTAGCCACCAGGACGACCTGCGGAGGCGTGCCAGGGGTTACCGAGGAGCCAAGGCTGGTGGAGGTGGGAATCAGGCCGACCCCTTCGCTGATTGAAGTCGAGGTGCTGGGCGAGTCGGCCGCGTCGCCCAGGTAGCTCGCCGTAATGGTGTAGGTTCCGGGAGCCAGCGTGGAGGTGGTGAAGCTGGCCGTTCCCCCGGTGAGAGTTGCGGTATTGAGGGTGGTTCCATTGGCGATGAAGCTCACGCCGCCCGTAGGCGTTCCGCCATTGCCGGTGGCCTTGGCGGTGATGGTGATGGCCGCCCCGACCAGCGCGGGATCGGGCGTGACGGTGATCGCGGTTGCGGTGGTGGCCAGCGAGATGGTGAGTGAAGCTGCCGACGACGCGCTGCTGCCATCATTTGCATCGCCGGTGTAAGAGGCTGTGATCGAGTAAGTGCCCGCGGCCAGCGTTGAGGTGGTGAACGTCGCCGCTCCTGACGCGTTCACAGTTCCGGCGCCAATCACGTTTCCATTGGCCATGAAGTTGACGCTGCCCGTGGGCGTTCCGCCGTTGCCCGTCACCTGGGCGGTGAAGGTGATGGGCGCCAGCACTAGCGCCGGGTTCGGCGCAACGGTGAGTGCAGTCTGCGTGGCCGCCTGCACCACGGTGAGCGCGAGCGGCGTTGACGCGCTGCCCAAATTGTTGGTATCGCCGCTGTATGTGGCCACGATCTGGTAACTTCCCTGCGCCAGCGCCGGGGTAATCGTCGCCGTTCCGCTATTGCTGAGAGGGGCGCTGCCCAGTTGCGTGGTTCCCGACGTAAATGTGACTGTGCCCGTCGGCGTTCCCGAGCCCGAGGTCACCTTCACGGTTGCCGTGATCGTCTCCGGCTCGCCGGCGATTCCCTGGGTGGGCGCGGCCGCGAGAGTGGTTGCTGTGGCAGCCTGTTTGACTACCTGATTCACAGGCAGCGAGCTGCTGGGCCCGTTCATCGAGTCACCCGCATAGTTTGCCGTGATACTGTGCGTGCCTACATTGAGCGTCGCGGTGGTGAAGGTGGCGACGCCCGGATTGCCCTTGAGCGTTCCCGCGCCGATCGGCGTGGCGCCATCGAGAAAACTCACCGTGCCGGTGGGCGCCGCAGAGCCGCTGGGCGGTACGGTCGCAGTGAAGGTTACAGAGTTGCCGTAATTCGAGGGGTTGAGGCTTGAGGTCAACGTCGCGGTGGTCGGCGCCTGCACGTCCTGATCGAGGACAGGCGAGGTACTGCCCTGAATCTGCTTGGCGGCGTCGCCGTTGTAGACCGCGGTGATCTGGTGTACGCCCGCTGTCAAGGTCGAAGTTGCGTACATCGCCACGCCGCCGGCATTGATCGCCTGCGTGCTCAGGATCGTAGTGCCGTCCATGAAGCTGACTGTGCCGTCCGGTGTGACGCCCCCGCCGCCGGCGACGGACACGGTCGCTGTGAAGGTGACGCTCTGGCCCACCGCGGAGGGGTTTGCGGTCGAAGTCAAGCCAGTCGCGGTGCCTTCAAGAACGGTTTGGATGAGCGCCGGGGCCGACGAGCTAACGAAGTGCATCGTGTCGCCGTTGTAGGACGCTACGACGGAGTGCAGGCCGACTGGCAACGTGGAAGTGGAGAAGGTGGCGACGCCCGACGCGTTGAGCGCAAGTCCAGAAGCAAGGGCCGTCGTGTTGCCGCCAAAGGTGTCGGCGATGCTGACCGTTCCGGCGAGGTTTCCGGTCCCTGCTCCCGTGACCACCGTGACGGTAAAGGTGACGCTCTGTCCGAATCCCGAGGGATCGGGATTGGAGGCAAGCGTGGTGGTGGTCGAATTCACTGGTTCTGCGGTCCCGATGAGCTCGATGTCGAGGGGCGAGCTGACCGCGGCAACGCTGGGCTGCGCGTCTTCGGTCACGTCGATGTTCGGCGTCTCTGTTTGATTGCCCGGCAGCGTGGGAGTGGCGGCGGGCGCAAAGACCGCGCCAATCGTGCAATCCGCGTTGACGGCCAACGACTCGCCATCGCTGCAGGAGTTCGCGACCGTAGAATCGACAGCGGCGTTGGTTGCCGGTGTCATAGAGATCAGGTCGAGCGCGGCATTGCCGTCGTTTTCAACGGTCTCGTCCTGGGTTGCGGAGGTGTTGCCCTGGCGAATGGGCGTGGTGTAATCGAGCGCGGCGAAGTTGCCCTGAATCTCGCGCACCACCATGTCCAGCGTGTCGGCAACATAGAGGTCGCCCATTCCGTCGAGGTAGAGACCGACCGGCCCATAAAGCTCGACCGGCTGAAACTGACCACCGGCGTAGAAGCTTCCGCAGCCATTTTCCGCGAGTGTGGAAATGAGCCCTGTGGCCGCGCTCACCTTGCGGATGGCGGCGTTCTGCGTCTCGGCGATGTAGACGTTGCCCGCCGCATCGACCGCGACTCCGGATGGGGACCATAGGTCCGCCTGATTGGCGGCAACCGGCGCCGCCGTGCAGGGCGTGGCGCCCGCGTTTCCGGTGCCTGCAAGGGTGGAGATGGTGCTGGCCGGTGTAATGACGCCGCCTACCGACATTACTTCGCGGATGCGCTGGTTCGCCGAGTCGGGAATGTACATGTTGCCGGCAGCGTCGAAGGCCACAGCATAGGGAAAGTTAAGCTCCGCGCCGGTGGCTGCGGTTCCGTCGCCGTTGTAGCCGCCCGTGCCGTTGCCGTTGGTGAAACCGTTCCCGGCGATGGTGGCAATGACGCCGGTCACCGAGTTCACTTCGCGAATGCGATGGTTATCGGTGTCGGCGATGTAGAGGTTCGCGTAGGCGTCGAGGGTGACGCCTTCAGGCTGGTTGAGCGGCGCCTGCGTGGCGGGGCAGCCGTCGCCGACTGCGTCGCTGCTCGAGCCGCAGACCGTGCCCCCGTTCTTGCCGGCGATAGTGGTGATGATGCCCGTAGCTGCCGTGATCATGCGGATCACGTTGTTGCCGCTGTCGGCGATATAGAGATTTCCTGCGCCGTCGAGAGCTACGTCGCCGGGACCGCTCAGAGTGGCGCTTGCCGCTGGGCCGCCGTCGCCTGTGTAGGAGGGATTGCCGGTGCCGGCGATGGTCGAGATGATTCCGGCGCCCGCGCAACTGGTTCCCTGAATGGTGGTGCTGGTGGCGCTGGCGCACACCATGCGGATGCGATTGTGCAGGCTGTCGGCGATGTAGAGATTTCCTGCGCCGTCCACGGCGATACCGCTGGGCAGGTAGAGCTCGGCTTGCGTGGCCGGCTGGCCGTCACCCACCGCAGTGTAAAGACCGAGCTGCCCGGCGACGGGCAACAGGTTGCCCGCCACCAGCACGCCCAATCCGCCGACTCCCGTGCCGGAAAGGTAGGCGGTGCCCAGGACGGATTGGCCTGAGCCGCCCGAGGGCGTGCCCAGCAGCACCACCGCGCCCAGCCGGAGGCCGGGTCTGGCAGGTGTGAATGTGATCGATTCAGTGCATGTGGCGTTCTGCGCCAGCGTGGCCGAGGCGCAGTTGGATGCGCCTGTGCCCGCCGCGAAGTCTCCGGAGGGCGAGCCGAGCGTGAGAATCTGAACGCCGCTGACCGTGCCCGCAACCGATGCCGTGACCGAGACGCCTTGATTGCCCGTCATTGTTCCCACGGGCTGCGAGCCGAATTGCGCCTGCGCACAAGCCGCCGCAAGCAACAGCGCCGCGACAGGCACGATGCGGCGGCCTCGCACGGAATGGCGGATCAAACTCCTGCCTGGAAGATGGCGGCACTTTCGATGGTCACCGAAGGCTGCCGAATGAAAACGTGTTCGGAAAATGGATTCAGTCGGGCGCTGCATATACAACTCCGTTCACGGTCTTTTTGTGCGACATTTTCTGGCCCCGGATGATTTGACCCGGCGCACCAAGAGCGGTCGAAACGAACGTGACCGGCAGTGGGGGCGCTGCCGACTCGAGGCGCAGGGGTAAGAGTGCCACTACAGCCCTTAGGCCCATTTCGAGGGCGGCGACTTATCGTCTCATAATTACCTTTGTGTAAGTTTGAAAAGTCGAGGGTAATACAACCATAGTCGTATTCATCTCTTTGGTTCCATGATATGAATTACTTTTGTACCATCATGAGGCAATTTCAAAGGCCAGGCTGGCTATTTCCCGCACCCAGGAGCACTTGAAGCGGTTGTTCCTCGAAGAAGTGCCAAGTGGCGAATTCACAGGCCGACTGCGACGTTGAAGGCCGTCGGCGCGCACACTTTTGCATTGAGCCACCAATCTTCTCTGTGCTAGCCTTGCACTACTTCCCCGCTGGCATAGCCAGCATCCCCTCGCGCTTCCCCAATGAGAGCGAGACCGAGGTTTTCCCGATGGCTTCTGTATCGCAAACCACCGTTGCGCGCCCCTACGTGCACATCAGCGGACGCAATGGGCTGGTGGACAAGTATTTCTACTTCGTGATGTCGCTGCTCGTGGCAGCGATCGTGGTGTGGGGATTCAGCCATACGGTTGAGCAGAATCTGTTCCACGCCGCTCCGCCGCGGCCGCTGCTGCTGTGGTTTCATGGCGCAGCGTTCTCCGGCTGGATCGCCTTCTTCATCTTTCAGTCAACGCTGGTGCGCACACACAACGTGAAGTGGCACCGGTTCTTCGGCTGGTTTGGCGCAGGGCTGGGCATGGTGATGGTTCCCCTCGGCGTTACCACGTCGATCGTGATGGGGCGTTTCGATATCCATACCCTTCACGAAACAGGCGTCGACTCGTTTCTGATTGTTCCTTGGTACGACATGGTTGCGTTTGCGACGTTCTTCAGCCTGGCGGTTCTGTGGCGGAAGAAATCCGAACTTCACCGCCGGCTGATCTTCATCGCTACCTGCTGCCTGCTCGATGCCGCGTTTGGCCGCATCGACTACATTTTTAATCACAACCTCTACTTCTGGTGCCTCGACGGGGTCATTCTTCTCGGCGTTGTGCGCGATCTCGTGGTGAACCGGCGCATCCACAAGGTGTATCTGGTGTCGCTGCCCACGCTCATCGTGTGGCAGGCCTTTGTGGTTCACACGTACGCCAGCGCGTCGGCCTGGTGGCTGAGGATTGCGGACAGGGTCCTGGGGTAGTGGGTTGCCAAATGGACAAATTGTAGCTACAATTAAATTGTGTATGTTTGGGACGAAGGAAAGAGAAAGTCCAATCTGAAGAAGCATGGGCTCGACTTCAGAGACGCAAACCTCGTCTACGAAAATCCTGACAAATGCACGTACGACGCGAGCCGCGGCGATGAGTACCGCTTGATGGACGTGGCGCTGGCAGTGGTCAAGGGTAGACTCTTGACGTTGGTTTACGTGGAACAAGACGATGAGGTCCGCGTGATCTCATTCCGGCATGCTCAGCCGCACGGAGCGCAAACAGTATGAAGAAGACACAAAGTGAAACTGACTGGGACCGAGTGCTGGCCTACAAGGAAGGCGACCGCATCCCTTTTGAGCCCGAGGACGGTCCCTACGACCCGAACGATGCCGAAGCCACGCGCGCCTTTTTCGCTCAGGCAGATCTGATTCGGAAAGGCAGGGTCATTCGCCGCGGCAAGCGCGGCCCGCAAAAGGCGCCGACGAAACAACTTGTCTCGCTGCGGCTGTCACCGGAGGTGGTCGACCACTTCAAAGCGAGTGGGCGAGGCTGGCAAACGCGGATCGACCGCACACTGCGAGAGTCGATCAGGAAGAGGGCGTAGCAATAACTTCCTCGCTCACAAATCGAGGTCACGAACCATCAGCGCTCGCAGCTTACTATCTATCTTCTGAAAGCAATTCGTTAGTTCCTGAATCAGGTTGCCTCGGGCTTCGATGGTTTTGTTCATCTTGTCCGCTCGCTCCTGCGGTGTGTATGTGATCCCGTGCACTGGCTCAACTGTTCGGAGATCATCGACCATGCCCTTGACTTCATTACCCTTCTGGTCCACCTTGAAAAGGAATTCGTCAAATTGGTGTCGAAAATGTGCATCGTCAAACGGGCAAGTGACAAACAATGTTCTTGATAGTGGTTGCCGCAGCCTTCGGACCGCATCGAATAATGAGCCGTGCGTGACAAGGTCGAGTTCCTCCTTCCTAATTACAGGCTGCAATATGTTCCAAACCTCAAAAATGAGCCGATGAATCTCTTGCCATTCTGCCTTCTTTTGATCTCGTAGCCAGTGTATGTTTTCCTGTGTACTGCTCCAGCGAAACGCCAGCCAAGCGATTCCGAGCGCAAAAATCGATGGGATTGCGGACAGAAGCAATCGGCCCCAAAGTGGGTCTTGGCTCGAGTTTGGGGCGCACTGAACGAGGCACTGCGTTTGCTTCACCTGCTCTGCCAAAAGGACAACCATCGATGCAACATGAAACATCATCGCTCCACCTTGTATCCTAAGAAGTTGTTCCATTGGTTAGCATTATGAGCCAAACCCTGAAAGCTGTGCGCGGGACGCGCGATCTGCTGCCGCCGGAGACAGAGCTGTGGAACCGCATCGAAGCAACCGCACGCCAGGTCTTTGCCCGCTACAACTTCGGCGAGATTCGCACCCCCATCTTCGAAGACACTGGGCTCTTTGCGCGGAGCGTGGGCGAGGAGACCGACATTGTTTCGAAGGAGATGTACACGTGGGAGGACGGCGAGCGCTTCGACAAGGACTTGCTCATCAGCAAATGGGATCTCGCAAACCATGAGAGATTCGGGGCAGCGCTTGGAGAATTCGTACACGGAGGCTCTTCAGCACCTGACGTGATTGAATACGAGGACCACGACGGCAATTGGGAACTTGTCGTGTTCGGCGCGCGGCCAAGCGCTGAGACATTAAATCTATTGGCTTCTTCGGTCTCTCAGCACCGTGAATCGCTCACGAAATCGAATTTCGCCAAGAATGTAACGGGCCGACTTGTCTACCCATCTCCGATTCCGGGTGTGCCACAAGAAACGACGTCCCAGGGCATAGTTCTGGAGCCGTTCTATGGCAACTTCAACAAAACTTCCCAATCGCTCACGCTGCGGCCGGAGAACACCGCCGGGGTGGTGCGGGCCTACATTGAGCACGGGCTGGGTGAGAGCGGCCAGTTGCAGAAGCTCTACTACATTGGGCCGCAGTTCCGGCGCGAGCGGCCGCAGAAGGGGCGTTACCGGCAGTTCTGGCAGATCGGCGCGGAGGTGATCGGGCCTCCTTCGGCGGGCAGCGAATCGCCGCTGCGCGACGCAGAAGTGCTGGAGATGCTGGCCACGCTGCTCGACGAGCTGGGCATTACCGGCTGGGCGCTTGAGCTCAACTCTGTTGGGTCCGCCGCGGACCGCGCGCGCTATAACGATGTGCTTCGCGCGGCTCTCGCCGCCGTGGCGCCAAAAATGTGCGGTGACTGCCAGCGGCGCGCCGTCACCAATCCGCTGCGCGTGCTCGACTGCAAGGTGCCCGAGGACCAGCCGATCATCGAGACGCTGCCGAAGATTGGCGATTCACTCGGGAAGGAATCGAAGGATCACTTCGCCCAGGTGACCGCGGCTCTCGATGCCGCCGGCGTGCCCTACAAGCTGAATCACCGCCTGGTGCGCGGGCTGGACTACTACACGCGGACGACATTTGAATTCACGCACGGCGGACTCGGTGCGCAGAACGCGCTGCTGGGCGGCGGGCGCTATGACGGATTGAGCGAGGCCATCGGCGGGCCGAAGGCGCCGGGCATCGGCTTCGCGATCGGCCTCGACCGGCTGGTGCTGACGCTGCAGGCGGAAGAAGCGGTACATGTAGCCACGCCGGACATGAAGGCTGACGCTTATATCGCGCCACTCGGCGAGAAGTTGAACGCGGCCGCGCTGGTTCTGGCGCGCGAACTGCGCCGTGCGGGCCTGCGCGTCGAGCTCGGCGACGGCAGCTTTCGACTGAAGAAGTCGTTTGAGACCGCCGACAAGACTTCTTTGCGCATCGTCATCCTCGGCGAAGACGAGCACCAATCCGGTATCCTGACGGTGAAGGACTTCGCCTCAGGCACACAAACAAAGGTTCCTCGCGCGGAGCTGGCGAGGGTTCTTTCAGAACCCAGTGGTCAGTAATCAGCGGACAGTGATCAGTTCTTTGGCGGCAACTTGCTGCAACCGCGGTGAAGAACACTCACATTCTGAGAGAGCAAGGGTGAAAGGTTAGAGTTGTGCTCGACTTTTTAGGGAATCTCGAACGGACCCACATGTGCGGCACGCTGCGCGCTGCCGACGCGGGCAAGCAAGTGGTGCTGATGGGCTGGGTGAACCGGCGCCGCGACCACGGCAACCTGATCTTCCTCGACCTCCGCGACCGCACAGGAATTGCGCAGGTGGTGCTTGACCACGAGCCTGATTCCCGAGGGCCACGCGAAAGGCGAGCAGGTGCGCCCCGAATACGTTGTGGCCGCCGTGGGCAGGGTGCGCTTGCGCGATAAAGACGCTATCAATCCTAAAATGCCTACCGGCGAGATCGAGATCGAGGCCACGGAGCTGCGCGTGTGCTGAACGACACGCGGCTGGCGCCGTTTTCGCCGTCGGAAGAAGCAATCCAGAACGAGGAAGTGCGGCTCAAATACCGCTACATCGATCTGCGCCGGCCCGAGATGCAGCACAACTTCCGCCTGCGCCACGAGATCACGCTGGCCATTCGCGAGAGCCTGAGCAAGCAGGGCTTCCTCGAGATCGAAACCCCTATCCTGACCAAGTCCACGCCCGAGGGCGCGCGCGATTTTCTGGTGCCCAGCCGCGTGCATCCCGGCGAGTTCTATGCGCTGCCGCAGTCGCCGCAGATCTTCAAGCAGATCCTGATGATCTCGGGCTTCGACAGGTATTTTCAAATTGCACGGTGCTTCCGCGACGAGGATCTGCGCGCCGACCGCCAGCTTGAGTTCACGCAGGTGGATCTGGAGATGAGCTTCCCGCAGCAGGACACGGTCTTCGGCGTGGTGGAGCAGTTTATGAAGGCGGGCTTTGCGGCTGCGGGTATCGATTTGCCGATTCCCTTTCCGCGCATGACCTACGACGAGTCCATGCGGCAGTTCGGCACAGACAAGCCGGACCTGCGACTGCCAGGCCTTACCGACGTGCGGGCGGCGTTTACCGACGACGCGCTGGCCACGCTGCAGATCGATCCTGCGCTGCCCGTGGTGGCGCTGCGCATTCCCAGCGTGGGCGAGCTCGAGCCGCAAGGAGCGCGAGGACAATCATCCGCTCTTCGACCAGAAGAAGGGCGCGAAGTTCATCGACGATTTCAAGCGGCTGGCGAAGAGCTTTCCCGAGGCTGCCGCGAAGGTGCGCGAGCTGGCGGGCGCGGCGGATGCGGACTTCGTGATCGTGGTCGCGGGCGATCCGGCGCACCACATCAAGGCCAGCGACACCAAGTTTCCCGGCAGGCTTTCGGAGCGCGAGATCAACGTGTACGCCGCGGCCGGCAACTTCCGCGCCGAGCTGGCGAAGAAGTATGCCGACCGGCACGGCGCATTCCGCATCACCGATGAGGTTGTCCAAAACGCGGCGGCGCGAAGCGCGGCGAGCGAACTGATCGACGGCAGCCAGGCCTTCCATCCCATGTGGCTCACCGACTTCCCGATGTTCGAGTACGACCTGGCATCGGCGAAATGGATGCCCGCGCATCATCCGTTCACCGCGCCCATCGAGGCCGATATGGCAAACCTGGTCAGCGATCCGGCGAGCGTGCGGGCTAATTGTTACGACCTGGCGATGAACGGGCTCGAGCTCGGATCGGGATCGATTCGTATTCACCGCAAGGACGTGCAGCAGCAGATCTTTGCTTCGCTGGGGATCAGCGACGAAGAGGCTCGCGCGCGCTTCGGATTCTTTCTGGACGCGCTGGAATACGGCACGCCGCCGCATGGCGGCATCGCGCTGGGACTCGATCGCATCGTGATGCTGCTGGCGGGCGCAAGCAATTTGCGCGAAGTCATCGCCTTCCCCAAGACAGCGAAGGCCATTGACCTGATGGCCGAAGCTCCCACGCCCGTAAGCGAGCAGCAGTTGAGGGAACTGCACATTCGCGTGGCGCTGAAGAGCTAGCGCGTTGAAGACTGCGCTGCCCTTGGGTGCGAGCCGCGTCTGTGGTATATTTTTTTGAGGTGCGGAAGGCATTTTCACCTCCGCCTGAAGTCGCGCAGGATCGTTACGGGCGCGGCTTTTTGAACCCCTAGGACGCGTAGCTCAACTGGCAGAGCATTCGGCTCTTAACCGACAGGTTGAAGGTTCGATTCCTTCCGCGTCCACCAATCAGATCAATCAGTTAGGGCGCTTCGCTTCCGCGCCTCCATCCGATACCGGGGAAAATACCGGGGACCCCGCTTCAATTCCGCCCTATTGATGCTCTCCTCCGCTCCCCGCAATTCATTCAAAGAGAAGTGACCGTACCGCGCTGCCATGAGCACCATTGTGGACGTGCTCCAGCCTACGATCTTCGCAACCTTGGCAATGGGAGTTCCGACATTCAGCATCCGGGAAACCGCAGTGTGCCGCAGATCGTGAAAGCGGCAGGCAAGCGGCGCGATCTTCTCTTCCGAGTCCGTCTCTTCCGTCTCGCCTTCCGAAAGCGCCGCATCCAAAAGGATGCCAACCCGATAAAAGAGCACCTTCAAGCCTGGGCCAGCAGCGGCGTGATGGAGCTTTTGGAGAAGATCGAAGTGGCCGATGTGCCGGGCCTAAGTGATCGGCAGATGGACACCAGCGAGCCTCTCCTACAGATCGCTCAACTTGCTGGGGGATGTTGGCTCCAGCGCCTCACCGGCGCGCTGCTGTCCGTCTTCGGCGCGCATAGTGCAGAAGACGCATCGATCGGCGTCACGTTGCTCCAGGACATTCGCGACGTTCTTCGATGAGTGCAAAGCAGGCGGCATTCCATCGAAGGCTTGCTCCCCGCGCTCCCGCATTGTGTGCCCGAAAGCGTCAGCGTGGAGCACTCCGTAGATCGTCGCTCTTGCTGTCTTGCGAAGGCCCTTTGTTTGGAATGCGAAACAGGAAGTGCGCGTAGCCGACCTCCGCAACGGGCCTCAACCCATGCGCTCTGACCCAGTAATCGGCGGTTGGCGGGTCCACGCCCGCCAGCAGGTCGCCGCCGACCAGGATCCGACCTGTTACGGGCGCCGGGGGGTCGAGCATGACATCTGGGTTTCTTTTAAGGAAATCCTCCAGCACCCAACCATCCTGGCCCCAATCGAGGTTGCTGTCGGCAAGAATCTGGTAGGCCATTTTTTTATCGGGGAGCAACTCGTTGAAGTAGGGAATCATTTGGGGAAAGTAGCTGCCGACGGAGGCTGCGGTCCAGAGCACGCATCCGGACAGGAGTGCTCGATAGGGCCATCGAGGCTGGCGCGGCGGGGAAAAAGCCGCGCCCGATACGACGACAAATATCGCCAAGACCGGGAGAATATGGCGGATGCCGATCTGCGTGTTGCTGAAAAAAGAAAGTATGAATAGAAATGTGGCAGCGGTGAGCAGCAGCAGCCATTCTTCGCGAAGGAAGTCCCGGAGCCGACGATGGCGGACGACCCAGAGCAAGCTAAGAATGAGAAGCAACTGCATTCCCAGCGGCTCCTTAAAGAGGTAGGCCACCAGGTAATAGGCATGAAATCCGTCGGAACGCGCCAGCTCCGGGCCGCGCACCTGCCCCAGCAAGCAGATGTTCCCGAACTCGTCGGTGTGGCCGTGCGCGTTGACATAGCTCATCAGGTCAAACCCCTGAACGTAGGGATAGGGCAGGGGCACGGGAATCCTGCGGAGAAACGGAACCTGCTGAAGGGCCTTGAAGGCCGTGCTGCGGAATTCGTAGCCGGCGAGCGGCGTGCAGGTGCGGTAGAGCAGGAAGCCGATGTTGATGATGACAACGGGACCAACAAGGAGGAGTGTGGCAGCGATAGTGAGTTGCCTTCTGGTGATGCGGAAGAGAGGTTCGCGGGAAATCCTGGAGTACAGGGCGGCGGTAAGCGCAAAGACCACAATGACGATATAGAGATACACTGCGCTGAACTTGGTCAGTTGCGCTACTCCCAGGGCGATGGCGGAGCAGGCAGCGGTCTTTGAAACTGGGTCCAGGAGGAATGCGCGGAACGAATAGAGAAACAGCAGCACGCCCAGCGCGCTATACAGGTCGTTTGTGCCGAGCGTGCCGTGGGCCATGATGTTTGGGGAAAGAATAAAAAGAATTTCCGCGAAAAGAGCGGGCACACGGCCGTAAAGGGACTCTGCGTAAAGAAAGACGAGCAGGCAAAGGCCAAATGTAGCAAGGATAGTAGGAAAACGGGCGGCTCGCACGCTGCCCAGCGTGTGAACCAGCTTTCCTGAGAATCCAAGCATACCGAGCAGTTTGGCGTCTGCGCGTGGTAGCGCGTTCAGCACTGAGACGGGCATCTGACTGCTGAAATCCAGGGTGACGGAATCCCGCATGGGAGCGCCCTTCAGTACAGCGACTCCATAGCCGACATGCGATCCCTCGTCGACCGTCGGGGACATTTCGAAGGCTACGATCGTATTGAGCGCCAGGCCAAGAAATGCAATGCCGAGAGGAAGCAGCCAGCGCCGTTTGAGGACGGGCAAGCATAAGCTCTGATTTCGGCGCAGTTTTTCTTCAGATTCAAGCATCCTTGTCGTTGTCCTTTCCTTTGGGCCCGGTCGCCGGGTGGATGGCCTGAGAGCTTTTGAGTTAAGTTAGCACGGAAAAAGAGGGGACGAGGAGGGTTCATGCGATCCCAGGTTCTAGAATCGAGACGTGGGGCATCCGAAGGGCAGCGAGCCAGTGGGTTTGAGGTGGGCGAGCAGCTGAGGTATCCCACCATGGCCGCAAAAGGTGCGCGCCAACTTTCATTTTGTAGACCACAGGGTCGCTGCGGTAGGTGTACTTGTTAGGCCAAAACAAACGCCTTCGCCTTTGGGCGCGGTCCTAGGCTCAGCACGCAGGCAAGAGAAACCTATAGGGATCCGCGAGTACCGGGGGAAAATACCGGGGACCGTGGGCAGCAAACCGGAGTCATCGGGAGTAGTGGCAAGGGACGCGGAACCCGCATAAACACAGGGTTCCGAGCACTCCAGAGACAACCGCAGAAATTGCCTTTCTTGCAACTCTTAACCGACAGGTTGTAGGTTCGATTCCTACCGCGTCCACCATAGAATCAATAACTTAGCTCGATTCGCGCTCTGCTTGCGCTCCGTTTCTCTGGAATGCAAGTTCAGCAACCCTCAAGCCCGCCGTGCTCATCTCATCCGTGACCACATCCCCGTAAATGTTCATGGTCGTGCGGATGTCCGTGTGCCGCATCATTTTTTGTTGCACGGCAATCGGCGTTTTCACCGCGTCCAGCCAGGAGCGGTAGGTGTGCCGAAATGCGTGTGAACTGATGTGCCCAATTCCGGCGGCCTTCGATGCCCGCTCCAGCTCTTGCCGTGTGCCGGTGTAGGAGTAAGGAAGTCGCCCGAGTTTGAACGGACTGGCAAAAATCCAATCCTCTGCCCCCGAAAATTGGGAATACTGCTTCCAGGACTTCAGGCGCTCCAGCAATTCGCTCGCAAGGTTGAATGTCTTTGCGGACCCTTGCGTCTTCACATCTCCCACAATCTGGTTCACGATGCCGCGCCGGATGCTCAGCCTTGAGCCTAGCCAATCCACGTCACCCCATCGAAGCGCAAGCGCCTCACTGAAGCGAAGGCCCAAGCACACAGAGAGCAACGCCATCGTCCCGAATGGTTCTTGCAGCTCTCGCAACAGAACGTGGAACTGCTCCGTCGTGAGGCTCCGGGCTTTCCGCACCTTCCGCGTTGCCCCGATGTTGCGGACAAGGGAGACGGGATTGCGGCTGATGTCCAACATACCGGCCCACATCGCAAACTCCACAAGCCCGTGCATGAGTGACCGCACATGCGTTTTGGACTTTGGCGATAAGGGTAGTTCACGGAGCCACAATTCAACCGGGCGCGGCTGTACGTCCTGAATCCGCGTATCGGCCCACTTCGGCAGAACGTGGTTATTCAGGAAAGAACGATACACCCGCACCGTCGATTGACGTGAAGGCATCCGCTCCGCTTCGTACCGTGCAACCACACTCCGCACCGTGTCTCCTTTGTCTCCATCCTGTGGCTTCGCCAGGATTTCAAGGCGCTCGACTTCCTCCCATGCGGCTGCCTTGGTTGGAAATTCTTGCTTCGTCCCAATTCGCTTTGACCGGCGAGTTGGGCCGTCATACCAGAGGTAATTCCATGTCTTGCGCCGTTTGTCGTAGCGCACAGACCCGCTTGCGTGTCGCTGGACCCTCATTACTGCCTCCCCTCAGCAGGGTCAGCGGATGACGCACACAGGATAGCATCCAGCTCATGCTTGCGGAATCTCCAGACACAGCGCCGCACGCCGGATAGCCGGTGTGCGGGTATCTTACTTTCGCGCACCCACTGGAGGAGCGTGCGCGGCCTCACTTTCAGGTACTGGGCGGCCTCATTTGCGGTAAGCCATTCGGTTTCCATATCAGCCTGTTTTCTCATTCCGGCAACGCAGGAAGCCGGAGGTTGCGTGGACGGTTATGTCGTGTCTTGAGGGGGAATCGAACAAAGTTCTTCGACATGGTTGCCGCGATCACCTTCACAGACCTTTTCGAAGATGTGTTGAGAACATTGCCGGAACAACCAATCGATTTCCACAGGGTGTACCGGTGTTGCAGATAGCCAACCAGGCCAGCACTGCCAGTTACAAAGAAAACCCTTGCCATTTACCTCTTTCCTTTCTTACAGCATTACGTCCGGTTTCATCTGGAATTGTCCACGCCTTACTTCAACGGTTGGTGACCCCACCGTGCCCTTAATGGCCGCTTTTGCTGGAGCTTGTTCCCTTGGCAGCGCCAGGTTCTTCAGGTAGGTGGAAAGGGCGTGGATTGTGATTACGACGCCGTTCTCTTCAAAAACACGGACCAACATCTTCAGCGTGTAGCCGTTCTCCCGCAACTTTTTCAACTGCGGGTATACGCCCCGTACGATCTCCCCCATCATGTAGGACTCGGGTTGCGGGGGAGGTACATTCCCTCTCTCATCCAGGCGAGTGCGAAAGGCCTCGAATTGTTCTGCGGTGAGCGTTTGCGGCTTGCGGCGCCGTTTTTCCATCTGCCTTCCTCCTTTCCTTGCCGACAACAAGCCGAAGACAGTCTAACACAACATTGACAGCAGTTATGTAATATTGTAAAGTCGGAACTGTTAAGAGGCACGGCGAGGTGCGCGCTGTATATACCGAAACTCCCTACGGTCGTTTCGGCATATCCACCGGCCCAAACACAATCCGCTCCGCTACTCGTGTTTGGGCCTGCGCATCTTGCTCAGGGCTTCGCCCCGAGACCCCAGAGGAATCGTGCAATGGCCAGACCGAAGCAGAAAGAACATCGCCGAGGGCAGCTCATCAAGCTTCTTTCGGAAGAGAAAGAGATCATTCAACGCAACGCGTACATAGCCGGCTTAACAGTCAGCGAATACATGCGAAGATGTTCCCTCAACAAGCGGCTTCATTCGCGAATAGACGACAAGGCGATCAACCGCTTAAGCAGCCTATGCGGTCTCATGAAACATCTGCTCATGCAAATCGTGGGCCATCCACAAGAGGACGAACTCAGGCGCGAACTGAATGCGATTCTTGCGAGGATCACCGCAACACTACGAACCGTTATCAGCAAAGACGAGGACTCAGAATGATCGCCAAACGGATACATCGTGGCAAGAATTTAGTGAGTAATTTTCGCAGGCGCTTCAACTACTTTCCCGGAGAACTCGATCGGCTGGCCCGCTTAACCAACATGGTTGTCGATGTACCAGGAGGCAAACTGGCTTCGTACAAACGCAACGAGTCCCCTCATACGAGACCATCTACTTCGTCCAGAGGTTCGTACATAATTGCCCACCATCCTTGACATACCTGCGCAACACTGTTCTCCCACATCAGGAGCGATACCGCTCGGTGCGTCACCGAACAACAACTTGGATCAGAGACTGAATCGCGATGTACTGAGGGACCAACATGATTGCCAAGGTCCAACCGAGCAAGCGCAAGTCCAGAAGTAGTTTCAAGCGGTTGCTCAACTACCTCACAACAGAGCGCGACGCAATTAGCGGCGATACTCTGCTGCGAGGGGATGTCGTATTGTCGAGCAACCTCGTCGGTATCGACACAGCAGCAGCCGAGATGAAAGCGCTTGAATTCTTCAACCCACGTTGCCACGATGCAGTGTTCCATTACGAACTGGCATGGCCCCCAGGTGAACGTCCGTCTCGCGCAGAGTGGACCGATGCTGCCCTACACACACTGAAGCAACTTGGGTTCGACAAACACTTGTACATTATCGTCGCTCACGACGACAAGAAGCATTTCCATATCCACATCATGCTGAACAAGATTCACCCCATAACGCACAGAGCCCACACGCCATCTTTCAGTTGGCTGACTCTCGATGCCTCAGTACGCTTTCTTGAAGCAAAACATGGTTGGGCGCACACACCTGGTCCGACACGATGGGATGAGGAATCGCAACAGGCTGTGCGTATTTCAAGATCCGAACGCAATGCGCTTCGATCCGCGCGACAACACGCGACCGGCGCCGCCGCACGATTTGAACATTACCAGGATCAGGAATCATTGCAATCCTACGTGCGACGGGAAGTGGCCCCCAGTGTCCGGAAACTTCTGACGCGACAGAATGTCACCTGGGATGACCTTCATCGCCTTCTGTCGAAGGCCTACCTCAGACTCGAAAAGGGAGAGAAGGGCGGATATACCGTCCTTGCCATCGACTACAACATCCGGGTAAAGGCGTCCGACGTATTCCGCAGCAACTTTGCAGGGAGAATCAATCGCCAAGCCACAGAAACGGCTCTTGGGGCCTGGACACCCGCCTCAACATCCGGTTATGAGGACGCTCAACACGTCCGTCGTACTCCTGTTCGTAATAGCGCACTGAGGGATGAACGGAAAGCGCAGCGACTTTCCGACCGAGTCTCCCTGATGGCGGATTATAACCTGTATCGTAATCGGCAACGGGAAGTGTGCAAAGCCCTCACAACAGACGGCAGGGAAGACCGGCAATATATTCTTGATGTTTTGCGCCAACAAAAGAAGGAGATTCGCGCATCCGCTCTGCCGTGGCCGGACAAGAAAGTCCTGCTCTCCCAGGCTTTGGCCCAATCGGTACTCGAAGTACGATCTCTGAAGCTGTCTGTTCAACAGAAGCGGCAGGAAGCATCTCCGAAGGATCTCCGCTCGTGGGTTGCGGACAGAGCCGACGAAGGAGACGCGCGAGCGGCCGCACAACTTCGCGGATGGCGTTATGCCGACCAACGAAATCAGCGGCGGCTCGATGCGAGGCTGGAATCAGACGCGCTGCATATCGGAGCGCCGCCCGAGGGCAATCAGAAATCCGACTGGGCAGACTTTGTGCAGCAAAGGCTTTCGGCTCAACTGAAAGACCAAACTCTCGCCAAACAGATCGCCACGACACGCATCTGGACGATTAACCGGAAGACCGGCGACGTGTCATATATGCTGAACGGCAGGGTTTCCGTCATCGACCGCGGACGCCTTGTGACCGTACTCAACCAGGACGAGGCGGCAATTGTCTTCGGGTTGGAGATGGCCGTCAAAAAATACGGATCAAGAATCGCATGTACCGGAACCGAGGAGTGGAAGCGGATGGTCACAGCGACTGCGGCTAAGCACGGCATCTTCGCCCAATTCACGGACCCGGAGATGCAAATCGCCCAAAGCCAACAACACCGCAGAGCTGATCCGCTGCAACTTCAGGCTGCGCGTCTGCATTCCATAGAGACCCGTCTCAGAACGGAGGAAACTCAAGACTTGGTTTTCACCGACGAAGCGGATGTGCACCAGCTTCTCTTTATTTTTCAGCCGGTTGCTCAGGCACGACAATTCGTCGAGCTTCTGACGGCGTCTCAACTCCCGGAACCGAAGTCAAACGTAGACGGCACTCTGACCATCGCCCTCCTCAGGTCTCCCACTGGCCAGCAGTCTTTCAAGGTATCGATTCACGAGGGGAAGCGACAAGAGATCATCGATCTGGTTGTGCAAGCCCGCCAGATGGCGCATCGCCTGATGCGCAGTAATCTCAGAACGCCCAATCGCGAAAGAGAGGGCAGGTAGCCGATGACCGGACAATACCCCTGTCATACGTCACGAAAGAGTGAACCGTACGCCACGGCACGTCGGCAGCAGACTTTATACGATCATCCCGTGTGAACTTGCAAGCAGCTTGGCGCTGTTCTGAAAGGCTAGGCCACTGGGGCCAGTGCTGGATTTTTGAGCTTATGGACGAAGGCAAAGTAGGCCACCATCACGCGAAATGCCTTTGACCGATTCACTCCGCAGAGAACCTCTCCTCCGACTCTCTCCAGTTCGTCGGCTATCTCGTGCGTCAAAGGAAACACGAATGCGGTATCAATAGTCTGAAATGGAATGTTCAACCACTGGTTGTTATAGAACGCAAGAAGTTGCGCCTGCGCGGTCTTGGTTTTGAAACTCATGATGATGTGCTCCGCGAGGGCGTTCTTTTTCCGGATTTTGAGCACGGCAAAGAGTTGATTGAAATGGGTCTTGGTGAATCTGGAATCGACAGTCAGCCGAAGTTGAGTGCGCTTCTCTGCGGGAGAAACGACTCTGCGCTTCGGTCGGGTTATGGCCTTCTTCGCAGCTATCATGTTATTTCCTTGTCGTGATGTATCTTACAGCATAGGTATAGTAGATTGGAATACCATGAGCCAACCGACAGTAACCAAAGGGGTTCGCGTGAAGGGGGAGCAGTGTGAGTAGTGGCTTTATTGCATGAAAAGGTGAGTGCGCGGACCCGAATGAAGAACAACAAGCTTAACCGTGGGGGAGGAGAGAGAAAAGGAAACTGGCTAGGGCGCGTAGCACGTCAACTTTGATATCGAAGGAGAACATTTTGCGCTTCAAGTCAAAGAATTAACCGGCCCCTGCTCAAAGCACGCAGTTCCCCATTAGCTGCGCAATGCGGGCCTGAGTGGCCTCATCAGCCACCGCGTTGCCTAACAAAGTTTCAATCCACGCGCCCCACGCGGGGCGCGACACGACAGCAGCACCACCCCCGCGCCGCCCGATGGGTTTCAATCCACGCGCCCCACGCGGGGCGCGACGGCAGTGCCGGCGCGATGGACGCGACCATCGCGGTGTTTCAATCCACGCGCCCCACGCGGGGCGCGACGCCCACGCCATCAACCTGTACGACACCCAGGACGTGGTTTCAATCCACGCGCCCCACGCGGGGCGCGACCTCTCGTACGCCACGACGCTCACTCCGCGAGCCGCCGTTTCAATCCACGCGCCCCACGCGGGGCGCGACGGCTCTACTGTAGCAGTTTTAGTTTCTGCATCCTAGCCTGTCCATTGCGCGAACTCTGCCAAAAATGGATGTGAAGAACACCACGAAGAGGAGCATTGAAATGTAAGACATATGGAGTGAACGAGATAACGCAAGCGCGAACCTTCTGGAGAGGGACTGTTCGCTTGAGGTTCGCGCTAAAGAATCAGCGGGCCTTCCGGGTTGTAGCTGGGCTTGGCTCCAGCGTGTTCCACACGCCTCTGCCAGTTGGCCCCCAGGAAGTAGAAACGGAGGCTATCGATGGAGGGGTCGATAATCGCGAGGAGCTTGGCGCGAAACTCAACCCACTGGGCAGGTTCAAGTAGACACTCAAAGACTGAGAACTGCACCCGCTGACCATGATTCTGACATAGTTTAGCTATTTGCCGCAGGCGGCGCTTTCCGTCTTCGGACTGCGTACCCATGTCGTAAGTCACAAGCACCATCATGCTTTGTCATCTCCAGATAAAGGAAGGGTAGGCGTCGAGATCGCTGCGCAGGTGACGCGCCAGCAGAAGAGCCTGTGCGTAGGGAACCAGGCCAAAGGGGATGCGTTCGTTCAGAAATGGATGGAGGACCTCCTCCTGCTTGCGCAACTGCCATGCGACCAGCACCTCTTTGCGTGTGGCATCGTTCATTGTTACCCCGCCGGACTCGTTGCTGGAGAATCCATTTCCAGCTACCTGGCGGCGGTTGATGAGGGTAAGTGCAAGCCTGTTGGCCAATACCGGACGCAACTCCTCCATAAGGTCCAGAGCAAGGCCGGCGCGGCCGGGACGGTCGCGATGCAGAAATCCAACTGCGGGGTCGAGGCCTACAGTCTCCAATGCCGAAGCAACGTCGTGCGCCAGAAGTACATAGAGGAACGACAGCAATGCATTGACATTGTCAAGTGGGGGACGCCGGCTCCGCCCATGAAAGAAAAACTCCTCCTTCTGGTGCAGGATGAGTTCATCGAAGACGCCGAAATACGTCTGCGCGGCATCTCCTTCAACTCCACGCAGTCCATCGAGCGAAGGTGCAGAAGCGAGCAGGCGCAGCGATTGGCCAAGTTGCGTAGAGGCAAGATCAAGGGTCTCTGAAGAGTGCTCACGGCCGGCACGCAAGAGTGAAGTGCGGCTGTTGGCGATCTTCGCCAGCAGAATTGACCTCGCGATGGCGGCGGACTCCGTGTCCTGATCGGCGCGGCGGTACTGCTCCCGCCGCAGCAGGACGTTGCCGTGGATTGGCCCCTGGATGCGGGCGAGAAAGCGGCCGTGCTCGCTGAGGAAACTCACGCCGACGTTGCGCTCGGCGCAGAATCCCATCAAGGGAGGACTCATCGAGACCACCCCGACGCAGACGATTCCTTCCAGTGTATGGATCGGCACGCGTAGACGGGTTTCCTGCTCGACGCGAACGAGAACTGTCTCACCATCCTTACTTAGGTAGGCATTGGGGATGGTGACATACAACGTATTGAGGAGCTTTCTCATCGTGACTGGTCCTCATCTTTGCTGGAGCCGGCGCCAGCAGCCTGCCTGAGATTGGCATCAATTGCCCGGCTCAGATAACGCGAGGCGCTGGCTGATTCGACGACCGTGGGCAGGCAGACGGGCTTCATGGAGCAGCCTTCGCATTTCTTCGCGTAGACGGCCTGTGGCGTTCTGCCAGACTGAAGAATCTGGTGCATGCGGGCGGCAAGGCGTTCGACCTCTTGACGAAGCGGTTCGTCGAAGTTCACCATATCGCGGCGCTTTGCTTTGCCGTCAAAGACAGCGCCTGCGGGAACGGGCACGTGCAGCATCTCTTCCAGGCAAAGCGCCTGCGCGCAAAGCTGAATGTGATAGGCCATGCTGCCGTGCTGGTCGCGGGTCCGCTTGTACTCCACCGGATACGGCTTCCAGAGCCCCTTGCGGCGCGGCATCGGAACGCCCGGCTCGGAAGCTTCGCATGGGAGGAACTCGACGATGTCGGCTTGTCCGGAGATGCCGAGGCGAAAGGACCGCAGTGGAAGAGTGCGCCGCACCAGCACCTCGGGGCGGGATTCGATTTCCGCCGAGTGCGCCTTTTCATGCAGCAGTTTGCCCTCGGCGGTGAAGAGGTTCTCCTCCCATTGCTGCTCCAGGTGAATCAGCGCCCAACGCCGTTCGCAGAAGGCGAGATGCTGGAGACCGGAGAGCGGGAGGAGATCGTCCTCGGAGTATTGCGTCATATGACTGCGGGTTACCTTTCGCTGCCAGCCGCCAACTCGGACAGGGTAAAGACCTCCACGCCGTTTCCCGCGGCTAGATTTGCCTTGATGTCTTCGATAGATGGAAGGCTGTAATCGACAATTGAACGTGGCGGCTTGGCCTCGTCCTTGAGCGCGATGCGGTCAGTGACGAGCGAAAACAACTCGTGTGCGGGAGCGCAGCCGAGCATGGCTTGGCGCCTCTTCTGCTCCTCATTCGTGGCATTTCCGACGTGCTTGAACACAAAGGAATGGTCGCCGTAGACGCTCATGATGCCCTTGCTTGCAGAGCGGTCGTGCTCGTACATGTTCAGTAGGGCTTGCCAGAAAAGATGAAGGTCTGCTTCGCTGAAAAGCGTGCCGGGGTTGCTCTTGGACCCGTTGGCAAGGTTGGCGCTGACGAAACCGCGGCCTACGTAAAGGCCAAAGGGAATAAGAGTCTTGCGGCCCATCGTGCGAAGCTCGTCTTCCGGTTGCTCGGCTTCCCACTTCTTGTAGTCGTCAAGAGATTTGGCGTTCTTGACATCTTCCGCGACGGCCCCGCGAGTGAGAGAAATATCCAGTGCGAGGACAGGGTGAAGTGAGCGTGCGAAAGCCAGTTGGACCGGCCCGCGCACCTGTCCGGCGTTCGGTCCTGTGCTCATAACTGCGCCGAAGGTACGAACATCGAAAAACTCCCGGCACATATAGTCCCTCGCCCGAGCAACTGCCGGTTTGGAGGCGGCGCTACCTGCTCCATCACTCTCCTCGACTTCGCCCCCAGCCTTATTGTCCTTTTTCTTTTTGGGCAGTACTCCGTTTTCTTTCAAGTGAGCCTCAGCGATGAAACGATTCAGATTGGTACCGTGCTCGACGAAGATGCGGTAAGGGGATTCGTTTCCATATGCTGCGGAAACATAGTTGCGAATGCGGCGTTTGAGAGCTACGTCAGATACCAGTCCGTGCATGGTCTGGGGATCAAGACGAGGCATATTGGCGGCGTCGGGATCGCCATTGGGGTTGCCATCGATACAGTCGAAAAGATAGAGAAACTCATAGCGATTGGAGATGACGGGCGAATTCATTGTGCGTTCTCCTCGGAGTTGGTTTGGGCGGAGTTGGGTCCGCTGCCGTTGTCGTTAGTGGCCTTTTCCGAAACGTCCTTCCAAGGCTTGGCCATTTGCTGGTAGAAGCCGAGGGCAAAGAGACTTTGTTCTTCCAGTGACAGAGTCTTCGGGATCTCCTGGCCGATGTGGCAGCAGATCTCGGCTAGAGATTGGTTAAAAAAGCGGGCAAGCCAGTCCTTTTTGGAACGGATTTTGTCGATGTGATACTGCGTGTTGCGAATGAGCCGGCCAAAGACCAGTCCGGGCGTCGCGCAGGCAGCAGCGTAGTAGCGCTGGATCACGCCTGCGCCGACATCCCCGAGAGCTTCCCGCTGCACATTGGCGAGGACTGCCATCAGGCGCCCGCAATGATAGGCGGGCGAAGGATGGTCTGGGTTAAGGCATTGTTGGATTGCCATATGATTGTTCCTTTCCTGACCGGAAGCGAAATTGGAGCCGGTGCCTTTGCGAAGATGATAGGCCTTGAGCAGCGCCATGCGCTGCCAAAGCAGCCAGTTGTTGTTTGACGCTTGATCCTTTTCTTTCTTCCTGCCCCTCTGTTTTCCATCCCTACGAATGGGAAAGCATGATTCGAGTGCTCCCGTGAGGGCAAAATCGCGCAACTCTGGAACCAGTCGATAAACGACTTCATACGGCAACTCGCGGTTGCCGATAGCGGCGCGCCATAGGCTAGAGCGAATATGCTGGGCCCGCTTGTGCCATTCTTCGCGTTTCTGGCCCTTTTTCAGTGGCGGAAGCACGCATTCAATGAGCCGCCGCATCCCCGGTACCTTGGAGGGAAGTTTCCCTGATGGAAGAAGGATCGCGGTGTCTTCCTGCCAGGCGAGCACCGCTTCCAGTAGCTTCTTGTAGCTCCCTTCCTGCCAATCGCGTACAACGGCGCGTCCTCGATTTCCTGCCATAGTCAAAACGTAGAATTCGTTGCCCGCCAGATCCGGCCGTTGGCCTGTATGGATTGCATCGAGCAAATCGCGCATGCGCTGCAGCGCGCCGGGCACGGCCGACGGATCTTCTGAAAGGTCGTCCTGAGCCTTGGGACGGTCATCCTCGTCGGGGCAAATCACCGCAACCACGTCGTCCGATGGAAGCACGGGTTCCTTGTACCAATAGAGCACCTTGGCTCCGGCCAGATCCCGGCTCTGTTTACGAATCAGATGGTTGAGTCCGGCCGCATACGTAGTGGCCTCAACTTCACTCATGGCGCAGTTCTGCGATTGCTCAAGTTGGAATGAACGGAACGCAGGACTGCTTTTCTCAAAACTAATCAGCGAAGCGCCCGACGGCTGTGAATCAGGCAATCTTTTCAACTTGGGGTGTGTTCGGCAGGGAGCAACGGGATTCCCGGATAACAATGAAAGCATTGGCGCAATGCTCTTTCCCGAAGCGTCATTCCCGGTCTTCAAAGCCCTAATTCCTGCGAGTTTCTTATCCCACCAGGAATGCCAGTAGTCGCGTTCGATGGGGTAATCTAGGCCGATACGGAAGGTGACGGGATCCGTGGTTTTCGCTTTTTTCTCCTTGAGTTCTTGCCTTATCCGCTGCAGAGTTCCAGGTGAGTTCAACTTGGCCAAAGGCTTCAAGTCCTCAACGGTCTCGGCCGCTTCGGCGATCAACTTCCAAAAATAACGGTGCCTCTCTTCAGCCTTGCCTTTGCCGCCTTCTTCTGTGATTTGCTCCTCTCCGGGCTGGGCATCCTTCTCGGAATAGTGTGCTACGGCGGAGGCTGTATCTAGCAGAAACTGCGCTTTGGTAATTCCTCCGCTAATCATGTCAGGTTGTTCCAAAAATGGGGCACATGGAAATTCACGACGCTTCTTCTTGTCATGTTCATCTAAGCCGAGGTAGTTCCCATCGTTGTCGCAAGCGATAACGAACCTCGCGTCAAGGAAAGCGCAGCCTACGCGGTATGGGACCTGGTAACGCTCAACATACTCACTGACGCGGTGCAGCATGGCGGTCCTCCTTTGGAGGTTTTAGAACAGCAGTATTGTTCCAGTCGGGGACTCCGGCTCCATCGGGTGCTCCCATCCAGGTTAGGCTCCCTCTGCGAACATCGGCATGGAAGACCGAGATAAACGGGGGCGCGTCATTTTCATTCGGCTGGGAGAGATCGAAGACATCGTACAGCATCGGACCGATCGGAATGTCGATCGCCTGCGGCGGATCCTCGCTTTTAATGGGAGAAAAGTAAGCCGGGAATTCGCGGCAGCCGAAGTAGGGCTGGGAAAAGCATTTTCCGCGTTCGACGCGCCGCTGGAACTGCTTTTCAATGCCAATCAGGTTGGCCTCGAACCCAGGCCAAGGAACGGCGCGCGCCCGCAAGCGATAGCAAACGTCTCGCAACGCCATCGTCTGCCGCTGCTGGCGCTGTTCGTCCGCCAGAATGGGGGTAGGCGTTCTGCTGCCGCTCATCCATTGCTCAATCTCGCGCGTGCTTGCTACGCCTTCCACTTCGTTGCGGCGCAGAGCAATCCATTGAACCGGCCTGCACACTTCGATGCCGGTTACCTGCCAACGAAATTCATTGGGCTTGCAGTAGATAGCGTCAAAGATGCCGCGTGCTGCTGATGGCGTCATTACCGGATAGCTAAACCGCTCCACCTTCATTTCGGGGCGGGTAAAGCAAGCCAGATCGCCCCAAACTTCCAACGATTGTTCATTGCTGTTCATCGATCACACACCCCCATGAATGGGTTCTCGGTCAATTGGATCCCAAGTTCCGAGTGATATGTCCCCTCTCCTATCAGAATCCGCCAGTCTTCTGCTTCCTGCCTATTGTGCCCGACGGGGACAGATTCAAAGCATGCCGCGTACTTTTCAACTTGCCAGCGGGATACGTTGACGCAATAGGGGCGAGCGCGGCGGATCCAGTCGGCGGAAAGGCTCGCTTGCCGGACCTCCCGCGCAAGCTGCGGGCCATCGCCGTATGGAGCCAGTACATTGACAGAGTTTTCGTCGACAATCCGGTAGAGGCGCGCAACTTCCTCAAAGTCCTTCCTCTCGACTGCGTCATGCAATTCGCTTTCCTCTCTTTCTACGTTCTGTACGCAGTAGAGTTCGCGGTAGTACTCGGAAAAAATCTCCGGATCGTTCAAGTCTTTTCCGCAATATTTCCTGGCAAGCATCGCCGCGTTCCTGTAAGCCGAATCCTTCGGATATTCTGGTGAATCTCCGGGCGTGGGCCGGAAGACGCGAACCTCGCCCCGTTTTGCCCTCTGATTGCGGTTGCAGCGTCCGGCGGCCTGGACGATTGAATCCAACGGCCCAAGTGCACGAAATACGCGGGGGAAATCAAGGTCCACGCCCGCTTCCACGCACTGCGTGGAAACGAGCGGGCACGGAACTCCGCTATCAAGCAAGGCTCGGACTTTGTCGAGAACTCGGCGCCGGTGTTCTGGGCACATCGCGGTAGAAAGATGATATGGATGGACACCCGGTCGTTCATTGAGTTCCAGGAACAACTCGACAGCTTGTCGTTTCGTGTTCAACACGCAGAGAGCCTGGCAGGGGCCTTGCAACATCCAATCTGCGATCTCGCTCCATGACAGGGATTCGTCCGGCCCGGGCCAGGTGTACTCGACGCGCTGGGCAGCATGGAACATTTCTCTTTGTTGCGTGTTGATTTCTCTCGGAGACCATTCGCTGCCCCCCAATTTTCGTTGCTTCAGGGCATTCGACAGCGAAGCAAAAGCTGGTTGCGTGGCAGTAGAAAATACCACGGTGGCCCCATAGCATTCGCTCAGACGTGCCAGAGCCGCAAGGGTGGGCAAGACAACTGGCAGCGGCAGAGACTGGACTTCGTCGAAGCAGAGAACGGCCCCGGCCAGCCTGTGGAGCTTGCGGCAGGCGGACGGACGATTCGAAAACAGCGATTCAAAGAATTGGACATTGGTCGTAACAACAATGGGGGAGTCCCAATTCTCGGCGAGCATTTCCTGCGTACGCTCCAACTCGCCACTGCCGTCTTGCCTTTTCAGTCTCTCGACTGCCAGCGAATGGTGTTCAAGCAGAACGCGCGGATCGTGCTCCAGGCCCAGTGCGGCGCTTACCGCATCGGCCGTTTGGTCGAGAATACTGAGGTAAGGAGCAACAAAGACAATCCTGCGCAAGTCGCTGTGCGCCTCCGCATGACGTAACGCGAATTCCAGCAACGCAAGGGTCTTGCCCGTCCCGGTGGGCGCAGTCAGTGTATACAATCCCGTTGGAAGGCCCGCCGCCTTGCGGCACTGTTCTCGCAGGATGGATCTCAAACTAAGAACGCTCTCCGAAGCGCCTTTCTTACGAGCATCCTCGGCCCGTCGTCGGATGTGGTCGTCCAGCGCCAGCAACCATCGAGCGATCTTCAAATCTTTGGCCTCCGGTCTTTGCTTCCCCTCAAAGTGAGCCTCTGTTTCGAGAAAGTCAGCGTCCACCAAGGCTGAAAACAACATGCGAACGTCGAGCATCGCTGCCGCGGTGGAAGTAAAGTCCATTAGCGATTTGGAAAGCGGACGAAGGGACAAGCCATCGCCCGCGAATCGTTCAAAGAGCAGTTTGGCTTTGGGATCGTCCAATTCTGAGTAACGGAGGCTGCGGTGAGGGTGGGGCTTATTCATCAAACGCTGGGCAAGCAATTTGACGGACGATGGATCGCCTTTCTGCAGGCCGATATGGTGCCCTTCCACGGCTAGCGCAGCAGCAACTCCATGTCGCAGACGAAGCGCCTTCCATGCCCCAGCCGTCCAGTGGTCGATCCCACGCTCCTTGCCCTCAAGCCGACGCTGAAACAAGCTCCCGTACTTGCCGAGGTCGTGCAAGAGACCAGCATTATGGGCTTCATCCGAAGCGGAAAATGGCGCGGCAAACTGGGCAGCCTTTTCTGCGACACGGGCCAAGTGCACCCTCAGTTCTTCCCGCTTGCCGTCGGCTCCTTCAGTGTGGGCCCACCATCGATTCGAGTCGAGATTGGTTGTTGTCATCATGTCGCCGTTTCATTGGGGGTAATGAAAAGCGCGTGGACGCTATGACGATGAGAGGTGCGTTCCCGTTTTAGGTTTCATGCGCTGGCCTGTTGTTTTTAACGTGTCTTCCTCATTGTGCTCCTCGCCAGCAATAAACATGTTTCCATCGCCGCCCGTGTTGGGACGCTCTCCGAGCGGAATCAAGCTGCCCGAAAAATGTTCCAATACGGCGTCGCGTCCGAACACCGACGCATACGCCGGGATATTCTGCTCGATGACGAAAAGATACTCCCTTCTCCCAACGGGAGCAAAACTCATATGAGACGTTCTGACTGTGCTCACGGCTTCTCAGGCGCCGGGTAATAGCGCCGATGAGGATCCTGCGGCCCGCTTCCAATTTCT
>CAWIHC010000001.1:0-297725 GCA_963835895.1 uncultured Acidobacteriaceae bacterium | reverse complement strand
TGGGCGGGATGTGTTGGAGGGAATGCGGAGCGGGAAGTGCTCCAGAGGAAACAACCGTGCGGGTCACAAGAAATTCAGCCGGCGCAAACCAGCTTTGGATCATCCCCCAAACTCATCTGGAGTCGCGGAGCGCCGGGAAAGAGTTGGCCTCATTCGACGGGGAGCTACCTTGAAACGCTTGCTTGACTGAACGCACAATGCGGCGAGAGACGCCGTTAGGCCGCACGGCGCCTTTCAACCGGATGAACCGCGGGCGCCTCTTCGGGCGTCTCAGCTTCAGGATTGGCCACTTCAAAACGGCACAAAACTTCGTTCGTCGTGTCCTGCAGCCGTGTGTTCGGCTTGTGGAGCTTACGGGTTGCCTTGCTTGCCAGTGTACAGAGCTGGTAGCGATTGGACACGTGAGAAAGTGCCCGAAAAACAAGATCAGAACGCATTGTCTCTCTCCTTCTTTTTCAAATAGTTGCACTGGAATTGGCCGTTGAGCCGCCAGCACAACTGAGGGGAGCCAATACAATCGAGGGCTACCCCAAATTGCAACTTCCACCTCTTAGACGCGCTTCGCCTGCCCACAGTTCTAAAACATTTGGGGCCATTGCACGCTATGAAATGGATGCCATACCGTATCGGATCTGCAGTTTGCGCGCCGGATATCCGGGCACCTATCTGGCCCTTCCCGAGCGCTGCTCAAGAACGCAGCCAAGGCATCAAAAGAGCCTTCTCTCAAAGGTTTGATGCTGGAAATGGCTGACGGGCACACCCGGCCGCAATGCGCAACCTGCCCTCTATGGATGGCTATGTTGAGAGTATATCCAAGCTTGGGTCCGGTCAATAGTTATTTCGGGCCAATTGAGACGGTTTGTCAAACGTTTCCACAGCCGGCGCGGGGCTTGGGTTCGGCCTGCGGCGTGACACCCTAAGTTATTTGTTATCAGTCGAAAATCAGGGGCTTGGTGGCTGGAGGGGCGGCGCAAACGGGAAGGCGTGGGGAACAACGGGCGCTGGGCGGTGGCCGGAGTGAACCCTTTCAGTCAATTGCGGCAGTGTGCGCCGGGCCGCGCGGATCGGTCCAGGGCCGTCCGTCGGGGTCGGTTTGAAGCACTCTGCCATTTTCGTCGTTGCCGGTGAGCCGGGGACGCCGGCCGTGTTTGCGCTTCGGGGAGGTAGCGATTTCATCGAGGCGGAAGACACCGACAAGCACCATGCCCACAAAGGGGGCGGCGAGAAGGAAGGTCTCCCAACCGGATTGAAGGGCGATGTCCTGCAAGAGCGCCTCCCTGCTAATCGACCGCCGCCGTGAGATGTATCTTACCCGGAATATCGGCTACGAAGTTCGAGATTAGAGCCGATTGAGAATCGAAGGTAATCCCCCGGATTGGTGAGTGAGTGAACAGTTTACGGACACCTACGGCTCACAAATGACGTAGGTTGGAACGATTGAGAATGGCGGGAGCGCATCACGCCCAGTAGCTGCGGTCGAGGGTGCGGTATTGGATGGCTTCGGCCAGGTGGGCGACGGAGAGGCTTTCGGCGCCTTCAAGGTCGGCGATGGTGCGGGCGACTTTGAGGATGCGATCGTGGGCGCGGGCGGTGAGGCCCTGCTGCTGCATGGCGCGCTCGAGCAGGCGCTCGGCGTCGGCGCCCAACTCGCAGTAGGCGCGAATCTGGCGCGTGGTCATCTGCGCGTTGGCGTAGATTTTTTCGCTGGCTTTGGGAAGCGCTCGCGTTGACGCGTCGCGGGCGGCCATGACGCGGGCGCGAATCTGGGCCGAGCCCTCGGCCGCCGCGCCGCCGCGGAGTTCCTTGTATTGAACGGCGGGAACTTCGATGTGGATGTCGATGCGGTCGAGCAGGGGGCCGGAGATCTTGGCCACGTAGCGCTGGATCATGGGCGGAGTGCACATGCACTCGCGCGACTTGTCGTTGAAGTAGCCGCAGGGGCAGGGATTCATGGCCGCGGCCAGCATGAAGCGCGCGGGAAAACTGAGCGACATGGAGGCGCGCGCGATGGTGACGGTGTGATCCTCGAGCGGCTGGCGCATGACTTCGAGCACGTTGCGGGGAAATTCGGGCAGCTCGTCGAGAAAGAGCAGGCCGTTGTGCGCGAGCGAGACCTCGCCGGGGCGAGGCACGATGCCGCCGCCGATGAGGCCGGCGTCGGAGATGGTGTGATGCGGCGAGCGAAAGGGGCGCTGCGTGACGAGGCCTGCGCCGGCATCGAGCACGCCGGCGACGGAGTGAATCTTGGTGGTTTCGAGCGCTTCCTCGAAGGTGAGCGGGGCGAGGATCGAGGGCAGGCGCTTGGCGAGCATGGTTTTGCCGGAGCCGGGCGGGCCGATCATGAGAATGTTGTGGCTGCCGGCCGCGGCCACTTCGAGGGCGCGCTTGGCGGTTTGCTGGCCGCGCACATCGCAGAAGTCGACGCTGAACTGCTCGAGCTTGCCGAGCAGATCCTCGGTGACGACGCGGAAGGGCTCGCGCTGGATGACGCCGACGACGGAGGTGTTGAGCAGTTCGAGCACATCGAGGAGCGAGGAGACGGGATAGACGTTGACGCCCTCGACGACCGCGGCTTCGGCGGCGTTGGCGGCGGGCAGAATCAGGTTGGGAATGCCTTTTTCGCGGGCCAGGATGGCCATGGGCAACATGCCGGGAATGGGGCGCACGCCGCCGTCGAGGCCGAGTTCGCCGACCAGGAGAAAGCGGCTGAGGTCGTTCGATGCGCAGGGCGCCGTAAGCGCCCAGAATGCCGACGGCGATGGGCAGATCGAAGCCGGAGCCTTCTTTTTTGAGGTCGGCGGGAGCGAGATTGATGGTGATGAAGGTGGGCGGGATCAGGTAGCCGGAGTTCTTGATGGCGGCGCGCACGCGGTCGCGGCTCTCGCGCACGGCGGCGTCGGGCAGGCCCACGGTGTGAAAGTGGTCCTCGTTCGAGACCACGCCGCTATAGTCGACCTCGACATCGATGAGGTTGGCGTCGATGCCGTAGACGGCCGCGCTAAGAGCCTTAAAGAGCATGGCGGAGGGCTGTGGAGCGAGTGTACCAAAGAGCGACGATCCGCGATCTGTGCGCGCGGATACAGGGGTTCAGGAGCGATCGGCGGGGAAGCTGCCGACGGACTGGCCGGGCGCGACGTTTTGGCCGGCCAGCACGATGGCGTGGCTGGCGATGTGGGCGCCGTCGCCAATGACGGTGGGCTGAAGGCGGATCTTTTCGTAGTCGGCGGCATCGTGCCAGAAGGAAAAGATGCGGGAGTAGGAACCGATGACGGCGTTCTTGCCGATGGTGATGCCGCCACGATCGTTGAGCAGCGCGCGCTGGCGGATGACGACGCCGTCGCCGATGGAGAGGTTGTAGCCGTAGGTGAGATCGACGCCGTGGTAGATTTTGACGCCTGAGCCGAGGTGCTCAAAGATGTGGCGGCCCAACATGCAGCGGAAGCGCAGGCCGAGCCAGTGATTGAGGCCCATCGGCGAGCGGTCGAACATCTGCCAGAACCAGAGCAGCGGCTTGCGGCGCGCAAAGCGCTCGCGATCGACTTCGGCGAAGTGCTCGGCTTCCATGGTGACGTTGTGCGGGTCGAGCGAGAGACTGGCCACGTTGCCGGGCAGCTCGGAGGTAAGCGTGAGATTGAGTTTGCCGCCGTGGGGACGGCCCAGATAGATCTGATGCAACTGGTCGCGCACAATCTCGCTGCGGCGTTCCGGAGAGTGGTGCCGGAGGAACTCTTCGTCGAGAAAGCGAATCCAGCGGCGATAGATCTCTTCCGCTTCGGGCGCGGGATGGGGGACCTGAATCTCCGGGCTGGCCATATGAGATCGACGATAAATCAAAGAGCAGGGAACAGGGAACAGGGATTAGGGACTAAGGGACTCGGGACTAAGGGACTAACTAAGCGGCCGGAGACTGCTTTGCTCGAATGGACTTTATCAATGCGCCGAGAAGCCTACCTACGTCGTTACAGAGGGTCTCGGCTGATTGAAGATTTTGACTCGCGCCGAACGCAAGGTTTTTGGCGATTACGATTTGTGTTTCAAGCTCCGAACAGGATCCGCGAGCATGCCCGAGAAACTGCACATACTCGCCCTTAGTTGAGCGGCCGTAACCCTCCGCGACGTTACTCGCAATCGATATGGAAGCTCTGCGCATCTGGTTGGCTAGGCCAAAGCGTTCGGATTCGGGAAACTTTGAGGTCAGCTTATAGACATCGGTTGTGAGTTCGATGAATCGCTGCCAAACGACCAAGTCTTTGAATGATTGCCCCATCGTCTTTCTCCTTAATCCCTTAGTCCCGAGTCCCTTAGTCCCTGTTTTATGCCTTACCGTTTGCCCTGGACGGTTTTGGGGTTGGCGCCGAGCTTTTTGGCGGCGCGGCGAGCGGCGATGGCGTGCATCTCCTTGCCCCAATGCGAGCGGTTGATGCCGATCTGCATGGCCAGCATGATGATGTTGCCGGTGCAGCCAGTAGAGCGCCAGTCCCGAGGGGTAGTGCCAAAGCATGAAGCCGAAGACGACCGGCATCATGAAGGCCATCATCCGCCGCTGACGCGGGATCCATGCCCGGCGAGGGCGTGATGTACTGCGTGAAGAACATGGTGACGATGACGAAGATGGGCAGGACGTGCGTCGGATCGGGCTGAGAGAGATCGGGGAGCCAGTACCAGTGCGCCTGGCGCAGCTCGACGGCGTTCTGCAGCACGCGGAAGTAGGCGAAGAAGAACGGCATCTGCAGGAGCATGGGCAGGCAGCCGCCGTACATGTTCACGCCCTCGGTCTTGTAGAGCGCCATCATCTCGGCGTTCATCTCGTTCCGCTTGGGGTCGTTCATCTTGAGATTCGCGTAGCGCTTCTTGATGGCGTCGACCTTGGGCTGAATGCGCATCATCTTCAGCGACGACTTGGTCATCATGAGGCGTGTGGGCAGCAGCACCAGATTGAAGAGCACCGTGAAGATGATGATGGCCCAACCCCAATTCGGAATGCCGTGCCGCACCATGAAGCGCAGCACGAGATAAAGCGGCTTGGCGATGACGGTCATCCAACCGAACTGGATGAGCGATTCGAGGGATGGGCCCGTCGGGCTTCCCATCGGCGCCGGTGGCGTGGACGGACTTGAGCACATCGGTGGCCTTGGGCCCGGCAAACAAGCGCAGGCGGGTGTAGCCGCTGGTGTCGCCGACCGCGAGGCCGAGCACGTCGGCGGAAGTCTTCTTGCTGTTAGGATCGGAGGGGTCGCTGGGCAGTTCGATGGAGTTGTGCAGAGTGACGACCGTGGCGCGATCGGGCACATCGGGCAGAAAGGCCGAGGCGAAGTAGAGATCCGTGACGGCAGCGTACTGGTACGGCTGGTCGATCGTGTTGTTGCCGCTCACCTTGGCCGCGGCCTGTGAGTCCTCTTTTCCGTCGATGGACCAGGCAAAGAAAGACGGGGTCCGAGTCTGCGACGGCATCATCGATATGTGCTGGAACTCTTCCATGTCGCCCAGGCCAGCGGGCCAGGCAATCAGCGCGCGGACCGGAGCGCCATTCTGCTTTACCTGCGCTTCGACGGCGATGACGTAGCTCGAGTCGAAGCGGAAGGTCTTTACAACGTCGAGACCGTTGGCTGCGTAGTGGAACGTAACTGAGGCAGGGGCCACGACGAGCCCGGTGGCCGTGGGCTGCGCGCCCGCGACAGTGACCTGGTAAAGCGCCTGATTGAGCTGTGACGTGAGCGCGGGATCGTAGGTGAAGAGCGAAAGAGGAAGGCCGAGGTGCTCCGCGGCCTCAACGTGCTCGGCGGCCTGCGGCTGGACGAGGTCAAGGGGTTTGCCTGCGGAGTCGAAGTATTTCTTCAGAATCCAATGCTGGACCTGCGCGCCGCGATTGGTGAACTCGATCCTGAAGAGCTCATTTTCGACGGTGGTGACGGTCTCGATGGAGGCTGCGACTTGCGGCGTGGCGCTGGGCGGCTGCGCGGCGGCTGCGGCAGCGGGCGGCTGGCCCTGCGCGACCTGAGCTGCAGGCGCGGCCGGCTGGGATTGAGTGGAGGCGGGCGGTTGATTTTCCGGCTTGGGCTTGGCGAAGAAGTACTGATAGCCGAGGAAGGCGGCGAGTACAAGGAGCATGAGGGCCATGGTGGAGCGCATATCACCACCACCGCCGCCGCCGGAACCCTGCGATTGCAGATTGGGATTGTGAACTTCGGGCAAAGGAAACTTCCTATCGTTTGCAGAGGCCAGCCCGCCGGGCAGCCGCTCTACCTATGGTAAAGGTTCGTGGGGGAAAGCCGTTGGGGCATGAGGGTGCGACTGGTTTGGGTGAGCGGGCCGAGCCGCGGGGACGGGATCAAATCCTCCGCGCGCAAAGGGATGGCAGCGCAAAAGTCTCCAGGCGGCAAGCCCAGAGCCGCGCAGCGGGCCATGGGTGGCGATGGCCATGGCTGCGTACTCACTGCAGGTGGGCAGATATTTGCAGCCGCCCGGGTGCAGCGAATGCAACACCGGCGAAAGCCAGCGGCGGTAGAAAGCGATCAATGTGAGCAAGATGCGCGTCATGGTGCGGGCGTCACCCGGGCTTTGGGCGCGGAGAGCTTCAAGGAGCGCGCCGCCTCATCCCGGGCCTGTTCAAGGATACGCACAATCTCCCGCTCAAGTTGCGCGAATTCCATGGTAAGTACGCTCCGGCGCGGGTGAAAGATAAGATCGAAGCCCGCAGGCAGGAGATCGACGTGGCGGCGCAGGGCCTCGCGCATGCGGCGCTTGATGCGGTTGCGCTGGTGGGCCTTGCCGATCACCTTGCCAACGGTGAGACCGACGCGCGGCGCGGAGGGAAGGCTCACGGATTCAGCTTCCTGCGTTTGCGGCGCCAGGAACCAGCTCATCGCGGCGGACTGGCGCTTGCGGCCGGCAGCGTAGGCGCGCAGATAGTCGGCGTGCTTGCGCAGGCGCGAGCTCGCCAAAGTTTGGCGCTGGGCATTCTTTGAAGCTGAAGTCATGAGGAAGGCTCGAACGAAATGAATGCGCTGCGCGGGAGATCCGGGTGCCAAGGGCGCAGCGCTTTCATCGAGAAACCGGCCGGAGAATCAGTCGCGATGCCCGGGGCTGACAGAGACGCGCTTGCGCCCGGCGGCGCGGCGGCGGCTGAGCACGGCGGCGCCGGCTTTGGACTTCATGCGCGCCCTGAAGCCGTGTGTTTTCGCACGGTGGCGGCGGTTGGGTTGAAATGTGCGCTTGGGCATCGTGACCCGCTCCTGTTTTCAAAAGAGAATCTGCTATTTAGCGACCTTTTAAGTATATCGCAGGCGAATTTTGGAATCCAGCCTGGGGGCTTTCAGGTAGTGGGTCAGTTTGAATCCACAGCCCGAATGTCCCATGGGACGTTATGCGTAGCATTTTCTTAGGCCGATCTGTGCATGGCACAGGACATTATCGTGCGTGAAAGGGTTTGCTCCCAAAAAGGGCTATAGGTGGCTCATCGCGTTATTCTCAAAAGTCGCGGCAACTGCCCGAATGGCTACCGGGCTGGTTGCCATATCGGAGTGGCCGAGACCGGGCAGGATCGTCACGGGAATGTCCTTTCGCTCCGCATCGAAGACCTCCTGAAACTTCTTCGGCAGGAAGAGCTGGTCGTCCTCGCCGACGAACACCCGCATCGGTCTCGAGACGGAACGAATATCGGCTCTGAAATCATCATGCGGCTGAAAACTCTGTTGCATGCGCCAGGAGTAATTTGCGGTGACGGATGGTATGTCTGGCGGCACTGCAAAGTGGATAACCGGCAAGCTGTCGAAGCGATGAATGCCAACCTCGTCAAGGACCAGCAGTCCAAGAATCCGTCCAGTTGACGTTGTTGACCAGACTTGCTCTTTTTGCCCTGTAGGGCTGCCGGACGAAGGCGCGCTTCGCCGTACTGTCGGCGCATCGTACCTGAGAAAAGGAGACAGCAGGATGTACCGGTCGAAACAGCGTCCTATCGGTTCTGCTGATATGCGCAGCGCAAAGCCTCCCCCGGAGGAGAACCCAATCAAGGTCCACTTCGCGTCGGGGTGGCTCGGCCGCACAACGTCCAGGAAGTCGGCCATATCGTCATCCAGTTGTCCGGCATAGGCAACATCGCCATGCGGATAATTCGCCCCATGTCCGCGAAGATCCGGAACATAGACAGCAACTCCGGAAGCCTGCAAGGCCTGTGCCATCGCGTGCATATCGGAGCTACTGCCCGCGGATCCATGAATGAGGACTGCGACTTGTTTCGATCTGGCCGGATAGTGCCGAAAGGAAAGCTCTGCGCCGTCCCGCGCCTGGTAGCGTTCGATGGGTGGCAGTCCACTATAGTTCATCGCCGCGAAGGGGTTGGTTACCGATGAGAGCGGTTTGGGCGGCTTTGCTGTGCCAAAGATCACAAGGCAGGAAACTACGATCGTAATGGAAACGGCCAGAAAAATCAGGCCCAGGACGATGCTCCTCATATGCTCACCTCGTTTCGGTGTACATTGTACACCTGTGAAACGACCTAGGTATACTACGTACACCTATGGGGAAAGATACGGGACTGAGAATTTCCGCCGCTGCGCTGAAACTCCTCGACATTTCAGGGGACGCGGCTGAAGTGACCATGCGGCGAGTGGCCGCCGAAGTTGGCCTTGCTCCAATGGCGATTTACAAACACTTTCCCAGCCGCAATGCGCTCCTGAAATCAGCGACGCTAACCGAATACGATCGGATCGGAGGATACTTTCGGCGGGCAAATGCACGCAAGAATGTCAAAGGGCTACGGGGTATGCTGGGCTATTTGGACTATGCCCTCGACCATCCGAACCTGTTTCGGTATATGTTCTCCTCTGCGAGGGAGGATGCTTATGTTTTCCCTCACGACTTGAATTCGGGCAAGTCTTCGACAATGAACATCCTGCATGCGGTCGTTGCGGATGCCATGAAATCGAATCGGATGCGGCGCGACGACATATTCGAAGTGTCGTTGACCATCTGGGCGCATGCGCACGGCCTGATTGCGTTGTATCTTGCGGGCAGAATCAAACTGCCCCGAAAGCAATTCCGCGGTCTTTACCTTCGCTCCCTGAGTCGTCTTCTCGATGGCCTGTTGGCTCCCGCTCGCTCTTTGGGTTCATAAGCCAAAGGGTCTCGGCCTTTGGGTTCAAACTGATCCACTACCGGCTTTCACGATGTGGCAAGGGAGCCGGGAACTTCGTCGTATGCTCAAGAGTGTGCCGCATCAAAGAAGTGAGAGGCACGAAAACAAGTGCGACCCATCAGTAACGCGGGTAACCATAGCGCGAAGTTTCACCATCCTTGGTGCAACTCTTCGAGATCGCAGAAAACTTGTGTGAATAGGGGATTGCAACGGCCTCGGTTTGTGCTACTATCGGGACCGTTCCTGAAATTTCGCGTGAAATTTCGCGTGTTCTGCGTTACGGATTTGTACTCGACAGCCCCGGTGTTGAATCTTTCGGGGCGGATCAGTGGTAGACAGGTAGGCGGTTGTCTGAAAGAGAACGCGAAGCGCTTTGCTTCGCGCCTGGAAGGAACCGTTGCCTGCAAGACAGCAAACGAACCGCCCGGCGCAATGCCGGCGGAATCAGCAAGGATTGCACGATGGCATTTGCGACTACGCCGACTTCGGCACTCAATCCCTGGCTTCAGATTCTCTCAGCACTAGAGAAGAAGGTCATCCGGCAATCGTTCGAGACGTGGCTTAAGCCCACGCGATTCAGCCATGCCGCGGGGCGCAAGCTGTACGTGCGCGTGCCTTCTCCGGAGTTCCAGCACATCGGCGACAAATACGGCGATTTGATTCAGGAAGCGATCGATCTTCAGTCGCTCGAATTCGACGACGTGTGTTTCGTAACCGCCGACGAGGATCCCTCGATTCCGCCGCAGCGCAAGGATGGCGGATTTGGTCCTGTGCCATCGCACGCGCCCACGGCGCCGCCTTCGAGCGCGGCTCGCGCACCAGAACAGGGACGGTTTGACTGGTCGACCGCGGCGCAGCTCAACCCGCGCTACACATTCGACAACTTCGTGATCGGCAACGGGAACCAATTCGCACGCGCCGCGGCACTGGCCGTGGCGGAACGCCCCTCGCGCGCCTACAATCCGCTTTTTCTCTACGGCGGAGTGGGCATGGGCAAGACGCACCTGATGCACGCGATCGGGCACGAGGTGAAGCGGAGACAGCCGGCCGCGAACATCTGCTACGTCTCGGCGGAGAAGTTCACCAACGAGATGATCAATTCCATCCGCAACGACCGCATGACCAGCTTCCGCGACCGTTTCCGTACGGTGGAGGTGCTGCTGATCGACGACATTCAGTTCATCTCGCAGAAGGAGCGCACGCAGGAGGAGTTCTTCCACACGTTCAATGCGCTACATGAGAGCATGAAGCAGGTGGTGATCGCGTCGGACCGGCCGCCAAAGGAATTGACGGAGATTGAGGAGCGGCTGCGCTCGCGCTTCGAATGGGGATTGATCGCGGACATTCAACCGCCCGATCTTGAGACCAAGGTGGCCATCCTGCTGAAAAAGGCGGAGAGCGAGCAGGTGCAACTGCCCACCGATGTGGCGCTGTTTGTGGCTTCGAACGTGCGTACCAACGTGCGCGAACTCGAAGGTGCTCTGGTGCGGCTGATCGCGTGGTGCCAGCTCAACCGCATTGACATCTCTCTGGCGGCAGCGCAGCAGTGCCTGAAGCAGTTCATCGACATGCAGGTACGCAAGATCACCATCGAGGCGATCCAGCGCGCCGTCGCGGAGCAATTTGGCATGCGCGTCGCGGACCTGAAGCAGAAGAACAACTCGCGCAATGTGGTCGTTCCACGGCAGATCGCCATGTACCTGGCCAAGCAGATGACGGAGGCGAGCCTGCCGGAGATCGGCCGCCAGTTCGGTAACAAGCATCACACCACGGTGATGCACTCGATCGGCAAGATCGACGAGCAGCGCCGGACGGACAAGGACCTGCATCGCACCCTGACCAAGCTGCAGGATGTGCTGAGCTGCTAAGATCAGGGGTCAGGTTTCAGGGATCAGGGGTCAAAAGATAGAGGCGAGCCGCCTGGGTTGAGCAATGCTTGATGCGTTGCCGCAGCGATGGGCGGCTCTTCCATTTTGCGTTAAACTTCCTGCGATATGGAGCGCTCCAGTCTTCAGCGGTTTTCCGGAATGAGGATTCCTATGCGATGGCCTGCACTGGCGCTGGCGGCGATTGGCGCCTTGACCCTGGACGCGGCGGCGCAGACTCCCATCGACGTACAGCCGATCAAAGAATTAAAGCCCACCGACACCCTGGCAACCTGCGCGTACAGGCCGGTTGCGGGTGAGTCGTCTTTCTACTTCCGCCTTAGTGAGCAGGAAAAGACCAACGACACGGCATTTGGCGGTAACTACACGATGCACGGCAAGACCGGCACGTACGTGGCATGGTTCGGGATTGTGCGCGGGATTACGCCGCCGGCGCAGAGCGGCGGCGACGTGACGCTGCTGGTGCAACACCATTTCTTCGACGGCATGACGGACTGCCACATCATGCTGGTGGCAAAAAGCGGCGACGGCGACTTTGTGGCAAAGCTCAAAGTGGATCCTGCGCAGATTCCCGCGCTGGCGCTGGTGCGCATCTATGGCAAGGTAACCAGCGAAACCGCTCGCGTGCCGGAGGTCGTGGTGGACTACATCCGCGTGTGGCCGTGGATGACGTTCACCTTCACCGATTTGGCAGGCGAAGACCACAGCAACCCACGCTGGCAGAAATACTCCAAAGTGGCGCCCTCCGAGCGGATTTACGTTCCTTATCCCAACGAAAACTACTATTTGAATGTGCTGGGCGATCCCGCGGAGTTCGGACTGAATCTGCGTCCGGAGTGAGCTCGGCGCAGCAAATGTAACCTCGCGCGGGAGAGCGCATCCAAACGACATGGAATATCGACTGTTGGGAGGCTCAGGCCTCAAAGTGTCCGCACTGAGTTTTGGCACTGCGACATTTGGCGGGGTCAACGAATTTTTCAAAGGGTTCGGCGAAACAGAGGTTGAGGAGGCGCGGCGGCTGATCGATATCTGCTTCGAGGCCGGGGTCAACCTGTTTGATACCGCCGACGGCTACTCGGAAGGCCGCTCGGAAGAGATCCTCGGGAAGGCTCTCGCAGGCAAGCGCGACAAGGCGCTGATCTCGACGAAGTCGGGCTTCCCGACGGGCGAGGGGCCGAACGATCTGGGGTCATCGCGGCACCATTTGCGGCGAGCGCTCGAGGGCAGCCTGCGGCGGCTGGGCACCGAAACCATCGACATCTACCACCTGCACTGCTTCGACGCGATGACGCCGATTGAAGAGGTGCAGGAGACGCTGAACGAATTTGTCCGCGAGGGCAAGGTGCGGTATATCGCCTGCTCGAATTTTTCAGGCTGGCACCTGATGAAGTCGCTGGCCGTGGCCGACCGCTACGGCTGGACGCGATTTGTGGCGCACCAGGTGTACTACTCGCTGATCGGCCGCGAGTACGAGTGGGAGCTGATGCCGCTGGCGCTCGATGAGAAGGTCGGCGCGCTCATCTGGAGCCCGCTGGGCTGGGGACGGCTGACGGGCAGAATCCGCCGCGGCCAGCCGCTGCCGAAAGTAAGCCGCCTGCACTCGATCGCCGACGCAGGACCGCAGGTTCCCGACGAATATCTCTACGGCGTGGTGGATGCGCTGGACAAGGTTGCAGCAGAGACCGGGAAGACGGTTCCGCAGGTTGCGCTCAACTGGCTGTTACAGAGGCCGACCATTTCGTCAGTGATTGTGGGCGCGCGGAATGAGGAGCAGTTGCGGCAGAACCTGGGCGCAGTGGGATGGAAGCTGAGCGCCGAACAGGTGGCTGCGCTGGACAAAGCGAGCGATCGCGAGCCGGTTTACCCCTACTGGCACCAACGGAAATTTTTCGCGGGGCGGAATCCGCTGCCGGTGTGAACGTCAGGTGTCAGGGATCAGGGGTCAGGGGTCAGGAAATCGGCGCTTGCGACTTGTGATGGGAGATGTGTTCGTCGAGCGACGAGTGACGATGGCGGCGGACGACGTAGTGGCCGATGAGCCAGCCTGCGGTTGCGCCGATGAGCACGTCGGAGGGAAAGTGCTGCTGACCCAGGACGCGGGTAAGGCTGACGGCGGTGGCCCCTGTGTAGACGGCAACCTGAGTCCACGGAGAGTGGTACTCAGCGGCGATGGCGGAGGCGGCGGACCACGCCAAGGTGCTGTGCGCTGAAGGGAATGACGAGTCGATTCCCGCGCCTGACTGGAAGAATCGTCCGCGCCCATTGTCAACGTAGGGACGCTCGCGCCAGAAGACCAGCTTCAATCCCTGCTCCACAACCAAGCCATCGGCCAGAGCTTCAGCGCTGAGGATGCCGGTCTCCCGGGCGTGGTCGTCCTGCTTGAGGTGGCCTACCGCAAATAGAGCGACTGGAGCAGCAACAAAACCACCGATGAGGCCATTGGAAACGTTGATGTTGGCGTTGTTGAAGCCGGTGTTTCGCGAGACGACCCGCGACATAGCGCGGTGGTCAGTGGCGATGGTGGCGCCGGTGGCCAGCGCGAGAGGCGCGAGCCACTCGAGGTCGTGCGGGCGCAGGCGCACAGGGCTGGTCCAGATTGCCTCTTCATCGTGAAGAAAGATACGCGGTGAATTGCGGACAGTTACGTCTTCGGATTGAGGCGGCTGAGAGGGATCGACGGATTGGGGTTGAGGGGCATCAGGAAGCGAAGCGCTGGCGATCGCGTTGGCCGCGGGCACGGTTTGCGCCTGAACGCCGAGTCCGAAGCTGAGAGCCAGCGCGGCGAGCAACGGCGCGAATACAATGAGCCGGCATGGAGGCTGCAGGTGGGGAAGGATTGTGTGTTCTTGCATGGACTTTCGAATGAGAACCGGCAGAGCCGGACTGTTTACTATCCGACTAGTTCAAGCAGATGAATGTCAACGAAATTGAACGCATGCTCTCAATAAAGCGTGCGGAGATGACGACGCGTTCATCTTCGCGAGGTTGGACGCCAGCGGCGTTGACGTGCAGATTGAATCGGACGACATGCGTCAGAGTGTTTGCGGAGGATTCTTCAGATAGATGTCGACGTAGTCGAGGTAGTTCTGCGCGTACTCGAGGATGAGAGCGCGGTCTTTGTCGCTGATTTCGCGGCGGAGCTTGGCGGGAACGCCGGCCCAGAGAGTGCGCGGTGGAACGACGGTGTGCTCGGGAACCACGGAGCCGGCGGCGATGATGCAGCCTTCGCCGATGCGGCTGTTGTTAAGGACGCGAGCCCCCATGCCGATGACGCACATGTCTTCGACCACGCAGCCGTGGACGGTGGCGTTGTGGCCGATGGTGACCCAGTCGCCCACGATGACGGGATAGAGGTTGCGCTGGCCGTGGAGGACGGCGCAGTCCTGCACGTTGGAGTTGGAGCCGACGCGGATGAAGTTGACGTCGCCGCGCAGGACGGCGTTCATCCACACCGAGGAGCGCTCGCCGAGCACGACGTCGCCGAGGATCTGCGCGGAGGGGTCGATGTAGCAACTTGCGGGGATTTGGGGTGAATGGCCCTGATAGGTTCGGAGCATGGAGACCTCTGCGGCGCCTCTTCCTGAAAGTTTAATCGCCTGCGGCGGGAGCCCGCGTGAGACAGCGATCAGGCCGCGAAATTGAAGAGAAAACGTCTGCTTGGCTCTCGAATCGAAACTCGGGTATGATTATAGGAGCCTTACAGGCAAGTTTGGAGGTGGAGACCTTTGGCGGAGGTTCGCGTTCAGGAAGGCGAACCGCTGGAAAATGCTCTGCGCCGATTCAAGCGGAAGGTACAGCAGGAGGACATCATCAAGGAAGTGAAGCGTCACTCCTACTACCTGAAGCCCGGCGAGAAGCGTCGCGTCAAGGCAGCCTTGGCGCGCAAGCGGAACCGCAAGAAGGCTCGTAAAGAGCAGGATTGATTTCATAACCCGCCGCGAGAAGCGCCGTTCCGGCGGCTTTCGATGCACAAAGACGAAGGCCGCCAGTGAAACCAAAGAGAAACGGAACGGCAACCGCGGCGTTGCAATTGGCTGTAGCGTTTCTCCAGTTTCTGTCGATCAACGTCCGCGGTAGCCCTTTGGCTTATGCCCAGCGAAAAAGCTACGGGGCATGACGCCGCAATCCCTTCAGAAATCTGAGAAGCGCGAAGGATCGCCTGGCACGCAATGGGCGTGCTGGGTTCTACGCTCCCGGTTTAGAGCGGTTCCACAATTCACGTGCCCTTTCCGGTGTCTTGCAGGGTGGCTTTTTCTTGATGAAGAAGCCACGTGACGGTTGCGGCTCCGGACATAGCCATTTTGGAACCGCTGTAGCGGGCAAAAGTTCGAATGCCGCCCCGTTTTTAGTGCGGTCCGGGCCCCTTGAAGTGCACGACCAAAGGAAACAGGGAACCGGAACCGGCAAGTTCCTGCGGAGCCCTGGCCGATTTCGGTGGAAGTCCCTGTGAGGGAAGCCGGCCATGGAATTTACCGATCGAGTCCTGAAGTGTGTTGACTGCGGCGCCGAGTTTGTTTTCACGGCAGGCGAGCAGCTTTTCTTCCACGACAAACAGTTCAAGAACGACCCCAAGCATTGCAAGCAGTGCAAGGCGAAGCGTGCCCGGGGAACACAGCGTGTGCGCCCTGAGACGCGAACCACGTGCTCGGAGTGCGGCACGGAGACGACGGTTCCTTTCAAGCCGACCCAAGGCAGGCCGGTGCTGTGCCGGTCGTGCTTTCAAAAGCAACAGGTGAGGCCACCGGCACCGCCGGAAGCTACCGCAGCGCAGGGCTGAAGAGCAGGTCACCCCGGAAGCTTGAGGGGAAACCGGCGTTGCGGACCAAGGTGGCGAGTTGCGCCCAATGGCGCTGGCTGTGGAAGAGCGCGTGCGCCGCGATCTTTCTCCGGGAGACGGTCCGCTCTTCCAGTGGCACCCAGTCGAATTCGAGAATATAGGTACCGCTCCAGCTTTCTTCAGGCGCGGCGAGCAGGTTGCGGAAGATCTCGACCGCCTGCCGATGCATGTCAAATAGGGCGTCGAGCGGACCGGCGGGGATCTTCTCCCTGGCAGTGACCGGAACACCGGCAAGACGTTGGCCCCAGCGCAACTCCGCGCCCCAGATGTGGCGCACAAACTCCTGCACATTGGCAGCGCCGCCGATGCCGCAGGGCAGATCGAGCAGATTCGGGTTCGCGTCGAAGTGAGCCTTCCAGTAGCCGGACGCCTGATCGTTCCAGGCGAGCATCTCTTCCAGTGTGATTCCTGCGCTCATGATGCTCCTCGCATAGCGATTCCGGAGCCGGTGCACCCCTGCGGGGTTCTTGCTAGGTCGCCGGCTCCCTGATGGTCGCGTCGACTTGAATGTAACGCCTTCGGGGTAAAAGCAACTCCGGAATCGCTATCTGGCTCGATGTCCGATGTCGCGCCGGTAATACATTCCTTCGAAGGATATCTCCGCCATGGCCTGATAGGCGCGGGCGAGAGCCTGGTCGAGAGAGTCAGCAGCGGCGGTGACGCCGAGAACGCGCCCGCCGGCCGTAACAATTTGCTCGCCCACCTGCGCCGTGCCTGCGTGGAAGACCTGCACGCCCGGGACCTGGGCCGCCGCAGCGAGGCCGGTGATAGGCAATCCACTCTTGTAGCTGCCGGGATAGCCGCCGGAGCTGGCCACGACGCAGGCAGCAGCGCCGGGCGACCAGCGCGAGTGGAGTGTCGGCGAGGCGACCGTCGACGCAGGCTTCGAGTGCGTCGACCAGGTCGCTTTCGAGCCGGACCATGATCGCCTGCGTCTCCGGATCGCCGAAGCGCGCATTAAATTCGAGCACTTGCGGGCCGCGCGCGGTTATCATCAGCCCGCAGTAGAGCACGCCGATGAAGGGAGTCTCCTCGGCAGCCATGCCCTCGACCGTGGGCTCGGCGATGTGGTGGAGGATCCACTCCGACATGGCGGGATCGAGCAGCGAATCGGTGGAGTAGACGCCCATGCCGCCGGTGTTGGGGCCGGTATCGCCCTCGCCGATGCGCTTGTGGTCCTGCGCGGCGACGAGCGGCGTGACGTGCTTGCCGTCGCTGAGGCAGAGAAAGCTGATCTCGTCGCCCTCGAGGAACTCTTCGATGACCACTTGCTGCTCGGACTCGCCGAGGAGCGCGCCGGTGAAGAGACCCTGCGCGGCTTCGGCGGCTGTGCGGCGCGAGTCGCAGATGATGACGCCCTTGCCCGCGGCCAGGCCGTCGGCCTTGACCACGATGGGCGGATGAAAGATTTCGATGGCCTTTTCGACTTCGGCCGTCGATGAGCAGACGGCGTAGTTGGGCGTGGGAATGTTGTGGCGCTGCAGGAAGCGCTTGGCGAAGCCCTTGCTGGATTCGAGCATGGCGGCGGCGCGCGTAGGGCCAAAGACGCGCAGGCCGCGCTGCTGAAGCGCGTCGACGATGCCAAGCGAGAGCGGCAGCTCGGGGCCGACGATGGTGAGGTCGGGCTTCTCGGCCTCGGCCAGGCGGACCATGGCGGCGAGGCTCTTCAGATCGACGGGGACGCAGTGGGCGATTTGGGCCATGCCGCCGTTGCCGGGCGCGCAGACGATCTCGGTGACGCGCGGGCTGCGTTGAACTGCCCAGGCCAGCGCATGTTCGCGGCCACCGGAACCAAGGATCAAGACTTTCATGGGAGAGTGCCTTCCTCCGGCGTTGCGAGGCCGGAAGAACAATGGTCGGCAACGGAGGCGGGGGAAGTCAAACGGGCCACCACGAATTTGAGGAGTTGGCGTTCCCCTATACTGATGCGGGACGCGCGTGAACCTGGTGCGCGCCTCGGTTTGTGAGACTGCGATGATGGTCGAGAGGCGCATCAAGCCGTACAACGAGCAGCAGGCCGAGAAGGCAGCGCGCGAGGAGCAGACGCGCGTCTTCCGGCGCAACCAGGTGTTCGGGCTGGTGCTGGTGGCGGCGGCGATCTGTTTGTGGTGGCTGCTGCATACGAATCCCAAATGGATCTTTCCGCCGGGGTGGTGGAGGTTTTGAAAGCAGTGGTTAGTGATTAGTGGTTAGTGGTTAGCGAATCAGAAAAACAATGAAGAAGTGAATGAGTGAACAAGTGAAGGCAGGAGTTGCGATTCATTGAGCAGCGATGCGATAAGCAAAAGTCCGCTGCCGCTTGTTGTGATTCTGCTCGGGCCGACGGGGAGCGGGAAGACGGCGCTTTCGCTCGCGTTGGCCGAGCGGTTCGGCGGCGAGATTGTGAGCTGCGACTCGGTGGCCGTGTATCGCGGCATGGAACTGGGCACGGCGAAACCAACGAGCGAGGAGCGGGCGCGCGTGCCGCATCACCTGATCGATGTGGCCGAGCCGGATGAGCCGTTTACCGCGGGCGAGTACAGCCGGCGTGCGCGGGCGGCGTTGCGCGAGATTGCCGGGCGCGGGCGGCTGCCGATTGTGACCGGCGGAACGGGGCTGTATCTGCGCGCGCTGACGGAGGGACTGTTTGCCGGGCCGGCGCGGCAGGAGGATTTGCGGGCGCGACTGCGGCGCAGCGCGGAGCGGCATGCGGCCGGTGGCTGCATCGGCTGCTCAAGCGGCTGGACGCGGCGACGGCCGAGCGCATTCACGCGAACGACACGCCGAAGCTGATTCGGGCGATTGAGGTGTGCCTGGCGGCGCGGAGGCCGATGTCGCAAGTGATGGGGCGCGATCCTCTGACCGGGTTTCGACTCCTGCGGATTGGGCTGAATCCGCCGCGGGCAGTGCTTTATGAGCGGCTGAACCAGCGCTGCGCCGCGATGTTTGCGGCGGGGCTGGTGGAGGAGACGCGCGGGCTGCTGGAGCGCTATGGGCCGGTGAAGGCGCTGGACTCGCTTGGCTACAGGCAGGCGCGCGGCGTGCTGGATGGAACGATGAGCATGGAGGAAGCGGTGAAGGCCGCGCAGCAGGGGCACCGCAACTACGCGAAGCGGCAGATGACGTGGTTCCGGCGCGAGCCGGAGGTGCACTGGATTGAGGGGTTCGGCGACGAGGCGGAGACGGTGCGGGCAGCGGCCGAGTTGGTCGAAAGCGCGCTTGCGCAATCGCATAGCAATTTAGACTAAGCATGTGAAGGCGGCGTTCGTCGGCGAGTGCTGGAACGGAGTTTCCCTTGGCAACCTCAGACACAATTTATGACGTGGCGGTGATCGGCGGCGGGCCGGCTGGGTATACGGCGGCGATTCGCGGGGCGGAGTATGGGCTGAAGGTCGCGCTGATTGACGCGAGCCCGAAGCTGGGCGGGACGTGCCTGCACGTGGGCTGCATTCCGACCAAGGCGCTGCTGTTCAACGCCGAGCTCTGGGACTACCTGAAGGACGCGGCGGAGTACGGCATCGCGGGGATCGGGACGCCGGCGCTCGATTGGGCGGCGGTGCTGGCGCGCAAGAACGCGATCATCACGAAGCACGTGAAGGGCCTTGAGTTCCTGATGAAGAAGCACAAGATCGCGGTTTTTTCTGGTTTTGGAAGGCTGACGGGCGGTGCGAAGGATGGCGTGCACACGGTGGACGTGGATGCGAACGGCGCAAAAGAGCCAGGTGAAGGCGAAAAACGTGATTCTGGCGAGCGGGTCGGAGGCCAAGCTGCTGCCGGGATTGAAGGCGGACGCGACGATCCTGACCAACATCGAGATTCTGAGCCTGAGCGCGCCGCCGAAGTCGCTCATTGTGATCGGAGCGGGCGCGGTGGGCGTGGAGTTCGCGTCGATCTTTCGGAGCTTCGGGACCGAGGTGACGATTCTCGAGTTTTTGCCGCGCATGGTTCCGGTGGAGGACGAGGAGATTTCGAAGGAGCTGGCGCGCGTCTTTCAGAAAGCGCGGCATCGAGACGAGCACCGGCGCGAAGGTGGAGAAGGTGGAGAAGACGGCCGATGGCGTGCGCGTGAGCTACACGGATGCGAACGGCAAGGCGCAGGTGAAGGAGGCCGAGAAGGTGCTGGTGGCCGTGGGGCGCGGGCCGCTGACGAGCGGAATTGGCCTGGAGAAGACGAAGGTCGAGCTGGAGCGCGGGTTTGTGAAAGTGGAGAAGCGCAGGAGACGGCGGAGCCGGGCGTGTTTGCCATTGGCGACATTGTGGCCGGGCTGCCGCAACTGGCGCACGTGGGCGCGATGAGCGGCATGGTGGCGATGGCGAAGATCGCGGGGCGGAAGTACCGGCCGGTGCGGCGGGATCGGATTCCGAGCTGCACGTATACCGAGCCGCAGATTGGCTCAGTGGGTTTGACTGAGACTCAGTCCAAAGAAAAAGGATTGGAAATCAAGGTGGGCAAGTTTCCGTTTGCCGGCAACTCGAAGGCGACGATTGTGGGCAGCCACGACGGATTTGTGAAGGTGGTGTGCCGACGCGAAGTACGGCGAGATTCTGGGCGTGCACATCATCGGGCCGCAGGCGACGGAGCTGATTGCCGAAGCGGTTGCGGTGATGGAGCTCGAAGGAACGGTGGACGACCTGATGTTCACGATCCACGCGCACCCGACGCTGAGCGAGGCGATGCTGGATGGGTATGGCGCGGTGGAGGGGATGGCGATTAACGCGTAGCCGGCAGTGGCAGCGCCTGAGGTCATTCGCAGGAGTCCGAGGCAGATGAGCCGGACAAGATCCAGATTTCTCGCTCGAGCTTCGCTTCTTGTCCTGTTCGCAATGCTTTTGTTGTTTTTCACCCGCGTGAGAACTCTCCGCCCATCTCATCCCTACCCGGCACCGGATTTCACGCTGCGGGATCTGAATGGGAATCCGGTGCGTCTCTCCAGCTTTCGAGACAAGGGTGTCGTGCTCAACTTCTGGGCGACCTGGTGTGCGCCGTGCCGGAGAGAGATACCCTGGTTCATCCAACTGCAGAAAGAATACGGACCGCGCGGTCTCCAGGTGATCGGAGTCTCGATGGATGATGGCGGGAGCGAAGCGGTTGAGCAGTTCGTCGAAAAAACAGGGATTGACTATCCAGTTCTTTTCGACGACGGCCATGTGAGTCTCCCTGTACGGAGCGACGGAGATCCTGCCAACTACTTACTACATCTCCCGCAGCGGGAGGGTTCTTGCGTTCGTCAAAGGTGTGATCAGCAGAGACAAGGTTGAAGCTAACATTAAGGAGACGTTGGAAAGGCCCGCGGTGGCCGGCGCAAGCCTACAACAAAGCGCCAGGTAATCGAGCAACCCTCACCGCGGCCGATAGGCCCGGCTCGCAGCAGCGCGTTGACGCCTTGGGGTGCGGACCGGGCGGCCAAAGCCCGTCGATAAAGCTCTAGCGGAATAGCGGAGCTAAACGCATGGCCATGCAAACATTATCGCCCCAATCCGGCGAAGCCGCCAGAGCCAGGCCGGACGCCGAGTGAATAGCTGCTGGACGCCTACGGCGCAGTCGAAGGCATGGCCATCAATGCGTAGGGATGTCAGGCGTAAAGTCAGACACATTGCCGGTCTCTACTGTTGGCGAGCTTGCGCCGCAGTCGCTCGCCTAGCTTTGGAACAGGTCCAAGGCTATCGGAAGGTCTGATTTACCTTGATTGCAATCCCGGCATAGGGTCCAGAGATTTTCGATTGTGGTCTCTCCGTCTCTTGCATAAGCATCGATATGGTCTACCTCCAGGACAACTCCGTCCTTTTCCTTTGACCTACCGCAAATTCTGCACTGGAATCCGTCGCGCATCAGCACCTTAAACCGAAGCCGCTTTGAAGGCATCCTCGGTGTCGCCTTTAGAATCATTTTTACGTCCGTCTCAGAGAGCGGCGAAGATGAAGTCGCAACAGTTATGGGGGTTACGCCGACAGATACACCTTGATTTGAGGGCATTGCCTCCGTTCCTTTAGGAGAAGTGACCTCAAGCTCAATAACTTCCTCGGGACTTGGCGACTCAACCCCCTCGTTTCGGTCGTCGCAGAACGCTTGTATCGCTCTTTGCCAGCTTCCGAACGCTCTTTGGTAGGAACCCCCGGAGATTGTTCCCTTCTCCCACATCTCGCGAAACGTCGGCTGCCGCCCGAGTTCTTCCCAAAGGCGCTGCAACTCGTCGAACAGTTGATCGGTGGTATATTTGCGATTCTTCCCAGATGCGGCATCCACCTTGCGGACCGCTGCGGTCCAGCTTCCGAAATGGGCTTGAAATGTAACAATCGAATAGGTTCCGCCGTTGAGTCTGTAAAAATCGTATGTCAATTGGTCGTTTGGACGCTTTCGCCGAACAGACCTCAATTCAGCGAGAAGAATTTCATCCGTTGCATATGTTCCAGGGCGTCCCTGAAGCTCGACTGACTCTCTCTTGCAATAGGCTTCAATGGCCTTGCTCCACGACCCAAAGCGGTGCTCAAAGATACTCACACCGAAGCTGCTGTTCCCATTGAAATCTGTATACTTTGGTCTGCAACCCTCCAACCCCCACACTCTGCCAATTTCGTCGAGTAACGAATCATCTGTAAGATCAGCTAATTCTCTTCGCCGTAGAGAGCGCATAGTCTTTCGCACGACACGCGCTCGCACCTGGGCGCCGATCACTACCATGACATCATCCCAACTGCTCGCATTCATTAGAGATTTTATGGTTTTATCCGCGTAAAGACCGCCGTTCTTCTTATAAGCATTGTGGCTGAATCTGAACCCGTTAGTAATAGACAAAACTCTTTGGAGATCTGATTCCACAGCTTTCCGAGAGTATATTTTGTTCTTCGTTCCGATCTTTTGTACATAAACATAACCTGCGCGCGATATTGCCTCCCTGTAGCCCCCAAATCGAGCCCTGATTGTTGCCAGCTTTACTTTAGAGAGCTTCTCGAAAAAAGACGGGCGCGGTACACTATTCCCGTTCGCAGTGATGACGCGCCTAATCTCACCGATCAGTTCCTCCTCGGTGAACCGCACGACCGGTCGTGGCACAAACTTCATTGATCTTTCCCTGCCCACCAAAATTCGGGTCTCAACTATAGTTCTGTCGATTGGATCGCGACGAGTCCTTTGGCTTTGGCGATGAAGGCGTCGAGCGGCATGGAGCCCTGGTCGCCTTTGCCGCGGGTGCGGACGCTGACCGAGCCGGCTGATTCTTCCTTGTCGCCGAAGACGAGGATGTAGGGCGTCTTCTGGTTGGCGAAGTCGCGAATCTTGGCGTTCATCTTTTCGTTGCGGGCATCGGTTTCGACGCGGAACCCGGCGGCTTTGAGCTCGGCTTCGAGCTTCTTCGCGTAGGCGAGGTGCTTCTCGCTGATGGGGACGAGGCCGATCTGCACGGGCGCGAGCCAGAGCGGGAAGGCACCGGCGTACAACTCAATGAGATAGGAGACCATCCGCTCCATGGTGCTGATAATGGCGCGATGGATCATGACCGGGCGGTGCTGCTTGCCGTCGGCGCCCGTGTACTCCAGGTTAAATTGGTTCGGCAGGTGAAAGTCGACCTGGATGGTGGAGTATGTCTCCTCGTGGCCCATGACGTCGGCAAGTTGTATGTCGAGTTTTGGGCCGTAGAAGGCGGCTTCGCCGCGGCCCTCCTTGTATTTCAGGCCCAAGCCGTCGAGCGCCTCGCGCAGCACGCGTTCGCCCAGCTCCCACATGGCATCGTTGTCGACGTACTTCTCCTTGTTTGCCGGGTCGCGCAGCGAGAGGCGGTAGCTGTACTTGTTGATGCCGAGTGCCTTATACGACACCTCAACGAGTTTCATGACTTTGGAAAACTCTTCCTTGATCTGATCGGGAGCACAGAAGATGTGCGCATCGTTGAGGGTCATGCAGCGAACGCGACTGAGCCCGCTTAGCACACCCGACCGCTCGTAGCGATACATGGTTCCGAGTTCGGCGAGCTTAACCGGCAGCTCGCGATAGCTGCGCGGTTTGGACTCATAGATAAGAATGTGATGCGGGCAGTTCATGGGCCTGAGGACCATCTGCTCGTTCTCAAGGTCCATGGGAGGAAACATGTCCTCGTGATAGTGCGCCCAGTGACCGGAGCGGATGTAGAGATCGACTTTGGCGAGAGAGGGCGTATAGACGTGCTCGTAGCCGTCTTTACGCTCGAGGTCGAGGATGAACTCCTCAAGCAAGCGGCGGATGGTGGCGCCTTTTGGCAACCAGAGCGGAAGCCCAGCACCGACTTGCTCACTCACCGTGAAGAGCTCAAGCTCTTTGCCAAGCCGGCGATGATCGCGGCGCTTCGCGTCTTCCAGCCGCGCCAGATAGTCGTCGAGATCCTTTTTCGAAAAGAACGCGGTTCCGTAGATGCGCTGGAGCTGCGGGTTCTTCTCGTTCCCAAGCCAGTAGGCGCCGGAGATGCTCATGACCTTGGAGGCCCTGACGCGGCCGGTGGAGGGGACATGCGGGCCGCGGCAGAAGTCGACGAAGCTGCCATTGCGATAGAAGCTGACCTGGTCGCCGGGCGCAGTGAACCTGGTGACGAAGTGAGTCTTCATGAAGTCGCCGTCGCGCGCGAATTCGGCGAGGGCCCTTTCGCGGGGTTCGTACTCGCGGACGAAGGGCTCATTGCGGGCGACGACTTCGGCCATTTTGGATTCGATGGCGGCGAGGTCTTCGGGGGTGAACGGCTTCTCGCGGTAGAAGTCGTAGAAGAAGCCGGAGTCGGTGGCGGGGCCGTGGCCGAGCTTGGTCTCGGGAAAGAGCTCGAGGACGGCCGTAGCCAGAACGTGCGCGGCGGAGTGGCGCAGGACCTTGAGAGCGTCGGGATCGTTTTCCTTGACGAGCTCGAGGCGCGTGTCAGCCGTGAGCGGCGCAGAGAGATCGACGAGGCGTGGTGCGGCCGTGTCTTCGGCAGCGTACATGGCGGCCTCCGACGCCAGCTGGCCGTCGGGGCCGGGGCTTTGGGCGGCGGCCGCGGCGAGTGGAGTGAGGCGCGCGGCGATGGAGGCCGCGGCGAGGCGCGGGGAGATGGAGTTGGCGATTTCAAGCGGCGTCGTGCCGGAGGGCACTTCGCGAATGGCCCCGTCGGGCAGGTGTACGGCGATCATGTTCGTGCTCATGTGTGCGATGGATTCCGTTGCGGCCGCGGAATGAAGAAAGATGCGGCCAACCTTTGAGGATAGAGGGTTGAAGGGTGCGAAGTCGAGCGGAGCGGACTTATCGCGCCTGATGCGGACGGGCCGTTGCTTCCGCGAGAATTAAGATCATCCAAGTCAGGATAAATGGAGGGGAGGGAAAACAACTGTGCGCTGGCTTGCCTTGCTCCTCTGGCCGTGCTCTGTTTTGCCGTCGCGGGCGTTGGTGGGCGATGGACAGCCGGCGAGGTTACGGGTTGGTACCGCACACTTACACGCCCCGGCTTCGCGCCGCCGAACTGGGTCTTCGGACCGGTGTGGACCCTGCTCTACCTGCTGATGGCGATCGCAGCCTGGCGCGTTTGGCTGGCGTCGCCGTCGCCCGCGCGCAGTTGGGCGGTTGGGCTGTTTTTGTCGCAATTGGCGCTGAATCTGGCATGGACGTGGATCTTCTTTCGCGAACATGCCATCGGAACGGCGCTGATTGAGATCGCAGTTCTATGGGTGACGATCGGCGCTGCCACGCTGGCCTTCAGCCGGGTTGAGCTCGGTGCTGGCTGGCTCATGACGCCATACCTGGCTTGGGTGACCTTTGCCGGCGTGCTCAACGCAGCATTCTGGCGGCTGAATTGACGCGAACACCCCAGCCGCGCTGAAACGAAGAGCCGTAGCGATGGTCTGGCAGGCTGATCAGCAGGCGCGTCAGGAGCAGCAGAAAAACGCAAAAGGGCCGAGTTCACTCCAGTTTGCGATCAGGAGCGCGCTCAGCCCTTTGCCGTTTCGAGCTAGATTCTGCCGGAATCCGGCCGATCAGGTTAGAGAGGCTGTACGTCGGCAGCCTGCCATCCCTTGGGGCCCTTTACGACGTTAAACTGCACGGCTTGACCTTCCTGCAAGCTCTTGAAACCACTTGAGTTGATTGCAGAGTAGTGCACGAAGACATCTTCGCCGTTCTGGCGCGAAATGAAGCCGAAGCCCTTCGCGTCATTGAACCACTTCACGGTACCTTGTTCCATATTTGTTCGTATTTCCTGGATTGAATTGCGCTGGATGAATCGGAGCGAACACTGGCAGAATCTTGCTTTTGGGCGAGTACTGCTCACGCCCGGTTCGGTTCTAACGCTGACCATATTCTATCATTTTCGTCAAAATAATCTGCAGGAATTGTGTGTCTCATCTCACCAGATGGTGTTAGTCCACGGAAACTATTGAACCATGCGAGCTTTAGCAGCGTGCCACGACCTGTGATAAGGTGAGAGGTCGCCATGCCGCAGGATTGTGTTCCCGAGTTGCTGGCTCGCGCCACCGAGGCGCTGGAGGCGGAATTTGGGGCGCTGCCGGCCTTCGGTCGGAGCCCCTTCCGCAGCGCCGAGGCCATGGCGTGAGGTTCTCGAGGCAGTAGCGCACCGGCTGGGCGACAACTATCCCTATTTTCATCCTTTGTATGCAGGGCAGATGCTGAAGCCGCCGCATCCGGTGGCGCGGGCGGCGTATGCGCTGGCCATGAAGATCAATCCCAACAACCACGCGCTGGACGGCGGGCGGGCGAGCTCGGCGATGGAGGTGGAGGCGGTCAAGGAGATCGCCGGGATGTTTGGGTGGAAGGAGTTTCTGGGCCACCTGACGTTCGAGCGGGACCTTCGCCAATCTGGAAGCGCTGTGGATGGCGGGGCAACTGGCGCCGGGACGGCGGATTGTGGGCTCGGAGCAGGCGCATTACACGCACCAGCGGATCAGCGGCGTGCTGAAGCTCGAGTATGCGAGCGTTGCCGCGGATGAGCGCGGGCGAATGAGTCTGGAGGCGCTGGAAGACGAGCTGCGCAAGGGCGACGTGGGCACAGTGGTGGCGACGCTGGGCACGACGGCGATGGGCGCGGTGGATGCGCTGGACGAGATTCTGACGCTGAAGGAGCGGTACGGGTTCCGGGTGCATGTGGACGCGGCGTATGGCGGCTACTTTGGGCTGATCGCGGATGCGCTGGACGAGCCGGCGCGAGGAGCATACGCGGCGATCGGGGCGGCGGACTCGATCGTGATCGATCCGCATAAGCACGGCTTGCAGCCCTATGGATGCGGATGCGTTCTGTTTCGCGACCCGGCAGTGGGCCGGTTCTACAAGCACGACTCGCCGTATACGTACTTCACTTCAAAGGAATTGCACCTGGGCGAGATCAGCCTGGAGTGCTCGCGTGCGGGAGCGGCGGCGGTAGCGCTGTGGGCGACGCAAAGGCTGCTGCCGCTTGTGCCGGGCGGGGCATTTGCACAGGGGTTGGCCAAGGGGCGGCGCGCGGCGGTGGAGCTGGACCGGAGAGTGCGCGGCGATGCGCGGTTTGAGGCGCTTGCCGGCGGCGGGCCGGAGCTGGACATCGTCGTTTGGGAGGTGAAGGCGGCAGAGTGCGGAGGATGCCAGCGAACGAGCCCAAAAGGTGTTCGACGCATGCGCCCTGCGCGGATTGCATTTGGCGCTAGTACAATTGCCGCGATCGTGGTTTGGAGCGCGGGGCCACATAGAGAAAGGCTCGGGCGCTGTGACCTGCCTGCGGAGCGTGCTGATGAAGCCGGAGCATGAGGCGTGGATGGGCGAGATTTGGGAGCGGCTGATCGCGGCGTGCGGTGAGGTTGTGGGAGGGTGAGGACAGCGTTTGAGGCCGAAGGGGCGGGACTGACAAGAAAACGTTATCATTGCGGCAGGAAGAATGGGGAGCAGGTTTTCGTGGTGAGTTGAGAGCTTGAGCAGTTGAATTCAGACAGGGGTTGAGGAAGATGCACGATCCAGCAATATTTCGTTCCATGCACCGGGAGCGCTTCGGTGCGGAGCCGGCGATCTTTGTGGGGCCGGGGCGCGTGAACCTGATCGGCGAGCACACCGATTACGCCGAGGGCTTTGTGATGCCGGCGGCGATCAACTTTGCCACGCTGGCGGGGATTTCGCCGCGCACAGATGGCAAGATCGCGATCCACTCCGAGAACCTTGACGAGGAGAAGACGTTTGATGCGGCGGCGCTGCCCGCAAAGGGCAGCAAGCACTGGACCGACTACCCGATGGGGGTGGTGGCGATCCTGGCGGGCGAGGGACACAAGATTCCCGGGTTCAGCCTGAGCATCTGGAGCGATGTGCCGCTGGCGTCGGGCCTGTCGAGCTCGGCGGCGCTGGAAGTGGCGACGGCGCTGGCGGTGCTGGGGCTGATTGGCGCGAGTTATCCGGGACCGGTGCTGGCGCGGCTGTGCCAGCGGGCGGAGAACGAGTTTGTGGGCGCGAACTGCGGGATCATGGACCAGTTCATCAGCGTGAATGGCGAAGGAGGATCACGCGCTGCTGCTGGATTGCCGCGATTTGAGCTTCAAGCTGGCGCCGATTCCGGACCACGTGGCGCTGGTGATTGCCAACACGATGGTGAAGCACTCCGTGGCGGGGGGCGATTATCCGACGCGGCGGCGCGAATCGGAGGCGGCGTGCGCGGTGATCGCAAGCCACAGGCCGGGCGTGCCGTTTCTGCGCGACGCGACGCTCGAGGACCTGGAGAAGTGGGGCCACGAGATGGAGCCGAAGAGCCTGATGCGCGCCAAGCACGTGATCAGCGAAAACCTGCGCACGGTGGCGGCGTGCGAGGCGCTGCTGAAGGGCGACATGAAGGAGCTGGGGCGGCTGATGGCCGAGGCGCACCGCAGCTATAGCCAGGACTTTGAAGGCAGTTGCGTGGAAGCGGACGCGATGGTGGCGCTGGCGCAGGATTTGCCGGGGCTGATCGGGGCGCGGCTGACGGGCGGAGGGTTTGGCGGCTGCACCATCAACCTGGTGGAGCAGAACGAGGCGGCGAAGTTTGCCGAGGCGCTGGGCGCGCGGTACGCAGCCAGGACGGGGATCGTTCCGCAGATTCACATTTGCCACGCATCGGGAGGGGCGCACCGGCTGGAGTAGAGCGGCGGAGCTAGCGGGGTTAGCGCGGTTAGCAGCGGGCGGACATGCGTCGAAACAGATTTGAAATGATCTATCTCGTTGGACCGAATCCTGCAAGTGACTGACACGAAAGAACCATGTTCGCAACTGAGCCGAGACATCTTCCGGCGCGGTTTCCTTGTTAAACTTGTGAGGTATTTGCCCCGATGAAGTAGGCGGTCTGCACGAGCCGGGCTTATTCGGGGTGGGCACGCTGCGCCGGCCGGTTCGCCGGAAAGAAAAAGAATATGGAACCCACTTCCTCGAAATCATCTCTCCACGAAACAATTCCCGGGACCGGCCTGGTGGCCTACTTCTCGATGGAGATCGCGATCCAGCCGAGATGCCGACGTACTCGGGCGGCCTGGGCGTGCTGGCCGGGGACACGCTGCGTTCGGCGGCGGATCTGGGCATTCCGCTGGCGGCGTTCACGCTGCTGCACCGCAAGGGCTACTTCCAGCAGCATCTTGACCCGAGCGGCGCGCAGACCGAAGAGGTGCAGCCGTGGAACCCGGCGGATTTTTGCACGGAAGAGGCGGCGCGGGTGACGGTGGCGGTGGAAGGCCGCACGGTAACGGTGCGGGCCTGGCGGTATGACCTGACGGGGCAGTTCGGGCACGTGGTGCCGATCTATCTGCTGGACACGGATCTGGAGGAAAACTCGGGATGGGACCGGGGCCTGACGGATCACCTGTACGGCGGGGATACGAACTACCGATTGCAGCAGGAGATTGTGCTGGGGATGGGCGGCGTGCGCATGGCCCAATGCGCTGGGCCTGCGCATCAACGTGTACCACATGAACGAGGGCCACGCGGCGCTGCTGACGCTGGCGCTGCTGGAGAGCCAACTGGGCGGCGGGCCGCAGGGCGCGGCCACGGATGCCGACATCGAGCGGTGCGGCGGAAGTGCGTGTTTACGACGCATACGCCGGTGCCGGCGGGGCACGACCGCTTCTCGACCGAGCAGGCGATTCGCATTCTGGGCGGCGACCGGACGGCGCGCCTGGAAAAGCTGGGCTGCTTCCGCGACGGTTTGCTGAACATGACGCTGCTGGCGCTGCGCTTTTCGCGCTATGCGAACGGCGTGTCGATGCAGCACGGCAAGGTGTCGCGGGCCATGTTTCCGGAGTTTTCGATCGACACCATCACCAACGGCGTGCATGCGCCAACGTGGATCAGCGAGCCGGTGCAACGGATGCTGGACGAGCAAATTCCCGCGTGGCGGCGGGACAACCTGTATCTGCGCAACGCCATCGACGTGCCGGAAGCGGAGATGCTGGCCGCGCACGCGCGGGCCAAGGAAGAGCTGCTGGCGGAGGTGGGTTCGCGGACGGGGCTGGTACTGAATCCCAAGGTGTTGACGCTGGGATTTGCGCGGCGGGCGGCGACGTATAAGCGGGCGACGCTGCTGTTCACCGATCCGGAGCGGCTGAAGGAGATTGCGGCGAAGGCGGGTGGCTTGCAGATTCTGTACGCGGGCAAGGCGCATCCGCAGGACGAGCCCGGAAAGGCGCTGATCCAGCAGGTGGTGGCGGAGGCGGGCAAGCTTTCGAACAACGATCTGCGGATCGTCTATCTCGAGAACTACGCGTGGAACCTGGGCGCGCAGCTGACGGCGGGCGTGGATGTGTGGGTGAATACGCCGCGGCGGCCGTATGAGGCGTCGGGCACGAGCGGGATGAAGGCGGCGATGAACGGCGTGCCCAGCCTGTCGATTCTGGATGGGTGGTGGATCGAGGGGTGCATCGAAGGCGTGACGGGATGGGCGATTGAGGATGGAGCCAACGACGCCGAGGAGGCGCACGCGCTCTACACCAAGCTGGAGACGGCGGTGGTTCCGCTCTACCGCGACGCGCCGGAGAAGTGGGCGCGGCTGATGCGGACGACGCTGGCGTTCAACGGCTCGTACTTCAATACCAACCGCATGGTGAAGCAGTACGCGCGCAATGCGTACTACCCGGAGCGGCTGGCTGAAGACGGCGAAGGTGGAAGAAGAGGCGTTTGCGGATTGAGAAACAGGGAATAGGGATTAGGGAACAGGGAGTAGTGATCCAGAGCCTGTGATGACTTTCGCGCGCCGAGCGGGAGTCGTTGCAGGCTCTACAGTTTCTTGCGCAGGAACTCGAAGATTCACGTAGCCGATGAGGGCGCTGACGAGGGCAATGAGGAAGTTGGTGGGTGTGATGATGTCACGCGAGGGCGAAGGCGAGCGTCTTGCCCTGGCCATTGACGCGCGTGAACTCGCCCATGAGCAGGTTCGAGTAGAAGAGGAAGACGATAAACGCGACCTCGACCACCGCTCGCCAGTAGGGCTTGAGCCTGGGCGGTGGAGTGAGCGGCGTCATGGAGCGATGATAGCGGCGAGGTTGCGAGAGGCCAAGCGAAATCGGATGGGCAGCGCGATGCAACGCCCGCGCTCGACGCGCCAATGAAGACCATAACGCCTATAATCTCCCTGATGTGATTCCACGAAATGCAATTGCGATCGCGCTCGGTGCGGCGGCTTGCCGCCGGCGCGGCGATGGCGGTTTTGTTGCACATTCACTGCCGCGATTTGCGCGCAGGGGCAGTCGAGCGGAGACGCAGCGAGCGGGGACGCTGCAGATTCCGGGGCCGGCGGCTCACGGGTGCTGCTGGTGCTGCCGTTCGACAACCGCACGGGGCAGCCGAGCCTGGAGTGGATTCGCGAAGCGGCGGCGGAGATTTTGAGCATGCGCTTTGCTTCGGCCGGGTTCCAGCCAACGAGCCGCGCCGACCGGATGTATGCGCTGGACCATCTGGGGCTGCCGCAGGGCTTTCAGCCTTCGCGGGCGAGCGCGCTGAAGCTGGCGCAGACGCTGGACGCCGATTCGATTGTGGTGGGCAGCTATACGACCGACGGAAACGGGATTGTGGCCGAGGCGACGCTGGTGGACGTGCCCGAGTTGCGGATGCTGCCGGAGGTGAGCGCGCGCGGCGAGATGAAGGACCTGATCGCCGTGTTCGGCGAACTGGCGTGGAAGCTGACGCGGCAGCTCGACCCCGCGTTCAACGTGGCCGAGGAGACGTTTGCGGCGGCGGGGAACGGGGTTCCGCTGGACGCGTTCGAGCAGTACATTCGCGGCATCACGGAGCCGGACCAGGCGGAGCGGCTGCGGCACCTGGAGAATGCGGTGAAGCTGAGCCCGGGGTTCGGGCCGGCGTGGATGGCGCTGGGCCGCGAAGACTACAACGGACAGCAGTACCAGGAGGCGGCCGAGGCCTTTGCCAAGGTGGATCGCAACGGCCCCGACGGGCTGGAGGCGGACTTTTACCGCGGACTGTCGCTGATGTTTTCGGGCGATTACCCGCACGCGGAGCAGGCGTTTGCCGACGTGGCGCGGGTGTCTGCCGCTGGCCGAGGTGGTGAACAACGAAGGCGTGGCCGCGAGCCGGCAGGGCAAGGACGGGACGTCGCTGTTTATTCAAGCGGCGGCGGCCGATCCCAACGCGGCGGACTACCACTTCAATCTGGCGGTGAGCCTGAAGCGGCACGGGGAATCTGCCGGGGGCATTGAACGAGCTGGCGCAGTGCCTGAAGCTGCGGCCGAACGACAGCGAGGCGCAGGCGCTGGAGGAGGCGTGGAAAGAGCGATCCAAGGGAGCGAGCGGGTCGGGAAACACCGATCCGACGCGCCGACCCGCTGGAGCGGATTGTGCGCACCTTTGATGCAGCGGCCTTCAGGCAGGCGGCGGCGATGCTGGACGAGATGAATGCCGGGCGGCTGGCCGCGCTGACGCCGCGCGAGCGGGCGCGGACGCTGTGCACGCAGGCGAAGGGTTTTCTCGATCGCGGGCTGCTGCTGGAGGCAGAGCGGCTGTATCAGGATGCCGTGGCCGCCGACGGCGAAAGCGCGCAGGCGCATGCCGGACTGGCGGAGGTGCGCGAGCGCAGCGGCGACGCCGATGCGGCGCGCAAGGAAGCGCACGCGGCGCTGGAACTGGGGCCCTCAGCAGATGCGTACCTGGTGCTGGCGCAGCTGGATCTGGCGGCGGGCTCACTGGATGAAGCCGACACGGAAGCCGGAGATGCGCTCAAGCTGGATCCGGCGAACCGGGCGGCGCAGGATTTGATGCGGCAGATTCGAGCGAAGTTGGGCAGGTAGCGAAGAAGCGAGTTAGCGAGTCAGCAGGTCAGCGGGGCTGGCGGATTTCCTGCGGTCCCGCGCCCTTGGGAAGTGGATTCTGGCGGCCGGTTGGAAAGGGGCGAGCCATGAGACGGAACGTTAGGAAGCGTCCGGATTGGTTTGAGAGCGGCGACTGCGGCTTTATGGATTCTTCTGGGACTTGGCTTTAGCACTGCGATTCAGGCGCAGCAGCCGGTGGTGGACAAGCTGGTGCTGGATGACACGATTCAACCGGTGAGCGCGGACGAGCTGACGCGGGCGCTCGACCGGGCCAACAGCGACGGCGCGAGCGCGCTGCTGATCGAGATGAATACTCCGGGTGGGCTGCTGGATTCGATGCGCGACATGGTGGGCGCGATTCTTCGCTCGCGTGTGCCGGTGATCGTGTATGTAGCTCCGTCGGGCGCGCGCGCAGGTTCGGCGGGATTCTTCATTCTCGAGTCGGCGGACGTGGCCGCCATGGCTCCGGGCACCGAGGCCGGCGCGGCTCATCCCGTGTTTGAGTTTGGCGGACAGCCCGACGACACCGAAATGCAAAAGGTGGAGAACGACGCCGAGGCATTCCTGCGCTCGTATGTGACCAAACGCGGATCGCAGCACGGATGCAGCGGTGGCGGCGGTGCAATCGTCGCACTCCTATACGGCGGAGGAGGCGCTGAACCAGCACCTGATCGACCTGATCGCCAACAGCGACACGGAGCTGCTGAAGGCGCTCGACGGGCGCGAGATTACGCGCATGGACGGATCGAAGGCGACGCTGCATCTGGCCGGAGCGCGGATCGACCTGCTTCAGCCCACGCTGCGCGACGAGCTGCTGGGCTGGCTGGTGGATCCGAACATCGCGCTGCTGTTTCTGGTGGGCGGAGCGCTGCTGATTTATCTCGAATTCAACGCGCCGGGCACGATTGTTCCCGGCGCGCTGGGCACGCTGATGGTGCTGCTGGCGATCTTCGCGCTGAACCTGCTGCCCATCCGCTACACCGCGGTGCTGCTGCTGGTGGCGGCGATGGTTCTGCTGCTGCTGGAGGCCAAGTTTGGCGGGCATGGCGCACTGGCCATCGCGGGCATTGTGTGCCTGACGTTCGGCATGCTGACGCTGGTGGCGGCGCCGGTGCCGGAGATGGGCGATCAGCCCGCTGGTCGCGATCAGCGTGAGCGCGGCGTTTGGCGCGATTACGGTGTTCCTGGTGCGGCTGGCGGTGCGGGCGCGGCAAAGGAAGGCGCGCATCGGCGCGGATGCGATGGTGGGCTGCCCGGCAACGGCGATGGAAGCGCTGGCTCCGCAGGGCCATGTGCTGGTGGAGGGCGAGATCTGGCGGGCCGTGGCAAGCGCTCCCGTGGCCGCGGGAACGGCGCTGCGCGTGACGGGGCACGACCAGTTGCTGCTGCAGGTGGAGCCGGCGGCGCAGGCGCGGTTGAATGAGCCCCACGTATAACGCCGCAGGAGTACAATCCCTGCTGAGTGAGGAAAGGAAATTCCATGTCCTTCGGTGATCTGTCGATTCCGACCCTGGTTATCATCGCCATCGTCGTCCTCTACCTGCTGAACTCCATCAAGATTCTGCGCGAATACGAGCGCGGAGTGATTTTCCGGCTGGGCCGCGTGCTGGGAGCGCCCAAGGGGCCCGGCATCATCCTGGTCTTCCGGCCGATTGACCAGATCGTGCGCATCTCGCTGCGACAGGAAGTGCTGGAAGTTCCGCCCCAGGACGTGATCACGCGCGACAACGTCACCATCAAGGTGAACGCGGTGGTGACGCTCTACGTGGTGGATCCGAATGCCGCCGCCATCAAGGTGGCCAACTACGTCTACCAGACCTCGCAGTTGGCGCAGACCACGCTGCGCTCGGTGCTGGGCGAAGTGGAGCTGGACGAACTGCTGAGCCATCGCGACAAGCTCAATATTCGCATCCAGTCGATCATCGACCAGCGCACCGAGCCGTTCGGGGTGAAGGTGGTCAGCGTGGAAGTGAAGCAGGTGGACCTGCCGGAGCAGATGCTGCGCGCCATGGCCAAGCAGGCTGAGGCGGAGCGCGAAAAGCGGTCGAAGATCATCCACGCCGAGGGCGAGTTCAGCGCCGCGCAGAGGCTGGTGGACGCCGCAGCGCTGCTGGCTACCGAGCCCATGACCATGCAGTTGCGCTACCTGCAGACGCTGACCGAGATCGGCGTGGAGAAGAACACAACCATCGTGTTCCCGCTGCCCATTGAGATGATGCCGCTGCTCAACAAGTTGGGCGCCGCGGCCACTGCGGCGGAGAAGCCGTAGAGGCGCAGCTTTTAGCTATTAGCCCTTAGCTCTTTCTGCGATCAGTTTGACAGCGTGGGCAACAGCCGCCGGCGTGCGGCTCGAAATCAGCATTCAATGGGCGGCGCATGCGGGGATATTTTGACGACGAGGAAGCCGGAGCGCGAGGAGCGCGAAGAGCGCGGGCGCGATACCGAGTTGACGCTGGGCGTGGGTGCGCTGCTGGGGTTTGTCTTCAGCCTGTGCTCATTTGCGGGCTGTGCTTCTGGCTGGGATACGCGGTGGGGCATCGCGGTTCGGCTCCGGCACCGGCGACGGCTACGCAACCTGCCGGGCAGACGGCCGCTCCCGATCAGGAGCCGTTGCAGGCAAACGAATCGATTCCCAAGCCTTCAGCGGAGGCGCAGGCACCAGCGCCGCAGCCGGCGCCGGGAAGCGATGGCGCGACGACGCCTGCCGCGGAAGGCGGAGCGAATCCCGCAACACCGCAAACGCCGGCGGCCGGGCGAGACTCTTCGCCCACGAGTTCGCCTGGGAGCGCGCCAACGTCTCCCGCGCCGACTCAGCCACCAACACAGGTGCGGCCGGCGTTCCCTGCAGCGGGAAGCGCACCGCAGGGTGGGCAGGCGGCGCCGCCGACTGTGCGTCCGGCATTGCCCGGAGGCGCGGCTCAGTTGATGGTGCAGGTTGCCGCGGTGTCGCACGCCGAGGATGCCGACGTGCTGGTTGGCGCCCTGCGCAAGCGCGGCTATGCAGTGACCGCGCAGCGCGAGCCGGCAGACGGGCTGATTCATGTGCGCATCGGGCCGTTCGGGACCCGCGACGAAGCCAACCGCATGTGCACGAAGCTGCTCGACGACGGATACAACGCGATGGTGCAGCCGTAGCGCTTCAGGATCCGCATCCATTCGGGCAGGGCGGAGGCGATGGCGGCGCGGACGGCGTCGGACAACTCGTCGCGCGTGGCGTAGTTGGCGGGGTCGACGGGCGGGTGGAAGACGATGTGCGCCGTCCCGGGGTGGATGCGCTTGCTGCCCCAGGGAATAATCTTCTCCGTTCCGTAGATCGAGATGGGAATGCAGGGCGCGCCGGAGTCCTTGGCGAGATAGAACGGGCCTTTCTTGAAGGGCAGCATGCGGCCGTCGGGCGAGCGCATGCCCTCAACAAATGTGGTGATGTGCAAGCCGTTGGCGAGGACGCGCTCGCGCGTCGGCGACGGCTAGCTGCGCGCTTGTCGACGTTACCGTCGCGGTCGACCGGAATGAAGTTGGCCAGCTTGAAGGCGTAGCCGAGGATGGGAATCTTCATGAGCGGGCGCTTGAGGAAGACCGACAGTGCGGCCGGGAAGATGCGACATGAGCGCCGGCGCATCGAGGTTGGAGACGTGGTTGGCCATGAAGATGCAGGCGCGGCCGAGCGGGAATGTGCTCGCGGCCTTCGATACGCAGACGAATGCCGGCCACGCGGATGGCAATGCGAGCAATCCAGCAGCCAGCGGCGTAGAGCGGATCGACGTTGCCGGTGAGAAGCGTGAACGGGAAGAAGACGACCGCCGAGGGAAGGGCCAGGACGACGATGGTGACGAAGACGAGAAGCGAGACGATCATGGGCGGTCAGGATGGGCGTGCGAAATGAGTATCGCACTTTGAGTGTCTAGTTGCGCATCCACTCGGGCAGGCCGGAGGCGATGGCGGCGCGGACGGCGCGCATGAGCTCGTCGCGCGTGGCGAAGGCGGCCGGGTCGATGGGCTCGTGGAAGATGACGTTGGCGACGCCGGGATGGATGCGCAGGCTGCCCTTGCGCAGGATCGTTTCCGTGCCGTGGATGGAGACGGGAATGCACGGCGCGCCGGCGGCCATGGCGAGGAAGAACGGACCTTTCTTGAAGGGCAACATGCGGCCGTCGGGCGAGCGGGTGCCTTCAACAAATGTGGTGATGTGGACGCCCTTGGCGAGCACGCGCTGGGCCTCGGCCACGCTGCGCTGCGCGTCGGCGGGATTGCCGGTGCGGTCGACGGCGATGAACTCGCCCTGGCGGAAGCCGGTGCCGAGGATGGGCAATTCCATGAGCGAGCGCTTCATGAAGGCGGAGGTGCGGCCGGGGATGAGCGAGATGAGCGCGGGCGGGTCGAGATTGGAGACGTGGTTCGACATGAAGATGCAGGCGCGGTCGCGGGGGATGCGGTCGAGGCCTTCGACGCGGAGGCGCACGCCGGCGAGGCGGCAACTGGAGGAGAGCATGAAGCGCGTGGCCTTGTAGAGCGGAAGCACGTTGCCCGTGATCCAGCACCAGGGAATGAAGAGGAGGGCCGAGGGAATGCCCAGCAGAACCATGTTGGCGATGAAGATGAGCGACCAGATCATGCGTGCCTCTTGCTGTTATGCGCCGGCGGCGGAAAAGCGCTCGCGCAGGCGCGCGGGAAGTTTCTCGTAGATGCCGTCGAAGCCGCCATTGGAGAGGATGGCGACGACGTCGCCGGGAGCGAGCTGCGGCGCGATGGCGGCGACGATCGCGTCGGCGTCGGCGAAGAAGCTCGGCGGGCGTGCCCGCGGCATTGAGGGCGCGGACGACTTCTTCAGGGTGCAGGCGCTCGGCCTCGGGAATGCGCTCCTGCTGGTAGACGGCGGCGAGGACGACGCGATCGGCGAGGCGGAGGCTCTGCGACGAGATCGGGCGCGAGGACCTTGCGGCGCAGCGTGTTGGAGCGCGGTTCGAGAACTGCCCAGATGCGTGCCGAAGGATAAACGGCACGGAGTGCGCGGAGGGTTTCGCGGATGGCCGTGGGGTGGTGGGCGAAGTCCTCGATGAGGGTGATGCCGTTGATTTCGTCGCGGACTTCGAGGCGGCGCTTGACGCTTTTGAAGGTGGCGAGGGCTTCGGCGATGGCTTCTTTGGCGATGCCCTGGCCGGCGGCGAGGGCGGCGGCGGCCGTGGCGTTGAGGGCGTTGTGCTCGCCGGCGAGGTGCATTTCGAACTCGGCCCAGGCGAAGCCGGAGCGGAGAACTTCCCAGCGCATGCGGCCGGATTCGTAGCGGAGATTGCGGATTCGCCAATCGGCGGCGTCGGTGAAGCCGTAGCGCTCGACGGGACAGAAGGCGTGGCTGACGCATTCGGTGACGTTGGGGCTGCCGTCGTAGGCGACGATGAGGCCGCGGCGCGGGACGAGATTGACGAGGCGCTTGAAGGCGGTCTTGACGGCTTCGAGATCGGCGTAGATGTCGGCGTGGTCGAACTCGACGTGAGTGAGGATGAGCGCGTCGGGAAAGTAGTGGAGAAACTTGGGGCCTTTGTCGAAGAAGGCGGTGTCGTACTCGTCGCCTTCGACGATGAAGGTGCGCGTGGGGCGGAGCTGGAAGCTGGAGCCGAAGTTTTCTGCCACGCCGCCGATGAGGAACGAGGGCTCGAGCGAGGGATCTTTGCGCGCGGCGACCTGGTAGATCCAGGCGAGCATGCTGGTGGTGGTGGTTTTGCCGTGAGTTCCGGCGACGACGAGGGACTCGCGGCCTTCGAGGAACTCTTCGCGCAGGAGCGCGGCCATGGAGGTGAAGGGAATGCGCTCGTCGAGGACGCGCTCGATTTCGGGATTGCCGCGGGAGAGCGCGTTGCCGATGACGACGAGATCGGGCGCGGGCGAGAGATTCGATTCGGCGTAGGGCTCGAGGATGGGGATGCCGAGCGAGCGGAGGAGATCGCTCATGGGCGGATAGGCGGCCTTGTCGGAGCCGGTGATGCGATGGCCCTGGAGCTGGAGCAGGCCGGCGAGCGAGGCCATGGCGGTGCCGCAGATGCCGATGAGGTGGATGTGGCGCGGCGATGCGGTCACTTCTTCACCGCCGGTTCGAGAATTTGAAGGCTGGCAGTTTCGCCAACGACGAGCTCGGCTTCGACGCCGAAGGTGAGCGTGACGTTCTCGCGCGAGACGTGGCCGCTGCGCAGGCCGATGGCAATGGGCACGTCGAAGCCATCGAGTGCGTTGAGGATGGCTTCTTCGAGCAGCGACGCAGGTGCTCCGGGGGAAGCGCAATCGAGCATCTCGCCGAAGACGATGCCGCGGACGCCTTCGAGCTTACTGGCTTTGCGCAGTTGCCAGATCATGCGATCGATCTGGTAGGGCTTGGACGCCCGTGTCTTCAAGAAAAAGCAGAGTGCCCTCGGTCCTCGGCTCCCACGGCGTGCCGAGCAGCGAGACGAGAATGCTGAGGCAGCCGCCGTAAAGCGTCCCGCTCACCGTCGAGTTAGCCGAGCCGCGCATTAAAGGACGCAGGCCTTCAGCGGCGCCGACGCTGTAGGGCTCGCCAGCCAGGGCGGCGCGAAAGCTTTCAAGGTGCACGCCGTTAGGGAGATAGAAATCCGCGGCGAGCATGGGGCCGTGAAAGACGGGCAGGCCCAGTTCATCGAGCAGGCGGAGCTGGATGCCGGTGAGGTCGCTGTAGGCAAAGAATGGCTTGGGGTGCGCGGCGATGGTCTCGAGGTTGAGGGCGTCGAGAAGATAGTTGGAACCGTAGCCGCCGCGGATACACATGATGGCGGCTGTGTCAGGGTCGGCGAACGCTGCGTGCAAATCGGCGAGGCGCTGCTCCGCGGTTCCGGCAAAGTAGAGCGGCTGACGCAGAAGGGCGTTGGGCGTGAATTGCGGCGCATAGCCCAGCGAGCGGAGTGCTGCCAGTCCTCGATCAACGCGCTCCTGCTGCGCTGAGGAGGCCGGGGCGACGATGCTGATGGCCGCATCCGGTGCGATGGGCGGTGGTTTGAGAAGCGCCTTCATTTCACCAAGCCTCTCCTCGGGCGATGAGCACGGCCGGCCCGGTGAGATGCAGCTCCGTGCCGGGGCCATCCCATGCGACGGTCTGCGCGCCGCCCGGCGCAACAACTCTAAGCGGCGAAGTGCAGCCCTTGAAGGCGAGAGCTGCCGTGGCCGCAGCGGATGTGCCGGTGCCGGAAGAACTCGTGGGGCCCACGCCACGCTCGAAGATGCGAATCTCGATCTGGCTCGGACTGACGATGCGGAGAAACTCGACGTTGGTCTGGTTAGGGAAGTCGGGATGGACGCAGATCTCGGCGCCGATTTCCTGCCAGGCTTTTCCTGCGACGGTGAATTCCGCATTGTCGACCACGACGACAAAGTGCGGATTGCCGATGGAGACCTCCATGCCCTTGATCTCTGGCTCCTCCTGTGAGCTTGACTGTGCGCGGGGCGATTCGGGGCACGCCCATTGCCGTGGTGACTTCGACGGTGAAGTCGTCGTGGTTGCGGACGGCGTCGATGCGGCAGACGCGGAGGCCTGCATCGGTGGTGATCTCGAGCGTGTCGCCAACCGGTTGCGAGCCGAGCGCGTCGGCCATCCACGCGGCGACGCAGCGCGTGCCGTTGCCGCTGATTTCGGCGATGGAGCCGTCGGCGTTGTGGAGGCGGATGCGGCCGGCTTTGGGGCCCGTCCATGCGAAAAACTCGATGCCGTCGGCGCCGATGCCGGTGTTGCGCTGGCAGAGGCGGCGCGTGAGAGCAGCGGGATCGTGGCCTGCGGCGGCTTCTTCAGTCACGATGAGAAAGTCGTTGCCGCAGGCGTGAGCTTTGGTGAAGGGAATCAATCTTCCTCCGGATCGTGGACGTTGAGCGGTGCGGCGAACGGATGAACGAGCTGTGCGGCGGCGAAAATCACGGGGTTTCCCACGGCGTTTTAGGAAATTGTACGTACCACTCCGCACGTGCCATGTCGCCGCTCCCTGTTGGTCGCGTCGACTTTGCGTCTATGCTTCCTTAATGCAATGTTTCCTAAAACGCTATTGCCCGATGCTAACACCGATGCGAGCGGGCTGTTGAGCCAGATTGCGAAGACGTGCCGACTGATGCAAGAGCGTGCGTTTAGAAAGAAGCATGAGAGCGATTGAGCCACTTGGTGGAGACATAAATCACGGCCGATGGCTGGCCTTCAGCGGCGAAGCTGCCCATCAGCGTGAGGTCAGCGAGATGCGCTTTGACGGCCTTGTCCACCTCGTCGCCGTCGAAGGCAACAATGATGGCGGCGTGGGTTGCGGGCGCGGCGAGCGCGGAGTGATAGATCCCGAGGTCGCTCTCATTGATGGTCTGGCGGAGAGGAATTCCCGTGAAGGCAACAATCTCAGGATAGGTGGATGTGTTCATGAGCACGGACGCGCGCGGGTCCAGTACGAGCAACGACCGCAGCGCCGGAGGAATGGCATCGTCGTAAGGCTGGCGCGCGTCGGCATTCTTGGTGCCTTCGACGTAGACGATAGGATCGGCGCGCATAAGCGCCAGGACATTCAGGCCAGCAAGAACAAGAAGGAGCGTGAAAGCGAGTTTGGGTAGAAGAGACGCGAGTCTCGGAACTTTGCTGCGGCGCAGAGCGCCGGCAGCAAATTGGGCCGCGAAGCCGAGGCCGAGCGCGAGAGCGGGCAGAAGTTCGAGGCCGTAGCGTGTGTTGTACCAGGTGAAGGGCCACCATGCGGGGAAGAAGATGGGAACCGAGCCGTAGGCGACGGACCATGCGTAGAAAGGAACGGGCAGCCAGAGCAACAGTGTCCAGGCGAGAGCGCGACGGCGGGCGGCGGATTTCTCAGTGAGCCAGGCGGCGACGGTTCCGAGCGCGGCGAGGGCGAGGACGATGTTGCCCCAGACATTGCCCCAACCGGGAGCGGCAACGGAGTCGAGCTCGGAGACTTTGAGGAAGTAGAGGAGCGCGACCCAGGGGCTTTGCCAGCCGGGATGCGGCAGCCGATCCAGGCGCGGCGGTGCGGAGTTCGATGGCTCTGCGCGGAGAACGGGCCGCGCGCGAAGTAGAGCCAGTCGCCGAAGCAGACGGAGTTGTAGAGGAACCAGAGCAGCGGCGCGGCGACGACGGCGAGGGTTGCCAGCCAAAGCGCAGGCGAAGCGAGGCGTCCGCGCTCGCCCTTGGCCGCGTGGCGGAGCAGCGTGACTGCAATGCCGGTCCAGGCGATGAAAGCGATGATCCAGCCGTCGTAGCGGGTGAAGATAGCGGCGACGAGAGCGGCTGCGATGCAGGCCTGAAGGCGGGTGGCCTGCGCAATCGGAATGTTTGTGCGTGGGGCCGGCGGTGCAAATGGATTCCTGAGCCACGCGCCGCGGACCGGGCCAGGCGCCTCAAAGATTCGCAGGGGGACGCGCCGAGGCCGGCGGCTGAAAACGGCGAGGCGACTGCGGGATCTGGGGCGGGCGGAAGGAGCCTTGCGCAATTCAGAACTGACGGCTTCAGTTTCGCCGTCAATTGCGGCGCGCCACTCGACCAGCCAGACCACGATCCAGATCACCAAACAGAGAAAGAGCGGCTCGGTCATGGCCGTGGTCTGCAGGTAAAGGAGATTGGGATTGAGGGCGAAGAAGACGAGCGCGAGAGCGGCGGGCGCGGGGTCGAGCCAGTGCCGCGCCAGGCGATAGATGCCGGCGCAGGAGGCGATGTAGGCAAGCGACGATGGAATGACGCCGGCGAGGCCGGTGGCCCACCACATATAGTTCTGCACGAAGGGCAGGAGAAGAATGTGCGGCAGCGGCAGCCACACCGAGCCGAGCTGCGAGAAGCGCGGCGTGCGGGAATCGAAGACGCGGCGCGCGATGTGGAGATGGGCGACGGCGTCGCCGTAGTTGAGCATCGCACCGTGACGCCAGCTCCAGATGATGGCGGCCACCGAGGCGGCCATGCAGAAGGCCAGAACGGCCCAGCCTTCGGCATTCGAGATGCTCTTCTCAGTCAAGGTGCGTGAGCTCGCGAAAGACATTGAAGCGCGCGTCGATCTCAGCGCGCGAGAGCTGCTGCAGGCGCTCGGTGCCGAAGCGCTCGCAGGCAAAGGAGCCCATGACGCCGCCGTAAAACATGGCGCGGCGCCAGGCGGCGGGCGTGAGCTCGGGCTGCGAGGCGAGATAGCCGAAGAAGCCGCCGGCAAAGCTGTCGCCTGCGCCGGTGGGGTCGATGACCTCTTTGAGCGGGAGGGCCGGAGCCCTGAAGGTGCGAAGCTCCGCTCCTCGATTCTTTGGAGGAGAGTCTGTGGAATAACGTCGCGCCGTACTCGCCGTGCTTGACGACCAACGCGCGCGGGCCGAGAGCCATGACGCCGCGCGCGGCCTGCACGAGGTTGTTGTTGCCGGCCAGCATGCGGGCTTCAGTGTCGTTGATGAGCAGAACGTCGAGGCCCTTGAGAACTTCGAGCAGGGCCGGGCGATGGTCCTTGATCCAGTAGTTCATGGTGTCGCCGGCGACGAGCTTGACGTCGGGCATGGCCTCGCGCACGCGGCGCTGAAGGACGGGATCGATGTTGGCGAGAAAGAGGAACTCGGAGTCGCGGTAGGCGTCGGGGATTTTGGGCTCGAAGGAGGCGAAGACGTTGAGCTCGGTGTTGTGGGTCTTGGCCTCGTTGAGGTTTTCGAGATAGGAGCCTTCCCAGAAGAAGCTTTTGCCGGGGGCGCGCTCGATGCCGCGCGTATCGATGTTGCGGGCGGCGAAGACGGCTTCCTGCTCGGGGCCGAAGTCCTCGCCGACGACGGCGATGACGCGCACATCGGTGAAGAAGCTGGCGGCGAGCGAAAAGTAGGTGGCGGCGCCGCCGAGGCAGCGCTCGCGGCGGCCGGCGGGAGTTTCGATGGAATCGTAAGCGACGCTGCCGACGACGGTGATGGACATTCTCTTCCTTCCTCTTTCGTGAGTAAGAATAGCAAGTTAGCGAGTCAGCAAGTCAGCGAGTTAGCGAGTTAGCGAGTCAGCGAACGCTCTACCAGCCGAGGTACTTGCCGAAGAGCAGCTTCAGGCGCTCTTTGGCGGCGGCGGGAATGGCGTCGGGCTGGGTGAGCACGGCGTACTTTGCGGCCGAGGCGCAGGCGCAAGTGCGTTCGCGGCGGCATGGCGGCGACGGCGGCCTTGACGACTTTGGCGGCGTTGTCGGCGTTCTTGTGCAGCACGGCGACGATCTCCTCGACGGTGACGGCGTCGTGGCCCTCGCGCCAGCAGTCGTAGTCGGTGACCATGGCGATGGTGGCGTAGCAGATCTCGGCTTCGCGGGCGAGCTTGGCCTCCTGCAGGTTGGTCATGCCGATGACGTCGGCGCCCCAACTGCGATAGAGGTTCGACTCGGCCCTGGTGGAGAACTGCGGGCCCTCCATGCAGACGTAGGTGCCGCCGAGCTTGCCGACGACGCCGACCTTGGCGCAGGCATCGGCGGCGGCTTTGGCGACGGTTGCGCAGACGGGATCGCCGAAGGCGACGTGGCCGACGATGCCGTCGCCGAAAAACGTGGCGATGCGATGGAAGGTGCGGTCGATGAACTGGTCGGGCATGACGAAGTCGGTGGGCTTGTGCTCTTCCTTGAGCGAGCCGACGGCGGAGACGGAGAGGATGCGCTCGACGCCGAGCTTCTTGAAGGCGTAGATGTTGGCGCGGAAGTTGAGCTCGGAGGGCAGAATGCGATGGCCGCGGCCGTGGCGCGCGAGAAAGGCGACCTTGCGGCCTTCGAGCTCGCCGAGGACGAAGGCGTCGGAGGGTGAGCCGAAGGGCGTTTCGACGCGCTCCTCGTGGACGTTGGTGAATCCGGGCATGGAGTAGAGCCCGCTGCCGCCGATGATGCCGATTTCTGCTTGAGACAATTTCTACTCCTTGTTCAGCTCTCAGCCTTCAGCTATCAGCTTTCAGCTCTTCCGTGTGGTAGCGATCCTCGGTGGTTCATTCAGCGAAGAACTGCTGAGAGCTGACGGCTGAAAGCTGAAGGCTCATCTCTGATCGATCAGGCGGATGGTTTCCATGAACACATCGCCGTCGATCGTCAAACTGTGCGCGCTGATCTTATCCATCGTATCCTGCGCGGTGTGGTGGTAGCTGTTGTTGGGCCCGTAGTCGAGGTCGATGATGTCGATCGACGGCACGCCGCGCTCGACGAAGGGCAGGTGATCGTCCTCGACGTCCATCTCCTGCTGGAAGAAATAGCGCTGGTAGCCGAACTTTTTCGCCGCCTGGGCGACGAGCGAGACGAGCCAGGGGGTGGAGTGGGTTTCGCGCTGAATGTCGAGGTCCTTGTCGCCGATCATGTCGGCGAGGAGGAAGGCCTTGATTTGATTGAGGGTTCCGTCGCGGCCCCATTTGGCGGCGAGATGGCGGCTGCCGTAAGTGGAGTCGGAGCGCGACCATTGCTGGATGGCCTCTTCGCCGTCGAAGAAGACGAGCCAGACGGAGTAGCCGTCGAGCTTTTTGCGGGCGAGTGCGGCGGCCTGGGCGCGGAGGCGGTCGGCGATGGCCATCAGCAGGCCGGTGGTGGAAGCGCCGTCGTTGGCGCCGACGAAGTTGATGTTGCGGAGCGGGTAGTTGGTTTCGTAGTGCGTGCCGAGAACGATGACGCCGGGCTTGGTGCCGGGGAAGCGCACGATGAAGTTGCACATGGGCACGGGGCCGATGGGAGTGTCGGCGGTGAAGGTGTCCTCTTCGAGCTGGTCGTGGTCGCGCAGGAAGTGGGCGCGGAGGAACTCCTCGGCTTTGACGTGGCCGGGGCCGGTGGGCCAGCGCGGGCCGATGGCGGCGAACTCGCGCGCGTACTCGTAGGCGTTGGCTGCCGTCGAAATGCTGGGCGGATGCGGCGATGGGGGTGAAGACGAGCGCGACAAGGAAGATTGAGAGTTGTACTATCCCACCCTTGCCGCAAAAATCCGCCGCGGCGGACGGCAAGGATGCGGCGCCCAGGGCTCGTGCTTCAACCCGCATTCTGAGCGAGGGAAAAATCATCCCGCAGCCTCCTTTTTCTTTCTACGCGAGGGGTGGACCCACCAGGCGACGCCGATGCCGACGAGGTAAAGCGCCAGCATGGGAACAGCGTAAATGCACATGGTGCCGGGATCGGGGCTGGGGCAGATGATGGCGGCAACCAGAAAGACGGCGAGGATGGCGTAGCGGATGTTCTTCCAGAGAAACTTCGGGCTGACGATGCCGAACAGAGCGAGGAAGAAGATGAGGATGGGCAGCTCGAAGCTGACGCCGAGGCCGAGGATGATGGAGAGGAAGAAGCCGGTGTACTCCTCGATGGTGACCATGGGGTTGAACTTGCTGCCGAAGCCGACGATGAGGATCTTGAGCGCGCCGGGGAGAACGAAGAAGTAGCCGAAGGCCGCGCCGGCGAGGAACAGGCCGACGGTGGCGGCCATGAAGGGAATGACGAAGCGCTTTTCTTTCTGGTAGAGGCCGGGCGCGATGAAGAGCCACACCTGATAGAGGATGAAGGGCGAGGCGAGAATGGCTCCGCCGATGAGCGAGACCTGCAGATAAAGGTTGAGCGGATCCATGGGGTGGGTGTAGTTGAGCTTGATGCCGAGCTTGGTGAGCGGGGCCTGGACGAAGCCGTAGAGACGCTCGTGGAAGGCGTAGGCGACGATGAAGCCGATGCCGAGATAGATGGCGGAGTGGACGATGCGCTTGCGCAGCTCCTCGAGGTGCTCCATGAGGCTCATGCCGGGGAGTTCGGCGCGCTCGGTGACGGCCTTGCGCGCCTTTTCGATGGCTTCCTGCGGATCAACCATGGTGGGCGGCCGGCTCCGATCGTTCGGCTTCAGGGGTGATGCTTTCCGGGGCTTTGCCCGGCGGCTCGGCGGCAATCGTCTCGCCAGTGGAGGGCGGCTGAATGTTCAGGATGGATGGCTCGGCTGGCGGCGCGACCTCTTTTGAGCCCGTCGCTTCGGTAATCACGTAAGGGTCGGTTGTCCCGTTAGGGTTGGGCTCTTCCGTGGCGGCGGGTGTGCCGGAATCAGGAGTTTGTGAGGCTGTCTGCTCCAGTTGCGCTGGCGGAGGGGCTGCGGCCAGGGCGCGTTGACGCTCCTCCTCTTCCTTTTTGCGGCGGTCGGCCTCCTCGGCGTTGCGCAACTCCTCTTCCATCTGGAATTTGAAGTCGTTGGAGGCCTTGCGGAACTCGTACATCAGCTTGCCGAGCTGGCGGCCGATCTTGGGCAGGCGGCGCGGGCCGAAGACCACCAAAGCCAGCACCATGAGGAGCAAAGTGTCCCACATGCCCAGTGTCGCGAGCTGGATTGGCGGCGGAGATCCCATGAAGGATCATGATACCTGCGCTTGCGCGGCGCTCACAATTGCCGTGCACTGCTTACGGTGCTATTCAGAGCGATCGATGGGCGGAGCGGCCGAGCCGGCTTTCTGGTCGTGAGTTCGGGCTGCGCCTGTGGGGTGTATCCGGGTGCGCGGGCTGAGCGTGATAGGTCGAATCGACTAACCGGCCGAAAAAATCCGTCGAAGAGTGCGACTTCGGGAGTTGTGCTGGTTTGTTCCGGTCCGCCTGGTAATCAAAGAATCTGATTCAAGAAATTGCACATTATCTGTTGCAATTCCTCGACACTTCGTGCCGCTTCTCGTCACGGCGGTGGAGTCTGTGAACACGACTCATGCGGCGGAGGATTGCTTCTCCGGCGCGGCGAAGTTCGCATACAATCAATGCGGGATCCCGGCTTCCACCCCCAAAATACCCGGAGCAGCGCCAACGCGGCCCAAAGACGATGCGTTTCAACCGACTGCGAAACGTCGCGCTGATTCTGTTGCTGCTGCCGATGTGCGGTTCCCGGCACGCGGCAGCGTATTCCCTCCTAACGCACGAGCAGCTCATCGACCTGACATGGAACGACTCGATCGTTCCATTGCTGAAGAGCCGCTATCCCAATCTCACGCCTGCCGAACTGGACCGCGCGCGCTCCTTCGCTTATGGCGGGTGCGTGATTCAGGACCTGGGGTACTACCCATTCGGCGATTCGTTTTTCTCTGACCTGACGCATTATGTGCGCAGCGGCGACTTTGTTCTGGCGCTCTTCCGCAACGCGCGCAACGCCAATGAACTGGCCTTTGCCGTGGGCGCGCTGTCGCACTACATTGGCGATTCCATTGGGCACTCGCAGGCGACCAACCGTGCGGTTGCGCTCGAGTTTCCCAAGCTGGCGGCACGCTACGGGCCGAGCGTGAACTATGCGGAGGGCCCGCACCAGCATGTGCAAGTGGAGTTTGCGTTCGACATCGATCAGATTGCGAAGCATCGGGTGGCGCCGCTGGGCTATTTGCGCCACATCGGGATCAGGGTTCCAACGCACCAGCTTGCGCTGGCCTTTTATGAGACGTATGGGATAACCGACGATTTCGCTTCCGGCGCGCGGCATAAGTTCAACGTGAGCGAGTACCAGGTTGCGACGCGGAAGTTCATTCCCCGCGTGGCATACGCGGTGACGCTGATGAACCACGGCCATGAGGTGGCAGAGCCGGACACTCCTGACGCCAAAGAGATCAAGAAGGAGTCAGCTGAGGCCGCAACGCTCTACGATTGGGCGGCTTATCGCAAGAAAGCCGGCTTCGAGACGCATCTCATCGCCGGCGTGCTCTGGGTGCTGCCCAAAGTTGGCCCACTGTCGATGGTCGCGGTGAAGGGCCCCAGCCAGGCCGCCGAAGTCGATTACATGCACAGCCTGGTCTCAGCCACCACGGTGCTTCGTGATCGCCTAGCCCTCTTTACGTCAACGGAGGCCCGGCAGGCGCAGCCCGTGAATGCAGCAGCTTCTGGAGACTCGTTGGGTCCACCCGATGCGGCGCATCCGCTGCCCAATCGCGACCTCGACACCGGGCAAGTGGTCAAGCCCGGCGGCTATTCACTTACCGACCAAACCTATGCGGAGCTTCTGCACCGCCTGACGCGCGACCCGAGTCAACCGATTCCGTCGGGGATCAAGAGCGATGTGCAGGCGTACTATTCCGACCCAGACTCTCCCATCACGACCAAGCGGCGCCACCGTGAATGGGAGACCGTGCAGGCGGACCTAAAGACGCTGGCCGCGATGCCAATCAGCGCTGCACCTGTTCCCTACCCCACTTACGGCGAGTTGGAGCGACCTATAACAAAGTAGGCTGCAGCTATCTGCCGTCAGCTAACGTGGCCCTCGACGGCGCGACGGGCAGTGCCGGACGTGCTTGCGCAGCAGCCGGCGGGCGCAGCGGCTGCGGATGGTCTGCCGGTGCCTGAAGCATGGTCACGATGATGGCTTCGGCAGGCTTGCCGCCAGCGCAGCGATAGGAATGCGGAGTTCCCGCGTCAAAGTAGACGGCATCGCCGGGGCCGAGCTTGGCCTCCTGCTCCCCGTGCCGCAGAGTCAATTCGCCACCGAGCACATATAGGAACTCGAAGCCCGCGTGCATGTGCGATTTGGGCTCGACGTGCTCGGGCAGTGGAACGAATTCAGCGAAGTAAGGGTCCATGTGCCGGTCGGCCACCATGTACCCGAGGCTCTCAAACGTATAGGTGGGCGGCTCCACTCCGGTTTGCGGCATGCGCACCCGGTCCTTTTTGCGGTGCACGCGGAAAATCGGCGACGGCTCGGTTTCAAAGAAATACGAAAGGTCCTTGGAGAAAACCATCGCAATGCGCGCAAGGTTGCGCAGCGTAGGCACCACGCGGCCTGTCTCCAACTGCGAAAGAAAACTGGCTGAAAGCCCGGTGTGCCTGCCAAGATCCACGAGACCCATCGACTTTTTGAGACGGAGACGCCGGATGCGCTCGCCCAGGTGCTTCTCGGTGATGAAGCGCTCGGCGGTGTCGGCATCCGCCATGGTCTTGTGCATCTCTTCGCCGTTTGCCTCAGACCGCTCGGTCATCGCTGCTCCCTATGGAAGTAGGATGCGCTTTGGGGACATTTGTTGTCTAGATCAAAATAGTTTCCCGTAGCACGAAATTGCTGGGCCGTGGCGGCGGCGCAGTGCCGTCCCTTGGGAGCCGCGCTATTCTGGAGAGTCTGGCCGCCCCAGCCACCAAAGGAAGCACGATGAGTGAAGAAAGCGTTCCTGACGACCTGGAAGTCACAAAAAACACTCCGCCAGTGGCCACGATTGCCGAGATTGGGCGGCATGAGGGGCAATCTGTCACCTTGCGCGGGTGGCTTTACAACTCGCGCGAGAGCGGCAAGCTGCTGTTCCCCATCTTTCGCGACGGAACCGGGTCGATCCAGGGAGTAGCTCACGTCAAAAGCGTGACGCCGGAAGTCTTTGAAAAACTGAAGGGCCTCACGCAGGAATCAAGCGTCATTGTCACGGGGAAAGTGCGTGCGGACAAGCGCGCGCCGGGCGGGTACGAACTTGACGTAGAAGACGTGAACGTGGTGCAGCGCGTGCCCGAGTCGGACCCGTATCCGATCACGCTGAAGGAGCACGGCGTCGACTTTCTGCAGGAGCGGCGGCACTTGTGGGTGCGCAGCCCGCGGCAGTCGGCCATCCTGCGGATTCGCGCGGAGATCATGCGAGCGGCGGCGGAGTACTTTGACTCGAACGGGTTTATCAGGACCGATCCGCCGATTCTGACGCCGGCGGCGTGCGAGGGCACGTCGACGCTGTTCCCGGTGGACTACTTCGGCGATCCCGCGTACCTGACGCAGAGCGGCCAGCTCTACGTGGAGGCAACGGCGCTGGCGCTGGGCAAGGTCTACAGCTTCGGGCCGACGTTTCGCGCGGAGAAGTCGAAGACGCGGCGGCACTTGACGGAGTTCTGGATGGTCGAGCCCGAGGTGGCCTACATGGACCTCGATGGCTTGATGGAACTCGCGGAGAACTTCATCTCGCACATTGTGCAGAGCGTCGTGAAGAACCGCGCGCCGGAGCTGCAGGTGATCGGGCGCGACACGGCGAAGCTGGCAGCCGTGACGCCGCCGTTTCCGAAACTGCGTTACGACGAAGCGGCGGAGATGCTGAACCAGGCGTACAAGGAGGGGAAGCTGGAAGCGCCCTTCGAGTACGGGAACGACTTCGGCTCGCCGGACGAGACGTGGCTGAGCTCGCAGTACGACAGGCCGGTGATGGTGCACCGCTATCCCGCCGATGTGAAGGCGTTTTATATGGAACCCGATGCGAAGGATCCGCGCTACGCGCTGTGCGTGGATGTGCTGGCGCCGGAAGGATATGGCGAGATCATCGGAGGGTCGCAGCGCGTGTCAAGCTACGAACTGCTGAGCTCGCGCATCGACCAGCACAAGCTGCCGCGCGAGGCGTTCGAATGGTATCTCGACCTGCGCCGGTACGGGAGCGTGCCGCACTCGGGCTTCGGCATGGGCATTGAGCGCGTGGTGGCGTGGGTGTGCGCGCTGGACCACGTGCGGGAGACGATTCCGTTTCCGCGGATGCTTAACCGCATGTATCCGTAAGACAGTTGTCAGTGAACAGTTGTCAGTTGTCAGTGGCGCGGGCCGGTAGCTCGTAGCTCGTTGAGCGTGAACCGTGGGACGTGGACGGCGGCGGGGTGGAGATTCGACGGCGTGCGGGTGGAGGGATGGGGCGGAAAGTGACGACTTGCAGGTCGAATTTCAGGGGTCAAAATCGTCGCATTGCGAGCTCGCGGAAAATATGACCTGCAGGTAGAGGAATCAGGGCGAAATGTGACCTGCAGGTCGTCGGAAACGGGTGAAATCGTCGCATTTTTGTTGTTGCGAAGGTTTTGGAGGTCAATCGGGGTCGTGCAGGTGCTCGAAGCTTGGATCGTCTATTTTGTGAAGACTAGGACGACCTCGCGCCGCATCCGACCGTCCATTGCGCCGGCGCCGGAGCTGGGGGGCGGTAAGTATCGTCGATTAGCCGGGAGGGCCCGTTTCCATTGCTCGTCCAGAGTCAATCCCGCCTCTTCCGCCGCCTTCAATAAGATCACAGAGGTCCTAATATAGGTCCCTTTCAGCGTATTCTCGCCGACGACATAGACCGCTTTCCCGGTCTTGGAAAGAACGCGCCCTACCTCAGATACGGCTGCGCGCATATCAAGAATGTACCTTGCCAGAATTCGTTCGTTACGCGGTCCCAGTTTCGGCTTAAGCCTGAGAGCGGCGATTGTGGACCTAACGCCTTCGTCTTCTAGCGAGGAGTCTCCGGCCTCAGTGCCAACGCTCTTCGCACGCACTAACCTGAGCTCGCCAACACCGTATCCCATCCAGACCAAGGAAAACTTGCTGCACCGCATGTAGTCAATCGCGTTGAGGTATGGCGGAGAGGTCAGGACCAGATCAACAGATCCGTCGGAAAGCTGCAGGGCGCGCGCATCGCCGACGTTGGCCGTTGGTGCGGGTCCACGATCTGGGCTCTTTTTATCAATAGTATTGGCGATAACACGCTCAACTGCTGACAGGAACTTGTTGAATGGCTTGGCTGGGGCTGTCTTGTATGCTCGGTGCGGTCTGCTGTGGGAGAGGTCCATGGCTCGTGACGCGCCGGATTGCTTGGCGATTATGAGCCGCGAGAACGCACACCATAATGCGTTGCGGGTGTCCTCGGATTTCACGGCCCGGATGGCTATCGAAAGTGCAGTGAGCTGGCGGCGGGCGTAGCCGTCGAACCAGTAGCGGATAAATCCCCCGGTTTCTTCGTCTGCGTTCTCGGGGTAGGCGTCGCCTTGTGTGATGTTCTTGAATTCCGCAGTGGCTGCGCTGAAGACGCTCAGGGCTTCTTCGCGGACCTCCTCCGGTTGCGTGGCCGTTGTCCATACCTTCGTTATCAGCACCGCCAGCGGATCAATGTCGAATCCAACTGCCCGGTGGCGTTTTGCGCGCGCCATTGCTAGCACTGTGCCGGACCCCATCATCGGATCAAGCACGCGTAGCCTCTTTGAGTCCGACATCACTTGGAGCGCAATACCGGGTGCCATTCGGGCGGGAAAAGGATGGACCGGCTCACGTCCCAAAGCCTCATAGATCGTCTTGTTCTGAAATTCAATCATCGTCGGTCAGGCAAGAGTGTCTTCGAGTTCGCGGGTGGCAGCTTCGATCTCGGATAGAACGTTGGCAGGGCTCTGGTCGATCTCCACCGTCTCGAGGGTGACGGACATTGTGCCGTTAGACATCTGCGCCATGGCTTTGCAGATGTCGCCTAGCTCGTCGTCCGTCGCGTAGAAGATGGGCGGGCTAAGGTTGTTGAGTGCCACCCTCAGCGCGGCGAACTTCACAGCACTCCGGTGGAACCGCTTTTGCTGATCGTCGATCGCATCGATGATTTTCTTGTACGGTGGCTTCTTGACTTGCGTGCGTCGTATCTTCTCGATCCATTCATGAGACTCCGAGGGCGTGCGGCATTGGAATAGCTCTCTCAACCTCAGTAGGCCGAGTTGTTTTACGGGGCGCAACTGCACCAGTTCCGCCAAGTCGTCGATTGTGATGAGCGTAATTGTCCGCGGTTCCCCCAGGGCTCGCGTATTTGCCCGGTCGTCGTCAATGTCCTGGGCGAGGGCCGAGGTTTCTTTTGCCGGGAAGTCGCGCCCGACGACGATCGCATGCTCACAACCCTCATACTTCCTGTGGCGGATCACGGCCGCGATGTCGACGGTTGACGCGGCTACTTTCCCCGAGTCCTTCCTCTTGCTTTTTGCTTCTAGAGTTACTGAGTACTTGCGTGGATTTCCCTTGCTGTCGGCCGACAATCCTGCAATCGCCTTCCCGTCCGCCTTGCCCTTTCCCCCAATTGGCCTGGAATCGTAGCCCAGGCTTGTGAAGGCCCCACACAGTCTCTGTTCAAGGAGATCCGGATTGTTCCGGGAGTCCCTCAGAGCCACCGCGACGGCCATGGGGCTCTGTCGCCCTGACCCTGTCGCGAGCATCCTGAGCAGTTGATCCCGCGCGGTCAAGAATTCGCCAATCTGATCAACCCGGACGCCGATCTTGTAGAGGTGCGCCTCGGCAAGTATCTCGGCCATCGCAAGAAGCTCCAGCGGCTGGCGCGTGTTCTTGTTCAAGAATTCTTCGTGGAAGGTAATGACGAAGGGATGCCAGCCGTTCACCTGGATCATCCCGGTTTCGGTATCAAACCGAGCCAGTCCGGACTCCGGAGATTCGTTGTAGTTTATCGTCAAGCCAGTAACAAACTCTTCCCCGTCTTTGGCGCGTTCTTCCAGGCCCTCAAGAAATGCCTCTTTTTCTTGCGTGGAAGCGGGCTTCGGGACAATCAGGTATCGCGCGCTGCTTTTTCCTTCGATGACCGCCCGTGCTAGGTCGACGATTGGAATGCGGGACAGGCTGGAAGGGGTGGCGGCGAGTTTGCGTGAGAGCCTGTCGCCCGGAGCCTCTTCCTTGTCGTGCAGGTCGATGGTCGGTCGGACGAAGTTGAAGATTGCCCGCAGGAGGTTCTTGGCGGTCTCGTAGGGTACCCCCTCGCGAATCGTCTCCCGATTGGCGCGCAGCTCTGTGTCCAGGCCGTCGATGTTGATAACGAGCCGGAACCTCCCAAACGTGCCATGGCGGAGTCTCATTTGGCTCAATTCCAAAGTGGCCGTCCTCGACGTTGATGAGTCGCCCGAGGATATAGACAAAGAAGCCGTAACTCCTGCCCATCGCGTCGGATTTGCCGGACAGAAGGTCTTTGTACGCTTCCGCGTAGCCGGTGATACGACCCAGCCCTGGAACCTCAAGGCCGTAATGGCTTGGATCCGACTCCGGTAGGTCGGTGTTCTCCGAAGTTGTAGCTTCGGGCTGATCTAGCTCTGTGATATCCTTCCCGAGAACCCAGCTCTTAATGAGGCCTTTGGCGCGTTTGCTTGGTTCGAGCTTCTTGCCGTTGTACCAGATCGAAAAATCGTCCCTGAGAGGGAGGGCTGTCCGGAGCACCCACCCGAGCACCCCGGGCCTTATCTCGTGGACCTTTTCCTTGAGGTCGGACATTACCGCGACGGTCCAGGATCTGGGTGAGCCCTTGCCAAAAAGGACCATGCCGCTGGTCTTAAACGCTGCGGTATTTGTCCAGCTGGAGACCGCCTCCGCAGCTTGTGATTGCGTCAACACCCGCAGGGCAATGGAAATGGGTGCTTTCGGTTCAAGCCCCTGGTCGATACGGCGGTCCATCGCGCTGAAATCCATTGAGGTCGAATAGTACTTCCCACTGTTCTTGCTAATGTGCGTTAGGCGTTTGCAAAGCACATAGGTGGCGAGCTTTCCGATTCCAAACTGGCCGATCTGCTGCCGTCCGCGTGGAAGGGCATACCCAACATCGCGCTTGTTACTTATCCCAATTAGCCAGTGCTGCTTGAGTCCCGCTGCGCCCATCCCCTCGCCATCGTCTATCACGACGATGGTGGAGCCTTGCGCGTGGAGGTTGCTAGAAAGGATTACTTGGACAGTTTGCGCACCTGCGTTGAACGCGTTAGCAACGAGGCTCCTCGATCCCTTTGTTTGGGCTTGCGTACAAGCCTTCGGAAAAGAGGCTCGACAATGCGGTAGCTAAGGCGGACGTCGAATCTTATCCGTCGGCTTACCAATAGTCACAAAACGAGGTTCTTTCGCCATCGGTCGTCTCGCCTGATTCGTTCCGGTAGGGGAGCCCGGGGGGATGGGTCGCAGCCCAAGTCCCGTGCCCATAGTAAATTAGACGGTGCAGAAGCCGGCCACGCAAGGATGAATTCACTTCGAGCTTCCCCAACGAACCACTTGAGGACCTGGCGCCAATCGACTCGGCTTGGCTGCTGGGTGGCGGGTTAGCGGGCTGTCGCGATTCTATGCCGAGCGCGCACGGTAGAGTGGAGGGGTGTAAAGACAGCGGAGCTAGCGGGGCTCGCGGAGTTAGCGGAGTTCGAAGAGCGGCGAGTCAGCGAGTTCGCGGGTCGGCTCCGGCCTGCACGGTAGAGTTGAGTTTGGAGGCGATTCTGTCTTGAGCGCGGCAGGGACACGGAGGCAGAGCGGAGCCCGGCGGGCGAGCAAACCCAACCCAGCGGTAGGAACAAGAACGCCGCGAGGACGGGGCACCCGCCGCAGGCGGATGGGATGGGTGGGCCGCGGGATTGTGGCGTGCGTGGCGATGGTGGTGGGGCTGACGGCGTGGGCGGCGATTGCGCGGGCGCTGGCGCCCAAGGAGAACACAACACAGGAACATTTTGACGTGCTCATGGTGCTGGGCAGCCCGGCGGATGCGGACGGGAATCCGACGCCGACGGAGCTGGAGCGCGTGACCGAGGCGGTGCGACGAGTACGAGCGGGGCGTGGCGCCGCGGATGATCATTACCGGCGGGCCGGCGCACAACCGGTTTGTGGAGGCGCGAGGTGATGGCGCGGGCGGCCGAGGCGCAGGGGATTCCGGCGGACGGCGATTGTGGAGGAGCCGAACGGCGCGGAACACGATGGAGAATACGTGCGACTCGCTGCGGATGATGCGCAGCCACGGATGGGAGTCGGCGGAGGTGGTTTCGAGCGCCAGCCATTTGCCGCGGGCGGGGCTGATCCTGAGCCGGCTGCCGCTGAAGTGGCGGGTGCACGCGGCTCCGGCGCTGGAGCCGGAGGGGCCGTGGACGCAAGCGGCGATGACGGCGATGGAGATCGTGAAGACGGTGCATTACCTGGTGTGGTCGCGGCAGATGGAGCCGTGCGAAATACAGGGAACAGGGACTCAGGGAATAGGGAATAGAAAATAGGGTCAGTAGACGGCTGCAAGGAGCCGAGCATTCGTGGCACGGCGGATGCGGTTTCGGCTGACCGCCTTGCGCCCGGTCTCAGAAGCGAGAACTGGGGCAGCAGGCGAGTCTAAATCAACCATGCAAGGAATGCGGCAGATGAGGCGCGTTGTCCGCCCTCGGGGCGGTCCTGTAAGCTGGTTGGTGATGCATCTCCCAGTCAAGTTATCAGCAACTTTGCCGCTGTTTTCGCTGCTGAGTGTGTGTGCGGGAAGTCGCATGCAGGCGCAGGATTCGAGCTCGCAGCAGCCGCACGCAGCCACGCCGACGCAATCGTCTTCCGCGCAGGGCCAGGCGAGCGCAGACTCCCGAGTACGGGATCTACATGTCCGTCGATCCGCTGGCCAAGGTGCGCTACGACAACCGCTAGGACCTGTCGCTGGGGTTGGCCTACGACCACATGAAGGCGGGGCCGACGCTGCTGCAGGGGTCGAACCTGGGCGGGCTGGACATGGACGGCTCGTACTGGCTGACGAGGAACTGGGGGATCGAGGCGTCGGGGCGCGGGTATGTGGGCACCAGCGGCACCGGGCCCAACACGATGGCCCCAACGGGAGACCGATCAAGGGACCCATGGTGAAGCAGTACTTCTTCGTGGGCGGAGCGGAGTGGCTGGGACCGCACAACAAGCACGGGGCGCTGATTGCGCATGCCATGTTCGGCGGGGTGTATGGCAACTTCCAGAAGGATCTGCTGGGACAGCCGCCTGCGGATTTCGATTTCTACTACAACCAGATTGCGCCGGCGGCGATTGTCGGCGGGCATTTCGACCTGAACCGCTCGGAGCACTGGGTCTTTCGCATCACTCCCGACGCGGTGATGACCCACTACACCTTCAGCGACGCCCCGCATTCCTCCGCGTCACTACGCGCAATACGACGTGAACTTCGCCATCTCGCGTGGGGATGGAGTACAAGTTCACCAAGATCAAGCGGTCGACCAAAAAGGCGAACTGGGTTTCGGGCTGGTAGGTAAGAACAGCGGAGTTAGCGGCGTTAGCGGGGCTCGCGGAGTTAGCCTCGCTGCGGGAAGCGGCGGCAGACAGCGACCGAGCCAGACCGCCGGGGCCAACTTCTTCGGCTTGTGAGCCTCATCTAGAAGAATGCGGGGCTGCCAAGTGTATTGGCATGTGTGGTATTCTCCTGCGTTCAGAGGCGGGTGAGGGAAGAGTGCCGCCAGAAAATATGCCGTTCCGGATAGCGGCACTTCCGTGCCGCGCCGGAGCAGGCGGGCCAGCAGCGAATCGAGGGCGGGAGCCTTATGGATATGAAAGACACACTGGGCGTATTGCTTGCGGGCGGAGCAGGAGAGCGGCTGTTTCCGCTGACGCGGGACCGGGCCAAGCCGGCGGTGCCGTTTGGCGGGCACTACCGCATCATCGATATCACGCTTTCCAACTGCATCAATTCCGGGCTGCGCCGGGTGTACATCCTCACGCAGTACAAGGCGCTGAGCCTGAACCGGCACATCCGCGAAGGCTGGACGGGAATTGTGGCGCAGGAGCTGGGCGAGTTCTTCGAGCTGATGCCGCCCATGCAGCGCACCGGCGCGAACTGGTACATGGGCACGGCGGATGCGGTGTACCAGAACATCTACTCGATCGGCAGCGAGCAGCCGAAGCACGTGATCATCCTGTCGGGCGACCACATTTACAAGATGGACTACAGCCGCATGCTGGCCTACCACAAGGAGACCAACGCCGAGGTGACGCTGGCGACGCTGCCGATTGCGCCCGAGGAGGTGTCGCGGTTCGGCGTGGTGGAGGTGGCCAAGACGGGCGAGGTCCTCGGCTTCCAGGAGAAGCCGGCGTCGACCAGCTTCCGCTCGCCGTTCAATCCCAACGCCGTGGATGCGTCGATGGGGATTTACATCTTCAACACCGAGACGCTGCTGAAGGCGCTGATCGCGGACGCGGACGACACGGATTCGAAGCACGACTTCGGGCACAACATCCTGCCCAACCTGCTGGGCAAGAAGAAGATGATGGCCTACAGCTTTGTGGACGAGAACAAGAAGGAGGCGCTCTACTGGCGCGACGTGGGCACGCTGGACGCGTACTACGAAGCCAACATGGATCTGTGCTCGGTGTCGCCGGTGTTCAACCTGTACGACAAGAGCTGGCCGATCCGCACGCGGGTGCGGCAGTATCCGCCGGCGAAGTTCGTCTTCGGCGAGCCGGGACGGTCGGGCATGGCGGTGAACTCGATCATCACCGCGGGCGTGATCATTTCGGGCGCGTCGGTGTACAACTCGGTGCTGTCGCAGGACGTGCGCGTGAACTCGTACTCCGACGTGGACGCGAGCATCATCTTTTCGCACGTGAACATCGGGCGGCACTGCCGCATCCGGCGGGCGATCATCGACCGCGACGTGCACATTCCGGAGGGCACGGTGATCGGCTACGACCCGGTGGAGGACAAGCGGCGGTATTTCGTGACGCCGTCGGGGCTGACGATCGTGACGCGGGATGCGTCGCTGTTCGAGAATCCGGTGGATCCGGAGTTTGGGCAGGGCTACTCGATCGAGCGGCCGGAGTAAATGGGTTGGGCGTTTCGGCCCGGCGGCACCAGTTGAATGCAGATGAACCAGTGAAACGGCGGCAGGCGGGGGCTGGTTAGGGCTCCGCTCCACCGGCGGAAGGTGCTGGGGGCAGCTCGGGGCTCTCATACTCGAACTTCCGCAGATTCCTGAGACATTCCGTGAGTGCCCCCATCAGGGTTTCGGCCCAACCGCAGGGCTGAAATTTCATGGTCTTCTGATTCAACTCAAGATCGGCCACGGCAAAGAATTTCATGTCGGTGGTTTTTGCCGAGGCGAATTCCTTGACTGTGATGCGGGCTTCAACCTCGCCCGAGGCATGTTTTTTCTTGATGGAGAAGAAGTGCAACTTGGCAAGAGCTTCTGAGGGATCCTTCTCTACGAATTTCCAATCTTCCACGTTTTGACCTCCGTTTCTGCCAAGTTTACGGTGTATCCGCGAAGGATGCGGCGATTTTCTTGCTGGGCGGGAGAATTCTTCCCCGTCGAGCGGCGGAGGCACGCGCCCGGAAAGAACGCCAGGGCGCAGAACAGCAGAAGGATCCTTTCCATCGATTGCCTCCGGGGAAAATTGGGGATTTGTTAAAGCAGTAGCGAAGTCATGCTTGCGCCGGTGACTCGCAATTCAAAAGTTAATTTTGCAGCGCGGCGGGGGACAGCGTAAGGCCGGTGATCGGCAGTTCCTTCGTTTCCGGCTCTTCGACTAGAGCGCTGAAGACTGCGGTGTAGAGGCCTTTGCGGCTTGTGAGTTTTTTGTTGCGGGCCTGAAGGAAGGTGAAGCGGAATGGGGAGGAGCGTTCCAGCTCGCTGAGAAACGCGGGGGAGAAGAACTCGGGGGCGTGCGCAACAGCGGCGACGATGAGCGACCGCCAGCTCATGCGGAGAAGGTCTTTGAGCATCGCCGAACCTGCGGGAAAGCGGTCGAGCTCGACGCCCACGCGCTGGCTGAAGTTGAGCAATTGGATGACAAGCGCGTCGAGCGGAATGCCCTCGGCGGCAGCGCGCGTGAAGAGCGTTGCCGAACCGCGGCGGAGATCTTCCTGGATGTCCTGGAGATCGTCGCCCAACTGCAGCAGCACTCCCCAATCGAAGGCGGCCTGGCTCTCCTGCTCGATTGAGCGAGCCGCGGGCGAGGCAGGCGTCAGCGAGCACGGAGCTGCCGCCCTTGGCGCAACTGATGCGGAGGATTTCGTCGCCGGTGCAGGGCCGGTCGATGTCAAGGCCGGAGTTGAGGCCGGCGCCGAGCTGCGCCATGCTTTGCTCCTGCGCCTGATGGATGGCCAACAAGGAATCGAAGACCTGAGGATATCGGGCGCGGGGATACTGGCTTTCGATCATTGCGACCAGCGCCCAGACGGCTGCCTCGTGCGCGTCGCGGGCGGGAATGCGCTCACCGCGCAGGCGGACTGGCGGAAACGGGCACAGAAACGGCGCTTGGCCTGAGCGGATGCGTCGCGTCGATCGAGATAGTTGTCGGTGTAGGGGTAAAGGAGGCTGTACCCGACGATCGAGGGCGTGATGCGCGAGGGCTCGTCGAGGAGCGGCTGCAGTCCGTAGACGGTCCAGGCATTGCGGCAGGCCTGAACGATCTCGGCCATGGTGAGGGCGGGTCGAAGCGGCGCGAGAGGCGGGCAAATTCGGCGCCCGCAGGCAGGAAACCTTGGGTGATGAGCTCGGCCGCTGACGCTTCGAGGCCCAATGCGGTTGCGGCGAAGCGGGCGAATGTGGCGGCGAGGCGGTCCTGGAAGCCGGCGCGAGCGGCTTCAGTGCGGGGAGAAGTGTGCAGCTCCCGCTCCACGGCGCGAAGGCAGTCGTCGTAGACCTGCTCGCGCTGGCACTGCTGCTGCGAAGTGTAGAAGGGACCACGTGGCGGAGGGTGGTGCCGCGCAGGCACGCCAGGATTCGGCGGCGAGGACAGACTGGGATTCAACCCAGTGCCAACTGAAGGTGGGATGCATCTTGGTATGGATTACGGAGGTGAGGGTGCGATGGTTCCGTAAGAGCAGGGACGAGTGGCCCGAGGCAGCAATCGGCGGGGGCACGCGTTAGGGGTGCAGAACGGCGAACGGAACCAAGTGTCGACAATTTCCGTATTCACAAACCATGCAGTGCGTGGGTGCATTAAGCTGGAGCGGGGTAGGTTGGGGTGCCGCAATGGCACGCTACCGACGCCCGGGACCCGGCAAATGAAACGGCTGCGGGCCCAGGAGTATTCCGCCGGGGCCGTGGCGACGCCGGCGAGCCGCGCGGCGCGCGCGGAGGTGAGACCGCTGGAGCAAGACTGGCAGCAAATCGTCCGCCGCTGCATGGACGGAGACTCCGGCGCATGGGCCGAGATGGTCCGCACGCACCAGAAGCGTGTGTATGGGCTGTGCTACCGCTTTACGGGGAATGCGGCGGACGCCGAAGACCTGACCCAGGACGTGTTCCTGAAGATTTATTCGAATCTGGGCAGCTTTGACGCCGCGCGCGGCAGCCTGCCGGTGTGGATTACCACCATGACGCGGAACCTGCTGGTGGACAACTTCCGGCGGACGCGGAACCAGCGGGCGACGGGCTCGCTGGACGAGGGGTGGGAGCAGACGGAGGAGCTGAGGCCGGTCGGACCGGCTGGCGGCCGACGGGGCCGTCGCCGCACGAGTCGGCGGCGCGCAAGGAGCTGGCCAAGATGGTGCAGGACGCGCTGACGAAAGTGAGCGTGGAACTGCGCGAGGCGGTGATTTTGAGAGATTTGCAAGACCTTGATTATAAAGAGATTGCGCAGGTTTTAGGGATTCCCGAAGGGACCGTGAAGTCGCGCATCAGCCGGGGCCGGGCGGAACTGGCGCGGCTGCTGGAACGTAATCAAGAGGGAGGTGATGTAGCCATGGCAGAGCGCACACATATTCCGAGCTCTCCGGCCTGCGGCGAGTGGGAGACGCTGCTGGCGGATGCGCTGGACGGGCTGCTGAAGCCCGAGGACGAAGCGACGTTTCACGGCGCACAAGGCCGTCTGCCCGGCCTGCGCGGCGCTGTATGAAGAGGCGCGCGAAGGGCCGCGAGTGGCTGGAGTTTCTGTCGCCCGAGCCGGAGGCGCCGGAGGGGCTGCTGGAAAAGATTCTGGCGCACACGGGTCCGGGCACGACGCGGCTGAGCGGATTGCCGATGCCGGCAGCGGCTGGGTCGGCGACGGTTCCGGCGTTTGTTCCGCCGGTGTGGCAGCAGCCGGGATTCTTTGCGCGGATGCGGTCATGCGCTGCAGCCGCGGCTGCTGATGACGGCGGCGATGGCGTTCTTCTCGATCGCGCTGACGCTGAACCTGACCGGCGTGCGGTTGACGACGCCTGCGGCTGGCCGACCTGCGGCCGCAGGCGGTGCGGTCGTACATGGAACGGCAACTGACCATGGCTTCGGTGCCGATCGTGCGGTACTACGACCATCTGCGGTTTGTGTACGAAGTGGAATCGAGAGTGCGGGAGCTGCGCGGCCAGAGCGAAGGCAACGGCAATGAGCGAGCAGCAAAGCAGACGACAGCCGGCGACGCCGGGCGAGACGAAACAGAATCCGGGGAAGAACGGACGGATGGTGGATCGCGCTGGACCCTCGACAGGAGCCGGACAACACAGTGGCACGAGCCGGCAGGCCGGCGCAATGAATGACTTTGTGGAAACTTCGTTTCAGTTTCGAGCAAGGCAGTCCAGGACAGCTCCGCAGTACAGAGAGCACGGGAAAGGAGCACAGTATGGATTGCGTAAACCATAGCGGCGTGAACGCGGCGGCGTATTGCCAGAACTGCGGCAAGGCGCTGTGCGCAGGCATGCGTGCGCAACGCGCCGGGCGGGCAGATTTTCTGCGAGCCGTGCTGGATGGCGTGGCAGAGCGCGCAACGGCCGTATGTGCCGCCGCCCGCGGGAGCGCCCAGCCCGGGGCTGGCGGCCTTTCTGGGACTGATTCCCGGCGTGGGCGCGATGTACAACGGCCAGTTCATCAAGGGCCTGGTTCACGTGGTGATCTTCGCGGTGCTGGTGAGCGCGGCGCACGTCTACGGCGTCTTCGGCCTGTTCATCGCGGGGTGGATCTTCTACCAGGTGTTCGAGGCCTACCACACGGCGAAGGCGCGGCGCGACGGCGAGCCGTTGCCCGATCCGCTGGGACTGAACGAGGTGAGCAACTGGTTCGGCACGGGCGGTCGACCGCACCAGGGAATGCCGCCCGGGGTGCAAGCCGGGAACCGGGGCAGGGCCGATGGGCACGGGGCCGGCGGGCGCCGTACCAGGCGCCGAGTCAGACGCAGTACCAGCCTCCGTATCAGGCTCCGTACCAGACGCCCTATCAGGGTCCGTATGTGCCGCCGGGTTATGCCGGGCCGGCATGTTCCGCCGGTTCCGCCCGTTCCGCCCGTGCATCTGGCGGCGGCGGGAGCCGATCGGAGCCGTGATTCTGATCGGCCTGGGAGTGCTGTTCCTGCTGGGGCAGTTCGATTGGTTCTCAGGGCGGATGTTTGAGTTCAGCTGGCCGGTTCTGCTGATCGGATTGGGAGTGTGGCTGATTGTGCGGCGCCTGAGTGAGACGAAGGGGAGTTCGCAGGCGAATTCCCAGGGAGGGCAACAATGAACCGCTACATTCTGATTCGCCGCTTGCGCGGGCCGGCATTTTTGCTGCTGGTGGGAGTGATTGCACTGCTGGCGCAGGCCAACATTTTGAGCTGGGGCCAGAGCTGGCCGCTGTTTCTGATCCTGGCGGGCCTGTTGCTGCTGGCGGAGCGGGCGGCGCTGCGGCGAGAAGGCTATCCGCCGTATCCGGGCGGGCCGTGGCCAGGGACGCAGGAGCGAGCAGGTCGCGGGCCAGGGCGCGCAGCAAGCGCCGCGGCACGACGATCGTGCCGGCGGAATCGCATGATTTCGGGAACGAGATTCATGGAGGGCAGTCATGAGCAGCGTACCTCCGCAAACGCCTCCGGGCGGTGGAGCGCCTCCGCCCTACGATCCGAAAACGCAGTGGCGCGTGTATCGCGAACAGCAGCGGGCCGCGTGGCGCGCGCAACGCGATGCATGGCGGGCACAGCGCCACGCATGGAAGGCGAACTACGTGGGCGTATACGGACCGCGCGTGCCTTCGGTGGTGGGTCCGGTGATTCTGATCTGCGTGGGCGTGGTTGCTCTGCTGATGGTGACCGGGCATATCGATGCCGGCGCCTTCTGGTCGTGGTACGGGCGGTGGTGGCCGCTGCTGCTGATTGCGGCGGGGCTGGCGCTGCTGGGCGAGTGGGCGCTGGACATGCGGCGGGCGACCCCCGTGCGGCGCAGCGGAAGCTTTGTGGGGATTCTGTTTCTGGTTGCGTTCCTCGGCCTTTGCGCGGCGGGATGGAACCACATGCGGCCGTGGATGCACAACTGGAACGGCGATCAACGACTTCTTCAATTTCTTCGGCCTGCCCGAGCACGACAGCGACCAGCAGGTGCTGAACACGCAGATTCCCGGCAACGCATCGATTCAGATTCAGAATCCGCGCGGCGACGTGAGCATTACCGCGGGCGACCAGACCAACCTGGAAGTGCAGGCGCACGAGATGGCGTACGCCGACTCCGACTCCGAGGCGAAGAAGGTCTTTGACAGCGAAGCTGCGCACGTGACGGTGAGCGGGACGGCGGTAGTGGTGCAGTCGAACGGGAACGACCATGGCCGCGTGAACCTGACAATCACGGTGCCACGCACGGCAAAGGTGACAGTGAATGCGGGCAAAGGGGATGTAACTGCGTCGGGGATGGGAGTGGGAATCGATGTGACCGCCGGGCACGGGGATACGCACCTTGACTCGATTTCGGGCCCGGTGACGATGCACTTCTCCAATGACAAGCACGATTTTTCAGCGCACCAGATCAATGGCGACATCAACGCCACCGGCGACGTCAACGACGTGACTCTTTCCGAAATTCAGGGGAAGATTTCACTGAACGGCGAGATCTTCGGCGAGGCGCACATTGAAAACGCAGGGACGCAGGTCAGTGTTCATACTCCGTACACCGACGTGCAGATTGCGGGCCTTCCCGGCGACATGACGCTGGACTCAGACAACCTGCGCGTGAGCGATGCGAAGGGGCCGGTCCACGTGGTGACGCGCTCAAAGGACATCGACCTGAGCGAGATTTATGGCGACACTTCCGTTGAAAGCAGCAACGGAACCATCAGCGTGGAGCCGGCCGGAGCTTACAGCGTGGAGGCCAAGAACAACAAAGGCGACATCGAGCTGACACTGCCTCCGGATGCCTCGGCCACAGTGAGCGGTCAGGCGCACAATGGTGACATTGTGACTGACTACGGGCTGACGATAAGCGGCGATGAAGATAAAACGGTGAGCGGGAAGATCGGCGCGGGCGCGGCGCATATCCAGCTGAACACAAGTAATGGCGATCTGCACATCAAGAAGGGATCGGCGTTTACGGCGGCAACTCCTGCTGCGCCGAACGCGCCGGCTGCGCCCAAGGCTCCGCACCTGAAGAGCAATAAAGCGCTGCCACAGCAACCGGTGGCGCAGTAGGCCAGACAACCGAAACGATAGTCGACAAGCAGGCGCGGGAGGGTGAAGCTTCTCGCGCCTGTTTCTTTTCTTGCCGCGGGCGGCGTATGCTCCTGCGCAGAGGTTTCTTCCCCCGGGAGTCGATCGCGGTGATGGTTCATGCGCCGGTGAAGGTGATCACCGTGGAACGCGAGTACGGCTCGTGCGGACTTTACCACATGCTGCTGAACTCCTGCATCGGGACCGAAGCGATGATCGACGCGGTGCAGTGCGCGGCGGGGCTGCGCGCGGCTGCGCCGGAATCTGTGGCACGCTAAATCCCCAAAATTGAGTGAGAAGCGGCGGCGCTTAGACGGCGATCCGCGGGACGCGTGGTGCGATGCGCGTGAAGACTTCCCAGGGAATGGTGCCGGCGGCTTCGGCGTGATCGAAGGCGGTGATGGATTCGCTGCCTTGCGTGCCGAGGAGGACAACTTCATCGCCGGGCTCGACGCCGGGAATCTCCGTTACGTCGAGAACGATCTGATCCATGCTGACGCGGCCCACGAGCGGCGCGCGCTGGCCGCGCACCAGCAGGCTGAAGCGGTTGCCGAGAGAGCGGTTGAGGCCGTCGCCGTAGCCTGCGGAGACGAGCGCCAGACGCATGGGCTCGGTGGCCACGAAGGTTCCGTTGTAGCCGACGGTGGCGCCGGCGGGAACCGAGCGCACGCCGGCGACCGAGGCCTTCCACGCGAGCACGGGCTGGAGCGCGGCGCGGGCGGCGGCGAGCGAAGGCGGCTCGGCGAGAGAGGACGGCTCGCCGGGCGGGCCGAACGCGGGATCGAAGCGCGGGTCGAATCGCGGAATGAGGCCGTAGAGCGCGAGGCCGGGACGCAGCATGGCCTTCATGCCGTGGCGCGCGGCGAGGTCGGCAATGATGCGGGCCTGGCCGGCGAGCAGCGTGGCGGAGGCGCCGACGTTGAGCCACTCGGCGAAGAGGCCGGCGGCGGAGATGCGGCTCATGGCTTCGTCGAGGCGCGCGAGCTGCTCCTGCGTGACCTGGCCGTCGGCCTCGTCGGCGGCGAAGAGATGCGTCATCACGCCCTCAAGCCGCAGCGGCGAACCGGGACCGAAGCGCGCGAAGACGGCGGCGAGCGAGTTGGGGCCTGCGCCCTGGCGGCTCATGCCGGTGTCGATTCTCAAGATGGATGGGCAAGGAGCCCGGCTGCGCTCCGGCGGCGCGAGCGGCGGCGAGGAGCTCGTCGAGCTGCCAAGGCTCCCAGGCGACGGGCGTGAGCCGGAATCGAATGGCGGCGGCAGCCTGGCCGGGGAAGACGCCGCCGATGACGAGGACGCGAGCGTCAGGGCACAAGCGCGCGGGCGACGATGCCTTCTTCCACGCTGGTGACGCCGAGCCACTTTGCGCCCGCGCGGACGACCGCTGGCGCGCAGAGGGCAAGCGAGTGGCCGTAGGCGTTGGCCTTGACGATGGCCAGCAGCTCGGCGTGAGGAGCGGCGAGGCCGGCGAGAAAACGGAAGTTCTCTTCGAGAGCGCGGGTGCGAATCTCAACCCAGCAGGGACGCATTGGCATGGGGGGTTGCAAAGATCAGTTTATCGCGCGAGCGGCATGACTTGATGAGCAGCGAATGCGACGACGGTTTCGGCTTGCGAGCCGATTTTCGAGCTGATTTCATCAAGGAGTTCCGATTCGAGCGAGTGCGGGACGGGCATCTCGCAGGCGGCGACCTGTTCGGGAGTCGCGCCGATGAAGCAGAGCTCGCAATGGCCGAGGCCTTCGGCGCCGTTGTCATCGGCGGCGCGGATGGGCGGACCGAAGACGCGGCAGGTCATGGGACGCCACGCGTAGACGTCGCAACGGCCGGTGGCGGGGTCGAGCGCGGGGCAAGGGGCGTCGTTGGCGAAGTCTTCAAAACGGGCCTGGCCGGCGGCGGATGCGCCGAGGATGCCGGTCTCGGGATCGCCGGGGAAGCCGGCGCGATGCTCGGCGAGCCAGGCGCGGGCGCGGAGCTCGATCGCGGCGGCGAGCGCAGGATTTGTGCCGCGCAAAGCGGCCATTCCGGCGCGGAGACGCGCGGCGTCGAGGGCGTTGATGGCGAAGGCTCCGTGGCAGCATTGCGTGCAGCCGATGCGGCAGGCGAGGAGGTTTCCGGCGCGGCGGGCGGCATCGGCGAACGAGGCGTCGACGATTTGGACGAGCTGGGCGTCGCGCGCGGGAAGAGGCATTGGGGAAAGGATAATTCGACGAGATGAGATGTGCTTCATGGAGCAGAGGCGTGGTTTCCCACCCTAAACGCAAAGAACGCGTTTAGGATGGGGCAGCAGAGCGCCGCGCCGAAAATGCCGGTGCGATTGCGCGCAGACCCGAAGAAGAGCTAACCTTGGCGCGGAGGTTTCCCATGGCTGAATCCCGCAGCACCGTGATTCCTGCACTGCGCTACCGCAACGCTCCTGCGGCGATCGACTGGCTGTGCCAGGTGTTTGGCTTTGAACGCCACGCTGTGCATCAAGGTCCCGACGGAACCATCGCCCATGCGGAGCTGGCGCTGGGCGGAGGGATGATCATGCTGGGCTCGGCGAGGAACGATACGTATGGCCGCGGCTTCAAGGCTCCGGATGAACTGGGCGGAGTGGAAACGCGGAGCGCTTACATTGTGGTGGCGGATGTGGATGCGGTGTTCGCGCGGGCGCAGGCGACCGGAGCGGCGGTGGTGCGGCCGCTGAAGGACACCGGCTACGGCAGCCGCGAGTTTACCGTGAAGGATCCCGAGGGGCACTCGTGGAGCGTGGGCACCTACGATCCGTGGGCGCCGCAGGGGTAGGGCGATGCGCGGGCGGGATGCAGGCTGAAGAAAGCGGGACTACCCGGTCTCACGCGAATGGAGGTCATAGATGGCAGAGCAATGCTCGCATGGGTCAAGTATCAACCAGGGAGTGAAGCCGCGCACGAAGGGCTGCGAGGAGTGCCTGAAGATGGGCGACACGTGGGTGCACCTGCGCATGTGCCTGGAGTGCGGGCACGTGGGCTGCTGCGACTCCTCGAAGAACCGGCACGCACGGGGACATTTTCATGAGACGGCTCATCCGCTGATCCAGTCGGGGGAGCGCGGCGAGAATTGGCGGTGGTGCTATGTGGATGAGGTGTATCTGTAGGAGCGCAAAGCTCCCCTCTGTGCAGATCCCCTTGCTACGTGCCTGAATAAACGGCCCAACGCGATGGCGCGCCTGTCACATCGCGCGATCCGGTTCTGTGCTATGCTTTCCGGCAAATTCTCGAGGCAATGCCGGGGGCCCGTTGTGAACAACCGCGCAAAGAGTCTTTTTCTGGCGCTGGCGGTTGGCTTTTCGCCGTGCGTACTGCCGGCGCAGAGCGCAGCCAGCTCACCGTGCGCGCTGGAAACGCCGGACTTTACAAGGAACGCACCGAACATCTTCAACGACCGCCAGGAGCAGGACCTGGGCGACGCGCTGGCTGAGTATTTCGAGGCGGACATGCGCGTTGCGCCCCCCGCCGCCGACGATGAGCTGACGAGAATCGGCGAGAAGATGCTTGCAACACTGCCGCCCACTGGAATCCATTACCGCTTCCGTATCTACGACTCAGGCGAAGTGAACGCTTTCTCGATCGCCGGAGGGCGGGTTTACGTGAGCCGGAAGCTGATTGCGGCGGTGAAGAGCGAGGACGAACTGGCCGGGGTGATCGCGCACGAACTGGGCCACTTGTCGACGCACCAGACGGCAATTGAGATGACCTACCTGTTCAAGGTGCGGATGGGCGTGACGCAGGTTGGGGACCGCGCGGACGTTTTTGCCAAGGTTCACCAATTCCTGAGCACTCCGGCCAAGGACAACGAGGCCGAGAAGAACGAGACCAAGGATGAGATTGTGGCCGACCACGTGGCGCTGTACGCGCTGGTGCGGGCGGGCTATGCCGCGGAGAGCTTTCCCGCGTTTTTCAATCAAATCTCAATGAACAAGGGCAAGACGGGGAACTGGTTTACCGATGTTTTCGGCCTGACCCACGAAGACGCACGGCGCTATCGGGAGGCCATGAAGCTGATCGACGAGCTTCCCGCTGGATGCGCGGGCCGGCAGACAACGGCGAGCGCGGCGTTTCTGGCGTGGCAGCATGACATGGTCGAGGAGCGGGTAAAGAACGCCGCGGAGAGCGCAACGGGCGACAAGCCAATCCATCTGGATCCGCCTCTGCGGCCCAGCTTATGGCGGGTGCGCTTCAGCCCCGATGGAAAGCACGTGCTGGCGCAGGATGACGGCAGCATTGCGGTGTTCGGCGTGGATGCACAGAAGGTTCTGTTCAGGATTGACGCGCCGGAAGTGAATGCTGCCCGGTTTACGCCCGACTCCTCAAGCGTGGTATTTAACGACAGCAACCTCCGGGTGGAGCGATGGAGCGTGGCCACGGGGCAGCGCACGGACGTTAAGGAAGTGGTGGACTACGACGGCTGCACGCAGACTTTGCTGACGCCCGACGGCAAGACGCTTGTCTGCCTGAAGGCGATGATCGACGACTCCGGTCCGCGTCTCAGCCTGAAGCTCATCGATGTAGACGCAGGCAAGCCGTACTTTGAAAAGCCGAAGTTCGTCCAATTGGGAGAATTCTCGCGATTCGATCAACTGCTTTCTTTTGTAGTGGACGCCACGTCAGGCGCCGAGGATGCGAACGTCCAGATTGATTCGAGTGGCCGATATCTTGTGGTGGCTGCGGGCGCCCACGCGTTGGCATTCGACCTCGAGCAGCGTCAACCGATTACGCTGGGAGGAAAGCTGAAGGACCTGAGCGAGACACGCATGACATTCCTCGCTCCTGACCAGATTTACGTAGTCGAGCCGTCTTACTCCAAAGGACTGTTTAAGGCACACATTCTCAGCTTTCCCGATGGAAAGGTCCTCGGCGAGTCGCAGATCGGGGAACAATCCATTCGCGGAGCGACAAAAGGGCCGCTCATGATCATCGGTCCTTTGAAGGACTACGCTGTCGGCGTTCTCGACCCGTTTGCCTCCAAGGTTCTGGCGGCCTGGGAGCTTCCCACAATCGACATTTGGGACAAGAAAGTGGCCGCTGAAAACTCAAGCGGAGGGCTGTTCCTAGGCACCCTGGGATCACAGGACAGCATGACCATCCCTCTTCCGCTGGGTCCGCTGCCGTGGCCGCGCGCTGGTGAGTTTTCGCGGGACGGCAAGTTTCTGGTTGTTTCGTTGCGAAACCGTTCGGTGGTCTGGGACCTGACGACCGGAAAGCAGGTGAAACTGATGCGGCCGATGCGCAGCTTGTGGGTAGACGGCCAAAATAACCTGTTTGCGCAGCTTCCGAAATACATGGACCTGGACGCAACGGAGATGGAGATTACTCTGCCGTCGATGACCACCAAAGATCTGGGCAAGTATGACGACAAAGAGTGGCAATACGGCGATTTTGTTTACACTTTCAAGCCCATGGGCAGCGGCAGCTCGACCGATTACCACGCAACGCTGCAGGTGAAGAGGATGGGAGCGCAAGCCGTCGCGTGGACGCGCGACTATCCGGATGTGACACCGGTTTGCTGGCCTGCGGATGGAGACCGCCTGGCGCTGGGTTGGGATCTGAGCACCGATACGGCCAAAGGAGAAGTGAAAAAGTACCCGAAGCTGCAGGAGGAAACCAAAGCCCTGACCAGCCACAAGAAAGGACTGCTGATCGAGACCGTGACGGCGGAGACGGGCGCGCCGCTGGAGCAAGTGGCTTTGCCCGAGGTGGACCTGAGCCGCGGCTGGAACGACCAACGATTTGCGCAGGTTTCAGGCGAGTATGCGCTGGTGCACGGCGAGCACAGCAATACCGTGATCTACCGGCTGGACACGGGTGAGAAGGTGGGCGAGTTTTTCGGCACGCCACTGGCGACGGATTCGGCGGCGGGGCTGATTGCGGCGGTGAACCGCGAGGACGAGATTCTGCTGGTGGACGAGCACACGGGCAAGGAGATCGAGCGCTTCACGCTGGGCTCGCCGGCAAGGCTGGCGCGGATCGTGAACGGCAAGGACAAGAAGCTGCTGGTGCTGACAGGCTGACCAGGTGGTTCACCAGTTGCCGCTGCCGAATTAGTGCTGAGTGGGCGCGCTACGCTAACTCCACTTCAATCTTCTTTGAGTCGGCGACAAGCTTTGTGATTTTGAAGGTGCGGACCTGGCCTTCGGCGAGGGGCTCGGGCTGGGCCGAGGGCGCGGGGGCGTTGCCTTTCCAGCGGGCTTTCAACATCGACGAGAACGAAGAGAGATCAGGGGCGGTGGAGCTGGCGGTGTTAGCGGGGTTAGCGGAGTTAGCGGGGCTAGTAACGCTGGCGCTGCAGGTGCCGCGGATGCCTTCGCCGAGTTCGACAATGGCGCCGGAAGCCGTGAGCTCGACGACGCGGCCGGAGACCTGGTCGCCCACTTTGTGCTCGGCGATGTATTCGTCGATGCTGGTGGGGATGAGCTGCTTCATCGAGAGCTTGATCTGGCGCTTTTCAGAATCGATAGCCAGGACGAGGGCCTTGACGCGCTGGCCTTCGCGCACGACGTCGCGAGGATGGTTGATGCGGCGGTCGGCGACGATCTCGCTGACGTGGACGAGGCCGTCGACGCCCTCGGCGATTTGAACGAAGGCGCCGAAGTTCATGATTTTGGTGATGGGGCCTTCAACCTGCGGAGCCGACGGGGAATTTTCGCTCGACTTCGAGCCAGGGATCGGCGAGCGTTTGCTTGAGGCCGAGAGAGATGCGGCCCTGCTCAGTGCCCGAGGGCGGCTTGACGGAGAGAATGACGGCGTCGACGCGGTCGCCCTCGCAGAGCAGGTCGGAGGGGTGGCGGACTTTTTTGGCCCACGACATCTCCGAGATGTGAATGAGGCCTTCGAGGCCGGGCTCGAGCTCGACGAAGGCGCCGAAGTCGGTGAGGCGCGTGACGGCGCCGTTGATGCGCTGGCCCGGCAGGTAGCGCTCGGCCGCGGTCTCCCATGGCTCGGGCTGGAGCTGCTTGAGGCCGAGCGAGATTTTGTTGGTTTCGGGATCGATTTTGAGGATGCGCAGCGTGAGCTGCTCGCCGACGGAGAGCACGTCTTCGGGTTTGGCGACGCGGGCGCGGGAGATGTCGGAGATGTGGAGCAGGCCGTCGAGGCCGGGCTCGATTTCGACGAACGCGCCGTAGGGCATGAGCGTGCGGACGGTGCCGGTGACCGTGTCGCCGGGCTTGAGCGCGGCGCGGCGGCCGGCGAGCTCGCCGCGGGCCTGCTCTTCGAGGACGACGCGGCGATCGACGACGACGTCTTCATCGGTGACGTCGAGCTTGGTGATGCGGCAGGTGATCTGCTGGCCGACGAGGGCTTCGAGCTCGGCGGCGTCGCGCGTGCCGCTGCGGCTGGCGGGCATGAAGGCGCGGACGCCGACGTCGACGCTGAGGCCGCCCTTGATGACGGCAGTGACGGTGCCGGCGACGGCGATCTTTTCGGCGAAGGCGCGCTCGAGGGCCGACCAGTCGCGGGGCTGCGCGACGCGAAGCGCGAGAGCTCGTAGTAGCCCTCTTCGTTGCGGCCGGTGATGGAGACGGGGAAGGTGTCGCCGGGGTTGACGCCCTCGGCGTTGTCGGGGAAGGCCGAGCGGGGCAGAACGCCTTCCATCTTGTAGCCGACGTCGAGGATAACCTGATCGGCGGAGAGCGAGACGACCGTGCCCTGAAGCTGTTTGGTTTCGGCGCGATGCGTGTGCGAGCGCTCGAAGGCGGAGAGCGCGTCGGCGAAAGACTCGGCGGACTCTTCGACGGAAGCGGGCTGACCGTCCAGGCCTTGGTCTTGTTCGGGCTCGGTAGAGGTGGAATGCGAATCAGAGAGGGGTTCGTCGGTCATGGCGGGTTCGGGATTATTGTTTCATGGTTCGGTGGGCTGAGGCCCGTGCGTTTCCACGCGATCGGATGCCTCGCGATGCGCGTCGCGCGGGGCAGGTTAACCTGAATGCAGACGATGGAACCCGCTTCCCCACTGCCGCGCCGCGGCCTTGAGGCCTTTGCCTTCCGCGATTTCAGGCGGTACCAGTTGGCGCGCGTGGCGGTGATCCTGGGCGCCGAGGCGCAGTCGGTCGCGGTGGCGTGGCAGGTGTACTCGATTACGCACCGCGCCATCGACCTGGGATACACGGGGCTGGCGCTGTTTTTGCCGGGGCTGATCTTTCTGTTGCCGGCGGGCCACGTTGCGGATCGCTTCGACCGGCGGCGCGTGATCCTGGCATGCTACTGCGCTGCAGGTGCTCTGCACGGGCGCGCTGGTCGAGCTGGCGCGCAACAACACGCAAAACATTCTGGCCATTTACACGGTGCTGTTCTTTGTCGGCACGGGGCGCGCGTTTTCAGCGCCGGCGAGCTCGGCGCTGATTCCTCACCTTGTGCCGGAGACTCACTTTGTGAACGCGGTGACGTGGGGCGGCGCGATCTTTCAGTTGGCGAACATCACCGGACCGGCGCTGGGCGGACTGCTGTTCACGTTTCCGCTGGCGCGCTTTGCGCTGGACTCGCGGCTGGAGGGCGCGGGCATTGTGTATGTGTTCACGCTGGGAACGCTGGTGTGGTTTCTGGCGCTGGTGGCGTCGCTGCACGTGCGGCCCGGCCGCATGGAGCACCGCGATCTGTCGCTGAAGGTGGTGCTGGCGGGCTTCCAGTATGTTCGGCGGGCGCGGATTCTGCTGGGATCGTTTTCGCTGGATCTGTTTGTGGTGCTGCTGGGCGGGGCGGTGGCGCTGATGCCGATCTTTGCGCACGAGATTCTGCACCAGGGGCCGCGCGGGCTGGGGATGCTGCGCGCGGCGCCGGCGGTAGGGCGCGGTGACGATGTCGCTGATCATGGCGCGGTTTCCGCTGCACCGGCGCGCGGGGCGCTGGCTGTTTATCTGCGTGTCGATCTTCGGCGCGGCAACGGTGGTGTTCGGGCTGTCGCACATTCTTGTGGCTCTCGCTGGCGTCGCTGGCGGTGGCGGGAGCGGCGGACACAATCAGCGTGATCATTCGCGGATCGCTGCTGCAACTGGCCACGCCGCCGGAGATGCGCGGGCGGGTGAGCGCGGTCAACTCGCTGTTCATCGGCGCATCGAACGAACTGGGCGAATTCGAGAGCGGGCTGACGGCGCAGTGGTGGGGGCGGTGCGGGCCACGGTGATTGGCGGGCTGGGGTCGCTGATCGTGGCGGCAGTGTGGGCCGGTATCTTCCCCCAACTGCGCAAAGCCGATGAGCTGACGGCGGAGAGCTTGCGGGAGCACATTCCGGCGGCGCAGGAGATTCTGTCGGGGCTGTGAGGGCGCTCAGCGCGCGCGGGTGCGGGGGCGGGCGGTGCGATTGCGCTCGAAGAGGATGCGCAGACCGTCGAGGGTGAGCAGGTCGTCGATCTCCTGGATGTAGCGCGAGTCTGGGGCTATCATGCGCGCCAGTCCGCCGCTGGCGACGATGCGCGGCGGCTTGCCTTGATCTGCTCCCAATTCAGCGATGATGCGCTCGATGATGCCGTCGACGAGACCGATGTAGCCGAAGTACAGGCCGCTCTGCAAGTGCGCCACGGTGTTGGTGCCGATCACCTTAGCGGGCCGCTTGATGTCGACGCGGTAGAGGCGGGCGGCGCGGGAGAAGAGGGCATCGGCGCTCAAGCCCAGGCCGGGAGCGATGGCGCCGCCGAGATACTCGCCGCGGGCGGAGATGACCTCGAATTTGGTGGCGGTGCCGAAGTCGACGACGATGCACGGGCCGCCGTAGCGTTCGTAGGCGGCGATGCAATCGCACAGCCGGTCGGCACCCAAATCCGCAGGATGGTCCTGGAGGATCGTCATGCCGGTCTTGATGCCGGGCTCGACGAAGAGCGGCTCGACGTGGAAGTAAGTTTCGCAGACCTGGCGAAGGGTGGAGTCGACCGGCGGAACAACGGAGGCGATGATGATGTCCGTGACCTGGCTGGGCGCCATGCCGTGCATCTCGAAGAGATTGACGAAGAAGACGCCGTACTCGTCGACGGTTTGCGTGCGGTGCGAGGTCACGCGCCAGTGCGCGGCGAGTTCGGGCTTCTCGCCATCGAGGCGATAAAGGCCCAGCGTCGTATTCGTGTTGCCGACATCGAGAGCGAGCAGCATTTCTTTCTTGAGCTCCGAATCTCCAGCAGCCACTAGTTCTTCTCCGCGGCGCGCAGGCCGCCGGTTTGCACCGTGACGAGCCCATCGGCCGTTGCGACGCGCAGAAATCCGTTCTCGTCGAGGCCGGCAGTGACGCCTGTGCAGGTTTGCGGGCCGTGGACCAAAACGCTGCGGCCGCGAATCCAGGTGGAAGCCTGCTCGAGGCGCGCGGCGATGGTTGCGGCCGCCGACGCATCGTTGAGCGCAGACGCCTCACGCTCCAGCGATTTTAGCAGGGCGACGAGAAGGGTTTGGCGTGAAACCGATCGGCCGGCTTCAAGATCGAGCGAGGTTGCGGGCGTGGCGAGGCCGGGAGGAAACGCGCGCTGGTGCACGTTGATGCCGATGCCGACCACTGCGTGCGGCAGACTTTTGGACTCGACATTTGCTTCAACGAGAATGCCGCCGGTTTTGCGCGGGCCGATGAGGAGATCGTTGGGCCAGCGCAGATCGACGATCAAGCCGGAGACGGCGCGAATGGCCTCGGCGGCGGCGAGACCCGCGGCCAGCGGCAAAAGCGGCAGGCGCGAGGCGGGAATCTGCGGGCGAAGAAGGACGCTGACGTAGAGCCCTTCGCCGGCCGAGGAGATCCAGCCGTGATCGCCGCGGCCGCGGCCGGCCAACTGCTCGTCGGCGAAAAAGACCGAGCCGTGCGGTGCGCCGTCGCGGGCGGCGGCGATGGCGTCGGCGTTGGTGGATCCGGTGACACGGGTAAAGTGCAGCTTGCCGGCGAAGACTGTGCCGGCGAGTTCGGCTTCGAGTGCGGCGAGATCGAACATCAGGCTCTGACCGAGTGGATTTGTGCATTGGGCTCATGGCCGAAATCAAAGCCCGTAGCCTTCATAGGCTCGGCCCATGCGCGGGCTGCCCTGGCCGGGCTCGGCGGCGATGGTCATGGAGATGTTGGCGGCGCGGGCGGAGTGGGTGAGCGCGCCGACGCTGATGAAGTCGACGCCGGTCTCGGCATAGGCGCGAATGTTTTCGAGCACGATGCCGCCCGAGGCTTCAGTGGGAATCCAGCGGCCCGGCTGAGCGGCTGTGACGGCCTTGATGCGCTCAATGGAGCGCCTGACCTCCTTGGGGGTCATGTTGTCGAGCAGGATGGCCTCGGCGCCGTGAGCGAGGGCTTCTTCGAGCTCCTGCGCGGTGCGGACCTCGACCTGCACGCGCTGGCCGGGCTTGCGCTGCTCCAGGGCGCGCGTGAGAACGGCGGGCAATGCCGCCGCCGAGGGCGATGTGATTGTTCTTGATGAGAATGCCGGAGGCGAGATCGATGCGGTGATTGGTGCCGCCGCCGCAGAGCACCGCGTATTTCTCCAGCGGCGCGCAGGCCGGGGACGGTCTTGCGCGTGTCGAGGACGCGGGCGTGCGTTCCCTGAATCGCGTCGGCGTATTGGCGCGTGAGCGTGGCGATGCCGCTCAGGTGCTGGAGCAGGTTGAGAATGACGCGCTCGCAACTGAGCAGCACGCGCGCGTTGTGGCGAATGACGGCGAGCACCTGGCCGGCGTGGACGCGGACGCCGTCGAAGATTTCAGGATGGCTGACGACTTCAAAGCGGGTTTGCGCCTCGGGGCTCTGGTCGAGGCGGGCGTAGATCTCAAAGAAGCGCGGAATGGCGCCGAGGCCGGCGACGACCAGCTCTTCGCGGGCGATGATGGAGCCGGCGGCGAGGAGATTGGCATCGATGGTGAGATGCGTGGTGGCGTCGCGCGCGGCCTGGTCCTCCTGCAGGGCCTGCTCCAGTAACGCGTCGATGCGGTGGCTCTTCCAATCCATAAAGACAGTTGTCAGTGATCAGTTGTCAGTTCGCAGTTCACAGTTCACGGTTCTCAGCTCGCAGTTCGTAGTTTTACGCGTGACACTCCCAAGTTTGTCATCCTGAGCGACGACCCTGAGCAAAGCGAAGGGGAGGAGTCGAAGGATCTGCGGTTGTTTGTTCTCATCCTTTCGGCAGGGCGGCCAAAGCGGCGCGGGCTTTTTCAAGCAGGAGGCGGGTTTCGGCTTCCTGCTTTTTGAGGCCTTCGACCACCTGCGGTGGGGCTTTCGACAGAAAGCCCTGATTGCCCAGTTGACGCTCGGCTGCTGCCAAGCCTTTTTCATACCTGGCGATATCCTTTGTCAAGCGCTCGCGTTCGGCGGGGACGTCGATGGTGCGCTCGTACCTGATCCCAAGATCAAAGTTCGGATTTGAGTGCATGAGGAGGCCCTCCGAGAACTTCCTGGTGGTTAGCTGCACTTTGCCCACCTTGGCTAAACGCTGGATGATGACTTGATTCTCAACAACTACCTTCTTACCAGTGCCAACCGGATCAATCTCAATGTCTGTTATGGCTTTTTCTTCGACACTGCCTTCTTTGCGGCGCGTGCGGATTCCAGTTACGATGTCTTGCAAAAGGCTCATGTCGGCTTGGGCTTTGGCGTCTAGTTGCCTCTTGTCTTTTTGCGGATAACCCGTCAATGCGATCGACTTCGCCGGCGGATTGCCGTCGTAGACCGCGTGCCAAAGTTCTTCGGTCAAAAACGGCATGAAGGGCGAGAGCAGGCGCAGAGCGCACTCAAAGACCTGGACCAGCGTGGTGAGCGCGGCCTTCGTGCTGACTTTGTCGGCGGTTTCGGAGAAATCGAGGCGCAGCTTGACGATTTCGAGATACCAATCGCAGAAGCTGCCCCAGAAAAATTGATAGATCGTGTTGGCCGCGTCGTCGAAGCGATAGTTTTCCAGCGACTGATTCACTTTCGCTGCCGTCGCGTGCAGTTCGGCGACGATCCAGCGGGCTTCGAGCGGAGCGTCGGCGGGAACGGTGGGCATCGAACCGAATGCGGCGGGATCGACCTTAATGCCGATCTTCCGCGGCGCGGTCCACGTTCATGAAGATGAAGCGGGCGGCGTTCCAGATCTTGTTGGCGAAGGCGCGGTAGCCCTCGGTGCGGGCCACGTTGAAGGCGATGTCGGTGCCGGGCGAGGCCATGGACGCGAGCGTGAAGCGGACCGCGTCGGTCCCGTACTGCTTGACGATCTCGATGGGGTCGATGACGTTGCCCTTGGTCTTGGACATCTTTTCGCGGTTGGCGTCGCGGACCAGGGCGTGGATGTAGACCTCGCGGAACGGAACCGATTCAGCGAGCGTGCGCGGGCTTCCATCGGGCATGGGAACATCGCGCGAGAACCAGCAGCCGAGCATGATCATGCGCGCGACCCAGAAGAAGAGAATGTCGAAGCCGGTGACGAGGAGCGAGGTGGGGTAGAAGGCGTCGAAGTCCGCGCGGTTCAAGGCTGCGTCGGAGCGGTCTGCGCTTTCCCAGGTCTCAGAATCGAGACCTGGGGCACCCAGAATTCTGGGCCAGCCGAAGACGGAGACGGGCAGAAGGCCGAGGAGAACCAGGTGTCGAGAACGTCGGTCTCCTGCGTGATCTTCTCCGACCCGCAGTGGGCGCAGGCGGTGGGGTCTTTTGCGTTGGGCTGGGGCACGGTGATCTTGTGGCAGACGGCGCAGTGCCATGCGGGAATGCGATGGCCCCACCAGAGCTGGCGCGAGATGCACCAGTCGTGGATGTTCGTCATCCACTCGAGGTAGATCTTCTCGTAGTTCTCCGGCGTGAAGCGGATGGGCCTTGTTCCCATTGGCATCGGGCTTGACGGCGGCGATGGCCAGCTCGGCCATGGATGCGCCGCCGGTGCCGGGTTGCTTGTTGACGGCGATGAACCACTGCGTGGAGAGGCGCGGCTCGATGACGGTCTTGCAGCGGTCGCAGTGGCCCACGTTGTTGGTGTAGTCCTTGACGCCGGCGAAGAGCCCCTGCTCTTCGAGGTCGTGAACGATCTTCTTGCGCGCGACGTAGCGGTCGAGGCCGGCGTAAGGTCCGCCGTCCGCGTTGATGTGGGCGCGGTCGTCCATCACGTTGATGGACGGCAGATGGTGGCGCTCGCCCAGGGCGAAGTCGTTGGGATCGTGCGCGGGCGTGACTTTGACGGCGCCGGTGCCGAAGTCGCGGCTGACCCACTCGTCAAGGACGATGGGAATTTCGCGATTCATGAGCGGCAGGCGCAGCTTTTTGCCGTGGAGATGCAGGTAGCGCTCGTCCTCGGGATGAATGGCGACGGCGGTGTCGCCGAGCATGGTTTCGGGGCGCGTGGTTGCGACCGTCAGAAACTCGCCGGAGTCCTTGCCATCAGCGCCGAGGACCGGATAGCGGATCTCCCAGAGATGGCCCTTTTGCTCGGAGTGGACGACTTCAAGATCGCTGATGGCGGTTTGGCAGCGGGGGCACCAGTTGACGATGTACGCGCCGCGGTAGATGAGGCCCTGATGGTAGAGGCGGACGAAGGCCTCGCGCACGGCGAGCGAGAGGCGCTCGTCCATGGTGAAGTACTCGCGGCTCCAGTCGACGGAGACGCCGAGGCGCTTCATCTGCTCGAGGATGGCGCCGCCGTAGTGGCGCCGCCACTCCCAGACGCGCTCGACGAAGGCCTCGCGGCCGAGCTTCTGGCGCGAAGTGCCTTCCGAGGCCAGTTGGCGCTCGACCATCATTTGCGTGGCGATGCCGGCGTGGTCGGTGCCGGGCACCCACAAGACCCGGCGGCCGCTCATGCGGCGCCAGCGGACGAGGATGTCGATCTCGGTCTGCTTGAGCATGTGGCCCATGTGCAGGTGGCCGGTGACGTTGGGCGGAGGCAGCAGAACGACGAAGGGACTGGCCGTCCAGGCTTTGGTTTGGGACAGGAGTGGGATGTGGGCGTGGGTTGTGTCGAAGAGTTTTTCGCGGACCCAGTAGGCGGCCCAGTGATCTTCAATGGCGGTTGGGTCGTAGGCTTTGGGCAGGTCGTGAGGCATGGATTCGGTCGGAAGCCCCCGGGAATGTGCGCAAACTCCCCATGACGAAAGGGTTTTGCGCGAGGGGGCTACCCCTCAGGTTAGCAGATGGAGGGCAGAGCGATGGTTCGGCCGCAAAGCCATGGAATTGTGGATTCCAAATGAAAAAGGCCGCACTCGATATGAGCGCGGCCCTTGAACACTCGCAATTCGATCTTGCGTCTAGAACGGGTTGAGCTTGGCGAGGCCCTTCTTCTTTTTCTTCTTGCTGGAGGATTCGTCGCTCTGGTCGACCTTGGGCTTCTTCGTTTTGCCGTTGGAGGCAGTCGGTGGTGGGCTGAGCCGGGTTCTCGCCGGGCTTGATGTCGTTCACCTGGATGGGCGCCTCGGCCGGCTTTTCCGCGGCAGGCAGACGACGGTGTTGGTCGGGCCGACCGGCTTGACCACAGCGTTGGGATCGGCAGCTGGCGGCGCCACCGGGGGCCTGCAGCGGCGCTGTTGGGCGCACTCACGATCTCGACGCCGACGCCGGTGCCTCCAGCGGGCGCCTGCATCTGCAACGGAGCGGTGGAGGGTTGATCGCTGCGCGGCGGCTCGTTGGGGCCGGTGGGCGTGACGGCTGCGGCGGGCGCCGGCGGCTTGCCGGCGTTGACGGCCTCCAGTAAACATGGCCTTGTTCTGGTTGGTGATGTCGGGAGCGAGAGTGCGCGTGGGATCGTCGAGGGTGGGCTCGCCCACGTGCACGGCCTCAACCACGGTGGGACCGTGCTTGATGATGTCGAGCGTCTTGTCGGTAAAGTGCAGCGGCTGGCGGCTGCGCTCTTCGGCGTCGCTCTCGGCAATGGCGGCCTGAGTCGGCTCGGGAACGGGCCGGTTCATGGCCACCAGGCGGTCGCGGGCATCCTCAACGTGCGGCGCCATGGGATAGCGCGTGATCACCTTGTCGTAGGCCGCGGCGGCCTTGTCCTGATACATGGAGCGCAGGCGCTCGCGGATGGCGCCGGGCAGGCCGGGAGCGATCTCGATGTTGTGCGCCTCGCCGGCGTAGGCGTCGCCGATGCCGATCAGCACCTGGTCGCTCTTGGAGTAGAGCGGATAGGTGTCGGCCACGGTCTCCAGGCGGGCGATGGCGGCGACATAGTCTTCGCGGCTCTCGTAGTAGCTGCCGATCTGGAACTCGCGCTCGGCCAGAACCTCCTGCACGTCGCGCAGCCTCTGCTTGGCGCGCGGGACGAGGGTCGAATCCGGGAACATGTTGATCATCTCCCGGTACTCCTTCTCGGCTTGCTGGGCGTTGGTGAAGTCGCGGTCGGGCTTCTCCATCTGCTGGTAGTAGATGTCGGCCACCTTCATCTTGGCCTCGGCGGCCTCGGGGGCGTTGGGGAAGAAGGTGATGAAGTCCTCGTACTCGGCTTCGGCCTGGGTGAGCGCCGCGGAGCCGCCTTCCTTGAACCAGGTGTCGCCCACCGAGAGCTTGGCGCTCATGCGGTATTCCGACTCGGGATAGGTATTGAGCAGGGTTTGCAGGTCGAGGCGGGCCACGTCGTAGCGGCCCTTCTTCATGGCCACCATGGCTTTGTCGTAGAGTTCCTTGTCGGGCTGCTTGGACTGCACGCCGGCCAGCGGGTTGGCGTTCAGGTCGTAGGCCTTCTTCTGCTTCTTCTTGGTCCGGGCATCGGCCGAAGCCCCGCCCAGAAACAACAGCGACAAGTGCGACAGCGACGATCTTGAAAGACAACCGGTTCATACCACCTCGTTGGAGGAGGGCCCTGGGGTGGGCCATCCGCTGCATGCATGCGCTTTTCAGTGAATTTTACTCTTTCCGCCCGCTGCTTTGCTCGCAATGATCTGGTCTTCGGCCTCGCGGGCCGCAGCCAGCAGGGCGCGCGCATCGCGCTCCGGCTGCCCGCGCCAAAAACGGCGTTGCCCGCAACCAGCAACTCCGCACCCGCTTGGACGATGGCGGCGACCGTGTCGTGAGCCACGCCGCCGTCCACTTCGATTCTAAATGCCAGGCCCAGTTCGCGGCGGATTTCGGCCAGGCGGCGGATCTTGTTCGAGGGAAAAGGGGATAAACTCCTGCCCGCCGAAGCCGGGATTCACGCTCATGATGAGCACGTGGTGCACCATGGGCAGAATCTCGACGATCAGGTCGACGCGCGTGGCCGGGTTGAGGACCACGCCCGGCTTCATGCCGTGGTGAAGGATCATCTCCAGCGTGCGGTGCAGGTGGGTGCAGGCCTCGTAGTGGACGCTGACCCAGTTGGCGCCGGCATCGGCAAAGGCGGCGATGAAATCGTTGGGGTTATCGATCATCAGGTGGCAGTCGAGGGGCAGGCGGGTGGCCTTGCGCAGGCTGGCGACCACGGGCGGGCCGATGGTCATGTTGGGCACGAAGTGGCCGTCCATGACGTCGACGTGGATGACCGTGCCGCCGCCGCGCTCGGCCGCGGCGATCTGGTCGGCCAGGTGGGCAAAATCCGCGGAAAGGATGGAGGGCAGCAGCTCAACCATGGAATTCGCGCGCAACTCCTTGCGGGGACAGTGTATCAGGCGCGAATAGCAGAAGACCGCCTTTTAGGTGTTGCTGTTTGTCACCGCCAAAACCGCCCAACTACTGAGTCGGGAAAATTGGATCGTTCGTTTCTTAGATGTCCACGTGGAACAATAGCTATTGACTTTTAAACGGAATTATAATACGATTTAAATGTGGCGCCAGATCGGGCGCAAAGGAGCAGAAATGGCCAATGACTATATAACTCCATCGGAAGTGGTCTCGCCCAAACGCCAATGGAGCCTTCGTAGCGTGCTTTACGACCGTGGGCCTAAGGCTGCCGCCGTTGCAATGGGGGCGTGGGACGGAAAACCCGTCCTAGCGATGCGTTGGAACGGGGATGATGAAAACCCAATTGGCAATCCGCAGTCTCGCGGACTCGCGACGTGGTTTGTTGTACCCGACGAATTCAGGGAGGCGGTCTTAGCGCGCCTTCAGGAGATTGAGCCTCAGAAATACTTGCTCGCCAAGGAGTACATCATGAACGCCGTTGTTCTCACCAACACAATTCCCCTGCCGGATGTGAGGCAGCAAGTGCAGGCCGCCGTCCTCAATGGCATCGAAAAGTACCCTACACGTGAACCGTGGCGGGTAAAGATTTTTGCGCCCGCTGACAAGGCCGGATACTTCATCCGGATCCAAGCGCCTAATGGCTTTACCTGGGAGAAGGATTTTGAAGGGCCTGTCGAGGAAGCCCCAAACTTCATTGAGCGCACAGTATCGAACGCGCAACTGTTGCGGGCCGCAGCAGAAGAAGCGGCGAGGAAGCTGCCTGGATTTTCTAGTGCGAGTCGGGCAGACAAGGAGGCGATGATCCTTACACAGATACACCGGATGTAGAAGGGTGCAATTCTCTACGGGCGGTGATCTAACAACTGCATCTTTGCCGCGACGCGGCCTACGCCGCGGAGAATGGCCTTGATGGGCCAGCGTTCTTCAGCGTCGGGGAAAAAGATTTCGCCTGCGCGGCGAGCTTCCGGGCGATAGTACCAGCGCTTGAGGAGGGCAAGATGGCCCTGGCGGATGGTGGGTGAGGGCGCGGTCGTTTCGTAGGCCAGCGTTGCGAGAGCGGCTTCGAGGCGGGATTCGAGAACGCCGCGGGGGAGTTTGGGCGCGACAGGCGCCTGCGATTCGTGCACTTCAGCCTGCGGTTCCGCCGCGCTGCTTTCGCCGTCTCCTGTTTCCTGTTCCCTGTTCCCTATTCCCTGCTGCTCGTTCTCTTGTTCCCTTGTTCCCTCGTTCCCTGCTTCCTCCGGGATCGGCTCGATAGCCAGGGGCTGAGCGAAGAGCGAGGTCGAGCCTGACTGCTCGTTCTGGATTCTCATGCCGAGAGTGGAAAAGGCAGCGGGGCCGCGCAGGCGGCCGTTCTCAAAGAGAAAGACGGCAACTTCATCGGGGGTTGCGGATGCCTGAAGAATCACGGCACGAAGATGGCTGAGCGGGCGGACGAGTTCGGCGGCGAGAGCGCGCACAGCTTCAACGCGCTGCACTTGCGCGTGGAGCGCGGCGGCTGATTCAAATGCGAGATTACCCGATGCCTGGTCGCGCTCGGTGCGGAGCGTGACGAGGCGGCTTTCGCCGCGCGTCGCGAGAAAGCGCTCGACAGCCGCGGATTCTTCGGCGTAGCGCTCGTCCGTGCAGCCCTTGTAGCAGGGCGCGAGGCACATCTTCATCTCGGAGTAGACGCAGCCGGGATAGCTCGGATCGGGCGCGAGATCGAAGGTGCAGCGGCGCAAAAGGAAAAGCTTGAGCATCTCTTCGGCGTAGCGTTCGGCGGCGGCGCGCGAAGGGAACGGCCCGTAGGCCCAATCGGCCTCGCGCAGGCTGGGCCGGTGCGTGACCGTGACGCGCGGATAGGGATTGCTGCCGAGAAAACGCACGAAGGCGGGGTGACGCAGGTGCATCCGCTCCAGCGCCTTCGTGCCGTAGACCTTTTGGAGCAGCTCAAACTGGAGGAGCAGCGATTCGAACTCGGAGCCGGTGAGTTGCCATTCGATGCGGCGCACGAGCCCGGCGAGATGCAGGCGGCGCGGATGCTGCGGAGAAGGCTGCAGCAGCCGTTCGAGACGGGCGCGGAGGTTGGGCGTGCGGCCGATGTAGGGCTCGGCGCGAGAGTCGGCACCGTAAAGCGCGAACACCGCCGGCGACTGCGGCAGTTGGGCCAGCGCGGCTTTGGGATCGGCCGGATCGAAGGAGAGGGATTGGAGTTTGAGCGGCACGGGCCGTCGCAGCCTCTGGGAGCGCGTTGCGCGAACACGCGTTCAGAGTGATTGTACGGCGGACGGCGATGGGCAAATAAGTCTACTGAGCGGTCAAGGCATTTTATCCTTGGAATGGTAGCTCTTCTTCTGATGCGCTTGTGCTGACTGCCTGTTTAAGTTCATCGATCCCGCTCAGAATGATTCTCTTTTTAAGTTCTTTGCTTAACCGTTTGCATCGAACTTTAAGGAACTTTTCGTAATCGTCCTGCCAGACACCAGATTTAGCTAGGTCAATTAGATGCGTTTGCATCGTTGTAGCGAGCTCTTGGTTATGCCGTGCGAACTGTGCCATGTACTTCGACGGAGCTTTGTCGCGAATAATGCGTTTGTTCAGAAAGTCGTCGACAATCGTAATGTTTGCGATATGGTTAATGCGCCAATCGTCGCCCATAATTTTTTTGAGATGAGCCTTCGGGAAGAAGTGATGAAAGTTTCGGCTATTAGCTTGCTTGAGCCATTCATTGTTGATGACAATATGGGCATTATCGGCGAAGGACTTGGGCTGGTGAAATGCAAGAACGCATAGCAGTGCTTTAATGTAGCTTCTGCTGACATTAAAGTAACCATTCATGTGAATATACTCAGGGCTTATATCAACAGGGTCATCATAGTCCGGCAAGTTCCCGGCAATTATTTTGTCTATGCGATGCAAGTCCTGAGCAATTCGAGACTCCAAAGAAAACGAGTAGCGTGTCGTCAGGCTTGTGCGCCAAAAGAAGTCCTGCAGTCGTTTCTGCATCTCGCCAAGAGGCTTGTCCTTATGTCGCGAGAAGAAATAGGCAAAAGGTACAATCAGCGCTCCGTAGGGTAATAACGCAGACGCGGGGATTCGGAAGAAGGATCGGAAATAATCAACAGCCCTTTCAATTGCATCTACGGCCAGCGGCCAGGTGTCTATGAACGTTTTCTTGTCAAGCTTAAGAATGGTCTTCTTGTCGCAGTCGTGCGCAATAACACATGACACCGTCTGGAGGGCCACCGCGTCGCTTACGGTCTCATAATTGACTTCGCTCAGCCGTTCGAGCAGCGACTCAAGTTGCTCAGCAAGGTCAAAATTCCTTTCTGCGTCAAAGGTCTTCGCGACCATGATTTCAAATACAGAGAGTGGCTTTGCGGTCACGTTAATGCGTGTGAATATCTCCGTCGCTACATCAATCGTCGCCTCTTTCACGAGGATCGTCGAAAACGTGTAGGAGTTAATTCTTGATTTCAGATCAGACAAGCGTTCATGGTGTCGTTCTGGATATTGAAAAAGCGATTTCAGGCTACCGTTGACTAGATCCACCACACTTATGACGTTGTCTTCCTTGCGACCCGCCTTTTCGATGACCACTATTGTCCCGTTGTCGTCGGAGTCTAGATCAATGAATATTTCAGCGAAGTCGTCCTGTGATTCGTCGCGATCAATAGTGAGCCCTTTTATCGCGGCGAAGAGACTCGTCAGACGCTGTTGCCCGTCAAGTACGTACTCGATGAAATCGCCGTCAGGGGTCGGAGGGAGTATCGCGTTCCCAATATTGCGGACAGTTCGGAGTGATTCGCGTGTCTTCCAAAGAACAAATGTGCCGATGGGATAACCTTTGAGGATGCTGTCTAACAGGTCCGCCGATTTCTGCTTTGGCCAGACGAACTGCCGTTGAAATTGTGGGACTTTCACTGTCCCCTTCTCTATGTCATTCAACAGGTTTGCGAACGGCAGGCTTTGTGGCTCAGACTGCATGATTCGACCTCGATGACTTGGTTTTCCTCGTTGTGAAAAATCATACACTGCGCATCGGATCTTTTCGGGGATGCGGCGAAGCTGCTATGCTGCGGGCGCTGCAGAAAAGCGATTTAGGTAGGGAGCGAACAACAATGTGGTTCCTGGGCATGGATGTGGGCACGGGCGGAACGCGGGCGGTGGTGGTGGATGGCGCGGGCAAGCTGATGGGCGCGGCGTCGAGCGAACACGCGCCGTTTCGCGCCGAGCATCCGGGATGGGCGGAGCAGGATCCCGAGGATTGGTGGCGCGCGGCGCAGGAGGCGATTCGCGGCGCGCTGGCTGCCACACCCGAGCCGCGTGAGCCCATTGCGGCCATCGCGCTCACCGGGCAGATGCACGGCGCAGTGATGCTCGATGAGAACGGCGCAGTGCTGCGGCCGGCGCTCATCTGGTGCGACACGCGCACGCAGCCCGAGTGCGACTGGCTGACCGAAAAGATCGGCTACGAACAGCTGATCGAGCTCACCTGCAATCCGGCGCTGCCCAACTTCACGCTGACCAAGCTGCTGTGGGTGAAGACGCACGAGCCGGAGATCTTCGCAAGAATTCGCCACGTGATGTGCCCCAAGGACTACGTGCGCTACCGGCTGACGGGCGAGTTCGCCATCGACGTGCAGGAGGCGAGCGGAACGCTGCTGCTGGACGTGACGCACCGGCGCTGGTCGCGCGAGGTGGCCGAGGCGGCGGGGATCGAGATGAGCTGGCTGCCCAAGGTGTACGAGTCGCCGGAGATTTGCGCGCGCATCAGCGATGAGTGCCGCGGGGCTGACGGGATTGAAGGCGGGAACGCCGGTGGCGGCGGGCGCGGGCGACCAGGGCGCGGGCGCGGTGGGCATGGGCATTCTGCAGCCGGGAAGCGTGTCGGCGACCATCGGGACCTCGGGCGTGGTGTTTGCGGCGACGGCCGAGCCGACGAAAGATCCGAAGGGACGGCTGCACACGTTTTGCCATGCCGTGCCGGGCGTGTGGCACGTGATGGGCGTGACGCAAAGCGCGGGGCTGAGCCTGAACTGGCTGCGCGGAGCGTTCTTTGCGGGGCAAAGCTACGATGCGATGAACGAGGGTGCGGCAAAGGTTCCGCCGGGCTGCGAGGGCCTGGAGTGGGCGCCGTATCTGCTGGGCGAGCGCACGCCGCATCTCGATCCCGAAGTGCGCGCTGCGTTTGCGGGCATCGGCGTTCAGCACACCGGGGCGCATTTTGTGCGCGCGGTGCAGGAAGGCGTGGCCTACTCGCTGCAGGACACCTTCACGCTCTTCCACGAGCTGGGCATTCCGGTCACGGGCATTCGGCTGGGCGGCGGCGGAGCGCGCGGCGCGCTGTGGCGCAAGATTCAGGCCGGCATCTACGGGCACGCGGTGGAGATTCTAGTGGCCGAAGAGGGCGGCGCGTTTGGCTGCGCGTTGATGGCCGGCGTGGGCGCGGGGCACTGGAAGAATCTCGACGAGGCGTGCGGCCAGGCGATCGAAGTAGCGCAGCGGATCGAGCCGGATGGGAAAGATGTGGCGGCTTACAAGGCCGGCTATGCGCGGTGGAGGAAGCTGTATCCGGCGCTGCGCGGACTCAGAAACTAGGTCACCCCCGTGCGTTTCCGCGGCTGTTGACGCTCGCTGGGGCCTCTGGTTGACGGGCGGATACCCGCGCCGCAAAGGAAAAAGCGGACTACGGGCTTACTTGCCCAAAAGCGAGAGATCGACGGCTCCGCCCATGGCTTTGTAGCCTGCGTCGCCGGGATGCAGGTGATCGCCTGAGTCGTAGGCCGGATTGAAGTGGGTTGGATTCTGCGGATCCTGCGTGGCCTTGTCGAAGTCGGCAACGCCGTCGAAGGTGCCGCTATTGCGAATCCAGTCGTTCACCGCCTCGCGGACCTGCTCGCCTTTGTCGGAGTAGTAGACCGCGCCGCCGTAGGGCGTGAGCGTTGCGCCGATGGCCTTGATGCCGTGCTCGTGCGCGGCGTCGGCAATCTGCTTGAGGCCCATCTCCAACTGCGCAGCGGTGATGTCGTCCCATGGCGCCTGGAGGTGCTGCAGCCGGCCGATATCGTTGATGCTTTCGAGCACGATGACGTAGCGCACGCCGCTCTGCGAGAGCACGTCGCGGTCGAGGCGCGAGAGGGCGCTGGGGCCCGCAGCCCTCGTTCAGAACGCGGTTGCCGCCGATGCCTTCATTGAGGACGGAAACGTCCTTTAGATTCGGGTCGTCGTGGAGCCGCGCGGCCAGAACGTCGGGCCAGCGGCAGATTGGCGTTGTGCGTGGAGAGCGCGCCGTCGGTGATGGAGTCGCCGAGTGTGACGATGGCGCGCGAGTCGGCCACAGCCTGCACGTCGATGCCGTCGAGGAAGTACCACGAAGAGATCTTTGTCGCGTCGGGCAGATCCGGTGCAGTGGACATATCGCCGTTGGCGATGAAGTTGTCCTGGTCGGCGAAGGAGTGATAGGTTTCGGCGCGCATCACCTGCGAAGGCAGATAAAAGCTGACGGCGAGATCGGAGAGCGGCTGCACGGCGAGCGCGACGGGATCGGAGAAGAACTCGGCGCCCGGGCGGAATGTTGACTGTGGTTGCTCCGCCAAAAGTGATGGCGTGATCGAGGCCGGCTTGAATCGTCGCGTTGCCCGCGCTCAGCGCCACGTGCGCGTCGCTGATGGTGAGCGGGTCAGTGCCGTAGCATTGGTAAAGCGCACGCGAATCTGCGGCGCCGCCGGCGGAGATGTGGACGATCTCGCGCAGCGTGACGCCGCTGAACGGGCGGACGTTGAAGCCGCCGTCGGCCAGCATGGGAGCAGTGGCCCAGGTGCCCACCCACTGCGGATGCGGCGCGGACTGGGCGCGGGACAATGCGCCGATCATGAGTACGAGAGCGGCAGAAGCAGCAAGACGGAAGCAGCGGTTCAACATGGATTGGTTCCTCACCGAATCAGAAAAAGACTTGAGCTAACGATTCGTTAGTGCAAGTCAATATCGGCGTGGAGCGGAGTGTTCTCGCTGGAGTCGCCGACGCGAACGATGAATTTGCCGGGATCGATGATCCACTTGTGCGCGGGCTCATCCCAGTAGCTGAAGGCGCGCGCGTCGAGACTGATGGAAACGTGGCGAGTCTCGCCGGGATCGAGACGGACCTTCGCGAAGCCCTTCAATTCGCGCTCGGGACGGTCGACCTGAGCGGATGGATCGGAGACGTAGAGCTCGGCGACTTCAGCTCCGGCTACGCTACCTGTGTTGGTTACGTCGAAGCTGATAGAGACCGTGGAACCGGGCGCAGCCGAGGCGGGAACTTCGAGGTTGGAAAACTTGAAGGTGGTGTAGCTCAAGCCGAAGCCGAAGGGGAAGAGCGGGTGCTTGCCGGTGGTGGTCCAGTAGCGGTAGCCGACCATCAGCTTGTCGCCGTACTTGATGTGCTCGATGGTGTAGTCGAGCGGCTTGCCGTCTTCGCCGATGGTGTGCAGCGTGGTGTTGTCCTTGGGGTCGCCGTAGTACCACTTCGAGGATGGATTCTCGTCCCAACTGCGGTCGAAGCTGACAGGAAGTTTGCCCTCAGGGTCGTGCTGGCCAAAGAGAATCTGCGCAACCGCTGTGCCGCCTTCCTGGCCGGGATACCAGGTGTGGAGCAAGACGGGCACTTTATCGAGCCAGCGGCTGGTGTCCACGCCTCCGCCGGCGGTTATCGTCACGATCGTGCGTGGATTAGCCGCCGCGGCCGCTTCGATGAGCGCGTCCTGGCCCGGAGGCAGCGTGAAGGTGCGGTCGGCGCCCTCGCGCTCTGTCTTCGGGTCGAAGCCGACGGAAACGACGACCACGTCAGCGTCACCGACAGCTTTCATCTGATCGGGCGAATCGGGCATACCGGGACTGTAGAAGACATGCGCATCGGGGCCAAGGAGGTTGGCGATTCCGGTGAGGATGCTGACCGGCTCGAAGGCACGAGCCTCGGACGACCCGCCGCCGCCGGTGACCCCCGGGTAAGCGTCGGGGCCGATGATGGCGATGTTCTTGATTTTGGCGGGATCGAGCGGGAGGAGTTGGCCTTCATTCTTGAGGAGCGTGATGCTTTCGAGAGCTTCCTCGAAGAGCCACGGCGCGGTCGGCGACCGAGTAGGTGGAGTCGGCAGGATCAAATTGCGGGCGATCGGCAAAGCCGTAACGAAGCTCGGTGCGGAAAAGGCGCAGGAGGTGCTCGTCGATGGTGGACTCTTTGACCGTGCCGCTCTCGACCGCGGGAATGAGATTCTTGGCGTTCATGAATTTGGGGCTCGGCATTTCGAGATCGAGGCCGTTGTTGACCGCCGCGACGCCGTCGTAGGTCGAGTCCCAATCGGACATGAGAATGCCCTGGAATCCCCATTCACCCTTGAGTACTTTCAGATTAAGGAAGGGGTTCTGCGTGGAGTGGACGCCGTTGACCTGGTTATAGGAATCCATGACCGCGTCGACGTGGGCCTTGGTGACGGCGGCTTCGAAGCTGGGCAGATAGATTTCGCGCATGGTGCGCTCGTCCACGTCGGAGCTGGCGTTGTGGCGATTGAACTCCTGATCGTTGAGGTCGAAGTGCTTCACGGTGGCGACGACGCCCTGCGACTGCAAGCCTTCAATGTACGGCACCACGAGGGCGGAGTTGAGGTACGGGTCCTCGGAGAGGTACTCGAAGTTGCGTCCGCATAGGGGCGAGCGGGCGATGTTCACTCCGGGGCCGAGCAGGAAGTTAACGTTCCGGGCGCGGGCGTCTCGACCGAGGCTTTCGCCGATCTTGCGTGCGAGCTCGGGATCCCAACTGGCGGCAAGCGCAACGCCGCCGGCATAGGCCGTTGTGGGGCCCCAGGTGCGCACGCCGAGCGAGGCATCGGACATCTTGAACTGCGGCAGCCCGATGGACGGCATGGGACGAGTGAACATCTCTTTGATGCCGCCCAGGAGCTCGATCTTCTGTTCGAGCGTGAGCTTGGCGACCATGGCGTGGGCCTGAGCCTCAATGGCGGGCGAGTCGGGTGTGGGAGCCTGAGCCGCGCCGGGGAGGCTGCCTGCGACGAGAACTGTGAACACAAAAGAGAAAGCAGTGAAAAGGGGGTGCACGCGGAGGTTTTTCATATCGCGCCTACGTTAGCGCATTGGGCCGCCGGGTGTACAGCGGACTGTGTGCATGAACACTCCAGAGCTCGTGCCGGCGAGGCATCCGCGCGGTGACATCGAGGGCGCTGGCGGCGGATCGCGCGGACGTTGAAAAGTTCGGGAATGGAATCGTTCTCAAGCGAAATCAAGACTTTGCGTTGTGACTCGAATCACAGGTAGGGGTGAATGGGGTCACTGCCCGGCCCTGCTACGGAAGCGCACACTCAAGGTCCAATGAACGGGATAGCGGCAGACTGGGCGGAGAGAGAACCATGAGCTTCGATCAAGGCTTGAAGACCATTGTGGTCGCGACCGACCTCGAGGGTCAGGCAGAGGCGGCTCTGGAATACGCGCGCAAGTTGGCCACGAACTACGGGGCGCGCATCGTTCTGGCGCACGGGCTCGATCCGATGGAGTACGCCGCCGTGGATGGGCTCCCCGGCAATGTGGCAAGCCACTTGACCGAACAGGCTCGCAAGGTGCTGGACAAACTGGCGGGCGACCTGCTCCGCGAGGGAATTCGCAGCCACTCCGAGGTGCGGCAAGGAACTGTGGCGGAGATGCTGGTGGATGTGGCGCGCCAGTACGATGCCGGGCTGATCGTGATTGGCACCAAAGGGATGGAGGGCGCCGGACCGGTAGTGGTAGGCGCCATTGCGGAGCAACTCGTAAGGTTGTCGCCGTGCCCGGTGCTGGCCGTGGCCGCGGACTGGAATGCCGGCCCCAACCGGCCCACGCCGGGCGGACCGGTTCTGCTGACGATGGAACAAAACGAATGCTGCCGCCGCAGCGGCCGCGACCGCGTATTCGCTGGCGGAGACCTTTCGAGCGGCCTTTGCTGGTGCTGCACGTTCGCACAGCCGCTGAGGCTGCAGCCGGCATGAATCCCTGCGCCAGCCCTGAGGACTTTGGCATCAAGCTTCCACCGCGCAGACACCATGCGCTCAGTGGGGGCTCGGGCTGGCTGCTCAGCGAGGCTCCAGTGCATTGCCTCGTAGAAGGACGGCAACCCCGCCGATGCCGTGGCAGAAGCGATTGCCGAAAATCACCCCTGCATTCTTGTGGCTGGGGTAAAACGCTCGAGCGCGACGCCGGGGCCGCATGGCACGGCCTTTGCCTTGCTCTCTGCCTCGCGCGTACCGGTTCTTTGCGTTCCGCCCGAACGGCCGCGCGCCGGCGCGGAGCGGGAGGCTGCGCTTTCTGTGGGAGCGCATTAGCTGGCGGGCCATGCGCACGTCAGCGCATGGCCATGATCGCATCATGGGGATCGCTTTATGGGGATCGCTTCATAGGGAAAATGGGCGGGTGAAAGGAGAAACCGCACCGTTCCATCCGATCAAAATCGAGCGCAAACCCGGATCGTCAGGAGCCGGCGCAGCGGAGTGGATGATCCGCGCGACTGGCTTTGCAACGCACCTCCGGGAGGGGCACACCTGGATCAGGCGGATGGCGGGAATGGAAACCAAGACGCCTTGGAGCCGGAAGTAGAGCGAGGAAATGGTTAGCAATCAACTCGATACGCGATTCGAGCGTTTGGCCGCCGCGGCGGCGCATCCACTCGCGGAGTTATTGGATTGCCCCCAGGATGCCTGTCGTCTGCTGAGCGGGGAGACAAAAAGCGTCGATTTTGAACCCGGCGCCGTGGTCTTTCGCCAGCATGGGCCCTGCAAGGGGCTCTACGTCGTGGTTTCAGGTGATTTTGTGCGCAAGGCGGAGCGTTTTGACATGCGTGTCACGTTGGGATCGGCGCGGCCGGGGGACCTGGTGGAGCTGGCCGCCGCGCTCGGAGACGGACATCATAGCTACACCTTGACCGCAGTCACTTCAGGATCGTTGCTGCTGTTGCCGATGGAAGCGCTGCGCAGCTGCGTTTGAAAGCTATCCGCCGCTGCGGATGCGGCTCCTTGAGGAGCTGGCGCGCGAGGTTTCGCGGGCGTATATCACCTGCTGCCTTACCCGCGTGGTGCCGGCACGCCGCCACGGCAACGGAGCGGTAACCGCTTAAAACAATCGCCTATACCGCGCGCTGAAGAACGCCCGGCATGCCGCATGGGGAATTGCGCTATACTTCTCCTAGCCCTTAGCCCCTGAGGGTATAGGTATGGCTACGCTTCACTCTCATCACCCTCCGGAAGATTGCCTGAATTGCGAGCACCGGCATCTGCGGATGTTCTGCAATCTGACGCCGGAGGCGCTGGCAGACTACGACCATATCGGCATCATGATGAGCCATGCCCGGGGGGCCAAGCTGTTCTCCGAGGGCGATCCCGCACGCAATGTTTTTGTCATCTGCTTTGGGCAGGTAAAGATCTCGTCAACCTCGCGCGACGGCAAGACAATGATTCTCAAGATCGCCGGGCCGGGCGACGTGATGGGGCTGAGCGCCGTGCTGGCCAACGTGCCGCACGAGGTGACGGCCGAGGCCATCGAGCCTTGCCAGGTAAAGACCGTCCGCAAGCAGGAGTTCATCGAGTTCCTTGGCCGGCACGGGATCGCATCCATGCACGCGGCGCAGTCGCTTTCCGGCGAGTATCTGACCGTCTTCCACGATGCCAAGCGGCTGGCGCTCTCAGGCTCCGCTGCGGGACGCCTGGCGCGGCTGCTGCTCGACTGGGGACGCGCATCGGCCAACGGCAAGCCGGAGATTCGCTTCACCATGGCGCTGACGCACGAGGAGATCGCCAACATGGCGGGCACCTCGCGCGAAACGGTCACGCGGCTGCTGAACCAGTTCCGCCGCGAGCAGTGGATCACCATCAAGGGCACCAGCCTGACGATCCTGAAGCCCGAGCAGCTCGAGCGGCTGACAGCGTAGAGCGCCTTTCCTCCTAACTAGCTTTGTTCTGAATAGCCGCGGGAAGAATAGACGCTGTGACCATTCCCTTCGAAAAGATCAAGGCAAGGCTGCTGGCCGATCCAAGCGTGCGGAGAGAGTATGGAGTCTCGCCCCGGAGTTCGAAATCTCAGCTTCTATTTTTCAGGCGGCATGTTCCTTGCGCACAAGAGGCAGATCGAGTTCGATCCGGTCGTGCGCAACTTTCGGTGCAATGCGTCCGCGGAAGCCGCGCTCCAAGTGGACCAAACCGTAGTTGGCCATGGTCTTCAGCGTGCGGGAGAGATTCGGCTTTTTGCGGCCAGTGAGTTGCGAAAGTTCTTCAAGCGAGCCAGGCGCCTTCTCCGCAATCAGGCGGAGCAGATCGCGATTGCCGGCCGAAAGCACTCTGGCGAAGGACTCCGTAGAAGGAAACCAGATGCGCGGCTCGCGTGGCGCGAGCTTGCGCTGCCCGCGCGCGACGGCGAGGGTCATGGCCTTCATCTCGTTGTAGCTGGCGATTCCAACTCTCAGCGTCTTCAAGGAAGTACTCCTCTCTCTTTTAACACTGCGTCCACTTCAGCCCAGAAATCGGCGAGCAGAGCCGCGGCGTCGCGGTACTCATAAGGCTGCACCGTGCGGATGCGGTGACGATGATCCTGCGGCTGACCAGGCCTTTGCCTGCCAACGGGGTGTGCATTGTCGAATCCCACCAGTCGTTGGCCATTTCGTCCATGCAGCGTAAGCGAGTAATCCAGTCCGTGCGGTTTCTCCGGCGTGACCGGTACCAAATTAACCACAAAGCGAACGCAGTGTCCTCCTTCGGGGTCGACGACGAACGTGAGGTCGTCCAGATCAAGGAGCGAATCAAGGGCGGGATCGCGCTTATGCATGCTTCCTTTAATGTTATCAGTTCATCATAACCGTTGCAACCAGTCCCGGTTTCTGCTTTGTATTGGGAAGGGCGCTCCCGGCTGCAAGCCATTTTGTTAGTGTTGACCCATGGCCCACGCAGTTACCCAACCATCGAATACCCCACTCGATCTCGAATCTCTGGCTGCCGACGTGGTGGCTCTGGCCATGAAGGCGGGCGCGAGCGACGCCGAGGCTGTGGCGCGCGAGGGCGACGAGTTCAGCGTGAACGTGCGCATGGGCGAGGTGGAGACGCTGAAGGAATCGGGCTCGCGCGGGCTGGGATTGCGCGTGTTTCTGGGCAAGCGGTCGGGATCGGCTTCGACCAGCGACTTGACGCGCGGAGGGAATTCGCCAGCTTGTGGAGGGCGCGCTGGCGCTGGCGAGGGTCACCGAAGAGGATCCGTTTGCCGGCTTGCCGGAGACGGGCGAGTTTGGCGCAGTCGCCGGCGATCTGCACCTTTACTTCGACGATGTGTACTCGCTCCCGGGGCGGAGCGCATCGAGTGGGCGCGGCGGGCCGAGGCGGCGGCGCTGGCAGCCGACCCGCGCATCACCAACTCCGACGGCGGCAGCTTCGACGCTGCCACCGGCCGCAAGGCGTTGGCCAACTCGCGCGGATTTGTGGGCAGCTACCGCACCAGCTACGCGGGCGTGGCGGCGGCGCCGCTGGCCAAGGACGCCGACGGCAAGATGCAGCGCGACGGCTGGTGGTCGAGCGCGCGGCGGCTCACGCTTCTCGAATCGCCTGAAGCGGTGGGCGCGGAGGCGGCGCGGCGCACGCTGCGGCGGCTGGGTGCGCGGCGCGTGGCCACGCAGCGCGTTCCCATTGTTTTTGCGCCCGAGACGGCGCGGACGCTGATCGGCTCGGTCTTCGAGGCCGCTTCCGGCGACGCCATCTGGCGCGGCGCGTCGTTTCTGGCGGGAAAGCTGGGCGAGACGATTGGCGCGGCGAACCTGACGATCGTGGACGACAACACCATGCTGCTGCCTACGGGCGTGGGCGGATTCGGCACCTCGCCCTTCGACGACGAGGGCCTGCCTTCGCAGCGCACCGTTGTGGTGGAGAACGGCGTGCTGCGCAATTACCTGCTGAACACCTACACCGCGCGCAAGCTGGGCATGAAGTCCACGCACAACGCCGCGCGAGGATTGGCGGGCGCGCCGGGGATCGGCTGCGGCAATCTCTTCCTTGAGCCGGGAAAGCTCACTCCCGAGCAGATCATCGGCGAGGTTACGGCGGGGCTCTACGTGACGAGCCTGATGGGCTTCGGCACAAATCTGGTCACGGGCGACTACTCGCGCGGCGCGACCGGCCTTGTGGATCGAGAACGGCCAACTGACGCACGCCGTGGAAGAAGTGACGATCGCCGGGAACCTGGCCGAGATGCTGCGCAACGTGACGGCCATCGGCAACGACCTGGTGTTTCGCGGATCGGTGGCTTCGCCGACGCTGCGGATCGACGGGATGACGATCGCGGGGGCGTGAGCGGCGGCGCGGATGAAGCGCTCAGGCGGAGCGCAGCGTGAGCAGCGAAATCTCCGGCGGGCAGTCGAAGCGGAAGGGAACGCCGACGGTGCCGATGCCGCGATTGACGTAGAGTTGCAGGCTCCCGATGCGGAACCACCCCTCGACATACTTGCGGCCCATGTCGGGAAGAGCCAGTGGCACCGATCGAGGGCAGGCGAATCTGGCCGCCGTGCGTGTGGCCGGAGAGCATGAGCGAGACTGTTTTGCCCGCAGGAAGCGACGAGCAGATCGTCGGCGTAGTCGGGCGCGTGGCAGAGAAGAACAATGGGCTCATGCGGCACATTGCGGATGGATTCGGGAATTGCCAGCTCAGGATCGGGGTCGCCGACTACGGGATCGTCGAGCCCGGCAAGCCAGAATCTTGCGCCGGCGCGCTCGATCGGCACGTGAGCGTTATGAGCACGGTGATGCCGTTCGCGGCGAGCGCCGCGATGACGTGTTTCCGTCCAACCATCACGTCGTGGTTGCCGAGAACCGCATAACGATGGGGGCACGGGAGCTGGTTGAGGAGATTGGCGCATTGCCACGCCGGGCCGATGGAGAATCTCCTGGGCAGAAACTCGTAGGTCACAAAGTCGCCGGTGAGAAACACCGCATCGGGGTTCAGGCGGTTGATGTGGTGACGGCATCACGGAGGAAGAACGGCTCAGTGAATTCATCCATATGGATGTCGCTGAGTTGCGCCACGCGGAAGCCGTCAAATGCCTGGGGAAGTCCGGGGATGAAGACGTCGCGGTGCGTGATCTCGATCCAGTGCCGTTCGATCTCGCCCCCATAGATCGCCAAACCGCCGCCGGCGCACGCGCTTGAGAGCAGGAAGCGGCGGCGCGTCATACGCCTCTTAGAGGGTGGGCGAGACACTGTCATAGTCCATGGTAGCGAATTTCGAAGGGGAGGGGTTGGCGCGGCCCCTGGCAGGGGCGAGTGATTTGTTTGGGGCGCTGGGGTTATTCAGGGTGCGGCGGTTCCCGGGTCTCGAGGGCGAGGGTTGGCGCTTGGCTAGGGTGTTACCAATGGTATCCTACGGCTAGGTATATACTCTGTGATAAGATATTTTCGCTATTATGTTTGACATCATACCCTAGAGGTGTATTATCTGCGAGTATGGCTGATACCACATTTGCTGGCTACAAGTGCGAGCGTTGCCCGCATCGGTGGGTCCCGCGCGGTAGCGCACCGCCGAAGGTGTGCCCGAAGTGCAAAAGCCCTTACTGGAACACTCCCCGCAGGAGCAAAGGCGGAAAGGGGAAGCGCGGAAAATGGATGGGAAAAGGGCCGAAAAGAAACCGGCGCTAGCGCAGTTTCTACCGGCGGGCGAGACTGAGGTCGAAGCCTACGACTTCATCAGGCGTGGGCTGCGCGATTTGGGGTGGGTCGTGAAGAGGCCAACCCCCACTACGAATGGTCAGGTCTGGACGCAGAATCAGTGCTTCTCGCATCCTGACATCAAGGCGGCCTTCGACAAAAAACGGCCGGAGAACATAGTTAAGCTCTCCGAATCAAGCGTGTGGGTCATTGAGGCTAAGGCGGCAAGGAGCCAGTTGGAACTGGCGCTGGACGAGGCCGTCAATTATTACGCCGAGCGCATCAACAAAACCAATTGCAATCTCCGCGCTGTTCTTGCCTCGGGGGTCGCCGGGAACGAAGAGCTCGGTTATCTAGTCCGAACGAAAATACGGATTGACGGCGCCTGGCGTCCAGTCACAATCAACGGACAGGAAGCTACCGGCCTGCTTTCACCGGATGACGTACGAGTGCTTCTGGAACAAAAGAGCGCCGACATTCACGAGTTCTCCCCGCCACAATGGTTGTTCCTTCAGGCGGCGGAGCGGATCAATGGGATATTGCACATTGGCGGTATCAACAAGAACGACCGCGCCAAGACGATGGCCGCCTTGCTTCTTTCAGTTGTAGAGCAGCCGCCCAACCTGGAAACCAAGCTGCCCGTTCTCATCGCCGAGATCAACGGTCGGAGTGAGGCCGTATTGAAGGCCAACGGCAAGCCCGACTTTGCGCCGTTCGTAAAAATTCTGCCGCCCACGAATGCTACCAATCACGTCAAGTTTAAGAATGCTCTCGTGCTGGCCATTCAGGAATTGCAGAACTTAAACATCCGTTCCGCGATGAACTCCAGCACCGACGTGCTCGGGCAGTTCTACGAGGTGTTCCTTAAATACGGGAACGGCGCAAAGGAGATCGGCATCGTGCTGACGCCCCGCCACATCACAAGGTTTGCGGTGGAGGCCGTGGGTGTGTCGCCTACGGACATGGTTCTCGACCCGGCGTGTGGGACGGGGGGTTTTTTAGTGGCCGCTTTTGACCACGTGCGTCGCAACTGCTCTAGGCAGCAGCTAGAACGATTCAAGAAGCATAGTCTTTATGGGGTCGAGCAGGAGTCATACATCGCGGTTCTTGCCATTGTGAACATGATCTTTCGTGGCGATGGCAAGAACAACATTACCGAGGGAAACTGCTTCACAACTTACTTGAAGCCGCGTTCTGGCGATGGGCATAGCGCTTTATTTACGTCACACCCTCCGAAGGCGGGGGACGAAGTGATTACGCGGGTCCTAATGAATCCGCCCTTTGCCTCGAAGGGGGCGCCGGATAAAGAATATCTATTCGTTTCACACGCGCTCTCTGTCATGGCGGACGGCGGAATCCTCTTCAGCCTATTGCCGCTTGGAGCCATGTTTGGTGCTGGCAATGAAAAGGTGTGGCGGCGGGATGATCTCCTGGCAAAGCACACCCTGTTGGGCGTGGTCAGTCTGCCTGACGAACTGTTTTATCCTGCAGCGCAGAAGCAGGTGCTTGCGATCATTGTAAAAAAGGGCGTTCCCCATCCAAAGGAGCAGCCTGTGTTTTGGGCGCGCGTGTCTCACGACGGGCACCTGAAAATAAAGTCAAGGCGCTTGCCGGCGTCAGAGTCTCAAGCCGCCACGTGTCGAGAAGGACGACATCAAAGAAGTGCTGCCGCCGCTTTCGAGTTTCATTGCCCACCCCAACTCGGTCAAGATAAACGTTCCTAAGCTGTGCAAGACGGCCCCGATTGACTTTGGCGACCCGCTGTTGGAGCTTGTGCCAGAGGCCTATTTGGACAGCGAGATTCCATCGCAGGCTGAACTGCAGGGCGCGGTTGACGACATGGTGCGGGAAACTGCGGCTTTTCTCATTCGTTTCAAGAAAGAGAAGGTGGTGGAGACGCTCCGTGGCGACGATTGAGCAATTGTTCACATTACACAACGCCAAATCCTCTGGGCTGAGTAGCTATAAGGGCGGCAGTGTGGCGTTCGTTACGAATGGATTCAGTCAAAATGGAGTGGCCGGTTTTGTCGAGCCCACGTCATCTGACAGGGTATTCAAGTTCTTAGGTATTGTGCTGTCCACGTTTTGCGAAGCTACTGTGCAGACCCCACCATTCATCGCTCGCGGCAATGGCGGCAGCGGCCTGATTGTGTTACAGCCCAAGACCTCAATGAGTCCAGGACGGCTTGCCTGCCTCGCAGCCTATATAAATTGCGCTCTTCGCTGGCGGTTTTCTTGGTATTGGCAAACGACGGCAGATCGGATCAAGAGGCTTCCGATCCCAGATGAAATCCCCTCCGTGGAATTTGACGTATTGGGGATCCTGCCTGAGGCTGCGGGAACGGAGCGGCCTGAGGGCAAGGTGCGCCTGCGCCTCTTCCCTTTGGGCGAAATCTACGAACTCCTGCCAGGGGACTTCCATAATGCCGCGAATCTAAGACCTGGCCCCGTCCCGCTTGTGTCCTGCGGTGATTTAGATAATGGCATCATCGGTCATGTGGCTGTCAGCGATCACGTGTATCAGAACAGGTTCACGGTCGCCCTTAATGGCAGACCTTTGACGGCAAAATACCATCCTTACCGCTTTTCGGCTAAGGATGATGTAGCTGTCTGCGTCCCCCGCTTCCCCATTCGGCTGACAACGGAGATGTTCATTCTTGCGATGTTGAATCGCGAACGATGGAGGTACTCATATTATCGCAAATGCTACATCGACAAACTAAGACGGTTTCGCGTTCCTTTGCCCGCGAAGAGTGGTGGAATTGACGAGGCCGCAATTCGGGGCATGGTGGAGGCAACCTCGTACTGGAATTACATCCAGACACACCTGCCCGCGGTCCCATGAGGACCTTGGCTGGCGGCCTATTTATCCGACAAGTGACGGTCCCTTGGTGAAACCTATCCGGCTTGGGTGGCGAAGTATTCCGCCACTTCGCGCCAGTTATTCACGCGGACGAAGCCGGTGGCGGTGAGATTGTGCGGCGCGGTGTAGAGCAGTCCCTGGCCTTCGAAGCGAAGCAGGTTTTTGGGCTGGTCGTCGATGAGGTAGTCGGCGCGGAGGATGCTCTTGTTGCCGCAGAAGACGTAATGTGTGGGCGGGATGAAGGGAAAGTGGCGCTGCAGCCAGCGGTACTTGGGGCCCAGCGAGTTGGGCACGGCCATGGCCTGCGTGGCGATGAAGATTTCAAAGCGCGCGGAGAGATCTTTGAGCACCGGCTGCGCATCGGGCATCACGGCGAGATCCTCGAAAAAATCTTCGGCGTCAAGAAAGGCGCGGAGCTGCGCCTGGCGGTCGAGGGGCGCGATCTCCCAAAGGCCTTTGCCGGCGAGGTCCTCTGGCGTCACGTCCTCGTCGAAGGTCTGGTTGTAGCGGCGGATGTGCTCGGCGAGGGTGTCGGCCATCACCTCATCCATATCGACACAGATGCGCTGCACGAAGGAATTCTCCTGGAGAGTGTGTCCAAGAAAAGGTTAGCAGGGCGCAGCAGCGAGCGGCGGCTTAGGAGGTTGGGGAAAGATCTTTGCAGAACAGAAGTAGCTACGCGCCGGCCTGGCGGGGTTTGCGCGGGGCGCGGCCCGCGCCGGGGATCAGTTCAGGTTGCGGCGCTTTGGGAGCGGGGGCAATGGCGGGATCCCAGTAGAGCAGGCGGCTGCAACTGTCGCAAGCGAGCAGTTCGCCCTCGCGCAACTGGTTCCACATCTGCGGTCGCACGCCCATGCTGCAGCCCGTGCATTGCTGATTCTCGGCGCGGACAATGCCGGTTCCGCGCGCGCCGGCGATGCGGTCAAAGCGCGCCAGCCAGTCGGGATCGATCGCCGCGCGGACGGCCTCGCGCTCGGCGTCCAGACCCGCCAGCTGCGACGTCAACTCGCTCTGGCGGGCGGCAACGCTCAAGCGAACCGCATCCGCCCCAGCGGCAAGCTGTTCCACCTGGGCGCGGGTTTGCGCGAACGCGGCCTCGTGCGCCTCGGTACGTTCCAGGCTCGTGTATTCGTCGGCTTCCAGGCGGTTGGCTTCGGATGTAGCGAACTGAATCTCGTGCTCGATGGCCGTGGCCTGCTCGGGAGTCGTGACGGAGTCGAGTTGGACGCGGAAGCGCGCGGCCTTCTGGCGATGCGCATCGATGTCCCGCTCCAGGCGTGTCCGCATCGAGTCTTCGCGGCCCAGTGCGGCGGAGAGTTCGGCAGACTGGCGCTCGGCGGCGGCGAGCACAGTCGCGGCCTGAGCAATTTCAGCAGGCAGCGCGCGCAGTTGCTGATTCAGGCGGGCCCGGTTCAAATCGATGGTCTGGAGTTTTACGAGGTTCTCAATCAGCGCATTCATCCGTGAGAAGAAGTCTACGGCATGGAGGTACAGGGAACAAGGGACCGAGGCACGAGGGACATAGGGACGTGGAGATCCTTCGACTTCGCTCAGGGCAGGCGCCGGGACGCAGGGAACGAAAGCGGTGGCGGTGGACTGTCGATGCGATTTTGGCCGCGGACGGCGTCAAACGGAGCAGCAGGTTACGATTCCGGCGTGAAGCATTCCTGCGAAAATGGTCGCAGGCGAGGACCAGCGGTGGCGGCGAGGCGAGCGAGAAAACGGCGTAAGCGCGGATGGCTGAAGTGGGCCGCGGCTGCGGTCCTGCTCGCGTTTCTCTTGCTTGGCGTGGCGATCACTGTCGCGCTGCACCGGGCCGAGCCCATGCTGCGTGCCGCGATCGTCGAAAAACTTGAAGAACATTTTCATGCACGCGTTGAGCTGGACAGCTTTCACGTCTCGCTGATGAACGGGTTGTGGGCCGAGGGCAAGGGATTGCGGATCTGGCCACCGGTCAACGTCGCGGGCGTGGCTGTTCCGGGCCAGAACGGAGCGGGAGCGGCGGGCGCTAACAGGCCGCTGATCCGGCTGGATGAGTTTCGCTTTCATGCGCCCCTGCGCTACAAGCCGGGCGAGCCGATCAGAATTGCAGTCGTGGAGATGATTGGCCTCGATGTCGATGTGCCGCCCAAGCCGCACTTCACGCATGCGGCCGCGCCAACCAGTGGTGCTGCGCCGGAGAAGAGCGAAGATGCGCTGCTGCGCTTTGAGATAGAAAGCATGGAATGCAAGGGCGCGCGCCTGACGATCGAGACCAGCAAACCGGGAAAGTTGCCGCTGGAGTTTGCCATTGCGCACGTGAAACTAAGTCACGTGAGCGTGGGCGGGTCAGTGCAATTCGATGCGCAACTGACCAACCCGCGGCCGGCAGGAATCATCGTCACCTCCGGCAGCATGGGGCCGTGGGTGGTCGAGGATCCAGGAGAGACTCCGCTCATGGGCAACTACCGGTTTGAACATGCGGACCTGAGCGTCTTTAAGGGGATTGCGGGAATGCTGAGCTCGACGGGCAAGTACGGGGGCGTGTTGCGCAATCTAACAGTGGATGGGCGGACGGATACGCCGGATTTCAGGCTGACGCACTTTGGCACTTCAGTGCCACTCGAAACGGAGTTCCACGCTACAGTCGACGGAACGAACGGCGACACGTGGCTGCAACCGGTTCATGCAACGCTGGGCCAGTCGCGCTTTAACGCCGAGGGAAAGATCGTGGGCGTTCCCGCTGAAGTTTTGCCGAATGGAGGCACGCGGCCCGGCGGCCACGAAATCGCGCTGAATGTGACTGTGAACAGCGGGCGAGCAGAGGATTTTCTGCGCCTGGAGAGCAAGAGCGGGACTCCGCTCCTCACCGGCGCGCTGACGCTAAAGACGACGCTTGAGATTCCGCAGGGAGCAGAGCCGGTGCAGGAGAAGATGAAGCTGAACGGGAGTTTTGTGCTCGAAGACGCGTCGTTCACGAGCACGAAGTTTCAGCACGAAGTGGGCTGAGCTGAGCCGGCGCGGGCAAGGCCAGCCGAAGGACGCGAAGAACGCCGGAGCCCAGGTGCGCTCGGCGATCGCGAGCGATCTCACGATGGCCGGCGGAGTGATTACGCTTCCCAATTTGAAGTACATGGTGCCCGGAGCGGAGATCGACTTGACGGGCACGTATGGCGTGGACGGAGGTACGCTGAATTTCAAGGGAACGGCCAGGACGCAGGCGACGGTCTCGAAGATGGTGGGCGGCTGGAAGGGAATGCTGCTGAAGCCGGCCGACCGTCTTTTCAGAACGAATGGTGCGGGCACGCTGGTTCCCATTCATATCGATGGTACCGAACAGAATCCGGGTTTCGGGATTGATCTCGGACGGATAGGACACACGTCGCCACAGATGCCGGGTCAAACGCAGTAAGGGGGCACGGACAGGTTCCGTACCTTCGGCCTTCACGTAAACCCAAGGATCGCCTCAGCTTGCTTCCGATTCATAGGTTAGGATGATTTCGGCGCTCCTTGGAACGAAAGATATGCGGAAAAGTCGCGCCAGACGGTTTGTGCGAACAAATCCGAGTAGAACCTGTAGAGAGAGATGCATCTGGTTGCGGCAACAAGCGCAAGGCATGCGCTGGCCCAGAGAATCCATTCCGCATGGGCGGGAGCCAGACTCCAAAACCCTCCCGGCTGTTCTGCGCCGATCCAAAAGCCAGAGCACAACAGCGATAACATTAGGAATAGCGCGAGACAGACAGCGGCAATCCGTGCGCCACTGCTGGACAAAAGAAGCGCAACACAAGACGAAACCAAGGCCCCTCCGACGCTAAGGACAAGCAGGATTACGAGGGTCCATCGAAGACACAACTGGTCTCGATGAACCGAAAGTCCCCATCCAGCAAGATAGAGCGCACCCGCGCAGAATGAGCACGAGAGACCTCGCATCATGGCATAGAGCCCCTCATTCTGTTCTGCGTATTGTGCGACCTTCTTCGCAATCAGATAAGAACGCGCCTGGAAGAAAGCGGTTTGGCGATTTGTTGAGATCGCGCTCCTTCCCTCCCTATCCAGGATGACATCTTCAGTAACCTTCAGATCCAAGCCAAACATCTCCAACACTTGCGCTGCAAGCCGATCTTTGAATTCAGCCCTGAATCTCTTTGTATTGCTCTTGTCAAGGTAAATGTCAGAGTAGTAGCGCCGTTGCTTCTTCTCAAGTACCGCCGACGGGATCATGGAGGCGGCTATCGTCTGCAAAATGTGACCCAAAATGTAGGACAGCACCGTCAGGAACAGGGCCTTGGAAAGGTCCTGGGCGGGCCAGGATTGGGTCAGGATTCCGACCGGCAGCCAGAACAGGCCTACCAGCAGCATTCCCGGAATCAGGTAGCCGTAGATGTCATAGAAATTGAACTGCTTAATCACCGGAGACCCCGTCTTTCAAAGAAGATTTGTTTGCGGAGCTAGCGCTACGCAGGTCGCTGAGGATGGAGCCCAAGGTACGCTCCGCCTCTTGCGCATCTTTCAACAGGACCGACGCTACGCGCTGGTGCCCGCCGCCACCGTATTTGCTGAAGATTTGCCCAAGCGGGACACTCCTGAAACGGCGCCACGGATTGCGCATCGCCGTAATGCTAGCTCCGTGTTGGGTATCAACGATGCCGACGGAGTAGCGGGCTTTCGGGTAGGAAAGATAGGGCGCGTAACGACTCGTAATCGCGTTGCCGTTTTTCACGACATGAAAAACAACAATACCGTCTTTTTCGAGCCTGGCCGCTTTGCTGAATCGCTGCTGGCCGCTGCGTATGGCCTTGCGCGCACTCTGGAAGAGGTTGGCGACTCGGTGCGACGCAGCCACTTCGGCCAAGGATTTGGCGCGCAACGACTCCACCAGAAAGCGGCAATACTCTTGTGATGAATCGCGCAAGAAACTGAGGTTGATGCGCAATGCAGGAGCCTCGCCAAGCACTGCTTCCTCGACTGAGTTGTAGCGCGCACTGTCAATTCGCCTTGCCCAGCCCACCATCTCCCGGAATCGCGGCTCGCGAAGGAGCCGGTAGCTCTTGTGCCAAATCACTTCAGCGCACGAGGATGCGCGCGAGTTATACAAGAGATTGGGAGACCCGCTTTGCCGGTAACGCGCTTCTAGCTGTGGAGTCAAAAAGGTAGTCTGATGGTGGTCAGCCCAGAAATCGGCTTCCGGATGAAATAGAAAGTCCACGACAGCGGAAGGCCTTGCAAGATGTGTCTCGGGCCAGGTGGCGCGAGCGGAATAGTTGACAGGCACGATTTCCCCGGTTTTCCATCCGCGCTTTCTCTCCAAGTATTCAGAGGCAAGAACAGCGGAGATGACGCCATCGAAGCAGGGAAAGTGGAGATAGATAGTAAGTGTGTCCGTCATGGCCGCACCTGGGCTTAACAATACCACCTTCTGGGCGAATCCTTGACGACCACCCTCGAAATCGATTTCGACTCACGGTGCGCTCTGTCCGGAAAAACGGCCTCAGGGAGCCGAACCGTGCTATCACAAGGTCTTGTTCGGTTCTTGCTGAATCGGTATTGTGGGTTAGCGGAACTACGCTCCCGTCAACGCACGGGCAGGGGGTTCAGGCGGGAGAACAGAACGCGGAGACTGCCACGATCGCGGTGAGTCGAATGTTGAGTAGGATTGCGAGCTTTGCTGCCGGCTTCGTGCTGGTAGCAGTGGTGATGACGGCAGGAGGGCAAACAGCGCCGGTGAAAAAGACGAGTACTGCGCAGAGCGTGAAGCAGGCGAAGGAACTGGACTGGTGGAAGAATGCGGTGATCTACGAGGTGTACCCGCGCAGCTTTCAGGACACGAACGGCGACGGCATCGGTGACCTGAACGGGATCACGAAGCGGCTCGACTACCTGAAGGAACTCGGTGTAGATGCGATCTGGCTCACGCCCGTGTACCTTTCGCCGCATGTGGACTTCGGCTACGACATCTCGAATTACCGCGACATCGATCCTCAGTACGGCACGCTCGCGGACTTCGACCGGCTCGTCCTCCAGGCAAAGAAACGCCACCTCCGCGTGATCATGGACATGGTGATGAACCACACCTCGGACCAGCACGAGTGGTTCATTCAGTCGCGGTCGTCGCGTGACAATCCATATCGCGACTGGTATTGCTGGCACGACGGCAAAGGCCAGACCGCAAGTGACAGGGGCCAGCCGCCCAACAACTGGCAGTCGCTCTTCGCCCACTCCTCGTGGCAGTGGGATGAACAAACGCGGCAGTACTACTACCACAAGTTCTATGTTCAGCAGCCGGACCTGAACTGGCACAACCCCGCGGTGCACGAAGCTTTCAGGGAGATCATGGCCTTCTGGCTCAAGCGCGGTGTGGGAGGGTTTCGCTTCGACGCGATTACCACTCTCTTTGAGGATCCGAGCCTGGCCGATGAGGGAGTGCGGCTCGACAAGGACGGCAAGCCGGTGATCAACGCATTCGGCGACCCGCAACTCGACGGCTCCAAAACCGACAACCAGCCCGGCGTGCACGAGGTGATCGAGGAGATGCGCGCGGAGGCGGACAAGTTCGATGGAGGCGTCTTCCCGGGTGCGCGTGTGCTCATCGGCGAAACCTATCTGCCCAACATCGGCGAGTTGAAAAAGATGTACGGAACGCCGGAGAAGCCGGAGTTTCATCTGCCCATGGACACGCAGGTGGGCATGATCAACAAGCTCGATGTGACGGAGTTCCGGCAAAAGCTCATCGACGCGGAGACGCATCTCAGCGCCAACATTCCGCTGCTGCTGTTCGACAATCACGACAACCCGCGCATGGACGCGCGCTACGGCGACGGTGTACACGACGTGGACATCCAGCGCGTGATGGCGACGATCCTTCTGGCGAGCCGCGGGGCGGCGCTGGTCTACTACGGCGACGAGATAGGAATGAAGACCACGCCACCCCCGCGCAAACAGGACGTGAAGGACCCCATCGGAATCATTGGTTGGCCGAAGGAAAAGGGCCGCGACGGCGAGCGCACGCCGATGCAGTGGGACGGAAGCGCGAATGCCGGCTTCACCTCCGGCGCGCCGTGGCTGCCCGTGCCGCCCAGCGCAGCAGTCGATCAACGTAAAGGCCGAGCAGAGCGATCCCAACTCGCTGCTCGCGTGGTACAAGGCGCTCATCCGGCTCAAGAAGACTCTGCCGGCCTTCGAGAATGGCGCCAATATCATGCTCGACACGGAAAACACAAAGGTGCTGAGCTGGATGCGGCAGGCGCCGGGCGCGCCGCAGGTGGTGGTCAGCGTGAACTTTACGGCCAACCCGGAGATCGTCGATCTGACCTTGGGCGGAGCCGGCATCCCGCCGAGAGAATTGAAGACGCCCCTGAAGACGCCTGGCGCACCAGACACTGTGGCGCTTAATCGTATTGTGCTGGGGCCGTACGGCGTGTACATCGGCGAAGTACAGTAAGGGCCATGCAATTCCACCTACCCGCTTCACGAAGTTCGTCCACCGCGCGTACACTGCTGGCAGAATTCAAGCCACTGCGATCGAAGGATCGGCCATGAACGGCCTGCCGAAACGCGATTCAATCGACAAGCGCCAACAGCAATATCGCGACGCTCGCGTCGCCATGCTGTTGTCGTTGATCGTGGGCGTGTTGATGCTGGCCGGCAAGATGTCGGCTTTCCTGCTCACGGGCTCGTCGGCGATCTTTTCCGACGCCGCGGAGTCGGTAGTGCATGTGGTGGCTGTGGCGTTTGCCGTCTTCAGCCTGTGGCTAAGTGCGCGTCCTGCTGTCGCGCATTTTCATTACGGATACGAGAGGATTACATTCTTCTCCGCGGGCTTTGAAGGCGCGATGATCGTGCTCGCCGCGGGAAGCATCATTTACACGACCACGGAAAAGTGGCGGCACGGCCTGGCCCTGGAGAACCTGGGCCGAGGGGTCGTCCTGATCGTCGCTGCCGGCGTATTGAACGCCGTTTTGGGAATGGTATCTGTTGCGCATCGGCCGGCTGAATCATTCGCTGATTCTCGAGGCCGACGGAAAGCACGTGCTGACCGATAGCTGGACGAGCTTCGGCGTGGTCGCGGGCCTGGTGCTGGTGATGGCGACGGGATGGAAGCCATTCGATCCGCTGGTGGCTTATGGCGTGGCGGCGAACATTCTGTGGACGGGCGGCCGGTTGCTTTGGCGCTCCTTCAAAGGGCTCCTGGACTACTCGGACCCCAAAGTCGGTCACCAAATTCGCGCGCGGCTCGACGCGCTTTGCCAGGAGCTGGGCCTCGAATATCACGGGGTGCGCTTCCGCACCACGGGCTATCGGCAGATCATTGAAGTTCACCTCTTGTTTCCCGACAACATGAGACTCGGCGAAGCACACCGGCTGGCCACGCAGGTAGAGGAGCAGTTGGCGCTTGACCTGGAGATGCCCGCGGAGGTGACAACGCATCTTGAGTCGCTGGAGGACCACTCCGAGGTCCATCACGTGCAGCACTACACGGGGCGGCCCGATTAACGGCGGGAAGGCCTGGGCCGCTGAATGAATGACACTGTTTCCCTACTTTTTGGGCTTCATCGCAAAGGGTCTGTAAACTAAAGTCACAGTTACTTCTCTGGTCGACCACGCCTTGCGGCCGAATTTATCGTCAAAATAGTTCAAGAGTGTCTTTGTCCGAAGGCTCCTTCTGCCCGAACGCGATGGACTTCGGGATGGGAGCCAAGCCGATCGAAAACCAGGACCATCAGGGTGGCGCCTCGCGAGGCCTGCTTGGGCTTTGCAGCCTGCGGCGTGGACTGCTTGCTCTCGGGGCACTCCTGTTGATCGCAGCTTGCGCGCGCGCGCAACAGGGCACGCTGCAAGGAACGCAGATCGCCGATGCAGCGATACCGGCCACAGGCAGCATTCACGGGGTGATCACAAGCGCTGATGGAACGGTTTACGAAGGCGTGCGCGTCGAGTTGGAGTTGACGCGGGGCGACGACCCAACCACCGCAACCGAGCTGACCGACAGCGGCGGCGCATTCAACTTCGCGCAACTTCCTCCGGGCGAGTTCAAGGTCACCGTCTCTTCCGACGGCTTTGTGACCCAGTCGATCTCCGGCCAGTTGCTCGCGGGCGAGGCGTTCGACGCGCGCACCATCGTCCTGCCGGTTGCGGCGGCAGCGAGCTTCGTGCGGGTGTCTGCCGGGTCGCAGGCGGAAATCGCGCAGGAGCAGCTCAACTTTGAAGAGCAGCAGCGCGTGCTGGGCATGTTTCCGAATTACTACGTGAGCTACGATCACAACGCCCTGCCGCTGACCGCTCGGCAAAAATACCAGCTTGCGTGGCGGACGTTGATTGATCCCGTGACGTTCCTGATGGTGGGCACCGTTGCAGGATTCGAGCAGGCTGGCAATACCTTTGCCGGCTATGGTCAGGGCGCGCAGGGCTATGCCAGGCGCTTCGGCGCGAATTATGCCGACGGCCTTTCCGGAACGATGCTTGGCGGAGCGGTTCTGCCTTCGCTGTTCAGGCAGGACCCTCGGTATTTCTACAAGGGGACGGGCAGCGTCCGTTCACGGGCGATGTATGCCATCGCCAATGCGGTCATTTGCAAGGGCGACAACGGGCACTGGCAGCCGAACTACTCCGGAATTCTGGGCGGGCTGGCAGCAGGCGGAATCTCGAATCTTTACTATCCCTCCAGCAGCCGCAGCGGCGTGGAGGTAACTTTTGAGAATTCGCTCATCGGCACTGTTGAAAGCGCGGTGCAGAACCTGTTTCAGGAGTTTGTGGTGCGCCGCCTGACGCCGCGGCTGCCCGTGTACCCGTCGACAGGCACCCAGTAAGGCGCGCCGATCATCCGATCGACTCAACCAGCCGGTTCATTCTCTCTTCCTGCCGCTCGATCGACTCCACCAATTTGAATTGCGTGCGGCAGCGGTCGAGGTTGTGCCCTTCGCGATGCACTTTGAAGTAGATGTCACCCGACAGATAGTCCGTGAGGAAACGAATGCCGATCTCGAACGTGATGAGCTTGCCTGAGAAGGCGAGATGTTTTCTTTCCGCGGGCGTCAGGAATGCGCCCGCCGATTCCAAATAGCCGCGAACCAGCGCCTCGAACATCGAAAACTGCATCGCAACTTTGGATAGATCCTGCTCATCTTCTGCCGCCGGGCTCGTGGTGGTGCGCACCATGTCGCCAAAGTCGTAAAGCGCCAGGCCGGGCATCACGGTGTCGAGATCGATGACGCAGACAGCTTCGCCGGTTTTGTCGTCGAACAGGACATTATTGAACTTGGTGTCATTGTGGGTGATGCGCTCCGGGAGAGCGGCGTCGAGGAGGGCGCCCGTGATGGATTGGCGCGAGCGTGCAAAGTCGATCTCCGGCTTGGCGAGGGCTGCGCGGCCGGCAAAGTCGGCGGCGATTGCCTGCCCGAGCGCAGCGAATCGCTTGGGTGTGTGGTGAAAATCGGGGATGGTCTCATGCAGGCGCGGTGGGGGCAAACTGCTTAGCTGCTGCTGGAAGCGGCCGAAGGCGCGACCCGCCTGGAACGCCTGCTCGGCAGAGGTCGCGGTTTCATAGGTATGCGCGTTCTCAATCAAGCGATAGGCGCGCCACGTTTCTCCCTGCGCATCCACGTACCAGTTGCGCCCGTCCCGCGCGGGAACGAGATGAAGCGCACGGCGTGCGCCGTCCGGTTGGCCTGCTGCCTGCGCGGCAAGATGCGCCGCGACGCGTTCGACATTTTGCATCACGGCAACAGGATCGCGGAAGACGCGGCGGTTGATGTGCTGCAGAATGTAGCGAACGAGCGCGCCCTGCGTCTGGCACGTCACAAGGTATGTGTCGTTGATGTGGCCATTACCATGCGGCGTCAGGCCCAAGACTTTGCCGCGAAACTCAAATTGACTGGCCGCGGCGCGGGCGTCGGGCGGCGCGCTCATGACCAGAGCCGCTCAGGATAGAGGCCGTCGGCAATCAGGCGGCGGATGCTCTCGACCACGCGCGGGCGATCCTCGCGATAGGTGACGCCGAACCAGGAATCGCGAGAATGCAGCACTTTGACGCGCGCCTGCCCGGCGCGAACCAACTCGCCGACCGTGTTGGGAATGAAGCACTCGGCCTTCAAATCGGAGGCGTTGCTCTCAAGGAACTTCTCAAAACGTTCGCGCAGTTGATCGAAGACTTGCGGCGTGAATCCCCACATGTTCATCGAGACCGGCTCGTCGCCGGTCAGCTTCGTGACTTTCCGGCGGCATCGGTGTTGCGCGCGCCGTTTGCGTCGCGTTCGACCTTGGTGAGCTCGACGATGTGCTCGAGGTAGCCGTCGGCCGAAACCTGGCAGACGCCGCGCGCCACCGAGCCGAAATCGGAGAGCGTGTTGCGCAGGACGAAGCCCACCATCGAATAGTCGGGCGAGCCGGAGGTCAAGTGCCCGGCCAGCGAGCGGTAGCCATCCGCGCCGTAGAAATCGTCGGCGTTGATGGCGGCGAAGGGCTCGCGGATTGCGTCGGCAGCGAGCAGGATGGCCTGCGTGGTGCCCCATGGCTTGGTGCGGCCCGCAGGAACGGTGAACCGCGAAGGAATGTCTTCGAGCGTCTGGAAGACATAGTCGACCGCAACGCGTTTTTCAAAGCGCGCGCCGACGATCTCACGGAACTGCTGCTCGATGTCCTTGCGAATGACAAAGACGAGCTTGCCGAAGCCCGCGCGGAGAGCGTCGAAAATCGAGTAGTCGATGATGGTTTCGCCGACGGGGCCGACGGGGTCGATCTGCTTGAGACCGCCGTAACGGCTGCCCATTCCAGCGGCGAGAACGAGGAGTGTGGGAGAGGATGCAGAGCTCATCAATCAGGGCCTTTTCGAGGGCGTTGATCCAATCGAATGGTACAACACGAGGGGCTGGGTAACGACAGTGGAACCGGCCCATGGGCAGCGGCGCAAGCGGTCTGCTAGAGTGGGTTGCCATGAGAACTCGCACCTCTCGCCGGCTGTCTTATTCGACTTCGCTTCTGGCCGCGCTCGGACTTTGCAGCGTAACGCTGATGCTCCACGCGCAGACTCCGCCCGCACAGAATCCGCTGCCGCCCGTGCCGGCGTGGGCGCAACCGGGTTCGGCGACGCATGAACAGGTGGCACCGCCCGCGGACTTTCACCGGCCGAGCAGAAATTTTCGACACGCCGATCGGGATCTTCGATGGCCAGTCGGACATTGGCAGCGCGCTTGTGCCGGGCAGCGCGAGCTACGACGCGACGACGGGACAGTACGCCATCAACTCCGCCGGATACAACATCTGGTACACGCGCGACGAGTTCCGTTTCTTGTGGAAGCGCATGTCGGGAGACGTCTCGCTGGCGGCCGATATCAACTACCCCGATCCGAAGGGCTACGGCGACCGGAAGGCGGTGTTGATGATTCGGCAAAGCCTCGACGACGATTCGAAGGCGGCGATGGTGGCTCTGCACGGCGCGGGGATGGTGCATCTGGCGTGGCGGCCCGAGAAAGACATGCGCGTAACGGATATGGAGTTTCGCATCGGCGGGCGCGGGCGGCCGGGCGGCGCAAGTCCGGACAGCCTGGTGACCATCAGCGCCAAGCGGATCGGGATCGAGAAGCGCGGCGACGAGTTTGCGATCTGGGTGAGCCTCGACGGCGAGCCGATGCACCAGTTCGGTCCGCCGATCAAGCTGCATCTGGACGCGCCGCTTTATGTGGGCATCGGCTTCTGCTCACACCAGCCGGAGACGGTGGACACGGCGGTGCTCAAGAACGTGGTGCTGGAGAATAAGGCGGGGAAAGTGAGGTAGGGCGCGGATGCCACAGAATGACGCCCGCGCCTTGGCGCGTTTATTGAAGGTTGAAGTCGAGGTTTACGTCCGGCAGCACGGATGTTCCTTCCAGACGTACGCCGTCGAGACTGCGCGGGTCGAGTCCAAGCGCACGAAGGATGGTGGGTGCAACCTGGTTGGTTCCGACGCCGGAGTAAGCCGTGTGCGGCGCGAAGGCAGGGTTGGAGAGCAGCAAGACGACGTTGGTGTCGTCATGCGAGAAGCCGCCGTGCTCGGCGAGCTTCTTGCTGCTGCCGGTGTAGTCGACGCCAACGTTGGGCGTAACGATGATGTCGGGCGTACGGGGATCGCCGCCGGGCGGCAGGCCGGGCGAGTTGTAGTTGAGCGCGAGCGAGGGGCCATAGTAGATCTGCCCAAGGCCGATGGCGCTGGCGTTCGATTCCAAGGTGGAGACCGCGCTCAGTGTGTTAGCCGAGTTCGAAAGCCAGATCAGCGAAACATCGTCTTCTGTTGGTCCGATGCCGGTGGGATTAGCGGGGGATTCCGAATAGGGAATCAGACTTTCGAGAAGAGTTGCGGGCGACGAACCGGTATTCAAAATCGGGTTCCAGAGCTTTGGATCGATGGGCGACTGACCGTGCTTGGCAGTAATTACGATCAGGGTCGAATCGGAGAGGCCGCGGTCCTTGATCTCGTTCACCATTTCGCCAATCGCGTCATCGACGAACTTGATTTCGCTCAGAAGCGGTGCACCCGGCGTTCCGGCTGCATCCAGATAGCCACCGGTACCCACGCCCTTCTCAATCAGTTTCTCCCCAACGCTGACGGCCTGGAAGTTCATGCCGAAGATGGTGGGCACCCGGGCCGGCACGCCGTCGTGATTGTTGCCTTCGATTTCATTCAGGATGGCATTGACCTTGATTGTGTCGTAGCACTGGATGTTCTGGAAGCTGTTCGTCCAGGCCGTCAGGTCGGATGTGGGGTCAGGAATGGCAGAGCAGCCGATGCCGCTCGGAGTGGTCACACCCGGCAAAGGGACGACCGTGGAGTTGATCTCGGGCGCGTAGTAATCGTCAAGAGACGTGCCACCGGGACCGGCTACCGAGGAGTAGGACGGGTGCTTGTCCGACCAGGCTGTATAACCGCCGGCGGCGTGAATGACACCGAAGATGGTGTTTGTGCGCACGAAGTTCCAGGGATAGACGGGTGCGCAGCCAGCTTTTGGATCGCGGTCAAGACGCGTGGGATCGATGGAGGCAATGCCGCCGTCGGTTAGGCCTGCGCCTGGAGCTCCGCCGTTGAGCTTGGTCTGATCGATATCGATGCCTTCGTCGAATTCGGTCGTGGACCCGATAGGTGCGGCGCCGGCCGTGCAGGCGCCGGCAGCGACGCCATTGCCGGTGGTCTTAGCCGGTGGGTCGAGAGAGCGGTCGGTACGATACGTCGTAATAGACGCCCATGGTGCGCGGAGTGGCGCCGGTAACGATGTTCATCAGGCCGGGGAAGGAATCCGACGGCTTCGAGGTGCTGGCCGCCACGTAGTTGACGCCAGTGGATCCGAGAGCGGCAAGGTTAGGGCAATAGGGCTCGCCGCTGTTCACGCCGGCAATGCCGTGCGAGCAATTGAGATAATCGACGGCGTGCAACCCGTCAACACTGATCAGGAGGACGTGGCGGATTTGGCTTCTCTGCCAGTCTGAGTTGTTATTCTGTGCGATGACGCTGACCGCGGAAAAGGCGGCCAAAGAAGCGAGGAGCAGGGGAATCTTCTTCATATTCATACTTACCTCCATGTCTCGGGATTGTAGGCATCGGTTGTTTCGCGGTTGATTTCCTGCAAGTGAAATCTGAATGAATGACAAAGTGGTCATACAGAAACATGAACGGCTACTGCGTGCAGACTCTGCCAGCGCTCTTCCCGCTTGCCCCTGGACCATCGAGCGTGTTTGACTGGTTGCCGGAAAGGTGAACGGTCACATATGGCATACGTTCTTGCGCTGGACCAAGGGACGACGAGCTCGCGGGCGATTCTATTCGATGCCGGCGGCGCGATTGCGGCCGTGGCGCAGAAGGAGTTCCAGCAGTTCTATCCGCAGGCGGGATGGGTGGAGCACGATCCGACGGAGATCCTGACCAGCCAGATGATCCTGCGCCGTGGAAGCTCTGGGCAAGGTGGGCGCGCGGCCGCGCGATGTGGCGGCGATCGGCATCACCAACCAGCGCGAGACGGTGATTGTGTGGGAGCGCGCGACGGGCAAGGCGATTCATCCGGCGATTGTGTGGCAGGACCGGCGCACAGCGGCGCAGTGCAAGGCGCTCGAGGAGAGCGGAGCCGGAGAGAGCGTGTCGGCAAAGACCGGCCTTGTGCTCGATCCGTATTTCTCCGCGACCAAAGTTGGTTGGATTCTGGATCACGTGGAGGGCGCGCGGGCGCGGGCCGAGCGCGGCGAGCTGGCCTTCGGCACCGTGGATAGCTGGCTGATCTGGCACCTGACCAGCGGGCACAAGCACGTGACCGACGTGACCAACGCGTCGCGCACGCTGCTCTTCAACATCGTGAAGGGCGAGTGGGACGAGGAGCTGCTCAAGCTCTTCGGGATTCCCGCGAGCATGCTGCCGGAGGTTGTGTGGTCGAGCGAGCGCGTGGGCGAGGTGACGACGACGCTGGGCCTCAGCGGCGTAGCGATTGCGGGCATTGCCGGCGACCAGCAGGCGGCGCTCTTCGGCCAGTTGTGCTGGAGCGCGGGCGAGGCCAAGAACACCTACGGGACGGGCTGCTTCCTGCTGCAGAACATCGGCACGGAGTTCATGCGATCGCGGCACAAGCTGATTACGACGGTGGCGGCGAGCGCGCAGCGGCGGCTTGAATACGCGCTTGAGGGAAGCATCTTTATCGGCGGCGCGGTGGTGCAGTGGCTGCGCGACAATCTGAAGCTGATTGCGCGCGTCGGCGGATGTGGAAGCGCTCGCGGCGAGCGTGCCGGATACGGGCGGCGTAGTGTTTGTGCCGGCGTTTGTGGGCCTGGGCGCTCCGCACTGGGATGCGCACGCGGCGGGGATGCTGATCGGTCTGCGGCGCGACACCGGGCCGGGACAGATTGCGCGGGCGGCGCTTGAGGCGATCGCGTTCCAGGTGGCCGACGTGCTGGAGGCGGTGCACAGCGAAACGGGCGCGCCGCTGCACGGCGCTGCGCGTGGACGGCGGCGCCGCGGTGAACGATCTGCTGATGCAGTTCCAGGCCGATGTGCTGGGCGTGCCGGTGGTGCGGCCGCGCGTGACGGAGACGACGGCGCTGGGCGCGGCGTATCTGGCCGGATTGGCCACGGGATTCTGGGCCAGCCCGGATGCGCTGCGCGCCGAACGCAAGGGCGATGTGCGCTTTGAGCCGAAGATGGACGCGAGCGAACGGGCCGAGCGGCGCGGGCGCTGGCAGAAGGCCGTGGAGCGGGCAAAAGCGTGGGATGGATAAGTGCTACGATGGGCGCATGAGTGGGATACGGGGCTTTGTTGCAATCCTATTCCTCGGCACGTGGGCAAGTGCGACGGCAGTTGCGCAGAACTCGCCTGGAGCGGCGCGCGTTCCTTACGATGGGTCCGATTCGCAGTCCGGCCCCAAGCCAATCCATGTCGATGAGAAGTGCCGTATTCTGCCCGGCAGCAAGGGCATCCCGCTCTCGAAGAAGACTCGCCCTTACAACGACTGGGCGATTTGCGATTTGGAGAACCAGGACGAGTCGACGCATTGGGAGGAGAAGATTGCGGGCAACGAGTTGCAGCGCTGGTTCGTGCGCGTCAGAGAGCAGACCTTCGTGCTGCAGGACATTTCCGATCAGCCCGTGGTGTTTATCGTGCGTTTCAACGTGCCGCAGGGATGGTTTGTCGACTCCGACCCGCAGCCGTGGCAGACGGTAGGCCAGACCGCTTACTTCCGTGCCTATGTGAAACCGGGCGAAACGGTGCGGTTGCACGTGGGCGTACGCCGCATGTGGCCGCAGAAACCCAAACCGATCTAGAAAGGGCGCTCCGGGCGCGCTGCGTACGCTTGCAGAAGGCGGTGGAGCGTGCGAAGGCGCGGAGCGCAGGGAAGCAGTTGTCAGTTGTCAGCGGTCAGTGATCAGGAATCCGGGGGTCTGAGGATTCCTGCTTCCTCCCAGCAAGTCCGGCTGCGACCTCAGCCGATCTCCTGGTTCCAGGTCTCGAGCGTCTTCTTGAATTCAAGCATGAATTTGCCGCCATCGGCGCCGTCGATGAGGCGGTGATCGAAGCCGAGGCAAAAGTACTGCATCGACCGGATGGCGATGGTGTCGTTGCCTTCGGCGTCGGTCAGGACGGCGGGCTCCTTGCGCAGGCCGCCGACGGCGAGGATTGCCGCCTCGGGCTGGTTGATGATGGGCATGCCGTATTCGCCGCCGAATGCGCCGGCATTGGTGAGGGTGAAGGTGGATCCGCCGACCTCGTCGGGCGAGAGCTTTTTGGAGCGGGCGCGGAGGGCGAGATCGGCGATGGAGCGGGCGAGATCGGCGAAGGTGCGCTGCTCCGCGTGGCGGATCACGGGCACGATAAGGCCCCAGTCGAGGGCCACGGCGATGCCGAGATCGATGGAGCGATGGTAGCGGATGGCGAGGCCCTGGGCCGTATTTTCGAGCGAGGAATTGACGATGGGACAGCGGCGCAGCGCGGCGACGGCGGCGGCGGCGATGAACGGCATGTAGGTGAGCTTGACGCCGTGGCGATGCTCAAAGGTGGCCTTGTGCTGCTCGCGCAGGCGCGCGATGCGCGTCATGTCGACTTTGTAGACGGTGTGAACGTGAGGGCTGATGCGACGGCTCTCCACCATGCGCTCGGCAATGATGGCCCTCATGCGGGTGAGGGGGACGAGATCAGCCGGGAGCGTGGCCAGCTCGGGCGGCGGCGCCTGCGCCACCTGCGGTGCGGCGGGCTTCGGCGCAGCGGCGGCGGGTTGTGTTGCGGCGCGCAGAACATCGTCTTTGGTGATGCGGCCTTCCGAGCCGGTGCCGGCAAAGCGGCTGATTTCGAGGCCGTGCTCCTTGGCGATGCGGCGGGCGAGCGGCGAGGAGCGGATGCGGCGACCCGCCGCCACCGAAGAGGGGGTACCACGGGTGCGCCGGCTGCGGGAGCGGCCACCTGTGGTGTATCTGGCTTTGCCACCGGCGCGTGAGCGGCAACCTTTGAGCCGGCTTCGCCGATCACGGCGACCACGGTGTTGACCTCGACCGTGGCGCCTTCGGGGATGCGGATCTCGGTGAGCACGCCGGCGACGGGCGAGGGAATCTCGGCGTCGACCTTGTCGGTGGAGATCTCGAAGAGCGGCTCGTCTTTTTCGACGGTGTCGCCGATGGTCTTGAGCCATTTGGTGATCGTGCCCTCGAAGATCGACTCGCCCATCTGGGGCATGATGACTTCAGTTGGACATGCATCCCTCTTCTTCGCGGTTCAGTGAGCGCCGCGCACGCCAGGCTCCTGCCGGATTATAAATCGCGGGCGGCGATGAAGCGGAATGGCGTCGGATGGGCGCGCTCAGGCCGGAATGGGGCGGTCTTTGCTGCGGCGCAGGCGCTCGATCTCGAGCGGGATCTGGAGCGGCGTGTCCTGCGCGGGAAATTCGGGCGCCGGAAATTCGACGGTTGCGTGAATCGGGTGCGGCAGTCGGCTAGTGCACGCAGCGCGGCCAGGCTTTCGACTGGCGCGACCGGCTGGTTGAAGACCAGGCCGAACTGGCGGGCCGCCAGGTGGGCGAGGGATTCGAGGCTGGGCAGGGCTGCCGGGTCGGCGACTTCCCTTTCGAGGCTGGTCACGGGGCGGTCGGTGATGCCGCAGGGATTGATGAGGCGTGAAGTCGCGCGAGATCCGTGGTGACGTTGAAGGCGAATCCGTGCGAGGTGACGCCGCGGGCGACGTGAATGCCGATGGCGGCGATCTTGCGTTCTCCCGCAGGGCTGATCTTTGGCCGTTCTCCCACAGCTCTCGTCCAAAGGGCTGCCCCACCGCAGGTGGCACCAGACGCCGGTGAGGCCGCAGATGCGGCCGGCGGGACGCCGAACTCGCCGCAGAGGCGGATGAGCGCCTCTTCCATGAGGCGCACGAAGTCGACCGGGCCGAGGCGTGCCGCCGCTGCGCGTTGCGCAGGCTGCGCAGATCGAAGATGGGGTAGCCGATGAGCTGGCCGGGACCGTGATAGGTGACGTCGCCGCCGCGGTTGATCTCGTGGAGGGTGACGCCGCGCCGCGCCAACAGCTCATCCGACGCGAGGATGTTGGCGCGCTTGGCGTTGCGGCCGAGGGTGAGCACGGGCGGATGCTCGAGGAGCAGAAGCACGTTGCCGATGCGGCCCGCGGTGCGCAGCGCGACCAGCTCTTCCTGCAGGCGAAGGGCTTCGCCGTAGTCCACGCGGCCGAGATAGAGGTACTGGATCATCCCTTAATGCGATTGTAGCGGGCAGCGGGACAGCGCGTTGCCGGTCCCTTACATCAAATGGGGCGGGCCGAAGGCAAGCGTGGGTGCCTGCGATATGGATAATGGCTAGAATGGATGTAGTTCAGGGGGACAGGCGTCTATGCGACCTTCGGAGATACTTCCGCAGTATCGGGAGACCATTCGCCAGCTTGTGTCGCAAGCGGGAATGGCGAACCCGCGCGTCTTCGGGAGCGTGGTGCACGGCGAGGACAGCGAGGACAGCGACCTGGACATTCTCGTTGACCCGGCGCCACGCGCCAGTCTGCTGGCAATGGAACGCCTCCAGGCGCAGCTGGCAACGGTGACTGGAGTTAAGATTGACCTCCGCACGCCTGAGGAGATTCATCCCAAGTTCCGCGAAAAGGTTCTTTCCGAGGCCGCGAGTCTGTGAGCAAGGAAGACCTTACCGCGAAGGACTTCATCGGCCACATTCTTGAGGCTGCAGATAAAGTTCTTCAGTACACGAAGAACATGAACCGAGACCAGTTCTATTCCGACACACTGACACAGGATGCCGTGATCCGCAATATCGAGATTATCGGGGAGGCTGCTAATAATCTTTTGGAGGCCGACCCGGGCATTGCCGCCAGGCACCCGTTAATTCCATTCGCCCAGATTTACGGGATGCGGAATCGTGTCGCACACGGATACTTTGCCGTGAGCCTGGCGATGGTCTGGGACTCCGTCGAGGAGGATATTCCGGAGCTTCGCAAAAAGATTGCAAAAGTTCGTGAAGAACTCCAGGACGGCGACGGATAGGTATGGAAGAGCAAAGACACCCTAATGAGACGCACCAGGCCGAGCCGGAGTTGCTCTACCACTACACCACGCTCGATGGCTTGTTAGGCATCGCGGAAAAGGGGGAGCTCTGGGCGACCGGGATCTTGTATCTCAACGATACCTCTGAGTTTGAGGCTGCATCGACGGCAGCCTTCGATATCGCAATGTCTAATTCGCAGTATGGAGAGATTGATTCCGGTCTGAAGGATTACAACTCCTTGTTTCGTTATTCTGCAGCACACCCGGAGTCTGTCTATACGGCCTCATTCTCTGCGGAGGCCAGTGGCGACGATTTAAGCCAATGGAGAGCATATAGCGGAGAATACTCGGGGATAAGTTTAGGGTTTTCGCCTCAGTACCTTACGACGATTGGCAGGCAGTTTCTGAACAGCAACAAGAATACAGGGTGGATCGGCGCTGACGAGGATCCCTTAATCAAGTGCGAGTACTACCGAGACGGGGCGGGCTTTGAAAGCAACAACGCTATACACGATCACCTTCAACAAACCATGTCGATAGAGGATCCTTGGAAAAAGGTTCTGACGTTCGCACGATACGCCGCGACTTTGAAACATGAGAAGTTCCATGCAGAAAAGGAATGGCGGATCGTGCTGGTTTGGGGAGGCCCGGAAGTCCCGAATGTAGTTAAATACCGCAGAGTCAAGTCTCTGGTCGTCCCCTACGTCCCCGTTCCGCTGAGATGGGAGGGTCAACAAATCGAGTTAAAACGAGTCGTCGTTGGGCCGACGCCGCACAAAAGGGAAGCCAAACAGTCCATCGAGATGCTTCTCAAGCACTACAACGTGAAGTGCGACGAGGTCGAAGAGTCAAGGGTACCGTTTCGCAATTGGTGAACCTGTTTTCGCGGTACACTGGAGACTGGCAGGAGGACCGGGCGGTCGCTGCCGGAAGTCCTTGCGCAAGCAGGGGTTGCCGGGGGAGGAAAGTCCGAACTCCGCAGGGCAGTGTGCCGGATAACGTCCGGGACGCGGGCGTAAAGGCCCGTGGACGGCTAGTGCCACAGAAAACATACCGCCCCTGCCAAGCGCGGCCTTCGGGTTGCGGGTGGCAAGGGTAAGGGTGAAAAGGTGCGGTAAGAGCGCACCGCTCTGGCAGTAATGGCGGAGGCAGGGTAAACCCCACACGGAGCAAGACCAAATAGGGAGGGAAGCGCGCGGCTTGGAGCCAGGCTGGCGCTACGCATCGGCCCGATGCGGTAAGGCGGCTCTTGGCAAGTGCCGGAACCTCCGGGTAGGTCGCTGATGAGCGTCCGCGGCAACGCGGCGCCTAGAGGAATGACCGCATAGAACAGAATTCGGCTTACGAGTCCTTTTGCCGAATGCTGGGGCTCCCGGCGACAGGTCTTCGTCGTTGGGGTAGCTGACGACAGCCCCGGTTGGGTACACACCCGGCCGGGGCTGACCATTTTGCGGCACAAATGCGCGGAGTAGGCGCCATTCGCGAAGTGAGTCTGCGCCGATCCGCTACCATCAGACACATGTTGCGCGTAAAGCGTTTGGAGGCGGGTGCGCGGATGCCTGTGGTGGCGCATCCGGGCGAGGACCTGGGCTATGACCTGTTTGCGCTGGAGGGCGTGACGCTGGCGCCTCGGGCGACGGCTAAGGTGCGGACGGGAATTGCCGTGGAGGCGCGCGATCCGCGGACGGGCGCGCCGCTGGGACTGCTGGTGCGCGACCGGTCGTCGATGGCGGCGCGGGGCATCGCTACGACAGGCGGCGTGATCGACGCGGGCTACCGCGGCGAGATTCTGGTGGTGATGACCAACCTGGGCGATACGGCCGTGGAATTGCAGGCGGGCGAGAAGATCGCGCAGATGGTTCCGGTTCCTGTGCTGACGGGCGCGGTAGAAGAGGCCGAGGATCTGGAAAACTCAGTGCGGGCGGCAAAGGGGTTTGGCAGCTCGGGGAAGTGAAGAAAACTGGCGACACCGACTAGAAGCTCTGCAGGCTCGGAGCCGCCGGAACCGCGCATCGGGCGGGTGCGTATCATAAACAGTACGGGATCATGCCACTTCGAGAGGCCTTCAAACTCGCGCTGCAATCGCTGTGGGCCAACAAGCTGCGCACCATTCTGACGCTGATCGGCGTGGTGATGGGCGTGGCTTCGGTGATCATGGTGATTACGCTGGTGAACGGCGCCAACCGCTACGTGGCCACCAAGCTCTCGGGCTACGGCGCCGACGTGTTTACTGTAACGCGCATGGCGAGCGTGATCTTCTCCGCCGACGACTACTTTCGCTACCAGAAGCGCAAGATCCTGCGCATCGAGGACTACCAGGCGGTGCGCGACAACTGCACGGAGTGCAGCGAGGTGGGCGGGCTGCTGGATCGAAGTCCACGAACGTGGTATACAACGGCCACTCCAGCAACAACACCGATGTGCGCGGCTACACCTGGACGATGCTGTCGCTCAACAACATCGACATCGCGATCGGGCGCGGGTTCACGCCCGCCGACGAGGAGCACGCCACGCACGACGCGATCGTGGGCTACGACATTGTGGACAACATGCTGGGCGAGGGTGACCCGATCGGCAAAGAGATTCGCGTGGATGGCATTCCCTACACGATCGTGGGCGTGGGCGAGCGGCAGGGCAAGACACTGGGCCAGTCGCAGGACAACTGGGTGGCCGTGCCCATCAGCACGTATCAGCAGATCTACGGGTACAACGACTCGGTGGACATCTACGCGCGCGTGGCCGGCGGCGCGCAGGTCATGACGCGGGCCGAGGACGAGGTGCGCGTGCTGATGCGCACGCGGCGCCACGACGCGCCGGGTACGAAGGACGACTTTGAGATCGAGACCAACGATACTTTTCTCGATATCTGGAAGCAGATCAGCTCGCTTTTCGCCAGCGTGGTGCTGGGGCTGGCGTCGATCGCGCTGGTGGTGGGCGGCGTGGTGATCATGAACATCATGCTGGTGAGCGTGACGGAGCGGACGCGCGAGATCGGCGTGCGCAAGGCGCTGGGCGCCAGGCAGCGCGATGTGCTGCTGCAATTCCTGATCGAGAGCGCAACCATGGCGGTGACCGGCGGAGCCATCGGCGTGCTGTGCGGCATCCTGGCGGGCAAACTGATCACGATCGTCATCGGATTCCCGACCAGCGTGCCGGTGTGGGCCATTTTTCTGGGCTTGTTCCTGGCCGGCGCGGTGGGCATCTTCTTCGGCGTCTATCCGGCCAGCAAGGCGGCCAAGCTGGATCCGGTGGTGGCGCTGCGTGCAGAATTGTGAGAAACAGCGATGGCGGCGAACTGGATCAAACCCGCGAATCGGTGAAGATGGCGCTGGATACGCTGCGCACGAACAAGATGCGTTCGGGGTTGACGGTCCTGGGCATCGTGATCGGCGTCGCCACCGTGATCTCCATTTCTTCGGTCATCAACGGATTGAATAACCGTGTAGCAGACTGGGTCAGCTCGCTGGGATCGAATGTCGTTCTGGGTGTTCCACATGCCGGTGATCGGGGTGCGGCCGACGGCGGAGATGCTGGCGCGCAAGAAGCTCACGCTTGACGACGTGCTGGCGCTGCGCACGTTGCCGCACGTGGTGGCTGCCGACGGCGGACTACCAGCATGTGAAGACCGTTCCGCGTGGGCGACGTGAGCGCGAAATACAACGGCAAGAAGGTGGCGGGGACGATTCTGCAGGGCGACACCGCCGAAGTATCGGATGTGAACGATCTGACGCTGCTGCAGGGGCGGATGTTCACCGACGAGGAAGATACGCGCGCTGCGCATGTGTGCGTGCTGGGACACGACACGTGGGAGGAGCTGTTCGGCGACGAATCGGCGGTGGGTAAGGAAGTGGCGATCGAGTCGGGGCTTTACACGGTGATCGGCGTGCTGGACAAGCGGAAACAGCCTTTGGCGGGCGGCAAGAATCCCGCCGACAACATGGTCATCTTCCCGCTGGGCACTTTCCACAACCTGCACCCGGAAGACAAGGACATGTGGGTGAGCGTGAAGTACGACGACCCGAAGAACAAGGCGCTGGTGGAGGAAGAAATTCGCGAGCTGCTTGCGCATCCGCCGCAAGGTGCGCGTGGACAAGCCGGACGACTTTGAAATCTTCGGGCCGGATTCGCTCACGCAGGCTGTGGGATCAACTGACCACGGGACTGGTGATCTTCATGATTGCCGTCTCCAGCGTGGGGCTGATGGTGGGCGGCGTGGGCGTGATGAACATCATGCTGGTGAGCGTGACCGAGCGGACGCGCGAGATCGGCGTGCGCAAGGCGATCGGCGCCACGAAGCACACCATCCTCACGCAGTTCACCACCGAAGCGGTGACGCTCTGCGCGCTCGGCGGCGTTGTGGGCATTCTGGTGGGCGCGATCATCACCTGGATCGTGTATCTTCTGCCCATCGGCCTGCCGGCGACGCTCTCGACGATGTGGGTGTTGATCGGCTTCGGTGCTTCGTGCGCGATCGGGTTGCTGTTTGGGATTTATCCGGCATGGAAGGCGGCGAATCTGGATCCGATTGAGGCGCTTCGATACGAGTGAGGGCAGCTCTAGCTTCTAGCTACTAGCCCTGCCTTTGGCACTCAACCTTCCGCGCGAAAAGCCCGTATTCGCGAGTCGATGATCTTTTCGAAAGACCGAATCTGTTGATGCAGCGCATGGAGAGCTAGCGGCTAGAAGCTAGCAGCTAGAAGCTGTAATCTAGCCGTTGTGATGCCGCACGCTTTGGCGCAGGCCGTGGAGATCGTGACGACGGCGCTGGCCGTGGCCGGGATGGGATACTTTCTGGCGGCGATGGTTGCGGCGCGGGTCTTTCTGCAGCGAGCGACGCGCGCCGCGGGCGGAGTTTGCGCCCGGCGTGAGCATTCTCAAATCGCTCAAGGGACTCGACCCCGGCATGATGGATGCCTTTCGCAGCCATTGCCGGCAGAGTTATGCGGGCGAGTTCGAACTGCTCTTCGGCGTGTCGTCGCTGGACGATCCAGCGGCCGCGGCCGTGAAGGAGCTGCAAGCCGAGTTTCCGGAGCGGGCGATCCGGCTCGTGGAGTGCCCGCAGCGGCTGGGCACGAACGGCAAGGTGAGCACGCTGGCGCAGCTGTGGCCGCACGCGCGGCATGATTTTCTGCTCATCAACGATTCCGACATTACTGTGAGCCCGCGCTACCTGGAGCGGGTGATGTGCCGCTTTGCGCCGGCTTTGCACGACACAGGCAAGCCGCCAGTAGGGCTTGTGACCGCGCTCTATCGCGGCAGAGCGCACAACACTTTTCCTTCGCGGCTTGAGGCGCTGGGGATTGCCGCGGAGTTCATGCCCGGAGTGCTGCTCTCGAAGCTGATCGAGGGCGGGCTGCACTACGGGCTGGGCTCGACGCTGGCCGTGCGGCGCGAGGCGCTGGAAAAGGCCGGAGGCCTGCTGCCGCTGGTGGATCACCTGGCCGACGACTATGAACTTGGCGCACGCGTGGCGAAGGCCGGCTATCGCGTGGAAGTGAGCGCCGAGGTGGTGGAGACTGCCGTGCCCGCGTACGGCTGGCGGGGATTCTTCGATCATCAACTGCGCTGGCTGCGGACGGTGCGTTGCTCGCGGCCTGCAGGCTATGCAGGCATGATCTTCACGCATGGCTTCGGCTGGGCACTCGTGAATGTGCTGGCGAGCGGATTGAGTCCGGTGAGCCTGTGGCTGCTGGGGCTGAGTTTCTTCCTCCGGCTGGCGCAGGCGATGACCGTGGGCGCAGCAGTGCTGGGCGATCACGAGGTCCTGCCGAATCTTTGGCTGCTGCCGCTGCGCGATGCGATCGCGATGGGCCTGTGGGTGGCAGGCTTTGCCGGGGACACGATCGTGTGGCGCGGAGAGCGATTCGCGCTGAAGGATGGAAGGCTCGAAAGAGCAGGTTAGCGGGTCAGCGAGTTAGCAAGTCGGCCAGTCAGCTGCGGCTCTGCTCCGAAGCAACTGGTGAGCCCCTTTAATCCGCTGCCGCTGCCGCGTCGGCCTGCTCGCCTGCGCGCATGGCCGCGTAATCGATGGTGAGGCACTCGCCGAGTTCGTTGAAGTCTTTCTCCCAGCGCGGACGTTCCTCCGCGGGAAGCGCGGTGAGCGCGTAGCCTGAGGTGCGCAGAATCTCGTACCAGATGTTCTGCGCCTGCCAGAGATTCAGATCGAAGGGCAGCTCAGTGAGCGTGCGGGCAAGCACGAGCGCGCGGTCGAGCATCTCGAGTGACCCGGAGGACATTTGCAACTCGACCATGGCGCGCTTCATGCGCTGGTCGGCGATGTAGGAGAGCGTGGCGGCTTCGAGCGGCACCTGGTCGGCCTTGGCGAGGGAGAGGAAAGAGCGCAACTGCGCGAGATCGATGGGGTCGCCCTCGAGCGTGCGGCGCAAACCGGCGTTGATGGCGAAGCCGGCGGCGAGAGTGAGCGCGGGCGGCTTGGGCAGGCCTGCCTGGGAGAGATAGTGAAGCAGGCTGGCGTGATCCTGATAAATGGTGGTGAGCGAATTCTCGATGTCCCAAAGCGTGGAGTTGAGGATGAGCTCGACGATGCGGCGCTGCTCGTCACTGAAGAGTGAGGTGAGCGAGTAGTCGGCGTGGCCGTAGAAGCGGTCGATCAGGCGAATGACCTCGGGGAAGTCGGCGCGCTGCACACGTCCGGCGGCGTCGGCAGAGAAAGCCTCAAAGTCTGCAGCGCCGGCGTCGTCGTAGGTTTTCACGGCGGCGGTGATGTTCTGGTCGCCGAAGTGAAGCACCGCAAAGGAGAAGCTCTGCGCGTGCCCGGTGATGGCGCTGGCCACATGCACGCGGCCCAGCGCGAGGCGGCCTCTGCCGGAAGTGTAAATATCGTGTGAGATGCGGCGGACGCGAAAGCAGAAGAGGTCCGTCTCATCGGCAAACGAGGAGAAGACCGAACTGATGGCGTAGTGCGCGGCCACTTGCTCAAGGTGCAGCTCCATGCTGTCGACGCACTTCTTGTAGATGCGTGCGCCGTCGCCAGCCTCGGGCTTGTTGGAGTGGGCTTCGGCCAGTCGCGCGAGGAACGCGGGCTCGAGCGGCGCGGCCTGTTGGCCGAAGAGCTGCTGCGCCAGTTGCAGCACGCGCGCGGCGTAGGCGATAATCTGCACGGTCTCGATGCCCGCGATATCGTCGAAGAACCAGCCGCAACTGGTAAACATGAGCTGGGCGTGGCGCTGCATCTCCATCAACTCAAGGGCGCGGACGCGCTCGGATTCCGAGAGTGTGCGGGCTTGTTGCGCGACGAAGAAGCGGTCCACGGATTCAGTGCTGCGGTCGAGCACGACGTGGATATAAGCGTCGCGCGCGGCCCATACGTCGTTGAAGAGCTTGCCGCCCTCGCGTTCGGTGAGCGGGACCAGTGCGTCGCGCAACTCGTCGAGGGCCAAACGCAGAGGCGCGCGCCACGCCTGGTTCCAGCCGGCCTTGCCGCCGTTGCAACCACAATCGGAGCGCCAGCGCTCGATGCCGTGCACACAGCTCCACGAAGTGTCCTCGACAATCTCGCACTCGAACTCGGGCGGAAATTGCTCAAGGAAGCTGGCGTAGTTGGTCAGCTTGACCGTCTTGTCCTGCTCGAGCAGCCGCAGCGCGTAGGCCAGCGCCATCTCGCCGTACATGTGATGATGGCCGTAGGACTCGCCATCGGTGGCGACGTGGACCAACTGCGGCTGAGCCGAATCTTTGAAGCCTGCCTTGAGGCGCGCGGTAAGATTGTCGCCGGACTCGAGCAGCCCTTCAAAGGCGATGGCGCGCGAGACCGGGCCGTTGTAGAAGAAGATGGCGATCGAAGCGCCCGACGGGAAGCGAACGAGATAGGGGTGGGTGGTGTCCACGGTCGCGTTCGCCGTATCGGTCCACTCGGCTTCGCCCTTCAGCGGTCGAATGCGTTTGCACTGGTGCGGCGCGAGCACAGTGAACTTAATGCCGTTTGCGGCGAGCGCCTCAAGAGTGGCAGAGTCGGCCGCGGTCTCAGGCAGCCACATGCCCTCGGGCGGAGCGCCGAAGTTGCTTTCGTAGTCGGCGATGCCCCAATGGATCTGCGTGTTGCGATCGCGCGCATTGGCCAGCGGCAGAATCATGTGGTTGTAAACCTGCGCCATGGCCGAGCTGTGCCCCCGGTAACGCTGGCGGCTGCGGCCTTCGCCGTCGAGGATCATGCGGCAGGTGCGCGGCGCATTCTCCCTGAGCCAACTCAGCAGCGTGGGGCCGAAGTTGAAGCTAATGCGCGCGTAGTTGTTGACGATGCGCGTGATCTGGTTCTTAACGTTCACCACGCGCGCCGCGCCATTGGGCGCGTAGCACTCGGCGCAGATGCGCTCGTTCCAGTCGTGGTAGGGAGCGGCCGTGTCCTGGGTCTCCACCGTCTCCAGCCATGGGTTTTCGCGCGGCGGCTGGTAAAAGTGACCGTGAATGCAAACGAAACGCTTTCCAGGAGGCATGAGGGTTCCGATGAGTTGCGCTGCGCCCAATGTTCGCCGGGTCGCTCAAGCTATTTTACGGCTATCGCGCTGAACGCCCTGCGGGAGCGGTGTTCTTGGCCAGGTCGCAGGCCCGCCAAAGGTACCAGCTTGCGACGGAGCGGTAGGGCGCCCACCGTTTGCCGCGACGGAGGATCACGTCGGGTTTGGGCAGATCGGCGGCTTCAAGCGGGCGGGATTTGGGCACCCGCTGGAAGGTGAGTGCGAAGCCTTTGCGCACGCCGTAGTCGGTTACGGGGAGCACGTCGGGCCGGCCGAGGCGGAAGATGAGCAGCATTTCGACGGTCCAGGTGCCGATGCCGCGCACCGCGGTGAGTCGTTCGACGATCTCGGCGTCGGGCATTCTGCGAATGGCGGCATGCGCGGGCACGGTGCCGTCGAGGGTGCGGGCGGCAAGGTCACGGAGCGCCTTGATCTTGTTGCCGGAGACGCCGGCTGCGCGAAGCGGCTCATCGGGAGTGTCGAGCAAGAGTTGCGGGGTGGGGTCGCCGCCGAAGTACTCACGCACGCGGCGGTGAATGGTGGCCGCCGCCTTGCCATGCAGCTGCTGGTAGAGGATGGATTCGAGCAGCGACTCGAAGGGCGAGGCCGTGTGGTCGAGGCGGAGGGTGAACGGGCCGGCGCAGTCGATCAGCGCGGCGAGTTTGGGGTCGCGGGTCCGTAGGTGCGCCACTGCCTCGGCGGGGTCGAAGGGAAGTTTGCGGCTGCGGCCGTCGTGAATCATGGACGAAGTGTACCGCAGGCTCGTGGCGCGGACAATTCAAGCCCATCCGCTTTACCATCAGAGGGTAGACACAGGAGCCCCACCATGAAGATGCGGCCGGGAACACAAACCGGATTTCTGCTGTGCGGCAAGGAATGGATTGACGGAGAGGCGCTGGAGGTGCGGTCGCCGTGGGACCAGGGGCTGGTGGGCCGAGTGACCGTGGCGACGCGGGCCGACGCGCGCCAGGCTGTGAATCATGCGTCTGCCAGCCTTCGCCGCACGCGCGCTTTGCCGCGCTGGAAGCGCCGCGAAATTCTGGAAGACGTGGCCGCCGCGCTGATTGAGCAAAAAGAGCGCTTCGCGCAGTTGATTGTGGCCGAGGCGGGCAAGCCGGTGCGCATGGCGCGGACGGAAGTGGATCGCGCCGTGCTCACCTTCAAGACCGCTGCCGAAGAGGCCGCGCGGCTGGGCGGCGAGAGCATTCCGCTGGATTTGACCGAAGGCAACGAGGGCCGCTGGGGACTGGTGCAGCGCTTTGCCGTGGGGCCGGTTCTGGCGATTACGCCGTTCAATTTTCCGTTGAACCTGGTGGCGCACAAGGTTGCGCCGGCCATGGCCGCGGGCTGCCCGGTGATGGTGAAACCCGCGCCGCAGACGCCGTTCACCGCGCTGGCGCTGGGCGAAGTGATTCTGAAGGCCGGCTGGCCCGAGGAGGCGCTGGCCGTGCTGACGCTCGACAGACGCCGACACCGCATGGCTCGCGGAAAAGGAAGATCGCATCAAGCTGGTGAGCTTTACCGGTTCGGCCAAAGTGGGTTGGGAGCTGAAAGCGCACTCGGGGCGCAAGCGCGTGCTGCTGGAGCTGGGCGGGAACGCGGCGCTCGTGGTGCACAGCGATTGGAAGGAACTGGACGACGCGGCGTTGCGCACTGCGCATGCGGCGTTCGACTTCGCGGGGCAGTCGTGCATCAGCGTGCAGCGCGTCTTTGTGGAGCGCGCAATCTTCCAGACCTTCCTGTGGAAGGTGGTGGAGGTTGCCGCCAAGCTGGCCATCGGCGACCCCTCGAATGAAGCGACTGAAGTGGGACCGCTGGTTCGCCAGAGCGAAGCGGAGCGCGTGGAGGCGTGGGTCAAGGAGGCCGTGGAGGGCGGCGCCAAGCTAGTGGCTGGTGGCGAGCGCAAGGGATCGATGATCACGCCGGCCATTCTGACCGGAACCAAGCCCGGCATGAAGGTTCGCGACGAGGAGATCTTCGGACCGGTGCTGCTGATCGAGCCGTACGACGACTTCGAGGATGCGCTGGCGCAGGTGAATCACTCGAAGTATGGATTGCAGGCAGGCCTGCTTGACGCGCGACTCCGGCCGCATCCTCACCGCGTATCGCGAGCTGGAAGTGGGCGCGCTGATTGTGGGCGACACGCCGAACTGGCGCCTGGACCCCATGCCCTATGGCGGCGTCAAGGACTCCGGCCTGGGCCGCGAGGGCATCCGCTGGGCCATTGAAGAGATGACCGAGCCGCGCATGCTGGTGATGGCGTCACTGGGATAGAGCGCAAACGCCACCGATCCACAATCGGCGCGAATACTCGAAGCAGAGAGCGACTAGGCCTTTTGCTTGGCCTTGGCTCGCACTGCGGCCCAGCGCTTGCGCTGCGCATCGGCGATTCGCTTGCGCGCGTCGGCACTTAGAACGCGCTTCTTCCTGGGCCTTCCTTTGGCGGCCGCTTTCCCGGCTTTGCGTGCGGATGTGGTAGCTGCGGTCCCGGTGGTGGCCAGCAGGGCACGTGCCTGCTTGAGCCTTGCAATCTCGGAATCAATTTGAGCAAGAATATTTTCAATCGCCATGGCGACAGGATAAATGATGAGATTCACATCCGCATAGCTTCGCGCAAGGATTTTTTCTTCACTTAGCAGGAAAGTTGAATCGATAGCATGACCTATTGAATCGAGTTACAGCGGCAGGATGGCTTATGAATGAAATTGATGGATCTTAGCTAGAGCCTGTTATTAACTTTCCCACGGGCGGCGCTGGGAGCCAATTTTTCTCAGTTCAAGAAGCGAGGAGCGACGAATATGGAGTATCTTCGAGCGACGAGCGACGATGAAATGGGAAAATTGGCCCCAGCCCTCCGGGTTGCGGCGCAAATCCGGGGTCCCCGGCGACGGGTCTTTGTCGCTGGGGTGGAAATCGGGCCATACTTCGTTGTCGTCCTCGACTGTGGACCCGCCACAGCCTTCGGACTCCGCCTCGTCTAGCCCGGTTTTCGTCCGCAACGCCGCCCCGCGCGAAAGTTAATAACAAGCTCTAGTCCGAAGCCGGGGACGAAGCCGCTGCAGACGCGGTCAAAAAGAATGCGGCGGGACGGATTATAAGCCCATCCCGCCGAGTTACTCTCAAATTCGCAATGTCAATACAGAAACAACGCACTTACATGCCGAGATACATCACGTGCACATAGGTGCCGAGGCGCACATTATAGGCAAGATACCAGCCGATCGCGTCCGGATCCTCGTAAATGACGATCTCATCCGAGTTCCAGAGCCAATCGGAGCAGTACGCGATGTCGGCTGCCGCGACCGACCAGTACCAGCCGTTGAACCAGAACCTGCTAGGTCCGCCGCCGGCAATCCGCCATACGTGCTTGGGACCAAAGCCGCCGGTGAAATGGCCGTGTGCCCAGGGATGGTCAAGATGGTAGCGAGGATCGTTAGGGCCGGTATCATGCCCAACCCAGTTTGTTCCCGTCCACATGGGGAGCATTGGGGTGGCCGGGCTCATCGGAGTAGTTACGGTGGAGGTTGGGGGTTTGCGGCGTGCCATGATACGCCGAGGGCCCATGCGCCGGCGGCGCTTGATGGCTGGCTGTTTTTTGTGGGGCTGAATGGCTGGCTGTTTTTTGTTGCGCAACCGCCGGCACCGCGAAAACGAGCAAAGCTGCAAACGCGATCTGAATGGACTTCATCGATTCCTCCTGATGCCCGTTTGGGCAGCCGAGCCACCCGGTTACAGGCCTTATTCGATGGTCGTCAACGACACCTCGGTTGCTCTCCGGCATTTTTGCACATGCCAGAACCGCTCGGCACGTGAATTCCTTGTGCCGGAACCTGGCCGATGAACTCGAGCCGCGGGCGTCTCCGCAATTTGGCCTACGCCGTGACTGCCACCGGCGCGCGCCGCCAGGCGTAGAGCGGGAATTGGTTGGCTAACTCCGCTACCTCGCCGCGAATGCGCGCAAGAGCCGCGTCGTCGCTGCGCTGTTCGAGGGCCTTGGCGATCCACGCGGCAATCTGGCGCATCTCCGGCTCCTTCATGCCGCGCGTCGTGAGCGCGGGCGTACCCACGCGTATGCCCGAGGGCTTGAGCGGCGGATTGGTATCCCAGGGGATGGAATTCTTGTTCACGGTGATGCCGGCCTTGCCCAGCGCCAGCTCCGCTTCGGAGCCAAGGATTCCCTTCTCGAAGACATCGACAAGCATGAGGTGGTTGTCCGTGCCGCCGGAGACGAGGCGGAAACCCGCCGCCTGCAGGCCTTCGGCGAGAGCCTTGGCGTTGGAGACGATCTGCGCGGCGTAGGTGCGGAACTCTGGGCGCAGCGCCTCTGCGAGCGCAACGGCCTTGGCGGCGACGATGTGCACGAGCGGGCCGCCCTGCTGGCCGGGAAAGACGGCCTTGTCGACGGCGGCGGCCAGATCCTGCGTGCAGATAATGAGGCCGGCGCGGGGACCGCGCAGCGTTTTGTGCGTGGTGGTAGTGGTAATTTGCGCGTGGGGCACGGGCGAAGGATGCACGCCGCCCGCAACCAGGCCGGCAATGTGCGCCATGTCGAAGATATAAATCGCGCCCACCTTGTCGGCGATCTGGCGCATGCGGGCGAAGTCCCACAGGCGCGGATACGCGCTGGCGCCGCCGATAATGACCTTCGGCTTTTCCTGGATGGCAACGGCCTCCATCTCGTCGTAGTCGATGGTTTCGGTGTCGCGGCGCACGTGATAGAACGTAGGGCGATAAAGCTTGCCGCTGAAGCTGAGCCGGTGGCCGTGTGTCAGGTGGCCGCCGTGGGAAAGATCGAGGCCTAGAATAGTGTCGCCCGGTTGCAAAACCGCCGCGTAGGCCGAGGCATTGGCCTGCGAGCCGGAGTGCGGTTGCACGTTGATGTGCTCGCCGCCAAAGAGCTGGCGCGCGCGGTCGCGTGCGAGGTTCTCGACGATGTCGGCGTACTCGCAGCCGCCGTAGTAGCGGCGTCCGGGGTAACCCTCGGCATATTTATTGGTGAAGACCGAGCCGGCCGCCTCCAGCACTGCTTCGGAGACAAAGTTTTCACTGGCAATCATCTCCAGCCCTTCGTGCTGGCGGAGAGTTTCCTGGTCAAGGGCGGCAGCCACTTCGGGATCGGCCTGGGCGAGTGTGAGCGACATGCGGTCAGTCATACTTGGAATTCTAGCTTGTTCTCCCCTGTGAGAATAGGTCGATCACCCCGTTCTTGAAGTGCAAATCCCGTAAACTGAATTCGGCACTAAGTTTCATCGCCGATCGAGGATTCAGTGAAAGGCCGAGGCAGTCAACTTACTTGGGTATTGATCTGTGCGTTCGCGTGGCGGCTGGCGGCAGCACAGACGGGAAGTATTGATGCGGACCTGCTGGCCAGGGCCAATGCCGGCGATGCGGCTGCGCAAGTCCAAGTGGGCGAGCACTATGCACAGGCAGCGGCAACCGAACATAACCGTGATTGGAGCGCCGAGGAATATCAGTTGGCGTCCGAGTGGTTCCGCAAGGCTGCCGAGCAGAAATCCGCCGGGCAGAAATCCATTGACGCTGAGTCCATTTGGCCGCGCTCTACCGCGATGGGGGCAACGGCTTTCCGCAGGACATGGACGCAGGCGGCGGCGTGGTACCGCAAGGCTGCCGAGCAGGGAGACGTGGGCGCGCAGGGAACGCTGGGCGTGCTCTACTCGATCGGCCAGGGCGTGCCGCACGACGACGTGGAGGCTTACTTCTGGTTCGACCTGGCAGCTTCAGTAAAAGGGCCAAACCAGGAGAAGTATGCCGCGAACCGCCAGATGATCGGGGAACGCATCACAGCCGACGAGTTGGCCGATGTGCAGGATCGCGTGGCGGCGTGGAAGGCCGCACACCCGCGGCCGGAAACAACCAGGTGAACATCGCACAGTGGGACGCGCCCGTTATGCTGATTGCATGACCGGCGCGCGCATGCCGCGATTTGCATTTTGGATCACTATCGCGGCGTTGATTTCGGCGACGACTGGCGCCGCGCAGACTGGTAGTGCGAATGACGCGGTGACACTGACACCGGCTGTGGTCGTTGCCGGCTCGCCGGAATTGATTCGCGTGCGTGTGCCGGCTGGCGCGACGGTGGACGGCGAGTGGCTGGGACAAAAGCTCGAGTTCTTTCGCGGACGCGACGGGCAGGCGTGGTATGCGCTGGCAGGAGTGGACGTGAAGGGACCCGTGGGCTCTTCTTCGCTTCGGATTAGTGCGAGGCTGGCCGGGGGCACGCCGATCGACCTGAGCCGCGCGGTTGAGATTCTTCCCGCGCACTACCGCACGAGTACTCTCACCGTGGCGCCAAAGTTTGTTGAGCCGGGGCCCGAGGAGCTCGCGCGGATCAAAGCGGAAGTTGAGCTGAAGAGCAAAGTGTTTGCGGCGAGCGCGGAACAGCCGCTGTGGTCCGGCGATTTTCGCGCACCGGTTCATGCCCCGCCGACCGACAGCTTCGGCACGCGGCGCACCTTCAACGGCGAACTGGCCAGCATTCACGAGGGGATGGACTTTCGCGCGGCGACGGGCACGCCGGTGCGCGCCGGGAACAGCGGCGTGGTGGTGCTGGCGCGGCCGCTCTACTACGAGGGCAACTGCGTGGTGATCGACCACGGCCTGGGGCTGTTCACGATCTCCATGCATCTGAGCCGCATCGACGTGCATGAGGGCCAGCACGTGAGCCTGGGCCAGCGCATCGGGCTCAGCGGAGCCACGGGCCGCGTGACCGGACCGCATCTGCACTGGGCGGTGCGCTGGCAGAACGCGTATCTCGATCCCGCCAAGCTGCTGCGGATGGATTTGAGCAACGTGCGCTAGCGCGAAACGGCTTGCTCTTCAGCCTCGTTGCGAATGTTGGTGCGCAGCGCACGGGCTTGCCGCCTTTTCTTTGCGCAGCGCCTTGAATGCGCGGTAGACGAACCAGCCGATGTACCAGCCGTCGATGAATTTGAAGGGCGTTTCGCCGGTGGTGTAGTGGCCGCAGGGCAGCACGCGCACCTCGTGGTTCAAAGTGGTGCGGCGGGCGGCCTCCACAACCTGCAACGAGTATTCCCGCGGAAAGGTGAGGTCGTAGTTCGCGTACACAAAGAGGACGCGCTTTCTTGGGCCACCGGCTTCGGGGCTCACATATTTGGTGTAGTAGCTGATGGGGCTGATGGCGGCCCACAAAGCCCGCAGCCGCTCCTGCGTGAGCCCGGCCGCCTCCACGCCCGCACGGATGTGGCGCGTGCTTTGCCCGGCCCAGACCACGTCGCCAAACGCGGTGGACGCGTGGTTGAATGCATTCACGCGCAGCCGCGCATCGTGCGCGCTGGCTAGAAAAGCGTAGCAGGAGCCAAGGCTTGTGCCCAGCACGCCGAATTGCTCGTAGCCCTGCTCTTCAAGCCAGTCGAGGCAGCAGCGGATATCGACCACCGCCTGGCGGCAGGCTGAAATGGTTCGTCCGATATTCGCGCTCACGGCATAGTCCGAGCGCTCCAGCTCCGCGGGACGGCGAATGTCGTGGTAGGGCTTGGAAAGTCGCAGCGCCGAAACGCCCATCCGGTTGAAGAGCCCGCACAGCGAGTTGTGGCTGAAGCCGTCGGCGTTCCACTGCGGCATCACGATGACTGCTTGTTTGGGCCGTGCCGGATCTTTGTGCTCGGGGGCCGGAAACCAGCGCGCGTTCACCAGGTCGTTCTCCGGGTACGGCGTGCGTTCCGGCGAAGTAAAGCGCAGATACTGGGCTTTGGGCAGCATACCCTCGGCGGCCTGCTGCTTAAGCACGGCGTCTTTCGCAAGAGTCTCCGGGCGCACGTTTGTGGGGAACAGCTCCGGATGGCGCTCCTCGAGGCGGAAGTCCGTCGGGCGTTCATAGCCAAAGAAAACGTCGCTGTGGCGGATGAGAAGCTCGTTGATGCGGAGCATCGCGGCTTCAGCAGCCACGGGGTCGCGAACGATTTCGGGATCGGGCACCGCAGCGCCAAAGCCGTGCTCCTCGAGAAACGGAGTGATCCATTCCAAGCCCCATTTCAGCGGGCGCACCACGCGGTTTTCGTCGCGTGTGCTTAGCCGCGTCTCCCACGCGTACATTCGGCGTGCATACCAGCCAGTCAGCATGAATCTGACTCAATTTTATCAGTGTGAGCTGCCCGGGAATTCGGGTTTGCGGGCGGGAACGAACCCTATGCCGAAGCCGCAGTGCGAGCGCGCGACTTCGCGATCTGCGCTGCGATAAGCCAGGCAGCGCTCAACAGCGTGATGAGGGCGATGATTCCCTGCGAGATGACGCAGTAGAGGCACCAGACCTGAAGAACGTTGAGCTCGATTTCAGAGAGATGCATCGCGAAGCCGAGTCCGATGAGGGCGGCGGCGAGGAGCAGGATGCGCCGGCGCGCCAGCGCGAGTATTCCGAGAGCCAAATAGCCCGCGATGCCGATGGCCGCCACAGGAACGTGGAAGAACAAGGAATACGAGCTGTGGTTGACGATGCCGCAATCCCAGTGATCGTTGATCGAGCAGGGCTCCGTGCCGGTGTCGTAGTGAACGCGCAGCGCGAGGGCGGAGGCGAAAAGGCCGGCGAGGGCGAGGAGAATGAGTAGAGGACGCATAGGTGCAAAACAATTCTATCGGATGCGCCTTGCGGGCCGACTGTGGCGCACAGGCGCGCCACAGCGGTTCTCCAGTTGCTGTAAGGCGGAACCTCGACTGCTAAGTGGATTTTTCCTCAACCGGGGTCCCCGCAGACAGGTCTTCGTCTGTGGGGTGGAAGCAAAAGCCACCCTGCACGACACCTGAAATGCCACATACTAACTGGAGAACCGCTCTAGAGATTACGATGAACGCATGACCGCCGCGCAAACCGACCGAGGCATCGCGTTCTTCGGCGGAAGTTTTGACCCGCCGCACCTGGGCCATCTGGCTGTGGCGCGCGCTGCCCGCAATGCTTTCCACCTCGATACTGTGCTCTTCGCGCCGGTGGGCGCGCAGCCGCTCAAGCCTGAGGGATCAGCGGCGAGCTTTGAGGACCGCTTGGCAATGACGCGGCTGGCTGTGGACCGCGAGCCGGGGTTCGCCGTTTCGCTTGCCGATGCACCGAAACCTTCCGGGGGGGCAGGTCGCCGCGGCGACCGCCGAATTACACAATCGACACGCTCAAGGGCCTGCGCGCCGAACTCAAGCCTGACTGCACACTTTACTGCCTGATGGGCGCGGACGCGTTCTTCGGGCTGCGGCACTGGCATCGCGCCGCGGAGATTCCCTACGCGGCGGCTTTGATCGTGGCCTCGCGGCCGGGTCAGCCACTTGACGGATTGAAGGCTGCGCTCCCGCATGGGCTTACGCTTGAACCCGCGCCGGCGGCCGACGAAACGAATCCGGCATTGAGGTCCGCGCTTTCCTCATAGTGAATCCCGCGGGAGAACGAGCGCCATTCTATGTTCTGCCGGGGCTCGATGTGGAGATCAGCGCGTCAGAGATTCGCGAAGCGATCCGCAAGGCCATCCCCGAGGGATCGAGCGTCGCGCAGGCCGGTTCCGCAGCAGTCCAGACGATGCTCCCCATCGCAGTTGCGGAGTACATTCGCGCGCATGGGCTCTATCGCTGACTTGTCCGCATTGCCCCGGCCGCCCGCTGTTCACCGTTCACTGGTTCCGACTGTTTCCCGGCTTGCTCCAAGCCGAATCGACAGGCTACGATGAGCTTGGAGAAACTTCCCAAAGCATGAATATTTCGCCGGCGCAGAAACAGACGCGCACCCTCGTACAGGCCGCAGCCGCGGTTTGTGAAGAAAAGAAGGGCCAGCACACCCGCATCCTCGAACTCGATCCTGTCGACTCTGGCCTCTCCGACTTTTTCCTGGTCACCTCAGCCACCAACGAGCGGCAGGCCGTCGCCATCGCCGATGAGATCGAGCTGCGGCTCAAGCGCAACTTCGGCGCTTTCCCGAACTCCGTGGAGGGCCGCCGCAACGGCGAGTGGATTCTGCTCGACTATGTGGACTTTGTGATTCACGTGTTTCTCGCGGAGCGCCGCGCCTTCTACGACATCGAACGGCTGCGCAAGTCGGCGCGCCCGCTCACGCCGGAGGAGTTCGACGCCGAGCTGAAGGCTGCGCTGGCGGAAAAGACGCGCGCCGTGCGGACGAAGTCTGCCGTCAAGAAGCGGCCCGCATCGGCCAAGCCGGCCCCAAAGGCCAAGAAGCCGGCCAAGCGCGCAAAACCAGTGAAAAAGTCCGCGAAGAAAGCTGCGCCACGCCGGAAGGCCGCAACTGCAAGGAAGACGGCCGCGCGATCTTCCGCGAAAAAGACCAGGCGCTCACGCTGAGCGCAGCGGTGCGACCGGATTTGGCCCGGCCGGTTGGAGCCATCAGAAAATGCGCAAAAAGAATGGGGACCCGATCTTTCGGGTCCCCATTGTGTTTCTTGAAGCCGGGTTGAAGTTAGAACGTGATGTGCAGGCCCAGGCGGATGTTCCGCGGCTGATGATACTCGTAGGGCTTGCCGTACATGCTGTCAATGGTGATTGGGCCAGTGCCCGTGCCGTTATACGCGGCGTTGTTCATCTCCATGGTGTAGTCGTACTTGCTCATGGCCGCCGAATAGAAGTCGAGGCCATTGCCAATGAATAACCCACCCGGGGCATGATGAAATTGCTCCCCGTATAGTCGGAGTCGACATTTTCCCAGAACGCCACGACTGTGTGTTCGTTGAGGAAGTTGGTGAAGGTTGCGTCGAAGCTAAGGGACTTGGACTCGCCCAGCCTGACGCTCTGCTTGATGTTGAAGTCCGTGTCGGTGTACCACGGCGTGCGCTTCGTATAGGGCGCGCTGGTGGTGATGACGCCAGTGGTCGGATTCTGGGTCACGTCGATCCACTTGCCGCGATTGACAATGTCGACCGGGAAGGCGGGCTGGCCCGCATAGGAGTAGCCCACGTCCATTTCGCTGGTCAGAGGCGTGCCGCTATAGGCCGCCTGGAAGATGCCGAAGTCGGTGGTCAAATGCTTACTGAGCCACGGCAGGTCATAGTAGACGTAGCCCTTGAGCGCGTTCGGCCGGTCGGTGGCCATCAAACCGCTCGAAGAACCGCCATTGGCGTTCCACGAGAAGTATGGCTCGTCGAAGGCGCGGCTGTTGTTCGGAGCATTGCGGCCGCCGCCGCCGTCGCCCAGGTCGGAGCTGGTCAGGCCGGCGTAGTTGCCGCGGAAGTTGCTGTAGGTGTAGGAGAACATGCCCATCCAGCTGTGGGTAGACCGCCTTCGTCAGCCGGAATTCGAAGCCGTCGTAGCTGCGGGCGGCCGGAATGACCGTCTGCGCTGCCGGGCAGGTATTGTTCACGCAGTCCGGCGGCGTGCCGTACAGGAAGTTCCAGAACCCGTTGAAGGTGCTGTTCACGCCCTGGCCGGGATTGACGATGACGAAGGTTTCGCCGACCGCGGGGTTAAAGATGGCCGAGTCTTCAATCACGTGGTCGAATCGGTTTCGGTCCCACCTCGCTTCAAAGGCCGTAGTCGGGTTGATCTGGTAATCGATGCCAAAGTTCGCGTCGTGCTGCGCGTACGGCTTCATGCCCGGGGCCGTTCCCTCTTCGGTGATCGCTGCAGGTGGAGCAGGTTGTCGGGTTGGCGCGGTTGTTTTGGCCTTCGAGGAAGATCAGGTCCGAGGCGGGAGGGGCCGTTCCGTTGGCCCAGTTCACCACGGGGCTGGAGCCGCTGCCGACGCAGTAGGCGACCGGTGCTGTTGAATGCCGGGGTTATGCCTGTCAGGCTGGGCTCCATCAGAGCCTCCCAGCACTCCTCCCAGATTTCGCCGCCATAGGAGCCGATGGCCAGGTTCAGCTTCATCTGGTCGTAGTACTCGCCATAGCCGCCGAAGACCTTCATCTTGCCGTTCCTGAAGACGTCCCATGCCACACCGATACGAGGAGCAATCTTGTCTCCCCAGCCGAAGTTGATGGGCCGGGTGAACTTCTGGGTGACAGGCTGGTTCTCAGCCGGCAGATACTCGCGCTCGATGCGCAGGCCGGCGTTGATCGTAACGCCGTGTCCGAGCGTCCAGGCATCCTGAGCAAAGAATCCGTGGTTCAGGGCGTCCGCGACGCCCGTGGTTCCGTAGTCGTTAATGTTGAGCACGCCGTAAGTGCCAGTGCAGAGCGGGGAACCCGTGATCCCTTCAACTGTCGCGCAATTCGCATCGCCCACAGGCCCAATGGGAGAATAGGCGCTCGTGACGCCGGCGCCGGGGTAAATCTGAACCTCCGGCTCGTTGTAGCCCTGGCTGATCTGGTTGAAGTTGCGGTGCAACTGGTAGCCGAACTTGAGGTTGTGCGTGCCAATCCTGGGCCCGGATTTGTACCACGCAATGTCCTCGTCGAACTGGGTTGCTTTGCTGGAATTGAAGTGCGTGAAGGTGCCGGTTATCGGTCCCGATACGTAGCCGGTTCCCTCGGCTAGCGTGGGTGCGCTGGTGGTCAGCGGAATTCCGTTGGTATCGGTGGCGGTGGTCCCGCCGGTTTCCCAGACATAGACGTCGCCGCTGGTCGGGTAACCGATGTCGTGGTAATTCTCAAAGAAATAGCCGAACCGGGTCGTAGATACCAGGCTGTTGGTCAGGGTGATATCCGCGCCGTAGTTCATGGTTGAATTCGGGGCCGTGTAGCCGAAGGTGTGTGAATAGGTCGAGGGGTTGATGAAATTGCTCCCCGCGGTGCAGGACAGAGACGAACCAAGTCCGGAGCATCCGGTGATTACGTTGTAATAGCCCTGTACCGAGTCGGGGGTCGGCAACGTTTCGCCGGCCTGCCGCTGATCCTGAGCGAGCCACGAGCCGAAGACGCGAATCTTCTGCGTCACTTCGGCTTCGATGCGGGCGTATGCATAGTCGGTATGAGTATTCTGGCTGAACGGAACGACCCCGCCGTTGGGGCCGTAGTTCACGAATTCTTCAAAGGAGTTGAACTCGGGGTTGTAGCTCGCAAACAGGCTGACGCGCTCCTTGAGCTTCTGGTAAGCGGAGTCCGATATGCCGTACAGCCGGGGAAAGAGATCCGCCACCGGGCCGCCGATGCTGATTCCGGGGAAGAAATCGCTGGTGTGGGGCCGGATCGGCTGATAATCCTGAGCCGTTGGATCGGTTTCCCCCCAGCTCGTTGCGACGCCGCTCGAACTTGGGTCGTAGCGCAAAAACGCAGTTGGTGAGCCGTTCATGGCGCCGTCCTGGAACTGCGTGAAGACCGAGCCATGCCACCGGTTCGTGCCCTTGTCCAAGATCACGTTGACCACGCCGCCCAGCGCGCCGCCGTACTCGGCGTCAACGCCTGAGGTCTTCATCTGCACTTCCGAGATGAAATCCATGGGGACGTTGGTGTGCGAGTAGCCACCGATAATGTTGGCCGTCTCCTGGCCTTCTACCAGGTAGGAGTTCTCCGAGTCTGCGCCGCCGTCGATCGAGAAACCAAAGGCGTTGCCGTTGCCCGCGTTGCCGGGAGAAGTCGCGCCGGTCCCACTGCCGTAAATCGTGTTGCCCATCAGCGGCTCATTGCGGGCCGAGGGGGCAAACTGAATCACCGACTGGAACGACGTGCCATGCGGGATATTCTGCAGTACGTTCTCAGGGATATTCGTCAGCGTGGTCACGGTCGTGGTGTCGATCAGCGGCGCTTCGTTTTCGTTTACTTCAACCACCGTGCTCACCTGGCCAACCTTCATGGTCAAGTCGACAGTGGGCAGGTGGCCAACCTCGATGATCAGGCCGTCGCGCTTGAGCGTCTCGAACCCTTTCGCCTCAACCTTGATGCTGTACGTACCGGCGGGCAGGTTCGAGAAGCGGTAGTATCCATCCGCATCCGATTCGACGACCTTGGCGCCGACCAGCGTAGGCGTCGTAGCCGTGACTGTTGCTCTGGGCACGACGGCGCCGGACGGATCCTTCACCGTGCCTTGCAGGCCACCGGTGGTTTCCTGGCAATAGGCGGACGGCTGCTGCGTTGCCACCACGATTGCCAAGAAGGATACGATGGCAAATACGAGAGCTAAGCCTTGAAACCGGAAAAACCGCATCGGAACTCCTCCAAAATCCGTCTGTGCCGAAAGGCCTCTAACGGAAGCTTTTCGACTCAGGTTGAGCGCTCTCGGAGGCTCGATGGGGGGCAAGTCCGATCCCGCTCGTTGATTGAAAAACTAACAAAAGTCCGAAATCTAAAGTCCCGAAGGCCCGTTCAAGCGTCTTCAAGCTCGCTTGAATCTGCCCCCCATCCACCGTGCTGCGGATCCGGTTCTTGCTGGAAATAACTTTGTTTCCAGCGAAATCCGCCCCATTCAAGCCACACGAGAGCGAAAACATGAATCTTGTCATGGCTTACTGCACGAATCATGCCATTCTTTGTGGTGGGAACCGGGACGCATTATTCACAGAAATTAAATGGGTTATCTATGGGTTGGTCACATCCCGCCGATGAGGGGTCTATGAAATTCCATACATCCAAACGCCGATATTCCCAAAATTGGATGCAAGCCTTAGATTTTTTGAGAGTTGGCCCTCCAAGCACCGGGATTTGCCCCGGTTGTGAGGTATTCTCCTCTCCATGCAGTTGACGATCGCCCATATCGGCTCCGGGTCGCGAAAGCAGGACGCCTACGAAGGGCTTGTTTCTGACTATCTCAAGCGTTGTGCTGGGCTTGCGCGCTGCGGGAGTGAAACGTTCCGGAGCGAAACGGCGCTTTTCGATTGGCTCGGCCGGCAAAAGGGCCGCACGGAGCCGGTGGTCCTGCTGCTGGATGGGCGCGGCCGGCAGATGACCTCCGAGGCGCTGGCAGATTGGCTGGGCACGCGCCGCGATGAGGGCGCGCAGCATGTCGTTTTCGCCGTCGGACCGCCGGATGGATGGTCAGAGGAGGCACGAGCCGAGGCGAAACGCCGCGGCGGACTGCTCTCGCTGGGGCCCATGACGCTGGCTCACCAACTGGCTCGCCTGGTGATGGCCGAGCAGCTCTACCGGGCATGTACAATTCTCACGGGTCATCCGTACCACAAGGGGCATTGAGCATTGGCAGAGACTCGACGCGGACTGATTCTGATCAACACCGGCCCCGGCAAAGGCAAGACCACCGCGGCGCTGGGCACGGCTTTGCGCGCCGTGGGATGCGGCATGAAGGTGCTCGTGCTGCAGTTCATCAAAGGCTCCTGGCACTACGGCGAGCTGGATGCCGTGGAGGCCTTCGGCGCGAACTTCGTGCTTAAGCAGATGGGGCGCGGCTTTGTGAAGATCGGCGGCGCGGAGCCCGATCCCGAAGACATTCGCCTGGTGCAGGCGGCGTGGGCCGAGGCGCGCGAGGCGATCTACTCCGGCGAGTGGGACATGGTGGTGCTCGACGAGATCAACTACGCCATCAGCTACGAGATGCTGGACCCGGCGGTGGTGGCCGAAGCGCTGAAGGGCAAGCCGGAGATGGTGCACGTGATCCTGACCGGGCGCAATGCCCACCCCCTGCTGGTGGAGCTGGCCGACACGGTGACCGAGATGCGCGAAGTGAAGCACGCCTACCAGAAGGGCATCCTGGCGCAGCGCGGGATCGAGTACTAGCGCAAGGAGGCGATTGTGCCGGAAAGCAAGCACCATCGCTGGGCCGATATCGAGCCGGAACCGTTGAACGCGCTGACCACGCGGCAGTATGTGGTGGGAACGAACACCATGCTGGCGCGCATCGTGCTGAAGAAGGGCGCGCATGTGCCCATGCATCACCACTTTCACGAGCAGATCGAGCCATGTGGTCGAGGGCGCGCTGAATTTCGTCGTCGACGGCAAGGAAGTGGCCGTGAACGCCGGCGAGATTCTCTGCATTCCGCCGCACGTGCCGCACGAAGTGATCGCGCTCGAGGACTCGGTGGCGCTCGACATCTTCAATCCGCCGCGGCAGGACTGGATCGACGGCGACGACGCTTATCTGCGCGGCGGAACGGCTTCGCCGCCACAAAAAACTTAAGCGGTTGCTTTCGCTCCATCCATTTACAATTGGGTTCGGTATGTCGTGGTTTAAGCGCGAGGACGGCGAGTATTCTTCCGAGGCGGGTGGGCCTGCAGGGGAGAACGGGCCCGAAGCGGGCGCGAAGAACGTTCGCACCGAGGGCCTGTGGGTGAAATGCCCCGGCTGCCGCCAACCCATTTATAAGCCGGATCTCGAAGCCAATCTGCTGGTCTGCCCCAAGTGCCAGTACCACTTCAAGCTCAGCGCGCGGGAGCGCATCGACACGCTGCTTGAGCCCGGCTACGAGCTGGTTGACACCGGCCTGCGCTCGACCGATCCGCTGAACTTCACTGACGTGAAGCCCTACAAGCAGCGGCTGCGCAAGGCGCGCGAGGAGACAGGCCTGGATGACGCCATTCTGAATGCCGTCGGGCAGCTGGGGCCGCATGACGTGGTGCTGAGCGCCATGGAGTACGCATTCATCGGCGGGTCGATGGGCGCCGTGGTGGGCGAAACCATCGCACGCGCCGTTGACCGCGCGCGGCTAACGCGCAAGCCGCTGATCGTTGTGGCCGCTTCAGGCGGCGCGCGCATGATGGAAGGGCGTCGTGAGCCTGATGCAGATGGCCAAGATCTCCACGGCGCTGGCGCAGCTCGACGACGCGCGCGTGCCGTATATCTGCGTGCTCACCGATCCCACCACCGGCGGCGTCACCGCCAGCTTCGCCATGCTGGGCGACCTGAATATCGCCGAACCCGGCGCGCTGATCGGATTCGCCGGCCCGCGCGTCATCGAGCAGACCATCCGCCAAAAGCTGCCCGAAGGTTTCCAGCGCTCGGAGTTCCTGCTCGAAAAGGGATTTCTCGATGCTGTCGTGCATCGCCATGATCTGAAGGCCTACCTGATTCGCGCGCTGGACTTCCTGCAGGCGCCGGCTGCGGCGTAACGACGAGTCGCGCCGATCACTATGTCAGCTCGTCCAGCGGCACGCCCGCAGCGATCCTCAGCGATTCTAGAGTCCAAATCTCGATGCGCTTCTGAAGAACGAGCACGGCAACAGAGCTCTCTGCCGGTCGGATTTCCATTATTTCTAACAAGGCCCTCGGCAAGGACAAGCGCCACCCAGGCCCGGGCGGCGCGACTTCAATTTGTATGAGCCTCATTCCCAGCACCGCACGCGCTTCGTCACGAAACTCAATTGCGCTGCTGCCTGGTCGATCGAGCTCGGCATCGATGGCAGCCTTTAGGGCTAGACAGCCTTTATCGACCTCAAATTCGGCGGCGGAAAGGAGCCGACATCTTCCGGGACCTCCGACAACGAGCCACCCCTTAAGGGGCCTATCACCGACAACCCATCCAGCCCGCTCCAAAATGTTCTGCGAGAGAAATATTCGGCACTCCGATCCACCTTTAGGACGCTGTATTCCATCTTGTGCCCTACCGCTATTTACCGTACCATTGAACCAAGTAATGCACAGAAAAATAGCCAGTTACATCGGTTACTTATTGACATCTACCGCATATTACCGCACAATATGTTAGGTAAGCCAGCGAGACCCTACCACGGATTGTATGTAGGGGGCACTTCCAACGCGTTGTGCAACAATCGGGCTTGCCAGCGGATGCCCATCTGACGATAATTCTTGGGTCCCTCGCAAACGTCGCTAGTTGAGCATCAAAAAAGGGGAGGGCGCCATGACAACTGCCCAGTCAACTATTCTTCCCGACCACATCTTAAGTGCAGTGCTGGCCCTGGCACAGGACCAGTTCCACGAGAAGACTGGGAAAGACAGGCTCGCATTTCGCAGCCACGACTACCAGTTGCAAGAAATCTTCAGCGATCTGCGCAAGACGAACAAGTACCCGCTCCTCGACGCCTTCGTTTTTTCCGACAGCGGCCCGGAGCCTTACAGCCCTGCTCTAAACGAGTCTGTCTCGAGGCTTCAATTGTCCGGCCTGATCGGCCGCGAGAATCCCGACTACGAAGTCGTGTTTGTACAGCCAAGCTGCGGATCGATTCTTCAATGAGGTTCTCTCAGGGAGCTCGCTGCGTCTGACCTTGAGCAGCTGAGCGGGGTTGCGTCAAAGTTCCTCGAGCGAGTTGTCACCGTCTAAGCTCCGGGGTGAAATCAAGACGAAATGGGCTCTTCGGCTGTCCCACCCACGCTCGCGGAACGCGTCAACACATTTGTGGAGTGGCTCTTTGACGGATACAGGCCGAGTGTGCCAAAAGGGCCCAAGGTCTTCAACGATGCGCTCTTGGGGAACCTTCTCTTTGCCAAACACGAAGTTGCCGTCATTGACTGCCCGGTGATGCAGCGCCTTCGGAGGATAAAGCAGACAGGGCTGGCCTATTACGTTTACCCTTCCGCCACGCACAGCCGGTTTGAGCATTCGCTTGGTGCCACCGCTCTAGCAGAGAGGTGCCTCAACGCCATCCAGGAAAGGGCCAATGTCGAGGGGAGGACGGGCCAAATTGCAAATCTTGACCGAAAAGAAGGCGATTTGGGTTACCTGCGCATGGCCGCCCTGCTTCATGACGTAGGCCACGGCCTCTGTTCGCACGGGTCCGAGCAGATCTACGAGCTGCATTCTGACATGCAGGAATTCAAAAATAACCCTTCATACTGCCGGAATCAGCCAGGCGAGATTCTTTCATACCTCATTGTAAAATCTCCTCGGTTTGAGCAGTGGTTTAACGAGTACGTCGTCAGGGAATGTCACGCGGCGCTGGATTTAGAAAAGGTTGCGCAGCTCATTTTGGGCAGGCACGAGGACCCGGACAGGTACTTTCTTGCCAACATCATAAGCAGCGCGTACGATTGCGACAAGCTCGACTATATCGCGAGAGACAGCTATTATTGCGGCTTGGCGCTGACAGTTGACCTTCCAAGATTCTTGAGCATGATTTCCACGGCGAAGTACAACGGGAGCCGGATCCTCGTGCTTCGGAGCTATGCCCCGTTGGAACAAATATTGTTTAGCAAAATGATGCTGTACGGGTCCGTTTACCACCATCAGAAGGTCAAGTGTTTGGATTCCATGCTCCGATCTATGGTTGGACATATTCTCGATAATCCCGAACAGGCCGCTGTCCCGGTTCGCGGAAAGTTTGTCACGTTCGCTGACGCTGTCGAATACCTGTACACGACCGATGATGAATTCTTTTGGCAGCCAAATGGCTTCGGCGATCAATACACGCGGGATATGCTGAAGCGGTCCCGCAATCGGGATCTATTCGTCCGGTGTTTGGAGATTTCGCGAAGGACCGTAGCCAAAAAGAGTTGGGATGATGGAAGGCAGAAGCTCCTTGACCTGAATAAGTCCCCGCAGAAGTTGGATGACGCCGAAGCCGAGATCCACATGCGTCTCCCGCCGTCCTGCCGGGGAAAATGTTCCAAACATGACATTCGACTAAGCGTTCCGGGGACTCCAGGGTTCAAGACCGAAAACGCCCTGATCCAGACATCCAAGGACGCCGACGTCGAAAACATTGAGCAGTATTTCCCCATAACGGGTTGGACCGACGCCTATGCCCACAACAAGTGGCGGAGCTTCGTTTACGCGCCCAAAGAGATCGCGCCGGCCGTTCGGGACGCGGCTATTTCGGTTCTGAAGGAGCGGGAAAGATCAGATCTCGACATTGACGCAACCAAATCGAATCAGACCTGCCACTTGTAGGCGCGTTACCAGAAGCTGAAGCACAAAAACGTTGCCCGACCTAGCCTACTTCCTCGCGGATCGTGCTGAATCCAAGCAATAAAGGCCCGCCTCTCAGGTGCTTCCGTCGGCACATTTGGGCCCTTGGTCGAGCGGAGCCCTAGATGCGCATGGGCATGAGCACGTAGCGGTACTTGTACTCGGCGTCGGGATCTTCGGGGCGCATCTGGCCGGCCGATTGCGCATCCTTGAACTCCAGGCGAACCTCGCCCGCGTTGTCGAGCGCCTTGAGGAAGTCGAGAATGTAGCCGGAGTTGAAGCCGACCGTGATGGCCTCCGACGAGTACGGCGTGTCGATGGTGTCTTCGCTCTCGCCGGACTCCGTCGAGTTGGCGCTGACCTTGAGTTCGTTGTCCTCCAGCCGCATGCGAATCGCGCCGGAGCGCTCGTCGGCGAATTGCGCCACGCGCTGAATGGCCGCTGACAGCTCGCTCGCGCGCACCACGGCGAACTTGGTGTTGTCGCGCGGCATCACGGCCTCAAAGTTGGGGAACTGGCCGGTGAGCTTGCGGCTGCTCAGCGTGCGATGGCCGACGCGGAAGAAGAGCGTGTGCTCGTCGTCCGCAAATTCGACTTTCTCTGCTTCGGAGTTCGACAGCAGGAGCTGCAGCTCCTGCAGGGCCTTGCGTGGAATGAGCACGCGCTTTTCGCCGCTGATGCCCTCGAGCGTCTCGCCGGGTTTTTCAACGAACGAAAGCCGATGGCCGTCGGTCGCGACCATAGCCAGCGACTCGGCCTTTAGAACCAGCAGATGCTCCGTTAAGTGTGTAGCGCGACTCCTCGTTGGAGATAGCGAAGATGGTGCGAGCAATGAGCGTGCGCAGCGAAACGAGAGTGATGCTGGTCGAGGCGACCGTGGGGAACTCGGGTACCTGCGGGTAGTTGGCGCGCGCCATGCCGACCATCTTGGTGTTCGAGCGGCCGCTCCTGATCTGCACCCAGTGGTTCTCGAGCAGCTTGATCGAGATATCGCCGTCTGGCAGTAGCTTGATGTAGTCGTAAAGCTTGCGCGCGGGGATGGTGCACGCGCCGGCTTTCTTCACCTTGACTGCAGCGCTGGTGCGGATAGCCTGGTCCAGATCAGTGGCAGTGATATTCAGCCGATCCTCGTCAGCCTCCAGCAGAAAGTTGGAGAGGATCGGGATCGTGGTCTTGCGCTCCACCACGCTCTGTGTCGCTGTAAGTTCCTTCACCAAATCCTGGCGGCTTACGGTAATCTCCATCGCTGCCCCCTGGGCGGCTGGCTTCTCGACTTCAGTTTCCGCGCTTGGCATACACCCACCCGTGCTCGCGAAGCCGCGCCCTATACCCTCACTCTATAACAACTTGCGGGTCATCGGAAGCGGCTGCTTTTCTTCATCCCGATTGTAGTCATCTCTCAAGAGGTCTGCGCGTGGAAAACCGGGCTGATTCTATGAATTCTGTGAGATGCTCGCTATTTAGGGATTGTTGAGTGCGCCTTCGGTCCGCCGCCTTCGGGCGAGGGCGTTCCGCGCCGTTTGTAAGCTAGATGTACGGGGGGTGGTTAGGTAAGAAGAAGAAAGATAAATAAATCAGTAGTACCCGTAGTTGTGTTCGGAAAAGTGGGAATCCAAGCAATGTAGCGTAGGGGAAGCGGGTTGGAGGATGGGCGGGTTTTCTAAATCGCGGTGGCTTGGATTGAACAACCCGGAAAACAAGCACGAGTAAGCTCGATGGAGCGCCTGTTTCCCACTTCTCCCACAGCAGGCGGAGAAGTGACTGTGGAACGTATTGAGGTTGTGTGAATGCTCGGGTCAAGGTTAAACAGAGCAGCGGCTTGCAGCGGGTGCGTCTTGCACAGCCATTCATCGCGAGCGGGTGGTAGATAGGGTATGGGACGGGTGTCTCAGTCCCCTCTTATACTTAACCTTTCATGTCCTACGCCGCTGCCATCGACCAATTGAATTCTCTGGCGCCAGAGCTCTATGCGAGAGCGGGGCAGCAGCGGCGCAAGTTCTCCTTGGATGAGGTCAGGGTTCTGCTTGATGCGCTCGCGAACCCACAGACGGAATTCCGGGCGGTGCTGATTGCAGGCACCAACGGGAAAGGTTCGACCGCCTCAACACTCGCATCGATCCTGGTTGAAGCGGGCCAGCGCACTGGGCTCTATACATCGCCGCATCTGGAGCGGCCGAACGAACGCATCCGCATTGGCCGCGATGAAATCTCTGACGCGGACTTTGCGCGCCTCTACTTCCGGGTGCACGATGCGGGCCAGGAGCTGCTGCTTGCTGGGCGCCTGCCGCAACTGCCGAGCTACTTTGAGATCCTGACCGCTTTGGCGTTCCTCGTATTTTGCCGAGAATAAAGTGGACGTCGCCGTGCTCGAGGTGGGCATGGGCGGACGCCTCGACGCCACCAATGTCGTCGACCCGCTGCTCTCGATCATCACCGACATCTCGCTGGACCACATGGAGTGGCTTGGGCCCGACCATCTCAGCCATTGCGCGCGAGAAGGCGGGAATCCTGCGCCGCGGTGGAACCATGATCACGCTGCCGCAGCATCCTGAGGCGAACCAGGTTCTCGGCGAGGTGGCCACAGAGTTGGGCGTGCGCAGGATCAGCGCAGTTCCGTACGTACCGCCAGCCGGGACGAGCGGGCCCTACTCTGTGGAGGCGCTCGGAGCGGCGATCAAGGTCGATTCGCCGCTGGCAGGCGCTCATCAGCAGCGGAACGTGGCGCTGGCCATTGCCGCGGCGGTCGAGCTTGCGGATCGTCATGGCTTCCCGATCACGCCTGCCGCGATCGAGATGGGGATTCGCCGCACGCGCTGGCCGGGACGGCTGGAACGAATCGCAAAGAGCGGCGTGGAGTGGATCCTCGACGTTGCGCACAACCCGGCGGGCGCATGGGCGCTGCGCGCAGGCATGCGCGGCATTCTGGAGGGCCACAAGCCGCGCATGCTTGTCTTCAGTTGCCTGCGCGATAAGCCGCTGGGGGAGATGGCGCAGATTCTGTTTCCGCTCTTCGATCAGGTGATCGTTGCGCCCATCCATACGGCGCGCGCCGCGGCGCTCGACGATCTGCTGGCCGCGGCCGCAGGCAACAGGAACGCCGGCGATTGCGGCAGAATCGGTGCGCGAGGCGCTGCGCATGGCGCAAGAGCGCGCAGCCGGCGGCGTGGTCGTCGTCTCAGGATCGGTCTATCTTGTGGGCGAGGCGCGCACACTGCTCTGGCCGGGAAGAAGCGAATCGTCATGAGCCCGCGGCCCAACCCGTTGCCGCGGTTCTATCGTCTGGCGGACCAACGGGCTGCAGGGGCCGCTGCTTTTTCTGGTCACGGCGGTTTGCGCAACCACCGCGCTTCTGGTCTCCGTGGTCGACAAGAAGGGCCGCGTCGCAGCATCGCATCGCGCGGTTCTGGGCGCGCAATGCGGTGCGCATTTCGCTTTCGAAGCTGAGAGTCGAAGGCGCGGAGAACTTCCACAAGTACCCCGTCGCCGTCTACGCCTCCAACCACACTTCGTACATGGACACGCCGGTCATCTTCGCGCGCGCTGCCCTTCCAGTTCCGCATCCTGGCGAAGAAAGATCTCTGGCAGTGGCCGTTGATCGGCTGGTATCTGGGGCGCTCCGGGCAAATGCCCATCGACATCGAGAACCCGCACGCCACGCTCTCCAGCCTCGGCGGCGCCGTGAAGGCGCTGCGCGCGGGCATGCCGCTGTTTGTCTTTCCTGAGGGCGGCCGCACGTCGAACGGCGCATTGCGGCCCTTTCTCCCTGGCGCCGCGTACCTCGCCATCCGCGCCCAGGTGCCGCTTGTTCCCATCGCGCTCAGCGGCGTCTTCGATCTGCTGCCGATTCACACGCGCCACTTCTATCCGAGCAAGCTCACCGTGCATGTCGGCGAACCCATCGAGACCAAGGGAATGACCGTGCGCCAGAGCGGCGAGCTGACCGAGCGGCTTCGCGCGGCGATTGAGCAGATGCTTGGGCAGCCCGAACAGGCTCACGCGGAAACGGCCGCGCCGGTTGCGTAACTCGACGATTCGCTCGAGCGCGTACCACGCGGGCTTTACACTGGGTCCATGGCCGTGCGCATCGCCATTCCCGAGCCCACAAGCGACGATCCGGAATACAACGCGCGCGCACTGCCGCAGTATGTTGCCGCGATCGAGGCTGCGGGAGCCGAGCCGGTCGTGGTGCCGCTCAAAGCTGGTCAAGACCGCGTCGCCAAACTGCTCGCCGGCGTGCAGGGCGTTCTGCTGCCGGGCAGCCACTACGACGTGGATCCCGAGCGCTACGGCGAAGCGCGAGCGCCGGAGTGCGCAGATGCCGATCCCGTTCGCGCTGCGGCCGATGAACTGCTCTTGCAGGACGCATTCAACCTTCGCAAGCCGATCCTCGCCATTTGCCACGGCACTCAGACGTTGAACGTGTGGCGCGGCGGATCGCTGATTCAGGATTTGAGAACGCCAGTGAATCACCGGCCCGGCCGCGATGTGGTCGAAGCGCATCCGGTGAAGATTGCGCAGGGATCGCGACTAACGGAAATTCTGGCCTGCGTCGGCGAATCGGCTGCACAGGTGAACTCGAGCCACCATCAGGCGATTCGCACGCCGGGCGACAATCTGCGCGTCGCAGCGGTCTCGCCGAGCGATGGAGTCATCGAAGCGGTTGAGCTCGATGCGCCGAATCACTTTGTCGTTGGCGTGCAGTGGCATCCGGAGCGCACCTACGCGCAAAGCGAATTTTCGCGCGCGATTTTTTCCGCGTTTGTTCAGGCTGCCGGCGCGTGGCAAACGCCGCAGGTCGATGCCCCCGAAAGCGGGAAGTGAGCGATGACGGCGGCAGGCGCAGGGTCACGGCTCAATGAGTTGCTGCAGAAAGCCGGTCTTGAGCCGCTGGACAAGGAGACCGTCAACCAATTCGAAGCCGATCTTTCGCTTTTTATTCGCTGGAATCGGCGGCTCAATCTCAGTTCCGTTCGGGACGAGGACGGGATTATCTCGAAGCATTTTGTTGAATCGATTGCAGTTGCGCGTTCCATGCCGCAAGGGATCGCCACACTGCTCGATTTTGGTTCAGGCGGCGGCCTACCCGGAATCCCCATCGCGCTCTGCCGGCCGCAGATCGCCGTAACGTTGGCCGAGTCGCAAGGCAAGAAGGCCGCGTTCCTGCAGGAGGCGGTTCGCGTTCTGGGAATCGCCGTGAAAGTCCATGCGGATCGCGCCGAAGTACTTCGTACCGTCTTTGACTGCGTGGTTTTGAGGGCAGTTGAACGAATGCCAAAGGCAGTTGCGACAGCAGCAAAACTGGTCGCTCCGGACGGCTGGCTGGCGCTGATGACGACAAATGCAGACCTCGCCGGGCTGCAGGCGGCCGCAGGGCAGCAGTTCCGCTGGGAGGAGCCCGTGTGGCTGCCGGGGAGCGAATCGCGGATCCTCGCGCTGGGCCGGCGCGCTAGTTCGCGAGCTTGATGGCGACGAGCTTTTTGATCGGCGCCAGATCCTTGGCCGTGCGCACGAAGAGACGGATGCCGGTGCCTTCGGCGTAGCGCTTTGCCTCGACAATCTCCTTGAGGACAGCCTTCGGCAGGTCGCTTTCGCGAGCTGCGGCGACTGCCTTGTCGCCGAGGACGAAAGCCACGCGGAAACAGCCGTCGCAGGGACCGAGGTAAAGGATCCTGCGCTTTTTGAGCTCGGGGCTGAGAGCCCAGCCGTATTTGGGTGCGACTGATTTCCACTCTTTGCCGGCGATGCCCTGCACGCCGAGCCATGCAATCAGCTCTTTCCATGCGGCTGCGGAAGGACCCAGCGCGGCGGTGACTCGCGTTTCGGAGGGCGGAGTTTTGCTGCCGATGAAGGCGTTCGGGAGATCCATTTGTGCCTTCTTTCTGGGTTCGGTTGGAGGAGGGCAGCGTTGAGAGTTGCGATTGCAGAGTCAGTTCCCGTGAAAGACGGGCGCACGTTTCTCAAGAAAGGCGCGGATGCCTTCCTGGTAGTCGTGGCTGTCATAGACGTCGCGGCGGAGGGCCTGGAGGCGCTCAAAGGATTCGGGGCTGAGAGGATGGGCGTTGGCGAGGGCACGCATTTCTTCTTTCATCACGCTGAGGACGAGAGGTGAAGTGCGGGCCATCTGGCGGGCAAGGTTGAGGGTGAATTCCTCGAGTTCATCGCGCGGGACGGCGTGATTGATGACGCCGGAGGCGACGAGGCGGGTGACGGAGACGGGCTCGGCGGTGAAGAGCAGCTCTTTGAGCAGATGCATGCCTGCGACCTTGATGAGATTGAGGGTTCCGTAGATGTCGTAGGGGACACCGAGTTTGGCGGGCGTGATGGCGAACGTGGAGTCGTCCGCGGCGACAATGACGTCGCAGCCGAGAGCCAGCTCGCAGGCGCCGCCCCAGACGGAGCCTTCAACCATGGCGATGACGGGGTGGGGGCTGTGGTCAATTTTGCGCGTGACGAGGCGCAGAGGATCGTTGTAGGTGAGCGGATCGCGGCCATTGGTGGGCAGTTCGCGAACATCGTGGCCGGCGGAGAAGACGTTGACGCCTTTCGCGGCGCGGAGGACGATCACGCGGACGGGAACCGCCTGGAGGGCGTCGAGGGCGAGAACGATGTCGTCGAGAAGGACTTTGCTGAGTGCATTGACCTTGCCGTGATTCATGGTGATGACGCCGATATTGCCGTCAAGAATGGAATAGGGGGCGCGGGTGGAAGGCGAGGCTTTCACGTGCGGACTCCAGAGTTCAGATTGATCGCAGACCCATATTGCGCGCACGGCGCAGGATGCGCGGTGATTCCTGGCACTATTGGAGTCAGTCGATGCAATCAAAATCACGAGCCCGCCGGGCACCCTCTGGGTGTGGGCGAAAGAACCCTCCTCAAATTCGCGACCAGTCGGCACGGATGTTTGCGTGTCAGGTATTCGCAGAGAGCAGGGGCCTTCAGTCCCAGGCCTCTTCACCCGCATTGCAGGCTAGTCGCAAGAAGTTAGCAGCTGGAAGTTGCCTTCTTGCTGTCAAGCTCTCAATCGCCCGCACGCACGCGTTAAACTCACCCTAACCCTTTGCGTTCCAGTCACTTATTCACTCCTTCACTTTCCTACTCAACATTGCCGATAATTCTCCCCTTCCGGCGCATACTCAACCCATAGGCGTTCAACCAGGGACCCTGCTCCGTGAGCGAAAACGCGCCCCCCGAGTGGGCTTCTAAGCCAGTTTTCGCACTCAGTCGGCGCAGAACTTGCGCTCCGGGGGCTTCGCGAAAGAAATAAGAAAAGAAAAATTTTCAACCTCCTGGAGGGACAAAAACATCAATAACTCTTCTGGAATCAATAAATCGGCCTGGAAATCGTCGACATATTTTGTCGATTTTGTGAGGGAATCGGTCTCCAAATTGACCCAAATTAGGCTCGTGCTGCCTTCCCACCTGCTCGCACACTCCCCATAACTCTGCGGCGTTTGCCTCATTCCTCCCGGCGTGTTCCACGTGGAACATGCCAGAGCCCGGGACCAAGGGCAGCAGCCAAAGCAGCAATCGTTCCACGTGGAACATCGGACCCCCAACAGGCCCAAATCGGTCAAAGCACCAGAATGGAACAAGTGCCTTGGCCTAAGCAAAATCCGCCTCGCCCGCAGACAGTTTTCCACTTCGAGGCTCTTTTTCTGTCCTTGGTTACCCCTCCGTCGGCGTCGACTCAAAGCCGTTCCACCGTAATGGTTTGCTTCTCAAGGCCATTCCATGACGCCGACCGCTTTCCACAACATTGCCCCGTTTCCCACAATGCAAGTGCAAACGCGTCGGCGCACTGTCGTTTTACTCTGGAATGCCATGGGTAAGATCGTCGGTCTCGTGAACCAAAAGGGAGGTGTGGGCAAAACCACCACAGCCATCAATCTGGCTGCATGCCTGGCGCTCGAAGGCCTCAAAGTCCTCCTCGTTGACTGCGATCCCCAGGCCAACGCGTCCTCAGGCCTCGGCCTTCAGCGCGACGACAGCCGCCACTCTGTCTACGACGTGCTGATGGGCGACAGCCTCGCGGAGCAGGTCATTCTGCCCACTGAAGTTGATGGCCTTTCGCTCCTCCCCGGTTCGAAGAACCTCACCGGCGCAAACATTGAGTTGGCTTCCGCGGAAGATCGGGCCCTCCGCCTTCGCAGCAGCCTCGAGCCCATCAAGGACAGTTACGAGCTCATCTTTCTCGATTGCCCGCCCGCTCTGGACCTGCTCACGCTGAACGTCCTCTCCGCCGCCGAGACCCTCATCGTGCCCATGCAGGCCGAATACTTCGCCCTCGAGGGGATCTCGGAGCTGATCTCGACCCTTGAGCGCGTGCGCTCCGCCTACAACCCCAGCCTCGCCATCGAGGGCGTGCTGCTGACGATGTACGACGACCGCACCAACCTCGCCCAGCAAGTGACCGAAACCCTCCGCGAGCACTTTCGCGAGATCATTTACCAAACCGTTATTCCCCGCAATGTCCGCCTGGCGGAGGCACCCAGCCACGGCAAACCGGTTGCCCTCTACGATCCGCGCTCGCGCGGCGCCGAGGCCTACTTCGAAATGGCGTGGGAGTTTCTGGCCCGCAACCAGATTGAAAGTCCGCGTGCGGCGGAACGCAAAGCCACGGCAGGTGACCGTCCTCGGTCCAGGGGCACATTCTGGCCCTACACCTGACCCGTGGCCGTCCGTCCGACTACGCAATCAAGCCCAGAGTTCAATCACCTTGTTGTATTTCCTATCCCGTGAGGTTTCAGCACCATGACTACAGCCGCCATCGACCCCAAACGCCGCGCCCTCGGCAAAGGTCTTGACTCTCTTCTCCCGCGCACACAGGCCACTCCAGCGCCTGAAGCCGAGGGAGGAAGGCCGCGCGAGATTCCCCTCGACCAGATCGACCACAATCCCTTCCAGACGCGCTCGCAGGTCAACCAGGAACAGCTCGCCGAGCTGGCTGCCTCCATCGCCGCCAATGGGGTGGTGCAGCCGGTGCTTGTTCGCCCGCTGGCAGGCGGCCGCTTTCAGCTGATCGCCGGCGAACGCCGCTGGCGCGCCTCGCAGATCGCCGGCAAAACCACCGTCCCGGCAATCCTCCGCCAGGTCTCCGACGAGCAGGCGATGGAGATCACCATCGTCGAGAATCTGCAGCGCGCTGACCTGAACCCGATGGAGCAGGCGCGCGCATTCGAGAGGCTGTCGCGCGAGTTCCATATGACCCAGGAGCAGATGGCGCAACGCACCGGCAAGGACCGCGCGACTGTGGCGAACTTCCTGCGCTTGCTGAAGCTGCCTTCATCAGTGCAGGCCCGCGTCGAGTCCGGCGAGCTCACCTTCGGCCATGCGCGCTCTCTGCTCGCCCTCGAACATGCCGAAGAGATGGAGAGTGCAGCGCAGCGGATCGTCGATCGTTCGCTTTCTGTTCGCCAAACAGAGAGTTATGTCCAGGAGCTCATCGACCCCAGCCGCAAAGCAAGAAAAGAACCTAAGCCCGCGCCTCCAGTCGATCCCAACGTGCGCGACGCTCAGGAGCGGCTGCAGCGAGCCCTTGGCCTCAAAGTCACCATCGAAGACCACAATGGCCGCGGCAAAGTGATCATCGAATACGCCCGCCTGGAGGACTTTGACGCGCTGATGGAGCGGTTTGCGGCTGAGTGAGCCGATAGAAGTCTCGAAACAACATGCCAGATCGGAAAATCTGATAATCTGACTCTATGGACCCCGTTTCGATCAGCGTGACTGAAGCTTCGCGGAACTTTGCCGACTGCGTGAACCGCGCGCGCTATCAAGGCACAAACTTCATTCTGCTCAAGAACGGCGCGCCCGTGGCGCGCATCGAGCCGGCAGAAGCGCAGCCCCAAAAAGGACGCGAGTTGGCCGCGGCACTCCAAAAAGCCGTGGAAGGCGTTCACGTTGGCGAAGAAGAAGCCACTTCCTGGCTGCACGATCTGGAGCAGGCGCGCGGATCGCTGCAGCCGCAGGTAAGGCCGTGGCGATTCTGATCGATGCAGACGTGATTATTCAGGCGGAGCGAAAGGCGTTCGACCTTGAGGCGTGGCTACGCTCGCATCCCGACGAGGAGATCAAGCTCGCGGCCATCACGGTGGCCGAGTTATGGCGCAGCGTGGAGCGCGCCAGCGGCATTCACCGCGCGCGGCGGCAAAAGTTCCTGCAAAGCGTGCTGACTGTATTTGAGGTCGTTCCGTACACCGAGAAGGCAGCCGTTGAACATGCGCGCCTGTGGGCGGATATTGAAGCCGACCGGGCAGAGAATGAGCCCGCACGACCTGATGCTGGCGGCAACTGCGCGGGAATGCGGCGCCGCGATCGTCACCTTCAACACGAAGCGTTTCGCGGCCGTTCCTGGGCTGACGGTGCTTAAGCCCTAGCCGGCGTGGCGTGAAACCCCGAAGGTGCGCTTCCACGTTTGCTTTGCAGGTGCGGGAGATTTATCCTTCATTTCTGATCACGGCTCCTCCAAATGATGCGCAGGAGCCAGTCTTCTTTCGTTGAATTCAGCTTTTCACTACCCTCGCGGAGACAGCATCATGGCCCTCCAACCCATCACGTCAACAAAAAACACGACCCACACTGTGCAGCCCATCCCCGTGGTCCTGAATGGACGCACCCTCGAACCCAACCGGCGCATTCCGCTCAATCTTGACTGGGTAGAAGGGTGCGCGTGAACACCAGCGCAGTGGAGCGGCGCGCGGCGACGCACGTTGCGCGGCGCACTGTGAAGAAAGAAACGCAGGCGGCGTGGCTGCTGCGCGCCATCGCGTGCATGGACCTGACCACGCTGAGCGGCGACGACTCGGCCGACCGCGTGCGGCGGCTCTGCGCCAAGGCGCGCAATCCGCTGCAGCGGCACATCGTGGAGGGCCTCGGCATTGAGGATCTGCATCTGACCGTCGGCGCCGTCTGCGTCTATCACGCGTTTGTGGAGACGGCGGTGAAGGCGCTGGAGGGATCGGGCATTCCCGTCGCCGCGGTTTCGGCCGGATTTCCCGCCGGGCTGTCGCCGCTGGCGGAGCGCGTGGAGGAGATTCACCGGTCGGTGGAAGCGGGCGCGCAGGAGATCGACATCGTGATCACGCGCGCGCACGTCTTCAACGGCGAGTGGCAGGCGCTATATGACGAGATCGCGGCATTCAAGGAGGCTGCGGGGCCGGCGCACATGAAGGCCATCCTGGGCACGGGCGACCTGATGACGCTGCGCAACGTGGCGCGCGCCAGTTGGGTCGCGATGATGGCAGGCGCGGACTTCATCAAGACATCGACGGGCAAGGAGAGCGTGAATGCCACGCTGCCCGTTTCGCTGGTGATGGTGCGCTGCATTCGCGATTATGCCGAGCGCACGGGCAGCGCGGTCGGATTCAAGCCGGCGGGCGGCATTCGCACGGCGAAGCAGGCGACGGACTGGCTGGCGCTGATGAAGGACGAGCTGGGACGGCCGTGGCTGGAGCCGTCACTCTTTCGGTTCGGCGCCAGCGGAATGTTGGGCGACATCGAGCGCCAACTGGAGCATCATCTAACTGGGCGCTATTCGGCGGCGTACCGTCATCCCATCGCGTAGTTGGCTTGCTGAGGATCAGAAGGAGACGCTGTGAGCATTGCGGAAAAGTTCTACACCATGGAGTACGGCGCCGCGCCGGAGGATCCCAAGGAAGCGGTGCAGTGGCTCGAGCGGCACCACCGCCGGTTTAAGGAGTTCATCGGCGGCGCGTGGGTGAAACCTGCAAGCGGCGAATACCAGACCACCAGCGATCCCTCCACGGGCGACACCCTCGCCGAGGTGGCGAAGGGCAATACGGAAGACGTGGAAGCGGCCGTCTCCGCCGCACGCAAGGCTCTTTCCGGATGGCAGGCGCTGAGCGGCCACGAGAGGGCGCGATATTTGTATGCTCTGGCTCGGCAGGTGCAAAAGCACTCGCGGCGTCTGGCGGTGCTCGAGACGATGGACAACGGCAAGCCCATCCGCGAGAGCCGCGACATCGATATTCCGCTCGTCGCGCGCCACTTCTATCACCATGCGGGCTGGGCGCAATTGCTGGAGCAGGAGTTCCCCAATTACACGGCCTGCGGCGTGGTGGGCCAGGTGATTCCGTGGAACTTTCCGCTGCTGATGTTTGCCTGGAAGGTGGCTCCGGCGCTGGCCGCGGGCAATACAGTCGTCATCAAGCCGGCGAAATATACGCCGCTCACCGCGCTGGCGTTTGCCGAGCTGGCCATGGAAGTGGGCTTGCCTCCTGGCGTGCTCAACGTGCTCACCTGCGACGCAAAGACGGGCCAGGCGCTCATCGAGCATCCGGGCATCGATAAAGTCGCTTTCACCGGCTCGACCGAAGTGGGCCGGATCATCCGCAAAGCCACGGCGAACTCGACCAAGAAGCTCTCGCTCGAGCTCGGCGGCAAATCGCCGTTCGTCGTCTTCGACGATGCCGATCTCGACTCGGCGGTCGAGGGCCTGGTGGACGCCATCTGGTTCAACCAGGGCCAGGTGTGCTGCGCGGGCTCGCGCCTGCTGGTGCAGGAGCGCGTGGCCGAAACGCTCTACACCAAGGTTCGCGCGCGCATGGAAACGCTGCGCGTGGGGCCGCCGCTCGACAAGGCCATCGACATCGGCGCGATTGTTTCGCCGGTGCAGCTCGAATCCATCCGCAAGATGGTCGATGCCGGCGTGGCCGAGGGCGCGCGCTGCTGGCAGCCGAGCAATCCGCTGCCGGAGAAGGGCTGCTTCTTCCCGCCCACGCTGCTCACCGATGTGCATCCCGCGGCGACCGTGGTGCAGGAAGAGATCTTCGGTCCGGTCCTCGTCGCCATGACCTTCCGCACGCCGGCCGAAGCCGCGGAGCTGGCCAACAACACCATCTACGGCCTTGCCGCAAGCATCTGGAGCGAGAACATCAATGTGGCGCTCGACCTGGCCTCGCAGGTGAAGGCCGGCGTGGTCTGGGTCAACTGCACCAACCAGTTCGACGCGGCCTGCGGATTCGGCGGCTATCGCGAATCGGGCTACGGACGCGAAGGCGGACGCGAGGGCATGCTCGAGTACCTGACGCCGAAGTGGCTGCACTCGCTGCCGGCGGCGCGCGAAACGGCCGCACGTCAAGATTGCCGCGCCCGACGAAGAAGACGGCTTCGCCCCAGCCGGCTCGCCTCGGGAATGGTATCGACCGCACCGTCAAGCAATACATCGGCGGCAAGCAGGCGCGTCCCGACTCCGGCTACTCCTTCCCCGTCTATGGCCGCGAAGGCCAGCTGCTGGGCGAAGCACCGCTCGGCAACCGCAAAGATATTCGCAACGCCGTTGAAGCTGCGCGCAACGCCACTGGCTGGGCAAGGACGGCGGCGCACAATCGCGCGCAGGTTATCTACTACTTCGCGGAAAACATGATCCAGCGGCGCGACGAGATCGCGCATCGGCTCGCGGCGGCCGTCGGCGAGGAGCAGGCCGCAGTCGAAGTCGATCTCTCCATTCAGCGCATCTTCAGCTACGCCGCCTGGGCCGACAAATACGATGGCGTGGTGCATCATCCGCCGGGCCGCAACATCACCATCGCCATGCCTGAAGCCGTGGGCGCCATCGGCATTCTCGCGCCGAGCTGAAGCGCCGCTGCTGGGCCTGCTCTCGCTGGTGCTGCCGGCCATCGCGGTCGGCAACACCGTTGTCGCGGTGCCGTCGGAGCGCTACCCGCTCATCATCGGCGACCTGTATCAACTGCTCGACACCAGCGACCTGCCCGGCGGAGTCGTGAATCTCGTCGCCGGCCGTCCGGCCGAGCTGGCCAAGACCCTCGCCGAGCACGACGGCATCGAGGCCATCTGGTGCTTCCGCAGCAATGAAGAAGCGACGTTGGTGCGCGCCGCCTCCATCGGCAACATGAAGCAGGTGTGGACCAACGACGGCCACGAGTACGACTGGTTCAATCCCGCGCAGGCCGAAGGCCGCTGGTTCCTGCAGCACGCCACGCAGGTGAAGAATATCTGGGTGCCGTACGGGGAATAATCCGCGGACGACGAGTTCGCCAGGTACTTTCCGATGCAGGAGTTGAAATTACGTCCAAGCCACAGAATTTGTGTGGGTTTCAGTGAAAGCGTGGCCGTCTGGAGCTCGAATTTGTGCTGCATCAGAGGGTGGAAATCGGTGAGTTGCCAGCTCGACAGTCTCGAGACTCGCGGGAAATGAGTGCTTGAATTAGAATCGCCGGGACTAGAAACGGAGCTGCGAGATATCATGTCCGATTCTCTCCAGCCAGGACGAGCGAAGATACTGGACAGTCTCTTCCAGGACTACGGTGGTCCCGCCTTTTCCATTCGGTTGTGGGATGGATGGACATGGACTTTGTTACGGGGCCAAAGGCCGGCCTTCACAATCGTCATCGAAACGCCGGGTGCATTAACGTCGCTCGTTGCCGAACCCAATGAAGTTACCCTCGGCGAAGCATTCGTCAACCACGAGTTAGAGGTTGAGGGGGACATTTTTTCAGTCTTCTCAGTGGCAGAGCACCTGCTGAATCGCCCTCGCACATTGCGGCAACAGCTCAGCGAAAAGATCGTCCGCACGGCCGCCAGCACCGGGCGCCGGCTCAGGCACGGGGCTCCTCATTCAATAAGGAGGGACCGTTCCTCGATTTCCTACCATTACGATCAACCCATTGAATTCTTCCAGCCATGGCTGGGGAAAACTCTCGCCTATTCCTGCGCGTATTTTCGCAGTGCAAATGATTCTCTCGATCTGGCCCAAACGCAGAAGCTGGAAATGATTTGCCGCAAGTTGCGGCTCCAGCCTCTCGAACGCTTTCTGGATATTGGATGCGGGTGGGGTAGCCTCATCCTCCATGCCGTCAGCGCGCATCACGTGCATGGCCTCGGAATCACATTGAGCGAACAGCAGGCCACGGCGGCGCAGCGCAGGATTGAAGAGTCCGGCTTGAATCGGAGTTGCGCTGTCGAACTACGCGATTACCGCGATTGCAGTCATCTTCACGGGTCATTCGACAAGATTGCCAGCGTGGGTATGTTTGAGCACGTGGGGCTGGAGAACCTGCCGGAATACTTCAGAATCGCGCATCAACTCCTGAGGCCCGGCGGCGTCTTCCTCAACCACGGCATTGCGCGTTTTCAGTTATCTCCCGTGCGCAAGAGTTCATTCATTGATCAACATGTCTTCCCCGACGGGAAATTGGTGACTCTGTGGCAAGTGATTCATGCAGCGGAGGGCGCTGGGTTGGAGGTGCGCGATGTCGAGGATCTTCGCGAGCATTATGAGCTTACCTTGCGCCTATGGGTCAAAGGTTTGCAGGACAATGCAGCCACGCTGCTGAGGTACGTGCCTGAGACCACATATCGTATCTGGCTTTTGTATATGGCAGGGTCCGCGGCCGCGTTCCATCGAGGAGACATTGCCGTCTACCAGGTTCTGCTAAGCCGTCCGGATTGTGGCCATAGCGGACTTCCGCTGGTTCGCGAAGACTGGTACACCGTTCAAGAGCCCGAACAGGAAGTGAAGACATAACCATTTCGTCCTCGAGCGATGCGCCAGACCCAATGAAACGCCTACAGCGGTTCCACAATTGCTATACCCAGGTCCACAACCGCCAAAGTGGCTTTTTCATCAAGAAAAAGCCACCCTGCAGGACGCCGGAAAGGGCACGTGAATTGTGGAACCGCTCTGATCGCCGCATTCGACTCAACGGCGAATGGGCAACAAGCGGTTCCTTATCTGGAGCACAGTCTTTCCGGTTGCCCGCCGCGATCGCTTTCGCTCCGTTAAACGCAATCTCAGAATGTTGATAATAAAAACGTTACATTTACTTTCCGATGCAGAAAGTAAGGAAACCGCAAATCGCCAATAACCATGCGGCATTCATAAATCGTGCGCATTCTGGCGACTCACTGGCGACTCAAACCGCCTCTGTATCCCCCCAAAGCGCCGCCTTGCTCTGGGGGTAGTGGTCTGGCCTAAAACGGCTCAGGCACAGGTTCTCAGATCAGCGCGGCTAATGAGGTGCCAGGTTTCCCCCCGCACGGCGGTAAAGAGGGATTGAGTTCCGTAAGTTCCGTCTCTGTTTTTCGCACAAGTTCCAAGTAATCAGAAACATGATCGAAAAATGTAACAAAGAAATGCGGAAACGGAACTCGGGTAAAAAACCTCTGGCGCTAGGGCGGGGGTGGGGTGGCGCGTCACCCGTAGCGCGCATAGATGGGGAAGGACCCGTTCGCTTGCATGACACTGAGACCCTTCTTTGCCTTCTCATTGCACCCGCGCTCCCGGCCCGTCTAGGCTGCCTTATTGGAATGCTGCAAAGAGTCCAGGCTATCGGCCCACTCTTGGAGCATCTTGCGGCGCTGGGGTCCGTATTCTGCCCGGTTGTAGATTCCGCGCACCCCGCGCAGCTTATGGTTCAGTGTCTTCTCAATCCAATCCGGGTTGTATCCCATCTCGCTTAGCCGGGTGGCACCAGTCCGCCGCAGATCATGCACGGTGAAATGCGCGATGCCGCGCTGTGCGCGTCCCAAGGCGCGGTTAAGCGTGCTCTGTCCAATGGGTGAGCTGCCATCGCTGCCCAATGCCGGGAACACATAGCCCACACGCTCCGCTGGTGTCCGCAATCGCTCCAGCAAGGCCGATGCTTGACGCGACAAATACACAATCTGTCCCGTGCCTGTCTTGGAGTGCTCTGGTGGAATTTCCCACTCCCCATGCTTCAAATCGATATGTTCCCAACGTGCCAGGCGAACCTCCGATTTTCGGGTGAGCGTCAAAAGAATCAGCCGGAGAGAGACTTTCAGCATAGAGCGCAGCGGGGCGGCGTCCAATCTGCGGAGAAACATCCCGATTTCGGCCTCGTTCAAGGCTCTGCTACGGGCCTTCGCAGTGGAGATGTATTTGACTGGCGTCATGCGAACCGGATTCTCCGCTACCACCCCACACGCGAGGGCATAATCCCCGACCCGTTTAAGCAGGTTGCGAACCGCTACCGCCGCTTGCCCGTGTCCGGTATCCCGGATTGCAAACACAAGGTCCCGTACATGCTCACTGCGCACCGCAGACATGGGCATTGCACCAATAGCCGGGTAAACGTTCCGCTCCAGATACCGGCGCATTGGAGCGGAGTCCTTGCGCGCCCGCGTCACCACTTCGCACAGATACCGCTGGCCAAAGTCCCGCACAGTCAGACCTCGGAGCAATTCCTGTTTTTGCTTGCGCCGTTCGTCCGCTGGAGAGCTACCGGCGCGGATTGCCTCTGCCAGTTCGTTTCGCTTGACCCGCGCGGCGGCCAAACTCAAACCGGGATAGCGCCCTAGATTGATTCGGTGGCGGTGCCCGTTCTGCAAATAACGAACCCTCCAACTCTTCACACCGCTGGGCCAGACCTCCAGATAGAGGCCGCTCTCGTCATGGACCGAATAGCGGCCCTGTTTCGGCTTGAACGCGGCGAGTTGTTTGTCTGTAAGGTTCACTACCTCCATTGGCCCCCATACTGGCCCCCGCGCGCAAATTCCGCTGCGCAACCGGCTCAAAGCAAAGGGCGGGATATGTCCAGGATTAGAAAGTTCGCGCGATTACTCTGCAAACCACTTAGAGCCAATGGCGGCGCGCTGGCGGGGGTAGAATTGCGGGAACATGGCATGGCGATTTCGTAAGAGCATTAAACTTGGACCGCTCCGGTTCAACCTGTCCAAGTCCGGCGTGGGGACTTCCATCGGCGTTCGTGGTTTTCGGGTTGGCACCGATGCAAAGGGCAGATCGTACACGGCTGCTTCCATCCCCGGTACGGGCCTCTACAACCGGACTTACTCAGGCAAGGGCACTGCGGCTGGTGTGGATGCGGCTCCCGGCTCTGGCACACCTCCTCAGCAACGGGCGGGGAATGGCCCGGCTCTGGTGGTGGCATTCATCGCAGGTGGGTTGCTGGTGCTGTTTCTGACGGCTCTATTCTCTTCCCATCCCGTTACCCCGCCTGCAATGCCACCAGCGGCTGTGAGTGCCCCTGTAGCACCGCCGCAGCCTATTCCTGTGAAGCGTAAGCGGGTCCATCGCTCAAAGAAGACTGCTACCCCCGAAAATGCACCATCAGCCACTCGACTTCAATCTTCGCCTTGATTGGGATTGGCGCGCAGACAGCGCATTTCCCTTTTTCGGGCCATCTGGAATTGGCTCCGTTTCATTGCCTTTCCAGCGAAGATGAGTGGGGCCTTTCGCAGTTACTTTCACCTTGTATTCAGAGCCTATCGAAGCCTCTGCGAATGCCTTCGTATCGGCTCCGGGTTCCACTGGAGCAAATTCCATAACTCGAATCCACGGAGAAGTTTTTACTCGCTGACCAAAGAGGGCAAAGTATCCCGGATAATTCGAGGGCGTATCCGACAGTGTTACGGACCATTCGCCTTTGATGAAAGCTTCCTGCGCCGCGCCCTCTTCTCCATCGGCTTTGACGAGACGCAATGTCGTGTTTGCGGCTCGTCCGTATTCGCGACCGTTTAGAAGGCAGTCAAGGTGAAATAGCGATTCACCATCTTCTTCGGATATAACATCGGGCATCCGCAGCGGGACTGAGAATTTCTGTTCGATTTGAGAGGCCAGCAGGATAGTACGGCGGATGGGACCGGCAAATGGATCAGCCCGTCCAGAGATACGCGCGTTTGACTCAAAGACCAACTGTTCCATGCGGATATCGATGAACCGCAAGGCCATCCCACGGCGTAACGCATCGACCGCGTCGATTAGTTTCTTCGATTCGGACACTCTTTTTCCTACCGTATCCCAAGAGAGTGTCAACTCCACCTTCCTTGATTTAGCCGGGACTCCATCCGAAGCAATTGGAAAAGTCATGTTGATGCTAAGTGGTAGTTCTTTGTCCGAAAGAACGGCCTCCGCCTCGTGAGTGCCCAGGCGAACGGACCGCATTTCCATTATCGGAAACACGACGACAGGCGGCGAACCCACTTCCAGGCGGATGTGTCTTGGCGGGATGTTCGGAAGATTCCGCTCTCCGACAGCCAGCGTGCTTCCCTCCACATGCGAGGACATGAACGGAATGTTCCAATCTAACAACTCAAATTCACCGGGTTCCCACTTCTGGGGCTTTCCGGTTCGCTGAAACTCGATTGCCTTTTTTACGCCTTCTCCGAAGAACTGGACGCGCCCGCCGGGAGGCTTTGCAATTGCTGCCGGATCGGGAATATGAATTTGGATTCTTCTTCCGCCTTTGGCAACCCTGAACTTCGCTCCCTGCGAATCGGAGTCAGCCACGGGACCGGATTCGACCGAGAAATCGAAGCCCGGATATTTCTTGCGGGCTTCCGCGCGGAAGCTATCCCCGGCGTCAAAAGCAGATGCCCTTCTCACGTCCAGTTCGAGTAGCTCAGGCCGAATTGTTTCCACCAGCGAGCGCGCCACTGTATCCACGCCATCTGAGCTTTGGAGCGCGTACTTATCCGCTTGTATCGGGAACATCGTCTTCATTCGTTTGGCTGAGACATTATGCCAAACAGGAAGAACAACCTTGTGGCCTTCCATTTCCCTCGCAAAGAGCGCGCTAAGTTCCGCCTGAGGCCATCTCTTCTTCTTCAGTAGGAATTTGGGACTGAAGACTACTATTCCGTACCGAGAGCGGGCGAGACCTTTCTCTATCTCGCCGCGCAAGCTGTCGCCAACTTTGAGCGTGAATTTGTCAAACCACACTTTCAGGCCGTACTTACGGAGCGCGATTGCCAGAGGCGAAACAAAGGCCGCTTTGTCTTCAGTGGCATGTGAAATGAAAACGTCGAACTCAAAATCAGTCATCGTGCAATCCCCGCTCTATGTTTGCGGTTGCTGCGTCGCGGCGCGCTGGTGGTTCAGGGTGAGCAATCGCTCCAATAGTTGCGCATCCGTGAGCGTGTCTGGCCAGCCATAGGCCACGAACACCGCAGCATCCAGCTTCCGGTGCGCGTCCGCAAGCCATGCGGGGCGGGCGTTGTAGAGATTCGTGAGGGTGCGATTCTTCAACTCCTCTGCGCTGGCGTTCGGTGGATTGAGCCAGGCGTCTCGCTTCGCAACCAGTTCCCGCGCGGCCTCTGCGATGGTCTCCACTAGCGGGGATTCTTTCGGCTCATGACCCGGCGGCCAGGGAAAGGGGAAGGTCTCAAACGTAGACGCAGAGGTGTAGGACGGGTCATTTCCAACGCCTATCCAAGAGCCTGTACTTAATGCCCACTGCTCATGCAAACGCGATTGGAGTACGCCAAAGAAGTAATCGTCATCTCTCGGAATCACACATAGCTTTTGGTCCGGCACAATCTCTGTGCTCATCCATACGAAGATCCGATGCTTTGCCACCCCCGGAGTGACAACGCAACGGGAAAGGCCAGCCAGAGCTTTGCGCAGACCCGGACGGTTCTCTCCGTGTAGCCACCATCTCTTGCCTGTGCGCTCGCGGCGACTCACGTCCCTAATTGGCTTCACTTCCCGTCGCACATACTCGAACGGCAATTCGTAGAGTGCCGCATCCGATTCTGTCATTTCTCGGAAATCAATCACCCAGCCTTTTTGGTCCGTCTGTACAACATCGCGCCCTTTGAGAATTCTCCTCACAACATCGGAGTTTGGCCGCTCGTTCGGGTTTACGGGAGCGGCGAGCATCTCCTCTGCTAGTTCCGGGCCGATGTTGAACGGGCCTTCTAAAGTGACACCCTTGAAAGAGAGGTTTGTATTTTCTTGCAGTCTCTTTGCATCTGTCATATTTGAGCTTGCGGTCAAGTCAGAATGAATAACCTCGACCGTTTGACCGTCCAGAGTTCGCAGCGTATTTGAGCCATCGTCAAAGCCCACCAGCGAGACGCGCACCGCCGCGCCATCCAATACCCAGGCGCGGTCACTCCAAGCCATGAAGATTCCGCCGGTTTCAAGAATCCGCTCTAGTACTGTGCGGTTCGCTCCGCCGCGTATGGTCTGAGTTGCAAGCAATCCAGCGCGCCTAGCTTCGCTTGCCTCTATCAGCGCCCGCGCTTTCTCAAACCAATATGTCACCAGATCGGCCCCGCCGGGTACGCGGCCTTCATAGAGCGCACGCAGTTCATCCACATACTCGTCTCCAAGTTCACCGCGCATCCTCTTATCTCCCAAGAACGGCGGATTGCCAATGATGAATTCCGCCTCCGGCCATGCGGGTTCTACTGGCTTGCCTTCCGCATCATGGGTGAGAATCGCGTCCCGGTGTTGGATGTTATCGAGCTTGCGGAGAATCGGCTCTATGGGCCATCCAATCCCGTTGTCATTGAGCCATTGCAGATAACCAATCCAAACCACCACAGAGGCCAGTTCGTGCGCGTACACGTTCGTTTCCAACCCGTAGAGCTGCGATGGGTGGACTTGATGCGGCAAGAGCGTAGGGAGGCCATATTCCGCGCTGAACACATAGACCTCCTTCCAAAGGTCAAGCATTCGGCGCAGAGCCAAGTAAAGGAAATTTCCACTTCCGCAAGCGGGGTCAAGGATGCGCACGGCGGAGAGTTCGGCCAGCCACGCATAGAGCTTGTCCTGCATCTGCGCTCTGAGCTTGTTATAGGCCGCGCCCTTGCGTTGCTTCTCTGCGGCCTCTGCCAGGGCCAGGGCCTCCACCTTGACCGCTTGCCAGCGCGCCTGCAATGGCTCTATGACCACCGGCTCCACAATGAGCAGAATGTCTTGCTTGCTGGTGTAGTGCGCTCCGAGTTGGGAACGCTTGCCGGGGTCCAAACTGCGCTCAAAGAGGGTGCCGAAGATGGCAGGCTCAACGTTCGACCAATCCAGGGCGGAGGCCGCGCGTAGTGCGCTCATATCGGCGGAGGTCAGATCGAATACGGAATCATCGGCAAACAGTCCACCATTGAACCAATGAATGTCATGAACCCCAAAGCTGTTCCCGCTGGTGGACATGGCTGCGAAAAGCTGGCGCAGTTTGCCGGTGAACTTGGCTGGCGTTGCTCTGTTGAGTTCAATCAACTGGCGGAAGATATGGTCCGGCAAAAGGCCGATGCTATCAGCGAACAGGCAGAACAATAGGCGCATGAGGAAGTGAGCCACAGCTTGCGGGTCATGGCCGCGCTGCTCAAGACTGGTGGCGAGTTTGGCAAACTCCCCCGCCGCTGCCTCTGTGACACGGGCGGCGGCGCGCTCGGGGCGGAGTTGTTCGGGATCGGTGAAAGCGTCTTTCAGGACTTCCAACGGCGGGATAGCGCATGAGGCCGTGGGAACATTTGAAAGCAGATCGTCCAGAGTGAAGCGGTAGACGTGCGGGCGGGTTCCGGTGAAGTTTGTATGAACTTCAAAGAGGTTTTGATCGCAGACCACCAGCAAGGGCGGATTCTCAAGGTCTTCCCGGTAATCGTTCAGTTGCAGATAGGCCGCTTTCAGGTCCTTATGCTTGCCTTTGTACTCCCACCCGAAGTATCCGCGCTTCCAAACATCGGCATACCCCTTGCCGCCTTTGATAGTGGAGACATGCTTCTCAAAAGTGAATGCGTCTCCGGTTTGATCGGCGGCGGCGGGATGCGGCTGGCGGAGCACTTCGCAAAGGTCAATGAAATGGGATTGCGCGGCGGCACGCTCTGTTAGCGTGCTGGCTTTCCAGCGTGTGACGAATTCAGCAAGCGAGAGCGGCATGGGGCGGGGTCACTCTTGGGTGAAGATCAATTCTTACAGAGCGGGGTGAGGTTGGGGAGTGTTTGGCAGGATGCGCGTGCCGTTCCGCCAGCATCGAGGCAAACCTTAGCATTTCTTAGCATTCGGTCGCAGTTGAAGACGCGCCAGCAAGCTTAAAGCCCGCGCCGCGCGGCTGGTGCGCAATAGAGAGCCATCTGCGGGACATTGCGCCGCACTTTGCGAATCGTTCGGGACTTGTGAGTCGGGGGAGTGATTTCGAGAAAAACTTCTATTTTGTGGAAATAAGAATGCGCTTGGCTCACGGTCTGTGTGGAACCGGGATGGGAAGTTCTTTCCCCCCGTATGCCCCAGGTGCTGCGTTGATCTTACACGAATTGACCGTGCAGATTTCACAACCAATGTTGTCAATGTGGGTACGTCTTTAGGGTTTGGACTGTCGGCTGCTAAGTCGGTGAAAGCATCCGAATCCGCACGCATGGCGAAGGCACTTTGCGAATGCCTGAGGCGGATTCGATTAGGTCTCCGCCCCTTGTGGTTGAGTTCATGGGTATGGTCCAACCTTCGCCCGGCACAGGCGAAGCCCTAAAGCACGGCGGCGAAAATGGTCGTTTGCCTTCCATGCCTACTTGATTGGTTGATTAGTTCATTTGGGTATTGAAAGATTCCTGATTAGACGATTGGAGCGAGCGAGAGCGGAGCAGTGCGGAATGGGTCTTACTTCCGCTCGACTCTCAGAACATCGGTTATACGGCTGTATACCAGCGCACCGGGCTTCTGACCTCCCTTATCGTCTTTGATGGAATTGGCTACGCGTACTGTATAGATGAGGCCGGGTTCCGTGAACGTGTCCAGAGTCATCCTCTGTCCTTTGCGCGGCGGTTCCCCATGGGCCATGCACCAAACCGCGTAAAAGAGTGAGCGGCGGCCATAACTCTTACGCGTCTTGTCGTTGCCCAGGTTGTAGAAGCGGGAAACGAGAGTTCCATCTCCCAACAAAGAGAACTCCAGCCGGAGACACCAACGCTGGAAGGACCGCACCCACTGCGGCCCTTGCCATGCTACGCATACTGCCTGATAGACCCCAGGTTCAACGCGCGGAAGGTCAATGCCTTCCCATACCAGGGAATCGTCGGCTTGTGCGTCCATCGATCTTCCTGTTTTCATTTGGCCCATCTCCTCAGGCGGCTTGTGTCTTGGTGGATTGGGTGGGCTTCCGGCTCGCATTGATCCGAGCGGCAATCCATGCGTTGATTTCGGACTCCACCCAGCCCACGGAGCGTGCTCCGAGCGCTATTGGCGAAGGGAACTCCCCCGCTGCCATCCGGTTATATAGCGTGCTCCGACTAAGGCCACACCGCGCCTTGACCGCTTGCAGGCGAATAATCTTTTCTGGATTGTCCAATGTACTCTCCCCCGTGATGGGACAGGCTCATGCCGTCCATCTACTTCCAACCTGTTCCAAGGTCGAAAAACCGCGCAAGTTTTTGGCTATTTGGAGATTTTGGGAAGGCATGGGGTGACGGGCGCGCTGTCGTGTTGGGAACAACGGGCGCGCCAGAAAGTCGCATGGCGCGCCCGTTGGATGATTGCTTTCCCCGTCGCTGGTGTCACGGAAGCCGGGGAGGTGCGCTTGTGCCTTGCTCATGGCTGGTGAGCTAGGCTGCGCCGCCTCCGAAGTTACCGACAATCACCTTGGATTCGGTCACAATGCTATCCACGTATTCACCCCACCACTGGAGCATCTTCTTTCGCTGCTCTGCGAACTCGGCAACGATGTAGACGGCCCGAATGCCAACGGCCTCGTGACTCAAAGCCTTTTCGATCACGTCTCGGTTGAACCCACGTTCCGTTAGCAGCGTTGCGCCCGTTCTACGCAGATCGTGGATGGTGAGCGGGTCCATCTCGAATGTCAGCCCTTCAAGGGCCTTATTCAACGCATTCGAGGCAAAGGGCTTTTTAAGGCTACTCCGGCCAGGCATCACCAGTTCGGAGTCTCCGGCCAAGGCTTTCAACTCCCGGAACATCGCGGCAACCTGCGTAGACATGTAAACAATGTGCGGCTTTCCGGTCTTTGCGTTTTCTTCCGGGACGAGCCATTCCCCCGTCTCAAAGTTCACATGCTCCCACCGCGCCAGCAAGAGTTCAGACTTTCGCGAGAGAGTGAGCAAGATGATATGAAGGGCCAGCTTGAATTGCCGCCGCATGTTCGATTGATAGATGGTGTGGAAATAAAGCCGAATCTCATTCGGTGGGAGCACGCGGGAACGTTTCCGGGTCTTGCCGATGTAGCGGGTTGCCACCATGACGGCGGGGTTGATAGTCACCAGTTGCACTTCAACCGCGTAATCGAAAATCTGCTTTATCACGTTGCGAAGTTGCATGGCCGCTGCGATGCGCCCGTTGTCCCGCTTCCGATACACCAGCGCTTGCACGTCCAAGGCGTTTACGTCTTTGAGGGTCTTTTCTCCGAAGGTGGGAAAAATCTCGTTATCCAGGTAGCGCCGAATGCTTTTCGGGTCTTTCCAATTCCTCAGCACTTGCTCTTTGTAGTACCGCTCTCCGAATTCTTTCACGGTGGGATTCGTGGTTAGTCCCGCCCGCGCCAGCTTCGCCGCGAGAGCGGGAGACTTGCCCTCTGCCACTTCTGTAGCCTTTAAGTCTCGGGCGGCGCGCGCGGCCTTCAGGCTCATGGCTGGGTACGGCCCCAGCGTTACGCGCTCTTGCTTGCCGCCCTGCCTGTAGCGAAACAGCCAAGACATTTTCCCGCTCGGGAGTACGTCCAGCGAAAGCCCGCCATCATCGCTTACCAAATATCGCTTGGCTTGTGGTTTGAGAGCCTTGATTTTGTTGTCTGTGAGCTGCATTCGTGCCCCTCCGTGAGTCGCCAGAGGAGAAAATATCTATATTCGCTCTCCGCAACTCACTGGCAACTCATTGTGGTTTGGCTTCTATGAGTCGCTAAGAGACATTATAGGACAATAAACCTTGTATTTACAAGGAATTATTGGGAATCTCTACATTTGATTGGACCGTCTCGGAAGCGGGGTTACTTTCCGATGCAGAAAGTCGAGAAGATCAGGTTCAGGATGTCGTCGGACGTGGTTTGGCCGGTGAGCGAGTCGAGAGCCCAGAGCGCGCGGTAGAGGTCGAGCAGAATCATTTCGTGGGGAATGCCGCCTGCATTAGCCTTCGCAGCGTCGGCGAGCGCCGAAAGCGCGGTCGTCACAGCCTGGTGCTGGCGGAGATTTGTCAACATTCCCGGTTCGGCGGCCGCTCCACCGGTGGCGAGCGACAGAATACGCTCGCGCAGCGCGGCGATGCCCTCGCCGGTCAGCGCAGACGTAGGAAGCGCAGGGAGGCTGGCGAGCAGGGGCTCGTCGTTGCGGGCCAGTTCGGGGCCGTTCGGCACGAGATCGCTCTTGTTGAGGGCGACAATTGCCGGACGGCCCCCGACCGCAGCGAGCAGCCTTTGATCCTCGTCGTTGAGCGGCTGTGTGGCATCGAGCACAATGAGCACCAGCGCCGCGTCGGCCAACGCTTCATGGCTGCGCCGGATGCCGAGCTGCTCGGCTTCCTCGAGAAGTTCGCGGGCACCCTCGCGAAAACCGGCCGTGTCCACCAATTCAATCGGAATGCCGCCGAGCGAGATGCGTTCGGTGACCAGATCGCGCGTAGTGCCGGGCGAAGCGGTGACGATGGCGCGGTCGCGCTCCACGAGGCGATTGAAGAGCGAGCTCTTGCCCACGTTGGGGCGGCCCACGATGGCCAGCGTTAGTCCGTCGTGGACAATGCGGCCGCGCGCGAAGGAGGCCTCGAGAGCGGCGAGCGGCGGCGTGATCTCATCGATGCGGCGCGCAATCTCGGCCTGCGGCGTTACGTCGATGTCGTCTTCCGCAAAGTCGATGCCAGCTTCGAGCAGCGCAATCAACTCAACGAGAGATTGTTTCGCGGGCGCAGCGCGGCGGCTGAGCGCGCCGCCCATCTGGCTGGCGGCCTGGCGCGCCTGCGTCAGGGTCTGCGCATCGATCAGGTCGCGCACCGCTTCGGCTTGCGTCAGATCGAGCCGCCCAGCCAGAAAAGCACGCAGGGTGAACTCTCCGGGCTCGGCCAGGCGCGCGCCGAGCTGCAGCGCGCGACGCAGCAAAAGCTCCAGGACTACCGGTGACCCGTGCGCGGCAATCTCGACAAGGTCTTCCGATGTATACGAATTGGGCGCGGCGAAGAACGTGACGAGCGCCTCATCGATCCGCGCACCTTCTGCGTCTACCGAATCGAGCACGTCGGCGAGGCGAGCATGGGCGTGCTCGAGGGGTTGATGAGGCCTCACGAGCTGCGAGGCGATCGACGCGGCTTGCGGCCCGCTGAGGCGCACAATCCCTATGCCGCCCCGCCCGGGCGGCGTGGAGATCGCGGCGATTGTATCGGTTACAGTGTCGGGCGGGGCCATGAGTTGCACTCAGTGTAGTGTCTCGTGCGCCAAAGCTTCATGGCAACACGGCCGTCGGATGAGAAGACGTGCCTCACAGCGATTCCTTTTTGGAACGCGCAAGATAATTTCGCAAGCAAGTACGAAGATGTTTGTGGCGAGCGCCGTGGAATCTGGTCTAAACTTTAGACGGGAACCGCAACCCCAGCGTTCTCCACTGTTCCGGCCCTGCAATCTCGATTGACTTGAGGCAAAAGCAATGAAAGCTGCTAGGTTAGCCACGCTCAAGTTCTTCGCGCTGCTGTTTCTCTTACCAGGTCTGGCGGGCCTGATCGTCTCCGCGATGATCTCCACGCACTACCTTGACACCATGCCCAGGTTGCCGGCGCCGGAGGTAAATCGCGTGGTGCCGCGCGGCATACATGGCACTACGGTGTATCAAACTCCGGCCGAGGACCGCGATCTCAATCTGATTGAGTACTCTTCCGTGGGAGTCTTCCTCGTCGGTCTCGCGCTGGGAGTCGTGTACCTGGAGCAATGGGGAGCCATGCAATCTCGAGCGTCGGAAGAAGAATCCGAACTGGTCGAGAATCCCCGATAGAAGCGCGCGTCGCGGCGCCCTAATCGCGATCCTCTACAATAAGCGGATGCCGGAACTGCCCGAGGTGGAAACAATCGCTCGCGGCGTCGACAAACGCGTCCGCGGCGATCGCATCGTTCGGGTCTGGTTTGACCGTCATCCTCAACCCTTCAAGACGCCCCGTTCGCGCCAGGCCAAGGGGCTTGCGGGCCGCACTATTCTCGCGGTTCACCGCACCGGAAAGCACATCGTCTTTGAACTGGGTTCATCCGGCGCCGCGCCAGATGCGCAGTGGATCGTTCACCTGGGCATGACGGGGCGTCTCCTGGTGACCACGCCCGAAAGTCCCGTTGTGCCTCACACACATGCGCGGCTCACGCTGGCAAGCGGCCGGGAGCTGCGATTCGTCGATCCGCGGCGATTTGGCCGGCTTGAGTTCCGCGATCTCCGGCGAGGAGCCGCATTCGGTGCGCCGGGCGACGAACCTCTCACCATCGGCGCTAGCGAATTCGCCGGGCTTTTCCATGGCCGGCGCATCTGCATCAAGGCAGCCCTGCTGAACCAGACGCTCCTTGCTGGCGTGGGCAATATCTACGCCGACGAAAGCCTGTTTCATGCTGGCATCCGGCCGCGCCGGCGGGCCAACCGCTTGACTCGCGCCGAGCTCGACCGGTTGCGGATTGCGTTGCGCGAGATCCTGACGCACGCCATTCGACTCGGCGGCTCGTCAGTCTCCGATTACGTGGATGCCGATGGCGCGCGGGGATTCTTCCAGCTTGAGCACTGCGTTTACCAGCGCACCGGCCGACCCTGCCGCTTCTGCCAAACGCCGATTCGCCGGGTTGTCGTAGCAGGCCGCGGAACCCACTACTGCCCCAAGTGCCAGCGTTGATCGTCAGCAGAGCGGCGTCCGCTCGAACTACCCTACTGATTTTTGAAGGATTTTCGCCTTAGAACTTCCAGAATCCAGACAATCAGCGCCCACAATTCCTATAAGTGACTGCAAATAAACAATGTTTTAAACGGAACACCGATTGCTAGGTTATATGCGCCAGTGATGTATGGCCGTTGGAGGAACGCCCAGCGAGCCTGATCAGCACCGGGTACCCGGCAGAGCAACCGCCAACGAGCGGCCCTTAAAAAGGGAGAAGCCAGCCGGGGAGCCTGCAATCGGAGCGGAGGAGACTACCCCCGCTCTCCATCTCGCTGGGAGGCCAGTGACCAGCGCAGGGCCCCGGCACCGCTCTTGAAACGCCACTCCTGAGAGTGGCGTTTCGTGCGTATGGGCTCATTTTTTCGTTTGGCATCTGCCGCTCAAGTGTCGATGTGCCCGGAGTTTGCCGGGCTTATTACCAAAGGCGGTTCCTGCCCAAACCACCACTTGCCACAGGGGGACCTTCCCTGTACTATCAGAGTTGCCTATCAAGCGGCTGACGCAGGCCACCCAGGCATGGGTAGAGCAAGCTCGCCGCGGAGCAAGCGAATCATCGTCCGGCAGTCTGATTGCAATCAAGCTGTGCGCGGCGAAGGCTCACATAGGAAAGGGCATTCTCCGAGAAAAGCAGAGGCTGCGCCGGGTAAAGTCCGGCGGTCGGATGGAGTTGATTGACGACTCCCGCGAATGAAGCGGCAATCGCATTCTCAAAGAAGCTCAAGGGTTGGGAACCACAGAAGTTGAAGCGCGGCGGCCGGCTTCGCAACCGTGCATGCTCGAATTCCTCGCAGGGTTGGATACGGTCACGCCAGTTTAGGAAGAGCAGTTCATCGATCTATCTACAGCGCTTTCCGGAAGAATCCGGAAAGCATTTGTGCAAGGTCATGCAACAGCCGAACCAGTGGTAAAACGCGCAAAGCACCGCGCAGAGTGCAAAGCACCAGGAAGTATACGCATCATGACAATAGAACCGACGCAGCCCCAGTCTGAACAGGGGCCACCTCCTGACAACGGTCAGGTGCAGTCGCATGGGCATCGGCGCCGTCGCCGCCGCCGCAAGAACAAGTCCAGCCAACAGGCCGGGATGCAAGCCCAGCAGCCGCAGATGCAGGAGCAGCCGCAGCCGCAAACGCCGCATCTGTCGCAACCCGCTCAGCACAAGCCTCTGCATCAGCACCAGAGCCGCAAGAAGAAGAAATTCTTCCAGAAGAACTCGGCTCCTCCGTTGCAGCCCGGGAACAGCATCTCCGGTCCGCCGCAAGGGAAGCGCAGGGGACGCCAGAAGGGCCCACGCGCATTTGTCGGCCCGATGGACCACAGCTATCGCGCGGTGAACGGCAATGTCGCCGACGGCCCGCCCTCCACCATTCCCACGGCGGGCAACGGTCATGGCGGCGGGTACTATCCCGACGTTTATTCGACGCAGCCTCCGGCGCCCATCCGCGAAGACGCTCCCACGCGCATCTTCTGCTTCATTGAGGATCTCTTCTTCCTGGCCAAGATTCAGGAGACGGCGCGCAAACTGGGCGTGAAGGTGGAGTTTGTGAAGGGCGAGAACAAAGATGCGATAACGCGCATCTACGATGCGCCGGAAAACGAGAAGCCCGCGCTGCTGGTCTTCGACCTGAACAACCTGAACGCCAAGCCCATGACGCTGATTCCAAAATTCAAGGCCAAGTTCAAGAAGGCCGTCTCGATCATCGGCTTCCTGAATCATCTGCAGGGCGACCTGAAGATGAAAGCCGTTGAGGCAGGATGCGACTCGGTGATGCCGCGCTCGGCGTTTTCGCAGAGCCTGCCGGTTCTTCTCCGCCGCTACGGGGTGGAAGAGGAAGAGGAATACTCGCAGCAGCCGGTGTAACGGACACTAAGAGCCACTGATGAAGACAGAAGGGCGCGCTGCTTTGGCGCGCCCTTTTTCATGGTCGATGGCTGACGGCTGCCCCTAGCCGGGAGGCCAGGTCATCGGCCGGCCGCCCATCAGGTGCAAGTGCAGATGGTCCACGGTCTGGCCGCCGTCGTCGCCGGTGTTCACTACGACGCGGTAGCCGTTCGCGAGGCCTTTCTTGCGGGCGATCTCCGCCGCTACCCAAGACAGATGACCGAGCAGAGCGCGCTTGTCCGCTCCGGCCTCGGCGAGCGAACCAATGTGCTCGCGCGGAATGATCAGCACGTGCACAGGCGCCTTGGGATTGATGTCGGCGAATGCGTACGTGAGCTCGTCCTGGTAGACGGCGGTAGATGGGATTTCGCGTGACGCGATCTTGCAGAAGAGGCAACTCATGGCGTGTTCAGTGTACATGGAGTTTGTGCGATCAAAATCCGAGTTCAGCTTACAATGACGCCATGGCTGCCTCGACGCCCTTCCGCATCGTTCACACGGTCTGTTCGCACGACTGCCCTGACTCGTGCGCGGTGCTGGTGACGGTGAACGAGGAAGGCCGCGCGGTCAAGGTAGAGGGCGACCCGTCGCAGCCGGTGACGCGGGGTTTCTTGTGCGGCAAGGTGGCGAAGTATCTCGATCGCGTCTACGCGCCGGACCGGATCCTCTACCCTTTGCGCCGCAAAACCGGCGTGACGAAAGGGCCGCTGCAACGCGGGCGCGAGCACGAGGCCTTCGAGCGCGTGAGCTGGGACGAAGCGCTCGGTCGCAATTGCCGCGCGGCTCAAGCAGATCGGCGATCATTACGGACCCGAGTCGATTCTGCCCTACAGCTACGCCGGCACCATCGGCGTGCTCGGCTACGGATCGATGGATCGCCGCTTCTTTCATCGCCTGGGCGCGAGCCAGCTCGACCGCACGATTTGCTCCGAGGCGGGCGGGCAGGCGTGGAACCTGGTTTACGGCAAGAAATTTGGCACGCCCACCGAAGATGTGCGGCTGGCCAAGCTCATCCTGGCGTGGGGCGCGAACATCCACGGCAACAACATTCACCTGTGGCCGTTCGTCGAGGAGGCGCGGCGCAACGGAGCGCGGCTGATCGTGATCGATCCCTACCGCACGCGCACGGCGGCGGTGGCCGACTGGCACATCGCCATTCGTCCCGGCACTGATGCGGCGCTGGCGCTCGGCATGATGCACGTGATTCTGAACGAGGGCCTCGAAGACCGCGCCTACATTGCAAAGCGGACGCACGGATTCGAGCGGCTGGCGGAACGCGTGCGCGAGTACACGCCGGAGCGCGTGGCCGCGTGGACCGGCATGACGGCGGCGGAGATCGAGCAGCTTGCGCGCGAATACGCCACCACGCGCCCGGCGATGCTGCGCCTGAACTACGGCGTGCAGCGATGCGAGAACGGCGGCGCGGCAGTGCGCGCCATCGCCATGCTGCCCGCGCTCACCGGCGCGTGGAAGTATCGCGGCGGCGGCGGACAGCTTTCCACTTCGGGCGCATTTCAGTGGAACAAGCAGGCCCTCGAGCGGCCCGATCTGGCGCTGGCTTCGCCGCTGGGCCGCCTGGCGCGCGTCGTGAACATGTCGGAGCTTGGCCGCGCGCTGACCGAGCTTGGGCAAGGCAGGGACCAAGGGACCAAGGGAACAAGGGAACAAGAAGACGGCCCTGCGGTTCACGCGCTGTTTGTCTACAACTCGAATCCCGGCGCCGTTGCGCCGAATCACAACGCGGTTTGCCGCGGGCTGATGCGCGACGATCTCTTCACCGTCGTTCACGAGCAGTTCTTTACCGACACCACCGACTACGCCGACTTCATCCTGCCGGCGACCACGTTTCTCGAACACACTGACGTGCAGGGCGCATACGGCCACTACTTCGTGCAGCTTTCCAAGCAGGCCATTGACCCGCCCGGCGAAGCGCGGTCGAACGTGTGGCTCTTCGGCCAGCTCGCGCAGCGCATGGGATTCACTGAGGCCTGCTTCCGCGACACGCCGGAGGAGATGATCCGCCAGGCGCTTGCGATCGGCGCCGACGGCCACTCGACGAACGCGAACATGGAGCACATCACATTCGAAGATCTGGAGCGCGAAGGCCACATTCCGCTCGCGTTTCATCGCCGATCCGGAACGCGGCCGTTCCTGCCGTACACTTCCGGCCCGCTGCCAACGCCCTCCGGCAAGATCGAGTTCTTCTCCGAGACGCTGGCCGCAGCGGGCCTTGACGGTCTTCCGGGTTTTGTCCCTCCGGCTGAGTCGCGTTGGGGCGAAGCCGCGAAGAAGTATCCGCTCGAACTGCTGGGCCGCAAGAACGACAACTACATGAACTCGACCTTCGCCAATCTGCCCGGCCATCGCAAGATGGAGGCGCGGACCAGCCAGCGACTCGAAATGCACCCGCCCGACGCGCAGTCGCGCGGCGTGGCGGACGGCGATCGGGTGCGCGTCTTCAACGACCGCGGCGTCGCTCGAGCTGACGGCGATGCTGAACGCGAGCCTGCCTGCCGGCGTGGTGGCCGCGCGGCTCGACTGGGCCAAGCTGCATCCAGACGGCGACGAACATCAACGCGCTGACCAGCGAGCGGCTGACCGACATCGGCGGCGGAGCAACGTTCTACTCGACGCTGGTGGAAGTGGCCAAGGCGTAAAGGCAGGGACCGAGGGAACAAGGGACCAAGAAAGTAGGGTACAGCCGGGACAAACTCCTAGGTCCGCGACCGGCAAAAGACGTTTCTGCGGCAGAACGTAGCGCCGGTCTCCAGACCGGCTGTCATGGCGGCGTCCACGCCGCCATTTGGCATCATTCGTCAAGGAACATTTCCAACTGGCCACGGACCTACCGTTTTCTCGCGCGTTCGCGCTGCAGTTCGCTGTAAACATCACTCTTCGACCGGCCCAGCTCGCGTGCAAGCCGCTTGAGCGCTTCTTTCTCGTCGAGTCCGCTTTCAGATTGCATCCGCGCAACGCGGCTGGCGATCGATTCGTGCGCGTTTGCCGCGCCCGGCGCTCCGACCGACGAGGCAGTCTTGCGCCGGCACTTCAATGAGCAATGTGATTTCGCCGCGGATGCGATCGCGGCCTGCGAGTTCGCGGCGCACTTCGGCGACGGTTCCGCGCAGAAACTCTTCGTGAATCTTGGTCAGCTCGCGGGCCACGGCGACGCGCAGTTCGGGACCCCAAACCGATTCGAGATCGGCGAGCGTACCGAGCAGGCGGTGCGGCGCTTCGTAAAAGATCAATGTCCGCGCGGTCTCGTGCGGCTTCGGCTGCGAGCAATTCGAGGCGCGTGCGGCGCGCGCCGGCTTTCTCCGGCAAGGAACCCGAGAAACTCAAATTCGTCGGCGGGCAGTCCCGAGGCGATCAACGCGCTGATGGCGGCATTGGCGCCGGGAATGGGAAAGACCGGCACGCCGGCGGCGATGGCCTCGCGGACCAGCCAAGAGCCGGGATCGCTCACGCCCGGCGTTCCGGCGTCGGAGACGAGCGCGATGGCGTTCCCGGCTTTTATGTTTTGGATCAATTCTGTGGCTCGGGACCGCTCGTTGTGCTCGTGGCAACTGACGGTGGGTTTGGCGATTTCGAAATGGTTGAGCAGCTTTTGCGTCTGGCGCGTGTCTTCGCAGGCGATGCGGTCAACGGCGCGCAGAACTTCGAGCGCGCGCAGCGTGATGTCGCCAAGGTTGCCGATGGGAGTGGCGACGAGGTAGAGGCCGGGGGCGAGCGGTGGATATGCGTTGCTCATTGGAAGGCTTTCGAGCGAAACATTCGGCGTTACCCATCCTAGCGCGAATAAGCGCGCCGGGATGGGTAGCTACGTTGTTCAAGTTTAGTTTTCGAGGTCGCGCTCGGTCGCTTTAGGCTTGGTTGCCTGGCCATCCTGTTCTGGTGCGGCAGGATTGTTCCGCAGTTCCAAGACGAACCCTTGAACCTGCTTGCCTGTGGTTTCCAACAACTGCTCAACGACTTCAGGTACTGTAGTTTGCTTTTCAGCCATAGTATGGTTCCTCGTGGGCTTGTTGCCCGAAATCTAGTACTCCGTTTCTGCGGAAGGCACGGCTGCTTTTTCAGGTTTTTATTAGATGGCGGTAGGCGGCGTCTGGCGGAATATAGGCAATTCGTTGCAAGACATCCCTCAGGGCCTAAAGGCTACATTTAATTTGCGGACTTCTTACGGCACGACTAAAGTCGTGCCCTGATACAAGGCCTGTTGATTTGGGTTTGTGCTCTCCCACCCTATGCGCAAAAACAAAGACGCGCCGAGGATGGAGCACCCGGCACCGGGCGTGGTGGAATGATCCTCCCCCACCCAAGCAGAGCTTGGATGGGGCACCCACTCTATTGGCTGGTCAGGGGCGGGCCGCCCGCCAGCGCTGCGGGACCTGCATGTTCCTCGCGTGCCATGGGAGCCTTCAGTTCTCCGATTCCTGGCGTTCGATGCGGCGCTGCTCGGCGAGCAGCGACATGGAGCTCATGAGGTTCTGCACGCTGACAATGCCCACCACGCGACCGCTCTCGGTGACAGGGATGAGCGCCAGGCCGTGGCCGGCGGTGAGGCGGCGAATGGTGGTGCCCAGCGTGTCCTCAGGCCGCGCCACCTGGAAGGCGCGCGACATGACGGACTGCACATAGCCATTGCCGTCGCTGCGCAGAGCGTCAAGGATGCGCTGGCGGGAGACGATGCCCACCAATTGCGGGCCGCGCACCACGGGAAAGTCCTCCTGCAGCGAGTGCACGCAGCGGTAGAGGGCGTCGGCCAGCGTGTCAGAGGGCGAGAGCGTGGCAAAGTCGGTGAGCATGACCTCGCGCATGCGCACGGTGTCAACGACCGATTGGAAGAAGACGCCCTGATCCTCGACCTGCGCGCCGATCATGATGAAGAAGCCGGCGAGGATGAGCCAGGGCTCCTGCGGCCAACATGCCGCCGAGGATGGCAGCCAGGGCCAGCACCTGGCCCAGGCCGGCAGCGGCGCGGCCCGCGGGGGCCGAAGCCGTGCGTTGCGCGCAAAGCTGTTGCGGATGAGGCGGCCGCAATCGAGCGGATAAGCGGGGAACACGTGCAGCAGGCCCAGAGACGCCTGCATCCAGACCAGGCTGCGCAGCAGATGGGCAGGAGGTGATGAAGGGATGATCGAAGAGCCGCACATCGCCGCTGGCGCCGAGGATGATGCCGGCAGCGGCGAGAGCCGCGCCCAGATTCGCCAGAGGGCCGGCGAGCGCGAGGACAAACTGCCCGCTGCCGCTGGTTGGCGATTTCCTGGCTCTCAGGATTGGCGTAGGCAAACAGGCCGCCGATGGGCAGAAGCAGAATGGCGCGGAGGCGCAGTCCCAGCCACGCCGCCACCAGCAGGCGCGCGGTTTCGCGCACGGCGACAGCCGCGACCAAGCAGAAGAAAGAGAGCCAACCCGCGGGGCCAGCCGTCTGCGCCGCTGATGGCGAACAGCACCAGGACCAGCAGAGGGAAGAAGATGTGGACGCGCATCTCCACGCCCATCCATCGGCCCAGCGGAATTGACCAGCCACGCATAGATCGATTGTAGAGGGTAGGGCGGGAAAGACAGCTGTCGAGCTTCAGCTTGCTAGTGCAAAGCGTGGACAGCGGTCAGCCGAGACCTGAGCAGGGCGAATGCGAGTGGCGGTTCCGTTATGCTGGTTGGCGATGCGCATCATCGCCGGAACGTATCGCTCGCGCACGCTCGAGGCTCCGCCGGGGTTGAGCACGCGGCCCACCAGCGACCGCCTGCGCGAGACGCTCTTCAACGTGCTCGCGCCGCGCATTCAGGGCGCGGCGTTTCTGGATCTGTATGCCGGCTCGGGCGCGGTGGGGTTGGAGGCGCTGAGCCGCGGGGCCGCGCGCGTGACTTTTGTCGAGCGGGCTCCGGCGGCCGCTGAAGGTCTTGACGGCAATCTGGCGCGGCTTGGAATCGGCAGCGGAGTTCGCGTTCACACGAAGAGTGTGGGCGCGTTTCTGCGTTCAGCCGCCGAAGCCAGTCCAAAACCAGAACGCTACGAAGTGGTGTTTCTCGATCCGCCGTACGATGCGGCGCAGGAATATGCGACCACGTTGGGACTGCTGGGCGGGGCGGCTCAGGGGATTCTTGCGCCGGGCGCGGTGGTCGTCGCCGAGCACCGGCGCAAGCAGACGCTCGACGAGCAGTACGGCAGCCTGAAACGGACGCGCCTGCTCGAGCAAGGCGATGCGGCATGAGCTTCTACGCAGTTTCGTCCAGGCTCTCTGAGCGGGCAATCAGCCATCGGAACCGACAGTGGTGCGCATGCACGCGTTCTTCTCTTGCACGTTCAGCTGTGAGCAAGGTCACTTTCAACTGCATTGACAGGGGAGGAAAGTAGATGAAAAATGGCGAGGCGAAAGAATTCGAGCCGTTTGATGCGGTCTACTCATGGGGTTCACGGAGGGAATGTGAAAAACGCGGTAAAGTTGCAGGTTTTGGGAGCTTTGGTTTTGCTGGGCGCGGGGTTGTGGATGGCGGGCTGCAAATCGGCGCCGGAGCTGACGCAAGCCCAGGCTTTGACGATGATTCAGGCCAAGTACGACCAGACTCCCGCGGCGCCGGTCAGCATTACTGTGAACAGTACAGGCATGGTGCAGGGAGTGACAGCCAAGTACTGGTTCGAGACCAAGAGATATCCCAACGGATATTGGGGCGACTTTACGGTGACGCCCGACGGCAAGAAGGTGCTCAAGCTGGCGAGCGGCGGGGATGTGATTCAGTGGCGGCCCGACAACCCGACCGATCCGAACTTTGTCGTTGTCATCCAGACCCTGGCGACCAATCATCTGAAGGCGCGCGACGTGGGCCAGATTCAGACTGTGGGAGACACGAGGATCGCTTCGTTCACCGAGGACGTGAATCTGGACGGAGTGCCGGAGCCGCTGCAGAATATTGCGCACAATCCCGGCAACAAACTGAGCTCGCTGCGCAGGCCACGTTTGTGCTGACCAATGGCGCCTGGAGCTGCAGTCGATCGAATAAAGCGCTCGCCTATTGGGGCGGCGAGTTGCGCGGGACCGTGGGCGTCTCGCCGCCCATCATTCCGCCAACGTTCACGTTGGTTGCGGTAAAGACGCCATCCTTCACGGCGCCGTCCACGCGGACGGTGTCGCCCACCTGAATATCGGCCAGGGTGATGGGATCGCGGCGCTTGCGGAAGGTCGTGTTTTCGTCGGCGACAACGGTGTGAGGGGCATTGTCGAGCGTGCCGGTGAGCGTGATCTTTGTGCCGTCGATGGCGGTGACCTTGCCCATCAGCCAGGTCTTGCCGAAGTTGGCCTCCATCGCGTGCATCTGCTGGACGACCGCGGGATCGAGCTGCGCGATCACGCGTGGCGGCCGACCGATTTGGCCGTTGCGTCGATGTCGCCCATCACGCCGATGGCGTCGCCCACCTTGATGTCGGATGGCTTGATCTCCTGGGGAGGATTGCCGCCGTAGCCGCGGCCGCCCTGCCGCCGCCGCCTGCCCTGGCCACCACCGGAACCCGCCGCCATCGCCGGGCCGCGCGCGTTCCGGCCACCTGCTTGAAGATGCGCGTGTCCGCGGTGAAATGGACGGTGTAGACATCGCCCGTGTCGGTCTTGATGGTGTAGTGATCCGCGGCAACCTCAGTGACCGTGCCCATCAGGCCGCGGCCCATCATGCCCATTCCGCCGCCATAGCCGCCGCGGCCACCGCGCTGGCCGTAGCCACCGCCATGATCCCGGACCTGCGTTCTGGCCGGCTGGCGGAGCGGAGCCGGAATCCTGAGCGACGGCTGCGGCAGTGAGAGCAACGGCAATGACGATTGCGGACAAAAGACGGATGTTCATCGGATCTCCCAGGCGGCGGAAAGGCCAACCTATCAGATAGACGAGTGAGGAGCGGCGGGAGACGACGAAGCGCTGACGAGACTGGGCGCTTACTGGCTGCGCTGCTCTTCTGCAAGCAACTGCTTGAAGGCGGGGTTGTCGCGCAGGCTGGCGAACTCGCTGTCGGTTTGCGACCTTCTTGCGGGTGGTAAAGCCCTCATCCAGCGCCATGCGGAGATACTGGAGGGCGCAATCGGTGTAGCCGGCGCGAGCGCAGCCCGCCGCCATGTAGTAGTTCATGGCGCCCCGCTCCTGCACGTTAGAGGGATTCTCAACGGACGGTGCGCCGTGATCGGAAAAGATCTGCGGATCGATGGCCAGAGCCTGCTGGTAAGCCTCCCAACCTTTGTTGTACTTGTGTTCCGCCAGCAGGTTGGTGCCGAGATTCTTGAGAATGAGCGCGGAGTGGGGGTCGAGCTTGAGCGCCTTGCGGTACATGCGGTCCGCCTGGCCGTATTCCTTAAGCGAGGCGTAGACCGTGGCCAGATTGTTCAGAACCTGAGAGTTGCGCGGGATCGAGCTTGAGCGATTCCTTGTAACAGCGGGTGGCGTCCCTGGAGTTGAACATCATCTGGTAGGCGATGCCCATCTTGTTCCAGATCGTCGGCCGTCATCTGCGGCGCTTTGGAGTAGGCGGCAATGGCGGCCTGGTAGCGCTGGCGGGCGGTGAGCGAGTCGCCAAGTTGCTCGGCGGTCGGCTGTGCGGGGGCAGGGGCCGCGGCCTGGGCGGCAGGCGGGGCTGCCGCAGGAGCCGGGGACTGATCGGTTTCCTGGGCCGGCAGATTTCGCGGAATCGCCACGGAGACAGTGAACAGCACTGCAAAGAGGACCCAGCGGTTTGGCTTTAACGTGCACATACTCCCTCCTGCCATAGCGCCAGGGGGCGAGAAATCTTTCAAATCTCTGGCAGGAATTAAAGCACCATTCAAGGTCAAATACCAGCCCGGGGCCTAAGATCGTTTACGATCATCGGCCGAGACCGCGAAGGAGACGGCGGCTTACCTTATGGATTGCACGATTCGTCCCTCGGCAATGTAACGGACGGCATTCACGTTGGCGTTCCGAGGCCGGGCTGCGGGCTGGCAGTGAGGGCTCGAAAAGGGCGGCGTATCCGATGAATTTGAACTACACTCAGCCCATACGGGAGGGCGAACCTTGAGCACAACCACCTTTTCAGGCCCCGGCTCGGCGATTATCAACCGATTCAATGAGGTGCGGCGGAACACGCTTGCTCTTTGCGAGCCGCTCACGGCGGAAGACATGATGGTGCAGTCGTGCCCTGAGGCCTCGCCGGCCAAGTGGCACCTGGCGCACACCACGTGGTTCTTCGAGTCGTTCGTGCTGCGGGAGTTTCTGCCCGGCTACCGGGTCTTCAACGCGGACTTTTCGTGGCTCTTCAATAGCTATTACGAAAGTTTTTCGGCGTTTCCTGAGAAGCGGCTGCGGTCGTCGTTTTCGCGGCCGGGGCTTGAAGAGATTTTGCGCTATCGCGAGCACGTGGACGCGGCCATGGAGCGGCTGTTCGAGCGAGAGCCGGAGGCCGAGGCGCTGCGGCGGATCGAGCTGGGCGCGAACCACGAGGAGCAGCACCAGGAGTTGCTGCTGACCGACATTCTGAATGCGTTCTTCACCAATCCGCTGCGACCGAAATATCGAGAAGGCAGGGAACAGCGACCAGGGAACAAGGGATCAGAAAAGAAACGAGGCCGTTGCAGTTCAAGCAATTCGAGGGAGGGCTGAAAGAGGCGGGGAACGCGGGCAACGGCTTCTGCTTCGACAACGAGCTGCCGCGGCATCGAGTTTGGCTGGAGCCATTTGCGCTGGCCAATCGGCTCGTCACCTGCGGCGAGTACGCGGAGTTCATGGCCGACGGCGGCTACCGGAAATCGGAGCTGTGGCTTTCGGCGGGGTGGGATGCGGTGAAGGCGAATGGCTGGCGAGCGCCCCTCTACTGGACAGAGAAAGACGGCGCATGGAGCGTGTTTACGCTGCGCGGAGAGCTGCCGCTCGAGGAGATCGCAGCCACGCCAGTGAGCCAGGTAAGCTTTTACGAGGCAGACGCTTACGCGCGGTGGGCGGGCCGCAGGCTGCCCACGGAGTTTGAGTGGGAGACGGCGGCGGAGGGCCAGCCGGTCGAAGGGAATCTGCTCGATTCCGGGTGGCTAATTCCCGTGCCTGCCGCGGAAGCGGCTGAAAACGCGCATGATACGAAGTACTACGGGGATTGTTGGGTGTGGACCAGCAGCGCCTACCTCGGCTATCCGGGCTTCAGGCCGCTCGAGGGCGCGCTGGGCGAGTACAACGGCAAATTCATGAGCGGGCAGATCGTTTTGCGCGGCGGATCGTGCGTCACGCCGGCGCGGCACATCCGCTCGAGCTACCGCAACTTCTTCTCCCCCGAGACACGATGGCAGTTTTCCGGCATCCGGCTGGCAACATAATCGCTTCGACCGCATCGAAACTGAGAGCGAATTAGCTGAGAACCCATGAGTGCAGCAGCTTCCCCTGCCCCAGTACTGCAATTCGACGAACGCGTCGCTACGGCGGTCCGCGAGGGACTCGGTTCGCGGCCCAAGCGACTGCCTGCGTGGCTGTTTTACGATCAGGCCGGTTCGCGGCTCTTCGAGGCGATCACCAAATTGCCCGAGTACTACCTGACGCGCAAGGAGCGCGGCATTTTTCTTCGCGCCTCAGAGGAGATTCTGGAACGGGCAAGCGCGGGGCGGCGGCTGCGCATTGCGGAACTGGGCGCGGGATCGGCAGAGAAAACGCGGCTGCTGCTGAAGGCTGCAGTGGAACGGCAGGGAACAGTGCTCTATGAGCCGGTCGACGTATCGGCAAGCGCGCTGGATGGAGCGAGACGGCGGATCGAGCGCGAGATCGCAGGCGTTACGGTAGCGCCGCGCGTGATGGATTACACGGACGGCGACGGGCGCAGATTCCATTTGGGAGCGATGGACGAGGATGAGAGACGGCTGGTGCTCTACATCGGATCGAGCATCGGAAACTTTGAGCCGCACCTGGCAGCGCGGCTTTTGCGCCGCGTGCGCGCCGGGCTGGAACTTGGCGACGCCATGCTGCTCGGAGTCGATCTGGTGAAAGACGAGGCAACGCTGGTGGCGGCTTACAACGACACGCAGGGCGTGACGGCGGCCTTCAACAGGAATGTTTTGGTGCGCCTCAATCGCGAGCTGGACGCGGACTTCGATGCGGAGGCTTTCGCGCACCGTGCGGTTTGGAACAAGGCCGCGTCGCGGATAGAGATGCACCTTGCGAGCCGGATCGTTCAGCAGGTGAATGTGGGCGTGCTGGATTTGACCGTTGAGTTCGCTGCCGGCGAGACCATCCACACCGAGAACAGCTACAAGTACCGGCCGGGGCAGGCCGAGGCACTGCTTAAGGAAACGGGCTTCCGCGCCGAGGCAACCTGGACCGATGAGCGCGGCTGGTTTGCGGTGTGCCTGGGCAGAGCGGAGTAAGACTGGGATACACAGTTTTCCCGCCCGTACCGCACGCTCTCGAGCTTATGCCCCCTGTTCCAGCTCCGGGGTTTGCTCTTGATCCTGCTGTTCCGCCGCAGGATAGTAGAGCCAGCGCAGCAGTGCATAGGCAATCAGCAGGAGGAGCACGGAGGTTAACAATTCAGGGAGAATCGACAGGAGCCAAAAGCCCAGCGGAGTCGAGAAAGGGCCCGCGATTGAGGTGTTCCCCCGAAGCTGCAGCCATTCCCGCACGGGGGCGGCCACGGCATTCGCGAAAGCCGAGATCCCCGGCGCAAAAAGCAAACCTAGAGCGATGGCGCCAACATAACTATCGACAAGAACGGATCTCAATCGTTCAGGCATGAGTCTTCCTCGGAATTCTGCTGCGAAAGCTGGCCATAGTAGATAAGAGACCCGTGCCATAGCACCAGCGGCACAGGAGCCATGCGGCAGCCAGATTGGTGAAGGCGACGAAAAGAGAGAGAAGAGTGTCTTGCAGGCTTAGTTGGTGGGTTACGAAATCCAGAGTACGAGGGACATAAGGGATGTCGTTGGTTGCAATGGCACCGGTGAGGAATGAGAGAATGCGGGCAGCGGGGAAAGCGATAACAATGACCGCGCCTCCAAGCGAAAACGCCAGCAGTGCCGCGATGGCGATGGCCGCGACGTGCGAATCGATGAGAACCTTTCGAAGAGAAGTGGACATCGTTCCCACCCTTCGCCGATGATCCTACACCTTTTCGGGCTTGAGAAAAGAACCCTCGCGGGCGACCGGCCCACGCTCCCCTGACCTCCGGCCTTTCGTGCCTTGTTCCCTGCTTTCTCCCTACTTCGGCGCGGGGATGCGGACCAGCAGAATGTCGTGGCTCGGGATTTCGAGCGGCATATCGCCGGTGAGCGTGATCTCCTTGCCGGTCCAGAGGTCTTTGCCCTTTTGCGCGCCGTGCAGGCCGAGCTTGGCCAGGCTCAAATGAAACGGATGCGTTGAGTATCGGTCGGGGCCGGCGTTGACGACGGCGATGGCCATGGCGCCGCCGGATAGATGGCGCGTCCAGACGTCCACTTCGCCGTCGGAGTAGGCGCGCGTGGCTTCGCGGCCCAGGCGGTCCTGGTCGATGGCGATCACGTCGCGATTGGTGAGGATGGCGTGGATCTCGGGCGTCATGTTGGGCAGGTCGTTGCCGGCGAGCAGCGGCGCGGCCAGCATGGCCCACATGGAGAAGTGCGTGCGATTCTCGGCCAGCGTGAGCCTGCCGTTGCCCACCTCGAGCATGTCGGGATCGTTCCAGTGGCCGGGGCCGGCGTATCTGGCGAGCCCGGCCTGCTCATTCAGGATGGAGTAGATGCTCTGCCAGTTGGGCTGAATATCGCCGGTGGTGCGCCACAGGTTGGCGCCGACTTCAGGGCCCCACTCCCACACCGCATCCCAGCCGTACTGGCAAAGCGAGTAGACGATGGGCCGGCCGGTCGCCTTGAGCGCCTTGTCCATCTTGGCGTAGGCCTCGATCATCAGCCGCATCTGCTCGGCTTTGTCGTCGGGTGCCTGCGTCATCATCACGGCGGGGATGAAGCTGCACAGGTCGTACTTCAGGTAGTCGACGCCCCACGAGGCGTAGAGCTCGGCGTCCTGGGCCTCGTGATCGAGCGAGCCCGCAAAGCCGGCGCAGGTCTTAGGCCCGGGCGACGAGTAGATGCCGAGCTTGAGCCCCTTCGAGTGGACGTAGTCGGCCAGCGCCTTCATGTCGGGGAATTTGCTGTTCGAGTGCAGCACGCCGCTGGCGTCGCGTTCGCCCTCCCAGGTGTCGTCGATGTTCACGTAGACGTAGCCGGCGTCCTTCATGCCGCTGGCGACGAGTTGGTCGGCGGCGGCGCGAATGTCCTTGTCGGTCACTCGGCCGGCGAAGAAGTTCCAACTGTTCCAGCCCATCGGCGGCGTCGCTGCCACCTGCGGTGGGGCGGACCTTTGGACCGGCTCTTGCGGGTGACTGGCGAGAGAACCCAGGACAAGAAAGCCTACAGACAAAAGCGAATGAACGCGCACGGCGGGAATCTCCTGAAAACTTTTTCAGTGGCATCCTATCTTGCCGATACGGAGGCCGGCAATGGACACAGCAAGTCTACGGGCTCCGGGGGTGCGAGATACTGTGAACAATGCCATTTACGCTCTCTCACGCCGCCGCCGCATTGCCGTTTCGAAGAACTCGCCTTGAAATGTCTGCGCTGGTGGCAGGATGTTTTGCGCCCGATTTCGCCTATTTCCTGTTTCTCAAACCGCACGGACTCATCGGCCATACTCTTCTCGGTGCTTTCATCCTCGATTTGCCGCTGAGCCTGGCTGCGCTTTGGCTGTGTCATACCTACATGAAGCATCCGCTTTCAATGTTGCTGCCCGACGGGATTCGCAGGAGACTGAAGCCCAGGGAGAAGGGATTCTCTCTCTGGCCGCCGTCACGACTGGCGTTGATCGCGCTCTCGATCCTCATTGGAATTGGGACGCATATTTTGTGGGACTCATTCACACACCCGTTCTATTGGCCGTATCGACATTGGAGCTTCCTCAGGCAGACAGTGCAACTGCCTATTGAGGGGAACGTTCAAATGTACAAGGCGCTGCAGAACGGCAGCACTTTGTTCGGCCTTGCAGTTGTTGCGGTATGGGTGTGGTGGTGGTATCGCACGACGGAGCCGGTCGAATCGCCGATCGCGGAGCCCTATACACGGGCACAAATTCACGTCATCACAATGGTCGTGCCGGCACTGGCGCTCTTCGGCGGAATGCTCAGGGCGTATGTGGACCTCGGTGCTCCGAGCATTGATATTCGATCCATGCTGCACTTCGGGGTCGAGTCAGGAATTACCGCAACCACGTTGTTGGGGCTTGGATTGGTGGTTTGCGGCGTAGTTCTCCGCGGGCGAGTCGCCGCGACGTTGGCGATCTAGAGCATTTTCGGAATACACGTAGACTTCTTGAGTGCATTGAAAGGTGGCTTTTTCTTGAGGAAAAAGCCACTTGAGTGTGTGCTTTCGGTCTACAGCAATTCCGAAAATGCTATAGGCGGAAATGAACCAGCTGCTCAGGGCTTGTTGTCCGGCTCTGCTTTCTCTTTGGGTCCAAACAGGAGTTGAAGGCCGACGTAGGCGATCCAGCTCGGCTCGTCGTTGGTGCACGTGACCGCGGCACAGGGCGGGTAACGCGACTCCGTGATTGGCATCGAGGATTGGCAGCGACCGATTGCGCCATGCCCATCTCACCGCTAGGCGTGTTCTTCCCGCCGTACTTCTCGATTGCGCGTAAGCAGAAAATAGACCAGCGGCGTTACCACCAGGCTTAGCACCATAGAAGCAGTCAGACCGCCGATGACGGCGATGGCCAGCGGCTGCAGCATCTGCGAGCCGGCGCCAAGGGCGAAGGCCAACGGCAACATGCCGCAGACGGCGGCAAGCGCGGTCATGACGATGGGACGCAGGCGGCGCTGCGCGGCGTGCAGCATGGCTTCGCGGGCCGAGGCGCCCTGCGCGCGGAATCGCTCGTCGGCGTCGAGCAGCAGGATGCCGTTCTTGGCCACGATGCCGATGACCATGATGAGTCCCATGAACGAAGCAACGTTGAACGTGGAACCGGTGACAAGCAGGGCAAGAATGACGCCCGAGATCGACAGCACCGACGAGGCGAGAATGGCAACCGGCGCGGGGAAGTTGCGGAACTCGGCCAGCAGCACGCCGAAGACCAGCGCCAGCGCCAGCACCAGCACCTGCAGCAAGTCGCGGAAGGATTGCTGCTGCTGCTGGTAGGTGCCTCCGTAGACGACGCGAACCGATGCGGGAAGATGCAGGTCCGCCACGGCCTGCTGGACCTTCTGCATGACTCCGCCAAGGTTCGAGCCCTCCAGCCCGGCGGTCACCTCCACAAGCTGCTGCAGGTCTTCGCGCTGGATCTCGTTTTGCGGCGGCAACTGCTGGACGTTGGCCAGCGAGCCCAGCGTGGCCGTGTGGCCAGAGGCGCTATTGAATACCGTGGTCTGAATGGCGTCGAGCGAGCCGCGGTGCTCGTCATCAAGGCGCACGCGGATGGTGTACGCGCGCCCGTTGGCGATGAGCGGATTGGTGGTGATTCCGTCCAGGATCGATGTTGCATCGTCGGAAACTTCGGCGGGAGTAAAGCCCAGCCGGGAGGCGACGATGGGGTCCACTTGAAAGTTGGTGGCGGGTCCGCTGATGGTGTTGTCGATTCCATTCGCGACATCGACGACGCCATCGACCTTGCCGATGGCATCGGCTACGCGTGGGCCGAGTTGGGTGAGCAACGCGGGATGGCTGGAAAAGATCTTCACCTGGATGGGCTCCGGCGCGTTGGACAAGTCGTTGATGTTGTCCTGCAACACCTGGGTCAGCTCGACATCCAGCTCCGGCTCGGCGGCCTTGATGCGGGCGCGCGCCTCATCCATCACGTTCCAGACCGAGCGGCTGCGTTTCGCTTTGAGTTTCACCGTGAAATCGCCAGTGTTGGCCTCAGTGACCGCGGCTAGGCCCAACTGCAGGCCGGTGCGCCGCGAGGTGTTTTCGACTTCCGGAATGGAGCGGAGAATGCGCGTGACGTCCTGGAGCACGCGATTGGTCTCGCTGAGCGAGCTGCCGGCGGGCATGAAGTAGTCGAGGATGAAGCCGCCCTCGTCCATATCCGGCAGCAGATTCGTGCCGAGTAGCTGATACCCGCCCCAGGTGGCGAGAACGAGGAGTAGGCAGATACCGCCGACCAGCCGAGGCTTGGCCAGCGCCCACTCCAGAACCCGGGCGTGCAATTGAAGGACGCGCCGCAACAGGCGGCCGGCGCCCTGGCGGCTTTCGTCTTCGGGGTCGTGCTCCGGCCCTGGCGGCGAAGAGATGTCGTCTTCCGGCTTGTGCTCGCGCAGCAGCACGTAGCTCAGGCCCGGTGTCCAGGTGAGCGCCAGCGCCAGCGAGGTGAGCAGGGCCGCGGTCATGGTAATGGCCAGCGCGCGGAAGAAGATGCCGGTGACGCCGCTGACCGAAACCAGCGGCAGGAAGACTACTACCGGCGTAATGGTGGACCCGAGCAACGGAACGGTCAGCTCCCTTAGCGCCTTGCGCACTGCCTCCGCGCGGTGCTCGCCCGCGTCGCGATGCATCACGATGTTCTCCACCACCACGATGGCGTCGTCGATGAGCAGGCCGATGGCCGCGGCCATTCCGCCCAGCGTCATCAGGTTGAAGCTCTCGCCGAGGATCCAGAGGGCGAGGATGGTGATGGCGATCGTCACGGGGATGACCAGGCCGGCGATCAGCGCGGAGGTCCAGTCGCGCAGGAAGAGGAAGAGGATCACGCAGGCCAGAGCCAGACCGATGCAGATGGCGTCGCGCACGCTGGAGATGGAGTCGCGCACCAGTTGCGACTGGTCGTAAAAGAGCTCGAGGTTGACGCCCGGGGGCAGCTTTTGCTGGAGCTGGGCGACTTCCTGGGCTACGGCATCGGCCACGGCAACGGTATTGCTTGAAGGCTGCCGCGTAATGCTCAGGAGCACCGCGGTCTTTCCGTTCGCGGTGACGACGGTGTAGACGGGCATGGTGGAAGGCTCGACGGCAGCCACGTCACCGAGGCGCACCGGGGCTCCGCCGGGCGTGGTCTTGACCACAAGCTGGCGCAGGCCGGCGAGCGCGTGCACCTGCGCACCCACCAGACCCAGGATCAACTGATGATTGGCTTCGTAGAGGCCGGGCGACTGCACGATGTTGGAGGCGTTGATCGCATTCACCAGGTCGGTGATGGTGACTCCCGAGTTCGGAGAGCAACGCCAGGTTGGGAACCACGTGATACTCCGGCACCTGTCCGCCCTGGACTAGCACGGAGCTCACGCCCTCCACGCGATTCAGCGGCGGCTTCAGGTCATAGGTAGCGATCTCCCAGAGCTGGGTTTGCGGAACCGTGTCGGAGGTAAGGCTATAGCCAAGAACCGGAAAGGTGGCGAAGGTGAGCCGGTTGGTGGTGATGCGGACGGTGGGCGGCAACTCCTGCTGCACCTGGGCCAGCGCCGAATCCACCAACTGCAGCGACTGGACCATATCCACGTTCCAGTTGAAGAACAGGTCTACCTCGGCCGAGCCGCGGCTGGTGGTGGAGCGCACGGAAGTGAGTCCAGGGACGGAGTTGAGCGCATTCTCGATCGGCCGGGTGATGGTCACTTCCATCTGTTCCACGGGCATGACGCCGTTGTCGATACCGATGATGACGCGGGGAAAGTTGGTCTCAGGAAAAACGGAGATTGGCACCCTGAAGGCGAGATAAACGCCAGCCATCGTGAGCATGACGGCGAAGAAGAAAATGGGGCGCGTGGAGCGGGCCAGCCAGAAGTGCTTGTGCCCGGGACTGGGGCGCCCAATGGGCCCTTCATCGGGCATCAGTTATTCCCTCCACCGGCCGGCGCCGCCGCGCTCACCTGCACTTTGGTGCCTTCGTCCAGGCCGTAGGGCGCCACGGTGATCACGAGATCCGCGGGCGCGAGGCCGCTTACGATCTGCACGTCCTTTCCGTCATCGATGCCCAGCGTGACGGACTTACGATGCGCTGCGCCGTCACTGCCCACCACCATCACCGATTTGGCGCCATCGTCCGCGGTCAAGATAGCGGAGTCGGGCACCTTCCAGGCCTGGGCCACGTTCCTGCCGGTGATCGAGACCTTCACGGGCGCTCCCACCTTGAGCTTCCCGGATTTGTTGTCGATTCTTCACCCACACTTCGACGGTGGTGCTGCCGGGATCGAGCGCCGGGCTGATCATGGAGACCTTCGCCGGCACAGGATCGGCAACACCCGGCACGAGTACCGTGGCTCCGTCGCCGACCTTCAATTGCGGCGCGAGGCTATGCGCGATGTGCGTCTTGGCCAGGAGTACGGAAGTATCCATGACGGTGATCAGCGGCGCTCCGGCCGCGGCCGTTTCGGCTTCGAACAAAGGCCGGTCCGTCACCACTCCGTCGATCGGGCTGCGAATCTCGGAATAGTGGACCTGGGCCTCGGCGCCCTTGTATTTGCCCTCGGCCGAGGTCAGTTGCCCCTGCGCGGCCTTGAGCGCGGCCTCGCGGCTCACGCTGCGCACCGACTCCAGGTGCTTTGCAGCCGCGTCGTAGGCCGCCTGCGCCTGCACCAGCGCGGCCTTCGGCGGTGTCCAGGTCGCGGCCCGGAATCGCCCCCTCCGCGAACAACTGCTTGCGGCTGTTCACAATGCTCTGGTTCAGATCGAGATTCGCCTTGGCCGCGGCCAGGTCCGACTCCGCCTTCAGCGTATCTTCCGGCACCTGCGCCTTGGTGGCCGTGGCATACGTTGCCTGGGCCGCTTCGAGCGATCCCTTGTTGTCCATCGCCGCGGCGGCCAGGTCGGCGTTTTCCAGCGTGACGAGCAGCTCGCCCTTCTTCACCTTCGATCCGCGCTGGACATAGAACTTTTTGACCGGAGCGCTGATCTTGGGCGCAATCGCAGCCTGCGCAATGGGCGCCAGAATGGCGTCGGCGGTGATTTGCTCGGCGATCGGCCCCTGCTCGGGATGCTCGGCCTGCACCGTCACTTCAGTTTGGGGCGCGGCAGCATTCTTGCAGCCGGGCAGGAAGGCGACAAGCAACGCCAGCGCGGCCAACGAGATCGCCCATGCGCCTCGGTTTGTGTTCTGCTTCGTTCTTTCGCTCATAACCGGTTCACTGTTCTCTGATCCCTGATCTCCGACCCCTGTTCCTCACATCGTTCCCGTGATCGCTTGCAGCGCGGCTCGCGCAGTCTCGTAGCGCACGCGCCCGTCCTCGCGCGCATCTTCCGTGCTTACGTATGTATTCTGCGCGTCCACCACTTCCAGCACCGTAGCCTCGCCGCCGGTGTAACGCAGCTTGGTCAGGCGCAGGCTCTCGGCCGCGGCGGCCACGCTCTCGTCCAGCGATGCCAGTTGATCGCGCGCCGCCTGTGCCTCGGAGTACGCTTCTTCCAGTTGCGCGATGAGCCGCCTTTGCGTGGTGCTCAACGCCACCTGCGCGGCATCGCGGCGAATCTCGCTCTGCTTGACCTTGTGCTCGCTCGGCAAGCCAATCCCAGACGGGAAGGTTCACCGTAACGCTCGTGGAGTAGCCGAGGTTACGCGCCTTCAAGCCGCCGGGGGTAAGAGGGCCATTGACGGCAAATTGATTGGCGTCGATGCCGTAGGTCACGTTCAGACCGACATTGGGAAGCAGGGCGCCCCATGCGGCCTGCACGTCGGCGTTGCTCGCAGAAAGCGCGGCGAGCGCGCTCTTCAGTTCGGGGTTGTTCCTTGCGGCGGCCTGCTCGGCATCAGTTTGCGAGGGCAGGGGCGGTGCGGCCTGGGGCGCGCTCAGCGTATATTGCGTGCGGGGATCCGAAAACAACAACACGCCTAAATCAAGACGGGCCTTCTCCGCGGCTACCCGCGCATCCTCCAGGTCGCGATCCCGCTGCTGCTCCACGAGCTGCGCCTTAACCACGTCAGCATGAGCGGCCTCGCGCGCCTGCTCCCGCTCGGTAGTCAGTTTCGTAAAGTCGGCGGCCTCCTGGCGCGCCTGTTCCGCCACCGCCAGCTTTTGGTCCGCTGCGAGCGAACTGTAGAACAAAGCGGTCACTGCCGCTACGAGCCCACGCCGCGCAATCTCCTGCTCGGCGCTGGCCATGGCCGCCAGGGCGTCGGCACGGTGCAAGGCCGCCCTCCCCGCCAGGCTGAGCGTTTCGTCAACAATCCCCTCAGCCATGTACTCGCGGGGCCGCGAGTCGTTGGCGACGAATCTGGGCAAAGGCGCCGAAGGTTCGCCTGCATCGCCCTCGGTGTAGATCCCATTGGGTTGTGTGTAGATGTCCTGGCTGTAAAAGCGCGCATTGGGCAGCAGGCCTGCGCGGGCGATGGATCGATCGAGGTCAGCGGACTGGCTGGCGGCCCTAGCGGCGGCATAGGCCGGCTCGCTCGCCTGCGCCAGACGAATCGCATCGTCCAGCGTAATGACGACGGGTTTGCCGGTGTCCGCAGGAGCAACGTTGTCTTGCGCCTGACCGCGGGGCACAATGGCCGCAAACAGCACGAGAAAGGAACCGATCGCCGCCAGACGGCCGTGAAACAGCCGACCCGCGCCACGGCGAGATCTGAAGCAGATCGTCACACTCAGCAGGATACAAGCCGCGGCTGGAATCCGGCACCTGAGTACGCAACGCGGAAACCAGCGGACTCGATGTAGACCTCAACAGCAAAGAAACGGGAACGTCTGCGCCATCGCGCAGCCAGAGTCGGGGGTGCTGGCAAATTGCCTTCCACCGTCGGCCCCGCTCTGCGATACTTGTCTGTTATGCCGATTGACGACCTGCAACAAGCTGCCCAGAAAATTGCCGGATTCCTGAATACCCTGAACAAGTTGGGTGGAATGCGCCTGAAGTACCGCATCACGGCGGCCGACGGGGCGCGCGAAGGGGAAGGCGCTGCGGCGCGGCAGATCTGTGTTGAACTGGCCGGGCCCGATGTGCCTCTGGTGATCCAGCACAACGGCGAACTGCTGCGGGCCCTGGAAACCCTGGCCGCGCAGATGCTGCGCCTGGACCACCACGAGCACGACCTGGTGAGCTTCGATGCCGCCAACTTCAAGGCTCTGCGCGCCGAGGAACTGCGACTGGCCGCCGAAGCCGCCGCGGAGAAGGTGCGCCAAACGGGAGTTCCCTACAGCTTTCCGCCGATGAACAGCCGCGAGCGGCGCATGCTGCATTTGGCCTGCCGGGCTTTGCAGGGCGTTGAAACGGCCAGCGTGGGCGAGGGGTCAAACCGTTTCCTTGTGGTCTATCCCGAGGGCAAGACAAACCTGCCTGTCGCGCCGCAGTTCAAGCCGCGCGGGTTTGGGCGGCGGTAAAGCAGGGACCAAGAGAACAAGGGACCAAGTGAACGAGGAATCAACACTGGGCGAGGGCGGAGGCCGACTCTTGCCCTTTAACGGATGGCGCGCTGTGCCACAATCCAATTTATGAAAAGACAATTGCTGACGCTTGTTGCGTTCGCCTGCGTCACGATGTGCTCCGCGCAAAAGCGCCTCGTCCTCGTTGATCAGGATGGCGCCGGGCCCGGCGGATCGGATCAGATGGCGATGCTGGCGCTCTTGCAGGCGCCGGATGTGCAGGTGCTGGGCATCACCATGGTGACCGGCGACGCGTGGCGCGACGAAGAGACGCTGCACACACTGCGCATGCTGGAGCTGACCGGGCACGCCGATGTTCCCGTAGCTCGCGGGGCCGTGTTTCCGCTGGTCCGCACCGAGGAGCAAACACGCCTGGAGGAAGCGCTCGACGGCAAGGTGGCGTGGCTTGGCGCGTGGGGACGGAGTCCCGGCGACGACGGCCGGGGCCGCGAAGCCAGAGCCGCACGGGCCGTACGAGATTCCACCGATGCCCGAGGGCGTGCCGGCGACGAAGCCGCTCGACGAAGACGCCGCGCACTTTCTCATCCGCCAGGTGCGCGCGCATCCGCACCAGGTGACGATTTACGCCGCCGGGCCGCTGACCAACATCGCGCTGGCCGTTTCGATCGATCCGGAGTTCGCCGCGCTGACCAAGGGCATCGTGGTCATGGGCGCCAGCCTCAATCCGCAGACCACCGATCCCGAGTCCGCCGACCCGCGCCACGAGTTCAACTTCTGGTTCGATCCCGAGGCCGCGCACATCGTGCTGCACGCCGATTGGCCGCGCATCGACGCGACGACCGTCGACATCTCCGTCAAAGCGCCGTTCACGCAGGACATGCTTGACGCGATTGCGAAGTCGCAGACGCCGGCCGCGCGCTACATCGCCGCATGGAGCCAGCGGCGCACGCTATATGTGGGACGAGCTCGAAGCTTGCGCGTGGATCGATCCCTCGATCATCACCAAAGAGGAGGACGTGTATATGGATGTGGACCTGAGCCACGGCCCGAGCTACGGTGATACGCTCGCCTGGCCGGAGCCGATGAAGCCGGCGACCGGCGTGCGCCTCGTCCACGCGCAGATGGACCTCGATTTGCCGCGCTTCCAAAAGGTGTTTGTCGATCTGATGACGCGGACGCCTTAGCAAGGGCGCGGATCGGCGTCAATCCGATTTGTCCCCGCTCGTCGCGATCGTGATGCTTGTACTTGCCGATGGTCTCATTCAGCCGGTCGGGATCGACGGAGACCTGCACCACGTCCATCTCGTTGCCATCGAGATCGAGAATGAAAAGCCCCATGCGCTTGCCCTCGGGATGCGCGAAGATGAGCGTTTGCTCGCCGCCGTGGCGGCTGGTCTCGCGAATCATCCGCTCCCATCCCTGGCCCAGTTTCTCCTTCGACCATGCGGTTCAGCTCTTCGCCGTCCACGGGCGCGGAGAAGTGCTCGAACTCGGCAACGTGCACGCCGTCCACGCCGCCATGCGTGGCCGTGCCCGCGATCACGCTGGCCAGCCCCATGAACGGAATGCGCGTGGCGTGCGCGTGATAGCGGCTCTCGATGGAGTTCACCACGCCGTCAAAGCCGCCTTCGCCGCCCGCCGCCAGCGCAACCCACGGAACGATCACAGCGATGCACAACGCCGCGCAGCCAAGCGGAATCCAAAAATGCCGGTTCATTGGTTGCCGCCTTTCTTGGCCTTGTCGTCGGGCTTGTCTTTGGCGTGCTTATCTTTTTCGACGTCGCCCAGCGCGCCCAGTCCGCTCAGCCCCTTCAACTTGCTGAGCTGGTCCATGCGAATGGGCCCCAGGATCAGCACGATGGTGAGCTCCTTCGGCTCGGCCGTCAGCACAAAGATTCCGTGCGGCTCGCCGTTCACCAGCTTCACCATCACGTCGGTGCTCTCGCCGCTCTTGCTTTCGCGTTCGTGCACCATCGGCGACCACTCAGGCGTCGCGAAGGCCTGGCGCAGCTTGTCGACTTCGTCCATCGAGTACTGGCCTTCCTTGTCGAACTCGTAACTCGCGCACATAGATGCCGTCGAGCCCCTCGATCAACTGCTTTGCCGCGGCCTGATCCTTGTCGTTGTTGTCCATGAACTTGGCGGCGAAGTCGAGCATGCCCTTGCCCAGCGTCACCTCGGTTACGTTGGCGGCGTGCGTTGCCAGCTCCTTTTCAACGGGCGAGGGCAACGGAAGCGGCGACGGCGAGGGTTGGGCCAATGCCGGCGCAACCAGCGCGGCGGCTCCCAGTATGAATGCGACAATGCGATGTTTCATGCTCGATTCTCCTTATGATTGCGAATCCCTTTTACTGCGAGTCGCCTTTACTGTGAGTTTTTGTCTCGTTCCTGCAACTGCCGGTTCATCACCTGGAACGCGTGATTGGTGATGCGCAGAGCGGTGAATACCTGCTGCTTTGCCTCTTCTCCCTTGCGGCGCTCGATGGCGTAATGACTGACCACTGCGCTGCCAGCCACACCTGCCAGAACCAGCGAGGCCGCGAGGCGTTCGAACCAGATCATGCGGCTGCGCTGCCGCGTGCGCTGCTGCCAGCGGCGCTCCATCAACTCGCGCTTCATGCCGAGCGGCGCGGACTGGCGCTGCAGCCTCTCGCGCAACTCGCGTTCGAATTCGTCAAACTGCATGGATATACTCCTTCAACTGGCTCTCAGCCTTGGCGCGCAACAGCTTCAATCCGCGCTGCAGGTGGCTCTTCACTGTGGCCAGCGGCGCGCCAAGCGTAACCGCAATCTCCTCCGGCGTCAGATCCTCCTGATAGCGGAGAATGATCGCCGCGCGTTGCGGCTCGGGCAAGGTGGCAAGCAACCGCTCGATCCGGGCGCCCAGGGGCGAGTCGCGTTCTGCCTCCGGCGCGCCGTGATTTTCCTCAAGCGCCACCCATTGGTCGATGGCTCGCACCCGCCGTCTGCGCAGCGCATCGGTTGACCGGCTCATGGCGACGCGCCGCAGCCAAAACGTTGCGTGTTGGGCAGATTCGATTTTCTCGAGGTTCCGGTCGAGCTCCATAAAAACATCCTGCGCAATCTCCTCGGCCAGGCCGCGGTCGCCGGTCATGCGCAACGCGAGCGAAAAGACCATGGACTGGTGCTCGTCGACGAGTTGTTCGAAGTCGGGCTGCCAGTGCCGGCCATAAAACTCGCTGCTACCTTCTAATCCGCAAGAATGCGCGGGATGGGATGCAGAGAGTTACGCGCAGGGGGCGAAAAAGTTCAGTGATGAGGCGGGGAAGGTCGGGCACGATGGGGTGGCGCCGGACTCCAGTCCGGCTGCGCTGGCGACGTCCTCGTCGCCAGCCGATGTGTGCGGGCCTGGAGGCCCTCACGACAGCCGGTCTGGAGTCCGGCGCTACTGCAATGGTCCGGCGTACCGCTAAAACAAATCGGGAATGCTGTGGAAGGCGATGCGCGTGGGCGCGGCCTTGTAGGCGGTGAGCATGGCGGCGGGGGCGAGCGTGCTCATGCCGTACTTGTCGTTGATCTGGTCCATGGTGGCGAGCAGGCGCGTGCGGCTCTGCTCTTCTTCGAGTCCGTCAAAGAGCGCCAGCGTGTGCAGGCGGTCGGGAACGAGGTTGTTCAGCTGCACGCCGATGAAATACGGGTGTTCGTACTGCGCGCCGGAGGGTCGCGAGTCCCACAGGCGGCGCAGACGCGGCGATGAGCGTCTGGTTGTCCTGGCACTCGCTGCAGCTTGATCTCGCTGCGCCAGCCGCGCGCGGGCACGCCGAAGCGGGAGACGGGCGTGTTCTCACTGCGCGGCACGGCAAAGCCAATCGCCAGGCCGATGTTGCTGGCCCACAGTCCCTGCGCGCGCAGACGCATGGCCGCTTTGTGGAGCAGCTTGTGGGCCACGGCCCAGGCCTTTTCCGCGGTGCGCATCTCGGGCGCCAGCACGTGCGAGTGGCTGATGGATTTCTGGTGCTCGAGCTCGGCCATCTCGAAGTCTTCGCCGCGCAGCCAGTGCCAAAGCCGCTCGCCCCACACCGATCCCCAGATTTCGCCGGCCTGCTCGCAGTCGAGCGCGAGCAGATCGTCCATGGTGTGGATGCCTTTTTCGTTCAGCCGCTTCTCAGTGCGCGCGCCGATGCCGGGCAGATCGCGCAGCGTGAGCTGACGGAGCGCCTCAGGCAGAATGTCGAGCGGCAGCGCCACCAGGCCGTCGGGCTTTTCCATGTCGCTGGCCACTTTGGCGAGGTAGCGATTGGTGGCGAGGCCCACGGAGCTGCGCAGCATCTCGCCGACGCGCTCGCGAATTGTTGTCTTGACGCGAAGGCCGAGGTCGATGGCGGCCAGCAGCGGCCGCTCGCGGCCGATCAGGCGGCAGGCCATCTCGTCGATGGAGCAGACGGCGGTGACCGGCACGCAGCTTTCCACGGCTTCGACGACGCGGTGATGGTATTCGGTGTAGAGCTCGTGGCGGCCTTCGACGAGAACGATCTCCGGGCACATGCGTTTGGCGTCGGCGACGATGGTTCCGGTGCGCACGCCGAAGGCCTTGGCCTCGTAGCTGGCGGCGATGCAGCAGGTGGTGTCGGCCATCATGGGCACCACGCCCACGGGCCGGCCGCGCAGCTCGGGCCGCGACCTCCTGCTCGACGGAGGCAAAGTAGGAGTTCAGATCGACGAAGAGCCAGTTGAGCAGGGGCCCCTGAGCAGAATCCGCCTGCTGGAGCGGCTTGCCGGCATCCGGCCGGGCGCTCTTCGGCTCGCAAAGCGAAGGTTCGCAAGCTCCTCCGGCCACTCCTCGGGAACGGGCGAGAGCGCCGGATTGGGGTGAGAGCCATTTTCGCCACTGTATTTTCGCCTTTTCTTCGCTATTTTGCAATCAGAATTCTGTTCCAATCAGGCACAGATGATACCCCAAAAGCTGTTAGGGTATCACCCAAAAGGGTGTATATTCGTCTAATAATCAGAGTGGGTACGCATTTTTGCAGATCCCAACTCCTCGCGGAGGGCCGGATCGTAACCCTCGGAATGGTGACCGAAGATGCAGACCCTGGCACATTGGCTCGCAGTGAATGGAAGCGTTCTTGCCGTGCTGGTCACGGTGGGGGTGGCAGTGCTCCTTGTGTGCTGCCTGGAGTGCACGCACTGCGCCAAGCGCGAGAAGGACGAACTCTTCCAGCCGCCACGAAGTCTAGGAACTGCTAGTCTAGTTCCCGCCCGCAGCCGGAGCCTCCGGCTTCAAGATACATCTCAAACTGCGCCAAAATCCGGTTGTAAAAGTTGCGTCTGCGCCGCCGGTCCTGCGATGGAGTGCGTCTTGCGCGGGAAGATCTGCAGGTCGTACGGAATGCCGGCCTCAATGAGCTTCTGCACAAACTGCACGGTGTTTTCCATGTGCACATTGTCGTCGCCGGTTCCGTGCGCCAGCAGCAGCCGGCCCTTCAAATCCGCCGCCGAATTCACCACGGAGAAATCGCGATAGCCGTCCGGGTCCTCCGCGGGCAGGCCCAGATAGCGCTCGGTGTAGATGGAGTCGTAGTCGCGCCAGTCGGTGACGGGCGCCACGGCCACGCCGGCGCGGAAGCGGTCGGAGTGCGTCATCGCGTAGAGCGTGAACGTGCCGCCCCAGCTCCATCCCCACCAGCCCAGGCGCTTCGGATCCAGTTGCGGATACCTTTGCAAGCGCCGCATCGACTACGGTCAACTGGTCTTCAAGCTGCACGGGGCCGAAGTTGCGATAAGCCGCCTGCGCGAAGGCGCGCCCGCGGCCGCCCATGCCGCGATTGTCGGCGTGGAGCACGGCAAAGCCGTGTTGCGCGAGCAACTCGTCGAAGAGCAGGCTGCCGCTCCATCGGTTCACCACGATCTGGTCGTGCGGCCCTCCGTAGGGATTCACGATCAGCGGCACGGTAGCCGGATTGGTTGAGGCCTTCAGGCAGCAGCAGCGTGGCGTAGAGCGTGGTTCCATCGTGCGCCTTCACCTCGAGCTGCTCCGGCGCGCGCAGATGGTAGGAATCGAGCGCGTGCGTCTCCCAAAAGACGCGGCATGCGGCTGGCGCGGCTGACTTATCGGGCGCCTGGCAGAGGCGCATCACCGGCGGCGTCATGCGCGTGGAGAACTTGTCGGTAAACGCGCCGCCGTCGGGGGAAAAGGTGGCGTCGTGAAAGCCGGCGCCGGCGCTCAACTGCCTGCGCTCGCCGGAGAAGCTCACCTGCCAAATCTGCTGCTCCAGCGGATTGCCTTCGTTCGAGGCGTAGTCCACGACCTTGCGCGCGGTGTCCACGCTGTACACATCGCCCACTTCGAAATCGCCGCTGGTCAGTTGCCTCTCCAGCTTCGCGTCCGACCGCGAGCGGCTTTTCCTTGTCGTAGCTGTAGAGATAGAGGTGGTTGTGCCCGTCGCTCCAACTGGTGAGCACGATGGCTCCGTCGCCCACCGCCACGTCGTAGTTCTCGTCGAGGAACTTATCGTCGCCGATCTCGAGCATCTGGCGCGCATCGCCGTAGTCGGCGCCGGCGAAGAACAGGGCGCGGTGCTTGTGATCGCGGCTGAGGGTCTCAACCCACAGGGTCTTGCGGTCGACCCATCCAAAGCGCGGCACGTAATCGTCGCCGCTGTGAAATGGGATTTTGATCCACACGGTTTTGCCGCCACGCGCCGGCACCACCCCAAGGTGCACAGTGGGATTGGGGTCGCCCGGCTGCGGATAGCGCTGCCAATCCACCTGCGCGTGATTGGGAATCCAGTCGGTGAGCGGGTAATGCGGCACGTGGGTCTCGTCCATCTGCAGATAGGCAATGTTCTTTGAGTCCGGCGACCAGAAATAATTGCTGCGCACGTCGAGCTCTTCCTCGTAGACCCAATCCACTTCGCCGTTCAGCATCCCCTGCCCGTCGACCGAGGAAGGATTGGGCGCGGGAGCGAGAGGGATGGTGGGCGTGCCGGGATCGCGGAGCGGAATCACAGCCAGGCCGTGATCGCGGATCATGGAAACGAAAGAGCCGTCGGGAGAGAACTTGGGATCGTCGCCGGAGAGGAGGCCGGAAAAACCCAATTCGATTCCGGTGCCGTTGTGCAGATCGTAAAGCCACAGCCGGCCGTTGGAGTCGAAGAGAATGTGCGTGGAGTCCGGCGCCCACACGTAGCTGGCCATGTTGTAGCGCTCGCGATGGTCGCGGTCCCGCTCCGAGTCGGTGCTGCCGTTCAACGGTGCCATTTTGGCCGCGCTTACCAGCACATGCGTCTTGCCCGTCGCGGGATCCACATCCATCAGTTCGCCGCCATCGAGATAGGTCAGGTGCTTTCCGTCGGGCGACCAGGCGAGCTGGTCGGGCGGCTCGCCGATCAGCGGCCCGTGGGCAAAGATCGCATCGACCGTGAGCGGCTTTTCGGGGGCCTGCGCGGCAAGTGAAAGGGCGGCAAGTGCGAATGCGGCAGCGGCCGAAAACAGGGAGACGGCTTTTCGCGTCAACAGACTTTCTCCTGGAGCGGGTATCCGGCCTGGAACGCAGCGATGAAGGGGAATGTGGCCGGTAGATCCGGAAAACCCAGTGTAAATCACGGCGATTGGCGGCGAATCGGCGTTCCCACCCGCAACCTCCTCCAGAAGATAAACCTGCCGGATGACGAGGCGACAAGGAAGCGCTTCTTCGGCGAAGATTGACGCTGCGCCGTCTCAGTGTTCTCTCGATTCCGCTGGCTCTGGATCGATTTGCGGGGACGGCTTTGCCGTTTGTTGCCGCAAGGGTTAACGGTGTATGTTCCGCTGTATGCACTGGGCAACTCCCGAAGAACGGCGCGCACTTGGCCAGGCGCGGCGCAAGCAGGTGGGCCGCCACCAGCACGAAGCACTGCATCCCAAGGCGCGGCCGGCCACGGCTCTGGAACTGGTGGCGCGATCGATGCGCGGCCGCGTGCCGGCGCTGATCCAGCTCAAGTATCAGCTCATGGCGGAGTCGCCGTTCGGATACTTTCGCGGCGCGGCGCCGGTGATGGCCGCGGACCTGGCGCAGCTTCCTTCCACGGGCATCGTGAGCCAGCTTTGCGGCGACGCGCATGTGCGCAACCTGGGCGCATTCGCCGCGCCCGATGGGCGGCTGGTCTTCGACCTCAACGACTTCGACGAGACCATCCGCGGCCCCTTCGAGTGGGACTTGAAGCGCATGGCGGCTTCGCTGGTGCTGGCCGGGCGCGCCGCGGGGCACAAAGACGGCACCGCGCGCAAAGCCGCCGCGGCCTGCATCGAGCGCTACGACGAGCAAATGCGCGCGTTTGCCCGCATGACGCAGCTTGAAGTGAACCGGTTTCAGGTGCACCGCCTCGACCTGGCCAAACCGGTGCACGACGCGCTCAGCAAGGCGGAGCGCGCCACGCCGCAGCACACCTTTGAGCAGCTCACCACACCGGTTTCGTCGCGGCCCGGAGCGCGCCGCCGCTTCAAGGAATTGAAACCGATGCTCACGCGCGTTGCCGGCGCCCGCGCCGCGGCTGTGCTGGCCTCTCTGGGGCCGTATCGCGAAATGCTGGAGCCGCAGCGGCAACACCTGCTCGACTTCTACCGGCCCATCGATGTGGCCTTCAAAGTTGTTGGCACTGGCTCGGTGGGGCTGCGCGACTACTGCATCTATATGGAGGGCAACGGGCCCGGCGATCCGCTGTTCCTGCAGATCAAGGAAGAGGTTGCGTCGGCCTACGCGCCGTATCTGCCCGACGCGCGACCCGCCGCGCACAACGGCCGGCGCACGGCCGAGGGGCAGCGCTTCATGCAGATCCAGACCGATCCGTTTCTCGGCTGGACGCACATCGGCAACCGCCAGTATCTTGTTCGCCAGCTCAACGACCACAAGGGGTCGATCGCGATCGAGGACCTGGCTGGAGCCAATCTGAAGGCTTACGCAGAGGTTTGCGGCGAACTGCTCGCACGTGGCCATGCGCGTTCGGGCGACGCGCAGACCATCGCCGGCTACATCGGCACCGGCAGCGCGTTTGCTGAGGCGATTGCGGAGTTCGGCGTCGCGTACGCCGACCAGACCGAAAAAGATTGGGAGAGTTGCGGCGGTCGGGCAGAGCGAAGAAGAAAGCGTAGAGTTGGTTCGCGCGTCGGCTAGCGGTAGTAAACGTCGTAGCCGCGCAGATGCGCGGCGAGCGTGAATTCGCTCATCAACAGATTCATGGTTGCCGCGCGGTCGGGCGTGGGGTCCTCTTTCGTCTGCAGGTCGGTCTTCACAATCAGCCAGCGGATGTTGCGCGAGCGCACCAGCGAAGCGATCTCGGCGGGCGAATAGGGATCGATGGTCGGATCGAAGAACGGCACCGGGAAGCGCGGCACGCGGCCGGTGGCAAAGTAGAACGGCTCCTCGCCGGGAATCAAAACGATCCCGTCGTCAAAGGGAATGTTGGCCTGGGCGTAGCGCAGCAGCTCGTCGATTTCCGGCATGATACGGCCCCGGCGTGGCGAGACCGGCAAGCTGCGGAAATGCGGAGTGCGCGGGCGGCCCGTCGGGCAAGTACGCGTAGGAGAGCCGCTCCTCGCTGGCGGTGTAGAACCCTCCGCAAACGAGCAGCGTGACGGAGATGAGCGCGGCGAGAGCGGGAACGAACCAGCGCGAGCGGGCTCGGAGCGACGAGAAGCCTTCGAGAAACGCGAGCAGCTCCGCCACGAGCAGCACGAGCAGCGGCCAGATGCCGTAGGTCGAGCCCCAAAGCTGCTGCGACATGAACGTGCCATGGATGGCGGCGAGCAGAATGAGCGGAAAGAGCGAACGCAGGGAAGGCTGACGCGGCAAGCGGAGCAGATTGGCGATCGCCAATGCGGCAGCGAGCAGGAGCAGCAGCGGCCAGAGCGCCAGCAGGCTGTCGCCGCGCTCGTCGGCGTCGTCGTACATGAGCAGCGAGGCGAGCGTGAAGAGAAACGGCGCGGCCAGCAAAGCAAAAGCGGCGATGCGCGCCCAGAGATCGCTTCGCAGGAGCGACAGCGCAACAGAAGTACAGCGCGACCACGACGCACGGCAGCGGTCCACAGGAGTGTCGGGTCGCGGTAGACGCCGAGCATGAGGCTCAGTCGCCGGAAGGCGGCGCTGGCCGGCATATTGGATGGTCCAGTGAAGGTAGTTGCCGAGGCCGGCGGTCCAGTGCAGCGCGAGGACGGCGGCAAGCAGCGCGGCGCACGCGCCGGCAAGAACCGAGAGCAGTGAGCGTCGAGTGCCGGACGCCGTCGGATGAAACCTTCCCGCGCCGTTTGAGCTGTGAATGCGAGCACGAGCAGGACCGCGCCGATGGCCGCCAGCAAGAAACGGCAGGCCCATGTTCTGCTTGAAGAAGAGCGGGCACGCAAAGCGCAGCTCCGGCGGCGAATCCAAAAACGACGTTCGTTTTCGCATCGAGGCGCTGGAACAGCCAAAGCGCAACCAGCAACCAGAACCCGCAGTCGCAGTCGTACTCGGGATTGGGCACGATGCAGTAGATGCCCAGGACGGTGAGCGGCGCGGCGAGGAGCAGAGCGAGCGTCCATGCGGCCGCCGCGCGCCCGCGCAGCGATGCGAGCGCGATCCTCCACGCGAGCACCGTGCCCAGGCCGCCGATGATTGCGACGTAGAGAACGTGGTGAAAGAAGACGCGGCCCGTGAGGCGGATGATCGCGGCCTGGATGAGAAACGTGAGCGGCGCGTGCGCCAGGGGAAGTCGCGGTACGGCATCTGGCCGAGGGCGATGCGTGCCGCGGTGTTCAGGATGTAGCTCAGATCGAACAGGACCGCGACGTGCGCGTTCTGCCAAAGCACGACACACGCCGTGGCCGCGAAGAGCCCCAGGCCGGCGATCCAGTCGCGCAGCTCCCAGCGCGGTTCCAACGGATCGGACCTTGGGGGCCCGGCTGCGGTCCTCACCATCCGCGATGATAGTAGTAAGGGACGCAGTAGGGCATGGAGAAGATCGCCATCAGAAGCGCGACGAACCAGCCGACCACGGTCCAGCCAAGGAAGATGTTCAGCAGCAGGATTCCCGTGGCGTTGTGCGTGTGCCGCACCGCCGCAATGATCGCAGGGAGGAAATAAAGGCCGATGCCGAAGATGAGGAAGTGCATAGAATCCCCCGCTTGTGTTCCAACATTGTTACGCAGATTTTACCGCCGAAGTTCCCGCATTTCAGGCGATAGGGCTGCTAATCCCGTGAAAACACGATGCCATATTTTGATTGCGCACCGTTTTACCCGCGCGTATACTCCCGTGGTCTCCCAAAATCCCCCAAGGAGCGCATCATGGGAAAGATCAATGTGGGCCGCCTGATCCTGGGCGGCATCGTCGCCGGAATCGCCATCGATCTGCTGGATTATTTCGTGGATGGCATCTGGCTTGCGCCGCGCTGGGCCAGTGGAATGGCTTTGCTCGGCCGGACCGGATTCTCGCCGGTCCAGATGATCTGGTTCAACGTGATCGGATTTCTGACCGGGATCGTGGCCATCTGGGTTTACGTGGCGATCCGGCCGCGATTCGGCCCGGGCGTAAAAACGGCGATCTGTGCCGGTCTGGCAGTGTGGGTTCTGGGAGTCCTGTTCCCGAACGTCGACTTCATGTGCGTTGCCAAGCTGTTCTCGAATCACCTGACGCTTTACACGACGCTGGGCGGACTGGTTGAGGTTGTTTTCGGGACCGTTGCCGGAGCGTCGGTTTACAGGGAAAGCTAGCCCGGCAATCGAAGTCGAAACCTCGCTGCCACACGCCGCGCAGGCCTTCCAAGTGCCTGCGCATTCTGGGCTTGCGTGCAAACCATCCGCCTGGCCTGGGCGCGTGAGAAAGCGAGTGTGTGCCTGCCGGCAGGGCGCAGGGTTGTGCGCTGGAGGTCACCCCCGAATGCCGGTCGCGGACGCCGTCTCCCTCTACAATGATCCGGTATGCCGACCGTCGTCCGATCGCACGCGAAGATCAATCTGGGGCTGTTCCTCGGGCCGCCGCGGCCGGACGGGTTCCACGCGCTTACGACCGTCTATCAAACGCTGGAAATCCATGATTTTGTTACGGTTACGGCAAGAACCGCGCCGGAGACCGCGTTGCGGATCAGCTCGAATGACCCCCGCGTGCCCACCGACGAGCGCAACACCGCCTGGAAGATTGTTTTCCTGGCTTTGGAGGAGCTTGGAGTCTAGTGCGGAGGTCGAAATCCATATCGATAAACGGCTTCCGGTGCAGGGCGGGCTGGGCGCCGGGTCGGGGAATGCGGTGGCTGCGCTGGTGGGGCTGGACGCTGAGCTGGGCACACCGTTCCGCAGCCTGTTCACCCAGAGGTTCGAGATTCCCGCCAAAGTTGGCTCCGATGTGCCGCTGTTTCTCATCGGCGGAACGGTGCTGGGCCTGGATCGCGGGCAGGAAGTCTATCCGCTCCCCGACATCGAGCCGACCTGGTGCGTGGTTGCCGTGCCTGAGATCGGCGTCTCCACGCCGCAGGCCTTTCGCGACTGGGATGCACTGTGCGCGGCGGAAGGTTTGACCGCCGAGGCAAGTACCGCTAGACTAGAGAAGTTGAGCCGCGCCTACGCCAGCGCCTTTCGGGGAGAGATTCCCGAGGGCGGGTTTGGAGCAGGCTCCTCCGGTGTCTTCTCCCTGGGAGAAGACCTGGCCGGACCGCAAGAGACGAACACGGGTCTGGGCTTGTCCGCACCGGGATCATGAGCTGGATCGAGAACGACTTCGAACGAGTTGTCTTTCCCCAGCATCCCTCCCTTGCAGAGATCAAGCGTCTTCTTGCGGCTCCGGGCACACCGGAGGCAGCCCTCTTTGCCGCGCTGTCGGGGTCCGGTTCGGCGCTCTTCGGGTTGTACCTGACCCGCGGAGATGCAGAAGCGGCGCAAGAACGGATCGGAAACCAGGTCCAGGGGCTGAGCGTGAAAACGACCATCACGCGCACCCTGCCGCGATCTGCTTACTGGGACCAGATGTTGAAAAGAAGCTGATTGACAGTCGACTTTGGGCAAGCGAGACTCACCCTCGGCTGACCGTCTTGCTGGGCGATCGTTCAATGGTAGGACAATGCCCTTTGGAGGCATTTATCCAGGTTCGAATCCTGGTCGCCCAGCCAGAAAACAGCTTTTAGCTCTTAGCTATCAGCTTGAAAAAGAAACGCAGCCATAGCCAACCAGCATGGAGGTGCTCTCACGATGGAAACGGGAACGTCGACGGTGACATTGGAAAACAAGGCGGGCGAAGCAGCCACGGAAAAGCAACCAGGCCCGGAGAAGCCTGAAGGCAGCAAGGACGCACCCAAGGGTGGGTCAGGGGACAGCGGCAAGGGCAGAGATGCGAAGCCGTCACCGGCGCCGGAGCGCAAGAAGGCGGCGAAGCTGAGCGAGGACAAGCGCTTCAAGCTGTTCAGCGGCACCGCCAATCCCCGGCTGGCTCAGGCCATCGGCGAGCATATCGGCGTCAAGGTCGGCGAGGCCAAGATGCAGCGCTTTGCCGACGGCGAAGTCTACTTCCAGCTGCTCGAGAACGTGCGCGGCGTAGATGTGTTTGTGGTGCAGCCCACCTGCTATCCGGTGGACCAGCACCTGATGGAGCTTTTGGTGATGATCGATGCGCTCAAGCGAGCCTCGGCGGCCCGGATCACGGTGGTGGTGCCCTACTACGGGTACGCGCGCCAGGATCGCAAGGACCGCCCGCGCGTGGCCATCAGCGCCAAGCTCATCGCCGATCTGCTGACGACGGCGGGCGCCAACCGCGCGCTGTTTGTCGATCTGCACGCCGCACAGATCCAGGGTTTCTTCAACATTCCCGTCGATCACATCTTTGCCAGCCCGGTGCTGGTGAGCTATTTCAAGGAGCTCAACCTGCCCAACCTGACGGTGGTTTCGCCGGATGCGGGCGGCGTGGAGCGGGCGCGGTTCTTCGCGCAGAAGATGGGCGCGCCGCTGGCCATCGTGGACAAGCGCCGCACCGACATGAACGTTGCCGAAGTGATGCACGTGGTGGGCGACGTAAGCGGCCAGACATGCCTCATCATCGACGACATCATCGATACGGCCGGCACGCTGGTAAAAACCGTCGACGCGCTGTACGCCTCTGGCGCGGCGGCGGTGTATGCCTGCGCCAGCCACGCCGTGCTTTCGGGCCCGGCCATCGACCGCATCGCCAACTCGCGACTGGAGCAGGTGGTGGTTACCGACACCATTCCGCTGCGCGAGGCGGCACAGAAGTTGCCCAAGATTAAAGTGCTCTCCATCGCCGGCCTGCTGGGTACGGCGATCGAGAGCATTCATTTGGAGACCAGCGTCAGCACGCTGTTTTCCTAGCCGCTAGCTAGTAGCTTCTAGCTCCTAGCTGGCGAAGTTCGGAAACTAACCTTCGCGTTTTAGCGAAGCAATGGATGGAAAGGCGGCGGATTATTTGATTCGCCGCGCAACAGCAACATGCAGCTAGAGGCTAGAGGCTAGAAGCTAGTAGCTGGAAGCTGCATTTCACAAAGGGAGCGGAGCAGCACTCCGTGCCCGATCTCAAGAAGAAACGAGAAGACACGAAATGCCAGAAGTTGTCGTAGCCAAGGCCCGCGAGGGCAAATTCAACAAGAACGCCGCGCGCCGCGTGCGCGCAGCGGGCAAGATTCCGGCCGTGCTGTATGGTTCCGGGCACGATCCGGTGGCCGTCGAGGTGGATCCCAAGCAGATTTCGCGGATCCTCTACTCCGAGACCGGCCACAACACCATCTTCGATGTGGAAGTTGCAGGCCAGCCCACGGCCAAGGCCATGATCGTCGACTGGCAGCGGGAGCCGATCAAGGACAAGCTGATTCACATCGACCTGAAGCGCATCGCGCTCGACAAGGTTCTGCGCGTGCGGGTGCGCGTCAAGTTGCTGGGCATCCCGATGGGCGTGAAGACGGAGGGCGGCATTCTGGACCAGGTGCTGCGCGAAGTGGAGGTCGAGTGCCTGCCCGCGGATATTCCCAGCCACATCGATGTGGATGTGAGCGAGTTGGGAATGCACCATGTGTTGCGCGTGAGCGGCCTGCCCCACTCCGACAAGATCAAGTACCTGACCCCGGAAGATGCCACCGTGGCCCACGTCGTACACATCCGCGAGGAAGTGGTTGCGGCGCCGGAGACGGCGGAGGCTGGTGCAGCAGTGCCAGGAGCGGCTCCAGCGGCGGGCGAGGCGGCTGCTCCGGCCGAGCCTGAAGTGATCAAGAAGGGCAAGGCCGAGGCCGAGGCGCCGGCGAAGAAGTAAGCCTTGGCCGAAGCGAACGAGATCGGCAGCCGGCGCAGCCCCTTCCTGATTGTGGGGCTCGGCAATCCCGGCCTTGAGTATCTGTGGACCCCGCACAACGCGGGATTCATGGCCATCGACCGCATCGCTCAACAGGAGGGCGTTGTGGTCCAGAACCGGCGCTGCCGGGCCACGACGGCGACCTGCCGAATTGCAGGCCGCCAGGTGGTTCTGGCCAAGCCGGAGACGTTTATGAACCTGAGCGGCGCAGCAGTGGCCGCTCTGGTTGAGGAGTTTGAAGCGGACCCGGCACGGGATCTGCTCGTGATCTACGACGAGCTCGACCTGGTGCTGGGGACCTTCAAGATCAGGGAGCGCGGTTCGCCTGCGGGGCACAACGGAGCCCGCAGCGTGACCGGCGCCCTGGGCACGCGAAGAGTGGTTGCGCTTGCGCATCGGCGTGGGGCCCGATCTGCCTCCGGAAGCAATTGCAGCCGGAGGCGGAAAGCGGCCGGGCAGAGATTATCTGCTCTCGCCCATGCGCAAGGCGGATCTGACGGTGCTGGACGAGGTGCTGGACCGAGTGGCGACGGCCACGCGGCGCATCCTCGAACTGGGACCGGCAGCCGCGATGAACGAGTTCAACCGGAAGGAGAAGACAGGGATCAGGGATCAGGGAACAGGAACAGAGAACTGCACAACTGCATGAAAACTGTTCGCTGGAGCGAATGCTCCGCTGCACTGAAAAGGAATGCTGATGTCGCGTTTGTATGAAGTGATGTTTATCGTCCGTCCCGATGTGGAGGACGAAGAAGCCGACAAGCTGATTGACGGCTTCTAGCACCACGGTCAAGACCGGCGGCGGCGTGGTGAAGTCGGTGGAGAAGATGGGCCGCCGCAAGCTGGCCTACCTGGTGCGCAAGTTCAACGACGGCAACTACATGCTGCTGACCATTGAGGCCAACGGCGCGGTGGTTCTGGAGCTGGAGCGCCGCTCTGCGCGTCACCGAGCCGGTGATCAAGTTCATCACCGTGCGCATGGACGAGGAAGAGAAGCGCCTGGCCAAAGTGAAGGCGCTGCGCGGCGTGCGCCGCAAGGCGAGCAGCGCAGCGCCAGCGGCTCCGCTGCCGCTGCGCCCTGAAGCTGCCGAGCCGCAGCGCCGGCCGAGCCTGTGCAGGCCAGCGCGTAGAGCGCATCAGGAACCGATAGTTGGCTGCCGCCGGCCTTGATGCGATTCCGGCGATCGGTTCAATGAAACTAGCTCCGCGGCGCAAGTCTCCGGCGCTGCCGGAACAAGAAATGGAATGAGGAAACAAGATGCCTGAAGAAACCCAAGCAAAAGCGCCCGCTCACAGCGGACGCAAGCTCCACAAAGCCCATCCGGACCGGGCTCCGGCCCGCGCGGCCCGGGCCGTGGCGCCGGCGGTCCCGGCGGACGCGGCAAGTTTTTCCGCCGCAAGAAGGTGTGCAAGTTCTGCACCGAGAAGATCGACGCGATTCCTTACCGCGACGTGCGGCTGCTGCAGCAGTTTGTGGCCGAGCGCGGCAAGATTGTGCCGCGGCGGCTGACCGGCGTTTGCACCACGCACCAGCGCCGCCTGACCCGCGCCATCAAGCAGGCCCGCAACATCGCGCTGCTGCCGTTTGCCACCAGGCACTAGAGCGGCTGTCGAACCGGCGCTGATCGAGAATATCTAGCGCGGCGCATGCCGGCGAGCCGAGCGGGCTCTTAGTCCGAACGCGATCGTAGAGCGCCCACGGCGCCCGGCGCCGCGACCTTGAAGATTTGGAGAGTTTCCATGGAAGTGATTCTGAAAGAAGATGTAGCCGACCTGGGCTTTCGCGGAGAAGTGGTGAAAGTGGCCGACGGCTACGCCCGCAACTATCTGCTGCCGCGCAAGCTGGCCATGCAGGCCACCGCGGCCAACAAGGCCGTGATCGAGCAGATGAAGGCCGCCGCCGCGCGCCGCTCCGCCACAGAGAAGGCGCAGGCCGAGGAGCTGGTCACCAAGCTCGAGCCGCTCGTGCTCAGCTTTACCCGCAAGGCCGGCGAGCAGGGCCATCTCTTTGGCTCGGTCACCTCGGCCGACATCGCCGCGGAGCTGGCGGCGCAGGGCTACGAGGTCGATCGCCGCAAGATCCAGTTGGGCGAGCCGCTCAAGAGCGTTGGCGACTTCAAGGTGGCCATCCGGCTGCACCGCGAAGTGACCGCGCGCGTCACGGTGAAGGTGCAGGCCGAAGCGACGAGAAGAAGCAGAAGCCGCCGCGGAACCGCCGCTGCGAACCGCTGCCGAGCTGCCGCCGAGAACCGAGCGGTGCGCCTGCTCGCGAGCCGGCCGCGGAAGAGGCGAACGTGCCGCAGTCAGCTACGACGGAAACAGCGAGCCGGAGGCGGCGCGAATGGGAGCGAGGCGGCTGCGGCGGCGCGCCGGCTGCTGCACCGCGGAGCCCAGCAGACTCGGCAATCTCGCGCAACTCGGCGCGGGCGTGGCCGATGGCTGCTGCTACCGCATCGAGCCGCTTGCTCTGACCGGCAGCCAGCGGCAACGCGGCCTGCGGATCCGGCTTCTTGTGCCGGTCAGGCCGGCGCTGCTCCTGCTCGAGAACCGTGCGCGCGCCGGACAGAGTGTAGCCCTCGGCGTGAACCAGGCGCTTGATCTCCAGCGCCATCTCCACGTCGCGGCGGCGATAGAGCCGCTGGCCGGTGCCGCTCTTGTTGGGCTTCAGTTGCGGAAACTGCGACTCCCAGAAACGCAGAACGTAGGTTTCCACGCCGCACAAGTTCGCGCGACATCTCCAATTTTGAAGTAGAGGCGATCCGGGATTGCGGGTGGCTCGTAGGCGCGCTTCCGATTGAGTTGCGTGGCCATAGAATTTGGCGAGGGAAGCCGCATCGGACGGGGAGAAACCCTCGCTCTACACGCAGTATAGGGCACAGATTTCGCTCTTTGGGAAGCAAAATCGGGCGATGAACCTAACTTGGCAGAGGAAAAACGAGGCGAATTCACGCCCGTGGCTTCGCCGGATCTCGCGTTCTTCAGCTGCGAGCTATTGCGGAACGCGCGGGCGAGCCGGGCGGCGCGGCGCGCAAATACTGCTTCGGCCAGCTTGCCTGTTCGCCCAGTGCAGCCGCTGCGTGCACCGGCCAGTAGGGATCGCGCAGCATGGCGCGCGCCAGGAACACAAGATCGGCCTCGCCCTCGGCGATGATGGCGTTGGCCTGCGCCGGCTCGGTGATCAGTCCAACCGCGGCCGTAGCAATGCCGGCCTCGCGGCGGATTCTCGCAGGCAAATCCAACCTGGTAACCGGGAGCAACAGGAACCTTCGCGTCGGGAACAAGTCCGCCCGAGGAAGCATCGACCAGATCGACGCCGTGCTCGCGCAAGCGATGCGCGAGCTGCACTGATTCGTCGGGATTCCAACCACCGTCTGCCCAGTCAGTGGCGGAGATGCGCACAAACAGCGGCAAGCGCTCCGGCCACTCGCGGCGCACTGCATCCACTACCTCGAGCACCAGGCGGATGCGATTGTCGAAGCTGCCGCCATAAGCGTCAGTGCGGCGATTCGCAAGCGGCGACAGAAATTCATGCAGCAGGTAGCCGTGAGCCGCGTGAATCTCGACGAAATCGAAGCCGGCCTCGAGAGCCCTGAGCGCCGCATGACGAAAGCCCTCGACAACGGCCCGGATGCCGGACGAATCGAGCGCAGTGGGCACAGCGTAGTCCGGCGCAAAGGCGATCGCGCTGGGCGCGACCGGCTGCCAGCCGCCCTCCGCGGGAGTGACCAGGACGCGCCCTGGAACAAAGGGCGTAGCTGTGCTGGCCTTGCGTCCGGCGTGCGCCAGTTGCATGCCGGCGCGGGAGCCCTGCGTATGGAGGAACTCCGCGATGCGACGGAGGTTGGGAATGTGCTCGTCTTTCCAGACGCCCAGATCGGCCGGCGAGATGCGGCCCTCAGGCAGAACGGCCGAAGCTTCAAGCGAGACCAGCCCGGCTCCTCCCTGCGCGCGGCTGCCCAGGTGCGCGAGGTGCCAGTCGTTGGCAAAGCCGTCCTCACTGGAGTACTGGCACATGGGCGAAACGCCGATGCGGTTGCGCAATTCAACAGAGCGAAGTTGAAACGGAGAAAAAAGCGGAGCTGTCATATCTGTCCTAATGGATGATTGCCACGCGAAAGCGATTCAAGTTCCAGCGTCGCGAGCTCACGCATTTACGAATTTCCGGCAAAAAGCTTTGACGGGGATCTACTGTTTCTTGAGCACCGCCGCGCCCTTTTCGTCGAACAGGATCGCACTTTCGAGTTTGCGGAACTCAGCCGCCTTCTCCGGTGGGATCTCCACCTGCCGGACCACATAGTCGCGCTCATAGTGGAGCACGTTGCCCTTGGCCGTTGTTGACGAATGGTAGCTGGCGAAGTCAGTGTCCACGTCCACCGGATCGGGCGTCTCATCCACGACGTATCCGGGCGGCAGCGAGATATCGAAGCTGTCGCGCCAGTCGCCTGGATGCCCGATCTCGATGGGATATTTGCGCGCCTTGTTCTCCATCACTTCCGGCACGGGATGCGCATCGTCGCCCACGATGCGGGGACGCAGCAACAGCAACGGACCGGCTGTATGCGCATAGTTTGAGTCGCTCACATGCAAGTCGAGCGTGACCGGCTGATCGAGTGCCCCCGTCTCGTGGAATTCATATCCCTTGAAGTTGAGGCTGGGCAGATCGGAGCTCAGGCTCTGCTCGAGACTGTCGTGCACCTCTTTGGCGTCCTTCTCCTTCAGAAACCCGCGCTCCCGCGCCGCGTCCACCCCGGAAAAAACGTCGGTGATATCGCCGGTAAGAGTGCCGTCCGCGGTCAGGATGAATGAGCCCTTGCGGCTCAGGGAGGCCGAGTCCGGCGGAAGCACGGGCATCTGCAACACCTGGCTGCCGGCTCCATTGGCGATGTTGCCGTATGCACCCTGCAGCTCTCCGCGAATCAGGCCTACCGGCGTCTCCTCATCGGTGGGGTCGAAGATCAGGAGGGTCTTTCCGTTCGCGGCCTTCACGCGCGCTATCAGCCGGGGATCGTTTTCCCCATCGGGCAATTCGATAGCGGTGATCATGTGATTGCCAATGAGCGACGGCGCGGACGGATCGATCACACCGCGCTCACTGTTCACGTGCAGGTAATAGGCGCGGATGCCGACGGCCTGGAGCATCGAGATCAGCAACGTGGTCTTGTCTTTGCAGTCGCCATAGCGGTTGCGATAGATGTCGCCAGCGTAATGCGCCTGCCAACCTCCTATGCCCTTCACGACGATGAAGTACCGCACGTTCTTCTGGATGTAGGTCGTGATGCGGCTCAGTTTGGTGTAAAGATCGGGCGCGCCAGCGACGAGTTCCTGCGCTTCGGCCGTAATCTCCGCTGTTGGGTCGGGCCGGTGCGCTTCCAACTGATCCATCCAAAGGCCGATCGCCCGCCATTGATTCTCGGCGCCCTTGACCGCTGAATCTCCCCACATCACAGTCATGCGCGCCGCCAGCGCCTCCCACGGCGGCGTGGCGTGCACGTTTTCAAGATCGAGCGCGGGCACGTCGCGGATCTCCCAACGGAGATGACTATCTGCTGTTTCAACCGGTTTGATGGGAGTGTAGTGGCTCCACGAGTCCGCATAATGGCCGCCGGGAGGCAGCGCCAGCTCCAGGGCTTCATCTACAAAGGGAATCGGCGCCTGGATCTGCCAGTCTTCGGAACTCATGTAGGGCCGCAGATGGACTTCGGTTTCGCAGGTGACGACGGCGCCGGGGTCGCTTCCGGGAGGTTTCAAGATGCGGAAACGCTCCGTAGCCTGAAGGTCTGCATCACCGTATGCTCCAACATCCGTGAAATCCGTATCCATTGCCTGCAATTGGCGGCCGTCAGCGGCGATCGTCCACGAGTGGAAGTAGTCCAGCTTTTCGTCCGTGTCGTACTCTGCCTCGCAATGGGAGTATTCCCGCCCCTGCGGCTTGAGGATGCGTACGGCATACCGTTCGCGCTCGACGGCGTGATTCTGCTCGTCCACAGTAACCAGATACTCGTCGAACAGGATGACAGCGGAGGCATCGCCGACATTTGCGGGGGTCGGTGTTTTGGCCGCATCCAGCGCCCACTGCGGCACAGGCTGCTGTTTTTCCTTGGCCGCGGCAAGACGCGAGCCGAGAAGGGCCGCTGAGCAACAAGCTGCGACGATGAGAAAGCGGGAGAGGACCCAACGCGCGCGCATCAATTACCCTTTCCCGCCGGCGCGGCTGGCGCCGCTGCGGAGGTGGTGAGAACTAATTGTTCCTGATCGGCCGCCGCCACCTTCTGGTAGAACCCGCGCAGGTCCTGATACTCGTCCGCCTTGAGAAATGTGAACGCGACCGACAATGTTTTGCCGATGACGATCTGGCCGGGTTGCGCCAGGCTCTTAGCGATTAAGAGGGCATGCCCCGGCCAGCCGATGTTTGCATCCTGAGGCGCGCCCTCTACGGACACTCCGTCAGGCAGGTGATACGTCACCTGATCGGTCACGCGGTCGCCGTAGTGCATGTCAACCGGCTCCAGACGCTTTTCTTCATTGACGAAGGGCACATGGCTTCGGGTTTCGAAGAAGAACCCCGGCAGAATGAGGCGCTTGGACGTCGCGGTGCCGAGCGTCCCCTTGAGGTTGACCACCGCCATCAGGTTTGTGTACGGATCATTCATGGACAGGAAGTGGTCGACGTGCGCTTCAACGCCCTCGGGGACGATCCGGTCCAATACTTCGCGATCGAACTGCTTCTTCAGCTCGGCGTCATCTTCTTCGAGGGCTGCCTGCCGCCAGTGGAGCGCCGGCTGGCCGGTCATGATGATGTTAATGTGACCGGTAATCCCACCTTGAGCGTCAAGGTACACATCGCCCAACCGTGAGGTGACATTGTCCTTGTATTGCTGCGTCGTGGTAACGGAGAAGGAGACACCCTGTGCGCTCTGGCCGAGGCCGCCGGCGTCAGAATGCCGCCAGCTCACAGTCTGAAACGGACACATCTTTTCGCCGGGGTCGAGGAGGACTTTACTTGCCGCCGGTACTAAGCGCCACCAGCGTACTGTCAAGCTGGTCCAGGCTGAGATACGAGGGATCGAAGAGGCCCTGGTCGCGGTCGACCACCTTGATCGCATAGGCAGTGAGTCCCGCGGCGCGCAGCATGGCCAGGTAGAGCATAGCGATGTCCTCGCTAGATCCGCTCTTTTGTGCCCAGGTGTCCTGGGCATGCTTGGCCTCTTTGATCTTCAGTTCCTTCAGCTCCGACGCACTCTTCTGGCGTGAGTAGTCGGTGTTATCGAGGGCCTGCACCGCGTCGTATAGCTTCCTTGCCTTGTCGAGATCGCTGTCAGCAGGAGCCACCAAGCCGTCCACAGCCTCCTTGATGGACTTTGACGGCTCGGCGAATTTGTCGACATCCTTTGACCAGAGCTTGGCCTCGCCCGGCCAGAATTCCTCGGCGTTGCTGGCGGCTTTGTAATAGAAGAACACCCTATAAAGGAAGCTATGGATAGGCGGCATCGCTTCCTCGTCGGGAATGGGTGGAATGTCTGTCACGTCCACGCTATAACTGCCGTTGACGCTGGTCTGCATCGTGACGCCCGTGGGCAGGCGATTCCACCAGATCAGGCTATTGACCACTCGCCCCCGGCTGTCGATCAGGTACATGCTGGTCGTTGTGTCGGCACTCCCTTTAGGCATGAATGCCTTAAAGGGCGTGAATTGGAAATGCGCCTTGTGGACAAAATAGCGGCGCTGGATCTCCCACTCCGGCGACGAGTATTCGTTATCGTCGTAGCGAATGTCGTAGCTGTACTCCAGGATGCTTCCCACTTCCACGCTGGGAAGGGTGAAGACCATGCGTCCGAACTGATTCTTGCCATTCTTTTCGCTCAGCAGGTCTTCTGGCTTGACATCGAGCGGGTTCACCGTCCCATCCGGGTGAATGGTGCGGCCCTTAATGTCGTCGACCTTTCTATTGCCCTTTGCGTAGGGCACCTCCACTGTGGCCAGCTCCTTGCCCTTCTCGGTGAGCACCTTGATTTTCACGTAAACACTTTCGTAGTGCCCCGGATCGTTGGCGATCTCCTCGATGTCGAGGTAGACCGCATCCGCTCCCGGAGCCTTGGGATCGGAAGTCATCTTGAGCTCTTCGTCGGTGGGCTGCTTGAACTGCGCGCAAACGAGGAGCGGCGACACGGCAGCGAGGATTAGAACTGCGCCGCGCAGCAAAATCGATTTCGTCATGAAGTTTGGCCCTGGATTTAGAGTGCGACCATTCTACCCCGGAACGGTTCTAACCAATGGAACAATTCAGAAGATTCATCGTGGACCCTGCCGCAAAGAAATCGGCTGGGAGATTCAGATGCCTTTCTGACCAGCAACAACGGTGAAGACGAGTTGTCCCTGATCGGCGGCGGCCACCTTCTGGTAGAAATCGCGTAAGTCCTGATAATCCAGCGGCCTGGCCAGGTCGAATGCGCGGGCGATGACGCGAGCGACAGTAATCTGTCCATTTTCCGATTTGCTCTTAACAATGTAGACGGCGTGGCTCTCCCAGGAAACTCTGGCGTCTGGAGGCGCGCCCTCCACCGAGGCTCCCGCAGGCAGGTCGTAGGTCAACTGGTCGGTGACCTGCGAGGGATAGTGCATATCGATCGGCTCAAGGCGCGTCTCTTCGTTGACAAAGGGCTCAGATTCACGGGTCTCAAAGAAGAAACCGGGCAGAATCAGCCGCTTGGCCGTCGCCGTGCCCAGCGTGCCCGTGACCTTGACGACGGCCATCAGCAAGCTGTCCGGGTCATCGAGCCCCAGGAAGTGGTCGACGTGAGCCTCGACGCCCTCGGGTACCGTCTGCCCAAGCTCGCGGTCAAAGCGCTTCTTCAATTCCGCCGCGTCGACTTCGATGGCCATTTGCCGCCAGTCGAGCGCTTCCTGGCCGATCATCACAATCTGCAGAGTCCCGGTGATGCCGCCGTGTGGATCAACCGTCAGCTCGCCGGTGCGCTTTACGGTGTTCGTGCCAAAAACCTGCGAGGGAGTGATGGCCCTGCCCGGACCGTCGGCACTTTGCCGAAGGCCTTGTGCGTGAGAATGCTTCCAGTTGACGGTGCCGAAGGGGCACATCTTTTCGCCGGGATCGAGAAGAATCTCCTTGCCGCCCGAACTCAAAATCACCACATCGTCGTCAAGCTGCCAAAGCGTCATGTAGCTGGCATCGAAGACGCCGAGATCGCGATTGACCACCTGCATGGCATACGCGGTCAATCCCGCTGCCCGCAACATGGCCAGGTAGAGCAGCGTAATCTCCTGCCGGTTGCCGCTTTTCTGGTTCCAGGTGTCTTCGGCCCGCTTGGGTTCTTTCAGCCGCAGTTGGCGGCGCTCGGATTCGGACATGGCGCGCGAGAAGTCGGTGTTGTCGAGCGCCTGCACCGCTGCGTAGAGCTTCCTGGCCCTGTCAATGTCGCTGTCGCCGGGCTGAATCAGGCTATTCACGGCGTCGTGGATCGTCTTTGTTGGCTCTGCAAATTTGTCCACAATCTTCGACCATTCCTGCGCCCCCTCCTTCCAATAATCGTCCACGTCGAGCGAATGGTAGCGGCTTGCGTAATAGAAGCGCACCTTATAGAGGATGCTGTCGGTCGGCGGCATCCACTCCTCGTCGGGGGCCGGGGGGACGTCCGTGATATCGAGACTGAAGCGCCCCGCAACGTCCTTCTTCACAACCGCCCCTTCGGGCAGTTTGGGCCACCAGATCAGATTGACCAAATCCTGATCGAAGGGAACGAACTGAAAGTGGGCCTTGTGGACGAAGTACTTCTTCTGAATCCACCAGACCGGCGCAGACCAGGCACGGCGAACCTGGTAGGCATATTCCAGGATGCTGCCCACTTCGACGCTGGGCAGAGTAAACACCTTACGCTGCCAGCGATAGTCGCCGCTCTTGACCTCCAGCAGGTCTTCGGGCTTCACGTTCAATGGAACGATAGTCCCGTCCGAGTGGATTGTGCGGCCCCTGATACTGCCAATGTCGATCTCGCCGGCAGGGTAGAGAATTTCGACGGTCGCAGCCTCTTTGCCCTTCTCCGTCAGCACCTTGATGCGCGCGTAGTACTCCCTGGATTCCTCGTTGGTTTTGTCGATCTCCTCTATGTCGAGATAGACCGCCGCCGCTCCCGGAGCTTTGGGGTCGGAGGTCATCTTCAGCTCGTCGGGATTCGGCGGCTGAAACTGCGCGCAAATGAGGAGCGGCGACACAGCAGCGAGGATTAGAACTGCGCCGCGCAGCAAAATCGATTTCGTCATGAAGTTTGGCCCTGGATTTAGAGTGCGACCATTCTACCCCGGAACGGTTCTAACCAGTGGAACAATTCAGAAGATTGATCGTGGACCCTGCCGCAAAGAAATCGGCCGGGAGATTCAGATGCCTTTCTGACCAGCAACAACGGTGAAGACGAGTTGTCCCTGATCGGCGGCGGCCACCTTCTGGTAGAACCCGCGTAAATCTTGATAATCAGATGGCTTGGCCACATCGAAAGCGCGAGCCAGCACGCGGGCTACGGTCACTTCTCCGCCGTCCGATTTGGTTCTGACAATGTACATGGCATGGTCCGGCCAGGAAACTTTGGCGTCTGGGGGCGCGCCCTCCGCCGTGGCTCCCGTAGGCAGATCGTAGGTCAATTGTTCGGTCACCTGCTCGGCATAGTGCATATCGATCGGCTCCAAGCGCGTCTCTTCGTTGACAAAGGGCTCATTTTCGCGGGTCTCAAAGAAGAAACCCGGCAGAATCAGCCGCTTCGCCGTTGCCGTGCCCAGCGTGCCCGTGACTTTGACGACAGCCATCAGCAGGCTGTTCGGATCATCGAGTCCCAGGAAGTGGTCAACGTGAGCCTCGACGCCCTCCGGCACGATCTGCCCGAGATCCCGGTCAAACTGCTTTTTTAGTTCAGCCGCGTCAACCTCGAGCGCCGTTTGTCGCCAGGCAAGTGCCTCCTGGCCGGTCATCACAATCTGCAGAGTCCCTGAGATGCCGCCATGCGGATCGACCGTCAGCTCGCCGGAGCGCTTTATCGTGTTTGTGCTAAAGACCTGAGATGGCGTCACGGTTCTGGCCGGTCCGTTCTCGCTTTGCCTCAGGCCTCCGGCATTCGAATGTCTCCAATTGACGGCCCCGAAGGGGCACAACTTCTCGCCGGGATCGAGAAGAATCTCTTTGCCGCCGGCGTTCAAAGTCACCAGCAAGTAGTCAAATTGGTCAAAGGTCATGTAATTGGCGTCGAAGACGCCATGTTTGCGATCGACCACTAAATCCGCGTATGCGGTAAGGCCCGCGGCGCGCAGCATGGAAAGGTAGAGCAGCGCCATGTCGTTGCTGTCGCCACGCTTTTGTGTCCATGTGTCCTCGTTTCGCTTGACCTCCTTTTGCTTCGACTGCTTCAGCTCTGAAGTGCTCTTCTGTCGCGAGTAATCCGTGTTATCGAGTGCTTCGACTGCGGCATAAAGCTTCTGTGCCTTCACCAAATCGCTATCGGCAGGAGCAACCAGGCCTGCAACCGCGTCGCGGATCGTCTTGGTCGGTTCGACGAAGTGGTCCACGTCCTTGGACCAGTTTTTCGCAGCGACCTGCCAAAAGTCGTCAATGCTTTTTAGACCTGAACCTTCGTAATAGAAACGAACTCTGTAAAGGAAGCTTTCGATGGGTGGCATCCACTCTTCGTCGGGGATGGGTGGAATATCCGTCAGATCCAGGGTGAACCGGCCACCTCCTTCGTCCTTAACATTCGCGCCCGGCGGCAGAACGGCCCGCCAGATTATTCCCGACCACCCATTGGGATAGCACTCGTAGTGTGCCTTACGGACAAAGTAGTTCTTTTGGATCTCCCAGACCGGGCTTTTGAAGTAGCCGTATGGGTCGTTAATGCGCAGCAGGTAAGAATACTCGAGAATGCTGCCGACCTCCACGCTGGGCAGAGTGAAGACCTTACGCTCTTTCCTGATTTGATCGGCATACGTCTCGCCTCCAACTTCGACTTCGTTGGTTTTCTCGATGAGAAGATCCTCGGGCTTGACCGTCAATGGGACGATCGTTCCATCCGGGTGGATGGTCCGGGCACTAATGCTGCCCACCGATAACTCGCCTCCCCAGTAAGGAATCTCCACCGTTGCCGCGCCCTTTCCTTTCTCGGTCAGCACCTTGATGCGCGCGTAGTAGTTCCGGCTTTGAATGCCGTCGCGGTCGATTTCCTCGTAATCGAGGTAAACCGCTGCCGCTCCCGGAGCTTTGGGGTCGGAGGTCATCTTGAGTTCGTCGGGATTCGGCGGCTGGAATTGTGCGCGAACGAAAGCAGGCGACACGGCGGCGAGCAGAACAATCGCGCTGCACAGGAAAAGAGAATTCCGCATGAGAGTGGCCCTGTTTTGAAATTGCGATCATTCTAGCGCGAAAACCATTTCGCGCAAGTCCGATTGAGACTCTTTGAGTCATTGTCTTGGGAACTTCGCAAGCCCAGCCTTTTCATTCCAGGCACTTACACGATTCCAGCAACGACGCGACCAGCGCCAGCGGCAGGCCCATTACGTTGAAGTAGCAGCCCTCGATGCGGGGAATCCAGCGTGCGGCGCGGCCCTGGATGGCGTATGCGCCGGCCTTGTCCATGGGCTCGCCGTCTGGCCACGTATTCGGCAATCTCTTCGTCAGATAGCGTGAGAAACCGGACCGCCGTGGCCTCGGCAGCCACCTCAGTGCCCTCAGCGGTGACCACGGCCACGCCAGTGATGACGCGATGCGTGCGGCCCGAGAGCAGGCGCAACATGCGCGCGGCATCGGCCGCATCCTCCGGCTTGCCCAGGATCGTGTTGTCGAGAGTGACGGTGGTGTCAGCGCCCAGCACGGCCAGGGAGGGTTGGCCGTCCGGGCGAACCTCATCAGAGGCGCTGCCGACGGTTAGCTCGCGAAAGACGGCCTCGGCCTTTTCTCGCGCCAGCCGAGTGACATAGACGATGGGGTCCTCGCCCGGCAGCGGATCTTCGGGGATGTGCGCGGGATGCACCCGGAACCGGTAGCCCGCCTGCGTGAGAAGTTCACTGCGGCGCGGCGAGGCGGAAGCGAGAACCAGCATGATGGAATTATGGCAGGCTCTCGCACCTTCCGGCCCGTTTAGACTTATTGAGGGCTTGCGGCAAAACAATGCCGCGCCCGGACAAGGTTGCAATGCACTTCAACTTCGATTTTTCGGCAACTCAGATTCTGTGGACGCTCACGTTTGCGGCGCTGCTGGTTTTGCTCGTGGTGCTGCTGGGGCGCGACAGGGCACGGCGGTTTCCGTGGTTTACCGCAAGCATTGTGACAATGGGAATGCTGTTGCTGTCGACACAGCTCCTGCTTGGCAGGATGCCACGGATAACGGGGACAGGGATTTTTCTGGGGCTGTCCGATGTGGATGTGGTGATCAGCCTGCTTGTCCTGGTGGAACTGGCGCGGCACGCGTTTCGGGGCGTGGGGAGACTCGGCTGGATCATTGGCACGCTGGCGATGCTGGCTGTGGGCGCGGCGGTGCTGGTGATGTGGGGACCGTGGCCGGCGTGGAAGACGCTTACGGCTCCGTCGGAGTTTGCGACGATCCGGCTGATGGATCTGACCGTGGACAAGGGCATCTTGCTGTCCGGGGTGCTGACGATCGAGCTGGGGCTGCTGATCACTTTGCTGGGACGGCGCTTCGGGGCCGGATGGCATAGCCATGCGCAGCGGATCATGATCGGTCTCTCGACGGCTGCCCTTGGGCAGTTGGCGCTGCGCGGAACCTTGCAGGCCATCGGGACGCACACGCACATCCATACGCAAGCAGACTACGAACGCGTGATGGGTCTGCGTGACAAGCTGATCCACGGCAATAACGTGCTCTTTTTGTGCGTAACGGCGTGGTGGATTGCCTGCCTGTGGTTCGACGAGCCCGGCGCAGCTTCTGCTGCGGAAGGGGAAACAGAGCCCACCGCGGAGGGCGAGGCGGCTCGGACGGAAGCGCCTGAAGCCTTGGAGAACGCAGAGCCGCAGGCTGAGAGCAGCGACACAGACGCTCAGGACTGACAACTGAAAACTGACAACGGGGAACTGTCTTTTAGATGTGGCAGCTTGCCAGGCCGCGCTTTTCAAGATAGCGCTGGTGGTAGTCTTCGGCGCGCCAGAAGGTCTGCGCCGGTTCCACTTTGGTCACGATCTTGCGCGGCTTGTAGCGGCCCTCGGCGGTCAGCTGGTCGATCTTGGCGCGCGCCTGCGCCTCCTGCTCCGGCGAGTGGAAGAAGATGGCGGAGCGGTACTGCGTGCCCCAGTCCGGCCCCTGCCGGTTGAGCGTGGTGGGGTCGTGGAGCGAGAAGAACGCGTCGAGCAACTGCTCGTAGGTCACTTTTTCGGGGTCGAAGTCGAGTTCGACCACCTCGGCGTGGCCGGTCTGGTCGGTGCAAACGTCCTTGTAGGTGGGCCGGTCGAGCGATCCGCCCTCATAGCCAACGGCCGTCGCCGTTACGCCGGGGATGGCCGCAAACGCCGCCTCCACGCCCCAAAAACAACCCGCTCCGAATGTTGCCTTTTCAATACTCATGAATGATCAGATGCGCGCGGCCGACTCGCGGTGACAGTCTTTTTGCTGCAAAGGCAAAATGCCGGCCGCAACGACGCGGGCTCTAGGTCAGCGGCGGCAGGTGCTTGGTGTTCTGGTAGGTGTAGACGACGCGGTGAACGACAGTGATTGTCGAGAGCACGGCCAGCAGCCAAAGCACCGGGGCCATCACGCCCCAGTGGTTGAACAGCGCGCCCAGCAGGATGAGCACGATGCGCTCCGGCCGCTCCATGAAGCCCACCTTGCACTGGCCGATAAGCGCCTCGGCGCGGGCGCGCGTGTAGCTGACCATGAGCGAAGTGACCATGACGAACGCCACCAGCACCACATAGCGGAAGCGATTGATGCGACCGTAGTAGACCAGCAGGCCGAAGAACAGAACCACGTCGGAGTAGCGGTCGATCACCGAGTCAAAGAACGAGCCGAAGACGGTGACCTTGTTGATGCGGCGCGCCACGCGGCCGTCGACCATGTCGAAGATGCCGGCGCCGAAGATGACCAGGCCCGCGAAGAAAAACATGCGGTCGCCGTTGGCGGCGTTGGCGTGGCCAAACAGAAACGCGGCGGCGATGTTGATGACCAGCCCGATGAAGGTGAGCACGTTGGGAGAGATGCGGGTGAGCGCCAGCCCATGCACGATGCGGTCTAGAAGCCATCCGCAGGCACGGCCAAAAGCGCTTGTCCAGGTCATTCCAGTTTCCTTGCTACTTTTCAGCGCCGGCTGCTGTTTCGTTCTCGCCGGCTTCGTCGTGGATCGTCGTCAATTTCAGGATTTCCAGTTGGCGTTTGCCGTTGGGCGTCACGATGGTGGCCACGTCGCCCACCTTCTTGCCGACGATCCCGCGGCCAATGGGTGAAGTGGTGGAGATCAGGCCCTTGGAGACGTCGGCTTCCTCGCTGGTCACCAGGCGGTAGACGATCTCTTCGTCCTTGGTCGAGTCGTAGACCACCACCGTCGAACCGAATCCGGCTTTGTCCCTGGGAATGTTCGCAAGGTTGACCAGCGAAAGCTCCCCCATGCGCTTCTTGAGCTGGCCCAGCCGGGCATTGACGAACTCCTGCCGCTGCTTGGCCATGTGATACTCGGCGTTCTCCGAGAGATCTCCCAGGGCCCTGGCCTTCTTGATCTCGGCCGGGAGCTCGTGGGCAAGCTCGTACTCGAGCTGCTTGATCTCGTCGAGGAGCTGCTTTTTGATGTGTTCGGGCATCCGTGGTCCGGTGGCGGGGAGGGGGCTGCTCCAGCCGCAAAAGATAAACGTTCCTGACCCTTCATTATAAGGCAGCGGCATCCGACGATTAGCGATTGGGCGCCGCCTTTGCTGCATTCCTTTGCGCATCGAGAAACGACTGCAGAATCAGCGTCGCCGCCACCTGGTCCACCACTTTGCGGTGTTTCTGCCGCTCGTGGCCGGCTCTATAGAGAATCTCGTGCGCCTCGCGAGTGGTCAGCCGCTCGTCCCAAAGGTGAATGGGCAGGCCGGCCAGCTCGCCCAGCTCGGCGGCAAAGGCCTGGGTTTTGGCAGCCTCGATCGCCCGGCTCGCCCGAGAGTTGCAGCGGGTTGCCGACCACAATTCCCGCCACGGCAAAGCGGCGGCAGAGCCGCGCCAGCGAGCGCAGGTCCTCTCGCCGGCTGCTGCGCCGCTCCAGCGTGAGCACGGGCTGCGCCGTCAGGCCCAACTCGTCCGACACGGCCACGCCGATGCGGCGGCTGCCGACGTCGAGGCCGAGATAGCGGAGATGGCCGCCAATTTCCACTATGCTGTACCTCACATTCAGCTTACGGCTTTGGGTCACTGCCTGCTCTGCTGCTGCGGCCGCTCGGCGCGCCAGCGCCTTGCTCCCGGTACAATCGAAGGTGGGGGGAACACCGGCAGCAATCTTTGCGTCCCTATTCTTTTTCAGGGAAGGGTCCACGGCGGCAAGATGGCGCGGCGCAGACGGAGAGGCGGCAAAAAGAAGGGTTCCGGCGCGGCAGGTATCTTGGTGGTATTGATGCTGGTTGCGGCGATTGGGGCGGGGGCGGCCGGGTGGCTGGTCCTTACACCCTACGGGCCCGAGACCGAGACGTTCGTCAATGTCGCGCCTGGCTCCTCCGCGACGCGCATTGGGCGCCAGCTGGAGGCGGCGGGCGTGGTTCGCAGCCGGTACGCATTCGATCTGGTGCGCTGGTTCCGGCACGGAACACTGCACGCCGGAATGTATCGCTTCGACCAGCCGGCCCCGGTCACCGAGGTTTATGGGCGGATTGCCCGAGGCGACGTTTATACCAAAGCCCTGCCAGGTTCCAGAGGGGGCAAACATCTTCGATATTGCCGCGCGCGTGGAAGAGGCAGGGTTGGGTACCCGGCAGGACTTTCTGGATGCGGCCGCAAGCCAGACGGATCTGGTGGCCGATTTAGACCCGGGCGCAAAAAGTCTGGAGGGTTACCTGTTTCCGGACACCTACCGGTTTTCACCGAACGTGACGGGGCCGCAATTGGTTGCCGCCATGGTCAAGCGATTCCGGGCAGCGACAGCGCAGTTGGGATTGAAGGAGAACGTGCATCAGGTGGTAACCATTGCTTCACTGGTGGAGCGCGAGACGGCAGTGGATGCCGACCGCCCATTTGTGGCCAGCGTCTTTGAAAACCGGCTGGCCAGGAACATGCCCCTCAACACCGATCCCGCGGTGATCTACGGACTTGAGCTGGCAGGGCATTGGCGGGGCGCGATCTACGAGAGCGATCTGACGCGCAACACACCCTACAACACGTATCTGCACGCAGGGCTGCCGCCGGGACCGGTGTGCAACCCGGGCCTCCCGTCGTTACGCGCGGCCATCGATCCGCCCAAAACCAACTACCTCTACTTTGTCGCCGCCGGAACTGACGCCCAGGGCCATTCTCTGTTCGCCGCAACCCTGGATGAGCACAACCGCAACGTGGCCAACTATCGCAAGGCGCAGAAGAAGGCGGGTGAGCGATGAAGATGCATGCTCGTCTTGCTCAGACCGCAGGGCTGGTTCTTCCGCTCCTGCTTTCGGGATGCTCTTACCTCATCCCCACCAAGCGCCATCTCCCCGTACCCAAGGCGCCGGCCATTGTGCAAACAGCTACGCCCGAGGAGCTGGTCGAAGCAACTCAATCAGCGCTGGGATGCGCTGCAGACGCTGACGGCCACTGTAGAGATTTATGCCACCGAGACGAAAACCACTGAGGGCCTGGAGAAGGATTTTCCCTCCTGCCGCGGATATCATTGTGATGCGCAAACCGAAGATGCTGCGCGTGAGGGGAACGTATTTCGGCGTGATGATCTTCGACATGGCCAGCGATGGCAGTGAGTTCACGCTCGTGATCCCGTCGAAAAACCTGGCCATTGAAGGCTCAAGCACCGTCAAGGAGAAGTCGCGCAAATCCGCTGGAAAATCTGCGCCCCGACTTCTTCCTTGACGCGATCGCGGTGCGGGGCCTGGACCCGGACGATGAATATATGGTGGCTTGCAGATACAGAGACGGTTGAGGACGCCGCAAAGAAGCATTTGTACACAGAGCCGGAGTATGTTCTGAGCGTGATGCGCCGCAAGAACGGGCACGAAAATCTGCCCATCCGCACAGTCACTTTCCACCGCGATGACATGCTGCCCTACGATCAGTACGTCTATAACAGCGATGGTGAGCTGGAGACGCAGATCTTCTATAGCAACTACACCACGTTCAGCGCCGGCAAGTACCCCTCCAAAGTGACAATCAAGCGCCCGCAGGAGGGAATCCAGCTCGTGCTGAGTTTTGAAGCGGTACACGAGAATGTCGACGCTCCTGACAGCCAGTTCGAGGTGAAAATTCCCGAGGACGCCACGATCAAGAATTTGAAGTAGCCTGGCCATGCGCTTCAGCAAGTCAGGATCATGCTGAGTGGCCCATGCTACGGAGAAAACTATGCGTGCAAGTGCCATCGAGTTTCGTCTGCGGATGGTGATTCAGATCATCATCGTCTTCTTCGGTTTTTGGGCGCCGTGGCTCGGGCCGTGGGATATGGGCCGGCGAATCTCAACGCTGGAATGGCTTCCGCTGGAACTGAGCCGGACGGGTTTGGCGAGCTTCACCGTGGCCGCGCCGATGGTCATCGTTCTGGGCGCGCTGGCGGCGCTGGCGGGCGCGGTGTTGCGCGTGTGGGGCGCGGCCTACCTGGGATACAGCACGGTTCACCACGGCGAGATGCAGGCCGGCGCGGTGATGGCCGACGGGCCTTACCGCTATATGCGCAATCCCCTCTACCTTGGCGGCTGGTTCATGATGATCGCGGTATCGCTGCTCATGACGCCCTCGGGCGCGCTGTTTACCGTGGCCCTGATCACGGTTTTTTACGTGCGACTGATTCTGGGAGAAGAGGGATTCCTCGCCGGGAAACTCGGCCAGCCTTACCAGGAGTATCTGCGCGCCGTGCCGCGACTGATTCCCCGCTTGCGCGGCAGCTTGCCGCCGGCCGGGAACAAGCCGCGCTGGCTTACCGCGCTCTTCACTGAGATCTTTCCCGTCGGCGCATTCTTCACCATGGCGGTTCTCGCCTGGTACTACGACCAGCAACTCATGCTGGAGGGGATTTTCTGGAGCTTTCTGGCTTCGCTCGTGACGCGCGGCCTGATGAAACAGTGGATCGCAACGCTAGTGGGCGCCGCGATTTTCGGCGCTTCGCGGGGCACCTTCCATCTGAACTGGCCCAGATCGATCCTTATCGCGTTTGGCGCATGGCTGATCGTGCGCGCGCTCTTGCCGCGCAAAGAAGCCAAGCCCGACGCGGCTTGATCAGGCCCGTTGCTTTCCCACGCGTCCCAAATGCGTGAATCCGAATCCGTCGGCGTACTTAAGGCCGTAGCCCAGCAGCCGGTCGACGCCGATGTGGTTCACCCAAATCAACGCCAGCGGCAACGCGAAGCGCGCGCCGGGCAGCAGCGCGCAAAGGGCCAGCGCGCCCGGCGTCACGTAGGTGTGGAATGCGTTGTAGATGCGCGCGCCACGGCAGGGACCGGCAAGGTAACCGAGCATTGATAGGTCCGGCACAAGCCACAGCGCCGCGAAGAGCCACCAACTGGCGCCTGTGCGCGCATAAAGGACGGCCGCAGCGGCAGCCACCGCCATCCCCTCAAGACGCTGAAGGAAGACGATCGAGGAGCCGCGCGCCGGAGTGGCCGCAATGGGTTCAGGGAAAGCGGACGCCGTTGTCATGACTCATTGGATGAGCCAGCGGGCCGGCAGAGTGCGGGAAAATCGATGCGAACGACAGGCGGGCCAATGAAAAAGGGAGAGCGCGAGGCTCTCCCCTTTCCCGCGCAGTCTGAGGGAGGGACTACTTCTTCGGAGGCGCGATCACGTCCTTGGCGGACTTGGCCACGCGGAACTTCACCACGGTCTTGGCCTTGATCTTGATGGCCTCGCCGGTCTGGGGGTTGCGGCCCATGCGAGCCTTGCGCTCGGCCTTCACCAAACGGCCGATGCCGGGGATTACGAAGACGCCGTTCTTCTTGGTTTCCTTGATGGCGGTCTCCGCCAGCAGGTCAAGGAAGGCCGCGGCCTGCTTGTTGGTCAGTTCGAGCTTTTCGGCCAGGTGCCGAGTCAGAGCCGTCTTGGTCATTCCAGTTGCCATTGATTGTTCTCCTTCTGGGCGAGCCCTTCGGGCCGCCGGTGTGGTGGGGCTTCCGCTGCTGAATGCTTACCGCATGGAGGGAGGTCGATCGAAACTACTGAGGCGCGAAACCCCTGTATTCATGCGGCTACGAAGAACCCTGCCGATGGTTACAATGCGGCTTGGGGGTGGGCAAAGTCAATGGGAAAATGCGTGATTTCCACAGTTTTCTTGGGTTTTTGTGGGGAAACGCCGATTTTTGCCGGTTTTTGGCCTATCGGGCCTCTGAAACCCGCAATTGGAGCGGGTTTGGCGGGTCTGCAGAAGCGGCGCGCCCGAGCCTTCGGATCCGCGCTACTTCAGCCCGAAAAGCACGGTTCTTTTCGGCGCGAGAGCCGCGGCGATCGGCGTGTTGAGCGCGTCGACGACAGGCGCGGCGACCTTGAAGTAGCGGATCACCACGTCGGCAATGTCCTTTTTGAGAGCGGCCTTCGCGGGCAGCTCCGCGGCCAGTCCCCACTGGCGGCAGCGGATCAGATCCATCCCCGGATGCTCGCACGGGAAACCCTTCGGCGGGCGCGTGAGCGCGTTGCCCTCAAATTCGTCGTAAAGCTTGCGCACTGTGGGCCTTTTGAGCAGCTTCCGAAATTCAGCGTGATGATCGAGCAGCCAGTGGCGAATGGCGGCCAGTTGTTCCTTCTCGGGCATGTAAGAGCCGGCGGCGATGATCACTTCCTTCGCGCTCACGTGGAAGTAGTAGCCCGCGCCGGAGGTCTTCTCGAGTCCCGTGTGCGTCCACCACGCGGCCACGTGCGTTTTGTAGGGGCGCTTGTCGGAACTGAAGCGCGTGTCGCGATAAATGCGGAACAACGATTTTTCGGCGGGCCGGACGTGATTGGGCGCAAAGTCCACCATCGCGTCGGTAATTTTGCGCACGACGGCCAGCATCGGCTCCTTCAGTTCGGATTCAAACTGCGCCTTGCGTGGCTGGAACCACGCGCGGTCGTTGTGGCGGGCGAGATTGCGCAGGAAGGTGAGAGCTTCGGGGCGGAAGTAGGGAACGGCAGACTGCGGGAGCGACAGAATCAGCTTTTGATTTGCGAGCCATACGGGAAAGATTAGCAAATGCGCCAGCCGCCCGATTCGTGCGTGACCCACTGCCGGTTCAAAACCCGCGTTCACGGATGCAACGTTCAATGCATCAGCTCATCGCGCAACTTTTCCGCTACTACTTCCTCGCCTGCGGGGAATCTGAGTCCCACCTCATTCCTCCTAATTGGGCTGAGGAGCCCAAAATTCGCGATCACTTGCCCGTCAACGATCACCGCAATCGAGTGTCGAATGTACTTTTGCGTGAAATCCCGCAACAAACCTCCGCCGGTGTCATCCAGTCTGATTTCGACCGCCTTTACCACCGGACCATACTTGTACGAAGCAGTGATCTCTACGGACTTCACGCCCCAGGCGGCGCATTCGGCGTGTGCGTGAGCATCATTTGCGGCTGATCTGCCACCAACAGAAACTCCCGCCCGTTGATCACGCGCGTGATGCCCCTGGGCTCGATGCCCCCGCCGGTGATGATTAAATAAAAATCCGAGACCGGCAGCCATTTGAAACCCGCTGGGGCCACGCCGCTCTCCGCGATCTCACGAGCCAGGGAGCCGGAAAATACATCGAACCCGTCCGGCGCTCGAGAAAACTGATCGAAGTTTTCGGTGTTCAACGCCGAGACGCGGAACTCCAGGTTCCTGCCGTATTTTCCGGGCACATGATTCCGGTGGACCAAATAGAGATCGACGCAAACAGCGGCCGCCATCACGCATAGGCCAGCCGCGAAGAGTGCAATCTTGCCGGCAACCCTCATGAACTTACATACCTGCTCCGGCCATTATTGATCCGTGGCGGCGGGATTACAACGGGAAATCGCCGCGCAGAGAAAGCTTACCGGATGATCTTCAGCGCGCCGCGGAACAGCCCGTCGAAATCCGCGGCGAGCGCTTTGTCTTTCGCGATGGCCTGCTCGATGGCCTTCTCCGAAGCTGCGCGCTGGTAGCCGAGGTTGACGAGCGCGGAGAGCACGTCGTCGACAGCCGGGCCTTGCGCGGAGGGCTGCACGGGCGCGACAGCAAAGTCGTCCAGCTTGTCTTTGAGCTCGACGACGAGGCGCTCGGCGAGTTTCTTGCCCACGCCGGGAATGTGCGTGAGCTGCGCGTGATCCTGGCCGCGAATGGCCTGGATCACGCGTTCGGAGTTAAGCCCGCTCAGGATTTTAATAGCCAGCTTCGGGCCGACACCGCCCACAGTAATCAGCCGCTCGAAAAGCCGCTTCTCTTCGCGGTCGAGGAAGCCGAAGAGCGCGATCTGGTCGTCGCTCACCTGCGGTATGAATGTGCAGCGCGGCCTCAGCGCCCACCGAGGGCAGCGCCGTAAACGTGGGCACGGAGATGGCGACATCGTAGCCCACGCCCCCGGCCTCGACGATGGCCTGGCCGGGCTGCTTATAAATGAGCTTGCCGCGCAGGTGAGCGATCATTTCAGCCTATTGTAGAATCCCCATCTGCTTTGCCACGCGCTCCAGCGTCTCCAGCGCGCGGTCGAGCTGGGCGCGGGTGTGTTCGCTGGTGAGGATGGCGCGGATACGAGCCTTGCCTTCCGGCACGGTGGGGAACGCGATTCCCGTGGCCATCACGCCCTCGTCGAAGAGCGCGCGGCTGAACTCCATGGCTGCGCGGCCCTCGCCCACGATGATCGGCGTGATGGGCGTCTCGGTAGCCGGCGTATTCACGCCGCCGATGTTGAAGCCGGCGCGCTTGAGCTCGCCCTGAAAGTAGCGCGTGTTCGTCCACAGGCGCAGAATCCGCTCCGGCTCGCCCTCCAGAATGTCGAAGGCGGCGATGCACGTGGCCGCGACCGACGGCGGATGCGAGGTGGAAAACAGAAACGGCCGCGCGCGATGGTAAAGGTAGTCGATCAGATCTTTCGATCCGCAGACGTAGCCGCCCAGCGCGCCGATGGCCTTCGAGAGCGTGCCCACCTGCACATCCACCTTGCCGTGCATCCCAAAATGGTCGACTGACCCGCGGCCGTTGCGGCCCAGAACGCCCGAGGCGTGAGCGTCGTCGACCATCATGATGGCGCCGTATTTCTCGGCCAGCGCGGCCAGCTTGTCCACCGGGCCGATGTCGCCGTCCATGGAGAAGACGCCGTCAGTGATGACCAGCTTCTTGCCCGGCTCAGAGGCGAGCTGCTGCAGAAGCTCCTCGCAGTGCGCCATGTCCTTATGGCGGAAGACCTTGATCGTGGCCCGCGACAGCCGCGCGCCGTCAATGATGCTGGCGTGGTTCAGCTCGTCGGAGAGGATGAAGTCCTCTTTGCCGAGGATGGCGCTCACCGTGCCGGCATTGGCCGCGAATCCGCTCTGGAAGACGACGCAGGCTTCGACATTCTTGAAGCGCGCGATCTTCTCTTCGAGCTCCATGTGGATGCGCATGGTTCCGGCGATGGTGCGCACCGCGCCCGAGCCCACGCCGAAGGCCCGCGTAGCGGCGATGGCTGCCTCAATGAGTTTGGGGTGGTTGGCAAGGCCGAGGTAGTTGTTGCTGGCCAGGTTGATGACCTCGCGCCCGTCGTAGTGGCAGACCGGCGCCTGCTGGTCGTCGAGGACGCGGAGCGTGAAGTGCGTGCCCTTGGCGCGCAGATCGTCGAGCACGGCGGTAAGGTGGGCAAGCTGGGGGCGGGAAGCAACTTCTGTCATCGCGATGCACCTACGCTGAAAGCATAGCGCGGCGGGCAGAGCGGAGACACCCGCTTAACAAACGAAGAAAGCTGGCTAAAGTACACTGCATTCACACAGGAGGGCCGGCTATGCCTTTGCCACAGGATGAACGCGTTGTCGCGCTGGCGAACGATTTGTTGCAGCAGTTCGAACTGCTCTTTGGCATGCATCCGGGGTATCGGGCAGTGCATGCCAAGGGAGCGCTGCTGACCGGGAGTTTTACGCCGTCGCCCGGCGCGCAACGCCTGACGCGTGCGCCTCATATCACGCGAGAAAGCACGCCGGTAACGGCGCGGTTTTCAAACTCAACGGGCCTGCGGCAGATTCCGGATTCCGTGCCTGATGCCAACCCGCGAGGACTAGCGATCCGGTTCAACCTGGCAGAGCATGTGCACACCGACATCGTCAGCCATTCGACCAATGGGTTCCCGACGCGCGACGGCTACGAGTTTCTTGAGTTTCTGAAAGCAGCAGCGGCGAGCGGCCCGAACGTGCCTTCGCCGAAACCCATCGAATTGTTTCTGGGCTCTCATCCGGCGGCGCTCAGATTTGTCCAGGCCCCCAAACCGTTTCCAAAGAGCCTGGCGCGGGAGTCCTTTTTCGCCGTTACCACGTATGAATTTACGAATGCAGCCGGAGAGAAGAAGTTTGGCCGGTACCGCATTCTGCCCGAACAAGGGACAGAGTACTTTGCCGATGCGGACGCCGCGGCGCTCGCGCCCAATTACCACTATGACGAACTCAAGGCACGCGTGGCCAGGAGCCCCATCCGGTTCAAGGTTGTGGCGCAGATTGCCGCGCCCGGAGACACCACCGACGATGCCACGGTCGAATGGCCGGAAAGCCGAGAGTTCGTGGAATTGGGGACGATCGTGTTGACCGAAGCCGTGAAAGACGATGCGGCTCAGCAGAAACAGATCATCTTCGATCCCATTCCACGCGTCGACGGCATCGAGCCCTCGGCCGATCCTCTGCTCGAGCTTCGCGCGGCGATTTATCTCTTAAGCGGCCGGCGGCGGCGCGTGGCAAAGCTGGAAGAGCCGGCGCAGTGAGTTGGAGTCGAGCAAGAATCGCTGGAAGAGTGGATTTGGATCGGCCGGGCGGACTTTCCAATCTGCGCTTTGAGCGTCAAATCTGCAGCCCGAATGGGTTGGCCGGCGGGTTGGCCGTCGTGCGCCCGCGCCGGATACAATAGGGGTTTACGCAGAGGTAAGACGCCAAACGCCTTTGGGCGAGGGCGCGATCTTTCTGGAGAGTTGGAGCGGGTGCAAGTGAGAGGGTTGAACTGCCGCGGATTGCGGCTTGAATCAGTTGCAGGACTTGGCATCGCATTGGCGCTGGCGGTGCTGCCGGCAGCCGCGCCGGCGCAACAAATCGCGACACATACCACCCTGACCGTGGAAACCAGCGAGCAGGGCGGGCACACCCAGGCTGCCGCCAGGGTTGCCGTGACGGGCGCGGACGGCCTGCCGGCATCCGGCGCCGTCATGATTGAAGACGGTAACCGCGAACTGGCCGAAGCGGCTTTGAACAGCGATGGAGAGGCAACGCCGGTGCTGTCGCTGGCGGGCGGCGATCACGCTCTGCGTGCCGTGTATGCGGGCGATGCATTGCATCTGAGCTCGGCTTCTGTCACCACCAACACGACCGGATCGGTCAGCTCCACTCCGAACTTCACTCTCTCGCTCGCGGCCGTCTCGCCCTCCAGCCTGCCGCTTACACTGACCGCCGGCCAGTCCGGCACCATTGCCGTGACCGTGGTGCCTGAAGATAACGCTGCTCTCACGGCGCCCATGTTCGTCACCCTTTCGTGCTCGGGCCTTCCCAGCGAGTCCTCGTGCACCTTTACGCCGGAGACGGTGGAGATTCTGCCAACCACCCCAGCGAGTTGCTCCTCCGGTTCGCCGGCATCGGCATGCCCGCCGGTCAGCTCCATGCTGCTTGAAACGCAGGAGCAAGCGACGACCCAGGTTGTGCGGCCAACGCATCCAGGGAGCGGAGGCAGCCCCGTCGCCTGGGCCGTTCTGCTGCCCGGCGCGCTGGGACTCGGTGGACTGGCGTGGGGCGCGCGCCGGCGGCGCTGGTTGCTGCGCCTGACGCTGGTGGTGCTGATGGGCCTGGTGACTGCGCTGGGAATGACGGCGTGCAAGCCGCTCTACGACTACTACCAGCACGGGCCGGTGCAACCGGTTGCGACGCCCTCGGGTACCTACACCGTCACGGTCACGGGGCAGTCGACCAATGGCGTCACCGCCATTACCAACAACACCACGATGGTCCTCACAGTGCAGGGCGGGTCTTAAGCTGCCCGCATGACGCGGCGGCATCCCCTTCCCGCGGAGGTCTACGCTCTGTTAGAGCAGACGCCGGCCACGGTGCTGCTGGAAGGCGGAAGACCGAAACACAACAAAACCAACGAGCAGCCGTGGACGCAATTGTTCACCGCTCCTTTGCGCGTGTGCGCGGCGTACGCGCCGGCAGAGATTCCTGCGCTCTTTGCTGACCTTGAGAGCGCAGTGGCCGCGGGCGAGTTTGCGGCGGGATTCTTCAGCTACGAGTGCGGAAGCTGCTTTGAGCCCAAGGCCGGGGCCCCCAACGACAGGTCTTTGTCGTTGGGGTGGAAAGCCGGGGCCCCCAACGACAGGTCTTCGTCGTTGGGGTGGAAGGCGGGAACGCACGGGCCCAGAAACGGCGAACTGCTGGCGTGGTTTGGGATCTACGCGCGAAGCTACGCGTTCGACCACGAATCAGGAAGTTTCGTCGGCGGCGAGCCGCCGGAGCTAGCGAAATTTCGCGGCGGGCTGGAGGACGCGGAGACGGCGAGCCCAGCGCCGGTGCCGGGAATCGCCGCGAAGTTTGCGCTCACCGAGGCCGAGTACGTCCGCCAAATCGCTCGGATTCACGAGTGGATTCGCGCCGGGGACGTGTACCAGCTGAACTTCACCGCGCCGATGCGATTTGAAGTCCCGAGCAGCGTGGCGGCACTCTACGCACGATTGCGCGCGCGGCAGCCGGTCGACTACGGAGCATTTCTGCACTGGCAGCCGGGCCGCCACATCCTCTCGTTTTCGCCGGAGCTGTTTTTCCGTATTGACCAGGACAGCGCACGCCGCGGTGAGCGGCGCATCGTCACGCGGCCGATGAAGGGCACCGCGCGGCGCGGGCGCACCACGCGCGAAGACCGCGAGATTGCCGAGTGGCTGCGCAACGACCCAAAAGAACCGCAGCGAAAACGTGATGATCGTCGACCTGGTGCGCAACGACCTGGGCCGCGTAGCGCAGACGGGGAGCGTGCGCGTCGAAGAGCTCTTCGCCGTCGAGCGCTACCCCACGCTCTGGCAGATGACTTCGACGGTCAGCGCGGAGTTGCGCCCCGAGGCCGGCTTCCACGACATCTTTCGCGCGCTGTTTCCCTGCGGGTCGGTCACGGGCGCGCCCAAGGTGCGGGCCATGCAGCTCATCGCCGAGCTTGAAGACGCGCCGCGCGGCGTGTACACGGGCGCCATCGGCTTCTTCTCGCCGCGGCAGACGGTCTTCAACGTGGCCATTCGCACGCTGGAGCTGGACGGCGACGCGCGGAACCATGGGGGCAGGCAGCGGCGTCGTCATCGACTCCGATCCGGCAGAGGAGTTCCGCGAGTGTTTATTGAAGGCGGAGTTTCTCACGCGGAGTTCAGCGGAACTGCCGGAGCAGTTTTCGCTGATCGAAACGATGCTCTGGGATGGCGGCTACCCGCCGGGCAACTACCCATTTTTGGAGCTGCACCTCGACCGGCTTGAAGATTCGGCGGAGTATTTTGACTTTCCCTGCGAGCGCGCGGCGGTGAAAGCCGCGCTGATGAGCTTATGCGCAACGGATTTGCGGGCGGCGAGGCGCGAAAGGTGCGGCTTCTCCTCAACTGCGACGGCCAAGTTGCAGATTACGGACGAAGTTCTGGCGCCAACGCGGCGAGAATCGGATCGGGCGCGTGCGCATCGCCGAGGAGCGCACCGATCCCGCGGACCGGATGCTTTATCACAAGACGACGCATCGCCCGCTCTACGCTCATGCTTTCGAGCAGGCCTTGCGCGAGGGATTCGACGATGCGCTCTTTCTCAACTTGCGCGGCGAAGTGACCGAAGGCGCCATCAGCAATGTATTTGTGGAGAAAGACGGCCGCTGGTTTACGCCGCCAGTCGAGTGTGGCTTGCTGGCTGGCGTCTACCGGCGGCATTTGCTCGAAACGCGGCCGGACATTGAGGAGCGCGTGCTGTTCTTGGAGGATCTGCGTACTGCCGATGCGATCTATCTTGCCAATGCCGTGCGCGGTCTGCGCCGAGTCGAGATCAACTGGTGAGTGACTCAGTCAACGCGGCCTTTCTTGGTCCCTTGTCCCCTGTTTCTTCACTCCGGCCGCATCACAACCTTGATGGCTTCGCCCGACTGCAGCAGCTCCATCGCCTTCTTGAACTCGCTCAGCTTGAGGCGGTGCGTAATGGCCGGCTCGAGGTTGAGCTTGCCGGTGGCAAGCAAGGCCTCCATCTGGAACCACGTCTCAAACATCTTGCGGCCATTGATGCCCTGCACGGTGGCGCCCTTGAAGATGATGTCGCGGGCAAAGTCGAGCTCGAAGGGACGCGAAGGAATGCCGAGCAGCGAGGCACGGCCGCCGGTCCGCAGCAGCGCAAAGCCCAGCCGCATCGCCTCGGGATGGCCCGACATTTCGAGCAGAACGTCGACGCCGGTGCCGCCTGTGGCTTCGAGAATCTGCTTCTCCACGTCATCGGTCGTGGGATCGAGGGCAAGGTCCGCGCCCATCTCCAGAGCCACGCGCCTGCGATGCGCATTCACCTCGGTGGCGAAGACCCGAGACGCTCCGCACGCTTTGGCCACCGCAATCGAGAACAACCCGATGGCGCCGCAGCCAGTCACAGCGACCGTCTTTGCGGCAATCGGCCCGGCCAGCACGGTATGCACCGCGTTGCCCAGCGGGTCGAGCAGCGAAGCGTAGTCGTGCGGGATCGACGGCGAGAGCTTCCAGATGTTCGATTCGGGAATGATGGCGTAGCCGGCGAAAGCGCCGTCGGCATCCACGCCCAGAATGCGGACGTGCTGGCACACATGCGCGAGGCCGGTGCGGCATTGCAGGCATTTGCCGCAGGCCACGTGCATCTCCGCGCTCACCAGGTCGCCCTCGCGCACCGTGGTCACGCCGCGGCCCACCCCGGCCACCGCGCCGCAGAACTCGTGACCCGGTATCAGCGGCGGATGAATGCGCCCCTTGGCCCATGGATCCCAGTTGTAGATGTGCAGATCGGTTCCGCAGACGCTCGCGGTCTGGACGCGCACCAGCACCTCGCCGGGGCCGGGAGCGGGAACTGGTACCTCGCGCAGCTCGATGCCGGGCGCGGCCTTGGCCTTCACAACGGCCTGCATGGTGGCGGGCATATAGGCGAACCCTCCCTGAAACCGGAGACGATCAAGTCTATCAACCACCACCGGGTGGTAGAACGTTGTAGGGAGTGGAAACATGGTGAAGAAGAGGGTTGCGGCGCGGTGGAAAATTGGTTTTTTGACGGCATTTTTGTTGGCGGCCGTTTTCGCAGCGGGTCCTGTAGCGCGCGCCCAAACAGCGGATCAGGCGTGGCTGCGCTACGCAGGCGGACAGGCCCGCTCTGCGATTCCCGCTTCGGTTCGCGCGCTCGGCAGCGGCGCGCTGGAGCAGTCAGCCGTGCACGAGTTGAAGCGCGGCCTCGGCGGACTGACAGGCGAGAAAGCAGACCGCGCTCAAAAAGGCGAGACGGTCGTCGGCACGCTCGATGAAGTCCGCGTTGCCTTTCCGGGGCTGGCCGTTCCTACGCACGTTGCCGCGCACGGATTCTGGCTCAAGCGGACGGTGTGGCACGGGCACCCGCTCGTGATCGTCGCCGGATCGAACGAGCACGGCGCGCTCTTTGGCGCGTTTGGCCTGTTGCGCCGCGTGGCAACGGATGCGGACCTTTCTCGTCTCGACGCGATCGAAGCCCCCGCCATGCCCATCCGCTGGGTGGACGAATGGGACAATGCCAGCGGCACGGTCGAGCGCGGCTATGGCGGCCGGTCGATTTTCTTTGAGGGCGGCAAGGTCCGCGACGATTTGAGCGATGCGTCCGCCTACGCACGGCTGCTTGCATCGGTGGGCATCAACGGGTGCAACGTCAATAACGTGAACAACGCCGCGCCGTTCCTCGCGCCCGACATGATCAAAGGCCTGGCGCGTATCGCCGACGCGATGCACCCGTGGGGTGTCCGGCTGGCCATCAGCGTTGACATTGCCAGCCCGCAGAAAATCGGCGGCCTGAAGACCTTCGATCCGCTCGATCCCGATGTGAAGGCGTGGTGGGCGGCAAAGGTGGATGAAATCTACGAGCAGATTCCCGATTTTGCGGGCTTCACGGTGAAGGCCGATTCGGAGGGACAGCCAGGTCCCGCCAGCTATGGCCGCAGTCCCGCCGACGCCGCCAACGTGCTGGCCAACGCTCTCGCGCCCCACGGCGGCGTGGTCCTCTATCGTGCCTTCGTCTACAACAATCACCTCGACTACAACGACATGAAAGCCGACCGCGCGCGTGCCGCCTATGACATCTTTCATCCCCTCGACGGACAATTTGCGCCCAACGTCATCGTGCAGATCAAGTACGGGCCTATCGATTTCCAAACGGAGGAGCCGGTCTCGCCGCTGTTCGCCGGCCTGCACAAGACGAGCGAGGCCATGGAGGCTGCAAATCACGCAGGAGTATCTAGGCCAGCAGCGTCACCTTGTATATCTCGCGCCACTATGGAGGGAGAAACTCGACTTCGACCTGCGCGCGGACAATCGCTCGACACCTGTGAAAGCGATCATCGAGGGGAAGAGCTTCAACCGGCCGCTCGGTGGAATGGTGGGTGTCTCCTGCGTGGGACGCGACTGGCTGGGCGCGCCGCTGGCGATGGCCAACCTCTACGCCTTTGGCCGCCTCGCGTGGGACCCGGATTTGAGCGCGGACGAGATCGCTGCGGAGTGGACAAAGCAAACCATCGGCACTAACCCCGAAGTGGTTGCCACCGTGGACAAGATGCTCATGCAGTCGTGGCCAACTTACGTGCGACTACACGGGCTTCCTGGGCACGCAGACGCTCACTGACATTACCGGCAGCCACTACGGACCGAACATCGAGTCGAGCGAGCGCAACGGCTGGGGCCAGTGGCACCGCGACGACGCCAAGGGCATCGGCATGGACCGAAGCGTCGCAACGGGAACAGGCTATGCCGGCCAATACCCGCCTGAAGTGGCGAAAATGTACGAGTCGCTCGCTGTGACACCCGACGAACTGCTGCTTTTCTTCCATCACGTACCGTGGACCTACAAACTGTACTCGGGAAAGACGGTCATCCAGTACGTCTACGACAGCCACTACGCGGGCGCAGAAGAAGCGGCGCGGCTCGGCCAGGAGTGGGCGACGCTCAAAGGCAAGATCGACCCGCAGCTTTACGAAGATGAGCGCGCGCGGCTGGAGTACCAGGCAGGACACGCGATCGTTTGGCGGGACGCCATTGTGCAGTACTTCTTCAAGGAGAGCGGCATTCCCGATGCGCTGGGCCGCGCCGGGCACTATCCCGGCCGCCTCGAAGCCGAAGACGCGCGCCTCAGCGGATACAAAATCATCGATGTCACGCCGTGGGAAGACGCCTCCGGCGGAAAGATTGTTGCGTGTGATCCAGGCTCGGTGCAGGCCAGTTGCTCGGCCGAGTGGACCTACGCCGGGCACGCCGGCCGCTTCAACATTGCCGTCCAGTACTTCGATCTGCAGGGAGGCGTGGCGCACTTCACGCTCGGGATCAATGGAACAGAGATTGTCTCGTGGGCCGCGGACGCCACGCTGCCTTCGCGCCGCCCGAACGGCGACAATTCAACGCGGTTCACACTGCGTGACGTGGAATTGAAGGCGGGCGACGTGCTGCGCGTGGAAGGCACGCCGGACGGCAAAGACCCGGCGGCGCTCGATTACATTGAGATCGATCCGGCTCAGTGATTTGCGCCCGATTCGCGCTCGGAGGCGCCGCTGCGGTGCGTTGCGGATCGATCCGAAGAGTGTGCTTCGCCGTCGGCCTCGCCGTCAAACTGAGCCTTCCGCTGCAGCGGGGTGCGTTGCACGCAACTGCTCGATCTCGCCGATCAGCTCCAAAACCTGTTCCCGCTTGCGCTCGCTGAGGTCGAGGAAGCGAATCCCCACGGTGTTACGGTCGTGGATGGCCTGAATGACGCCGCCCAGCCGAAAAGGCAATCCTTCCAGGCGGAACTCTGCCTCCACTCGCGTGTAAATGCCCACCGGGAAGCGTTCGTCGGTGCGGATGCGACAGCCGGTCAGGCTCAGATCCAGAATGCGGCCCTTTAGCGTTGATCCAACGTTGACCAGGAGGATCGTGGCGGAGGTGTCCACCTCATGGCGGCTCTGCTTGCGGCGTTCGCGGCGAGCGGGAGCTTTCGCGGTTTGCGATCCAGTTCCCGGCCGACCAGAAGGTTGCGGAGCCTCTTGTTCGGTGACCAGCAGATTCACGGCATCGGCCCGCGCCGCCACGGTTTCCTCCATTCCGCAAATCACATTGGCCAGCTCCACCATGCGCCGCGGGATCATATTCACGAAGCGGATACCGAGAAGGTTGTGGCCATCGGTCCATTGCAGAACGCCGCGAAGCCGGAATGAAACTCCGTTGACTTTGAAGTAGACTTCGACAGGCAGGCGGGTGCGCGCTGTGATCTGTTCTTTGGTGCGGAGACGGCAGCCTTCCTGGCTCAAATCGACAAGACGAGCCGGCTGCGGCGCGCCATAGCCAACAAAAAGTACAACGGAATCCTCATCAACGGAGTAGCGCGGATCGGAATGGCGTTCCTGCGGGGCCGCAAACTCGTCCCTGTCTCCCCACGCGACCATGGCCTGCTCCGCTCAAGCATTCAGCGGAGATCAGTGCCCGTCGGTCAACTCCGATGGCTGGTCCCATGGCTGGGCGGGCGCGGCATCCGCGGCTTCGCGGCCCATCAGGCGGTCGTAGCGATACACATCGCTGGTGGTGCCCAGCGACTCGTTGTACAGGCTGATGGCGCCGATGAGCTGCTTCAGCTCCTCGCTGAACGCGTGAATCGCCTGCAATTGACTGGCCGTTGCGGGAAGCTCGTATTGGGAAGTCTTAATGAATTTCTGGTAGCCGCGGTCGAGAAGACGTGCCACTTCGCCCTTGACCACCACTCCGGGGTGGACGGCGTAGGCCACTGTCGCGTCTTTCGGATCCTCGGCGCGGCGTGTTGGCACCAGCACCGCTCCGGCCCCATGCTTGCTCACCAACACTCCCAGGTCGACGCCGGCGTACGGCGCCACGTCGAAGGAGTGTGCACGGAGCAGTTCGAGCGTCTGATCGAAGTTCGGATGGCGGGATCTTCTCTTCATGCGGGCAGCCTACTCTGGAAGAATGGTGAATGAAGCCGGCGAATCTTTGTAACTCCAATCTCGCACACCCGTGTTACGCGCTGCAATTCTCGATGGCCACATGCAGGTCACAATCCGGAGCTCAAGTCTGTTCGGCGCCGCTGGAGAACGCATGAGCCGTCTGCGCTTGCCGCTTGCGGTCTATGAGGACCTTCGCGCTCACGGAGAGGAAACTTATCCGAACGAGTGCTGCGGCGCGCTTCTGGGGCATCTTGCTCCGGAAGGCTGGACGGTCGACTCGCTGGTGCGGGCAACGAACGCTCGCGCGGAATTGGGGGGCGACCGCTACGAGATCGCTCCCGCCGAGCTGGTGAAGATCGTACGCGAGGCGCGAAGCCGCGACCTTGAGATCGCCGGTTTCTATCACTCTCATCCCGGCCATCCCGCGCGATGGTCTTCGACCGATCTCGAAGAAGCCCACTGGTTAGGCTGTGTCTATGTCATCGCCGAGGTGGTTCAAGGCAGAGCTGCTCTCACCAACGCATACTTATTAGCGGGAACGTCAGAAGAAGACAAACACTTCGAACCGCTAGTGATTCAGATGAACGATGCCGCCTCCCATGCGAACCGTGCCTGATCCGGCCGCGGCGCATGCGTGCGAAAGACCAGCCGGATTTGTGATTGCCAGATGAATTCCACCGACCCTTATCCTGTGGAAAACAAAAAACTTCTTTACACCGCCCCGTAAAGAGGCTGATAATCGCTTTGCCTTAGAGTGCTTGCGCTTCCCGTTCTTCCTCTACGCGAGTCCTCTCTGAGCAAATCCAGGAGGATTCCCAAAAATGAAGATTATCGAGCCCCGCTCTGTTTGGACTCTCTCTCGCGGTCGGTGGAAGTTTGTTCGCCGCGGCACAAGACATGCAAGGCCCGCCCAAGGTTCTTGAAGTAACGCGGGAGTTCGTCAAGCCGGGAAAGGCCGGCGTCATCCACGACAAGTCGGAGAGCAGATTCGTGGCTGCCATGGCCGCCGCCAAGTGGCCCACCCACTACTTCGCCATGAATTCAATGTCCGGCAAGATGCGGGCTTTGTACCTCACCGGCTATCCCTCCTTTAAGGCGTGGGAAGACGATAACCTGGCCACGATGAAGAACAAGACGCTTTCCGCCGAGCTCGAAAAGGACAGCGAGGCCGATGGCGAACTGCTCGATGGGATCGACCAGTTTGTTTTCACCTACGACGAGGATTTGAGCCTCAATCCAAGCGCAACTCTGGCTCATTCCAAGCTGATGGAGGTCACGTCATTCCACATCAAGCCCGGCCACGGGCACGAGTGGCACGAGCTGGTGCGCCTGGTGATTGACGCGCACAAGAAAGCCGGAACCAGCGCGCACTGGGCCACCTACGAGATCGCCTATGGCGGCGACAATGAGTACGTTGGCTTCAGCGATGACAAGTCGATGGCCGACATTGACACCGGATATGCGGAAGACAAGCAATTCCGCGACGCCATGGGCGAGGACGGCATGAAAAAGCTTCGCGAGCTCGAAGCGGACTGCATTGAAAGCTCCGATTCTGAGCTGTTCGCCATCAACCCGGCCCAAAGCTATCCGCCGGATGCGTGGGTCAAGGCCGATCCCGATTTCTGGAAGCCGAAGCCTGCTGCCGCGCCAGCCGCCAAGCCGGCTCCTGCCGCAAAACCTGCGCAGTAGCATTCCTGCTGTGCATAACCGAACGTCTCGCGCCGGCGGCTCTCAGGAAAACTGCGGAGCCGCCAGCCGCGAGGCGACATTTGGCGCAGTCCCGATACACTGGATGGGACCGGAGATTCCGCGCCATGGTCGCCTCCACCTCCCCAACCCAGTTAACGGGGTTCAGCAACGCCGATCTCTCCCGCTACGCGCGCCACCTCATCCTGCCCGAAGTGGGGATGGAGGGCCAGCAGAAGCTGAAGGCTGCTCGCGTCCTCTGCGTTGGCGCTGGCGGACTCGGCTCGCCGCTTGCGCTCTATCTGGCCGCGGCCGGCATCGGCACTCTCGGGATCGTCGACTTCGACGTGGTCGACGCGAGCAATCTGCAGCGCCAGATCATCCACACCACAAACGACGTCGGCCGCAAGAAGCTCGACTCAGCTGAGGAAAAGCTCGCTCGCGCTCAATCCCGGCCTCAACGTGGTCAAGCACGAGACCATGCTCTCGAGCGCCAACGCTCTCGACATCCTCAAGGACTACGACATCGTCGCCGACGGCACCGACAACTTCCCTACGCGCTACCTGGTCAACGACGCCTGCGTTCTGCTGGGCAAGCCCAACGTCTACGGATCGATCTTCCGCTTCGAAGGCCAGGCCAGCGTCTTTGCCACGCGCGAAGGGCCCTGCTACCGCTGCCTCTATCCTGAGCCGCCGCCGCCGGGCATGGTGCCAAGTTGCGCCGAGGGCGGCGTGCTGGGCATTCTGCCCGGCCTCGTCGGCGTCATTCAGGCCACTGAGGTCATCAAGCTCATCCTCGGCAAGGGCGAGCCGTTGATCGGGCGCCTGCTGCTCGTTGACGCGCTCGTCATGCGCTTCCGCGAGCTCAAGCTGAAGAAAGAATCCCGAGTGCCCGGTGTGCGGCCAGAATCCCACCGTGACCCGGCTCATCGACTACCAGCAGTTCTGCGGCATTGCGCCCGAAAGCAGCCAGGAGACAATCAATGAAGAACGGCATTCCCCAAATCGAGTGTGCAGGAACTCAAGCAGCGCCTCGACGCCGGCGAAGATCTCTTCATCCTCGATGTCCGCGAGCCCTACGAGTACCAGATCGCCAACATCGGCGGCACAGCTCATCCCGCAAAACCAAGTGCCGCAGCGGCTGGCCGAGATCGACCGCAACCGCGAGATCGTGGTGCAGTGCAGCTCGGGCGCCCGCAGCCAGCGCATTGCCGAGTTCCTCGCTGGTCAGGGCTACCCGAACGTGAAGAACCTCGCCGGCGGCATCCTGGCATGGGCCGACCAGATCGACCCCAAGGTACCCAAGTACTGAAAACACACTTCGTTGTGTCCGGCTCGTCGGCACCGCATACTGAAAAACGTGACCCTCGACGCTCCAGTCCTTACCGGCAGCTACATTCGCCTCGAGCCGCTCTCGCCCGCCCACGCGGACGGCCTTGTGGCTGCGTCCTCGGGCGATCCGGCGCTCTATCAATGGAGCGCCGTCCCCATCGGCCGCGACGCCGTTCTCCGCTATATTGAGACCGCTCTCGCGTGGCGAGAGGCAGGGACCAGGCTGGCCTTTGCGACCATCCGCATCGCGGACGGAGCTGTCATCGGCTCGACGCGTTTCTTCGATATCGAGCGCTTGGCCTGGCCGGCAGGCCATCCGCGCCACGGCCGTGAGCTTCCCGACGTCTGCGAGATTGGCTACACGTGGCTCACGCACGCGGCCCTCCGCACCGCAGCGAACACCGAGGCGAAGCTGCTGATGCTCACTCATGCCTTTGAGGTATGGCAGATGCTCCGCGTCTGCCTGCACACGGACGCGCGCAACAAGCGCTCGCAGGCGGCCATTGAGCGCATCGGAGGGAAGTTCGAGGGGGTTCTTCGCGCGCACAAGATGGGCGCGGACTTTACGGCGCGCGACTCCTAGCGCTACTCGATTCTTGCGGCGGAATGGCCTGAAGCGAAGGCTCGCCTCGCGGAACGCCTGCGTACGCTTAGAGCGGTTCCACAATTCGCGTGCCCTTTCCGGCGTCTTGCAGGGTGGCTTTTTCCTGATGAAAAAGCCACTTGGCGGTTGCGGACCTGGGCATAGCAATTTTGGAACCGCTGTAGCGGCGCGCAACTGGCTTCAGATGGCTGCCGGTTTCGCCGGAGATTATTTTGCAGATTTGGCGCCAAACACGCGCTTGAACCATCCCGGCTTGCGCTCGCAGCGCGGCGGTTTCGGGCGCTTGGCGTTCAAATGGTACGCACGGCACGCAGTCGCCGTGCCGCGGACAATCCCGCTTGGGGCACGTGCACACGACCGGCCGCTCGCCGACGATTGCAAAAACTCTCGCCCGGCCCTTCATGACGCTTCGAGAGCCGGCTTGCCGTTCTCGTCCATCTTGCCGAAGATCATCTTGCCGCTGGCGGTCTGCAGCACGCTGGTGACGGAGATGGCGACGGAGCGGCCGATGAGCTTGCGCGCATGGTCCACCACCACCATGGTGCCGTCGTCCAGGTAGCCGACGCCCTGGTTGTACTCCTTGCCTTCCTTCAGGATCAGCACGCTCATGCGCTCGCCGGGCAGAACCACGGGCTTGAGGGCGTTGGCCAGGTCGTTGATGTTCAGCACTTCCACGTGGTGCAGGTGAGCCACTTTGTTCAGGTTGAAGTCGTTGGTGACGACCTTGGCCTCCCACTTCTTGGCCAGTTCCAGCAGCTTCAGGTCCACTTCGCGGATGGAAGGGAAGTCGTCGGGCACAATCTGCACCTGGATCTTGTCGTTGGACTGCATGCGCTGCAGCATATCCAGGCCGCGGCGGCCGCGCTGGCGCTTCGAGCCGTCGGTCGAGTCGGCAACAACCTGCAGCTCGCGCAGCACGAACTCCGGCACCACCAGCATGCCGTCGATAAAGCCGGCCTCGGCGATGTCGGCGATGCGGCCGTCGATGATCACGCTCGTATCCAGCACCTTGGCGCTGCGGCGCGAAGGCTTATCGCCGGAGAACACGGTGCCCAGCGCGGCAGGGTTCAGCAGATCGCCCTTGCTGGCGCCCACCAGCAGGCCCACGTAGGTCATGAGCAGAAGCACGAAGATCTGCAGCACGGCGGAGTTCGAGCTGGAGAGCGGCGCCGAGCGCAGCACCAGGCAAAACAGCGCCGCGCCAAAGATGCCGAGCACGCTGCCCACCACGGCGCCGATCAGCCGCCGCAGCGTGAGAGCCCGCACGCGCAGTTCGAAGACGATGACCGCGCCGGCCGCGGCCGCGCCCGCGATTGCGCCCTCCCAGCCCGTCTGGATCCCGAAGGGGCGGAGGAAGTAACAAACCGCGGCAAGCAGAATGACAAAAAGAAGACGTAAAAGAACCAGGTCCATACGAGCCAACTTTCACCGGCAGCGGTACTTCGCCGCCGGCCTACAGCCATCGATGGCGAGTATGCGCATAGCCGCACATCATCGTCAAGAGGGAAGCGGGGAAGACTGGGAACAGGGAGTGAGGGCTGGTCGACGTAGCTGGCCGTCGGATTGATCCTCTGTACCAGAGATCGCTGACGGCGGCAATGCTTCGCGCCGCCAGGATCGCAGTTGGATCGAGGGCTCAAACCGGCACGGCCGTTGTTGCTTCCGGCTGAACCGCGGTCCTATTCCCTACTCCCTGTTCCCTGCTTTTCTCACGAGGCCGCGGCCAACTCCTCGTCCTGCGGCATGCGCTGCGCGCCCTTGCGCGGGCCGCGCTTGCGCGCGCTCATCACTTTGATGCGCTCCAGCAGCTCCTGCGAAGAGCAGTTCTTCCTCGCCAGCACCGCATCGGCCACGTGGATTTCTCCGACCTGCGGCCTGCGCATCGCCGAGCAGGATCATGGGCACATGGGACCTCATGCGTTTCAGCCGCTCGGCAAGCTGGACTCCGCTCATCTGGGGCATGTTGGTGTCGGCCAGAACCAGGTCGATTTGCGGCGCCGCGGCAAAAACGGCGATCGCCTCCTGGCCGTTTGAAGCCGCCAGCACACGATAGCCGTTGGTTGCCAGCATGAACTTGAGCACGGAGAGCTCTTGTTCGTTGTCGTCTACACAGAGAATTACTTTCTTTGGACGCATGGTGTGGGGATTACTCCTGACTTGCAATTTCACCCATTGAGGCAACAGTTCCCCGTCCGGCCGAGGCGGGTTCAAGTGTTCAGATGTTCGGCCCGGTAGCCGGGAGGAAGACGTGCTCACGTTCTTTGGATCGCAGTGTCCGGTTTGCCCGGCGCGGAGGCCCGCAACCAGGGAGGGCGCGGCCGCTCGCACAACCGGCAACCGGCACGAGACCCTCTGCGGCTTCGCCTTGCTTCGCGGTCAAGTGCTCAGCGTTTTGGCGCGTCAGGCATACTTCAGAGGAAACGCGCCGAAGAATTGTCTGCAACGAATCGAAAGAGTACGGGTACCGGAGAGTCGTGAAAAGAGGGAACAAGAAGCGAAGACGGGTGAAAATCCGACGTGAAACAAGTGGAAAACGGCTAGCAGCAACACACACTGTCACTTGCGAAGATGAATTTCTGTTGAAAGCATGTGCATCACGGCAGGAAAAGCTGTCCTTTTGCCACAAGAACTGTGCTGCCCGCCACGCGCACATCCCGGACCCTCGCGGATTCTCCACTGCGCGCTGATCGCCTGCGGCTCCTTCTCACAGCTGGATCAGCGGTGCGGGCAGCCGAGTTTTGGAGCGATCGAGGAAGAGCCTCATGCGGAGAGCCTCGGCGCGTTCGACGGCCACAAGGCGCATCTGCCGGCGAATATGGTCGATGTCGTCCAGCCGGTCCAATTGCGCTTCGTCGTGATCGGCGTCCCGTCCAGGCGCGCGATGCGCTCCTCGATGGTTTGACGGAACCTCGGACTGATCTCGAATCCTTCCTGGGCGGCGCATTGAATGGCCATGACAAGCACCTCGGAGCGGGAATGCCTGAGGCCGAAGAATTCTTCTTGCCCGCGGCCTCAAGTTTTTCCTGTTGCTGCCGATACTACCGAAGCAGCCTTCTCCGCGCCAGATTACGGCGTCGCGCAACTTAGGTAACGGACTGTCCGAAAACAAGACAAGGTAGTCATCAGTTCGCTCTGCGGCGGCAGCCGCCACGATTGCGATGGCGTTTCATTCCGATCCTTTCAAGGTCCGATGATCGCAAGCCGAAGGGCCAAACGCGCCGAGTGGAATACCTAATTCTCCGGCGACGGGGCGTAGTAGCCTTTGCGCACCTGCACCTTCAGATTTTCGCCGTTGTCGCCGTGGCAGTCCACCGCGATGCGACGGAATGTGCCGTCCGCCTTGGTGTTGCTGGGGGTGTAACTGGCCACGTACTGGGTGCGCAGCTCGTCCTGGATCTGCTGAAACGCCGCCTGCAGCTTGTCGCCGTTGTTGCCCACGTCGATCAGCCGGCCGCCGGTCTCGTCGGAGATCCGCTTTGCCGGGGAGTAGCCGTAATAGCCCTCGCCCTGGCTCCAGTACATGGCGCGGTCGGCGATCAGGATCACGTAGACGATGACGTTGTTCCTCTCCGCCGCGGCGATGGCGTCGCCGATCTTGTGTCGGCTGCCCTCATCCTCGCCGTCGGTCAGGATGATCATGCCTTGCGGCCGGTCTCCTGGTTGAGTTTCTCGGTCGCAGCCAGGTAAATGGCGTCGTAGAGCAGCGTGCCCTTGGGATCGCTGAGTGGGGACCGGCCCGCCGCCCAGGCCGGGAATGCCCGAGACCGTTGCCGCCGGCAGTGTTGATCTGCGCTTTGTCCATGGCGTGCGCCAGCAAGTGCGGGCTGTTGGTGAAGTCCTGCAGCAGGTCCACATTCACGTCGAATGACAGCAGAAAGGCCTCGTCCTGCTTGCGCAGAACCTGCTCCAGAAACTGGCTGCCGGCTTGCTGCTCCAGCGGCAGCACTCGCTGCTGGCTGCCCGAGGTGTCGAGCAGAATGCCCAGCGTGAGCGGCTGGTTGGTCTCGGCCACAAAGCTCTTGAGCGTCTGCGGCGCCTTGTCCTCGGTCACCGGGCACTCATTGCGGGTGAGATGCGGAACCAGGTTGCCGTTCTTGTCCTTGACGGTGAAGAACAGGTCGACCAGGTTCACGGTCTGCTTGAAGGTCGCTACCGGCGTCTCATCGGGCGGAGGGGCCGGCGCGGTGCTCACCGGGGGCGCGTCGGGCGAGGGCGCAAGCTGGGCCCATCCTGCCGCCGGCAACACCGGCAGGCCGACCAAAAACGCGGCAATTCCGACCCCCAGGCGCATGCTGCTCCGTTAGACGAAAACTGAACTCCTAAGAGAGCATACCGCGGCTGTTTGCGGGCCGGCAGGCAACCTGCGCGCCTCTGCCGCGTCTGATACTCTGTCAGGTGCGGCCTTCTGTGCGCGTGTCGCGTGAGTCGACGGCGCGCATCGAGGGCCTTGAGGGAGGACGAATTCGCGGTGAAAGGTTGGAAGGCCATTGCGCCGGCGGGGCTTCTGGGTTTGGGGCTGGTTTTGGCTTCGGGGATCGTGGCCCAACAGCAACAGACTCCTGTTCCCGATGCGCCCACGCCGCAGGCGCCCGCCTCCGCTCCCGGGCGTCAACGGGGCGATCACGCCCGGAATCGGCGCCACGCAGGCGCCGTCCAATCCCAACCCCTCCACGGCCGCGGGCCAGGCACAGCCTGCGGCCCGCTCAGCCGCCCACGCCCCCGAGCCAGGAGCCGGTCGTCCAGCAGCGAGAAGCGCCGCAGGCCACCCCTCCTGAAGAGGGCACCGCCGCGATGGCGCAGTTCGTCGTGCAGGTGAACTTCGTCCAGGTTCCGGTCACGGTGAAGGATTCCAAAGGCAATCCGGTGTCCGGGCTCACCTGGCGGGACTTCACGGTCTACGAGAACAACACCCGCGAGCCGCTGCGCGTGTTCAGCGTGGATCCGCAGCCGCTCTCCATCGCCTTTGTCATCGACCAGACCCTGCCCTCGAACGTCATGGCGCGAGGTGAACGAATCCATGGGCGCCATCCAGGGCGCGCTCGCGCCCTATGACGAGGCCGCGGTCTTCACCTACACCAACGGCGCCAAGGAGTGGACCGGCTTTACCGGCGCGCAGAGCGCCCGCCTGCCCGCGGTGCTTTCGCTGGCGCAGGCCACGGGCAGCGACCCCATGGTGCCCGATCAACAGCGGCCCGTTCGCCGGCTGCAGCATCTACCAGAACGGCAACTGCGTCGATCCCGAACCTGCAGCCAGGCAGCTCGACCGGCAGACGACACGTTTATCAACCATCCCCAAGGAGATTCACACCCTCAACGACGCGATCCTGGCCGCGGCCAAGGAGCTTTCCACGCGCCCCAAGGAGCGCCGGCGCATCATCTACGTGATCTCCGACGGCAAGGAGTACGGCAGCAAGGCCACCTGGAAAGAAGTGGTGCGCTACCTGCAAACCAACAAGATCGCCGTCTACGCCACGCTGGTGGGCGACTCGGCGCGCTGGGGCGAGGAGTGGCTCGACCGCTTCCACCTGCCCTTCACGATGTACGACAACATCCTGTACAAGTACACCGCCGCGACCGGCGGCGATTATTACGCCGAGGGCGGCGTGAACGGCATCGAGAGGAGCTACGCCAAGATCGCCGAAGAGGCCCGCAACCAGTACACGCTGGGCTACCTGAGCCACGAATCGATCTACGACGGCAAGTACCGCGCGATCGATGTGCGCGTCGACCGGCCCAACGTCACGGTGATCGCCAAGCCCGGCTACTATCCCTCGGCGCAGGATTACAAGTAAGCCGCAGCCGTATTTCCCAGCCGCAAAAACACGAAAGCCTGTGCCGTCGCACAGGCTTTTCAATTTTGCTGCAGATTGCAGCGCCGCGCAGCACGAACGCGCACGGTACGCCTCAGGCCGAAATCGCCGCGCTGCCCGCGAAGGCAGCGTTGCTCGGCTCATTCATTTCGGCTCGACCGGTGCGTTCGACGCAGCAGGCGGGGGCGGCGGTGTTCTGCTGCTGGAGCCGGCGGCGCCGGCGGTGGCGGATCGGTGATGCCCTTCAATGCCTTCGCGGAAGCCCTTCAATCCCTCGCCCAATCCTTTACCCAGCTCCGGCAGCCGCTTGGCGCCGAACAGCAAAAACGCAACCACGGCCAGCACGATAATGTGCCAAGGCTGAAGTAGATCGCCCATCGATAGTTCCTCCGCGCGCTGCAACATGCGCCGCGCGCTTCCTCAAGCCCCTATTGTCGCACAAATGCGCAGCGGAATGCCTCGGCAGTGGGCCGGTTGTGGCAGACTGAGAACAGCCGTGGAGGTTCCCCGATGAAGACTGTCAAGCTGTTTGCCCTGGCGGGGCTGCTGGCGCTGGCGCCGGGCACGGCCAACTCCGCCGGCCGCGACATTTATCCCGATCCCGTCGCAGGCCAGGGCCGACCTGGCCGCCGCGCTCAAGACCGCCGCGGCGACGCACCGGCGCATTCTTCTGGATTTTGGCGGCAACTGGTGCGGCGACTGCCAGGTGCTGGATATCTACTTCCACGACGCCCAGAACAAGCCGCTTCTCGACGCGAACTTTGTGCTGGTGCACATCAACATCGGCCACTATGGACGCCAATCTCGACCTCGCCGAGAAGTACGGGGTTCCGCTCAAGAAGGGCGTGCCCGCGCTGGCCGTCCTGAGCGAGCACGGCGCGCTGCTCTACAGCCAGAAGAACGGCGAGTTTGAAGCCATGCGGCGCATGGAGTCCTCGGCCGCTCACCGAGTTCCTGGTGCAATGGCGGCCTGCGCGTCCCGGCTGCTCGGCTGTCGTGGTCAACTGCTAGTCCCGAGCGCTTGTTCATGCGCCGCAGGTCCCGGCCTACGCGACGCAACTTGCGCGCTAAGCGAGACTCGATGCACCCGGTCATGCATCCGACAGCTCAGCGCAGGCCGCACCATCACCACACTCTCAAGCCGCGAAGTCTACCGCAACCACTGGATGCGCGTGCGCGAGGACGAGATCCTGCGCTCCAACGGCGAAAAGGGCATCTACGGCGTGGTGGAGAAGCACGACGCGGCGATCATTCTGCCCATCGAGGGCGAGCGCATCTGGCTGGTGGAGCAGTTCCGCTACACCATTCAGGAGCGCGCGCTGGAGCTGCCGCAGGGCGGCTGGGAGAGGGAGATCGAGAATCCCGAAGAGCTGGCGCGCGGCGAGTTGAAGGAAGAGATCGGCCTGGAAGCCGCGCAGATGACGCAGCCTGGGAACGCTGTGGATCGCCTACGGCTTCCTCCGGCAGCGGCAGCACGTGTTTCTGGCCACGGGCCTCACGCCGACCGAGAAGAACCCGACGCCGAAGAGCACGATCTGGTGGCCCGCTCCGTTCCCATCGCCGAGTTCGAGCGCATGATGCTCGACGGCGACGATCCGCGACGATTGCACGCTGGCGGCCTGGGGACTCTACCTGCTTTGGAAGGCGCGGCAAGTAAGTCACGCGGCTCACTGGCAGCCGGCAGCACCTGCTCCGGCGCGTGACTCGCGTCACAAGCCAATCGCCGCAATTCCTGAATAATCAAGGCTGAACGAGCAGAGCGCGGAGCGATCTGCGCGCCGGCGCGTGGTGTCCCATGGCGCTGCGCGAGTGCGCCTCTGCCCGGACCGAGCACTGCCTGGACCGCGCGGAAAGGTCGAACTGGAGGACGAGTCGAGCCGTGTTCAGGATTGTGGAAGCCCGCACCGCCGGCCTCAACATCCGGCAGTTTACTGATCGAGGCGCCGCGCATCGCGCGCAAGCAGCGGCCGGGGCAGTTCGTCATTCTGCGCGTGCACGGAAAACGGCGAGCGCATTCCGCTCACCATCAAGGGCGCCGATCCGGCGGCCGGCACCATCACCATTGTGGTGCAGGCCGTGGGCAAAACCACCTCGCTGCTCAACTGCCTTGAGGCGGGCGACGCGATTCTCGACGTCGTCGGCCCGCTCGGCCACCCCTCCGAGATCAAGAAATACGGCACGGCCGTGATTCTGGCCGGCAGCGTGGGCACGGCCATGGCGCTGCCCACGGCCAAAGCGCTCAAAGAGGCCGACAACCACGTCATCTTTATCGAAGGCGCGCGCAGCAAGGAGATGGTGGTCTTTGAAGACGAGGTGCGCGCGGCGAGCCATGAGGCCTACATCCTGACCGACGACGGCAGCTACGGCGAACAGGGCCTGGTGACGAAAAAGCTCGACGAGCTGCTCGCCGCCGGCCGCAAGCTGGACTTTGTGCTCGCCGTGGGCCCGGTGCCCATGATGCGCGCCGTGGCGCGGATCACCGCGCCGCTCGGCATCAAGACCATGGTCAGCCTGAACTCCATCATGGTGGACGGCACGGGCATGTGCGGCGGCTGCCGCGTGCTGCTCGGCAACCAGAGCAAGTTTGCCTGCGTGGATGGGCCGGAGTTCGACGCCTCGCTGGTGAACTTTGAGGTGCTGATGCAGCGCAACGCCATGTATCGCGGCCAGGAGTGCCAGTCGCTGAAAGCGTTTGAGCAGCACAAGCAGGAGGAGCTGGCGCAGCTGCGCGCCGCGGCTGGCCACAAAGGAAAAAGAAGCGGCGCAGTTGCGCGCAAGGCTCGAGAGCGCAGGGACTCGAGGAGCGCTAGGGAGGAGAGCGCACGCATGCCTCGACGTCAATCCGCTTCCTCTCAAAGAGCGCATGCAAGATTCCGCGCGTGCACATGCCGGAGCTCGATCCCGAGGTGCGCGCGCACAACTTTGAGGAAGTGAACCAGGGACTGGCCGCGTCGCGGCGCCGTGACTGAAGCCACGCGCTGCATCGCCTGCGCCAAGCCCGGCTGCCAGGTCGATTGCCCGGTGGGCGTCAAGATCAAGGAGATTGTGGCGCTGATCTACGCGGGCGATTTTCTGGCCGCGGCCGCGAAGATGCGCGAGGACAACGCGCTGCCCGCCATCACCGGCCGCGTGTGCCCGCAGGAGAGCCAGTGCGAAGGCGGCTGCGTGCTGGGCAAAAAGGGCCAGCCCGTGGCCATCGGCAACCTGGAGCGGTTTATCGCCGACTTCGAGCGCGAGAGCGGGCAAGCTCGGTCTGCCCGCCATTGCGCCGCCCACCGGCAAGAGCGTGGCCATTGTGGGCAGCGGTCCGGCGGGGCTGTCGGCCGCGGGCGACCTGATCCAGAAGGGCCATCGCGTGCGCGTCTTTGAGGCGCTGCACGAGCTGGGCGGCGTGCTCGTCTACGGCATTCCCGAGTTCCGCCTGCCCAAATCGATCGTCAAGGAAGAGGTGGACAACCTGCGCCGCATGGGCGTCGAGTTCGAGACCAACGTCGTGGTGGGCAAGAGCGTCACGCTCGACGAGCTGATGCGCGTGGAAGGCTACGACGCGGTCTTTGTGGCCACCGGCGCGGGGCTGCCGGTGTTTCTCGGCGTGCCCGGCGAGCACCTGAACGGCGTCTACTCGGCCAACGAGTTCCTCACCCGCACCAACCTGATGCGCGCCTACCAGTTTCCCGAGTTCGACGAGCCGATCTACGACTGCCGCGATCGCGACGTGATCGTGGTGGGCGGCGGCAACACCGCCATGGACGCGGTGCGCACCGCGCGGCGGCTGGGCGCGAAGACGGCCACGCTGGTCTATCGGCGATCCGAAGCCGAGATGCCGGCCCGCGCCGAAGAAGTGAAGCACGCGCGCGAAGAGGGCATCGAGTTCCGCATGCTGACCAACCCGGTTGAGTTTCTGGGCGACGAAAAGGGCTGGCTCACCGGCGCGCGCTGCGTGCGCATGGAGCTGGGCGAGCCCGACGCCGACGGCCGCCGCCGCCCGGTGCCGATCGCAGGCTCGGAGTTCGTCTTGCCCGCCAACGTCGCCATCATCGGCGTGGGCACCACCGCCAATCCGCTCATCCAGAGCACCACGCCCGACCTCGCCACCAACAAGCGGAACTACATCGTGGCCGATCCCGAAACCATGCGCACCTCGCAAGCGCGGCGTCTTTGCCGGCGGCGACATCGTCACCGGCGGCGCCACGGTGATCCTCGCCATGGGCGCGGGCCGCAAAGCGGCGAAGGCGATCGACGAGTATCTGACGACCGGGCAGTGGTAAAAGCAGCCTTCTAGGTTCTCTCTGCATACCGTCGATTAAGATTGATTTTCTGTCATGTGTTTGCAGAAGCGAGAAGCCGGAAGGACCGGATCTCCGCGCAGGAGAGTCTTCGCTAGCTGCCTTGCTAAAAACACGAAAATAGTGTACACTGTTTTCGTATGAAGAACATCACCCTGAGCGCCGACGAGGACCTGATCGAGCGGGCGCGCTTGATCGCGCGGGAGCAGCGCAGAACACTGAACGAAGCATTCCGGGAATGGCTCGCGCAATTTACGCAGAGCGCGGGAGACGCCCAGGGATTCGATGCCCTGATGATGCGCTTGCAGAACGTCGATGCAGGCCGGCGCTTCAGCAGGGAAGAATTGAATGAGCGATAGATTCTTCCTCGATACAAATATCTTCGTTTACTCGTTCGATCAAAGCGCACCTGCGAAGGCCCGGAGAGCCGCGCAACTCATCCGCGAGGCGCTGACGACACAAAAGGGAGTCATCAGCTATCAGGTCGTGCAGGAGTTCTTCAACGTCGCACTGAAACGGTTCTCCCAACCCATGCAGGCGGCGGACGCCGGACAATACCTGATCGCGGTCTTTCGCCCGCTGCTCGCCGTGCATTCGTCGCAGGCTCTCTATGCGGAGGCATTGTTTCTGCACGCCCAAAGCGGGCTCTCGTGGTACGACTCCCTGATCGTCTCAGCTGCAATCCAGGCGCGGTGCGAGATCCTTTTTTCCGAGGATCTCCAGCACGGCCAGCGCTTCGGAGGCCTCCAGGTGCGGAATCCCTTTCTCTGAATGCCCGGGATCGAAGCGAAGCCATTCCGGAACCGGAACGTCTCATCAACGGTAGATCTTGAGATGCTTCCCAATCTCGGAAAATGAGGAGCTATGCGTCTCAAAACTCAGTCTGAAAATGAAGCATTGAAGCCGCGGCCCTCCGGTGAAACAATCAACGCATGGACGCAATCCTACGCAAGTACACGAGCTTCGACGAGATGAAGGCCGACGAATATCGCTACTGGCAGAGCCGGCCCGTGCATGAGCGGATGGACGCGGTCGAGGAGATGATCCAGACCGCCTACGCGCTGAAAGGTTGGGAGATCGAGCCGGATGTACCAAGACTACAAAGACCTTTTGTCCGCCTTCCATGCCCATGGCGTTAGATACCTCGTTGTGGGAGCATACGCGGTCATCTTCCACGCCCAGCCCCGCTTTACGAAGGACATCGACCTTTTCATCAAAGCAGACCCCGCCAACGCGCAAGCGACATATGCCGCGCTGGCCGCGTTCGGCGCACCGCTCCAAGGCATTCGGCCGGAAGACTTCGCCGAGCGCGGCAGTTTCTTTCGCTTCGGGCAGGATCCGCACGGCTTCGATATTCTCCCCGATATTCCCGGCGTCGATTTTGATGCGGCCTGGGAACGGCGCGTGGAAGGCGTGATCGATCCGGCAAGCGGCCTCAAGGCGTATTTCATCTCCGCGCCCGACCTCATCGCGTCGAAGCTGGCAGCGGGGAGGCCGCAGGACATCGCGGACGCGGCGGCTGTTCGTGAGGCCGCCGAAGAGACCCGCAAGAAACGTCCGGGGGAGCCAGACAAGGATGGGCCGAAGCAGTAAAATTCGGCTGTTCCACGCCTCAAAAGAAAGGGCGGCAAAGCTCGCGCCCTGCCGCCGCCCTGTCCCTGGGTTGTCTTGAAGGTACTGCAGTCTTACGAAACCTTTCTCTTACTGCAAGAGCTTGGTCACTTCCTGCTGCACCTGGTTGGCCTGCGCCAGCGCCGCGATGCCGGTCTGGCTCAGAATTTCGTACTTCGACATGTTCGAGGTGGCCGAGGCGTAGTCGGTTGCCTGGATCGCGTTTTGCGCCGAAACCACGTTCTCCTGCTGCGTGCTCATCACCTGGCTGAGCGAGTTGAGAGTATTGATCTGGGCGCCGATGTAGCCATCCTGCGCGGCCACGTCGCTGATGGCCAGGTTGAGCAGGTTCAGCGCGGATTGAGCGTTTGCCTGGTTCATGAGGTTGGTGTTGCTCAGATCCTCGCCTGCGCTGTCGGAATAGCTCATGGTCGCGATGCCGCCCTGGCCGTTCGGATCGGCGGTAAGGGAAGCGCTCGCCACCTGCGCGGTGGCCGCATCCTCAATGGTGGTTGCGCCGCCGGGATTGGTAACACCGATGGAGTAAAAGGCAGCAGACGGGGTCCAGGTCGCGGCTGTATTGGCGTCTGTCGTATCTACGACGTTGGTTGGCACAACGGCCGTCTTCGCGCTTTCCGAGGTAAAGGAGATGCTGGCATCCACTCCCACACCGCCGGGGGTATAAGTGGCAGTGATGCCGTAACCGGCCGCGTTGATGGTGTTGGCCAGATTGGCCAGCGTGTCGGTTTGGCCCGCGGTGCCCAGCGTCAGGGTGTGCGTCACGCCCGAAGAATCCGTGACCGCGAGAGTGCCGGAGAGGACGTCGCCGTCAGCCCCTGCGCCTGCCACAGGCAGCGCCAGCGTTCCCAGCGAGCCCGGCGCAATGCCGCTGCCCACGCCCGCGCCCGGGCCGGAGAGCTGAATGCCGGTATCGCTGCCGGTACCCGCGGCGACAGCCTGCTTGCCGGCCTGCGCGGCGGTGGAGAAGGTAGCGGTCAAGCCCAGGTTGGCGTTGTTGATGGCGCTGATCATGCCCGCGACCGTGTCCGCGTAGCCGGTGGCGCCGCCCACGCTGATCTGTGCGGTTTGGGTGGTGACGGCGCCGCCCGCTCCTGTGGCCATGTAATAGACATCAAGCGTCGTGGTCCCATTGACGAAGGCGTCGCCCAGAGTTGCATCCGTGCCGCTCTTCGAGAGGTCGATGAACACGTTGCTCTGTCCATTGCTATAGGACATCGTGCCGTTCGTGTCGCCCACGCTGGAAGAAGACAGAGCATGAATATTCAGATCGTCGACCGATGAACCCTCCGTCGAAGAGTCGCCGGTGTAAATGGAAACGACCGTGCCATCGAACACCTGCTCCTGGTTGTAGGTGGTTGTCGATCCGATGTTGGTGATCTCGGCCAGGATCGATTGGTACTCCTGGTTCGCCGCGCCCTCCTGGGTCGAATTGAGGGTGCCGTTCGAAGCTTCGGTTGCCAGCGTCACGGCGCGGTCCAGCAGGCTCGTCACCTGCGATAGCGCGCCGTCGGCCACCTGCAGCAGCCCCACGCCCTCCGTGGCGTTGGTCCCGGACTGCGTGAGCGCAACCGAGTTCGCCTCCAGGCCGTTGACCAGCGAGAGGCCGGCCGCGTCGTCCGCTCCGGAGTTGATGCGCGACCCCGACGACAACTGCTGCAGCACCGTCTGCAGGCTGGCGTTCGTGTTGTTGAGATTGTTCTCAGCGTAGATTGCCGACAGATTGTTCAAAACACCGAGGGCCATGGAATCAACTCCTTCTCGGATGCCCTGCTGCCCTCAAATCCGCCGGCGCTTCGCTGGTCTGCCAAAGCCGCCGTTCATTCCGGATGGGCCTGTTCGCATCCACCCCCTTCATCGGTCCGGGCCGGAATAACTTTAGTCATCTTCTTTAAGTTTTTTGCGGCCGCGATTGTTTCGCCGCGATCCAGGGTGTTGCGGTCAGCCAGACAAACGCTGTCGCAACACGCTCCAGTCGCTGTCCCGACGCTGTGCAGGTATTTGTCGCGCTTTGAGGCAGTGTGTCCGCGGCCCTGAGCGCGGAGAGTGCGGCATTCTCTGGGTATTTTTGTATTCACTCGCAGCGCGGACACGCAAAAACATCAAGCCCTCCGGCACGTGCCGAAGGGCCTGACCGATTCGTGCCGAGGGCCTCTTACGCCAATTCCCTGCGCGAGGGTTTGTGCCCCCACAGGCCGTAGTAGGCCACGTAGAGATAACCGATGATGGGAATGATGAACGCGTACTGAATGCTTGTCTTGTCGGCCAGCAGGCCAAACAGAGGCGGAATGACAGCTCCGCCGACATTGCCGATGGTGAGCACGCCCGACCCTTTGCTGGTGAGCGGCCCCAGTTCCGCCACGCCCAGCGCGAAGATGGTCGGATACATGATGGAGTTGGCCAGCCCGGTGAGCACCAGGCAGGCGATGGCCACCGTTCCGTGGGTGACCATCGCGGCGCACAGCAGCACCACGCCGCAGAGACCCAGAAGGACGAGCAATTGATCCGCTTTGATCCAGACCATGATGGCGCTGCCGAGCAGGCGGCCGATCATCATGCCCAGGTAAAACAGGCTGACCATCAGGCTGGCGGTCTCAACTTTCGTCATTCCCTGCCCGAGACAGAACTGAATCGTGATCGAGGCCAGCGCAATCTCCAGCCCGACATAAAAGAAGATACCCACCATGCCGAGCACCGTGTGCGAATGGCTCCAGATGTTTCGCTCGACCACCGGGCCGCCGCCGGCAGCGGGACGAAACTCGCGCGTCATGGCAATGGCCGGCAGATGCAGCATCATCACCGCGAAGCCCAGCAGCAGCAGCGCGACGGCAATCGCGATGTAGGGCCCTTGCAGCATGTGCGCGGTCGCAGCGGAGTTGGCGGCCTTGCTGAGATCGGAGAGGATGAAGCGGCCCGCCACCAGAGGACCTGCCAGCGAGCCGATGGAGTTGACGGCCTGCGCCAGCGTGAGCCGCGCCGGGGCGCTGTGCTCCGGGCCGAGGATCGAGACGTAGGGATTGGCCGAGGTCTGCAGCCCGCACACGCCCGACGCCAGCACGAAGATGGCGAAGAGCGTCATAGGGAAGCTGACCAGGTTGGCCGCCGGAACAAAAAGCAGCGCGCCCGCCACCATGACGAACAGCGAGATCACCATGGTGCGCTTGTAGCCGACGGCTTCAATCACCTTGGCGGCAGGGCACTGAAAAGACGAGATAGGCAAAGAACCATGCCGCTGTGGCCAGCATGGCCGGCCCGTGGCTCGAGCTGGAAGATGTCTTCAGCTTCTTCACCAGCATGTTGTTCAGGCTGGTCAGGAACCCGAAGATTCCAAAGAGAATAGCGACCGTGATGAACGGCCCGGTGTAGTTGGGCGCGCCGGTGCAGCCGCGGGATTGGAGCGCGTAGCCATAAAAAGTTCTTCCTCCGCCGGATGCAACAAAATCAGCTGAAATGGTTCGCAAACACTCTATCGCAGCGTGGCAGCTCGCGTCCAGTGGAAAATGAAAATGTTTTCAACGGCCCCTGCCTGAAACGCCTCATTTCCAAAAGGCTGCGGTCACGCAGTGCCATTTACACTGGAAGTGCATGATTCCCACCCTCACCTGGACCCCCGAGGGCGTCCGCTTCATCGACCAGACCAAGCTCCCCCTCGAAGAGAGCTATGTGCTCGCCACAACTTACGAACAAGTGGCTGACGCCATCGTCACCATGGTGGTGCGCGGCGCTCCGGCGATCGGCGTCTCGGCGGCCTACGGCGTTGCTCTGGGCGCGAAAAACACCAAGGCAACCACCGCCCGGGAATTCGCGCCGGAGTTCGAAAAGATCTGCGCGCGGCTGGCCGCAACGCGGCCCACGGCCGTGAATCTTTTCTGGGCCATCGACCGCATGAAGGCGCTGTTTGCCAGACTACTGGCGTCCGGCGCAAGCCTCCTCCAAATCCAGGAGAAAATTCTGGCCGAGGCGCACGCGATGTACGAAGAAGACATCGCCGCCTGCAAGGCAATGGGCGCGAATCGGCGCGGAGTTGATGCCGGATGAGGGCGGCGTGCTGACGCACTGCAACGCCGGCGCGCTGGCCTCCTGCGGCTACGGGATGGCGCTGGGCGTGATCCGCTCGGCGGTCGAGCGGGGCAAGCACATCCATGTCTATGCCGACGAGACGCGGCCGTTTCTGCAGGGCGCGCGGCTCACGGCGTGGGAGCTGATGGCCGACCACATTCCCACCACGGTGATCTGCGACAACATGGCCGCCAGCCTGATGCGGCAGGGGAAGATTCAGGCCGTGGTCGTGGGCGCGGACCGCATCGCCGCCAACGGCGACACCGCCAACAAGATCGGCACCTACAACGTCGCGATCCTGGCGCGCGAGCACGGCATCCCGTTCTACGTGGCCGCGCCGTGGTCCACCATCGATCTCGCCACCGCGACGGGCGACGCGATCCCCATCGAGGAGCGCCCGGCGAGGGAAGTGACACACCACGCCGGCAAGCAGGTCACGCCCGACGGCGTCGGCATCTGCAACCCTGCCTTCGACGTGACCCCGGCCAAATACATCACCGCCATCATCACCGAGCGCGGGGTGCTGCGCGCGCCGTATGCGGAATCGCTCAAAGAGATGGAGCTGGTGAGCTAGCTGTTCAGGCCATCACTGACGGGATCGACCGGGCAGCCCGCAAACGGGACCTCACAGGAAATTACAAACCTGTGACCTGGTAATTCCTCAACTTGATAATCCGTGCACTGGGCGCTCCGTCCAGACCAGTCGGGTTTCTTGACAGCGATTCCAGCGCTGATGATCTTGTCCCTGTCAAGTTCCGCAGACTCCTTCGCATTCCAATGCGACGCGCTCTCTACGGATTTGGTGAATGTGTATTCGTTCATCGGTCTGAGTTTGCCTTCGCCGGTTTTTATGTCCTGGATGTAGCCACGCATTGAACCTCCTTTTTGCCTGTTTGGCCCAAAAACTTGCTCCAAGTTTATCCGAGCGGTACCGTGTGGACTATCGCAACTTCGCCGCCTCCGCGCACGCAAATTCTTCGCCCATCGAGCATGCCTTGCTCCACAGCTCACGGGCCCTCGGAACATTTCCGCTGACTCCGTCGCCGTACTGATACCTGATCGCGAGGGCTGTGCAGCCAGACCAGTCGCCCGAATTGCAGGCCCTGGCATAAAGCTCGTTCGCCCGTGAGTCGTCCTCGTTGACACCCTCACCCAGGGAGTATTTCTGGGCGAGTTCGTAGCAACCCTCAGAGCTGCCCGCATCACAGGCCTTGGAATAGAGCACCGCCGCACGACGATAATCCTTTGCAATCTCAAGCCCGAGATTGTACACATCTCCTGCCTCGTAGCAGCTAGATGCGTCTCCTGCGTCGCAGGCCGTGGAAAGGAGAGTTAATTTCCGCTCGTAGAGCGCCGCTGCACGAGAGGTATCCTTTGCGAGGCCATACCCCTCATACATCATGCCGAGATTTCCGCAACCTACGGCACTGCCTTCATTGCAAGCCTTAGAGTAGAGAGCAGCTGCCCGAGAATAATCTTGCGTAACCCCAACGCCGGTGTCGTACATAAAGCCGAGGGCAGCGCACGCTTCCCCATCGCCGCGAGTGCAAGCAAGATTGCGAAGAATCCCGCCGAGATTGTAGTGGCGTGCCCTGTCCAGCGTGTTTGCGCCTTTTGCAACTGTCGACGGCCTTAGGCCAAAAGCCAGTGCCGCGACGATAATCGCAAACGCCAGCGCAACAACTACCGGGTCCAGGACCCAGCGGGGAACCCGTCTGGACCCAACTAAAAGCGCGCCGTCTTTGGTGCAAACCGCTTGGCGATTCGGATAGGCAGCGCCGCACGCCGGACAGGTTCTCATAAACTTGCCTCATCGCTCTCCGCACTGAGGGCATGGTCGCCCGAGTGGTCCGAAGGTGGACAGCAAGGAACGTCCTCATTGTAGTACCGGGCCAAGGCGGAGAGTAGAGCGGTTTCCTAGCCCGCACGGCGCAGCCCAAACCTCTCGGGCGGGGTACATTGGAGGGTTGTGGCTCCCCGTTTTTCCATCTTCCGCTTGCGGCGAGGGTCGCCCGTGCGCGGCGGGAACGGCAGGTGCCGGTGTCGCCATGCTACATTGAGATTCCACGGGGGTCGTAATGGCACTGGACGCTCAGCTTGCGGCGGGCGGCGAGACGATCGAGTTGCAGCAGCAGGTGGCGCGGCTGCAGGCGCTGCTTGAGGCCTCGCGCCAGGTGCACTCCACCATCCGCGAAGAGGAAGTGCTGGAGTCGGTGCTGCGCATCGTGGTGCGCGAGCTGGAGATGGCGGGTGCGGCTTTTCCCGGAACCGGCCTGGCGTATGGCGCCATGCCGAAAGATGCGACCGGCGCCGACGCCGAGCAACTGCTCATCTATCCGCTTGCCGACCGCGACGGCCGCAAGATGACCGACTTGGTGGTTGCGTCTCCGGGTGGGCGCGAGCTGACGCTCTCCGAGGCCGATTTCCTCGAGGGCCTGGCGCTGCAGGCCGCCGTGGCGCTCGAAAACGCGCGTAACCACAAGCGCAACGTGGAGTTCGCGCGCTTGCAGCAGGACCTGGACGCGGCGCGGCAGATTCAGCGCTCGCTGCTGCCGCAGGCGCTGCCCGTTATCCCGGGCTACTCGCTGGCCTTCCGCTCCGATACCTGCTACGAGGTGGGCGGCGACTATCTCGATATCGTCGAGCAGCCCGACGGCAGCCTGCTGATGGCTGTGGCCGACGTGGCCGGCAAGGGACTGGCTTCGGCCATCATGTCCACCAGCTTCCGCGCGGCCTTTCGCGGCATGGCGGTCACCGGGCCGCCGCTCGACGAACTGGCCACGCGCATGAACCAGCACCACTGGGCCGAAGGCGAAGAGGCGCGCCGGCGCTACGTCACGGCGATCTTTCTCCGGCTGCATCCTGAAGCGGGCGAGATCGAGGTGGTGAATGCGGGCCACAATCCCGGGTTCCTCGTCGCGCCGGGAGCGCCGCCGATCCAGTTTGATGCGGCCGGAACGCCGCTGGGCCTTTTGCCCGGCATGCGCTACACGGCCGAACGGCACAGCTTCGCGGACGGAGCGCGGCTGCTTTTCTATACCGACGGGCTGACTGAGGTCTTTAGGGGAGATGAAGAGTTTGGTCCGGAAAGGCTTTTGAATGAATTTTCTACGTGCCCGGCCCGGAAGGCCGATGGTATCCTCGATGCATTGTGGGCAGCCATCGAGGCATTTGCCGAGGGCGGCCCGCAAGCTGACGACATGACCGCATTGGCGCTGTGCCGCGGAGAGATGCCGGAATGAGCGAGCCGAAAACCACCACCGTCGAGGTCCGCCTGCCCACCAAGATGGGCTACGAAAAGGTGGCCATGAGCACGGCATCGGCGGTGGCCAAGCTGATGGGTTTCCCCGAGGACCGCATCGAAGATCTGAAGACCGCGGTGGCCGAAGCCTGCATCAACGCCATCGAGCACGGCAACCGGCTGAACGAGAAGCTGTCGGTCGGCGTGGTGCTTCGCGCCGGCACCGACGCGCTGGAAGTGAAGGTGATCGACGACGGCACGGGAATCAAGACGCAGCCCGCCAAGCCCGACATCGATCGCAAGATGCACGGCGAAGAAGACCCGCGCGGCATGGGCATGTTCCTCATCCAGGCGCTGGTGGACGAAGCAGAGTGGGTGGCCGGGGCGGATGGCAAAAGCAGCTACGTCCGGCTGGTGATCAAGCTGGACAAAGAGAGCGGAGTAGTCGAAAGCTAGGGCCCAATGGAAAGTGGAGGCAATCGACAAGTGCAGAGCGAAACCAAATCGCGTGTTGACCAGCTGAAATCCCCATCCGGCTACCCGGTGGCCGTCCTGCGGTTTGAGGGCGATATCGCCAGCACCTCGAAGGACGCGGTTCTGGGCGCCTACGAGGCGCTGCCCAAGGAGACGACGAAGCTCATCCTGCTGGACTTCACGCGCGTGGACTACATCAACTCCAGCGGCATTGCGCTGGTGATCCAACTGCTCATCGAAGCCGCGCACGCAGGGCAGACGGTGTGCGCCTTCGGCCTGTCGGCGCACTTCACCAAGGTCTTCACCATGGTGGGCATCACCAAATACGCGCGCCTGTTCCCCAACCAGGCCGAGGCGCTGGCGGCGCTGTGAATTGAGACTGGTTCCCCAAATAGCCCTGTACTTGCAATCAGATTTGCGACTGCTTCCAATAAGGTTTTGGGTGGGCTACGATGAGGTCAATGAGCCCGACAGCGGCCGAAATCCGCAACTTAGCGCTGGACTACACCCACGCCAAAATTGGCGAGGCAACGATACTTCATGCCGATTGCCTGGAATGGCTGGGCCGAATTCCGTCGGGCTCGATCCATGGATTCGTGACTGATCCGCCCTATGGCGTAAAAGAATACGAATTCGATCAGATTGAGAAAAGAGCGAATGGGAACGGTGGCATCTGGCGAATTCCGCCCTCGTTCGACGGCTCGAACTCGGCAGCCGCTTCCCCGATTCACGGCATTGAACGAACGCGAGCGCAGACGACTGTGCAGATTCTTCTCAGAATGGGCCAAAGTGGCCGCGCATGCCTTGCTACCTGGCGGACACGTCATTCTCGCCTGCAATTCGTTCCTTGCTCAGTTGGTCTATGGGGCGTTAGTCGAGGGCGGATTGGAATTTCGAGGGCAAATTATCCGGATTGTCCGAACATTGCGCGGCGGAGACCGGCCCAAAAATGCCGAGGAAGAGTTTCCAGGCGTTTGTTCTCTCCCTCGAGGCGCCTACGAGCCTTGGGGCATTTTTCGTAAACCGCTACCCTCTGGCATGACAGTCGGCGAGTGCTTGCGAAGGTTTGGAACAGGGGGTTTGCGCCGCTTGCCGGAAGGATTACCCTTTTCCGATATTCTCGACATCGGGCGGACCCCGAAAGCCGAACGCGAGATCGCACCCCATCCAAGCCTGAAACCGCAGGCGCTTCTAAGGGAGCTGGTATGGACGATTTTGCCGTTAGGGAAGGGCTTGGTGTGCGATCCCTTTATGGGGTCCGGCTCCACGATAGCTGCTGCGGAAGCGCTCGGATATCAGGAGCGTAGGGGTTGAGAAATACGAGTCCTATTATCAGATCGCGTCCGAAGCGATCAGACCCCTGTCCCATATTCCTGTGGAGCGCGATCAACTAGGCTTGGGCTTCGGTCGCTGACTCCGGTGCGCGGAAGATCCAGTTCTTTGCCATTTTCTCGAAGCCGGATGGTAATACCGTCGCAGTGATTGTCCGCCTGCTTTTCGGATTTCGTCCAGCGAACTTCCAATCGGCTCTTGTCAGCATTGCGCCATATACTCCGAGGAACCGAAAAGGTCTTCTTTCCTTTCCCTGCGCGCAAATCCGCGGGACGTCCACTCTCAAATACAAAAACCATCAACCAGACGTCTTCCGCATTATGCCCTTGCCATCCTCGAAGGTACCGCGATGCTTTCACCTCAATGCCGTCTGATCCCGCATGTTGCGCCGCATTACCTGGATACTTACCTGCCGGAAGCAGGTCGGGGTGTCCGTTGTGATAAGTGTTCTTTGCAATTGTTGGGCAATGTCGTGGAAGATTGCTGACGATGAATTCTCCCACCATGCTGCTGAAGTTGGCGGGCATCAGCATATCTTCCAACCGCGTCATGCCCTTACGGACAAGTTCTGTATTGATTGTTTGCAGAAAATCCGTGAAATCCAGCATGGCGCGGAATACGTCCTCTGTGGATACTCCAAGAGGAATGGAGACTGGGGATTGAATTGGTCGAAACTTGGGACTTCTGGGGCGCAGCACTGCAAATCCGGTCGACTTCCTGGCATGACCTTGCACACTCCTCTTGGCGCCGAATCCTAAATTGAGATTGGCCGCTGCGAGTGGGCGAATCAAGACAAAAGTTGCCGCCGGTACACGATCTTTCAACAGAGCATTACGCACCTACAATCCTGCCGGCTCGGTCGAGTGAGGTCGTGATAAATGTCACTTCTTCTCAGCGATGTACGAAGGCGCCGATCAGATCGATGCAGCCACTACAGGCGAAGACGCGGCTGCGCCTGCGGCCCGTGATTTCCCGGAGCCCGAATGGAAATCGGCCTTGTTATTAAAGGAAAGCCACCCAACCTTTAATAACGGGTCGGCCTATTAAAGGAACGTTCATTGCGGACAGCCTCGGTCCCCCACGGCTTTATTGCGGCCCCTTGTCGCCCCTGGAGAACGGGTTTGGGAGGTGGAAGGGCGATTCCGGCGAGGACTCCTTCTTCTTCGTGCTCGCGTCCTGCCGCAGCACGGTGCGCTGCGAATTGATGCACAGCCAGCCGCCGTGCACACGCTCGAAGACCTGCGTAAAGACGCCTTTTTCGTCCACCTGGCCTGAGCCGACCTTGTGGTGCAAGCGTGTAAGTGCCGTTGGCCACGGCGATATCGCCCAGCATGCGCACGGTGACGACCTTCTGCGTGAGGTAGAGCGTCTTGTCCTCGCCGCTGATCACCTGCGCCACTTGCTGGTTGCGCGTGGTCACGTCGCCGCTCGGCGGAAACGTCGACAAACAAGGGAGAAAGCACCAGCTCCAGGCCGTACTGGTCGTGCCGGTTCACGGCGTCGGACCAACTGTCTTCAATCTTCTGGAACTGCACGATTTCGGGGCTGACGGTTTCGGTCACGCCGAGCTTGCCGGCAGGCGGAACCGCGCCTGCTGCCGGATCGGAGGCGGGATTCTGAGCGGCTGCGGCGCAGCACAAAAGAGAAGCAGAAAAGAAGAAAAGAAAGCGATTCATATGCGATTCGAACTCCAGGCGGAAAAGCAAGAGCTCCATCCGAAGCATCATAGCTCCTTTGAACGCCGCCGACCGGGCCGCAGGGGAGCGGAAAAATCGATGGCCATCATGGCAGGCCTTTTCGGCGGGATCTTTAGAGGAAGGCCTTGCAGCCGGCCGGGCTGGTGAATCGTGACGTTGGAGTCTTCGATCGAGATCCAGCCGTCTTTGCGGAACTGGCCGAGGGTGCGGGTGACGGTCTCGCGGGTGGTGCAGGTCATCGAGGCCATCTCCTCGTGGGTCAGCAGCAGCGGGAAGCGGTACTCGCCGCCGTCGGTGTGCTCGCCGATCTGATGCGCCAGTTCCAGCAGCAGGCGCGCCAGGCGCGCGGCCACGGTTTCAGCCAGCGCGATGCGGCACGCATCCTGCAGCGCAAAACGATACTCCTGGCAGATGCACTGCACGGCGCGCAGTTGCGCTTCCTTGTGGCTGCGCAGGAAATTGAGGAATCGCTCGCGCTCCACCGGGCGCAACTGGGCCGGCGTCAACGACTCCGCAGAAACCTCGTAAACGCCGTGCGAGAGCACCGCATATAGGCCGAGCATCGAGCCGGGGCCGGCGACGCGGACAATCATGTGCCGGTCTTCAGGCCGGCCCGCAGTCAGCTTGAGATAGCCGCTGCAGATGAGGTAGAGGCAGCGGGCGTCTTCGCCCTCTGCAAAGAGAGAAGCCTGCGCGGGCAGCGAGATGGTGCTGGTGGCCAGCTCCAGATCGGCCAAAACGGCGCTGCCCGAGCGAGCAAAACCAACCGGGACGGCGATTCGCGCATGCCGCGCAGCCCAAGGGCGACGACCGACCCATGTGCTTCGATCGCGTCTGCTCCTCCAACGAAATCTGTTGTCCGCCATCGTCTTGTTCCTCGTCCGATCACCGACGCGGCCCTTCGTCTCCACCGTTTCCGAGCCTTATTCCCGCTGCGCGGGCTGCGGTTGAGATCGAAATGCCCTGTGCTTCCCATCGAAGAGGCACTCGTTCAGAGTTTGCTTGAGAACAGGCGCGCTTTGGATGTGACGGGCCTCACGTTTGATGGAGAGTTGTGAGGCGATGTGACAGCATCAAGAGCGAGCTCTACCTGGAGACACGAAACCATGCAAGATCACTGGGCCTACAGGTACCTTGACGCAATGATCGATCACCCGTATGCCTCTGTGATGGACATCACCGCTCGCTATTCATGACAAGACCGTAATCTTTCGTGCATGTGGTGATGCTCCACACCGGCGCAAGCGTCCGCAAAAGGTTCCAGCGGTGCTCGCGCTCACATGGAGAGAATCGCACCACATTCAGCGCGAAATGGCGGCTGAGGTTGGTTTTAAGCAGTGCCAGGAAGTTCTTCGAAGGCGGTATTTTTCATGCATACAGATAGGCCGGTAACGCGATTGTCAATCGGTGCGGCTCCCGGGAAGCAGCCGGGACTGCGAGTGTTTTTGATGGTGCTGCTGGGCGCCGGCATGTCTGTGCGCCACGGCGCTGGCTGCACCGCCGCCGGGAGCAAAAGCCGCAGGACGCGCCGGCCAAGCGGGCGCTGCCCACGCCGACTTCGTGGGCGCCGACACCTGCGCCACCTGCCACGAAGAGGTGGTCCAAGGGATTCGCCACCAATCCTCACACCAAGATGGCGCTGATGCACGGCAACGCAACGGCGTCACCTGCGAGAACTGCCACGGGGCGGGCAGCGAGCACGTAGCCGGCGGCGGCGACGTGACCAAGATCTTCGATCCCGCCAAGGCCTCGGCCAAAGACGTGGACGCAAAGTGCCTGAGCTGCCACGCCGGCGCGCATCCCGACTTCCTGCGCTCGCCGCACGCCAAGGCCGGCGTCAGCTGCATCAGTTGCCACAGCATTCACGGCAGCAAGAGAAGAGCACGCTGCTCAAGGCTCCGCAGCCCACGCTCTGCTTCCAGTGCCACACCGACGTGAAGCCGCAGTTCAACATGCCGTTCCATCACCCGGTGAACGAAGGCGTGGTCAAGTGCACCGACTGCCACGACGTGCACGGCACCTTCCAGACCAACAACCTGAGGTCCACGGCCGATCAGAACATGATCTGCACCAAGTGCCACATGGATATGCGCGGACCTTTTGTCTACGAGCACGCCCCGGTCAAGGCCGAAGGCTGCCTGGCATGCCACTCGCCGCACGGTTCGCAGAACGCCCGGATGCTGAACATGCCGAACATCAACGTGCTGTGCAACCAGTGCCACAGCGCGGTAGCTGCGGGCACGATTCACGGTCAAGGCGCAGGGATCGTCGGACAGCGTGCCGTGCACGAGCTGCCACACCTACATTCATGGCTCGAACATCAATGTGGCGTTTCTCAGATAGGAAGTGATGGAGCCGTGCTTCGAGCGATCTTCGGATCGGCGCGGCACGGCTCCCACAACAGTTTTGCACGTGGGTTTCAAAGGTTCGATGTCGGCAACGAGTTTTATTCAAGTGAGGCTTCATATGAAGAACATAGGCTGGTTTTCTCGGCTTCTTAATCAACAGCCCTCGTTCGGCAATGTTACGCATGGGGAGGCTGGTGGCCATGTTCCTGGTGACGGCGTGCATCGCCGTCGCCCAGAATCCGGCCGACCCGGCTCCAGCGCCGGAGCGCAACGATGTGCGTCCCGGCTGGGTATTCGGTCCATGAGTCCGTGGATCTCGGCGGGCGCATGGCCGGCATCTCGGGCAGCGGCGCCATGTACGACACCATGGTGAACCTGCAGTCGGGGCCGCGCGTGCTCGGCGAGACCTTCGAGCTGCACGCGCTGCCGGGCAAGAAGAATACCCCGCTCGACGATTTGCGGGTCTTTGCCAGCGGCTTCGGCGGCGATCCCTACAACTTCGCCAAGCTGGACTTCTCAAAGAGCAAGTACTACGAGTTTTCGGGGATGTTCCGCCGCGACCGCCAGTACTTCGACTACGATCTGCTGGGCAATCCGGGTATCCCCAGCGGGTATTCGATTCCGATCGGGCCCTCTGCGGCGCCGACCGGCTCCTACGCATGGCCGCAGGTGAGGCATTCGCCGTTCCTGTTCAACACCGTGCGCCGCATGACGGACACCAATCTGACCCTGCTTCCGCTGTCGAAGGTGACGTTCCGCTTCGCGTATTCGCAGAACATCTTCCAGGGGCCGAGCCTGACGCCGAGCGGCAATTCGGTGGCCGGACAGGAAGTTCTGCTCCAGGAATACCAGCGCAACAGCACCGACGATTTTACGGGAGGCGTCGATTGGAAGCCGGTGCAGGGCACCAAGCTGACCTATGAAGAGCAGGTCGACCACTACAAGGGCGACTCCTACTTCACCATGGCTCCCAGTACCTCAACGTGCAGGAGTCGGACGGAACCAAGGTCTCCCTGCTGGCGAGCTATCAGAGCTTCATGCCGTATGGCTACAGCAGCACCACCGGCGCATTCACCGCCAGCAGCGAACTGCAACACCAGCAGCATGATGAATTCGTCCACGATTCTTTATGCCAACCCCAACGGCGGCTTGCCGATCATCGATCCGGCATGCAACGTCATCAGCAGCTACCTCCGCTACCAGCCGACGCGCGTGATCTTCCCCACCGAGATCTTCCGGCTGCAAAGCTCCAGCATCAAGAACGTCTCGATGAACGGCGACGTCCGCTACACCAACGCGAACATGAACCTGCCGAACTACTACGAGAGCTTCCAGGGCCTGCACAGGAGCGAACCGCTCGATCGCCTATGCGGGCTACGCGAACGCCAAGCGGGAAGTGATGGCCGTCGATTACGGCATCGTCTGGCAGGTGGCCAAGACCGTCAGCCTCGAAGACCAGGTGAATTACTCCAACGTCCACCAGCCAGGAATCGCCGCGTTCACCAGCGGGACCACCGTGACGGTGCCCACGACGGCGGGCCAGGAGACCATCAATAACACGGGGTTGACGACCTGCACGACGATTAACTCGACGACAACCAACCGACTGGCTGCAAGCCGACCACCTCGGCGGTTACCGGCGGCCCCGCGATTGGCGGCACGCAGGCTGGCTACTTCGGCCAGAGGTTCACGACCAACAACTTCACGGTGAGCTGGGATGCGACGCCGCGCACCACCTTCTCGCTCACCTACCGCTATCAGGATCACCTGATCTCCGAAGGCCAGGGAACGGCGCCGCACAACGTTCCGATTCCCGTCAACAACACGACCTCCGGCGAGGTGACCATTCACGAAAACGGTGGGATCTTCAACGCCGCCCTGCGTCCCAGCCAACAACTGGGACCTCAACGGCAGCGTCGAGGCCATGTACAACGACAACGCCTTCACGCCGATGGGATTCCGGCAGCTCCAGCACTACAGGGTGCACACCATCTACCGGCCAAAGTCCTGGGCCACGGTCTCCGGCGTCTTCAATGACCTGGAGCGGCATAACAACACCAACAACAACCAGAACTTTCCGGGCAACACCACGCCCTACTTCGGCCCGCTCAATCATGTGGATCATTCGCGGGTGGTGAGCTTCGGCACTGAGCTGTTCCCGAACGAGCGCTATGGGCTCGATCTCAACTACTCCTATAGCGACGTGTACATGGCAGACAACGTCTGCTTCCAGGGCGCGGCGAGTGCTCATGCCGGGCGGCACCGTTGCGCCGGCGCTGCAACTCCAGAGCGGTTCGCTTTGCGGCGCCGTCGCAGCCGGCCACGGATCGAACACCGTGCTCTTCGGGCCGGCCAGGGACTTCATGGACGCTCCGACCCAGTTCGTATCGGCCGCCTTCATGTACTCGCCCGTCAAGCAGGTTCACTCCAATCTCGGCTATCGCATCAGCTCGGTGAACGGCAGCCGCTTCTTCACCGATGCCAGCGACGTCAATGGTTCGCTGGTGTCCACGTATCAGTCTCCCTACGTGAACTTCTCCTGGGAGTCGCGGCCGGGCTTGACCTGGAAGGCCGAGTACAACTTCTTCGGTTATGGCGAGGGTGGCCGTTCCGGCGCGCAGTATTGCAACAACAACCCCGGCCTTGCGGTAGGCTCCACCTCCGCGCCGGTTGTGCTTTGCAGCTCTGTGGCGAATACCGCGATGTCCCCGGGCACACCGGTTTACGGGTTCACCGCGCCGCGCAACTTCCACGCCAACAACGTCACGCTTGGAGTGCATTACGAGTTCTAACCGCGTGACCGTCAGTCTCGTGGTCGTAACAAAGTGAACGGTAAGAAAGAGGAAAAGACCCATGAAGATCAGGACTGGAATCGATGCTCGGCGCTCTGATGGCGGCGACGTCGGGACAGCCGCCTTCGCGCAAGCTCGGGAGCGGACATCTACAAGGCCAAGTGCCAAAGCTGTCACGGAGCCGAGGGCACGCCGAATCCGGGAATCGCCAAGACCATGGGCGTCAAGCCCGCCAGCGATCCTTCGGTCAAGGCGCTGAGCGAAGCGCAGATGATCACCGACACCACCAACGGCAAGGGCAAGATGCCGGCATTCAAGGGCAAGCTCACCGATGCCCAGATCAAGGCTTCGGTGGACTACTTCCGTTCCCTCGCCAAGTAAGTGCACGGGTCTGAAGAGCAAGACGAAGTGTAAGAGCAAGAACAAGCCGGCGCGGTCGTCGGTCTCAAAGCCTCGATCGCGCCGGTTTGCGTCAGGTGGTTCCTGTTACCATTTCCATATGCAGTACCAATGGCCGGAAGCGCGGGCCGGAGCATGATCCATGAACCTCAACCAGCGGCAAGCGCACGATTGCGCGTACGGGCCGGCAAAAATCCCAAGGAGTTTCGCAATGAATAAGAGCTTTCGTTCCCAAATCGTGCTGGCCGCAGCGGTGTTGCTGGCCGGCGCCATGTGCTTCGCCGAAGACGGCGCGGCGACCTACAAAGCCAAGTGCGCCATGTGCCACGGCCCCACCGGCACCCCCAGCGCCGGAATGGCCAAGATGATGGGCATCAAGCCCGTCTCCGACCCTTCGATCAAGGCCCTCACTGTGGCGCAGATCGAGGCCACGGTCAAGAACGGCAAGGGCAAGATGAAGCCCGTTGCCGGACTGACCGACGCTCAGGTGAAGGCCGTAGCGGAGTATTTCAAGACCCTGAAGTAGGCATTACAATCGGCGCAGAGCTTTGAAGGCAGGCCCGCCATCCTCCGGCGGGCCGCCTGCACGATGGAGGCTGAGGAAACGTGTCGGTGTTTGAGAGATTCCGCGAAGACTGGCTCCGTCCGGCGCTGTTTTTCGGCAACAACCCCATCAGCCTGGCCGGCGGCGCCATCACCACCGCCTCCGGCGTCACCATGATCAGCTACTGGCTGGCCGAGCTCTCCGGCCATCTCAGTGACAATCCTTATCTCGGCATCATCTTCTTCCTCATTCTGCCGGCGCTCTTCCTGCTGGGCCTGGCGCTCATTCCCGTCGGCGTGTTGCTGCGCCGCAGGAAGCTGCAAAAAGCCGGCCAGATTCCCGCCGAATTTCCCCGGATCGATCTCAACGATCGCATCTTCCGCCACGGCCTCGACATCGTGCTGGTGGCCACCATCGTCAATTTCCTGGTGGTGGCCACGGCCAGCTATCACGGCGCGGAGTACATGGATTCGCCGCAGTTCTGCGGCCGCTCCTGCCACGTGATGACGCCGGAGTACACGGCCTACCAGATCTCTCCGCACTCCCATGTGCCCTGCGTCGAGTGCCACATCGGCACCGGCGCTGAAGCCTACTTCAGCGCCAAGGTGAACGGCACCAAGCAGCTGATTGAAGTCACCTTTCATCCCCTGGCGCCGCTCGCGCCCAAAATCATTCCCAACTATCCCACGCCGATTCCTTCGCCGGTCACCAGCCTGCGCCCCGCGCGCTACACCTGCGAGGCCTGCCACACGCCCACGCGCTTCGACGGCGACAAGCTGCTGGTCAAGTCGAACTTTGCCGACGACGAGCAGAACACCGAGACGCAGACGGTGCTCATTCTGCACCTGGGCGGCGTGGACTCGCTCTCTCGCTATACGCGGCATTCACGGCGTGCACCTGGGCCACATCGAATACATCGCCACCGATCCCACGCGCACCACGATTCCCTGGGTGGAGCGCGCAAAACGCCGACGGCTCGTTCACCGCAATACAGCCTCTGCCGGCTGGCAGCGGCGTTCCCCAGGGCGAGCGCAGCGTGATGGATTGCATCGACTGCCACAACCGCGCCGCGCACACCTTTGTTACCGCGGAGGAAGCCATCAACCAGGCCATGGCCAGCGGCGCCATCAGCCCCGCATCTGCCCTGGGTCCACAAGGAGGGCCTGGCGCTGCTGAACGGCACCTACACCAGCCAGGACGAGGCGCGGCGTCCAGATTCCCCAGCAGCTTGAAGCCTTCTATCGCGCGCAGAATCCCGCGGTGCTCGCCCAGAAAGCCGCGCTGGTCGAGCAGGCGGGCAAGGAGCTCGGTGACGCTCTACGACCAGAATGTGTTTCCGTTCATGAAGGTGACCTGGGGAACGCATCCCAACCACATCGGCCACATGGAGTATCCGGGCTGCTTCCGCTGCCACGACGGCGACCACGCGGCAAAGAACGGCACCACCATTCCGCAGGACTGCTCCGCCTGCCACAACCTGCTGGCCGTGGAAGAAGCCAAACCCAAAGTTCTCTCCGACCTCGGCATTCAATAACCGGGCAACGGATGGCTGCATGAAACTGTAGGCTGTCATTCTGAGTGACCGGAGTCCGCCGTGCGGACGAAGGGAGTCGAAAGCCTGCCCTGACCGAAGATTGCGAATGCAATCTGAGTCGAACGGGAATCTGCGGTTGCTCTTTTTTGAAGCGCCCCATTCTCCTTCACCGCTATACAATCGGGTCCAGACGTAAGCGAAGCCTGGGTGCGGCGAGAAGTCGGATGCGGCAAAGAATCTTCGGTCTGCGGCTTGCCACTGTTCTCCTGAGCAGTCTTTCTCTATCCGCCTTCGCAGCCGTCGTGCCAATCAAGCCCACCCTGCTGCCCGTCACGGTCACGCTCGCCGCGAACAGTGTCACCGTGCCGCAAGGCACAGCCGTCATCCTCACCGCCACGGTCACACCCAACTCAGCCCCGCCCGCCACAGGCGAACAAAATCCGACTGGCTCAGTGGTCTTCCTCAACGGCACTGTGGTGATCGGCCAGTCTATGCTCTCCCCGCTCCCCGTTGCCAACGCCTCTACGGCCACCCTGACCATTCAGAGCCTTCCCGCCGGCCAGGATTCTTTCACCGCCTACTACGCGGGCGACACCGTCTTCGGCACGGGAACTTCAAATCCCCTCTTGATCGACGTTCAGGGATTCACCATCGCGCCGGCGCCCACGAATCCGCCCACCAACCTCGATATCGTGCGCGGCGGGTCCGGCTCAGAGTCCTTCGTGGTCACCAACCAGGGCGGCTACACCGGCCAGGTGCAGGTGGTCTGCGCAGTCGCCTTGCAGGACGACATGACCTGCACACCCACTCCGCAGCAGATCACGCCAACCTCCACAGTCACGTTCGCGGTCCAGACCTTTGCCTCGGGAGGCCCGGAGTACGCCGCGGGCAAAGCTCGGCCCCGAACTCCACGCTGGCCGCAAGCCGCGGGAGGCGCAGCGCTGGCCGCAATCGCCTTCTTCGTGATTCCCTTCAGCCGTCGCGCGCGCATTTTGATCGGCCACGGCCCACGGCGCTTCCTCATCCTGCTCGTGTTGCTGGCTGGGCTCGTCGGAGTCGGTGCTGGCTGCAACAGCTCGAGCGTGCTTGCTCCCAACGGCACGCCGCTCGGCGTCGCCACGCTTCAGGTCACAGCCACTGCGTATGTCGACAACGCCGCGGTGAGCCAGACCGTCTACTTCACCGTGAACGTGCAGCCGCAGTGAGCAGGTCAGCAGGCGCTCCGCCGTGTTAGGCTGGCATTTCGCGCGCAGGAGCACGATCCTTCATGCATTCCACTCATCCTTTCCATTTCAATCTTGTGGCCGCGGCCCATGCCGCCATGATCGAGCACGGTTTTCAGCCCGATTTTCCCGCCGGAACCGAAACGGAGCTGGCCGCCATCCAGGCGCAGCCCGCCGCTCCAGCCGCCGACGGCCTCGCCGACCTGCGCAGCCTGCTCTGGTCCTCCATCGACAACGACACCTCAAAGGATCTCGACCAGATCGAGTGGGCCGAGCAGTTGCCTGACGGCCGCATTCGCGTGCTCGTCGGCGTGGCCGACGTGGACGCGCGCGTCCCGAGGGGTACGGTAATCGACAAGCACGCGCAGTGCGAGACGACCTCGGTCTACACCGGCGTTACCGTCTTTCCCATGCTGCCCACGGAGCTCTCTGAGGGCATCACCTCGCTGAATGAGAACCAAGACCGCGTGGCCGTAGTCATTGAGTTCGCTGTCGACTGCCGCCGGAACGGCCTCCGACGGCAAAGCCTACCGCGCGCTGGTGCGCAACCGCGCGCAGCTGGCCTATCCGAGCATCGGCGCGTGGCTCGAGGGCAAAGGCTGCGCCGCCGGCGAAGGTGGCCGCCAGCGCCGATCTGGCCGCGCAGCTCAAGCTGCAGGACACGGCCGCGCAGCGCATGGAGGGCAGCCGCTTCCAGCACGGCGCGCTCGACCTCGAAACCATCGAGACCCACCCGGTCTTGCTCGCCGATCAGATCGTCGATATTGCGCGCCTCGAGAAGAACCGCGCCACGTCGCTCATCGAGGAGTTCATGGTGGCGGCCAACGGCGTCATCGCGCGCACCTTTGAGGAGGCGGGCGTCGCCTCCATCCGCCGCATCGTGCGCACGCCCAAGCGCTGGGACCGCATCGTCGAGCTGGCCGCGCAAAAGGGCGCAACGCTGCCCGCCGATCCCGATTCGAAGGCCCTCAACGACTTTCTCCTCGCGCAAAAGCAGAAGGACCCCGACCACTTTCCCGATCTCTCGCTGGCCGTCGTCAAGCTCATGGGGCCCGGCGAGTACGTACTCGTCAAACCCAACGCATCCTTCGCCCGGCCACTTTGGCCTTGCCGTCCAGGACTATACCCACTCCACGGCGCCCAACCGCCGCTTCCCTGACGTGGTCACGCAGCGGCTGCTCAAAGCGCAGTTCGCTCGCGCGGCGCCGCCCTACTCCGAAGACGACCTCAACGCCATCGCGCAACGATGCACGGAGATGGAGGACGCCGCGCGCAAGGTCGAGCGCGAGATGCAAAAGCGCATTGCGGCCGTGGTGCTGCACCCGCACATCGGCCAAAGATACCAGGCCATCGTCACCGGCGTCAACAATCACGGAACCTTCGTGCGCACGCTCGATCCGCACGTGGAAGGGATGCTGGTTCGCGGCGGCAAGGGCCTTGACGTGGGCGACAAGGTCACCGTCAAGCTCGTCGCCACCGATCCCCAGCGCGGATTCATCGATTTCGAGGCGTAAGCCTCAATTGTTCAGGGACTTCTGATCACAAATGAACTCGGAAATCAGGCAGCTTGTGTGTGCGAGCGGTGCCCGAGAGAGTAATTCCCTGTGTCCGGCGCGCACCCGGATGCGTCTAACTGGAAGAAACTGATCATGCATGATGGAGCAATGTCCCGAAGCGGGTTTGTGCGCCCGAGGGTCTTGCAACCGGAACGATTCCGAGCGGCCCCCCGAGCCGGCTTGCCTCGTGTGGCAGGTTGCGACGGCTGCCGCCGACTTCTGCAATAAGGTGAAAGAATGCGATTGAATTCCTGGCTCGTCCCCGGAGCCTTGTTTTCCTCGATGGCCATCCTCTGTCTGCCCGCACCTCTTCGCGCGCAGGCAGCCGATTCGAGCGCCACAATGGCCTCGGCCGCGCTGCCCGATGCGCCTGAGCCGCAGAACTCCACAGCCCATCCCCAATCGTCCAGCCAGGCGCAGCCAAGCCCGAACGCTGCCACGCCAACGGCGGATGCAAACAACCCGCCGAAGCACAAGCCGCCTCCGCAGCCGAAACGTATCCTTGGCGTCATGCCCAACTACCGCGCAGTCAGCGCGGGTGTCATTCCTCCGCCTCCCACGCCGCGCGAGGCGTTCATTGTTGCCACTAAAAACAGCTTTGACTACTCCGCTTTCGTCTTCGTGGGCATCACCTCGCTGCTGGCGGAGGGATCGAACGCGCATTCTCAATTAGGCAAAGGCGTCGGCGGCTACTGGGCATACTACTGGCGCGGCTATCTCGACAAAACCGACGGAAACTATTGGGTCGACTGGGCCATGCCCACCGTATTTCACCAGGATGAGCGCTACTACGCCATGGGCGAAGGCAATGTTTTCAAGCGCGGAGTCTACGCCGCCTCCCGTGAGCTCATCACGCCCAATTACCATGGCAAGAACAGCTTCAATGCTTCTGAGATTCTGGGCCGTGGCGTCTCGCAAGCCATCTCACTCGCCTACTATCCCAGCAAAACTCAGACCCCCTCGGCCTTCGCAGAGAAGTATGCATACGCCGTCGGCCGCGATGCGCTCACCAACGTTTTTCGTGAAGTCTGGCCCGACATCGACGAACACCTGTTCCATCGTCATCATTGATTCATGCCATGGGCTTCATACTCGGCGATAAGGAAAGAATGAAATCTCGATTGGGTTCAACTTTGATCGTTTTCGCCGCGGGCATTGTCTTCGCGGCCTGTTCGAATTCGTCCAGAGCGCAACAAAATGGCTCCGGTGCAGGTGTGTCTGCGTCTTCCGGCCTCCCATTCATGAGCCTTCCTGACGCGCCGTCGCCGCAGTTGGAAGTCGCCTCCGCTGCCGATCCTTCGGCACAAGCGCAGAATGCGCAACCACCGCCTGCTGCGCCCAACCCTTCGTCCTCAGCCGGCAGTGGCGCTCAGCAAAGCAACTCGGGCGCCCAGACCTCCACGCCGCCGCCCGCTCCGCAGCAGAGCCAGCACGACAAAGCCGCCGAGCAAATCAAAGAGCAGGAAAAGCAGCGCATCGTCGGCATCCTGCCGTCATTCAACGTCACCTATCGCAGCGATGCAGCGTCCATGAGCGCGCGCCAAAAGATCGGGCTCGCCTTCCGTTCCGCCATCGATCCGTATACCTTTGGAATCGCATTTGTCGTCTCAGGTTTTTTCCGAGGCGCAGGACGAAGGCACGGGATTTGGCTGGGGCGCGGAAGGCTACTTCAAGCGCTCCGGAGCGGCCTATCTCGACGCCTTCGACGGCGCGATGATTGGCAACGGCTTCCTGCCCGCTCTCCTGCACCAGGATCCGCGCTACTTTCGTCTGGGCCACGGCAGCTTTCACCACCGGCTCTTCTATGCCATCGCCACCAGCTACATCTGCAAACACGACAACACCGGAAAATGGGAGCCCAACTACTCCAACGTCGGCGGCAACATCATCGCCGGCGCCATCTCCAATCTCTATTACCCATCGCAAACAGCAGGCTTGGGCCAAACCATCGACAATGGCTTGATCGTCACCACCGAAGGCACCTTCGGCGGCGTACTGCAGGAGTTCTGGCCCGACATCTCGCGCAAGCTCTTCCACAAAGACCCCACGCATGGCCTCGACGCCCAGGCGGCCGCAGCCGACAAAGCAAAAATGAAGAACCCCTCCGGCGCCGGCGCCCCAGCAGCAGCGATACGGCCAACCCAAAATAGCCGCCGGAGACCTCTTTCAACGAACCTTTGCACCCCTACGGTATCATTCCTGCATCTTGAAAGCGCGGGCCAACTGCAAGCCCAATTCGCCGCTCCCGCGCCGGAGCAAATGCATTTTCGGAAAGGCTGTGCCCCGGAGCCTCGATGCGAGGGTCACCGCGACCAACAGGGAGCGGTGACCTTGCACAATGTGAAAAGGCCACACTATTTCCGAAAATGCCGAAGAAAGGCCTTCTATGGACAACTCCGCTGTTGTCGTTTTCGTTCTCATCGTTGCCGCCATCGTGGGAATCTTTGTGCTGGTCACGATCCTCAAAACCATGTACACCGTGCGCACCTACTCGGCCGGCGTGGTGGAGCGCTTCGGCAAGTTCAACCGCATCGCGCGCCCCGGCCTGCAATTCCTGCTGCCCTACTGCGAAACCGTGCGCCTTATCGATCTGCAGGTACGCCAGGCGGTGGTCAACGTCGAAACCAAAACCAAGGACAACGTCTTCGTCACCATCCCGGTTTCTGTGCAGTACCAGGTCGTCGAGGCGAAGGTCTTTGACGCCTACTACAAGCTGAGCGATCCCCAGCGCCAGATCGAGAGCTACGTCTTCAACTCCATCCTCGGTCACGTGCCCACGCTCACCCTCGACGAGGCCTTCGAGCAGATGCAGCAGATCTCCGCCGCCGTCAAGAAGGATCTCGACGAGGTGATGGACACCTTCGGCTACAACATTCTGCGCGCGCTGGTCACCGACATCGTTCCCGACGCCAAGGTTAAGGCGGCCATGAACGACATCAACGCCGCGCAGCGCGAGCAGATCGCGGCCCAGGCCCGCGGCGAGGCCGAAAAGATCCTGAAAGTGAAGCAGGCTGAGGCGGAAGCGGAGTCGAAGGCGCTGCAGGGAGAAGGCACGGCCCGCCAGCGCCAGGCGATTATCAAGGGCCTGCAGGCGTCGGTGGAGGAGTTCAAAAGCGCTGTCGAAGGCTCGACCGCACGGGACATTATGGCCATGGTCCTGATGACCCAGTACTTCGACACCATGCGCGAAGTGGGCGTCATGGGCAAGGCGAGCACCATCTTCCTGCCCAGCTCGCCCGGCACCGTCAACGACCTCATGACACAGATCCTTGCCGGCTTCCAGGGCACGAAGTCATCCTGATTCGCGGCGGCCCACCCGCGACCTTTAGGAGTGTGCCTTGAAATTCAGCTGAAGTGAAGGTAACAACAATGTTGAAAATCTTTCTACGCACAGAAAAATACTTGGCTATCGTTGCATTATGTATTTCTTCCTGTGCGATAACTGGATGTCTTGAGTCAACCTTTACTTTGGCGAGCGAGTCGAGGCTGCCAAGATGGGTGGCACTCCCGCCTGGACTTACACGCACAGACGTGTCAGTCACACTGAACTACTACACAAATCCGCTAGGCAGTGATGCGAAGGTTATATTAAAAGACAAGAAAGGGAAGACGCTGGAAGAGATAAATGGCAAGGTGAAAAATTTATATCCATTGCATCTAAAAAATCCCCCGCAAGGATTTGATCCGGGTTATCCGGCCTACGAAATTGTCGTTGCAAGCGGCATAACTGAAATTATCGAACATAGAAAGATGGAGCCAATATTCTATGTCACTGATGACCCCGCTGTAAGGAAGGAGTTCTTGGGGAACGGCGAAGGTTCCCACGCGAACTGAACCGGGGTGGCTCGGTTCCGGACTCTCGGACCTGGGATAGCACGACCGTCAGACTCACCCGCGCTTCGCTGACTTGCTGACTCGCCCCGCTGATTTGCTGCTTTTCCTGTTCTTCTCCACGCGCAGCTTCCACGCCGAATGCAATGCTCCGCGAAGCGAGTCCTCATCCGCGACCGCAAGCCGTATGTGCGTCGCACCTCCACGACCCCAACCGCCGTGAACCGGCAAAAACAGATCGGGCCGCTCGGCGAGAAACTCCGCCTGCAACTCCGGCGTGAGCATCAGATTGCCGTAGCCCTCTTTGACTGAAGCTAGCGTCGCGAAGATCCGCCCGCCGACGCGAAAATCCGCTGCACCCATGTGCGAGCCCTCTCCCGCGCCCTCCAGGCTCAGCGCAATCCGCCGAAAATCCGCCGCCGTCATCGTGAACAACTCACAGTGGGCACTCAAAAGGAACAAGCTGGAAGCTAGGAGCTAGAAGCCGGAGGCTGCTCTTCAAATTCTTCATTCAGCCACTTGCTGAACGCCGCAAACTCCTCGTCGCGGCCCAGAAAGTCGCGCACCATTTCTCTTCCCGGTTTCGACCCGCCCTGCTCCAGCACCGCCTTGCGGTAGCGCGTCGCCCGCCTCGCAGCCCAGCAAATCCTCTGGATCGAACTGCGCCGAAGAAATCGAGCGCAATCACCTTGTCGAACATGTAGGTGTAGTAGTTCGACGAGTAGCCGGTCAGGTGCCCGAAGCTCGCGTACATGCGGTTGCCCTCGAGCCATGTCCACGGCTGGAATCGTTTGTAAAGCTCGCGCGTCACCACGTCTGGATCGATCCCTGCGGGATCCTGGTCGTGCAAATTGAGCGAGAGCGTGGTGTAGTAGAGCTGCGTCCGAACCCAGTCCGCGCGCCCGAACGCGCCCGCCCGCTTCATCGTCCGGATCAGCTCCGCCGGCAGCACCTCGCCCGTTTCGTAGTGCCGCGCGAACGCCTGCAGCAGCTTCTCGTCGCGGAAAAATTCCTCCAGCATCTGCGACGGCACCTCGATAAAGTCGCCTTCCGTCGCAAACCCCGAAAGCCCCGCCCACTCCGTGTGCCCGCCGAGAATCGCATGCATCAGGTGGCCGAACTCATGGAAGAACGTCACCACGTCGGAATATTGCAGCAGCCCGGGATCATTCGCATCTCCAGCCGGAAAGTTGCAGATCAGCGCCGCCTCAGGCATCGTGCGCCCGCGCACGCCCGTCACCACCGGCGCGGCAGAGAACCACTTGTCCTTGCCTTCGCGCGGATGCATGTCGAGATAGAACCGCCCCACCAGCCGCCCGCCGTCGAAAACCTCAAACACTGAAACCGCCGCATCCCACGCCGGCGCATTCGACGGCCGGAACTCCACCTTGAAAAGTTTCGCCGCCGTCTCCAGCACGCCGGCCTCAACCCGCGCATAAGGAAAATACGGCCGCACCGACTGCGAATCGAAATCGAACTTCGCACGCCGGAACTGCTCGTACCAGTAGCCGCGGCTGACGATGTCGATCTCGCTCAGCTCCGGCTCGCCGCTGCCGCGCAAACTCGAGCACCAGCGCGTGCTCGTGCCGCGCGCCGTCGCGGCTGGCCTCGTCCAGCTTCGCCAAAAACGCGCGCACATTCGCCGCCGACTTCATCATCTGGTCGGCAGTCGCCAGATCGGCCCAACTGCGGAATCCGAGAATCGCTGCAATCTCCTGCCGCGTCGCCAGCAGGTCGAGCAGAATCTGCCGGTTCGCCGGATACGCGCGCGTGTTGTACGCCAGAAACATGCGCTCGCGCAGCGCCGCGCTCGCCGCAAAGGTCATCACCGGCATCATGTCCGGCGGATCGGTGGTCAGCGTCACGCGTTCCGCGCCGTTCGCGTCCTTCTCGCGCCGGATGCCGCGCAATGTAGTCGGCGGGCAGTCCCTCCAGCTCCTCCGGCGTCGCCTCAATCGTCTTCGCGCCCTCCTGAATGTTGCGGCTGAACTCGAGCGAGAGGCCAGTGGCCTTGTCGTGCAGCGCGTGCAGGCGGTCGCGCGTGGCCTGGTCCTTGTCCACGCCGGCCAGCCGGTAGCCGAGCAGCGTGCGCTCCACATAGTGCTTCGTCGCCGGGCTCGCGCCGTCCAGCTTGATCGCCGCCAGCGCGTCGTACACCTCGCGGTTCAGGCTCAACGCGCTCCCCGCCATCGCCACGCGCTGCGCCTCCATCTGCGCCTGGTCGCGCACGGCCTTGTCCGCGGCCACGGAATTCAGAATCCCCGCCTGCGCTCCGGCCAGGCTCAGTTGCTCGATCGCCGTGTCGTAGAGCAGCAGCGAATTCTCAGGCGTGCGCTCGCCCTCGACGGCCAGCAGCGCGGCCAATGCGCTTTCGTGAGCAGCCAGCCGCGCGCTCACCCATGCGGTCAGCGCCTCGGCCGACGCGGCGCCGCCCGCCTCCCATACGTGTAGAGTTTTGCTTTCGATGACGCCGGCAGCAGTTTCTTTCGCCATCGTTGCGGAACCCTCCAAAGCTCTAGAGTAACAAGGCGAATTTCGGACGGGCGTCTTACGCGCGGTCTGTGCCGGCTTCCGACCTAAGCTCTCATTTCGTCGGCCGCGCCGCATACGCGTCCAGCCGCTTCTTGTACAGCAGCAGAACGCTCGGCCCGAACGAGAGCAGCATCACTGCAATTCCCGTAACTATACCGAAGCTGGTCACCGCCGGAGCGCAACAGTCTCCGCGTCGCCGCACAATCACGTGGCAGGGGACCGCGATCAGAAGCTCCAGCACGCTCCCCTTCAACAGCCACGACACGAGTCGCGATGTTGCATGTCGTGGAATTCCTGAAATAGAGGTAGAAAACGACTCCCCAGATGAGCCACAGTGCAACCCACAGGCTAATTGCGCTCGCGTCCGTATCGAGATAGCCGTCGCCGAACTTATCGCCGCTTATCGCCGACCCGACGCTAAGGATGGCAGCGAACAGGAGCAGCCCGAACAGCGCACCCGCTGCGATGCACGAGATCGCGATATGCGTTTTTGGTTTCAATTTTCTGTGCGAAGTATCGACCGACAGGAAGAGCAAAAGGATCTGGCCGCCCAGCAGCGCCACAATCGGGATCCACGCCAGCCACTCCACGTAGATGTGTCTCGCGTCTAGAAGAAACTCCTGGACGCTCTTCACACCACCGGCAAGCGGGATCGCGGCGGGCGCCAGAAGCCCCAGAACAATCACCGCATAAAATACGCTGATGACGATGCCCCACTTGCGCATGGCAAGTCCTTTCCGAACACTGTGATCAACGATGCGGCAACTCTACACCGGCCCAGTTCTTCCCGATCAAGCAAAGAACATGACATCTGGCCGTTTCCCGCGCATGTTATTTCGGCGCCGCATCCACCACCGGCGGCATCTTCAAAAACTCCTCCGGCTCCAGCGCTCGCGGCGTAAACCGCGCCTCGAAAACCGCGCCTTTGAAGTAGTCGCGCTGGTTGATCCGCGTTCCGATCGACGAGTGGCCCGGTCCCTGCGGCGTCAAATGCAGTTCGCCTTCACCCTGCAGCTCATCGCCCACGTAGTTGCGCAGCATCTTTCCGTCGTACTCCGCCGTCACCCGGTACCACTGGCCCAGCGGGTGCATCTGCATTCAACAGCGTGCGCTGCGAACCGTTGGAGTAGGCAAGGCTGTCGAGGCACCACTCGCCCTTGACGATGCGAATCTCAAACAGCGTGCGGCTGTCGGTGTCCATGCCCGTCGCCGGGGTGGGAGATCACCGTCTGCGATTCGTCCAGTGTTTGCGCAAACACGGCCGGCAATAACGTCAGCGCGACCGTCACCGTCAAGGCCGAGCGCTTCCAATTCGTTCCCATACACCAATCCTCTCCGGGCTAACTCGCTGACCTGCTGACTCGCTTCTCTTCTCGCCGCAGCTGGTACCGGCATCTCTGGCGCGGACGCCGCGCCGCGCTTCATCCGCCCCGGTATTGCTCGTCGCTCACCTGCTCCATCCAGTCGACCACCTTCCCATCGAGCTTCTCCTGGATGGCGATGTGCGTCATGGCCGTGGCCGGGCTCGCCCCGTGCCAGTGCTTCTCGCCCGGCGAAAACCACACCACATCACCGGGCCGTATCTCTTCGATCGGACCGCCCCATCGCTGTGCCCGGCCGCAGCCGGAGGTGACGATCAAAGTCTGTCCCAGCGGATGCGTGTGCCACGCCGTCCGCGCGCCCGGCTCGAAGGTGACGCTCGCGCCTTGCACAAATGCCGGCTCCGGCGCCTGAAAGAGCGGATCGATCCGTACTGTTCCTGTGAACCAATCTGCCGGTCCCTTGCCTGATGGCTGCGAGCCGCTTCTTTTGATCTCCATCTCCGAATTCCTTCCCGCGACGAATTCCTTCCCGCGAACTTGACTCTTCTACTGTCCAAACCGCTCGAAACGGTACGCCAGTTCCGGTCCGCCCTCTCCCTCGTATGCAATTTGGGCGACGAGCAGCGCGAACGGCTCCGTATAACGCGCGATGTGTAAAGGCCCGGCATCGATGGGATCGAAACCCGCGTCGCGGATCAGCTCAGCGGCCACAGTTTTGCCGCTCTCGTCATCGCCGCAGTACACCAGACTCGGACGGGTCGTCTTGCGCCTCGCTTCGTACACGCCGAAGAGCACTTCGCTGGGCACTGTGTTGAATGCGGAGACGACCCGAGCCCTTGGGATCTTCTTGGTAAGTTCTTCCGCTCCCGACGAGGTGTTAGCAACAATGAGTTTCGTATTGCCAGCATCCATTGGCAGTGAGCAGGTCACGATCACCTTGCCGGATAAATCGCCTGCCTGCTTCAGCACGTCGTCGATCCGCGACCAGTGCACGGCCAGCAGGAGACGCGTCCGCTTCCTTCGCGGCCTCGCCGGGCGTACCTGCTCTGCATTGCCCCGGGCGTCGCGCGCCAGCTTCTTCAGTTTCCGCTCGCTCCGCGCGTAGCTGAACACCACCTCATGTCCGGCACGCGCGAAAATCGTTCCGAGCTTGCCGCCCATCAACCCCGAACCCAAAATGCCGACTCGCATCCCTCGCCTCCTATCCATCAACAAAACCCGATCCCATCAGGAAAACCTAATCCCGCCAAAAACCGATCCCCAAGAACCCAATCCCCAAGAAACCGGTCATTGTCCAATGTCTACCGCTCGCGATCACCTGTCCACTGGCCGAAGGAAGCCTGGTCCAAACCTGACCGCCGCCCGGTCCAGGCCCCCCTCCACCCCCCCTCCACACCCTCCCCGACCGAATTCAGTACCGAAATACTCTCCAAATCTGCACATTCTATGTTGCATTAGCATCGAAACCCCTTTAATATGCGTCAATTGAAGAGAATGCCTCTCGCGGTCTCCAGCACGATCGATTCGCGGCCTGCGCCGGCCGCGGCATTACCCCGCCTGCGGGTCGGCAAACTGTGTATCGCCGTCCAAGGCGCCACTCCCGCCGAGATCATCTCCCGCGCCGAGGCTGCTCTTAAAGACTCTGTTTTCATCGAGTTCCGACTCGACCATCTGCCCAAGCCCCCCGCCGCCCTGCCCGAGATCAAGGCCTTGCTGGCCCGTCGCCGCGACATCACAGCAATCGCCACCTGCCGGCGCAAGCCCTATGGCGGCAAGTTCGCGGGGTCCCTCAACTCCGAGCTCGAAATCCTCCTTAAAGCCGCCGAAACCGGCTGCCAGATCGTCGATTTAGAGGTCGAGTCGGCCGAGCATTGCACCCGGCCTCAACTGGCTAAGTTCCGTGCCGCCCTCCGTGCCGCCGGCGCCGCGCTCCTCATCAGTTCGCACGACTTCACCCGCACACGCCGCCCCGAGGGCCTGAATCAAACCGCCAAGCGCATCGCCGCCTACGAGCCCGACTTCGTCAAAGTCGTCACCACGGCTCGCAACCTGGTCGACAATCTCTCCGTCCTGCAGATGATCGAGGATCAGTCCCTCGCCACCCACGTTGTCGGCATCGCCATGGGCGAGGAGGGCCTCATCAGCCGTGTTCTTAGCCCGCGCGCCGGAGCCGCTTTCACCTTTGCCTCCTCAACCGACGGTGCCGAGACCGCCGCGGGCCAGGTCCCCGCCCGCACGCTCCTCGATCTCTATCGCCTCGAGCAACTCGACCAGGCCACGCGCATCTTCGCTGTCGCCGGCAATCCCATCGCCCACTCCCTTTCCCCGCTCATGCACTCCACGGCCTTCCGCCGCGAAAACGTGAACGCCGTCATGCTTCCGCTCAAGGTGCGCACCCTTGACGACCTGCTCACCGTTGTTCGCGATCTGCCTCTCGATGGCGTCGCCGTCACCATGCCGCTCAAGCAGGAGGTCCTGCCGCACCTCGCCAACATGGACCCGCTGACCGGCCGCATCGGCGCATGCAACACCCTGCGCACCGGCGCTGACGGCAAGCTCTACGGCTTCAATACCGATGTTGCCGGCGTCGTCCGCCCGCTCGAACGCCGCATGCGCCTCCAGGGCGCGCGCATTCTCGTCCTCGGTGCGGGCGGCGCTGCCCGTGCCGCGGTCTTCGGCCTCGTCGAGCAGGGCGCTGAGGTCTTCATCGTCAATCGCACGCACGAGAAAGCCGTCGCTCTGGCTCGCAAGGCCAAGGCGCACGTCCTCCGCCAGAGCCTGCTCGCCAAACAGCGCTTCGACGCCATCATCAACACCACGCCTTGCGGCATGACCGGCATCAAGCAGCAACTCCCCGTCAAGGAGAGCGAGCTCAACGCCTCGCTCATCTTCGACCTGGTTTACACGCCGCTCGAAACCCCGCTCCTCACGCTGGCCAAGGCGCGCGGCCTCGCCACCATCGGCGGACTCGAAATGTTCGTCCAGCAGGGCGCTCGCCAGTTCGAAATCTGGACCGGCAAGCCCGCGCCCGAAGCCGAGATGCTGCGCGTGGTCGAGCTTGAGCTCCGCCGCCACCCGCAGTAATCCGCCCGGTCAGGTTCCTCCTGCGTCACGTGCATCCAGAACGGCGCGGATGCCCCGCCTTTTCCGCCTGGAAATGCGGCATTGACCACGCAATATCTCCAGCAGCGGTACAATTCAAGCGACTCAGCGCT